>NZ_JALPRF010000004.1:0-300757 GCF_023196085.1 Spirosoma liriopis
CAGCTTCAGTAACCCACAATTGACCCTGGCTATCTGCCTCCAGACCCAGCGGGCTGACTAGACCAGACGCTACCTGAGTGACAGGCGATGGACTAATATGATCCTTGAAGACTTGGCAACCTGCTGCACCGTATAAAAGAGCAGTTGCGATAAATAGTAAACGTATGTAGCGCATATAGTATAGAGAAAAATAGATACACCTACAATTTGACACTTACCGCATCGGCAAGCCATTTTCAATCAATTACTAATTAAGGTCCAGATACTTAGCTCAGAAGATACTCATTCAACTACTTACTTCGTCGTTATGGACAAAAATCGATTATTCTAGGAAATATATTTATCGAATTTGAGTCAAATGCTATCATATTCGGGACACCTATTGTCAACTACACAAAATAGTCACCAAATAGCTAATAGGGCTAGCATCGAATTCGGCATCGATTCAATTACCGGTTTTTTGCAGGAAATTGTAATACTCGGTACATATTGGCAAATGATGGGTAGCTTAAAATATAGTAAGTCCAACGCTGGTACTATGTACATGCCCCCAACTACAGGATTGACCGTTTGAACATTCTCTCTTAGAAAATGTACTACTTTCATAAAAACAAATGCCTCGCTTATGCTTTCGGTACTAGTCACAGGAGCAACTTCTGGTATTGGCTTAACTATCGCCACAAAACTGCATGAACGTGGTTTTAAGGTTTTTGGAACCAGCCGCTTTCCGGAGAAGTACCAGCAAAAGTTACCCTTTCCCCTCTTACCGCTTGACATCACCTCCGAAGAGTCAGTTAACCGTTGCGTAGCGGCTTTTTCTGCCCGTTCGCCCGTTATTGATGTGTTGATTAATAATGCCGGTATGCTCGTCAGTGGCAGTGCTGAAGGAACAAGCCTTGATGAGGCACGTCAGCAGCTAGACGCTAATTTTTGGGGAACGGTTATGCTGACCAGAGCTATTTTGCCACGAATGAGGCAACAGCGAAAGGGCCGCATTATTACGATTGGATCAGTAGCCGGTTTGATCGGGGTTCCGTTTCAAAGTTATTACGCTGCCTCTAAACACGCGATTGAAGGTTTTTTCAAGTCGCTTCGTTTTGAAGTAGCGCCCTTCAACATCGATGTTTCTGTTATTGAGCCAGGTTTTTTCAAAACTAACCTGGAGCAGACCAATGAGCCAGCCCGCTCTACCATTCCCGACTACGAGGTAAGTCAAAAGAACGCGTTGCGGATTTTCGCAAAGTCCATTCAAAAGGCGCCCACCCCTGAACCTGTTGCAGAGGTTACGTTAAAAGTAATTCAGGCCAGTCGCCCCCGATTCAGTTATCATGTTGGCAGCGAGGCAAAGCTATTACCATTGCTCCAGTTCATGTCCTATCGGTTTTTTGAGTGGGGAGCCCGAAGAAAGTTTAAGTCAGCGTGAAATGTACCATCAAGCCCGTTCGCTCTGGGCGAGCTGGATAGACAAGACTTACATCATGCCTTATCTTGATCCACTATACGGCTCTGCTACGTAGCCAGTATAAAAGAGGAAAACAGATAGGACTATTTTGTACTCGTTTGTTTACTCTTCACCGGAGAGGATTTTGCGCCGATGAAGTTCACCCCAGCTGCGTAAGGATTCTATAACTCCGCCCAAGGTTTTGCTATGAGGTGTCAACGCATAAGTCACTTTAACGGGATAGGTGTCGTAGACAGTCCGTTTCACCAGCCCATTCACTTCCATATCCCGTAATTCTTTAGATAGCATTCGGTCGGTGATGCCATGAACTTCTTTCGCAATTTCGCCAAAGCGCTTCTCTCCAAAGGTCAAGGCAACGATAATGGGCAACTTCCATTTGCCGTTTAATACGTCCAGCGCATCCCGTACGGGACGCAACGTGCTGACGCATTCTTCATGTTTCAATTCACCTATTTCCATCTTACCAAACTAGACGATTGACAAAACCCTGTTTCCGTAAGTACTATACCAGAGTATAGCGCTATACTCTGGTATAGTACTTACAAAAGTATAGTGTATGAAGTAAATTTGCATCATCAATCAGGGCAAAATTTATGACCTGACTAAAATGAAATCGGCAATGAATCTTCATAGAAAACTTGTCAACGTATATACCCCACCTGTTCAACAGGGTTTTTTGGGCGATGGCCATGTTGCTAGGCCGGTCATTCAGGTTGATTACATCCAAAGTGATCCGTTCATTGTACTAATGGACGATCAGCTTACCAAACTAAATGAGCAACCCGTGGGTGGTCCGCATCCGCATGCCGGGTTTGAGACCGTGTCCTTACTGCTGGAAGGCGAAATGGGTGATGAGGCTCACCGATTGCACGATGGTGATTTACAGATTATGACCGCCGGTAGTGGCATCATTCATACGGAAACCATTGAGCGCCAGGCATCCATGCGGCTGCTCCAATTGTGGCTAAATCTACCAAAAAAAGATCGCTGGGCTAAGCCGCGCGTTCAGGATCTTTCTTTGGATAAGGTACCGACTTTTGCGCAGAACGGCGTAACCATAGGGGTTTACAGTGGCTCGTTGGCTGGCTTGACTTCACCAATTCAGAATTATGTACCACTCATCATCGCCGATATCCGGTTGCAGCCAGGAGCTAGTACCGTGCAGCACATTCCGGCTTCGTATACCGCTTTCTTGTATGTACTTGACGGCAGTCTACAAGTAGGAGATCAGGCCCAAGAGATACATCAGGAGCAGGTCGGTTGGCTGAACAGATCCGCTGATGAAGCATCGAGCGAGCTGAAATTAACCGCTGGTGAATCCGGAAGCCGATTGATTCTGTACGCCGGTGAGCCACAAGGTGATGCCATCGTATCGCACGGCCCCTTCATTGGCGATACTCAGGAGGACATCAGACGGCTCTATCAGGAATACAGGCAGGGTAAAATGAATCACATAGCCACCGTTGAGGCTTCGCAGCGGATGCTGTGGTAAGCTTCTCCTAGGCCATCAACAAAATCCTTTCTCAGTACGGACAAGTCAATAATTTTCAAGCATATGTCAACTACCAAATGGGTCCTAGACCCCACACACAGCGAATTAGGTTTCAAGATCAAACATCTGATGATCAGCAACATTTCAGGCTCTTTCCAGCAGTTTCAGGTAGCGGTTGAAACAGATAACGACAATTTCAGCACGGCACAGATTCGGGCGACTGCCGAAATAGCTTCTATCCACACCAATAATGAGCAACGCGACCACCACTTGCGTAACTCCGATTTTTTCGATGCGGAAACCTATCCCCAGTTGACGTTTTCATCGACAAAAGTAGAGCAGCTAACCGACGATACTTTTAACGTCTATGGGAATTTAACCATGAAGGGGACTAGTAAACCGGTCAAATTGACGGTTGAGTACAGTGGCGTTACGAAAGACCCCTGGGGTGGTCAGCGAGCGGGTTTTACCGTGACTAGTAAAATCAACCGCAGCGATTGGGGCATTAACTTCAACGGCGTCCTGGAAACCGGCGGGTTAGCGCTGGGCGAAGAGGTGAAGGTTAATAGCGAAATCCAGCTGGTTAAACAGCTCGCGACGGTAACCGCTTAACCAGACTCATTTGTAAAGCAGCCTTCTGAAGTGCCTGATTGAATCGGGGGCTTTAGTAGGCTGCTTATTAATTTATAGTCAGATCTAAAAATGCCTGTACTTTTGCGGCTGCCTGACACTTACTCATCTTACGTTATCCTTGTCACAATCGTCTTCCATTCAAGAATTTACCCTTGATCCGCAGAACAGAGCAAGCCTGTTTGTCAAAAAGTTGCAAGGCTCTTTTAGTCAGGAGGGGCATGATATCGGTACGCCACACCGCGATGACCATTATCTTTTTATGCTGGCTTCTGAGGGAGAGATGGTCTTGAACATTGACTTCGCTCGGGTGGAGGTCAAAGCACCCGCGCTGGTGCTAATTACACCTGGGCAAGTGCATAACGTGCTTGCAGCGAAACGAATGCAAGGCTGGACCGCTGGCTTTGATGCTTCATTGATTGATGGTGATTTTTTGCAGGTATTAACCCGCTACTTTCGCAGGTCAGTGGTTAGTCACCCCCAACAACCTTTGCTGGATCGTAGCCATACACTGTTGCAGCTGTTGGAGGTCATTCAGACGGGTTCGCACGATGCATACACCCACATTACCCTGCGCAGTCTGCTGACGGCCTTGCTGAGTCTGCTAGCCGGTCAGCTTACAAATCAATCAACAGGCGTGAAAGAGCCAGAGCGACGGGTAACTGTGATTGAGCAGACATTTCATCAGCTATTGGAACAGCACTATGCCAATTGGAAACAACCCGCTCAGTATGCCGCCGAACTAGCCGTCTCCGTTTCGTATCTCAACGAGGTGGTCAAAACCATCACGGGCCATTCGCCTTCGAGCCTGATTCAGCAACGATCCATTCTGGAAGCCAAACGACTGCTTTATTTTACGAATCTGACTGTCAAGGAAATTGGTTACCAACTTGGCTATGAAGACCCCATTTATTTCAACAAACTATTTCGTAAACGGACGGGCAGCACCCCACTTGCCTTTCGACAACAGTTCCGCGATTAGGACCATCTTTTCCGCTAACAGAGCTATATAGGACTACGGTCTATACGCTTGTTTTGCAACGAAATCAAACTCGTTATGCAAACCAACATAAATATTTCACTTGTTCTGGAAGCCGTCCGGCAAATTGGCGATACGTTCCTCCTCCATTATAAAAACACAGCGATTCCAACCGACATGGATTCACTCATGGATCGCTTAAATCAACTGGACGAACAATGCCTGTCTAGTCTGAAAGCCAATCTGTTGCCAGCTTATCCGGACATACCCTGGTTCGTCGGTGATGAGTTTGACAAAGCGGGCCAAAAACAGCCGCTTGATCTACCCGAATACTGGCTATGCGATGCGATGGACGGAGCCATTCAGTATTTGCAACACCTACCGGGCTGGACCATCAACCTCGTGCTGATCCGTCAGGGACAGCCTTACTTGTCAGTGGTGTATGCTCCGCTGGAAGGCGAGCTGTTCTGGGCTCAGCAGGGCAAGGGGGCCTATCTAAATAACCAGCCTGTCCATCCCAGCACTAAAACTGATCCCGCCGTTATGGTAGCGGTATTCGATTACGGTCACCAGGATGAAGCGGCCTTCGCTCCTAACCTGAATCAGCAGGTAGGCACGGCTGTAACCCGCTTGCTCGATCACGTTGGTATCGTTCGCAACTACGGTCCACATGGGTTGCAACTGGCCAATGTAGGAGCAGGTCGCATCGATCTGTTTTATCAGCCCGGTCTGGACACCTTCAACTGGCTGGCCGGGCTACTTATCGCTCGTGAAGCCGGCGCTCTCGTGCTGACCACGACTGGTCAAGCTTGGCAATGGGGCGACGATAGTTTGCTGGTAGCAGCTCCCAGCGTAGCTAAAACGCTGTTGACTAGCCTAGTAAAGGACTTGTAATTTCTCACCTAATCTTTTCTAAATCATGACAATAGCCATCATCGGTGCTTCTGCGGGCATTGGCCTGCTCACCGTCGAAAGAGCCCTGGCCAGTGGACACCAGGTGATTGCCCTTTCGCGGGACACCTCACCCATTCCAGATCATCCAGCCCTCACCAAAGTAAAGGGCAGTGCCACCTCCGTTGCTGACCTTAAAGGACTCATCATCGACGCCGATGCGGTTCTGGTTACCATAGGGACCAAGAAAAAGAAAGGGACGACCTTGTTCTCCGATACCGCTCAGGCACTTATTACCGCGTACGCTGAGACTCGATCCAAGGCCCCGCTGCTGGTAATTACCGGCTTCGGCACAGGCGAAAGCAGGCGATATTTGGGGTTGTTCATGAAACTAGTTATCCGCTTTTTTCTCAGGGATCAGTATACCGACAAAACGAGAATGGAAGTCATGCTGGCCAAGGGTTTGATTCGCTGGGAAATCGTTCAGCCGGGTATACTCACCAACGGCTCGCACACAGGAAACTACCGAGTACAATCCTCACTGCATAAAGGCATGCAGGTTGGCCGCATATCCCGCGCTGACGTAGCTGATTTTATGATAAATCAGGCAGAAAATCCCACATTCCTGGGCCAGCACGTGGCTATCAGCTACTAAACGAATGGGCCGTTAATCAAAATACAGGCAAGGCTTACAGAGCGTATTTAGGTAACGGTGTGTCTTTAAGCAGTTCCTCCTCTTCCGGGTCCGAGCTACCAAACACGCTGGCGATCTTTTGGACCGGCTCGCTCGCCAAGATTCCCACTACGGTGTTGACGATTGATACACCCAGCGCTGTTTTGGGATAAGCTATCCGAGGGATACCGGGCGGCAGTTTTTGAACCGACTCAACGTAAGGTCGGAGAATACGTTCGTAGCTGGCAAACCCATCTTCGAAGCGTTCATGGGTGGCCAGTTCGCCCGCCAGTACGTAAGCCCCTACAAAGGCCAGCGTGGTACCTTTGCCCGTTATGGGTGCGGGGCAGTAGGCTGCGTCCCCAACCATGGCAAAACGACCGGTTGACCAGCGGGGAGCTTTGATCTGACCAACGCCGTCAAAGTAGATATCGTCGCTTTTTTCGACTTCCTGGGCCAGGCGGGGTGCTTCCCAGCCTGCACCAGCCAGCCGACTGAGCAGAATGGCTTTCTTAGTATTCTTGTCTAATTTTTCATACTCTTCCTGCGGCAAAAGAAAATTGATGGAAGCACGGGTGGTTCCCTCGTTATCGGGTCTCAGCAACAGCACACGTGAGTCATCCGCTGTGTACCAGCGTGCCCAGTTGGTGTCCGTTTCCGTTTTGGCAATTGTCAGGTAGGCAGTGCACAGGCCCAGATAGTTGAACACAGACTCGTCGCCAAACATCAACGTTCTCGTCCTGGAACGAATCCCATCTGCCGCAATTACCAGATCGTACGTTTCGGTATGGCCGCTGGCAAACGTAACCGTGGCCTGATGATCATCCTGAGCCAGTTGAGTAATCTGATCGTCGAACCGGTACGTTACGTTTTCTTTAGTGATCTCATAAAGAATGTTCACCAGATCACCCCGAACAATTTCCAGTTCTTGGGTGAGGCTGTTAGCTCCCTCTTTTGGAAAACTAGCCGTCACCTGGTTATCCTTGTCTACCCATTGCGTTCCGATTTCACCCGTATTGGCAGCCTTTATCTGATCCAAAATGCCCATTAGTCGGGCAACTTTTCGGGCAGGTCCGTTAACATCAATGTTTTGCCCGCCCAGCCGAAGCGACGGTGATCGTTCGACAACCGAAACCTCAAATCCATATTTATGCAGCCAGTAAGCTAGCGTTGGTCCGGCAATGCTAGCACCAGCGATAAGAACTTTCTGTTTTTTCGTTTCCATTTTGTTTACACGTCGTTCGAGTTAACTGCTTCCTCAGTTGTTTGAGGATTATTCAGCGTTTACTTTTGATTAGATACAAAACAACGATATTGTACCTTTGTTATGATATTACAACGGAAATCAAATAAATATGCCTAAGCTATCCGCGGTTCCGGTATTAATGGAGTGGGAACGCTTTGTGGACGAGAACCCACAAGGGGGTATTAGGGAGTTTGCCAGTTGGTTGCTAACGAATACCGATCCGCTACGAAAAACCCCAACAAAGCTGGAATCAGAGCCCTTGATGAAATCGGGAATGCGCCTGTCGGAAGCCTTCCAGGAAAGTGAAGATTTCCTATCCTGGTTTTTTATGGGCCGTCTAATCCGGTACGTTAAATTTTACACCAAATCGATGATGGCAGAGCAGGGCATGAGCGGGCCAGACGAGTTTTTGTTTCTTTCCCTGATCAACGAGATGGACAGACCTACCAAAAAAGAGGTATGCGTAGCCAACGCTACCGAGTTGACCACTGGTATGGACATCCTACGTCGATTGATCAAGTTAGGGCTAATTGATGAATTCGCCGATGAGCGGGACAGGCGGTCTAAGCGGTTAAACTTAACACCAAAGGGACACGACACGGTACAAATAATAGCGAAGGGTTTGAGTCAGCTCCACCATAGCGTACTGGCGGATCTTGAGGCAGCGGAACGAAAGCATTTTTTACAGACGCTTCAATACCTCAACAATTACCATTTCCCGTTTTATGAACCTTGACAAGAAAAAGCCGTTCGATACTCCCGAACCGAATCTAGCCAGCTCTATATGAACATAGGCATTGAATAAAACCGATCTGACGTAAGTTTGCGAATTGATCGCCAACAGAAAGCCTTTAATCACTTCTGAGCGACGCTTTACTTCATGACAATTTGGTACATCATCGATCTGGCGGGGACGAGTGTCTTTGCTATTTCGGGCGCACTTTCCGCCCTGAGCAAGAAAATCTACCATGATCTGGTTGCCCTGTTTTTTGTAGGCTTTTTGACAGCCGTGGGTGGAGGAACGGTTCGCGACGTCATCATGGGTGCCTATCCGATTTCCTGGATACGGGATCCGGCTTATTTGATCGTCATTCTTCTAAGCGTTCTTGTTGCGGTGGCCGGGCGCACCTGGTGGCGTGGTGCTTTTCGGCGGCCCTTAGTCTTCTTCGACACAATTGGTCTTGGCCTGTTTACGATTCTGGGTATGCAAAAAGCGCTGCATTCGGGCGTAAACGGCTGGGCTGCCATAGTATTGGGGATCATCACGGCTCTTTTCGGCGGTGTGATTCGGGATACCTTCGTGAATGACTTGCCCCTTATTTTAGATCGGCAGCTCTACGTTACACCCTGTTTGACCGGTGCTCTCCTCTACCAATTGAACGCAAGCCTGGGCCTAGACCCAACGCTCAACGTGATCGTGTCAGCGGGTTTGATTACCCTATTCAGGCTCATGGCAATTCGCAAGGACTGGACCTTACCCCGGATTGAGAATTAAGCGAAACCAAAAAGCTTACCCCTAATCGAGCCATTCGTAGCGACAACTAATTCTTCATAACAGCTGCGTCATTAGGCGTTTTGAACGAATCAGACAAAATCACCCGGCTTCAAGCTGAACCAATTGTTGGCTGGACGTGTCAGGCAAACGATTGGAGATGTGTCTGGCGTCTTCGTTGCATTCTCCAGTCACTACAAAAAGTGTAGTTAGTCAGATTAGCTGACGAACCAATACATTGCGAGCCGTGGAAGATACCAAGGGACTACTTAATCAAATAAAACACCATGACCAATTAGCGGTTACAGTGAACCAAAACTGTTCAATCGCCTTACCCGAAGCGGCTTTACACAAGTTGCTTCAGCCACATAGATTAACGTATTACTATTTCATGTTCTTTGATCAGGGAACGGAAACGGTTGAGGTTGATCGGCAGGAAGTAACGGTTTCCAGCAGCCAGCTTGTATTTGGTCTACCCAATCAATCGTTCGTTCACGATTCGCCCAATCACAACAATCAACAATATAAGTTTAGCTTTGACGAACAGACATTGGCCTTACTCCCACGGGCTTACCCTTTTCTGACGAACCCCAAACAGGCTAGCGTAATCTCCTTTGACCCACTTGCCAAACAGCGGGTTAGCGCTTTGCTGTCCATGTTGTTTCAACTACTCCATGCATCCACCAAGCCGATCAGTACGGATATTATTTTAGCGCATTTAAACTCGCTGCTCAGCGAATTCAATGGTGCCTACTTTGATGACGAAAGCAGAGGCTACATGCCCGACTCAAAACGGACGAAATACGTTGCGTTTAAATTAGCCGTCGAGAAACAGTTGACCGAGCAGCCAGACGTGCATTCTATTGCTCACCAACTAGGCTTGACAACCAGCAGCCTATACGCACTAGTTAAAGAATATTCTGGCCTGTCACCCAAAGAATGGGTCATCAATCAACTGATGGTAGAAGCGCAACGTCAGCTTCAGTATTCACCTCGTTCGGTGAAAGAAATTGCCTACGAATTAGGGTTCAACGATCCGGCTTATTTCTCCCGGCTCTTCAAAAAAAAGACGGGTAAAACGGTCAGTACATTTCTAGCCGACTTGCGCGATTTGTCCAATAGATAACACGATTTGTCCCCCTCCCTTCCTGTAGAGTGCTCTACTTTTGCTGAACTCATTGATAGATAAATAAGTAAAATGAAAACAGCACTAGTAACCGGAGCCAATAAGGGTATCGGTCTGGAGGTCGCCAGACAGCTCGCGCAGCATGGATATTTCGTATACTTAGGGAGCCGCACGCTGGCGAATGGTCTAGCGGCTGTCGAAAAGCTAAATGCCGACGGTATCAGCAACGTGGAAGCCATTCAACTAGACGTTACCGATGAGCGGTCGGTTCAAACCGCGCGCATAGAGTTAGCAAAGAAAACGGCGACGTTAGACGTACTCGTTAACAACGCTGGTATTTCAGGCGGGTTTCCCCAAGCAGTGCTACAAGCATTCATTGATCAGTTCAAGGCTGTTTTCGAAACCAATTTATTTGGAGTTGCACGGGTTACAAAAGCCTTTATTGATCTGATGAAGCAATCGCCTGAACCACGCATTGTTAATGTAAGTACAGCCTTGGCCTCGCTCACGCTTGCCGCTGACTTAAGCAATGATAACCGATACGCAGTTTATCAGTCGAGTAAAGCGGCTTTGAACATGTACACCGTTAGCCTGGCCCACGAATTGCGTGATTCACCGTTTCGGGTCAACGCGGTTTGTCCTGGCTATACACAAACTCATTTTACCAACCATCAAGGTACGAGTACAGTGCAACAAGCCGGCCAACGCATCACTAAATATGCCCTGATTGATCAGGACGGCCCAACCGGAAAATTTATCAGCGAAGAATACTTTCCTGAACCAGCCAGCTGCCCCTGGTGAGGTTAAAAAACAGCTTACTATCGTAGCCCATTGACTGAATGAACTCCGGTTCGGTCAATGGGCTACTACCAATGCATCTCCTTCTCATTCTTTTTAGTCCTCAGTGACTTGATGTAAGCATAGACCGAAGTTATGCAAGTCAAAATGCGCCGTAGGTTAAGTATTGTAAGTCCTGTTTCTGAACGATATAGCTATCTGGCAGGTAGCAGTTAAAACAAGTCTATAAGGTAATAGTATGGCTCCGGTGTCTTTAGTAGCAATGAACTCAACGAAACCCATTGCGAATCCATTAACGACAAAACACCACTTTGCCATTTTAGACGGTCTCCGGGGAGTGGCCGCTGTAGCCGTAGTCATCTTTCATTTTATGGAGTTCATCGCGCCTGACTACCACGATAGCTTCATTGCACACGCATACCTTGCCGTTGACTTTTTTTTCTGTTTGTCCGGCTTTGTCATCGCTTATGTTTATGATGATAAGCTCCAGCAAATAGGCATTGTTACGTTTCTAAAGCTTCGGCTAATTCGCTTGCATCCACTGGTTATCATTGGTTCCGTGATTGGTTTGATCGCCTTTTTGTTTGATCCGTTCAGTAACCTTCACCGACTTTATGACCAGAAAATCGTCGCGATGTTTGTCGCTTCCTGTCTGATGATTCCATATCCCCTGGTAAGGGAACGCTACTTCAACCTATTTCATTTAAATCCACCTACCTGGTCGTTGTTCTGGGAGTACGTTGCTAACTTGCTTTACGCCCTGATCTTGGTCAGGTTACCCACAAAAGTAGTATGGGCTTTAACGATCCTAGCGGCTTTTTGCTTGGTGTATGAAGCGCGCAAATCGACTTACCTGGGTGTAGGCTTCGGCGGGGATAACGTCATGGGTGGAGGTATTAGAGCGTTGTATTCCTTTCTGGCAGGCATGCTCGTGTACCGCTGCAAGTGGATTATTAGTACTCGTCTTGATTTTGTTTCGGTTGGCTTGTTGTTGTTAGCGGCTTTTCTTATCCCTTTTTCGAAGCCCGTCAATTGGTTCGTCGATTCCGGAGTTGTCATTGTCTACTTTCCTTTTCTAATAGCTTTGGGGGCAGGGGCACGATTGAATAAAGCCCTGACAGGGCTTTGCCGATTTTCGGGTGAAATTTCGTACCCTTTGTATATGATTCACTACCCTTTTTTGTGGATCGTTTTGAGTTATATCGAAGTAAAAAAGCCGTCGATTAGCGAGTTGACCGTTATCACGATTGTCGGGACTATTTTATTGATTCTGCTCGCCTATGCAGTCTTGTTATTCCTGGATAGTCCCATTCGGAAGTACCTAAAAAAGAAACTATTGAAAACGATGTAATTAATTGAGGGCTTAAATGATGTATTGTTACGAGTCAAATGCGCAGCTATACACCGATAACTGTATTCATTACAGCTGTTTAAGCCTGTCATTTTAGGTTAATTCCGCCATTTCGATTTCGAAAAAGTCTTCTTTGGGCGCGTCGCAGGTTGGACAGGTAAAGTCATTGGATAATAAAGCAAAAGAGACACCGTTCGAAACACCCCTTAATGGCTCACCAAATTGGCTGTCATAAACCGTGAAGCAATGACTGCATTGGTGGACTTTTGGTCGTTCATGTACGTCAACTTCCGGCTGGTCAACTTTACTATCAAGCGGCTCATCGTTCCTGATTAATCGCCGGGCACTGAACTTTCGACAAAGTCGTTCGATCTGAGCCGGCACGTGAATTTTTAGTAACCCCCGTTCGAACAGATGGTAAGTGCGACTGTTTGGGTTAAAATTATCGGTATAGTATAAATCGTACACGCTGAATAAAGCCAGCTTGCCGACGCGAAAGACGGGACGCTGCCGTATCAATACGGAACCGAATACCTCTGACTTCGGCTGCGTCTGAACGCCAAAACACAACCCAAAAGTGCGGGTATCATTTTTCTCAAAATACCGCATAACGTAGCTTTTGAGCTGCGTTCCATCGGTTGTATAATCCTCGGTTTGCCAGGCCAACTCATTAGCCGCGTGACGAACGTTGATATTATGCTTTCCCAAGATATGAGACCATGCCGCACGGTCTTTCTCCTCAATACCTTTGATAATAAGCGACTTCCAAGGGGTTGTGCATAGTTCACCGACGCGGGTTTTCAGGCATAGCGCACATACATCCAATAGAAAGGCAATGGAAAACTGTTCATCCCGGCGGTAAAGTCCCAACCAAGACCGTTGTCCGTACCGGTTAAACCCTTCGTAGTAAGGAAGCGAGAAATCAGGCAATTCCACGTCCTGCGAGGCCGGTTGCGTAACGAATGGCTGAGCCGTTGTTACAGCGTTATACAAGGCTTCTTCCTCCTGAATAGCCTGATCGAGCATCGCTTGTTCCAGCGTTTTAGCCAGACGGCCAATATCGTTGGTATACACCAGTTCGGGCCAGCGAAACAAGGTATTTCGCTGCTTTGGACGAATGTACAAAAACCAGAAGTGCGGCTCAGGTGAAGCAATAAAGTTTAAATTTCCGGTAAAAAAAGGCGTAAAACTTTGGTTAGCATCGGACAGGTTGACTTTCAGGCGGGGCTGATAATCAAATTGATCCAGCACAGTATGATACTCGCTTTCGCGAAGCCACGCGCCCGTACGAAAGACTTCTTCACCGCAATAAGAGCTAATGATATTGGGGAATTGCTCGGTATTTATTTCGTACTTGATTTGGTGCTGCTTCAACTCCTTTTCAAAAAAGCGCATGTCCTCGTAATGGACAGTCATCAGCAATTGCTGACGAGCGCCAAAACGGACGGTTCTAACCTTGGCGTCGTAGGCTAATTTCAATACCAGTTGCAACGCGCCAGGAGATACGATTCCAGCAGGCAAATTGACTTTTAAGGTATAGTAATCACGCATGGATCAAAGCAGATAAGTGAGCAAGCAATAGTCTGTAATCGATTTAAACACCCGTTAACTCACTCATGAACAACAGTATGCTTCGAATTTCGGGTCGACAAGAGCCGCAGCCTGTTCCGGCACCCGTTTTTTGACAGAGTTGCTGGAAGTCGGTGCAACCAGCTTCGATAGCCCGCTCTAAATTTCCCTGACCAACGGTGTTACACGAACATACCAGTTTGCCTTCGACCGGGTCTATGCTCTTGCTGGATCGCAAAAGCTGAAGGCGCTTTTCCGAGAGCTCTATGCCGTTTGCAATCAGATCGCGGAATTCCGTAAATTCGTTTTTATCGCCAACCAGGATAGCCCCAACCAGCTTGTCGTGGTGAACAATGCATTTTTTGTAGTAGCGCTTTGCTTTGTCGATAAAGACAATTTCTTCATAGCCCGATTTTCCCGCCGGGACTTCACTGATGCCAATGCTGCATAAATGCAGTCCTTCCATTTTTAGAATATTCATGGACAGACTACCCCGGTACGGCTGAGAAATATCACCGGCAATAAATCGGGCGGCTGTTTCTGCCTGCTGCTCGGCGGCTAAGGTTACGCCCCACATGTGACCGTTCCACTGCGCTACTTCACCAGCCGCAAAAATAGCGGGGTCGGACGTTTGCAGGTAGTCATTTACCACTACTCCTCGATTGCAGGTAAGTCCTGCTTCGCGCGCCAGTTCAATATTGGGTTCGGTGCCGATTGCCATGACAACGACCTGACACGCCAACTGACGGCCTGATTTTAAGCGAACACCACCCAAGTGGTCAATGCCAGCAAACGTTTGAATTTCTTCGTTGAAATACACCTCAATGCCCCGATCGAGCAGTTCCAGGTAAAGTAATTCGCTGGCCAATGCGTCAAGCTGCCGCTCCATAAACCGGCCCGACCGGTGAATCAGCGTCACGCGAACGTTAATTTGCCGGAGCGAAGCCGCCAACTCCAAGCCAAGCAAACCTCCACCCACCACTACCGCGTGGGGTGCGTCGCCGGTAAGAAACGGCAGCAGTGAATCAGCATCGAGTCGTGAACGCATGTTGAAGATGCCCGGCAATTTAGGAATCCCTTTCGGCATAAAGGCGCGACTTCCTGTTCCGAGTAGCAGCTTATCGTACGTGTGTTCGATACCTTCTGTATCCGTAACGACTTTGGCTTTCCGGTCGATATGCGCAATGCCCACGCCTTTGTGAACGATTATGTTGGCTTCGTTGAACTGATCTTCACGCAATCGGACAAGCTGATCCCACGTTTGCTCTCCGCTGATGTAGTCGGGCAGCAAGACCCGATTGTAAAAGGGGTAAATCTCTTTTGAAAATACGTGAATCTCATCCTGATTTACGTTCGGCTCCAGCGACCGGTACGCATTAATAAAGCCTAGCCCCGCCGATCCGGCACCAATAACGATTATTTTTTCAACTGGCTTTTTGTAAGGAACTACCTCCACCGCCGAAAACTTAAAATCCGGTTCTTTGGAGCGCGGATCAACCAGTGCATTGGTCAGGTTGTTGGCCCGATTCAAGTTACTGTTCAGCATCTTACCCCAGTGCATTGGCATAAAACACAAGCCGGGCCGGACGTCATCGGTCAGTTGCGCTTTTACCCGAACCACTCCCCGCCGTCCCTGCACCTCAACAAGTTGCCCCTGGCGAATGCCACGAACCTCAGCATCGGCGGGATGAATTTGCAAAAACGGCTGTGGGTTATGTTGGTTAAGTTTCGCAACGCGTCCCGTCTTCGTCATGGTATGCCACTGATCCCGAATGCGACCCGTGGTAAGGACAAGGGGAAACTGCTCATCCGTTGGCTCCGATCTATTCTCGTCCGGTACCGGGTGTATCTGCGCCCGACCGTTTGCTGTGTAGAATTGATGATTGGCGAATAATCGTTTTGTTCCTGCCGCGCCGTCCGCTCCGTCGTTCATCGAATACGGCCATTGAATTGTCCGGTTCTGCTTTAGGATGTCATAACTTACGCCCGTTACATCGATGCTTGTTCCTTCCGTAATTCTTGCGTATTCTTCGTACACCTGTGCGGCTTCGGTATAGTCAAAAGAAGCGCCAAATCCCATTTTCTGCGCGAAACGCCAGATAATTTCCGCGTCGGGCAGAGCCTCACCCGGCGCGTCGAGTATTTTGGGCAGATAGCTGATTCGACGTTCGGCGTTGGTCATCGTTCCTTCCTTCTCCAGCCAGGCCGCAGCAGGCAATACCACGTCGGCAAACTGGACAGTGTCGGCCCGGTTTGAAACATCCTGTACCACCACAAAGCGGGCCTTTTTCAGCGCCTTCTCGGTCGCGTTGACATCGGGCATACTCACCAGTGGATTGGTGTTGATTATCCAAATGGCTTTCAGTCGATCATCTGACAAGGCGTCGATCATTTCAGTAGCTGTCAACCCTGGTTTTGCCGCAATCTGGATTGGGCTATTCCAGAAAGCTTCCATTTCGGCGCGGTGTGCGGCATTGGTCACATCGCGATGGGCGGGCAGCAGATTAGCTAAACCGCCTGTTTCGCGCCCACCCATTGCGTTAGGCTGACCCGTTAGCGAGAAAGGTCCATTGCCCGGTTTACCGATCCGACCCGTAATCAGATGCAGGTTGATGAGCGACAGATTTTTATTAACGCCGACTGCCGATTGATTGAGGCCCATCGTCCAGAGCGACAGAAAACCCTTTGAACGGGCAATCCAGCGTGCAGCGGTGTAAATACCTTCTGAGGGAATCCCACACAACTCGGCAGCTTCGTCGATGGATCGTTGCATCACCTGTTCACGGTACGCGGTAAATCCATCGGCGTGATTGACGATAAATTCGTTATCAACAGCGTTATTTTCGATCAGCAAGCGACCAATCGCGTTGTTCAGTACAATGTCCGTACCGGGTCGGATGGGTAAGTGTAGATCAGACGAGCGGGCGGTATCGGTACGGCGGGGGTCTACGCAAATGATTTTGACGGTAGGATTGGCAGCTTTGTGTGCTTCAATACGACGCCAGAGAATAGGATGGCACCAGGCTGGATTCGCTCCCTCGACCAGAAAAACGTCCGCTTCTTCAATATCGTCGTAACAAACGGGTACAGAGTCTTCACCCAATGTCAGTTTATAACCGACCACCGCCGAACTCATGCATAACCGGGAATTGGTATCGATGTTATTTGACCCGATAAAGCCTTTGATAAGCTTGTTGACCAAATAATATTCTTCCGTCAGGCATTGTCCCGATACGTAAAACGCAACGGAATCAGGGCCGTATTTTTGAATCAATGTTCTGAAAACAGCAGCCGTTCGTTCCAAAGCTGCATCCCAACTCACCCGTTGCATGGGCATCGACCGATTGAACCGCATCTGCGGATACAATAGCCGATCCGACTGATCCATGACGGTGTAATGCAAATTCATTCCTTTGGAGCAAAGCATGCCCTTGTTGGACGGATGTTGCGGATCACCTTGCAGGCTCAGTCGCCCGTTCTGCTCCTGTTTGATCACGATTCCACAGCCAACGCCACAGTAGCAACAGGTAGTTTGGTGAGTCATAAGTTTTCAGAGAAAATAAGAAAGTAGCCCTTGACGCGTTGCTATTCTTTTTACCAACTAGGCGGTTTGCAGTTCCGCTTCCGTTGGCTCAATCACGACGGCTTTACCGAAATTGACCAGGAACAAAAGTACCCCCACAACGGCAACAATGCAGCCGATGTACAGAAACGCCTGACTGTAGGAAATCGATTGCGACTTGAACAGAAAGCCCATTAGCATCCCTCCTACGTTACCACCGGCACCGACAATACCGGATATCATCCCTACTGCTTTCGGATTAACAAACGGAACAATGGCGTACGTACCGCCATTCGACATTTTCAGGAATAATGCGAAAGCAAGCATTGATGCAATAGCCATCGGTAAACTCCCTGCCTGCGCGAACAGAATAACGCCCAGCCCTTCGAGCAATAACATGCTGGCTAGCAGAATACCTTTACCGCGCATGCCGTATTTGTTTCCTACTTTATCGGCTACAATTCCCCCCAATGCACGGGCAAAAATGTTCATGCCGCCAAAGAGCATAGCCCAAAAACCAGCCTGCGTTTCCTCCATCTTAAAGTTATCGAAGAAATACAGCGCGGCTACCCCATCGAAGGTAATTTCCATCCCGAAGCAGCAGCCATACGCCAGCGCCAGCGCCCACACCCGAACGTCAGAAATGGCTTTACCGAAGCTAATTTTTTCGGCCTTGTTGGTGGAATAACCACCCTTTTCTAGTTCGACGGAGCTGTCGCCGTAATTGCCATTCGGAGTATCTTTCGTAAAACGGTAGTAGACAAAGGCCATGATCAGCATCATTACTCCTGGTACAACCATTGCCAGCCGCCAAGCTTCCGGCTTGGTGTAGCCTAAACCGACGATAGCGGCCATGATCAGCGGCATTGCCACCTGCGTTATACCACCACCAAGATTACCCCAGCCACCCGCTACCGCATTGGCCGTCCCTTTGATTTTTGGCGCAAACATCATCGACGTGTGAAACTGCGTAATCACAAATGACGCGCCGATGGTGCCAATCGCTAATCGAAATAATAAAAACGTCGTGTAATCGTGCGCCAGTCCGACCAGCATAACCGGTAGCGAACCCAGCACCAATAAAGCCGTATACGTTTTACGTGGTCCCCACGTATCGCAAAGTTTACCTACCAGCAGGCGGGCAAAGATTGTCGCTGACACGGCGGCAATGATCGTGTTGCCAACCTGTGGTTTTGTCAACCCCAAATCGGCTCGAATAGCGGGCATTAGCGGAGCCAGCCCGAACCAACCAAAAAAGCAAACGAAAAAAGTGAACCACGTAATGTGAAACGTACGCATCTGAATTCCGTTAAATCGGAAGACATTTAGGGACTCAAGCGGTTTGTTAACGTTCATGATTAGATCGTGTTTGAGATTGGTGAAAACGTGTGTGAAATCACTATGGATAAAATCAGTTTTGAGAAACTAAGCGCACAGGAGAAGGATTACTTACTCGCAAAAAAATCGGGTTTGATATTGATCATCAGATAAGCCCACGTGCCTACTTTATCTTTCTGATTCATCGTACCCTGCTTCGTGTATTCCAGCGTATTGGTACCGTTCATGATCGCGTATCCGGCTTCCAGCATTGTGTATTTATTGAGCGCGTACGTAGCAACCAGATCGTATTCGACGCCTAACTTCGCAGATAAGGGAGTTGCTGAAGTCATGTCGGGCTGCTTGTTGTAGGTGGTATTGGCTAAGGCAAAATAGTGGATGTCAAACGTCGTACTCAGGCGTTTGCCGGTGTATCTGACCTTTACATAAGCATCCTGCAAACCTCCCGATGGTGAGCCGGTACCCGCGTAGAAGTAATCCATCAGGCCCCAAAACTTATGAGGTGTGCCGTAGAGTGGATCGAAGCGATTTGTTTCACCCGCTTTGAGGGTAGCGTCATTGTTGCCCGATACAATTTCATAGCCAGGCCCCACGCCAAAATTCCCTTTCTGAACGATGGCATTCGCGCCGTAGTGATGCGCTTTTCTGATCTGCAATCCGTCGCGGTCTTTGCCGGTTTGCCAGTACCCAAAAGCCTGCCAGAACACTTTGGTCGCAATGCCGGACTGCCCGGTTAACATCCCTCCGTACGTTACCCGTGAATTTGTACCAGACTGGTCATAACGTCTCCCATATACGTAACCGGTAGAAGCAGTACCAATTGAGTCGAGCCGGTACTTTTGAAAATCATCTTTGAAAACCAGCGCGGAGAATTTCGCCTGTCGAAATTTGCGTGTCAAATACGCCATCTGAAACGATTTGAACTGTTGGTTCTGCCCGTTTGTACTTACCGCATTGACAACCACTGGCGCACCGCCCTTCCCTACTGTCGGCAGAAAGCCGGACGGTACCGGTAGCGTTACGTTTTGTGTTGATAAAGCCGATGTCGGTACGTTGGCGGGGGTGTAATACGTGCCCGCCAAGCCAAATGCATCGGTATTTTGATTGAAGCCTACGCCCAGATCGAGCGCCCAACCGTTGTGCTGTGCTTTTAACAGTGCAGCATCGAAACGGCGGCCCTGCTGCAACCAGTCTAGATTACCGATTAATCGGGAATCGTCGTACACCATTTCCTGACGACCGATTTTCAGGGATAGAAAATCAATTACTTTCGATTTGATCGTTGTGTCGGCGCGGTTCAGCAGAACAATGTCACCCCACGCTTCGTGCACCATCAGCCGATTGCCGTCAGCGCTGGAGATGGTTGAAGCGTCCTGCCCCCAAACACGTACGTCCTGAACGGCAAAGCCAAAGGTTATCCGTTCCCATTTGTAGCCGAAGGTCAGCCGCGCCCGCTGCGACGTAAAAAAAGCGGGCGAAGCACCTGCCAACGGCAAATTTGCGACACCGTTACGAAGTTCCGTGCGGGTTCTGAGTTGACCAATCAGTGAGAATTGCGCTTTCAACTGCGGGGTTGAACTGAGTAGGCCAACACCAAGCAGCGCTAACCGCGTCAGGTAAGATTTAGTCATTTTGAGTGAATTGGGTGAGAAAATGAATCGCTTTGGCAATGGTATTCCTACCTACACAGGAATGCGTAGTAATCAATACATTACAGGATAACGGAGCTGGGTCTACCAACTAGATTCCGAATACAATACGGCGTTGGCCCCAGTTGATAGCAGACGGAGATTTGCTTTACGAGTAGCTTTTCATTTTCTTTGACATGTTTGTGTTTTTCGCATAGACAAACCCTGTTAAGCCGGTCCAAAGGTGCCCCCACACCGGATCGGCTTTTTATTATTAGCTAACCAGCGATACGTTGTGCAGGCATTCCGCTAAATACGACGGATGCAAGGAAACGACATCGCCGATGACAAGAACAGCAGGCGCCCCCACGCCATGCTCTTCTACCAACTGCGGAATACTCCAGACTTGCCCAACGACGCTTTGTTCATCAGCCCGCGTCCCGTTTTGAATTACTGCCATTGGTAAATGACCGCGTCCGGCCTGGCAGTACATGGCGCAGATTTCGCCTA
Organism: Spirosoma liriopis; assembly: GCF_023196085.1. Classification (NCBI taxonomy): domain Bacteria; kingdom Pseudomonadati; phylum Bacteroidota; class Cytophagia; order Cytophagales; family Cytophagaceae; genus Spirosoma; species Spirosoma liriopis. Next base: position 20,748 of record NZ_JALPRF010000004.1, read on the forward strand.
CTTTGTTAAGTCCCATCAGGACAACTACGGTCGCTTTCGACTGAACGGCCAGCCGCAAATCGTCGGATAATTCACCATCCCGCGTTGTACCCGTGATTACCCAAAAGCTTTCACTTACACCCCGACTGGTAACGGGTATTCCCTGCGATGCAGGAACCGCAATGCAGCTGGAAACACCTGGGACAACCTGACAGTCGATGCCATACTGCCGGGCGTAATCCGCTTCCTCGAAGCCCCGACCAAACACATAAGGGTCTCCGCCTTTCAGCCGGACCACATGCCCATGCTCCTGCGCCAGTCGAACGATTAGTGTGTTAATTGCCTCCTGCGAAAACGACAGCTTGCCAGCGCGCTTGCCAACGTATGTCTTGAGCGCATGTGCTGGTGCAAAGTCCAGCAAGGATGCATTCGCAAGGTCGTCATAGAGCACAACATCGGCCTGTTTCAGCGCTCTGATCCCTTTCAGTGTAATCAACTCGCCGTCGCCAGGACCCGCTCCTACTAGTGTAAGCTTTGGCTGCATAATAGTAGTATTTAATTAGCTGCATAGTAGATATCTACTATTTGTAGCTAGTAATAATCATTCGTTATTACGCTTCAAAATTAGATACGACATTCTTAAAAACAAGACTTAAGCCAATAATTATTTTTAATAAGGCACTTTAAACAAAATTTAACATTAGGAATTAATACAAATGCATTTTACTTTTGACGCGGTTGTTTTAGGGGAAAAACAGCTCGATTATTAGTAAAGTGCAATAATAAAACAGGGTTTTTATACACTTATAGTTGTTATTGACTATGGTCGAACACACAAACAAGCATGTTGTTGTCATTGGCAATGGCATGGTAGGCTACAAATTCTGCGAAAAACTGGTAGCCAAACAAAAAGATCAGGGTCGTTTCACAGTGACGGTTTTTGGGGAAGAACCGCGCTCTGCCTACGACCGCGTCCATTTAAGCGCTTATTTTTCGGGCAAAACAGCAGATGATTTGACTCTGGCTCCTGTTGAGTGGTACGCCGAAAACAATATCAACCTGTATCTGACAGACCCCGTGGTCGATATCGACCGGGAACGGAAAGAGGTACGTTCACACCACGGCGTCGTAGTACCTTATGACTATTTAATTCTGGCGACCGGCTCAGGTGCTTTTGTTCCGCCGGTAGCTGGCGTAGAAAAGGACGGTGTTTTTGTTTACCGCACGATTGAAGACCTTGAACTTATCCAGTCTTACGCGGGCAAATCCCGGAATGGTCATGCGTTGCGCGGAGCGGTACTAGGTGGCGGTTTGCTTGGTCTGGAAGCAGCCAAGGCGTTGCTTGATTTAGGATTGGAAGAAGCACACGTCGTCGAATTTGCCCCGCGTCTGATGCCCCGGCAAATTGATGACGCCGGTTCGGGGGTTTTACAGCAGCAACTGGAATCGCTCGGATTGACCATTCATCTGTCTAAAAACACGCAGGAAATTACCGGTGGTGATTGCATCACGGGTATGCAGTTTACCGACGGATCGCACCTGGAGGTCGATATGCTCGTGATTTCGGCGGGTATTCGTCCACGGGATGAACTGGCCAAAGCAGCTGGCCTCAACACCCACCCGCGCGGAGGAATAGTGGTCGATAATGCGCTTCAAACCTCGGACCCCAGCATTTTTGCGATTGGCGAATGTGCAGTTGCTCACCACATGATTTATGGTTTAGTAGCTCCCGGTTACGACATGGCGGAGGTGGTAGCCTCTCAGCTCATGGGTGTACCGAAAGAGTTTAAGCCGTTCGATATGTCCACGAAGCTAAAGCTGATCGGTACGGATGTAGGTAGCTTCGGTGACCCCTTTGCGAGTGAATCGGACCACCGCACGATCGTTTACGAAAACAAAGCGAAAGGCGTTTACAAACGTATCAACGTGTCGGCGGATGGTAAGTATTTGCTGGGCGGCATTCTGGTGGGTGACGCTGAACAGTACAACATGCTGTTGCAGACCTGCAAGAACAAGACTATTCTGCCGCCTGATCCAGAGGATGTTATTTTAGGATTCAGAGGGGGTGAAGAATCGGGTGCGGGCGTAACCAGTCTTCCCGACGACGCGCTGATCTGTTCCTGCGAAGCCATCACGAAAGGAATGATCTGCCATGAGATCAACGAGAACGGACATACAACGGTTGATGCGCTAAAGAAAGCAACAAAGGCTTGTACAGGCTGTGGCGGTTGTACACCCATGGTGAAGGATCTGCTCCAAAGCGTACTAAAAGAGAAGGGCGTTTACGTACGTAATGTACTCTGCGAGCATTTCGATTACACCCGTCAGGAGCTGCTTGATATGGTGAAAATGAACGGAGCAAAAACCTATACCGACGTTCTCAATACGTTCGGGCGGGGCGATGGCTGCGAAATATGTAAGCCCGCCGTGGCCTCGATTCTGTCGAGCTTGTGGAATGAGAATATTCTCACCAAAGATCGTGCTCCTATTCAGGACTCGAACGATCGGTTCCTGGCCAATATTCAGCGGGGCGGTACGTATTCGGTTGTGCCACGGGTAGCCGGTGGTGAAATCACGCCCGAAAAGCTGATTGTACTCGGCCAGGTTGCCCAAAAATACGGCCTGTACACAAAAATCACGGGCGGGCAACGGATTGACCTGTTTGGCGCTCACGTCGGTGATTTACCCAAAATCTGGGAAGAATTGATTGCTGTCGGTTTTGAAAGTGGTCACGCGTACGGGAAATCGCTTCGCACGGTTAAGAGCTGCGTAGGAACAACCTGGTGTCGTTTTGGCGTACAAGATTCCGTTACGTTTGCCATTGAGTTGGAAAACCGGTACAAAGGCTTACGATCACCCCATAAACTCAAATCTGGTGTGTCGGGCTGCACGCGCGAGTGTGCCGAAGCGCAAAGCAAGGATTTTGGCATTATTGCTACCGAAAAAGGCTGGAACGTTTACGTCTGTGGCAACGGTGGTGCCAAGCCACAACACGCCCAACTGCTGGCATCCGATGTAGACAAGGAAACCTGCGTGAAGCTGCTCGACCGGTTCCTGATGTTTTATATCAAAACGGCCGATCCGCTGGCTCGTACTGCGGCCTGGCTCAACAAAATGGAAGGCGGAATGACATACCTGAAAGCGATTGTGGTCGACGACATTCTAGGCATTGCGGCTGATCTGGAACGCGAGATGCAACTGATTGTCGACACCTACGCCTGTGAATGGAAAGAAGTTGTCGAAAACCCAGAACTCCGCAAACGTTTTACCCACTTTGTCAATGCTGTTGAGGTAAAAGATCCTACGGTGGAGTACGTACCGATGCGTGATCAGATCCGTGCAAAGGACTGGGTTTAGGTTCTTGACCGGATTAGTAGAATTTGCAGGATGGAGAAGATCCGAAAAATCTTGTCAATCCTGTTCATCCTGTCGAAAAAACGAAATTCTTATTCTAAAAAACTTTCCTATGGAAGCGCTCACAATTGACACTGAACAAATAACCTGGCACGCCGTCTGCCGCGTCGATGACATTCCGGAAGATGGTGGTGCCTGTGCACTCATCGGTGGACGCCAGATTGCCATTTTTAATTTCACGCGCCGGGGCGAATGGTACGCTACGGATAATCAGTGCCCGCACCGCCAGCAGATGGCACTCGGTCGTGGCATGATCGGTAGCCAGGGCGACGAACCAAAGGTTGCCTGCCCCTTTCATAAACGGACGTTCTCCCTCAAGACGGGCCAATGCCTGAACGACGACAACTATCGCATCAACACCTTTCCGATACGTGTTGAGCAGGGCGTTGTGTACATTGGCGTTTGAAAAATAGCAGCAAGTATAGGACATAGGAGCTGACTTAGTCGCTTAGCCTGTCCGGATACTGTTTACCGTACTTTATGAATCAGCTTGATCAACAGGTAGCCCACCGACTGACACGGTTTTATTTACTGGCACTTACCGTCATTGCCGTCCTGTCGATCAGTGGGCTACTGTTTATCCGAAACACGCTGAACAATCACTACGATGATAGCCGGATCGTCAACGTGGCTGGTCGTCAGCGAATGTTAAGTCAGCGATTAACGAAACTTTCCCTCCTGCGAGTAACGGGTTTATCGGCTGCGGATACAATCTCGTTTGATTCGTTGCAACGGACCTGGGCGCAAACGCATAGCCAACTACGAAACGGTATGCTTCGGATGGAAACGGTTTACACGGTACGTAAAAGCGCTGCACTCGACAGCATGTTTACCCGCATAGAACCTTACTTTCAATCGCTCAATCAACGCTTTGATCAGATCAAGAGTCCTGCGGTTTCTCCCACCGACAAGCAAGCAGCGCTCCAGATCATCTTACGAGATGAGTTGCCGTTCGTACAGCAGATGAACGACATTGTTTTCCAGTTCGACACCGAAAGTTTTGAGCGGGTAAAAACCCTGGAACGCATCGAGTGGCTATTGGCAGCGGCTACTTTGCTGACCTTACTCATCGAAGGATTTTTCGTATTCAGGCCCGTAGTCAATCACACTAAACAGGTTATCCGTAGGCTGGATCAGTCAGAAAAAGCGTTACAAGTAGCTAATTCGAGCCTTGAAGTTGTCAATCAGCATCTGGAAACGACGAATCAGGATCTGGCGACTTCTAACCAGCAGTTGGTCGCTACGCAGGCTGAGTTGGTGCAGGCTACCGAAGAAAAATACCGCTTGCAGCTTTCCGAAGCAACGGTACGTTCGGCGGCACTTCTGGAAGGGCAGGAAGAAGAGCGAAGGCGGTTTGCCCGCGAACTTCACGACGGTATTGGACAGATGCTCACGGGGCTGAAACTACACGCTGAAAAGCTTAAATCGATGGCTATCCACGACGAGAAGCAAAAAATGCGTTTCGCTGAATTGTGCGACCTTATCTACGATACCATCCAGACAACCCGGCAAATAGCCTATAACCTGATGCCATCGACGCTAAGTGATTTCGGCTTAGGTGCCACCTTACAGCTCTTGGCTGATCAAACAGCTCGTTCGTCGGGTATCGATGTTATTTTTGTCGGTGAGCGGGAAGGTGAACGGCTCAGCCCTGCCATGGAAATAGGTCTGTATCGCATTGCGCAGGAAGCCCTGCATAATGCCGTCAAATACGCCGGTGCCCAGTTGATTCGCGTAGTCCTGGTACAGACTAGCCGTAAGCTGATTTTATCCGTGGAGGATGACGGAAAAGGATTCTCGATAAAAGCGTTACCGAAGCAGGAAAACGCTTCGGTAATCGTAAATGGCCTCCAAAATATGAAAACAAGAGCTCATTTGTTCAACGGCGATTTGACGATAACCTCTAAGCCTAAAAAAGGAACATCAGTCAAAGTCAGCGTCAATTTATTAACTCATTGAGTATGTCGATACGTATTCTTGTTATTGATGATCATTCCGTTGTCAGAAAAGGCATTCGAATGCTGTTGGAAGACGAAGCCGATATACAAATTGTGGGCGAAGCCGCTGACGGTACCGAAGCGATTGACTTACTGCCAACGATTCAGCCTGACGTTTTACTGCTGGACATTACTATGCCTAAACTATCAGGCATCGAAACCCTGAAAATCGTCTCTAAACAGTACCCTGGCATTAAGACGCTCATGTTCAGTATGCACAACAATCCTGATTATATTTTGAATTCGGTGCAGAACGGAGCGGCTGGTTATCTGCTGAAAGACACCGACCAAAAAGAAATCTTACAGGCGGTACGCACGGTGATTAACGGCGACTTGTATTACCCGCCCAACGCTTCGTCAATCATTATCAAGAACCTCGTCAAACCCGGCAAAAGCATTCCTAAAAGCAACGACGAGCCAGTCGCCAAAGAGCCATCGATCTGGAGTAAAATTACAGCTCGTGAAGAACAAATTTTGACCTGCCTGGTCGATGGGATGAGCAGTTCGGCGATTGCCGACCGGTTTGGAATCAGTATCAATACGGTTGCGAATCAACGAGCAAGCATCATTCGCAAAGCTGGCGTCAAAAACACAGTTGAGCTGATTCGACTGGCCTTGCAAAATAAACCCCAGCAATGAGGCTCCTATTACCTTACACGACTGAATTGACTCGCTCTGAGTTGGCTCGGTATCAACGTATCTGTTATAGCGCTACACGTTTGTACAACAGTTGTTCCGTAATCAGCATGCTCATGGTTCAGCCAGCATTTTGTTTTTTCCGATTAGGCCAATAGGTTTGATGCCTAAACAAATAGGTATGGACCATACAGCAGCACAATTATTGGAAGACAGCCTTTTAAAGGTGTGGAGCGAACGCGACGAGGAAAAACGAATGGCCGTTATGACGCGAATTTATTCAGCTGACATTGTCTTTTACGAAACCGATAACACCCCAGTTATCACGGGACACCAAGCGATAAATCAGCTCATTAAAAGTCTACAAGCTCAGTGGCCGCCAGAATTTACGTTTAAGCTTACCAAACCAGCGGTAGCCAACCACGGGGTCAGTCAAATAGCCTGGACGCTAGGAGTAGCGAATGCAACACCAGCCGCTAGCGGTATGGATATTGCCATCGTTAAGGATGGACTCATCAAAGAATTATACCTGTATCTCGATGCTACTGCAAGCTAATTATAAAGACTGCCCGACCTACTTTTGTAAGCCGGGCAGTCTTCAATAGAAATGCACTAGTCATTTTCTACCTACCAATATAAGCTTATTCTTCATCGTTTCCCTGATCGACGTGCCCATGAATAAATCCACCGGGCAACTCTTCCTGATCCTCCAGAGGGGTATCCCCCGGTTCGTGGGTCCCTTCCTGACGCAGAATTGACTCTCTGTCATCAGCACTGCTTCCTCCTTGATCTCCGTCTCCTCCTGGCGAATACCATCTGATCGTCTTCATAGCTACTTGGGTTTTGTGCGAGTAATAGACCGTATAACGTTGTCAAAGCAGGCTAGGTTTGTAAAACAGAGAATACGGTCAGCTCGAGAAGATTTATCAGAAATGCCAAAGTCAACTACAAACCATATTCATTGAATCCCTTTAAACTTCACTTCTTGAAAACATATAAACTAAATTTTAAAAATAACCTTGTTCTATAAATGCAGGTATTTTGCTGACTCTTTCTAACTCAACTAAACGCTAACTAGCTGGAAAAGAAACACATTGTCGCTTTAACCTACCTATCAAATAGATTACCCCTATTTCTCGATAGATTATTTGACAACATATTGACAATCATTTTTTTATGATTTTGCTTGGATAACTAAATTTTGCCGATAACCTTTGCGCATCGTCGCTGTTAATACAGCAAGCATATGCAACAACAAAAGTCAGCTAGCTGGCTTATTTATTTATCAAACAAATCTATATAATATATAGATTATGAATAGTTATAGTTTAAATTGGCTTGCTCTTGCCATTCCTTTTTTTCTGTTCATGATGGGGCTTGAATATCTGCTAGCCAAAGCCATGAAGAAAGTTTATTTCCGGTTCAACGATTCCATCGCTAATGTAAGCGTGGGGATCGCTGAGCGTTTGCTGGACCTGTTCACAGTAGGCGCTTTTTACGGAGTTTATGACTACCTGCATCACCACTATGCTTTGCTATCCATCAAGCCTTCAGCGTGGACTTGGGTTGCCCTGTTTTTCGCAACAGATTTTGTGTGGTACTGGTATCATCGGTTCGCCCATGAGGTCAATCTGTTTTGGGCGGCTCACGTTGTGCATCACCAGAGCGAGGAATTCAATTACACGGTTTCGGCTCGAATTACTGTCTTTCAAGCGCTTATTCGTACCGGATTCTGGGCTATCCTGCCCATCATTGGCTTTCCGGCAGGTATGATTACGACGCTGCTGCTGTTCCATGGTTTGTACCCATTTTTTATTCATACCCGCACAATTGGGAAGCTAGGTTTTCTAGAATACATCCTTGTCACTCCTTCTCACCACCGGGTTCACCATGCCAGCAATCCGCAGTACCTCGATAAAAATTACGGGGATGTACTTATCATCTGGGATAAACTCTTTGGTACGTTTGCGCCCGAAGTAGAAGAACCCGTCTATGGTCTGACCAAACCACTTCGCAGCTACAGTTTTCTTTGGCAACAATTTCATACCCTACTGGAGCTTTTGGAAGCGACTCGTCGCACGAGCGGTATTCGCGCCAAAGTCAGATTGCTCTTTGGCCCACCAGATCGGATTGACGGGCAGATAAGGGACCAGTTGGCTACTCGCTTTTTTGTGGCAGCTCACCCCCTCACGCTGGTCCAGTCGATTACCCGCTTGCGAGGATACGTGGTCGGTCAGATCATTAATTTATTAATCCTGCTGTTCGGCCTGACTTTGTTTGAACATCAGATCCCCCTTCTCTGGCAGGTGATGATGGCGCTCTTTATCCTCCTAACCCTTATCAACTGTGGTGCTATTCTGGAACAGCGGCAGTGGGTCATTCACCTGGAACTGGCCAGATTGATCGTTCTGTGGGCTTTTCTGTACGTTACCACCGGCGATCCGATTCTCATTATACTGGCCTACATCGGTGCCATAAGCTGGTGGGCTTATCAATCCCTTATCCAGCGCGTTTACTTCAATTTCTTATTCGGACTCGCTAAACAACCAGCACAATGACAGCAGGAAATAACAGTGAATCAGAGGTACTACTCGAAGTAGTTAACGCAAGTTTGTCGTTGTCTAAACAGAAAAATTGATGGAATCGAACCTTCTATGCCCTGTCGATGGGGTTCAAATCAACGAAACGAAAGTGCGCCTGACCGCCGGGTTCATTTTACTGATAACCTTAGTGTATTTACTGACAGGCTGGGTACTGCTGCCTGTGCTACTACTGGCTGACTTTGGTTTGCGGAGTTTTCATGTAGGCGAGTATAGCCCTTTGGGAAATGGAGCGTCCTGGATCGTGAAAGTGCTTCGATTACCCTATAAAGCGACAGATCAGGCACCAAAACGATTCGCGGCTCGCATTGGCTTTGGCTTCAGTCTATTGATTCTAAGTCTTGATCTGGCTCATCGATCAACGCTACTTCCGGCTAGCATACTGGCTGTTTTTGCCGCCCTTGAATCCGTTTTTGGTTTCTGCGCGGGCTGCTATGTCTATACGTTTTATGTACGGCTGTTTTCACGGGCCGCTTAATTGATTTATCCTATGCTTACAAATTCCACGCTGCTTCCTGACCAATTGACGCAGGTACTATCCGCCCAGCAACTTGATTTTTTCGACAAGAATGGGTTTATCCATATCAAACAGTTCGTCGACCGTCTGACAGTGCAGACTTTCCTGCATGAGATTCAACGGGTCGAAGCGCTTTGGCTAGCCGAAAACGTAGACACTGTGAACGGCACGCCCCTCAAATTCGGGCATGACGAGACCGGCCGTCAGATCATTCAGCGGTTTGCCTTTACATCGCAGTTCAGCCCGCTCTTGAGTCAATTTCTGAAAGATCCTCGTCTGCAAGGACTTACACAACTCTTATCGCCCTTCGAAGGCCGGATCAGTCCGAACGAAAAAGATGGCTTGGTTGTCAACCACTACGTGCGAACGCCAACTAGTAATTTTTCGCGGATGGGCTGGCATACGGATAGCCCACGGGATTTGTTCCTGGGTCGGCGCATTCGCCCGATGCTCAATGTTGGTTTGCATCTGGACGACTGCCCACAGGCTAACGGGGGTTTACGGGTCCTACCAGGTACGCACCGGCAATCGGTGCTGCTGACGTTGTTTCGCAAGCGCCAGTTCATCGACCACCGGCCAGACCCGCGTGAGGTAGGATTTGACATCGAAGCGGGTGATCTTACAATTCACAATGGGAGTTTGTGGCACCGCGTCGAGCAATCGCCCCATCTAGGAGCAGCCAGTAGACGGCGTGTGATGTACATCCCGATCATTACGGGTGACTACCAACCCAAACATGCCACCAGTAAAACGCCTTTTTACCACCGTTTCGCCCAACGGATACAGGATTAATCTATTAGAAAGACCCCTGAGGCAAAACTTTGGCGGAAACCAGATGTTTGGCGATCGAAAAATAGAAGATCACGCTGCGATAAGTAGACAGGAAACAAAAAGCCCCACTTGCACAGCAAGTGGGGCTTCGCAAACGCTAACAGTACATTAACGCTAGTAGCATTCTTTTATTGTGTAACCTGCAACAGATTGGGCCTTATTTGTCATTATTTTTTACCTCTACGAATCGGTAAATGGAAGTGGTATTTCTTAATCGGTTAACCAAATGTGTTTGCTTTTCTGGCGGGTGTAATTATGACCTTTGGTTTAATAGGCTGTTCTTAGTGAAGACAACAGTCTGTTTCAGGCAGTTGTCTTCTGAACAAATTCTCTGATTCTTACGGATTGTCTCCTTGACTAAGCTTTCACACCAAGCATCCCCGGAAGCTTAGTGCACCAACCGGTTTTGGGCAAGATCGGGGACCTAACAAGGAAAAGTAATAGACTTAGGGAATGGTTGTTGGAATATTCTCATCAAAACAACTACTTTTGCCCAAAGTTTTACTAGCTAGGTAGCCGACCAGCTCTTATGTGGCCCATTACTTTTGTTTAGTTGTAAAGCAGATTCACTAGTTACCTCGTCCAGCAGACGTATTGTTTTTGCCCTAAGAACAGCCTTTACAACGGCTATCACTTTGTTGAGTTAATCGTATGACGTAACGAAAAGTAGTACCGCACTTTAGTTTTCTGAGTGCTATTTTATTTCTCGGGAAGCTAATTTTTTTAAACTACCAATTAAAATCTACTAATTCTATATACTATATATGTTTATAGGCTTTTAGATAATAAATCTTTTGATTGAGATAAGGCCCATTCTGTATCGATCATTAAACCTAATAAACGATCCCGATTGTAACCGGCCTGATTTGGAGCGGCTGGTCGGAGTCAACATAGTGCACAATCCGCTCCTGTTCATTTAAACAACCATGAATTCCACCAAATACACTAGCATGAATCTATTTCTAAGGTCAGTTGTCTTACTTACTGCACTTTTTAACGCACAACTTTTATTCGCGCAGACGCCTACAATCAATTCGACCGTTTCCGGAAAAGTAGTGGATGCACTGACAGGTGAAGCCTTGATCGGGGCCAGTATAACCATCAAGGGAACAACCAATGGATCAGCAACGGACGCAAACGGAGAATTCAACCTGATTACCGGACAAAAACTACCGTTTACGCTGATCGTTTCTTCAGTTGGTTACCTCAAAAAAGAAATACAAATCAACGAAAGCAGAGTCGAGATAAGGCTCGATGCGAATACTACCCAACTGGAGGATGTGGTGATTTCTTCCCGTCGGCGGCAGGAGTCGGCTCAGGAGGTACCCATTCCCATATCGGTGGTCGGTGGGCAAAGGGCCGAAGACGCCGGTGCTTTCAACGTGAACCGGCTTAAAGAATTGGTACCCACAGTTCAGCTATACGCGTCAAATGCCCGAAATACAACCCTGAACATTCGCGGATTAGGATCGACTTTCGGCTTGACCAACGATGGTGTTGACCCAGGTGTCGGTTTCTACGTAGACGGCGTTTACTACGCGCGTCCGGCGGCTACGGCACTTGACTTTATTGACATCGAACGCGTCGAAGTACTTCGTGGGCCACAAGGAACGCTTTTTGGTAAAAACACGACGGCGGGCGCTTTCAACATTACGACGCGGGCAGCAAGTTTTACACCCGGAGCCAACTTCGAACTAAGTTACGGCAATTTCGGATTCATTCAGGCGAAAGGATCACTAACAGGACCACTGAGCAAAAAACTGGCCGCTCGTCTTTCGTTCTCGGGCACGCAGCGGAATGGCTTGTTTTACAACGTACACACCCAAATGCCCATCAACGACATCAATAACATCGGCGTCAGAGGGCAACTATTATACACGCCCAGCGATAACGTACAGATCACTGTAATCGGCGACGTTACTGATCAGAAGCCCAATGGATACGGTTGGCCAGTAGCTGGCGTAGTACCTACGCAACGGGCAGCTTATCGCCAGTTTAATGCCATTATTGCCGATTTAAACTACAAGCTTCCTTATTCTAGTGCGTTCGAGCGTGTTGTGGATTTGGACACTCCGTCAAAAGCGGATAACCAGTTAGGTGGCGTTTCGGTCAATGCGGACATCAAAATCGGGAATGGAACACTGACCGCTACATCGGCCTGGCGCTACTGGGTATGGACCCCATTGAATGACCGCGATTACATCGGCTTACCGGTCTTTACAATCTCTTCTGGTAACTCGAAGCATGACCAGTGGTCGCAGGAGATTCGCTATTCGGGTAAAGTGTCTTCGAACCTAAGTGGGGTTGTCGGCTTGTTCGGTCTCTGGCAAGACTTGAAATCGGACCCGGTTCAGACGGAAGAAGCCGGTTCGGCCCAGTGGCGATTTGCGCAAAGCTCGACCAGCGCATTGTGGAAAACGCCCGGTTTATTCGACAACTTTGGTATTCGTACCACGAACGAAATTAAGAGCACGAGTTTAGCGGTATTCGCTCAGGCTGACTGGGCTGTGACCGACCGGCTCCACATCTTACCCGGCGCGCGTTACAACTATGACAAAAAAGTAGTTGATTACAGCCGGGTAACGTATGGTGGTTTGCAAACTACGGACCCAGCCTTGATCGCTTTAAAAAATAGTGTTTACACCAACCAGGCTTTCAACACGGATTACGCGCAGGGCAACTTCTCGGGACAATTGTCTGTACAGTACAAAGCCAGTACTAACCTCAATGCGTATGCTACCTACTCCATTGGGTATAAGCCAATTGGTGTAAACGTCGGGGGCTTACCTACAGCAAATGGACAGGTTTTGATTGATCTCGCTAATGTGAAGCCTGAATACGTAGACCATAAAGAATTTGGCATCAAAACCAGACCTTCGGGCAATTCCGTCTTAAATCTGACCGTCTATCGTTCAGACATCAGAGATTATCAAACGCAGGTACAGACGCCGGAACCGGGTGTAAACCGGGGCTATCTGGCTAATGCAGAAAAAGTGCGGGTGCAGGGCGTAGAACTAGATGGTAATGTTCGATTTACAAACCTGACGTTGAATGCTGCGGTGGCTTATACCGACGGTAAGTACGTGCGCTTTACCAACGCTCCCGTGCCTTTGGAAGAAGTAGGAGGTGCTCAGGCTTTCAAGGACGTTTCGGGAGGAGTGTTACCCGGTATTTCTAAATGGTCTGGATCGGTCGGTGGCGAAGTTACGGCCAAGGGTACGTTGACGGGCCTGAAAGGAAATTACTTTTTGGGTATTGACGAATTTTTCCGGTCAAGTTTCTCGTCAAGCCCCTCCCCTTCGCAGTACCTCAACATTGACGGTTATGCGCTTAGCAATGCACGGCTAGGTTTCCGAGCATCGAACGGGCTTACATTCTTTTTGTGGGGCAGAAACCTGTTGAACAAGAATTACTACGAACAGTTGTTGGCTGCCCCCGGAAGTTACGGCCAATATGCCGGTATCGTGGGCGACCAGCGTACTTACGGGGCCACCATCCGTTTTACGTACTAGTGTAGACGGAAAGATTGACGGCAACCAATCGATTTTTTATTGGTTACACTTTGGGAAAGGTAGTAGCAAACCTTGTTTTGCTACTACCTTTCTTGTTTTTGGAATCACACGACGACCCAAACCATCCTAAGCGGACAAAATTGATTCAGCAACCTGCGGAATAGTTAGCTATGAACGATCAAGAGTTTAAATTAGACGATTGGGTTACGCCCATCGACGAAGAATCCGCTCGTGAGCAGCAAGCGGCCAATCCTGATATTGACTGGCCGGTACCCGTGATTAGTCAGTACGGCGAGCGTGTACACTGCTGGAATAGTGAACGACGCGAGTTTACCATAACGCTCAGTGCGAGTGAGATCAGAAGAGTAAAGCCGACCGATTAAAAGCTTCTTTTAGTCGGTCGGTTAGTTATTTTTACTAGCCGTAACTATCGTTGGACGTTCATTCAGCCAGGCGAGATTAAACTGATAATGTAAGCTACTGCTTAGCAGATGAATAACGTTGTCGGGCGTTTGTGTGATGGCTAAATAGCCTTTAGGCTCCGCGTGGGTTTGATCCATTTCGAAGGCACCTGTCCAGGCTCCTCCATTTAGGTACCGGTCTTTTCCGTCGGTCACCAGTTTGACTACCGGCCAGGTTTTTCCTTCATCGAACGACACCGCAGCATACATCCCGTAGCCTTTATATTGATTGCCATCGGCCAATTTAAAGGGCATACCGGCCAGCTTTTCAGCGCGTTCGTCCGGATGGTGCGTGAACGAGATCATAAGCAAGGCACCTTCGTTGAGCCGGGTAAGTACCAACCGCTGTCCACTCCAGACTGGTGGAAAAGGAGACGCTGAATAGGTCCAGGTTTTTCCCATATCGGTTGAGCGGCTCAGGGGCATACGCAGGTCTGAACTGTCGGCAGCTTTAATATCGTTCTTCCGGCCCAGTGCCAGCAAATCACCGTTTTTGAGCTGAACAACACCGGCGTGGATGCCCGCAATCAGTCCGCCCGTTTCTCCCGCGCCAAAAGAAGGCGTCTCCGTTCCTGTGTACGGATTTGTCCAGGTCTTCCCCTGATCCTTGCTAACATGAATAGCCGTACCACCCGAAGGACCGGGGTCCGCATCGGCAGGCTGGATAAGCCAACCTTCTTTGGTTTGATTTAAGCCAGCAATGACTTGATTCCGCTTGGTATGCTCTGGGTTAACCAAACGTGGAGTTGTCCAGCTTGCTCCGTTATCATTACTGGTGCGCAGTACCATGGCTAAATCTTGCCAGTCGCCGTCAGTTTCTACACCGTTCATGTGGTAGATCGTACCTTTTCCATCGTGTAAGAGAGAAGCACCCGTCATGTTGCGATCCGGTACTTTAAAAAATTCGGCTGGTTCATCCCAGCGGGTAGCGCCCGCTCGAAGTCGACTAGTCAGGACGGTCATTTCCCTACCACTTTCTTCATCGGTAGAAAACCAGATGGAAAGTAAGTCTCCATTGGGACACCAGGTGATGGCAGGTTGATGGTTGTGACTGTAAAACGGAACGGGGTGCGTACAGTCAGGCTTATTTACGTACCGCTGCGGTTCCCGAAAGATTGGCTTGCTTGCATCAATCGGCTTCCAGTTGTAGCGTTGCTGGGAAATGGAGCTCGCGTAAGCCGGTGGTTTCACCGTCGGCAATGGTTTGGAGGTTGGCAGTGGAGCCTGAACGACCCGGAAGCCTACTAACCAGTTTTTATCCTCGGGTATCATCGCCGACCGGTTAGCAGACCGCAAAAAAGAAACAGGCGTTCCAAAGCTCCCTCCTCGGCTAATTCGGTACAGACCAGAAGCCCGGCCAACCGGGTCTATAGCAGGAGCCGGTTCGTACGGACCGTACCAGTCCAGACACAACTCTTCTGCGTTGCCATGCATGTCGTAAAGTCCCCAGGGGTTAGCCGGCGTCTGAGCAACTTTTAAGGAGACAACAGCCGTGTTGCGATTCGTCGATTGATTTTTCTGATAAAGTTTCGGCAGCGAACTTCCCGTCCAAAAATCAGAAACGGTACCCGCCCGGCAAGCATACTCCCACTCCGCTTCGGTCGGTAGTCGGTAGGGTTTTCCTTCCTTTTTGGTCAACCAATCGCAGAAGGCGATAGCATCCTGGTAGGAGACAAAGACAACGGCTTCGTCGTCCTGCGTTGAAAAGCCGTTTTTTCCCCTTACTTTTTTATGAGCCGCATCGAAGGCTTCGTACTGGGCATTGGTCACTTCGGTAGCGGACATCAAAAACGGTTTCGACAGGCTTACCTGATGAACCGGACTTTCGTCATAATCTTTTCCTTCCCGCTCCGAGCCCATGTAAAATTTACCGGCTTTTACGGGGATAAGCTGCATACCGATCGAGTTTTTTTCCTGAGCCCAACTCGTCATCAATGGCCAGTAAAGTAGTAGTAATCCAATTAGCCTTGCTCTCATGGTAGTAAAGATAAGCCAGCCCTGGCTGATTGATGATCAAATCCACTGGGGCTGGCCTTTTTATTAGTACGTGCGTGAACGAATTAATAACCGGGATTCTGGGTCAATTTAGCGCTAAAGTTGGCGTCGATGGCCGACTGTGGGATGGGGTAAAGCTCGTGAAAATCCTGAATCGTGCTTCGTACGTCAGACCGCGTTTGGTACTTACGGGTGCGCTCAACGAGTTTGCCCATCCGGCTGAGTGTCCGACGACGGGGTTCTTCGGTAATTAACTCCCGAGCCCGTTCATCTAGAATATAGTCGATCGTTACATCGCCAGCCGCCACCGGCTTAGCCTTCGCGCGGTTACGTACGGCATTGATGTCAGCAGCAGCAGCCGTCAGATTATTCTTACGAACGTAAGCTTCCGCCCGCAGCAGATACGTCTCGGCCAATCGGTAGACAATGAAATCTTTACCCGTTCGTCCCGATGTGTTAGACCCGTTGAACGGTTTACCTTCCAGCTTGCGCAGGTAAGGATAAACGTTACGCATGGTGTCTTCGTTAGCCGTACGCTTCTCTACTTGTTTACCAAAATACGTCGATGCCGGGTTGTTGTAATAGAATTTACGCCGGATGTTATACACCGAGTTGCGAATGTCGTTATCCCAGTCGTCTTTCCAGAGATCATAAAAGAAAAACGTCGTCGGCCGACTATAGGCAACTCCCCGGCCAAGGCTATCCGATACTATCATGCCCGTTCCCCCCGCCGGATCTTTCAAATTGGGCAAAAACGGAACCCAACCGCGAATGTTGTTATTGCCATTGTTTGTCCCCGCTCCACCCGGCGTTAGGTTTTCATACTGCCATACGTAGATGGACTCCAGGTTTCCGGTGCTTCGGTTCTGGTTGCCTTCCGCAAACAAATCGGCATACACGTCGCCGGGCTGATCCTTTCGGACACCAAACCGATTGGTCATCAATTGGTAAGTTCCGGAGCTAATCAGGCGGGTAGAGCTTTCGATGGCTTTGTCGTAATCGCCCAGATTTATGTACACCTCCGTCAGCAGGTGATCGGCTGCGCCCTTAACAATTCGCCCCTCACTCGATTTGGCTACCGTAACCGGTAAATATTGCGTAGCAAATTCCAGGTCCGCTTTGGCAAACTCATACACTTCTTTACGGGTAGCCCGCACAAAATCGGTTTTCGGATTTTGGTAGGTAACATCGATAATAGGTACACCTCCGTAAAGATTGGCCAGCAGGTTGTAGGTGTATCCCCGAAAAAAGCGGGCTTCAGCGATAATGGCATTACGTTCGGCATCGCTGGCGAATATCCCTTTTAGCTCCGGCTTATTGGCATATTCAATAACGGTGTTGGCCCGCAGAATCATCTTAGTGTATCCCCAGTTCCAGAAACTACTGGCAGCAGCAGCAGTTGGGGTTAGAAAAGTGGTATAATTCCGAAAATTTACCGTTTGCTCCTGACCCGTTGTGGCGACATCCGTACCCAGATACATGTCATAAAAACTCCCTAAGTCTTCCTGCGACAGTTCATCACGAGCGGCTTGGTGCAGGCCCGTAATGTAGTTGTCGAAACCCGCTCTCGAGCTAAGAACAACGTCTGAGCTAAGCGAAGCCAGAGGAACTTCGTCTAAAAACTGGTCTTTGCAGGAGCCAGACAAAAGGATCATTGCGCATAAGCCAACCAGCTTACCAAATGATCGGGTGGTTATATTGAATTGTCGAAATTTCATTGTGATTGAATCCACCAGAGATACTTTTTTTACAACCGTTATGGATTAAAAACCTAAGTTCAGACCCAACGTATACGACCGGGGCATGGGGTAAAAGGAAGACTTGGTCGTACCACCACTTTCGGGATCTGTACCTGGCCAGTCGGTAAAGGTGTGCAGGTTCTTCGCGCTTAAAAACGCCCGTAGATTCGTGACATGGAGTTTGCTGACCAGCTTGCTCGGGAAATTATACGCCAGCGACACGTCCTGGATGCGGATAAAATTCCGGCTTACGTAATAGTTATGCCCCTGTGGGTTGGTGTACACCAGAGATGGTCGGGTGTTGGATTTATTATCGGCAGTCCACCAGCCCGCATCGATTTGGTTCAAAGCACGACCTGGTGAATTCTCACTACGAGTCGAGTTAGGATCGAGCAGGATAAAATCCGAAATCCAGCCCTGCATCGCATTCACAAACACGGAGAGTGACAGATTACCGTAGGAGAAATTGTTGGTAACTCCCCAGCGAACCTTGGGCTGCCCGCCTTGCCCGATAATCGTCCGGTCGTTGTTTGCGTCCAGCTTACCATCGCCATTCAAATCTTTAAGCCGGACAAACCCAGCTTGGGAACCACTTGGAATTTGATCGCCCTGCTGATAAATTCCATCGAAGACGTAGTCATAATAAACCGTGATGGGCTGTCCGATAAACCACCGGTTTGCCAAGTCGTCATCCTCTTTACCGTCACCATTCGTATCAGACCGGTATAGGTGAACGATTTTATTTTTATTGGCGGACAGGACTATATTACTGCTCCACTCGAAATTCTTTTTGCGCAGATTGACCGTATTGAGGGTTAATTCAATACCCTTGTTGTTGGTCGCTCCTAGATTTGTCAGGACACTGGTATAGCCGGTAAGCGTGGGCAATGACCGTTGAACAATCAGGTTTTTGGTATCACTGTTGTATACTTCAACGGTACCCCCCAGTCGTCCTTTAAACAAACTAAAATCAACGGCGGCATTCGTCGTGTAGGTTGTTTCCCATTTCAGATCCGAGTTAGCCATTGTCGCAGGAAAAATTCCGACCGAGGTGGGGCCACTATCTCCGAACACGTACTGCGTTATACCCGACAGACTAAGCGACTGATAAGGCTGAATGGCCTGATTACCAACGGCTCCGTAAGAAAGACGGAATTTGAGTAAGTCAACGAAGGAGGCTTTGCGCATGAACGACTCTTCCGAAGCAATCCAGGCTAGAGCCGCCGACGGAAATGTAGCGTACTTATTGTTGGCAGCAAACACAGAACTGGCATCCCGGCGGGCCGTCAAGGTAAGCAGGTATCGATCCTTAAAGCGGTAATTCAGGCGGGCCATTGAGGAAATCCCGTCGATCTTAGAAGCGGTAGAGGTCGTTGTCTGCGTGCTTCCCAAGGTCAGGCTATTCCAGCCGAGCGCGTCCGAGCTTAGTTGGTTGGCATTAGCTGTCGTTGACTCGGATTGCTGGTGATTTCGCCCGTAAAGAAGTGTCAGATCGAAGCCATGATTCGGGTTGATCTGCTTATTGTAGGTAACGATATTCTCCAGCACCCAGTCGAAACTTTCCTGATTGTACTTATTGGTGCTGGTCGTGTTGTTGGGCAACCGGCGATCCTGACGGACGAAATTATAGATATGGTTCCACCGATAGTTTGGCGAGTAATTGACCCGGTACGAAAGCCCTTTGATAAACGGTACCGTTACGAGTCCGTAGAAATTGGCAAACAGGTTATTATAAATTTCTTCGTTCTTCGTTAGCAGGGCCGACCGGATCGGGTTACCCGAAATTTGTTCTTCGGGTACGCTGTACTGCGTCGGCTCACCATCTGAATATTTCCAGGTACCAAAGGGACTGCTGTAATAGATACTAGCCACATCGGCTTCCCGTCCTGACAAATCACGTCGGATAAACGTAGCGTTCGTGCCTACCGACAGCCAGTTCGTCACCTGATTTTCAATGTTGGTCCGCAGGGTAACGCGTTTCTGGTTGTCGTTGAAGATAACTCCTTTTTCGTCGGTGAAGGCAGCCGACAGGTAATAGTTGGTCGCGTCGTTGCGGCCCGATAAACTTAAATCATACGACCCGATGCGCCCGGGCTGCGAAGCCTCTTTCCAGGGATCGATTGTATTGCCTGATTTGTAGTTGGCGGCCTCGGTTGTGGTTAGATAACTAGCTACATTGGCCGGGTCCGACGGTAAGCCACTTTGTGCGCGGTAATCCAGCGTTTTTTGCAGATATTGCTCGGGACTCAGTAGCTTGACCGTGCGTCCGATTTCTGAAACACCGCTAAAGGCATTGATCCGGATGGTAGGTTTGCGGGTTGTTCCCTGTTTCGAGGTAATGAGAATAACCCCGTTAGCAGCCCGTGATCCATAAATAGCCGCAGCGCTGGCATCCTTAAGGATTTCCATTGACTCGATGTCATTCGGATTAATATCGGCCAGACTGCCGTTGAAGAAAATTCCGTCCAAAACAATCAGCGGATCGTTGCCGCCACCCAATGACCGGGGACCTCTGATCAGGATGGAGCCGTTTTGACCGGGACGGCCACTGTCGGTAAACTGCACACCGGCTACCCGGCCCCGTAAGGATTGCGTTACGTTCGTGTTAGGCAGGTTTTCGGTTTGTTTCATATCGACTTTGGCCACCGAACCCGTAACGTTACGCCGTGACTGCGACCCGTAACCAACGACAACCACCTCGCCCAATGTTCTTGAATCCGACTCCAGAATAACATTGATCGACGTTTGATTACCGACGGTTATCTCCTGAGCCCCGAAACCAACCGAGCTAAACACTAACACATCGGTCGTTGAGTTGATCGCAATTGAATAATTACCGTTCACGTCGGTGGTGGTTCCTTTCTGGGTACCTTTCAGGACCACATTGACGCCTGGTACACCCTCTCCTTTTTCTTTATCCGTTACCCGTCCCTGAACGGTAATCTCCACAGCGTGCCAACCGCCAGCCGGATGCAAACGTACATGGTTGTTACTGGGAAAGGCCACTGTCGGCAGTATGCCGGTACAAGGCCCAACCACGAAAAGTAATAGGGTAAATAGTCGTTCTTTCATAGCAATAGTTAAAGTGAATCGGAGCAAGACGTTGCGGACATGATCAAAAAAGGGCACAGCTATTTACCACGTGCGGGCCAGACGCGAGCAATAAATTTGTACAATAGTCCTCCATAGCGCTATCAAGCTCTATGAATAATGTCCAATACGTTCATGAAATAAGTGGGAGTGGTGGGGTTGTTTTTTAACGTTTCTCAGAATTAACTTAATTTTCTGTAAAACTAAATGGTAAACACTATTTATCCTTTAATAAATTATATCAATTGAGTGTACGAATTTATCATAATTTAGCCTTCGTTGATCGTTTAGAGGGCAAACACCTGCTCAGGATACTTTACTGGTCAGACGCGTACATAAAAAAGCCTGCCAACTGCATCTTTTTATCTAAAAAATAGACCTGCCATTCGAATGAAGGGCAGGTCTATTTTTTGAGTATTTGTATCAAAAATAGCATAGGCTGAAGATTTTCATAACTCACGCCTATATTTTAAAATAAATCACTTGTAATGAACTACTTACCAATAATTACCAGCAAATTTAAAGAATAATGCGCACTGAGAAGCGATAGCTATATCTCGCTAACGTGCATCGCTTTTGTAAACTTGTTTAATTTAGCTAGCAGTTGATCGATACCGGTACGTAAATTGTCTGTGAGTGGTTCGACCTGGCGACGAGTGTATAAGGAAATTGGTAAGCCACGTTGTTGCAGGGCGTACTTGGCAATCGTTGGGTAAGCAGAATGAACCAGATCCATACAATCTACTAAAAATTGCTGCACCTCATCAACCTCTGCTTGCAGGTCAGGATCATTGACATGGTTGCATAGCCAGACCAGTAGTTCAGGGAAAATATTCGCCTGGATGCAGGATAAGCCCGCTGCCCCGGCCCGCAAAGAGGAAACGGCGTTGACCATGTAGGCATCGTACAAACCAAAATTATACCCCTGTGCAACGGCAAGACGGTTTTTTACCTCTTCTTCATCCAAGCTCGTATCTTTATGATAGATCAATCGACCAGTTGGCAGCAATTGAGCTAGAATATCTGCCGTAATCAACCGTTTGTAAGGAACTGGACATTCGTACAACCCAAGCGGTACGCCGGGGGTCATATCCAGCAGCGTCCCTATACGGTCTAGAAAGGTTTGATCACTATCCTGGGGTGTCACCAGCTGACCGGTGATAACAATAACCGCTTGTACACCGGTATCGTATATACGTTTAACAAAATCAGTCTGTTGATCGAGTGCTCCCCCGAATGTCCCGGTAGCGACAACGGGAACACGGCCACCTGCCTGCTGAACGACCTGTCTGGTCGTGGCCAGCCGTTCATCGTCCGTTAGTTCATACATTTCACTCGAGAGGCAGTTAGCAAACAAACCTGCTGCTCCCGCATTGAGATAATAATCCGTTAGCTGATGTAATCCGGAATAATCGACGGCTCCATTGTCCAGGAATGGCGTTAGCATAACCGGAATGAGTCCGTAAGGTAGTGGTTGCGTGGAATTAGCTAATTCGGACATAATATATAGTGAGTTAACGATAATAGGTGTTTAGTGTTAAGCTTGTTGTTGTGGCTCATTGCGATCGACGGGATGTTCTAACACCCTGCTTTTTGCGGATCGACGGGTTAAAAGAAGCCCCGTTAAAAAGATCGTAAGCGTACCGAGTACCATAATCATATTCTGGTGAAATGGGCTTCGCAATGTCGCCAATTGATTTGGTATAAACGCTGAGAACGTCATCCAGATAATAACCAGAAGGCCGATGAGGGTTGCTGTGAGTGCCTCAGGTCCTTTCGTGGAACGAGATATGATACCTAATAAAAACAGGCCAAGCATACCACTGGCAAATATGCCGGACAACAGCCACCAGGCATCCAGTACACTTTTTACGCCAATCATCGCAATTCCGGTCGTCATGCCCAGCAAGCCAAATACTACGGTGGCTCCGTATAGGATTTTTAGGGATTGTTTGGACGTAACGTCTGGCTTAATGTAGCGCTGATAAATGTCAACTAAGAAAATGGTTGCCGAAGCGTTCATACTGGAGCTAATCGTGCTCATAGCAGCCGCCATGATAGCGGCAACGATGAGTCCCAGTAAACCCGTCGGAACCTGGTGAACCATGAAATGAGGCATGATCTTATCACCAATATCTGATGCTGTCAAGGTGTGGGCTAAGCGGTTGATGGCTTCGGGAGTCTGGTTGGGTAATCGCTCGCTGGCAACCTGGTAGCGAACCTGATCCATTAACTCCGGGTGGACCTGATAATACGTGTAAAGGCAGCTTCCCAGTACGAAAAACACCAACGATATCGGCACATACAGGTATACGCAAAGCCAGATCGAACGCGTTGCGTCGGTAACGGATGTTGTGGTATGGTACCGTTGAACATAATTTTGGTCCATCCCGAAATTGTTTAGATTGATAAAAAAGCCATACAGCAAAACGACCCAGAACGTAGACGTGGTAAAATCAGGAGCGAAACTTCCTAGGCTAAATTTATCATGAGCAGTTCCCATCGACAGAATGCGCGGAATGCCTCCGTCGACATGCGTAATTACTAGATAAAGAATAACGAGCGCGCCAACCGTCTTAATGACACCCTGGGCTACTTCCGTCCAGATAACGGCTTCCATACCCCCTAAAACTGTATAAATAATAATGCAGATACCGACCACGACCATAATGGATGTCATGGAATAACTCGTCAGCGCCTGCAAACTAAGCGCAATTCCAAAAAAGATTGAGCCCATCCGAGCCAGTTGCGTCAGCAAAAAACAGATAACTGCATAAGTACGCGCCCACGCACCAAAACGTTTTTCAAGATGCGAATACGCCGATACTTCACCCGTACTGCGGTAAAAAGGAACAAAATAGTTAGCGGCTACCCAGGCCGCCAGAGGCATCGACAAACTAAATACGAAGGCATTCCAATTACCGCCGAAGGCTTTACCCGGTACACCTAAAAAAGTGTTACTACTTAAAAAGGTAGCGTACAGCGACATGCCAATGGCCCATCCCGGTATTTTTCCCGAAGCTGTCGTAAACTGATCAGCGTTTTTATTCTTTCGGGAGAAATAAACGCCAACCAGTACCATACTGATCAAGTACAGCAGGATAATTGATAAGTCGGCAACAGGAAGCGATTTCATGTAAATTGGTTCGTTAAGTGGTTAGGAAGCGGGCGTGAAATTATTATAAACTTTTTTGTATTCAGGATACCGTTGTATTCTTGACTTTATTCCCCCAGTTTCTGACAATAACCTAAAAGAGCCCGATGCCCATCACGGATTTCGATTTTTCAGAGCGTGTTATAATCTTAGTCGTTAGGGCGGTCACAACCCATTCCAATGAGTAACCGTTGAAATGATTTCTGGGGAGTGCTTCAGAACGAGCGTTCATAACGGAAAGAAATAATTTATAGGAATCATCAAAAAGAACTGATCCGATTAAAGCGCTATCATCTTGTACTATTCCTGGCTACGCGCATCACAGTTGTACTATGACAGAAAATCCTTTAATTTTATCAGCAAAACTAAGTGATAAGCAAACGCATTTACTGTTGCCAATTTGCTAATCAGTGTACGAATTTACCCTATTCATCTAGCGCTGATGAAACCTCATTTTCACAAAGTGCCGGTTAACTCACAGGCTTCTTTCCGTATTTCGCACGACGTGAAAGCTAACTTTGGCACGATTTGGCACTACCATCCCGAACTAGAGCTTCACTATGTTGTACGAGGAGAGGGCGTACGGTTTGTCGGCGATAATGTGAGTAACTTTTCGGCGGGTGAAATTCTCTTACTCGGCGAAAATCTACCGCATACGTGGCGGTGTAACCAGGAATATTTTCAGGAACAATCCAGTCTACAAGTAGAAGCAATAGTCGTTCAATTCCGCACGGATTGTTTAGGGCGGGACTTTTTACAGTTGGACGAAGTGTACGCCATACGTACCTTATTCGAGAGAGCACGACAAGGCCTACTGATTCATGGCGAAACGAATCAAAAAATAGCCGAGCTGATGCGATCGGCTGTAACGGCAAATCCATTTCAACGCCTGATAACGCTGTTGTCGATTCTGGACGTAATAGCACAGGCCGATGAGATAGAGACCATTACTTCGGCTAAAGCTTTCTACCAATCGAACGAAATGGAAACAGTTCGGCTCAATAATATTTGTAACTACACGCTAGCAAATTATGCGCAGCCAATAACGCTTACTGAAATAGCCTCTGTGGCTAATCTAAGCGTTACCTCGTTCTGTCGGTATTTCAAGCTGATGACCCACAAAACGTATCACGATTTTTTAAACGAGGTAAGGATCAGCCATGCCAGCAGGTCGTTGATCGAGAATTCGATGAGTACAGAAGAGATTTGTTTCGAGAGCGGCTTTAATAATCTTTCCAATTTCTACCGAAATTTCAAACGAATAAAAGGCGTAACCCCGCTCGATTACAAGAATCGATATATTCAGTAGGCTTGTTAAAGACGGAAGTTTGCTTTTGCTATTCATTGCCCTAGAGCAATAAAACAGGCACGGATGGGTGCTACATAGTTTCTGTCTTTAAGTAAAATAGGACAACGCCTTTCAGTTTAGGAGACAAATTTTAGAAATAAATACTACTACGCAGGTCGAAACCGGGATATTTTGGCTTGCCTTTTATATTTGTACTTTTAAAATATTTTGCCAATTCAGCGTCAAACCAAAATAGAAGCCCATTCGAATTGGTTGTGATCTACCTATGAATATTTTCCGTAATGGCTTTTCCGAAGATGACACGACGCTCTGGCTTCGCCTGATTGAAGGCGATGATACAGCGTTGGACAAGCTGATGAAGCGCTGTTTTAAAGAACTCTATCATTACGGTACTAAATTCTCTAAAGACGACGACCTCATTAAAGACTGCATTCAGGATGTGTTCCTGGATTTATGGGAACGGCGTCACGCGCTACGAACGGATGTGCAGGTAAAACCTTATTTGTTTGTGATTTTGCGCCGACGCATTTACCGCGTTTGGCAAATGAATCAGTTACAAACCGATCTGGCAGCTCAGCCTGACTTTTCGGTTGAATACACGGTAGAAGAAAATTTGATTCAGTCTGAAAGTGCCCGCCTGAAAGCCCACCAGATGCAGCAACTGCTGGACGAACTGCCCGATCGTCAAAAAGAAGTGATCTACCTGAAATACTTTCAGGAGATGGACCGGGATCAGATTGCTCAGACGATGCAGATAACGCCCCAGACGGTTTCGAACATGCTGCAAATGGCCCTTAAAAAGCTGCGGGGCCAGTGGCGAGAGGATTCTTAACAAAGAAGACTCTTTGGCATTTTCAAAAAAATGTAAAAAATTTTCGAAGTTGAATGGTATCTGCCTGCAGTTTTCTGCTATCGAAGGTATGATGCAGCAAAATCCATCAGATTTTACCCCCGTTACGCTGGAAGAACTCGTCTGGCAGGAATCCTTTCGCGAGTGGGTCATGCATCCGACGCCGGAACGGGAGCAGTATTGGCAGGGGTGGCTGGCTAATCACGCGAATCAGGCAACTACGCTGAGCCAGGCCCGCGAAGTGGTGCTGGCGCTGAAGGTAAAAAACAGACCCATAACCGATGCCGATGTTCAGGCCTGCATTGAACTAACCCGGCAGTACCTGGATTTACCCCAATCAGACGTGGTGAATTCCTCCCCTTCGGCCCCCGGATGGGTTTGGAAAAATCGACTCGCTATCGCGGCTACGGTCTCCCTTTTGTTGCTGGTTGGCGCTGGTCTCTTCTGGCAACAGCAACCAACCCTTGTAATCGGATCAAGTACTACGGTTCCGGCGAACACACCGAAGTTTCTAACCGCAAAGGGCACGACTGTCAGGCTTGACGACGGCAGCCTGATTCAACTTAAAACGGGTAGTGAACTTCGGTACCCCGCCCGCTTCACGGCCGCTACCCGCGATGTGTATTTAACGGGTGAAGCTACTTTCTCGGTTGTTCGTAAACCAGATCAGCCCTTTCTAGTATACGCCAATGGTTCAGTGACCCGGGTTCTGGGCACTCAGTTCACAGTCAACGCTCCCAGTGGTGTGGGCCGGGTTATTGTGAAGGTGTTGTCGGGAAAAGTATCTGTATTTGCCGAATCGGAATGGAAACGAGCGCAGCAGCAGACGAGTTATCAACCTCAGTCGATTATCGTTACGCCCAACCAACAGGTAATTTTCGAGCGAGATCGGGAGCGGTTAAGCAAGTCCCTGATCGACCAACCGATCGTTGTCAATACGCCCGTGGGTGAAAACCGATTCAACTTTGTCAACACACCGGTTCCGGTAGCGCTGAAAATCCTTGAGCAGGCCTACAACATCCCTATTGTTTTCGATCAGCAGCTCATGCAACATTGCCAGGTGACAGCACCACTAGGCGATGAACCCCTGTTCGATAAGTTAAGCATCATCTGCGAGACCATAGGGGCTCGCTTTGAAGTAGTTGAGACTCAAATCATTATTTCAGGGAAAGGCTGTGAATCGCCGTAGCTTTCCCCATATAAGAAAAAGCTGATGGTGTTACCAGCACCACCAGCCTTTGCGTAAACCCGTCCAGTATGTGCGACCATCTGAACACCCGAAATCCGGGCGACGGGCTTTGTATTGCCTTGTATCACCAAAACAACACTTGTAAATCTACGATGAAAAAAGCGATACCTCGCCGAAACTTACTGCTACACTGTATGAAACTAGCGGCATTTCCCCTTGTGCTGACTCTAATTTTGGCCAGCACGGCACTGGCTTTCGACGGCCTGGGACAGACTCTGCTGGAACGTAACATTACGTTGACAATTCAGGATCAACCTCTGCCAGCGGCCCTCCATGCGATTGAAAAAGCGACGGGGGCGAAATTTACGTATGTGCCTTCGCTGATCGAGAAACCCCAGCGCGTATCGATTGACGCCCGCAATGAAAATCTGGCAACGCTACTGGACCGCTTGCTGAAACCGCTTCAAATCGACTACAGCATCCGCCGGAACTACATCATCCTCAAAAAAATGACTAGTGTGGCTCCGATCAATGCCAGAGCCTCGATCGACAGTCGGATTGACGTTACGGTGAGTGGCCGGGTGACCGATGCCAGCACGGGCGAAGGTATACCAGGAGTCAATATCGTGGCTGGCGGCACCCCTATGGGAGCGGTCACCGACGAGCGGGGGCAATACCGGATGAGCGTTCCCCAGGGGGTTACGCTGCGGTTCAGCTTTATTGGCTACACCACCCAGTCGATTAAAGTAGAACGGGAAAGCGTTATCAACGTAGCGTTACAACCGGCAGACAATACGCTGAATGAAACCGTCGTCATTGGCTACGGCACGACGACGCAGCGTTACAATACGGGCTCGGTTAGTTCGATTACGGCTAGAGACATTGATATTCAAACTGTTACAAATCCCTTGGTTGCCCTTCAGGGGAGAATTTCAGGGGCGCAGATTACGCAGAACAATGGCTTGCCCGGCAGTTCGGTCCGCATTCAGATTCGCGGCCAGAATTCCTTATCTGCGGGGGGCGTTCCGCTCTATGTTATTGATGGTATTCCATTTACGCTATTCAATGGTGGACAACCGGCTTCGGACAACTTAAATGCCTATGGTATTTCTGGGGCTAACGGCGAACAAAGTCCTTTGGGTCTGATTCCGCCCGAAGATATCGAACGAATTGACGTGTTAAAAGATGCCGACGCGACCGCCATTTATGGTTCACGCGGCTCGAACGGCGTTGTTTTAATTACGACGAAAAAGGGGAAAGCGGGTAAAACTCAGTTTAACATTAACGTGAACAGCGGAGCGGGAAAAGTGCCCTACTACATCCCCATGCTGAATACGGACCAGTATCTTTCGCTGCGTCGTGATGCCTTTGCAAGAGCTAAAGTAACTCCTACGACGTCCAACGCGCCTGATCTAACGGTTTGGGACCAGAATGCAAACACGGACTGGCAACGCAGATACCTCGGCGGTACAGCTCAATTTACCAATGCAACGGCTTCGGTATCCGGAGGAAACGTAACCAACTCATTTCTTTTTAGTGGCTTATATCGAAAAGAGGGAACGGTATTTCCGGGTAATCTGGGATCTACGACGCTCTCCGGCCGCTTCGCCAGTAGCCACACCACGGCGAATCAGAAATTTAGAGTGGATTTCACTACGTCGTACTCCCGCGTCAATAGTAACCTGATTGGTACCGATCTTTCTTCGGTTTATAACCTGCCTCCTAACTATCCGCTCTATAACACCGACGGTAGCTTAAACTGGACCGGCGGAACGAATCCCGAAGCCCTGCTGATACGGGATTTTGAAAACATCAGTACAAACTTCGTTACCCAGTTGAATCTAAAGTATACGGTTCTTCCTGGACTGGATCTGAAAGTAAACAACGGCTATACACTGACGGGGTTGAGCCAGATTCAGACCAACCCGATTCGCTCGCAAAACCCGGCATCCAACCCCGTAGCAAACGCCACGTTTGCCAACAATCAAAACGAAAGCTACATTATAGAGCCACAGCTTGATTACCGGAAAACGTTCGGAAAAAACCATCTCAACGCCCTGATTGGGGGAACGTTCCAGCATTCAGACGCGACCGGCCAGTCGATTAGTGGGCGTAATTATACGAACGAAGCCCTGATTAAATCGCTATCGGGAGCCGGTACGATCACGGTCAGTTCGAACAACTTTTCACTGTATCGTTACACGTCGGCATTTGGACGAGTTAATTACAGCTGGGATAACAAGTATATTCTCACCGGAACCTTCCGGCGTGACGGCTCTTCCCGCTTTGGCCCGAACAACCGTTTCGGAAATTTTGGTGCCATTGGGGCGGCCTGGCTGGCTTCTTCGGAAGAGTTCATGAAACCAATCACTTGGTTGAGTTATCTGAAGCTGAGAGCGAGCTACGGGTTGACCGGTAATGATCAGATTCCAAACTACGCCTATCTTCCGTTCTACCAGGTTACCTCGGGTACCAATACCTATTCCGGCTCAGCTACGCTGGTCAATTATAACATTGCGAATCCAACACTGCACTGGGAGACTACGAAGAAACTCGAAGCCGCTCTTGAACTGGGCTTTCTCAAAGACCGTATTCTGCTAAAGAGCGCTTATTTCAGAAACCGTTCGAGTGATCAGTTGGCTAATACGAACATGCCTACGCAATCGGGCGTCAACTCGTTCTCGGGAAACCTGGATCTCCTGATTCAAAACGATGGTTTTGAATTCGACCTTAGTACAATCAACGTGGCTACGGCTGCTCTCCGGTGGACGACCAATATCAACCTCACCTTCTTAAGAAACAAGCTTTTGTCAATCGGTGACCCCGGACGACTGTTCAACTCCAGCTCTTACACCGTGGGCCAACCCATCAATGCGACCCGTGTCTATAAGTACACGGGCCTGGATGCGAACGGCCTGCCGACGGTTCGGGATCTTGATGGGGATGGGGTCATAGACTTCAATAAAGATCGGGTCATGGCTCCGATTGGAACACCCTTCTTTGGTGGCATTAATAACTCAATCTCCTACCGAAATTTCCAGTTGGATGTGTTCGTACGCTTTAACCGTCGTAATGGGTACAAATTCAATTTCAACGAACTGTACGGTTTCCCCTTGGGCTCCAGCGTCGTCAATACAACAACAGAAGCACTAAACCGCTGGTCCGAGAGCAATCCGAGCGCCCTCTATCCTGCTGCGACAACCCTTTATAGCCAGGCTTTTGGCAATTATAGCTCGTCGGATGCCCTCTGGGGGGATGCTTCCTTCCTGAAAATTGGTACCGTAAGCCTGTCGTACAATCTACCCACCACCTGGATTCGGCCAACCAAACTGTCGAAGGTTTCGGTCTATGTACAGGGACAAAATCTATTTACCTGGGCGAGTCAAAAATACATCCTTGACCCCGAAACGACCGTACCTGGCACAGGCACAGCCCCCGGAGCAGGTCAGTTTCTGGCAATGCCACCCCTTCGCACGATTGTAGGCGGTCTAAATGTTTCATTCTAAGCAGGCTATTTTCATGAAATCGTACGTTCGTTTTTCTTTTTTCATTACTCTGGCAGGCTTGAGTCTTGCTTCCTGCGAGAAGTTTGTAACCATTGACTATCCACCCACCACTATTGGCGTAGGCGACGCCTTTGCCAGTGATGGTTCAGCGACCAGCGTCGTGTTGAATATGTACTCCACGATTCGGAATACCCCTACCATCACCTGGACAGGCTATGCAGGTTTGTTGAGCGATGAGCTGGAATATACCCTTTCCGCGCCAACCCTGGAGGAAATGGAAAATAACACGGTATCTCCGCTTAATTCATCGGTAGCCAACCGGTTGTGGGGGGAGACATATACCTTTATCCGCCAGGCCAACATGGCCATTGCGAACATTGCACAGTCGAATGGCATGAGCGAAGCGGGTAAAAATCAGTTACTCGGCGAAAGCAAATTCTGGCGGGCTTACGGACTGTTTAACCTGGTCAATTATTTTGGTGATGTGCCACTAACTACGTCTTCTGACGAATTCGTGAATGCCGCTTTGGGCCGGGCTCCGGCGGCTCAGGTCTGGGCTCAGATCATTACGGATTTGAAGGAAGCTAAAGCCACGTTACCTACTGCCTACGTAGGGTCATCGCGTACACGAATTAATAAACACACCGCTTCGGCGTTTCTGGCCCGGGCGTATCTGTACACGAAAGACTATACCAATGCCGCCCTCGAAGCGTCTGAAGTCATTGGCTCGGGAACGTATTCGTTGAGTGATCTGTCGACGACCTTCGTTAACAGCAGCAACGAGACCATCTTCCAACTTGCTACGTTTGAAGGATTTACACCACTGGGTGCTAATTACCGCACGGCCAGCACGACGGCTCCCCCCGCTTTTGTTTTACGACCAAACTTTGTTCGTTCCTTCGAAGCAGGTGACAAACGCCGTACCGCCTGGGTGGACTCCATGACGATTAGTAACGTCGTTACGCACCGAATCAATAAGTACAAGCTTCGGGTAGCAACGACGGGAGGCAACGAAAATATTGTCTTGTTTCGTTTAGGTGAACAGTACCTAATCCGGGCCGAAGCACGGGCGAATCTAAATCAGCTGGCCGAAGCCCAAGCCGATCTTAACGTGATTCGCAGTCGGGCTGGCTTAGCCGCTACGACGGCTACCGCGCAAGATGGGATTCTGGCCGCAATTTTACGGGAACGTAAAGTGGAATTGTTCGCCGAATTTGGCCACCGCTGGTTTGATCTCAAACGCACTAACCAGGCGGATGTCGTGCTGGCTCCAATCAAACCGGGCTGGAAACCAACGGCCGTGTTACTACCCATTCCTTCCTCCCAGATTGAAGCCAATCCTGCTCTTACGCAAAATCAGGGCTATTAATTACTTACTAACTAATAATGAATTATGAAGAACTCACTGACCTTAGTTGGATTGATGCTGCTCAGCATCTCGGCTGCTTCTGCACAAAAAGCACCGGCCTCCGCATACACAGTAAAAGGAGAAATAAAAGGATTGAAAAACGAGAAAATCTATTTCAATCATACCAAAGGGGAAGAATCGGTACGGGATTCCGCGATCAGCGCGGATGGTACGTTTTCTTTTAAAGGGCCGCTCGATCACGAAGGCACAGCGTCGATCAGTCTGGCTTCTGATCGCAATCAGTTTCTCCCTTTCTTTCTGACGCCAAAGCCGGTTACGATTAAAGCCGTGAAGGATTCGCTTGGTCAGGCCCTCGTTGACGGTTCCGAAGAGACAAGACTCTGGAGACAGCACCGCCGGGAACTGGAAACCGAGGTGTTTACCAAACTGAATGCAATTGATAAGAAATACGCGGCCATGAAAGCCAAGCCCACCGACAAACTGTCCGACAGTCTGGCGAAGCAGCAAAGCGCAGCCATTCGGTACCAGTTTTCCCGGGCGGATAGTCTAACCCGTGTATTTATTAGTGCGCATCCCAACTCGGTCGTTAGCCCTTTTCTGGCCATGAGTTATTACTCGGTAGAGCCCGAAACTGATAAACTACCCGCTATTTATGCGCAACTGTCGCCAGCCGTGAAAAATTCGTACTACGGTCAGCAGATGCAGCAACTGATGACCGATCTGGAGAAAGTAGGGATTGGCAGACCAGCTCCCGCCTTTACGCTGGCCGATACCACTGGCAAAGCGGTTAGTCTTTCGTCGATCAAAGGCAAATACGTGCTGGTCGATTTCTGGGCGAGTTGGTGTGGTCCCTGTCGGAAAGAAAACCCGAACGTTGTATCGGCTTATCAGAAATTTCATGACAAAGGTTTTGAGATTATCGGCGTTTCGCTCGACACCAAAAAGAACCTGTGGGAAAAAGCCATTCAGGCCGATAACTTGAGTTGGTATCATGTGTCGGACCTGAAAGGCTGGAAGAGCGATGTATTAAATCCGTACGTAATCAAGGCGGTCCCAACCAGTTATCTGCTGGATCAGAACGGCAAAATTGTGGCGAAAAACTTACGGGGCGAACAACTGCATAAAAAGCTGGCCGAACTGCTGGACCCCAAACCTTAGTCGCATCTCCCATCTCCTTACCGGCTTAGGTCGGTAAGGAAAATAGACGCTTTTCCTGTACCTATCGCTGCCCTTTTTCATGGGTACGGCTCCTCTATTGCCTTTACTTTCCATTAACATGCTCACGGAGACAGTATCGCCTGACTTGACACCCCGTCTGAGAGAGAAATTTGCGCACCTCTGGCACATGATTGGCAATACGCCCATGCTGGAATTGGTGTACACGTACCGGGGTGAATCTCGTTCGCTCTACGTAAAATGTGAACACTATAACCTGACGGGCAGTATCAAAGATCGCATGGCCCTGCACGTGCTACATCGGTCCTACCGGGAAGGGCTAATCAAACCAGGCGACCGCATCGTAGAAGCCACCAGTGGCAGCACGGGTATTTCGTTTGCCGCCGTTGGACGAGCCCTGGGCCACCCCGTTACGATTCTCATGCCCGCTGGCATGAGTCAGGAACGCATGGATATTATCAGCAATCTGGGAGCCGACATTCAACTGTTTACTAAGGAAGAAGGCGGTTTTCGGGGGGCGCAGCGACGAGCCGAGGAAATGGCCGCCAATGATTCCGGCATTTTTCTGCCCCGTCAGTTTGCCAACCAGTTCAACGCGGAAGCCAATTATCTGACAACGGGACGCGAAATCTGGCTGCAACTCCAGAATATCGATTGTTCACCGGATGCCTTTGTGGCAGGCGTGGGGACCGGAGGGACCGTTATGGGCGTAGGCCGCTATCTGAAACGGCGCAATCCGGCGATTCAGGTTCATCCGCTGGAACCCGCCGAATCGCCAACGCTTTCCATTGGCTATAAAACCGGTTCGCACCGGATTCAGGGGCTATTCGATGAGTACGTCCCGGACTTGGTTAATCTGGCGGAGTTGAACGCCGTTGTGCAGGCGTCGGATGGCGATGCGATCCTGATGGCACAGAAACTGGCGACTGATCTGGGCCTGGCGGTGGGTATCTCGTCGGGAGCCAACCTGATCGGCGCGATCCAGGTGCAAAACCAGATGGGAGCCAGCGCCATAGTGGTCACCATCCTGTGCGACAGTAACAAAAAGTATTTGAGCACGGATCTGGTTCGCACCGAACCCCTCAAACCGAATTACGTCTCGCCTGACGTGCAGTTCCTAGATTATCGACCCATCAGCCGATTGGCAAACCCGCTACTCAGCTAAATAAATGCATACCCATTCGCTAACGCTTTCAACGGAACAAACCCCCAGATGAAAAAACTAGTACTCGCGAGCCTGATGCTGCTCGCCGTTTGTGCCGTTCAGGCTCAGGTATTAAAACCCGTAAAATGGAGCTACGCAGCCCGGAAAACGAGTGCGACGGAAGCTGTCATTTTTTTGAAGGCTACAATCGATCCCGGCTGGCACGTGTATTCGCAGCATGTGAGCGAAGGAGGCCCGGTCAAAACGACCATTTCTTTCGATCCCGGTACTTATACCTTACAAGGAACGGCACAGGAACCGAAGCCCATCACCCGGATGGAAAAGGTATTTAACATGGAGGTGAGCTATTTCGAAAAGGAAGTCATCTTTCAGCAGAAAGTTAAACTGCCCGGCAAAAGCCCTCAGGTTGTGAAAGGAACGATTGAG
This sequence comes from Spirosoma liriopis, assembly GCF_023196085.1. Taxonomy (NCBI): domain Bacteria; kingdom Pseudomonadati; phylum Bacteroidota; class Cytophagia; order Cytophagales; family Cytophagaceae; genus Spirosoma; species Spirosoma liriopis. Next base: position 55,663 of record NZ_JALPRF010000004.1, read on the forward strand.
TACATGGTCTGCAACGACAAGCAGTGCCTGCCCCCCGACGAAATCCCCTTCAGCGTATCCATAAAATAGTGAACGACATGACTACACATCGATCTCTGTTTCCTGGTTGGCGCTGGCTAATGCCCTGTTTATTGATGGTAGCGCTCCTGGTCGGCGGTCCCCAGACAGCTTGGGCGCAGGATACGCTGTCTACGGAAGGACTGGAGTTTTCACCAATCGAGGAGTCGGCTACAGGAGCGGATACGATGACACAAACGACCGTATCCCCCACTCCTTCCTCGACAGGCATAGGGCCTCAGAAAGCGGCTGCGCCATCACTCTGGGTCACATTTGTAGCGGGTTTACTAGGCGGCTTTGCGGCAATTCTCATGCCGTGTATTTTTCCGCTATTACCCATGACGGTGAGCTTTTTCACCAAACGATCCGCAAGCCGGGCGCAGGGTATCCGTAATGCACTCATTTATGGATTGTCGATCATTGGGATCTACGTGTCATTAGGATTGCTGATTACGGTCCTCTTCGGGGCCGATGCCCTGAACGAGCTATCGACCAACGGTATCTTCAACTTTGCTTTCTTTTTGCTGCTGATCGGCTTTGCTGCTTCATTTTTTGGAGCTTTCGAAATTATATTACCCACATCATGGGCAAACAGAATGGACGCAAAGGCCGATCAGGGTGGTTTGCCGGGTATTTTCTTTATGGCCACAACACTAGCGCTGGTCTCTTTTTCCTGCACGGGGCCTATCATTGGTACGCTGCTGGTACAGGCCGCTTCAATGGGTCAGCTCATAGGTCCCGCCGTGGGTATGTTTGGCTTTGCCCTGGCCTTGTCACTACCCTTTATGCTGTTCTCGCTGTTTCCTTCGTGGATGGCCTCACTGCCCAAATCGGGGAGTTGGCTCAACTCCGTAAAGGTTGTCCTGGGCTTCCTCGAGCTGGCACTGGCGCTGAAATTTCTGTCGAATGTTGATCTGGCGTATCACTGGCAGTGGTTCGACCGGGAAGTGTTTCTGGTGTTGTGGGTTATCATTTTCGGTATGCTGGGCTTTTATCTACTGGGTAAATTGCAGTTTACCCACGACAGCCCCACGACAAGTATCTTAGTACCTCGGCTGTTCATGGCTATTGTGTCGCTAGCGTTCGCTCTTTACCTGGTGCCGGGCTTGTGGGGAGCCCCCTTACAAGCTGTGGCCGCATTTCTGCCTCCACAACAAACCCAGGATTTTGATTTGTATACACGTAGTCTGACCCAGTCAGGAATGACCGGGTCAGGCACAATTAACGAAACGGCCCACTCGCCAACGGTTAAGAAATACGGCAATCTGTTTCACGCGCCCCTGGGCCTGAACGCCTTTTTCGATTATGAGGAAGGAATGAACTACGCGAAATCGGTGGGGAAACCCGTATTGGTCGATTTTACCGGCCATGCCTGCGTCAACTGTCGGAAAATGGAAGCCACCGTCTGGCCTGATCCGGCGGTGCTTAAACGTCTACGAGAGGACTACGTACTGATTCAGCTTTACGTTGACGACAAGACCGAATTGCCCGAAACGGAGCAGCGCGTATCCTCATTCAGTGGTAAAAAAATCAAAACGATTGGCAACCAGTGGAGCGATTTGCAGGCCAGCCGATTTAATGCCAATTCGCAACCGTTCTATGTACTCCTGGGGCCCAATGGTAAACCACTGGTGCAGCCGCAGGGAGCCGATTATGATCCGGTTAATTTTGTCTCATTTCTGGACAGCGGTCGCCAGACCTATTAATTCAATTCCGTCTCTCAGTGACCCATACCCTACCGATGGGCTCTACTCCCTGAAAGCGATCCTCCTATCATATCCATCGCAGTAACACGACACAAACCGCATGCATTACGTTAAACGAAGTCTATGGCTGGCCCTGCTGGTCGGGTGCCTGACGACTCAGTCCGCCTTTTCACAGGCTAAATTGATCGAAAAAGTATCCCGAAAAGGTACTGAACTCCTTATTCCCTACGAAAAGTACGTACTTCCCAATGGGCTAACGGTAGTGGTTCATGAAGACCACTCGGACCCGCTGGTTCACGTCGATGTAACGTACCATGTAGGGTCAGCTCGGGAAGAAATCGGAAAATCGGGCTTCGCTCATTTTTTCGAGCACATGATGTTCCAGGGCTCTGACCACGTCGCCAACGGTGAACATTTCAAGCTGGTGACTCAGGCGGGTGGTACCCTGAACGGAACGACGAACCGCGACCGCACCAACTATTTTGAAACGGTACCCAGCAACCAGCTGGAGCGGGCTATCTGGCTGGAAGCCGACCGGATGGGCTTTCTGCTGGACGCGGTTACCCAGCAGAAATTCGAGATTCAGCGGGCTACGGTGAAAAACGAACGCGGTCAGAATTACGATAACCGGCCTTACGGACTAGCCGAAGAAGTGACGGCTAAAACGCTGTATCCCTACGGGCATCCGTACTCATGGCTGACTATTGGTTACGTAGAAGATCTGAATCGGGTAAACGTAGACGATCTGAAAAACTTCTTTAAACGCTGGTACGGACCCAACAATGCCGTGCTGACGGTGGGTGGTGACGTTACTCCGGCAGAAGTAGTCCGGCTGGCGCTCCGTTATTTTGGGCCTATCAACCGGGGACCAGCCGTAAAAAAGACGGTGGTTCCTTCTCCTGTACTGACGGCAGACCGCTACGTTTCCTACGAGGATAATGTTCGATTCCCGATGCTACGATTGACTTACCCATCCGTTCCCCGCCATCACCCCGACGAAGTGGCGCTCGACGCGCTGGCGGCCGTGCTGGGAGGTGGTAAAACGTCAAGACTCTACCAGCGTATGATGAAAACCCAGAAAGCGGTTCAGGTCAACGTTATCCATCTTACAAGTGAGTTGGCCGGCGAATTTTCGTTTATCACCCTACCGCTTCCTACGTTCCAGCTAGACAGCGCCGAAGCGCTGGTACGGGCCAGTATGATGGAACTGGAGCGTCAGGGTGTAAGCGACGATGAGCTGGCTCAATTTAAAGCCTCGCGGGAAGTCGATTTAATTGGTTCACTGAGCAGCGTAGCGGGCAAAGTATCCCGGTTAGCCGAATTCCAGACCTTCGACGGCAATCCCAATCAGTTACCTGGCGAACTTTCGGCCTTGCGTAAACTGACTAAAGCCGACGTTATTCGGGTGTATAACCAGTATATCAAAGGAAAAAAAGCCGTCATCACCACCGTTTATCCGAAAGGGCAGAAAGCGATTGTCACGCACGCAGATAATTATACCGCGTCACCAGCGGGCTATCAGGCACCGGATTATGGATATACGGGCCTGACCTATACCAAACCAGCCGATACCTTCGACCGAAGTAAGCTACCGGCTGTGGGTCCTAATCCTACGGTTAAAGTGCCACCGTTTTACAAAGAAACGTTTCCGAACGGATTGCGGATGATTGGCGTCCGGTCGGATGAAGTACCAACCGTGACGCTCTACCTGTCACTGAAAGGAGGCCATTTACTGGCTCAGCAAAACCTGTCGAAAGCGGGCGTGGCTCAACTGACGGCCTCCCTGCTCAACGAAGCAACCCGTACCCATTCAACCGAGGAACTGACGCGCCAGTTGGAAAAGCTGGGCAGTTCAATTGCTTTTTTTGCTGGCCCCGAAGAAATGGGCGTCTCCGTCGAATCGCTGACCAAAAATCTGGACGCAACACTAGCCATTCTGCGGGAGAAACTTGGGGAACCCCGGTTCGATCCAGCCGACTTTGAACGGTTGAAAAAGCAGCAGCTTGAATTGATCGCCAATCAGAGCACGCAGCCCGTAGTAATTGCTAATAAAGCCTACAATCGTCTGTTGTTTGGGAGCGACAACATCCGCGCAATTCCGGTTAGCGGCACCCGGCAGAGCGTAGAAACGCTGACGCTGGATGACGTGAAGGAGTTTTATAACATTCAGTTTTCGCCATCCGTAGCGAAGCTGGTTGTTGTGGGCGAAGTGGATAAAGACGCTTTGCTGACGAAGCTGGCCTTCCTGAAAAATTGGGCGGCTAAACTCATTTCCCTACCCACGCTACCCGCTCCGAAAGCAACCGAAAAAACGCGCATTTATCTGGTCGACAAGCCGGGGGCAGCCCAGTCAGAAATTCGGATTGGTTACCTAACCGACCTTCCTTATGACGCAACGGGCGAGTACTACCGCAGCTCACTGACGAACTTTATTCTGGGTGGGGCCTTCAACAGCCGACTCAACCTAAATCTGCGCGAGAACAAAGGCTATACCTACGGAGCAATGTCCCGCTTTTCCAGTACGTTTCTACCCGGACCGTTCACCGCTCAGGCGGGTGTTCGGGCAGCCGTAACCGACAGCGCCATTGTTGAGTTTGTCAAAGAAATCAACCAATACGCGCAGCAGGGTATCACCGCCGAAGAACTGAACTTTACCAAAAATTCGGTCGGTCAGCGCGACGCTCTCCGGTACGAAACCCCGTTTCAGAAGGCCCAGTTTTTAGGTCAGATTCTGGAGTATAATCTACCCGCTGATTTCGTCGAACAGCAGACCAAGATTCTCAGCACATTAACCCGTGAACAGGTTGGCGAAATGGCTATCAAGCGGTTTCCCATCGACAAAATGATTATCCTGGTAGTGGGTGATAAAGCTAAAATCAAACCTGGATTGGATAAGCTGGGGTACGAACTGGTTGAACTAGAAAAGGAAGGAAATGCGGGGGCGTCTCTAACGAATAAATAATTCGATCATTCAACAAACTATTTAAGCAGAAGACGAACGTATCCCCCATTGAGTTTCGCCAATCATTCAGTTGAACCGACGCACTTTATCGGTAGAACGAACGATAAAGTGCGTTGGCGTCCTGTGCTTTGACGTCATCCGATATTAGCTGAATCCTAATTACTTCAATCGTATGCTGATGACTTTCTGACTCATCCCTATCGGGGTGTCGTATCCATTGCGGATAGAGCTTTACAAAACAGCTATTCTTGTCTGAACGGATTGTATTATTTTTACGCAGTTTTCCTCTAGTACTGACTAATACACTCCATCAAATGAAAGTTGGACTATCTTTATTCGCACTGGCTACAGTGATGACCGCCTTTTCTCCAGACACCGACATGCCGCACGTCGCTACGCATTTTGTGGACACTACAGCATCGAACCCGTTTTTTAGCGTTTACAAAACCCCTTTTGCGGTACCACCTTTCGATCAGATCAAACCAGACCATTTTGAACCGGCTATCGAAGAAGGAATCCGTCAGCAAACAGCTGAAATCGCAGCCATTACTCAACAGAAAGCGGCTCCGACTTTTGCAAATACCATCGAAGCAATTGAAGCTAGTGGCGATTTACTTCGGCGGGTCAATACCGTGCTGGGGAATCTCAACGGGGCCAATACAAACGATCAGTTGCAAAAAATTGCCCAGACAGTAGCGCCTAAACTAGCCAAACACAGCGACGATATTATGCTCAACGCGGCCTTGTTTGGCCGGGTCAAGGCTGTTTACGAAGGACGTAACAAACTCAAGCTGTCGGGCGATCAGCAACGTCTGCTCGAAAAGACGTACAAAAATTTTGTGCGAAACGGTGCCGCCCTGAATTCCGACAAACAGCAGCGTCTGCGGAAAATCAATAGTGAGTTATCGGTGCTTACACTCAAGTTTGGACAGAACCTACTTGCCGAAAATAATACCTATACGCTGGTCATCGATAAAGCGGAAGACCTGAGTGGTTTACCAGCTTCGGTTGTAGCGGCAGCCGCCGAAGAAGCCAAGAAACGTAAGCTGGACGGTAAATGGGTTTTTACCCTGCAAAATCCGAGCATTATGCCGTTTTTGCAATACGCCGACAACCGAAGCCTGCGCGAGCGAATTTTTCGGGCTTACCTCGAACGGGGCAATCATAACGACGCGCACGACAATAAGGCAATCATGGCTAACATGGTGGCGCTGCGGGCTGAAAAAGCACAGTTGCTAGGCTACTCCAATCACGCGGCTTATGTGCTGGAAGAAAGCATGGCCCAAACACCGGAAAAGGTGGCTCAGCTCTTGAATCAGCTATGGTCGGCAACGGTTCCTGTGGCCAAAAAGGAAGCCTCCGATTTGCAGGTGATGATGGACAAGGCAGGTGGTCAGGGCGAAAAACTAGCCGGGTGGGACTGGCGCTATTATGCGGAGAAGCTACGCAAAGAAAAGTATGCCCTCGACGAGCAGGAACTGCGTCCTTATTTTTCGCTGGAAAGCGTACGAGAAGGCATTTTCATGCTCACCAATCGACTGTATGGCCTACGCTTCGAGCGACGCACCGACGTACCGGTCTATCATCCGGAAGCGGTAGCGTATGAAGTAAAAGAAGCCGATGGCCGACATCTGGGACTTATCTACATGGATTTCTTTCCTCGGGCCAGCAAACGCGGTGGTGCCTGGATGACGAGCTATCGGCGACAGGAAATCGAAAATGGCAAAAATATAACGCCCGTCGTTTCTATTGTCTGTAACTTCTCGAAGCCAACCGGCAATACGCCCGCGCTGTTGACTCTCGATGAGGTAAGCACCTTCTTCCATGAGTTTGGCCATGCCCTTCACGGACTCCTATCCAATGTGCATTACGGTAGCCAGTCGGGTACATCGGTACCCCGCGATTTTGTGGAGTTGCCTTCTCAAATTATGGAAAACTGGGCCGTAGAGCCTGAAATGCTGAAACTTTTTGCCAAGCATTACCAAACCGGAGCCCCTATTCCGGACGCGCTCATCGACAAGATCAAGCAAAGCAGTTTATTCAATCAGGGCTTTGAAACCAGTGAGTACTTGGCGGCTTCGCTGCTTGACATGGCTTATCACACACTAAAGCCAGATGCGGTTCCTACAGATGTACTGGCCTTCGAAAAGCAAGCGATGGACAAGATCGGTTTGATTGATCAGATTCCTCCGCGTTATCGCAGCACCTATTTTCAGCATATCTTTTCGGGTGGGTACTCGGCGGGTTATTACAGCTACATCTGGTCGGCGGTACTCGATGCCGATGCCTTCGAGGTGTTCAAGCAAAAAGGGTTGTTTGATGCTAAGTCGGCTCAATCATTCCGTAAAAATGTTCTCGAACGGGGCGGCACCGAAGATCCGATGACGCTATACCGCAAGTTCAGAGGCAGTGAACCAGACATCAAACCACTGTTGCGCCGGCGGGGCTTGTTAAAGGACGCATAAAATAACAAAACGGGAGACCAAGTTTGGTCTCCCGTTTTGTTAGCTATTCGTTTGGTATTCTCTAACTTATTCGGCCAATCCCCTTAGCGTGTGTTAGGTCGGACGCTATTATGGGTTAGTCAGTATTTTTCTTCGCCTGTTTTTTGGCTCGTTTAGCCGCGTCCATCGTTTTATCAGCGTCTTTCTGATCCGTCGAGCTACCTGTTTGGTTGGCTTGCTTCTGTAATTGCTTGGCGTTTTTCTGAGCAATCTTGGTTGTTTTGACGGCTTCCTTTTTCGTAACTTCCTGTGCTTTTGCCGTACCCACCAAGAGCAGTGAAAGAGCGGCCACTTTAAGTAAGTTTTTCATAAGGTGTTGATCTGTTTGCTTGTCTAAACGCGCAAACAGGCGAAAAGTTATGATCTGACCAATCGTAGCGTTAACTCACATCGCCGAACTGAACGGGTTCGATTAATCGAATCGTTACGTGTTATCAAGGTCCGGTTCAATACGATACTGGTGGCAAGAATTTTTAATGGTAAGCATGAATATAATCAATCGTGATCAGCAAGTACCGGTTTATACACTGGCTCAGGACCCTATCTTCCAGGAAAAGCTGTTTAGCATAGCCCGCTTCGAAGGAACGCTAACCCACCAGTCGGAACTGCTGATACCACACCGTAAGGATTATTATCTGCTCGTGTTCGCCCGTCGGGGTGATAGCCGTCACTGGGTGGATATGACTCCTTACTTAACCAAAGACAATACGTTTTATGTATTCGCCCCCAATCAGCTAATTGTCAAAGAAGAACCTAAACCGATGTGGGGTACGGCGGTGGCTTTTACCAGCGAGTTTCTAACCTTACAGGAAAGCGCGTCTCTTCGCAAATTGCCCTTACTTCAAAACCCACAAAATGCGCATGAATTACGGCTGTCAAACGAGGATGTGCTTTTTATGGAAGACATACTGGAAAAGATTCAGGTCGAATACACCCGCCCCAGCGAATGGCAGCAACGCATGATAACGGCTTACTTAACCGTACTGCTGACTTACCTGAGTCGGCTCTATACCAGGCAGTACGAAAGCGACTCGTTTTCCAACGACAAGCTCCTACTTAAAAAGTATCAGGCTGCGATTGAGGAGCATTTTCGCGAATTGCATCAGGTAAGTGATTATGCTGCTTTATTGCATGTCTCGGCTGGGTATCTAAGCGAGGTGATGAAAGCACAAAGTGGTCAGCCAGCCATCAGTCACATTCACGAGCGGCTGGTGCTGGAAGCAAGGCGCATGTTGTTTCACACCCAACATTCACTGAAGGAAATCGCTTTCGACCTCGGTTTTTCGGATGCATCCTATTTCAGTCGCTTCTTTAAACGGGAAACCGATTTGACGCCCGCCGAGTATCGGACGAGTACCCGCAAAATGTACCAGTAATGCCGAAGAATGTGTTTCAACTGCTACGAGGGAAGGCTCTAGTTTTGTCCCATCATAAACAGATGAACCATGAAAACAGTACTGATTACCGGCGCGAACAAAAGCATCGGTTTCGAAACAGCCCGGCAGTTGTTGCAAAACGGTTATTATGTCTACCTCGGAAGCCGTGATCCGCAAAAAGGCCAGCAGGCGGTTGATCAACTGAAGTCGGAAGGTTTGAAAAGCGTCGAACCCATTACCATTGACGTTGACAACCCTGATTCCATAAAAGCCGCCCGTGAGACGCTAGGCAGTAGGACAGCTGTCTTGGATGTACTGATCAACAATGCGGGCATCAGTGGTGGTTTTCCTCAAACAGCGCTGGACGCGAATATCGATATGTTTCGACAAGTGTTCGAAACCAATTTGTTTGGGGTGATTGAAACTACGCAGGCCTTTGTTGACTTACTGCGACAATCCCAGGAGCCACGAATTGTCAATGTCACGTCTGGCTTAGGTTCGCTGACGCTGCATAACGATCCCAGTTGGAAGTACTATCATGTAAAAGGAGCCTGTTATACGGCGTCCAAAGCCGCCCTGAACGCCTACACCATCGTTTTGGCTTACGAATTGCGGGATACACCGTTCAAGGTAAATGCTGTTGATCCAGGGTACACGGCTACTGATTTTAATCACCACAGCGGCCCCGGTACCGTACCGGATGCAGCCGCGCGTCTGGTAAAAGCAGCTACGCTCGGGCCGGACGGGCCAACAGGTCAATTTTTCAGCGATGATAATGCCCCGGACACAGGCATAAGCCCCTGGTAGTCTGGGTAGCGTTAAACAATAGCTATGAGTAAGTAGCTTGAAGCGCTTTTCATGTAACCATTGAAGAGTTGTAGTCCTCTTCGTTTTTGTGAGGCCAGATATAAGAACCTGACCTCACAAAGACGAAGAGGACCTTTTGCGTATCAAGCAGTACCGGTTTTGCAAAGAAATTCAATCACCAATAGCTAAACTGAATCACGACGGGGTCATCGCTTAAGTCCTCCTCGTACAACGGAGGATTGGTAATTTCTTCGATCTCAACGGTTATGCTTGCTGGCGCTGTTTCTACCGCATAGGCTTTTGCTGCCTGATGAATCAAAGCCAGCCGAGAATAAACCGAACCATTTCCAGAGCTACTGCCAGCGATCCGTTCCATTCGTTGCCGGAATTGATCAACGGCTATTTCGAGGGTTTTCCACTGTCGGCCAGAAGGTTGTTCATTCATACGGTTACAACCTGATTTTTACCACCCTGTTCCGAAACGCTCCTGAATTATACGACAGAGCGATACTTTTCGTAAAAGTAGCCTGCTGTTATACCCTATGCGATTCTTATCTTTCGCACAAATGGGCTACAATATTTTGCCATAGCGCTCCAACACTGACCGTTTATAAAAGGCTTAGCTTATTTTTGTTGCTTACTTGTTTTAACGTGCGGGGACGCTCTGCGCGTCTGTCGTCATTTTCCTCATCAACCATGAATAAGTTTTTGCTTACCGGTATACCGTTTCTGCTATTTGCCTCAGCGCAGGCGCAGCAACGTCCCCAATTAACCACTACGGATTACCAGCAGGCCCAACGCTTTCTATCATCCAACGCCGAGCAACTAGTTGATCATGGTAGTGTGCGGCCCAACTGGTTTGCCGGAGATCGGTTTTGGTACCGGGATCTGACGGCCAAAGGAAGCGAGTTTATCCTGGTCGATCCTGCTAAGGGAACGCGTTCAGCCGCGTTCGATCACCAAAAACTGGCCGATGCCTTGTCGAAGGCAACGGGTAAGACGTACGAAGCGGCCATGCTGCCTTTTCAAAGCATCAGTTTTTCGCCCGATGGTAAATCTGTTTCGTTCCAGGCCGACGGCAAGCCGTGGCTCTGTGATCTAAAGACCTACCAACTTACAGCCGACTCGGCACCCCAAAAAACCCAGCCTGACAACGACGCCGGGAGACGCCGGGGCGGAACGGGTATCGAAGTGCTATCGCCGGACAAAAAGCGGGCGGCTTACATCAAGGAGTACAATTTATGGGTTCGCGATGTGCAAACCGGTACACAAACCCAGTTGACAACCGACGGTGTTAAGGATTTCGGCTACGCAACCGACAACGCCGGCTGGAAATCGAGCGACAGAGCAATTCTGGCGTGGTCGCCCGATTCGAAAAAGATCGCTACGTTCAAGCAGGATCAGCGTCAGGTGAGTGACATGTATCTGGTAACGACCAACGTAGGAAAGCCAACGCTCAAGCAATGGAAGTACCCGCTACCGGGTGATAAGGATATTGCCACGATCCAGCGCGTTATCATTGAGGTCGATAATCCCAAAGTAATTCAGTTGCAGATTCCGGCAGACCCCCACCGGGCAACCCTAAGCGACGACATCGCCAGCAGCGGCACGTTCGACGATGTGAACTGGACTGACGATGCGTCGAAACTGGCGTTTGTGTCTACGTCACGCGATCACAAGCAGGAAAAAATTCGTATGGCCGATGCGGCAACGGGCTCTGTCCGGGAGATTTTCGAAGAAACAGTTCCTACGCAGTATGAATCCGGTTGGGGAGCCATCAACTGGCGTTATCTGGACAAGTCAAACGAGTTTATCTGGTTCTCCGAACGCGACAACTGGGGACACCTTTATCTGTACGACGCGGCAACGGGCAAGCTAAAAAACCAGATTACGAAGGGCGACTGGCTGGTTACCCGGCTGTTGAAGGTCGATGAGAAAAAACGGTTGCTGTATTTCATAGCAAACGGACGGCAAGCCATTAATCCTTATTTCGGCCAACTCTGCAAAATCGGTTTTGACGGAAAAAACTTCGCCGTTCTGACCCCCGAAGAAGGAAATCATCAGGTCAGTATTTCGCCATCGGGTAGCTATTTCGTTGATAGCTATTCCAAACCGGACGTCCCTCCTACTGTCGTGCTGCGAAACATGGATGGTAAGCTGATTACAAATCTGGAAAAAACGGATATTTCCCGATTGACGGCTACTGGCTGGCAACCGCCCGTTCCCATTACGGTAAAAGCATACGACGGTAAAACCGACCTGTATGGCCTTATGTACAAACCAACCCGTCTCGACCCGGCGAAGAAGTACCCCGTTGTCGATTATATTTACCCTGGTCCACAAGGTGGTAGTGTAGGAAACTGGTCGTTTTCGGCGGCCCGAAAAGACAACCAGGCACTAGCCGAGCTTGGCTTTATCGTTGTCGAAATCGAAGGCACCAGCAATCCGTTGCGCTCAAAAAGTTTTCACGACATGAGCTATGGCAACATGTCGACCAATACATTAACCGATCAGATTACCGGCATTCAGCAACTCGCTCAAAAGTATGCTTACATCGATACCAGCCGGGTTGGTATCTGGGGTCATTCGGGTGGGGGGTTTGCCACGGCCACAGCCATGTTTCGCTACCCCGATTTCTTTAAAGTAGGTATTTCTGAATCGGGCAACCACGACAATCGGAACTACGAGGACGACTGGGGCGAACGCTACAACGGGTTAACGTCTGCTGTCGATTATGAAGCACAGGCAAACCAGAACTACGCCAAAAATCTAAAGGGTAAACTAATGCTGGCCCACGGGATGATGGACGACAACGTGCCGCCTTACAATACATTATTGGTTGTTGAGGCACTTGAAAAAGCCAACAAGGATTATGACCTGGTGATTTTTCCAAACAGTGCCCACGGTTTTGGAAGCTACACTCCCTACATGATGCGTCGGCGGTGGGATTATTTTGTAAAGTACCTTCAGGGCGCGGAACCACCACACGAATTCCAGGTGGAAACGAAGCCAGATCCACGCACTCGATAATGTAAAGCAAATCGATTCAGGTCCAAAACGGCAAGCGCTGTTCAGTAGGTATCTAGATGCTTACTGAACAGCGCTTGCCGTTTTTCGAAAAAGACGGTAAGTCGATTTAGTCGATCTGTACAATAACATTTCGCTGTCAGGCTAAACCTGCATGGGCACTTTGTGCTTTATGAATAAACGTTAGCCAGTATGGAAAACAGACCACCCGATTCACCGATCGATAACGAAGAAGGGCATTCTCAGGAAACACGCCGTGACTTTTTGAAACACTCTTCGTTACTAACGGCTTATGCGTTATCTCCTTCCTCTTTAGTAAACGCTGCCGAAATGAATGGACTCAATCCTCCCCAGGCCGATACGGTATCGATACGCATTGACATCAATGGTACTTCGCGTACACTACACGTCGAACCACGCGTGACCCTCCTGGACCTGCTGCGCGAACAACTCGATCTGACTGGCACGAAGAAAGGCTGCGATTACGGACAATGCGGAGCCTGTACGGTACACATCAACGGCATACGAGCGCTAGCCTGTCTGAGCTTTGCGGTCATGCAAAACGGAAAAAAGATTACCACGATTGAAGGATTAGCCAAAGCCGAGGCCAGTGGATCGGCGCATTTGCATCCCATGCAAGCGGCCTTTATCAAACACGATGGTTTTCAGTGTGGGTATTGCACGCCCGGCCAGATCATGTCGGCGGTGGGGTGTATCCGGGAAGGACACGCGAATTCAGATGCCGAAATTAAGGAATACATGAGTGGCAATATCTGTCGCTGTGGCGCGTATGAGGGTATCGTCGAGGCTGTTAAGGAAGTTAAACAGGGGGGTCAAAAAGTATGAACAACTTTCAATACACGCAGCCGGCCACGCAAAAGGCCAGCATTGATGCACTGGTCAAAGAACCGACGGCTCAGTTCATTGCGGGCGGTACAAACCTTATCGACCTGATGAAGCATGGAATAGCGGCTCCAAAAACACTTGTCGATATTAATAATCTGACGCTTCGAACCATTGAGCAACAAGGGAACACGCTTCGAATTGGGGCGCTGGCGTTAAACAGCGAGGTGGCCGACAGTAAACTGGTACTGGAAAAACAACCGTTACTGGCACAGGCGCTCAACGCAGGAGCATCGGCGCAAATTAGAAATATGGCTACCGTAGGCGGTAATATGCTGCAACGCACCCGCTGCTATTACTTCTATGATACAGCTATGCCCTGCAACAAGCGACAACCCGGCTCTGGCTGTGGCGCGTTGGAAGGGTATAACCGGATACACGCCATCTGGGGTACCGAAACAGCATCGACGGGGCGTACTTCTTCCTGTATCGCCGTTCACCCCAGCGACATGTGCGTCGCGCTGGCGGCCTTAGACGCAACAGTGCTTGTATCCGGCCCGAAGGGTGACCGGCGGATTCCGTTCACTGATTTTCACCGTCTTCCGGGCGATACACCGCAAATTGATACGAATCTGGATCGTGGTGAATTGATCGTGGCCGTTGACATTCCGAATAATGCGTTTGCTAAGCATGTACATTACTTGAAGGTCCGCGACCGAAATTCATACGCCTTTGCGCTGGTGTCGGTGGCCGCTGCCCTTGACCTGAACGGATCAACGATTCGGGAAGCCCGGCTGGCGATGGGTGGAGTAGCTCATAAACCCTGGCGGCTAACCGAAGCGGAAAAAGCGCTGCAAGGAAAACCCGCTACGACGGCTACGTTTGAGCAGGCGGCAACAATTGCCATGCAGGGTGCCAAAGCTTACGAACACAACGCTTTTAAAGTAAAGATGGCCCCTAAAGCTATCGTAGAGGCCTTAAAAACAGCCGCCGGTTTAGGCTGAGATCAATTATGGACGAGACAGCATTTGACAAAGTATCAATTGGCAATCCATTAAACCGGGTAGATGGTCAGCTAAAAGTAACGGGTGGCGCCAAATACGCGGCTGAATATAATTTACCGAATGTCACCTACGGAGTACTGGTAACCAGCACAATTGCTAAAGGTCGTATTACCCGTATTGATACGCAGGCAGCCGAAAAAGCGCCGGGTGTGCTGGCCATTATGACGTACAAAAATGCGCCTAAAGTGCCCGGTTATGAAGCCGGAACCGATAATTCTCAGTCGAGGGTATTCGGGCAGGAGTTTCGTGTTTTCTACGACGACCGCATTTACTTCAACAATCAGCCGGTTGCGCTCGCTATCGCCGACACGTTTGAGCGGGCTACCCACGCGGCTTCACTGGTGCAGGTACACTATCAGGAACAACCGCACGAGACCAGCACCAAAAATAACCTGGCCAAAGCGATTAAACCCGAACGCCCGGACGATTACTCGCGGGGCGCTAAAGACGCCTACAAAACCGCGCCGGTTACGATTGAACAAACATACCACACCCCCGTTCACGTCCATAACCCGATGGAGCCCCATGCCGCCACAGCCGTGTGGGAAGGTGACGACAAACTCACCGTTTACAACAAATCACAGGGCGTAAAGCTGGCGCAGAAAGATTTGATGAAAGCCTTTAACCTGAAGGAAGAAAATATTCAACTTCATTCGCCTTTTGTGGGTGGAGCTTTCGGGAGTTCGTCGCGCATCTGGCCGCAGGAAATGGCGGCTATCTTAGGTGCTAAAAAGATAGGCCGTCCGGTAAAGGTTTCGTTAAAACGCGATCAACAGTTTAATATGGTTGGCTACCGGCCCCGATCCATTCAGAAAGTGGGGATCGGAGCCGCAGCCGATGGAACGCTAATTGGCATTACCCACGAAGCGTATGGCTTAACGTCGAGTTACGAGCAATTTACGGAACGTATTTTGCACCCAACCAAATCTTCCTACCGGTGTCCGAATCTTACGGCAACGTACCGGCTTGTACCGCTCGATGTAAGTACGCCCTGCTGGACGCGCGGCCCCGGCGAAACCAGCGGTTCATTTGCGTTGGAATCGGCGATGGACGAACTCGCCTACGCGCTGACCATGGACCCTATTGCCCTGCGACTGAAAAACTACGCCGAGGTAGACCCCGAAAAGAACAAGCCCTGGTCGAGCAAGTTTCAGAAAGAATGTTACGAGCGAGGAGCCGAACGGTTCGGGTGGAGTAAGCGTAACCCGCTACCGGGCTCTATGCGATCGGGTGAATTGCTGGTCGGACAGGGAATGAGTTCGGGGATATATAAATCGGAACGCAGTCCGGCAGCCGCTCGTGCAACATTAAAAGCGGATGGTACGCTGACGATTCAGACAGGAAGTGCCGACACAGGACCCGGTACGTACACCGTTCTGAACCAGATTGCCTCGGACTTGACCGGAATAGCTTCCGAAAAAATAAAAGTCGAGCTGGGCAATTCAATGTTTCCACAGGCACCACCCCAGTTCGGATCTCACACGGTGATTTCGGTTGGTTCGGCGGTGCATGACGTGTGTGTAGCATTGAAACAGCGACTGGCCCAGTTGGCGGTCAACAAAGAAGGAACAGCCTTGTATAAAGCGGCTGAAAGTAATCTGGTGTTCGAGGGCACGACAATTCGTTTGAAAAATGGCTCGGCCCATGTGTCGTACATAGACGTTCTCAAGCAAAACAAATTACCCGAACTGGAAGTCCAGCAGGAAGCGAAAAGCGGCCCGGAGGTCGAAAAATTTTCGGGTAAATCGTTCTGTGCCAACTTCGTGGAAGTACATGTGCATCCGGCAACCGGTATGGTGAAGGTAACACGCGTGGTTTCGGCGGTTGATGCGGGACGGGTCATGAACCACAAAACTGCTCGTAGCCAGGTACTTGGCTCGGTCATCTGGGGCCTCGGCATGGCCCTGATGGAAGATGGCGTCATGGATCATCGCTACGGTCGGTATATGAACAAGGATCTGGCTGAATACCACGTCCCCGTTTGCGCTGACACACCGGATATCGACGTTATTCTCATCGACAAACCCGATCCTATTATTGACCCGATGGGCGCTAAAGGACTGGGCGAAATCGGTATGATTGGGCTGGCAGCGGCCATCGCCAATGCGGTCTACCATGCTACGGGCAAACGCATCCGTGAGTTACCCATTACTCCGGATAAACTGCTGTAAGAGCGAACAATTAGAACCCGAATAAATCAGGCTCAACGAAACAAACCCGAATATCATCATGAAAGCAGCCGTTCTCGAACACTATGGCGACCCCAGCGAATTTAAAATTAAAGAAGTTGACGCACCCACCATCGAAGACGGACAAATCCTGATTCGAAACCGTGCTTCTTCCGTAAACCCAGTCGATGTACTTGTACGTCAAGGAAAGATGCGATTAGTTTCCGGTCTGTTCGGTGAGCAAATTATTGGCTGCGATTTCGCGGGTACAGTCGTTGAATCGCGAAGCAGCCGCTTCAAAGCAGGTGACGAGGTGTTTGGGTGCAAGAGCCCGATGGCGGGTCATACGTATGCCGAACTGGTGGCTGTGGATGCTGATGTGGCGGCTTTAAAGCCTGAAACTATTAGCTTCACGGAAGCCGCGAGTTTACCGACAACCGCCCTGACGGCCTGGCAAGGTTTACTGAAAGAAGGCGAGTTGAAATCAGGCGATCAGGTATTGATCAATGGCTGTACGGGTGGCGTTGGCGTAGCTGCCGTTCAGATTGCCAAAAGTTTGGGCGCTACAGTAACGGGAACGTGCCAGGGTGATCATGCAGAAACCGCACGTGAGCTAGGCTGTGATCAGGTAATTAATTACGAAACGGAGCCCATCCCGAAAGACAATCGTTACGCGCTTATTTTTGATGCGGCTGGCAAACTTACCTTCTCGGACGTGGAAGACAGCTTAACCCCTGACGGTTTGTTGGTAACCACAAAACCCGACGCAACCGATTTTGCCAGTGCGGTCTCGTCGCTAATCGATTTGGCAAAACCACGCATGAAGCTTGTAATTGTCAGTGCGAATGCTCCCGATCTGATGCACGTCAAAGATCTGGTAGAATCCGGAAAACTTCGTCCGCTTATCGCGCAGACGTTTCCGCTGGAACAAGTCGGCCCGGCGCATCAGATGCTGGAAACTGATGATTTTGTGGGGAAAATTACTCTTGAAATCACCTAGCGCCTGTACTCGCTTTGTTAACGGTAGTTGTGCGAGTAAGATCAGCAACTACTACCGTTAACAATGTTGAGTGAAAGCGTATGGATTAACGATAAAGCAAATACTTCTCCCGCATCTTCTTGTACGCGCTTAGACCGGGCTCCCAGCTTGCCCGTATTTCCTTCTCGGATTTTCCTTCCATGATTTGCTTGCGAAACAAACCGTTGCCCACCAGCCTTTCAATCACGCCCATTTCCTTACTTAGCTTTGAATCAAAAAACTTCTCTTTCTGGGGGTGAGCCTTATACAGTTCCATCAGCCATTGAAGATTAACCTGCTTTTTCTTCCGCAACAGGCTGGTGTCGTAGGCGCGCAAATCGAGGCCGTAGCAAACCTGATCCATAAACAGCGGAGTCTCAGCCATGCCTTTAATGGAAGTCGGGGTATACGAAAATGAATAGATGCCCTTCAATTCAGGACTTCCGATTACTGTGAAGGGAAAATGAGTACCGCGTCCGTGATTCAGATACGTTCCTTCAAATAAGCAGGTGGACGGATACAAGAGTATACTCTGTTGGGTATTCAGGTTTGGCGAGGGCGGAACTGGCAGCGTGTACGGCATGTCATGGGCGTAGTTAGCAACCTTGACAATTTTGAGCTTACAGTTTACCTTGTTGGTAAGCCATCCTTCACCGTTCGCCATCTGGGCAAATTCGGCGACCGTCAATCCGTGCGCCATCGGAATTGGGAACATACCGATACCCGACTTAAACTGCATGTCCAGGATTGGGCCGTCGATAAGATAGCCGTTAGGATTGGGCCGGTCGAGGATCATCAACTCTTTGTTGTTCTCCTGACACGCTTCCATCACCCGAACCAGCGCGTTGATATTCGTATAAAAACGGCAACCTACATCCTGGAGGTCATATACCAGGATGTCCACATTGGCAAGATCTTCCTTCGAAGGCTTATTTTTCTTACCGTAAAGTGAAATAACGGGTATGCCCGTTGCACTATCGGTTTCATCCGCTACAGAAGTACCCGCACTGGCTTTGCCCCGAAATCCATGTTCCGGACCGAATATTTTTACAATGTTGACGCCCAACGCCGACAAACTGTCAACCAGATGTTTTTTGCCGATAATGGAAGTCTGATTCGCCAGTATAGCGACCCGTTTCCCTGTTAAATACGGTACGTACTGATCCGGCTGATCGGCCCCGGTTACGATAGACTTCTCCTTGCTTTTTTTAGTACGACGACTTACCGCGCATCCAAAAACAACAGCGACGATAAGTAAGGCACTTACGATGAACAATCTATTTTTCATGCGTTTTCTCGATGGATGACTCGCCGAAAATACAACTCTGTTCCTGTTAAGGAAATGATTTCTTCGCTGAATACATTGTATGAGCAAGCGTGACTAACCTAAATGCCCGTTAGCAGCAAAACAAACAGGCCGTCTTTCACGAGAAAGCGGCCTGTTTGTTTTTATTTGTGGGTTGAATGCTCTACCCCTTTTGTCTTCGATTGGTCAACGCAGTTTGCTAAGGCTCGGTACGTATGATAAGTCGCTTTCCAGATATGTCCTTTTAAGGCTGTTCGGCGCTCAGGGTCTTTGTCAAGTCCTTCTTCGTACCAGTCGCCGTACTGATGATCGATCAGGTATTTTTGGCAGTACCCCCATAGCAGCTTGTAATTATTGAAATACTGCATGGAGTCGTTCGGAAACCTGTTTGCCATGAGCAGCAGCGTGTTAAGCCCTTCGGCCTGCGACCACCAGTTTTTGCTTTCCCGAATAATGGTCATACCGGGTTTGTCTCTAAAATAATACCCTTGATCGTAGAAGCCCCCCACTTGTTTATCCCAGCCGTTCGCCAACGCGTGGTCAACCATTCGTTTGCCTACTTCCAGCGTTTTAGTGTCATTTTTCAGACCGAGCACGTGCGAAGCTTCAAGCATCAGGTAAGCCGTTTCTACGTCATGACCGAAGGAAACATGATCCAAATTCCGGTGTTTCAACACGACGCTTTCGGAAGAATCGCGAAATGATACAGGCGTCCAGTCTGGTTGAAAAAACAAGACTAGATTTCCTTTTGGCGTCGTGATAACATCGCGGATTAGCCGAAGCATTTCGTCCAGCCGTTCGCGCACCAGCGGGTCGGGCCAGACGGTATACAGCTCTGTGATCGCTTCCAGCAAATGAATCGAACTGTTCTGGTCTTTATAACCCAGATCCGAGGTCGACGGTACCGAAGCATTCCGTTTGATGGGTGTACCATCCCGGCCTAAATGCTGAAAATAGCCTTTATGGACCGGATCGTAGCTGTGTTCTTCGAGCCAGCGAAACGATTTTTTCGCCAGGTTCAATGCTGCTGTATCACCCGACATGTGGTAGTAAGCACTCAGGGCATAAAGGCCAAACGCATTTCCGTAAGCCTCCTTATTTCCCGTTCCTTTGACGGTACCTTTCCGGTCAACCAAGTTGTAAAAACCACCGTACTGCTTGTCCCACATCACGTCGCGGAGAAACTGAAACCCATGTTTCGAGTTACTTTTGTACTGCGCAACGGTCGGGTAACGCTCAGCCGCTTTGGCGTTTGTCCAGGTATGACGGGCCTGCGTCACAATCATTTTGTCCTGAGCGCCAGTCGGCTTGAAGTCATACGTAAAGGTGCTCAGAAACCCGCCATACTCCTTATCGATTGCTTGAGGATACCAGTCGTTGAGCATTTCCGTACGGATGGATTTCTCCATTTCGGTTGCTATACGGGCTCGGTCGCTTGTCGTTTTCTGTGACACAACCGGCTGAGTTACTGCTAGTAGCGAAGCAGTGGCAATTAGAGCGAAAAACCTATTTCTCATGCAGGACTAACAGGCCGAAGCGGCTTACTTTTTGGCTGTCTAACCAATAAGGAAACAAGCCGGGGTTTCATACTGCCTTTTATGGTTATAAAGGCAGTATGAAACCCCGGCTTAACGTTTCGTATGGGCAGGCTACTTACTCGTGACCCCACCAGACTTGCGACCGAACGTGCGATGATACCCGTTTAAGGCGCTTCGTTTTTCGTACGCGTAACTTTTTCAAGAGGTAAATCATTGGTGTGTAGTGTTATAAATGCTCCCAGATCATCGTTGCGGTCAGCGGTTGACCTTCCTCTGTAATCACAACCTTCACTTTTAATGATTTTGGTAGCGATTCCAGAACAGTCCATTCCGAAACGCTCTTATCTTCACCGATCAGACGAAGTATTTTCGTTTCGCCATCGTACGACCATCCCCTACTCGGCTTATTGATGGTGGCTTTCTGATGGATACAATCGAGTGTGCCGATGTCTTCTGTTAGCTTACCGGTAGGCTCAAAAACGAGTCCATTGTCCAGATCGCAGGGTCTGAGAAATTGAGTCAGATCGGTGTCTGGCTTACTGTCTCCATTCATATCAGTTGACTGATCAAGTGTAAAGGAAGCCAACTGCCAGCGCACCCCGACGAACGAAGCAGAATGATTATCCGTATGGGTCCGGGCTGTTACAGCGCTGTTATCTGTAGCAAACGAAGCGATCATTAAAAGCAGTCCGTAAAGGATGGACCGCCAGTTAAACATTGATAAACGATTCATTAGATTTGTTGTCATTATAAGAGATTGTCTACTATATTTTGTCAATTAGGGCGCAGGTGGAATAGCAGCTGGTACGGGATTCGAAACCGGTTTAAGCGACTTTAAGTAGGTAAACACCGCCCGCATATCGGCATCCGTCATCGCTGTGTAGTTGGGCCAGGGCATGGGCGGCAGCAAGGGCCGACTGTTATCCACTCCTCTGAACTTGCCCTGCCGCATGGCTTTGTTGAACTGCTCCAGCGACCAGTTTCCGATACCCGTTTCGTCCGGGGTCAGATTGGCGGCAAACGATACTCCCCAAGGACCGATGAAAGCCGTATTTTGCCCGTTGAACAATACCCACTGACCCGTTTTAACGAGGTCTTTGTCGTACGTTCCCAAGGGTATGTCGCTGTTGTACCCGGAAAGAAAGCGATCCATGTCGGGTGCGGGTCCTTTGGGAGTCATTTTTTTCGGTGCATGGCAGTCCGCACAACCCATGATCGTAACCAGGTACTGCCCTCGTTTAACCAACTCGCCTTGGCTCGATTGCTTAGGCTGATGCCCCGTTCGTTTGGGGGGAGTTGGGGTATTGCTATGCGTGGTAAAGGCACAAGCCAACCCCACAGCGGCTGTAGCCGCCAGATACATCCATTTCATCATGTGTTTAGTTTTATAAAGAAAAAACGATTGCTGTGGTCTGCGGCTGATCAATCAGGCAGACCATTTGTCTGGTAGAAAATAAAAAAGTAAACCGATTGATAAACCTTAAAACGGTCGTTGAGCGCGTTTCCCGACACTAGACACGCCTTGCGGTGCTATGCTTTGCAGGACGCCGAAAGTATTGTTCTGTATCCTGATAAACCAGGGTAGGCACTTCATTGGAAAACTCTTTAAAGTCCCGGATAAAATGCGCCTGATCCGAATACCCAAAATTGTACGAAATATCCAGCCAGTTAGGCGTTCTGGACGTTTGCTGGAATGACTCGTACGCGTTGCGAAAGCGGATAATTCGCTGGTACATCTTGGGCGAAGTGCCGTAGCTATTTTTGAAGCTACGCTCTAACTGTCGCTTACTGACTGCCAGATGCTCACTTAGCGATTCAATCGACAAATTTCCTTTTGCCTGACGAATTACCCGAGTTGCTTCAAATACGTAATTCCGCTCGGCGTTTAGATTTTTGAATTGAGTCAGCAGAAATCGTTCCACTACCTGAACAACCGACTGAATATCCGGCAACCCATATACGTCATCGATTAACCGATTGATACTTTTGCCGAAGAAGCTTTCCAGGTCGGTGAAATTATTGAACAGCGACGCTACCGGTACGTTGAAAAGTTGGAGCAGGCTTTCGGGTTTAAGCCGGATACCAAATTTGCGACCCGTCCCTACCGGTTTCCACTGTACCGTATCCCGATAAAGTCCGACGAAGAAAGCCTGGGGAAGTTTCTGCCAACACGTATCGAACAACACATGAGCCCGGTTATCATCCAAGTGCATAATCAGTTCCATCGCGCCAAAAGGCAGGCAACGCTGAACGGGCGATTCTTCATTGCTGCTAGTCTCGAAATAATGCAGCCAATAGCATTCCACGAAGGGCAGTAGGGCTGGTGATGGCTTAATTTCTTCGTAACTCGTGTTCATTCGTATCGTCGTGTTGTAGCGCGTGATTCTGTAAATGTAGATAAGCTACTTCATTCGCGATTGAAAAAAAGCGACATGTGTGCAAACGGTCAGACAATGGCCAAAGCTCGTTGCACGTTTGTGAGCCGCTCCACCGGTAATTCTTCTTCGGCCATGCGCACAAAGCTGTTAAACACCTCTGTTGGAGCGCCTTGTCTAATACCGGCTAACCACTCGATTACTTCCGTATCATTGATCGAGCGCATCATCCAACGGCTTTCGGCCATTAGCGTCTGGGGCGGAATGGATTTCAGGATCTCCCCTTCCATCTGTCGGATTTCGCCGTCGCTATAATGCTTCCAGAGTAGGTACATCAGCACATTCTCTTCCTTGTTCATGTGGTAAAGGTTGAAGGCAATGAACTCAGAGAACGCAAATAGAAGCCGTTGGCCGATGGCCTGTTTTTGCGCTGCTGATGTGCTGGTTCGCCATTCCCGAATCTGCTCAAACAACGTCTGAGTCAACCGATGATCAATGTCGTGGTCCTGTTCCAGCTCGTCAATCAACTGAGCGTTGTGCTTCCGGATGTGCGGTAGAATGAAGTTGTCTTCATTTTCGGCATGTTCGTCAAAAAAGTGTAACACCTGTTCCAACTGATCGATTCGTTTGGCGGCTTCTGGCTGCGCGAAATCGGTTTGCTGTAAGCGAGTAGCTGTATCGTAAAGCATACCCCGCAATCCTTTGTGAATCTGATTAAACACGTTATACCGTTGTTCTTGCATGGTTTTGTGACTTAGCGAATGATTTTGTTGCTTGATTGCTCTGAGTGAGCACCTTCACGGCGACTTCTGAAAAATCCTGTGTGGTTACACCGCCACAGGCTTTCCGGCCCATACACAGGCGACAGGGGCTCACGGGAAAATTATTCTGTTTGCACATGTCGAAAAACTATCGGACTGCGGTTGCTTCCAGCTCGACCATAAGTTGTGGAAAGGCCAATGCTTTCACTTCGACCAATGTGCTGCTTGGTGTACAGCCCGCCGTACTTAGCCGATGGATTATCTGACCGTAAGCCGCGAAAAACTGCTCAATCGAAGTTGTATAAAAATTCAACCGTACAACATTCGTCATTGAGTAGCCAGCGTTTTGTAACACCGTTTCAAGATTGTCGAAGCTTAATCTGATCTGACCGTTCATATCCGTTTCGACGGGCTGTCCCTGCGCATCCATAGCCGCTTGTCCGGCACAATACAGTGTATGGGTTGCATGGGCGATTTCGACACCTTGCGCGTAGCCGAGCTGGTCCTGCCATTGCCACGGATTGTTCATTGCTTTTTTCATGAGTACTGGTGTTTAGAAGAAATGTTAATTACTGTACAAAAGTAGAGCGGCTACTAAACGCAGTATTGAAGAAATGCGACAAGTTTGAGTCGAAGCAGTCAGAAGAAGCCGTTATATTGCATCTAGTCCGTGAAGTTTACTGACTAGATTTTTACGTATATATTCGCTGTATGAAAAACAGACCGGACGCTAAAAAGCGCAGCAAATCCGAAATAGTACCCGTGCAAGCATCAGCCTTGAGCAATAACTTATCGCATCTGCGAAGTAAAGTAGCGGACTATTTTCAATCCGGTCTGGAAGGCTCGGCAAACACGCGACGCGCTTACGCTGCTGACCTGCGCCATTATCGCCAGTGGTGTACCGATCACCAGCAACTACCGTTACCGATATCGCCTGAAGCGCTTTGTGCGTACTTAGCCTTTACCGCCGAAACCGACAAATGGGCTACAATCCAACGGCGATTGTCAGCGATTCGCAAATTACATCACTTGCAAAACGCTGACTTTCCCGCACAGGATCGCCACGTACAGACGGTATTGGAAGGTATTCGACGCACCATTGGCGTTCGTCAGCACCAGGCCCCCGCCTTTTCCATTGATGAATTTCGCTCGGTTATTCAACGATTAGACGTGAACGAATTACAGCAGTTGCGCGACAAATTGGTGTTGCTGCTTGGCTTTACGGGTGCTTTTCGCCGTTCCGAACTGGTAGCGCTCAATCTTGAAGATCTGACTTTCTCAGCCGAAGGGGCCATTATCCGCTTGGGAAAAAGTAAGACTAACCAATACGGCGATCACGAAGAAAAGGCCCTTTTCTGCCACCCGGATCCTGACTTGTGCCCAATCGAAACGCTTCGTCACTGGATGAACCAACGTCCCGAACGGGGTCCCCTACTCGTCCGCCTGCGCAAGGGTTCAGAGCCGGGTTTTGTTAGACTCACCAACGAGCGGTTGTCGGACAAGAGCGTAGCCCGGATTGTTAAACACTATCTGGGTGATGACTATTCAGCCCACTCGCTTCGAGCCTCCTTTGTCACGATTGCCAAACTGAACGGTGCTGATGATCTGGAGATCATGCAACAGACCAAGCACAAAACGAGTACAATGATCCAGCGTTATACACGCGTTGACAAAATAACACGCTACAACGCCGGTAAAAAGTTAGGTCTTTAGACAGCCACTAGATTTAATGCCGCAAAAAAATAAGCCTAGAAGAACTGATAGTCTTCTAGGCTTATTTCATTAACAATTACTTGGCAGACACTATTGCCAGCCGCCACCCAACGCCCGGTAGATATTAACCATGGCCGTCATTTGCTGCATTTTGGTTTCGACTAGGTCAAATCTCGATTCCAATGCATCGCGTTGGGTAAACAATACTTCTGAGTATTCAGCCCGCGCGGAATTGAACAGGTTATTCGAGATGTTGATCGATTGGGTAAGTGCTTCCACCTCTCTCGATTTCACGTCGTAACTCTTTTCCAGATTACTAATCTTTGACAGTTGATTGGCAACCTCAATGTACGCGTTCAGAATCGTACGCTCGTAGTTGTAAACGGCCTGAATCTGCCGGGCGTTAGCACTGTAATACGTGGCGATGATCGCATTCTTGTTGATCAACGGACCAGCAATGTCGCCAGCCAGCGAAAAAAGTAATGATTCAGGCGTTTTCAGGATGTACGCCGGGTTGAATGCCTGATAACCAATACCAGCGGAAATTCCGAGTGATGGGTAGAACCGCGCTTTGGCTACTTTAACATCCAGCTTAGCGGCTGCCAGATCCTGTTCGGCCTGTCTGATGTCAGGTCGATTGGCCAGTAGCTGCGATGGAATTCCGGCCTGGATCGTAGTAGGTACCAACGTGTTGAAATTCTGCGAGTTTCTAACAACCGGCTGCGGATAACGACCTACCAGAAAATTGATCCGGTTTTCTGTTTCCACAATCCGTTGCAAAATGTTGTACTGAAGATTCTGCGTGTTCAGCACCTGCGCTTCAAATCGACGCACAGCCAGTTCAGTAACCCGGGTCGCTTCTTTTTGCTGCCTTACTATTCTGAGCGCATTGTTCTGAATATCGATGTTCTGTCTGACAATCGCCAACTGGTTATCGAGCGCCAACAACTCGTAGTACGACGTTGCAATCTCAGCGATGATGTTCGTGATCGTGAAATTTCTTCCCTCGTTGCTCGACAGATACCGGTTGATGGCCGCCTTTTTGGCGTTGCGTAGCTTATGCCAGATATCGACCTCCCAGTTAGCGTAGAGCCCTGCGTAATAATTCGGCAGCGGATCAGGAATCTCTTTACCCGGCTTCATTTCTGCGTTAGCCTGCGCTGCGCCCAAAAGCGTATAGCGACCAACTTTGTCAACGCCCGCTCCCCCTCTGAGTCCAACGAAGGGGCGATATTCCCCTTGTCTGGCTCTTATTTCGTTGCTGGCAATCTGAATCTCCTGAGCCGTAATGTTCAGTTCCTGGTTGTTTCTTATCGCCGTGTCAATAAGAGCTACCAGATTGGGGTCGGTGAAAAAATCTCGCCACTTAACCTTTCCGGTGTTGGTAGAGTCCTGTGAGTTGTTGTAGCTCACAGGAACGGATCTGTTTTCTGTTTTTGTAACCAGTGCCGGGGTTTTACATGCCGTTATTAGCAACGGCATGCAAGCTACTCCCAGACATCTGTATATAAGCCTCTTAAGCATGATCAGTACTTTCTTCTGTTACAGGAAATGAGTCTAATTGATGGACCAGATTTTCGGTTAGAGATTCATCCTCTTCCCCCTTAATCAGCTTCCGGCCATCAGCCAGACTACCGAATATGTAGTACAAACCGGGGATGATAACGACCCCAAAGACGGTTCCAAATATCATACCACCCATGGCAGAGGCACCAATCGTGCGGTTACCGATGGCACCGGCTCCCCTGGCGAGGATCAGCGGAATCAGACCAGCTACGAAAGCGAACGAGGTCATCAGAATCGGGCGGAAACGAACCTTGGCTCCTTCGATGGCTGCGGCTAGTATCGTTTCACCTTGCTGTCGCTTCTGAACAGCAAACTCCACGATCAGTACGGCGTTTTTACCCAGCAAACCAACCAGCATGATCAGACCGATCTGTGCGTAGATGTTGTTTTCCAGCCCCATCAGCTTCAGCAGGAAGAACGATCCAAATATCCCAACCGGCAGCGAAGTCAAGACGGCGAGCGGAATAATGAAGCTTTCGTATTGGGCAGCCAGTACCATGTACACAAAGGCTACCACAATCAGGAACACATACAAAGTCTCGTTACCCCGCATCGATTCATCGTACGAAAGACCCTCAAAGGCAATATCATACCCTTTCGGTAAGGTCTTGGCAGATACTTCCCGGATGGCTTTGATGGCGTCTGCCGTGGTATACCCTTTGGCTGGTAAACCCTGAATAGCCGACGAGTTGTACAAGTTGAACCGGGTAATCTCGTTAGGCCCCTGCCCTTTCTTCAACTTCATGAAGGCTGAATAAGGCACCATTTCGCCCGCGTCATTTTTCACGAAAAGCTTTAGAATATCAGATGGCAGTCTTCTGAAGCTCGGATCGGACTGTACGTACACTTTAAAGAACTGGTTGAATTTAATGAACCCTTGTTCGTACGTACTACCGATCAGGATGTTCAGGTTGTCCATCGCTTTACCGATAGACACGCCTTTCTGCATGGCCAGGTTGTTATCAATTTCCAGTTCGTACTGCGGATAGTTGGCCGCGAAGAAGGTGAATAAGCCGGTCAACTCTTTCCGTTTGCCCAGATCTTCCATGAACTGCTTGTTGACTTTGTCAAACTCGCGATAGTCCGTATCGGTGTTCTTATCCAGCAGACGCATCGAGAAACCACCCGATGAACCAAAGCCAGGAATGGCTGGTGGTTCGAAGAATTCGACGGTCGCTCCCAGGTTTCTGGACTTACCTTCTAGCTCTTCCATAATCTCCTTCACGTTCTTATCACGTTGTGACCAGGGTTTCAGGTTAATCAAACACGTACCAGCGTTCGAACCCCGACCTTCAGTCATGATCTCGTAACCGGCCAGCGACGATACCGACTCAATTCCAGGAACCTCTTCGCAAATTTTCTGAAGTGATCGCGAAACCTGATTCGTTTTTTCGAGCGTCGTACCCGGAGGGGTCTGGATGATCGCATAGATCGTACTCTGGTCTTCGTTTGGAATAAATCCGGCGGGAAGAATCTGATTCTCGTATACAATACCGGCGCAGAACGCAGCCAGAATAGCGAAGGTGATCACTCGGCGGTTAACGATCAGTTTTAACAAGCCTACGTACCAGCCGGTCATCTTATCGAATCCCCGGTTAAAGCTATCAATCGCCCGAGTCAGCGGATTTTTCTTCTGAACGTGTCCATGATGATTTTTCAATAACATGGCACACAATACCGGCGTGAGCGTCAAGGCGATCAAGGCCGAAATCACAATGGAACTTGCCATCGTAATCGAGAACTGACGGTAGAACGTACCAACCGGTCCCGACATAAAGGAGATGGGCAGGAACACCGACACCATGACCAGCGTAATCGCGATAATAGCTCCGCTGATTTCGCCAAGCACTTGTTTGACCGCTCCGAAGGGACTTAGATGAGGCTTTTCTTCCATTTTGGCGTGAACGGCCTCCACCACCACAATCGCATCATCGACCACAATACCAATAGCCAGTACAAGAGCAAAGAGCGTGATCAAGTTAATGGATAGCCCAAACGCCTGAATCACGAAGAACGCGCCAATCAACGATACCGGAACCGCAATAATCGGGATAAGCGTCGAACGCCAGTCGCCCAGGAACAGGAATACGACAAGGGCCACCAGCAGAAACGCATCCCGTAGTGTATCGATTACCTGCTCAATAGACGCATCCAGGAATTGAGAAACGTCATAACTGATTTTATAATCGACGCCCGGCGGGAAAGAGGCTTTCATGACCTCCAGCTTCTGTTTTACCTCTTCAATAACTTCGCTGGCGTTACTACCGTAGTTCTGACGGAGTACGATAGCCGCTGAAGGGTGACCATCCAGATTGGAATAGATGTTAACGAATTCACTACCCAGTTCAACCCGGGCAATATCTCTCAGGTGAATACTTTCCCCGGCGGAGTTGGCGCGGATAATAATTCCTTCGTACTCTTTCGGATCACTGTATCGTCCCTTATAGGTAAGCACGTACTCCAGCGATTGAGCGGCAATACCTGAGCTTTGTCCCAGACGGCCTGGTCGCCCGATGATGCTTTGCTCACCCATTGCTTTCATTACTTCTTCCACCGATACGTTGTAGGCCCGCATACGGTCTGGATCTAACCACACCCGCATGGCGTACCGGCGGCTACCTAATATCTGCGCTCTGGCTACCCCTTTTGTCCGTTGGATTTCAGGGATCATTTTAACCGTAGCGTAGTTGAACAGGAATTTCTCGTCAATACCTTTCTCCTTGGCGTAAAGGTTGACGTACATCAACATACTAGGCTGAACAGGTGTGATAATAACCCCTTCCCGCTGAACAAGTTCTGGCAGCAGTGGCATTACCTGGTCAACCCTGGTTTTAACCCGGACAACGGCATCGTTCGGGTCCGTACCCGGTTCAAAAATAATCCGGAGAGTAGCCTCGCCCGCGCTGGTTGCATCCGTAGCGATGTAGCGCATGTCCTGAACCCCGTTGATCGCCTGTTCAAGCGTAATCAGCGTCGATTTAACCAGTACGTCCGCACTCGATCCGGGATAGTCAATAAATATGTTTACGGTGGTTGGGGCAATATCCGGAAATTGAGAAACCGGAAGTTTCTCGATAGCCAGTACGCCGATGAATACGATCATGATCGAAATCATAATCGCGAATACTGGCCTGCGAATGAATTTTGTGAACATGTCTTCTGCTTTTTTAAACGATCAGATTACTCGGCGTACAGCCCCAGATTGGCGATGACAGAAGCGGGCTGCTGATACTTATAGGCAATTTTTTCATTCTCTTTCACCTGACGTAATCCTTCCAACAGGATCTTGTCGTCTTTTTTCAGACCAGACCCAACAACGAAGATGTGTGGCATTTCGGCGGCTATCGTGATTTCTCGCGACTGAATCTTGTTGTCCTTGGTGATCACATACACATACTTTTTCTCCAGTACTTCGAAAGTGGCTTTCTGCGGAATGATCATAGCGTTCTTCATCGGCAAAGTCATCTGAATGTTGCCGGTTTCACCATGTCTCAGTAAGCTATTGGGGTTCGGGAAGGTAGCCCGGAACGCGATGTTACCGGTTTCGTTGTTGAAGTCAGCCTCAACCGTTTGTACTACGCCTGGGTATTTAAAAAGCTGTTGGTTCGCCATCAGCAGGTTTACACTATTCAGATTTTCCTGCTGAGCGTGGGTTTTGTAGTTCAGGTACTCCGCTTCCGGCACATTGAAATAGACCCACATTTTGCTGTTGTCCGAAAGCGTGGTTAACAGGTCACCCTCGTCAACCAGACTACCCAATCGTACCTGGAAGTGGTCCATGATCCCATCGAACGGTGCTCTTACTTCCGTGAAACCTAAGTGAACTTGTGCCAGAGACACTTCCGCTTTTGCTTTGTCTAATTTAGCTTTTGATAGAGCCAATTCATTTTTTGAGACAATGTTGCTATCGGCGAGTTGCTTTGTGTTTCTGAATTCAACATTGGCAAAATTGGCTTCGGCTTCAGCTTTCTGTAGTTCCGCCTGGTATTGCACCGGCAGGATTTGAAACATCAACTGACCTTTCTTGACGTACTGTCCTTCGTCTACAAAAATCTTTTGCAGATACCCTTTTTCCAGCGCCCGTAATTCGATGTGCTGGATGGAGCGGATTTGACAGACATAGTTATTCGTGATCGTCGTGTCTCTTAGCAGAGGACTCGTGACCGAATATTCCTTTTCTTCTTCCTTTTCTTCTTCTTTGTGCGAACAGCTTATGGTACCAAACAAGGCACATACGCTTAGGAGAACGAGGATTCTTTTCATAAGAACCTGAGGTAACATGGCTAAATAGTAGGGGTTTGTATTATTAGATGGTATTACTTTGAAGCAGTACGCTGGCTTACAACCGCTTTGCCCGGCGGGGGGGCATTGGGAGCTTGTTCTAATTGACGAAGCAAACTGTCTTTTTGCTGATTGGCTCGTTCACACTCAGAAAGCTGCTGTTCCCAAACCACATCGTCTACCGAATGGCTTAAGTTACCCAGTTCGTATTCGTAAATGCTTCGCTGGTGGCTTTGCTCATACAGCAGGAACCCATTGAACGCCAATGAAAGAGCCAGTGCCAGCCCAAAGCCGTATAGCAAAATCGAAGGGAAATACCGACGCTGCATACCTTGTGTCTGTGTTTATTGACACAAAAGAAGTTTAGCGGTATTAAAACGATGTAAAAAGGAAATTAGAAGATATTAGAAAAATTTAAAGTATAACTCGGTTACATAGCAGAAACCGCTCCCCTTATCAATAATATTATATTTTATATTCTAATGCGTCAAATGAACCCACGTCTTTTGCGCTTTTATTCGTCCCAATGGCAAAGTACAGACCCGATATTATTAATTTCTAATGGACTTTGTAGCCTATCTGTAATTCTTTATTAAAGGAGCCAATCATAGTTAAATTGTTTTTACAAACAAGAAATATACTGTATATCAGATAGTTACCATTTCAATAAACGTGGTTCTGCTTTTTCATCGCTATTGTGAATAAGTATTTTTGGTCGTTAAAATTTATATGTATTAAAATGAAATTAAAGCAGAGCCAGCTAATCACGGCTGAATGGGCAAACTAATCGTAACGGACGTTCCTTTGTTCACATTCGAACTGATTTGCAGACTGCCCTGGTGTAGATCAATTATCTTCTGCGTTACAGCCAGACCGATCCCGTAACCAGGCACGTCATTTACATTCTCACCTCGGTAAAGAGGATCAAGTATATGAACGGCATCCGTTTCCGAAATGCCTCTCCCCTGGTCAGTTACGGTCACAATGATCTGCTCATCCCGTGATTTAAGTTGCACAGCAACCGGTTCGCTCGAGTATTTACAGGCATTATCAAGCACGTTCAAAAAAGCAGTAGTCAGCAATGTCGCATTGCCTTTCACCGTAAATGATTCATCCTCGCTTGTTACAAATTGGAGCGGCAGACTTCGGCCCGGATACTTGGTTTGTACTTGCCCAATCGCCGTAAGCAGGCAATCGTCTACCTGAACGGCGGTCAGGGCAACAGTTCCGTCAGTAACCTTAGCCAGACCAAGCAAACCATTCGTTAGGATGATTACTTTTTTCAGTTCATCAACGGCTATTTCCATACTGTGACGCCATTCGATTGGGTCCTGATCGTAACGAAGGGATGTTTCCAGAGTTCCCAAGGTGTTGGTGAGTGGTGTGCGCAATTCGTGGGAAGCATGAGAGACAAAACTGCGTTGCGAAACAAACGCGTCTTCCAGGCGGAAAAGCATTTGGTTGAACGTCATGGCGAGTTGAGCGATTTCATCCCGGCGATTTCCTTCGTTTACCCGCTTGTGCAGATGCGTAGCCGTGATTTGCTCTACCTCGTCTACGATTTGCGAAATAGGCTTTAGCACACGCCCGGAAAAGTACCAACCAGCTAGTACAATCAGCGTAAAGCCCAGCAAATTTGACAGCAGCGTGATCTGTTGTAAGGCACTCAGTTTGGCAAAGCCGATCCGGTCGTAACCAGAGGCAAAAATATAAAATTGTTGTCCCCGATCACGGTATGGTATGACGATGGACTCCAGATGACCGCTTCTAAATTCAACCATGGAATTGGTAGCCAGCAACGGGATCTTTTCTTTGTAATAGTCCGATTCTTTTAGTGTCCGATTCGTAAATACCAGATTATGCTGGCTATTGTAAATACTGATTTGTTCCTCTACGATGGTGAGCAAATCGGTACGCACCATGTTTTTAAAAAAATCGTCGTGCAGGTGACGCCGGGAAATAAGCACTCGACCGGCCACACGAGCCTTTCCCTCCAACCTGCTGAAAAATTCTTCCTGTCGATACAGTGAATAGAAGTACAATACCAGCAGCGACAGCGTGATTTGGATAGCCATCGCCAGCAAGGTAAAAATAATCGTTAAACGGTTTCGGATAAGCATGAAATGCTATTGGCAAGTAGACCGATTGATAACTACGCGAAAAGCTACGACTGCCCTATTAGTACTGGTTAACCCTCACGAAGCACGTACCCCATTCCTACAATGGTGTGTAACAGTTTGGGCGAGAATCCTTTGTCTATTTTCTTTCTCAGATAACTCACATATACATCAATAACGTTGGTACTGCTGTCAAAATTCAGGTTCCAGACCTGCTCACTGATATCAATCCGCGAAACAATTTTCCCTTTGTTGAGCATCAGGTATTCTAACAAAGCGTATTCCCTGGTAGTCAAATCGAGACGTTCACCAGCCCGTGTTGCGGTTTGAGTATCCAGATTCAATTCCAGATCGGCCAGTCGAAGTACCTGCTTCTGCTTGGTACCACTCCGGCGCGTCAACGCTCTGACCCGTAAAAGCAGTTCCTGAAATTCAAATGGCTTGGCTAGGTAGTCGTCTGCTCCGGCATTGAAACCATCTGATTTATCAGCCAGACTATCCAGCGCGGTTAGCATCAGCACGGGTACGGCTTCATTTTCCGAGCGGATCATGCGACATAGCTCAATACCGTTTATGTGCGGCAGATTGACATCCAGTATAATGATTCCGTACTCATCCCCGCGAAACAAGGACAGTCCAATTCGGCCATCATAGGCAATCTCGACTTCGTAACCCTCGGCCGACATACCTTTCCGGATAAAAGAGGCCAACCGCTCTTCGTCTTCAACTAAAAGGATTTTCATGCAAACGATATTGGTTGATTGTAGCTCACTGTTGGCACCAGGTTGAGCGGCTCGTTTTAGGCCTTAATTTGCGTTAAGAATACATCTTTGTTTTGTTCTCGAACATTTCCGCTTCCAGATCTAGTCGAGTATGGTCCCAAGTCTTGTATAATGCGAGAAATACAGGCGTGGCCAAAACCTTTACTTATTACCGCTTAAGCATACCGTACTGGCTATTTCTGTGATGACGCATTTAATCACATCAATGGTCAAAACGTAGATGGCATAAAGGTAGACATTACTTTTATCTTTGGCTTGCTTCAGGTAGTTACCCATTCGAATACCGTGCCCTATTTGACTAGCTGTTGAGTAGGTCTTCTTTGTGGTACGCTTAGCTTTTAGACGAGAAACCATCCCGAACGTTCTGTGCGATTTATGAAGAGATTTTTTCACTACAGCATCCTTTTTGTACTGTTGGCTGGACTTCTGTTCGCGTTCCGACCCCAGCTTCAGCCACCGGGTAAACCGAGTGTGAATAAGCCTAAAAACATCATTTACATTCTGGCCGACGATCATCGATACGATTTCATGGGCTTTACTGGCAAAGTAGCCGGTCTAAAAACGCCCAACCTCGACCGACTTGCTAACGAAGGCGCTCATGTGCGTAATGCCTTTGTCAGTACCGCTCTTTGCTCACCCAGTCGTGCCAGTATACTAACCGGACAGTACGCTCACACGCATAAAGTGGTCGATAATTTTGCCCCATTGACACCCGGTCTAAAATTCTTTCCTCAGTATCTTCAGCGAGCCGGGTACAAGACCGCGTTTTTAGGTAAGTGGCACATGGGCAACACCGACGACGCCCCCCAGCCTGGGTTTGACTACTGGCTTAGCTTCAAAGGCCAGGGCGTCTACTACAACCCAACGTTCAACATTAATGGCAAACAGGTTGCTCACGGTGACAGTAGCTATACCTCGGATCTACTAACGGACTATGCGTTAAAATGGCTGAACTCGCTTCACAAAGACAAACCGTTTTGTATGTATTTATCGCACAAAGCGGTTCATTCAGAGTTTCAGCCAGCCAAACGACATCGAGGTATGTATCGTGATGTGCCCATCAATTACCCACAAACGATGTACCTGACGGCTTCGGATACCAGTAAAATTTGGGGTCCGAAGCCATCGGTAGTTCCAGAAGGTAAGTCGCTAAAGGTTAATATGGCCGATATGCCGAACTGGGTCAAGCAACAACGTTACAGCTGGCATGGCGTCGATTATCTGTATCACGGATCGATTAGCTTCAACGACTTTTATCGTCAGTATTGCGAAACGCTCATGGGTGTCGATGACAGCGTAGGTCGAATTCTAAAATGGCTGGAAGATAACGGCCTAGCCGAAACGACGATGGTGGTTTATATGGGCGACAATGGATTCAGCTTCGGCGAACGCGGTCTGATTGATAAGCGACACATGTACGAAGAATCGATGCGGGTACCTTTACTGGTGCGTTGTCCGGCTGTTGTGAAGCCTGGTACTAAGCTAGAGCAAGTGATTCAGAACATCGATATTGCTCCGACGTTTCTGGCTTATGCGGGTTTACCAAAACCAGCGCAAATGCAGGGTAATTCCTTTTTACCATTCTTAAAAGGTCAGTCCGTTCCCTGGCGTGACCGGGCTTTTTACGAGTACTACTGGGAAGCCGATTTCCCTCAAACGCCTACCATGTTTGGTGTCAGGAATGGCCGGTACAAGTATATTTTTAATCATGGCGTATGGGATGCCAACGAACTGTACGATCTACAGACCGATCCGCAGGAAGTGAATAATCTGATCCGCAGTAAGGAGCATCAGGAGATTGCTAAGGATCTACGTAACCAAGTATTCGACTGGCTTGAGTCTACGAACGGCTTACAAATTCCCCTCCACCCGATTCGTCAAAAACGCTTTGATCACCGCTACCAAGGTACCTACTAAGCGCACTTTGGGTAGTCTATGATCAGCCCGAAAGTCAAACCATTTGATTTGCTGTAGGTTACATTTCATAAAACAACCGAAAAACAGGTATGGACAAGAAAGTAACGGCTTTAGCGGGGATTGCCCTGGGGGCCACTCTCATTGCTAGCGCTAGTTTTGGCATCTACAAATGGATAAAAAACAAAACCGGCAACAGCGCCGAATCTAGCTCAGCCGTGTCGGCGGGCAACACTGTCGGAAACAAATTCTCTGGTGGCTTCCTTGGTAATGGGCTGGTTAAAAGCAACAGCTTGTACGGGGGTGCTACGAACGGCCTTGTCGGCGGAGGGTTATTCAAGGGTTAGCCTATAAAGTGTTATTCGAATAGTACAGAGGGTCGATGAACCGTAGTCTTTTCATATCACGGTAGGTCAACTACAGATTTCATCGTATACTCGTCTGTGCAGCCTGAACGGCGTCGTGAAGTTGGTTTCTTTAAGCCATTTTCACGACGCCGTCTGATGTATAAGCTAAGAAGGTAATGACCCAAGAGGCTACAATCGTCATCGTGTAGCTACTCTGACGTATCACGAGTTAAAAAGGTCAAGGGCATAAGGGACATTTTGACCCTTATGCCCTTGACCTTTTTAACTTTTATTATTCCAGTTATTCACCTTTTTGAAGCAAGCGGGCGTATTTGATCAGCTGTTCGCAAATCTCCGTTGTATTTGCTTCGTCGCTTTCTAACTCAGTAACCAGTTGACGAAGCTTGTTTTTTAACTCAGTAAATTTTCGGTTTGGGGTTGCATCAGTGGGTTTGCTTGTTGCACTGGCGACCTGACTTAGCTGCTCTAGTTTCGCTAAATCCCCGATGGCTTCAATTTCTTTATCAAGCTGCCCTGCCCGCTGTACTAACGATTTATCTACTTTTATTTTGTTCGATAAGATGTCTTGCTTGAAAGCTGGCGTTAATCGCTCCAGGCCCTGAGCAAATGCCGCGTCTCGTTTTATCGTCTTTTCGCTTACGTTAAACTGCTTGCCTAACCGATGAGCCGTTGTCTCGCGCGTCTTCTCATCCGTCCCGTTTTGGCCTACCTCTGACCCATCTGACTCATAAAGGTCATTTTGACCCTTTTGCTCTTCACGGTCGTATTTGCCTTTTCCCTGCTTTTCCCGGAGATAGCGTAAGCCTCGTAAATACGATACCTGTTCGGGAGTCAGATTGCGACGGCCTAGCTGATTATCGATCATAAAGAACTTTACCTCCTCGAGGGAAGGAAAGCTCATGAGATGTACTTTAAAATCCAGCTTGTTTCGCTGACAGATCTCATACCGATTGTGCCCGTCAATAAGCACATAAACCGGTCCAGATGTTTGGGATTCCGGGAGTTGATCGCTTGTGGCTTCCCAAACCAACAGAGCTTCCCGACAGCCATTCTTCTGGATGTTTTCTTCTAATTGCTTGTATTCATCTGGTAAGAGAGGAGGGATATAAGCCGCCAATTCGGGTAAAACCAGGATGTGCTGTTTTATATCCTCATGCCGAAGCAAACTTTGATCTTTAATGATCATTTTTGTGGCAAGAGCCGCTTGATATTTCTTTGTCATAGCAGACGTAGTAACAGGAATGCTGTTGATCGAATCAGTGGACGTTTTGACGAGTTAATTCCAGCGCCAGACTACGGTAGTCGGCAGCACCATGCGAATCTTTAGCGTAAGTGAAAATATCTTGCTGGGCAATCTGCGATTCTTTTAACGCCACGTTTAGCCGAATTTCCGTGTTAAAGATTGTGAAGTTTGTGAGCACCCCGCTCCGGATGTAATTAAGCATATCACGGTGGACGTTCAGGCGTTTATCCACCAACGTCAGCACGATTCCCTCCACGGTTAGTTCATGGTTGATTCGGTCGCGAACCTGAGTAATGCGCTCAAATAGGTTGTTAATTCCTTTCATCGCGGACGCTTCAGGTTGCAGCGTAATAAGACAGGATGTCGAAGCTACCAGCGCCGAGTTGGTAAATATATTCAGGGCGGGTGGGCAGTCGATCAGAATGTAATCATACTGCGCGCGCAAACCCGCAATGACGTTCTTTAGCTGATTAACTCCCCCAACGGCCTGTACTAACTCGAGATCGGCATTGGCCAGTTCTAGATCGCTCGGAGCAAGGTCAAAATTGTCAGTGATACGTACGATAGGCAGCGATTCATTACCCAACAACGCATTTACAACCTGTTTTTGTGGTTCTTCGACTCCTAAGACCTGCGATAAATTACCCTGGGAGTCTAGGTCGATCAGCAAAACTCGCTTTCCTAAGATTGACAAAGCACGCCCTAAATTTAAGGTCGTCGTCGTTTTGCCAACACCGCCCTTGTGATTCGCAATAGATATAACTTTTGCTTTTCGGGCTGAAGCATCGGTATAACCGTACTTCTTCAGGATGGGGTATAATGCAGCTAAATGCTTCGCATTTAGGATACGACCACCTGTCAACGCTTTGGTGAGTGTTGTAGTGGGTATACCGGCCTCCTGTTCAATCACGGAAGCGGATATGGCAGGGTTATGCTGAAAGAATGTTAGGACGTCAGCGTTGGCAATCATAGTTTAACAAGCTATTTCGCCTTAATTATAGGACAAATATATAACTATGTCAAAAAAAATTGACAAAGCGACAGTACTTCAACTACTACAGCGCTTCCTGATATTCCTAATTCATTGCTATTGAGCAAGGTCTTGTTTAATTGCGAGGAAAGTACCGTCGCGGAAAAATGCATTCATCCCGCGTTAACGACCCGTTCGTTTTGAAAGCTTTTTTTAAAAAAATTAACCAAACCCTGCTATTAACCTAATTGGCTTGTATTAATTTTTATTACCTATTAACTATTAAGGGCTCTGTAACTAGTTGATTTTCATGGCCTTATAAGGTCTAATTGCGAGGAAAGTACCGTTAATTGCGAGGAAAGTACCGTCCAGCTGCGAGGAAAGTACCGTCAACTACGAGGAAAGTACCGTCTAATTGCGAGGAAAGTACCGTCTAATTGCGAGGAAAGTACCGTTAGTGCGAGGAAAGTACCGTCAACTACGAGAGAAGTACCGTTAGTACAAGGAAAGTACCGTCAATTGCGAGGAAAGTACCGTTAGTGCGAGGAAAGTACCGTCATTGCGAGGAAAGTACCGTCTAAATGGTTACTAGAGGGTATGAGCGTGACAGATGCGAGTAAGTTGCGAAACACTCGTAACAACTACGAGGAAAGTACCGTTATATACGTTCTAACTCTTTCTTGCTAGATTTTTTACAAGCTAATTCGTGCTTCAACTACGAGGAAAGTACCGTCATTGTGGCGAAATAGCGCTTCTGATATGGATAAAATAGTGGAGTAAAGGATAGCTTTTGCTTAACCACGGGGTTTTACTCGCAATACTATAAAATGCGAAGCCGGGTCTTGTTAGTCGAAAAAAGTTGCTTACTCAAGGGTATTTTTTAGCTTTGTAAAAAGCCTTTTATCGTATGGCTAAAAGCACGAAGGCATCGGGCTCTCAAACCGAGTTATTTAGTAACGACTCCGATTTTTTGGAAGCCGATCGGCGGGCCACCAGCCGCCAACTCCGGCAAGATAGCATAGTTGCTCAGCATAATGATTTGATTCGAGCCCGCTATGAGATGTCTTTGCTGGAATCACGCTTGTTTATTTGTTTGCTGGGCCGTATTGACCGTAAGGATAAAGATTTTTTGCTCTGCCGAATTCCGGTTTCTGAGTTATACCCGGACGAAAAAGTAGGAGGAAAGGCGTACGCGCAAGTTCGGGAAGCCGTCATTCGTTTAGCCAGTCGGGTCATTCACGTAGAAAGCATCGATGAAAATGGTCGACGGGAGATTGTCAGCAACCCACTCATGGCAACCTGTCGGTACAAAGAAGGGTCAGGCTACCTGATTGCGCAGTTTAATAACTTTGTAAAGCCATATCTGCTCGAACTTCAGGGAAACTTTACGGTGGCAGAGATTCAAACGCTGCTTGGGTTCCGGAGCTTCTATTCCTATCGCCTGTACTGGTTATTGAAATCAGCCGCGTTTCATCACGAAACCATAAAGCTGGAGCTGTCATCGCTCAAAAAGACGCTCAATCTGGAACAGCGCTATCAGAACTTTGCCGACTTTAAACGCTTTGTGCTAGACATTGCCAAGCATGAGCTGAGTATAACGGATATGGCGTTCGACTACAAACAGCTTAAAGATGGTCGTGCCGTTACAGCTCTGTCGTTTCACTTGCTAAGACCGGCGGTCGTTACCCAGGATGATATAAAACTTCCTGAGGGTACGCAGCAAACGCTTACCGAAATAGGCTTAAGCCTTAAATCCCTGAGTGATATAAAGCTGCGGTTTCAGCAGGGAGGGCTTCCTGAAGATTATCTGCGGTTCGTGATTCATTATTACCAGGAGGCTAAAAAGAAAGGTCGGCTTAAATCACTGGCCGGGGCAATCTACAAAGCGTTGATGACGGATCAGCTTCGTCAGGAATTTCAGCTCTGGCAAGCGAACCAGCCTACGTATCACGCTCCCAAAGCAACCCATAAGACGGCTAAAGTTGAAATGATTCCGCTCGATGTGTTGCGCGAACAATTTGAGTCGTTGTCCACCAAAGGCTTGGCGGAGTATGATACATTCGAAGCCTATCTGGATTGGATGTTAAGCCAAGCTATGTACGACATGGACGTGATTGATGGAAAAGAAGTATTGGTTTATACCGAACCAGCTACCGACGCACCAAAAGCCTAGCGACAACTTCCGAAGCAGATGAATAAATTCCAAACCCATTCAAACAAAGCGGGGTGACTTTCGAAAAAGTCACCCCGCTTTGTTTACGATCAGCTCTTCGACTACACGAGAGTAGCGTCAACAGTGATGTTGGTATTGAACAACTTCGAAATCGGGCAGTTGTGCTCAGCGTGGTCAACCAGCTCATCGAATTTTGCCTGATCGAGGCCGGGAACGCTTGCTTTGAGAGTTAGTTTAGAACTGGTGATGCCTCCGTCTTCGAGCGTGATGGCAGCCTGTACATCGAGCGAATCAGCGGCAAAACCAGCTTGCTGAATATTAAATGCTAGTTGCATCGCAAAGCAGCCAGCATGAGCCGCGCCAACCAGTTCTTCTGGATTCGTCCCAACACCATTCTCAAAACGAGTGTTGTATGAATACTGTGTCTGGTTCAATACAGTGCTGGCAGTACTTACCGTACCTTTACCATCTTTTCCAGTTCCTGTCCAGTGAGCCGATGCATTACGGGTAATTTTCATAAACTTGTGAGTTAACTTGTATAGTGGTTTGTTTTTGATAGGTCAAAGGTAGCCGGTCGAACGCAGCTACTTTTTCACCTATGTTAAAAAATAACCAAGGTCATCACAAAGGAGCCTAAATAAAATATTGTGTGGTCTAAATTCTGCTTAGCCCGACTTATTCACAGGCTTCGCTTATAATTCACAGCGATGGTTTCTGCTCAGCATCCTATTTTACACGATAAACTACAGCAGTTTGCGTTACTCTCGGAAGAAGACATTCGTTTAGGAAGCGAGTTCTGGTCTTTACGAACAATTGCCAAGCACGAGTTTTTTAATTTTCGTAACTCGGTCTGTCGGTACGTCGGTTTTATTGTGAAGGGACTTTTTCGTGTCTACTACATGGACCCTAAGACGGAGCAGGAGCACAACCTGTTTTTTATCTCCGAGAATATGTTCCTGACAGCGCTAAAGAGCCTGCTAACACAAACAGCTTGCCCTTATAACATTGAAGCTCTGGAAGACGCCGAATTGCTGGTTATTCAGCATGATCATTTGTTACGACTCTATCCGCAATCGCACGGCTGGGAACGGTTCGGACGTGTTCTGGCCGAGCAATACCTGATGCTTACGCAAGGTCGGTCAGAAAGCTTACTAACCCAGTCGGCGGAAGAGCGGTACATCGATCTAATAACGAATTACCCAGATTTGGTAAACCGCGTTTCTCTGGGTCATATTTCTTCCTACTTGGGCATCAAGGGACCGTCACTGAGCCGCATAAGAGCACAGATGGCTCATAAGCTGTAATCGACTACACCAGACGCTTGTTTCGTGTAGTCGATTAGCGGACAAATTAAGCTAGAGCCATTCCCACGCACTTTGGTAAGCATCGAGGTTTTCGGCGTAAGTGATAAATTCGCTGTAGAAGGGAAGACCTGCCAGTGTAGCACTGTCGCCAACAATGACCAGTTTCTTGCGGGCACGGGTCATCGCTACGTTCATCCGGCGAATATCTGACAGGAAGCCAATGATTCCTTCCGCATTGCTTCTGGTCATGGATATGTACACAATGTCACGTTCCTGCCCCTGGAAGCTGTCAATCGTGTTGATGGATATGTGTGAACGATAGGGCAGGAGCGAGGGCGTGTTTGAAAGGGCTTCGTTCAGAACGCTCAACTGCTGCTTGTAGGGCGAGATGATGGCCACACTCGGAAAGTTTTGTGGCGTATACACGTCAGAAAGCGCTTCGGTCAACTGGGCAAAATGCTTCATCAGTAAAGCCGCTTCTTCGGGATTCGTTGAGCTTGTACCGTCCAGCTTTTCGTCAAATCCACAACCTGCCGTATCAACAAAGACAAGTGAGCTATCGCCCGGAAAAAGAGAATGACTGGCGACTGAAACGTGTGCTTTCACTTGATTACCGTAGAATACCTGGGATGAATACCCCATGATGTGTTCGTGCATTCGGTATTGTTCGTCCAGCAGGCTTACGGCTTC
The DNA here is from genome assembly GCF_023196085.1 of Spirosoma liriopis. Taxonomy (NCBI): domain Bacteria; kingdom Pseudomonadati; phylum Bacteroidota; class Cytophagia; order Cytophagales; family Cytophagaceae; genus Spirosoma; species Spirosoma liriopis. The sequence continues at coordinate 98,296 of NZ_JALPRF010000004.1, forward strand.
GGGATGTACCGTCACGCATTTTTCCAGCAGGGTAGTGCTCAACCCATTTCTGGCGGCTTCGGCCGATTTGACAGTTGGCGACAATTGGCAGTGATCACCTGCCAGAACAACCTTTTGCGCTTTTAATATCGGTATCCAGCAGGCAGGCTCCAAAGCTTGTCCCGCTTCGTCGATAATAACCGTATGAAAGTTTAAATGACGAATGGTATGGTGATTCGCCCCAACCAGTGTTGCCGTAATCACCTGCGCCTGCGTTGTAAGTTCGTCAATGATGTATTGCTCCGTATTGGCTACCTCCTTCATAATCCGGTGCGCTTCATCGAAGAGCGCTTTTCGCTGATCACGCTCGGCTTTGCCAAAATTTCGTTTGTATTTGTGCGCCATGTTTCTGAACTCATTGGCCTGCTTCTTAAGCTTTTTGGCCTCTTTCATCAACCGGTGTTCCGACAATTTATGATCAAGAGTCAGTGACACCAATCGTTCCGAAACGCGGGCTGGATTACCCACTCGGAGTACGTTCAGACCGAGTTGATCCAGTTTTTCGCTCAATAAATCAACAGCCGTATTGCTGGGAGCGACAACCAACAGTTGTTTGTGATCCCGTTGTAGCAACGCGCGAATAGCCTGAACCAAGGTTGTTGTTTTGCCGGTGCCCGGAGGGCCATGCACGATAGCTAGCTCATTCGCCGTCACTATTTTTTCGACTGCTTTTTGCTGGCTGGGGTTCAGCTGGGGAATAAACAGTTCAGGGGCTTCAGGGTGAAAAGTAGGCGACTGCTGGCCGGTCAGAATCTTTACCAGCCTATCCTGGGGCGGTTCGCTGATGGAATTAGCCGTTTTCAGGGCCTCCTCCATCTGATCGTACGTTGAGTCGTCAAAGAGTAACTCCACGCCTAACTTTCCATCGCGTGACCAGTCGGGCAGTTCATCAGTGAGTAACGTAATTTTAAGCCGGTTTCCGCTTTGGTACGAAACAGTACCTTCGACCCGATCATTCTTAAAATCATGGTTGCCGAACAACATAGCAGGTACGCCCGCCCGAAACTGGTGGGACAAATCCTGGTGCGTAGTTCGTTCAACTTCAACGGTTAAATAATCACCCCTACTCATTTCCGATCCTCTGATAGCGATTGGATACCAAGTCAGGCCGTTGCTTCTGCGCTCACTTATAGAGGTCGCTTCCGTAAGGATTGTATATTGATTTCGGTCTTCTTCCCGTTCAGTCTTTACTAAATCAAGTAGTTTTTTAAAGTAATTCATTCACAAAGTAAGCTAATCGTTAGCTGAGAGTAGAGCCAGGCAAATAATCATTGACCGGGCTTGCGATAGATTAGGTTGATCCGTTCCGACCAAATTAAGGCTTCCATGCAACAGTTGACGCATCATTTCCGTCATTTCATGGCAGTTACAGTAGCAGGTTAGGCACGACATGTCAACCTTTGTTCTATTGCTTATAGCCCGCTATAGTAAAACAACTGTTCCATTCACTAGTTCATCTATAGAAAAGAGTCCATTATTTGCGGACAATAAATAAAGTTACTCGCGGTGATTTGCATTAATCAACGTTTTATTTGTAACTTTTAATCGAAATTGGTACAAGGAGCATAATATGAACCAGACCACGGCCGATTGGGTGTGATTTAGAATCTTTAACACATCGTTTCGCCTGATTCAATTGCCGGTTTTCTCCAGTACAATGCTACTTTTTTTGATTGTTCCGTAGGGGAAGACGACTGGATAGCTGTCTTCCTTGTGCTTAACACAAACTCAGACGAACCGCTAACCTCCTAGGCGTATGTTATTCATAAAATGGTTTAGTATCGTCCTGCTTGGATTTCTATCAGACTCAGCGCCACAGTCTTTGACGTACGATATTGTGGTCAACGACCGGACCGTAGGGCAGATGCAGGTTGCAACATTGCCAACTGCCAGCGGCCTGCAATATCAGGTCAACGCCGATGTGCGGATGCATATACTGGGCGAGCGACGGATGATCACCAATTTCACGAGTACGTATCAGAATAATCAGCTTACGGAGGCTCGGTTCCACGATCAGCTTAACGGAAAAACCCGTCACGATGCCCTTGTCCGTTGGGACGGCGCGGCTTATCGGATCAAGGTTAATGGTGAGCAGTCGCAACTCGCAAATAGACGGGTTACCTACAGCACCGCCAGCTTATACGCGCAGGAACCGCTAGGTATTCGGGAGTTATTTTCTGAACGATTCGGCCAGTTTTGTTCGATAAAGCCTTTAGCAAATCACACGTATGAACTGACAATGCCTGATGGACGCAAGAATCGCTATCATTACGTCGAAGGAATTTGCCAGAAAGTAGAAGCGCAGCAAGCCTTATTTGATGTTCAATTCCGTCTTCGACGGAATTAAGGTAAGCAATTATTACACCTAACAAAAATGGATTGTACTACCAGTACAATCCATTTTTGTTGGAAACACCTGAGTAACGCTGAATCAGTTTGGTGTAGCAAGAACGCGCACGACTACGCTTGATGGAGTCTGTGGTGAAACGTAAACGCGGTGCGTCGCCTTTTGAAAATCTCCTTCGGTAGCCTGATAAATGTTGACAAATTTTTGTGGATTACGGTCAACCAGCGGAAACCAGGAGCTTTGTACCTGTACCATTAGCTTATGGCCTTTCTTGAACGTATGAGCGGCATCCTGCATATCGAATTTTACTTCCGTGACTTCGCCTGGTTTCATCGGTTCGGGTTTTGAAAAACTGTTGCGGAATTTAGCCCGCATCACTTCTCCCCGTACCATCAGTTGAAACCCACCCATCTTCGTACCGGCAATCGGGCTATTATTTGGGGCGTTGTTTGGGTATACGTCGATCAGTTTGACAACAAAATCAGCATCCGTGCCTGTCGTAGAGACAAATAGATCGGCCATCACATTCCCCGAAATAGTAACGTCTTCCGTTAGCGTGTCCGATTCGTAAACCACTACGTCGGGCCGGGTAGCCGCAAAGCGCTGATCTTCGTACATAAAATCACTGCCCCGAACTGTTCTGATTTCAGCGGTGTAAGGAACAGGCTTCTTCGGATCACTCACGTATTCGTCGTACGAAGGCTGACTGTTCCGGGGAGCTTCGAAAGAAAGTTTACCGTTTGGATGAAAGTAAAGCTTTTTTTCCTGAGCGGCTTTAGGTGGCCATTGATCGTATTTTTTCCACTGATTCGAGCCGGTTTCAAAAATATACGCTTTGGGGAGTTGCGGATCGGGTTTGTCTTTCAGGTAATGATTGAAAAACGGGAATTCAATCGTTTCCCGGTAAAAAGGAGCCGTCTTCGACTCAAAGACAATATTACCCAATGATTCCCCCGTTGAGCGCGACCATCCGCCATGAATCCAGGGTCCCATGACCAGTAAATTAGGCGATTTGGGACTGTTGCGTTCGATACCCGCATAGGTCTTGAGCGGACCGTATAAGTCTTCCTGGTCAAACCAGCCGCCAACTGTCAGCACCGCCGGTTTAATGTTTTTGAGATGGGGTACGGGAGTACGCGCCTGCCAGAACTCATCGTACGATTCATGGTCCATCATTTCGTTCCAGATCGCGTTCTGCCCCTTAAAGAAGCGCTCATTGACGTTTTTGACGGGACCCAGGTTCATGTAAAAGTCATAACCGCTTGGCGTACCGTAAGCCGAGAAACCAGGGCTGTTTTTCGGGGTAGGAGTGGGTCGTGGCTGACCGTAGGAAGACAAAAAAGCGAATGTTCCCATCAGAAAGAAAGCACCATTGTGGTGTCTGTCATCACCCATAAACCAGTCGGTTACCGGGGCTTGTGGGGAAGCCGCTTTCAAGGCTGGATGGGCATCGATGATGGTAGTCGTGGTATAAAATCCCGGTGCCGATATGCCCCACGTACCGACGCGACCGTTATTGTTCGGAATGTTCTTCAGCAGCCAATCGATGGTGTCGTACGTATCCGAAATTTCATCAACATCGGTTTTCTTTTTTTTATTGGGTATGTACGGGCGGACAGCAACAAAATCGCCCTCTGACATGTACTTGCCCCGTACGTCCTGATAAACGATGATATAGCCATCGCGGGCAAACAGCATCGAAGGACCGATTGATGTTTTATAGTTGTTTTCACCATAGGGCGCTATGCTATAGGGGGTTCGATCCAGCATGATCGGGTAGTTCTGGGATGTGTTTTTAGGGACGTAGATTGATGTGAACAGCTTGATCCCGTCGCGCATTGGTATCATTCGTTCCATCTTCGTGTAATTCTCCCGGATATAAAGCGAGTCTTCTTTCGATGTCCTCGTTTGAGCCGATACGGGTTGAGTCAGCAAAAAAAGTAAAAAACATAAAATACTGATTAGGGTCTTGTACTGCCTGCTGATGAATGAATAGCGAATAAGCTTCATGGTTTTAGGAGAAGTAGCTTGGCAAAAAGGATTAACAGGGGAGCCTTGCCAACGGTAGAAAATGAAGGGCCAGACTAAAGAAATGAAATACGTTAAATTGTAGAGGTTGAACGTGGAAGGTAAATTATAGAAGTACTATTTGCAATAAAATTTCATGATTTATAAAAATAGTAACAGTTTATTTTAAAAGATTTCAATTTTACTCACTGTTTCGTGAGCGTGTTTTCAATTGTCCAGTGGTAAATGTACAGAAGTTGAAATAGCTAATGGTCGTGTTGTCACTTGCTGATACCGAACACTAAACAAGAAAGCTTAACCAAACGAACGGGTCAACTTTGTTTTCACTGTCTGACCTACTTAGTTGATATCGTATAGGTCTTCCCCGTCTTTCATTCAGCAATTTTTGTCAGTTGTGCAAAAAAGATATGTACTAAGTAGTAACCTTTTTTACTACTGTAAAATACATGTTTATTATTAATATTAGTCTATAAGCTATACTTTAGCGTACAATGTGGCTTATCCTCTAGTTTAAATTCTTAATGTCAATGCTATATTCATGAAAATGACAGGATTTACCGTTATTGGGTTCTGCGCAATACTGCTGAGTAGCTTTATCCCGGCATTAGCTCAATCCACACACCCATCGGCTTTTCCTAAGGATTCCACGCTCAGTCAGTTAGCGCACCAATTGCAGGAGGCTAACCAAGATACGACTCAGCTTAGAATTCTGGGTAAAATTGTTAGTCGATGTAAAGAAATAAATCAACTCGAAACGGCTGCACCCTATGTACGGGAAGGCTTGCAAATTGCCAAACGTACGGCTGATCCGCTCGTTTTAGGGCGTTTTTACGCTCATGTAGGAAGTTACTACCAAGACACGGCCAACTACCCGGATGTCATTAATATCTTGAATCAGGCTATTCAATACCTGAAGCAAACAGCTCAGAAAAAGGAAATCACCCGTGCTATGTATATGCTGGCCCGTGCGTATAGTTACCGGGACATGTTGGTACAAAAGTTCAATCAGATTAAGCAAAATCTGGCCTACGCCGAGAAAATTAATTTTCACAAATATGACGTCTCAAACTACGCGCTGTTATATACCTACTACGCGGGAAAGGGACAGAATAAAGAAGCGTTAACGACTTTAAAAACCATGGTCGCGCTGGCCGAGCAATTAAATAGCCCCAGTGATCTGTTTCTGGCGTATGCCAATTTTGGGGAGTGGTACGATCTACAACACCAATTCAGAAAAGGCTTACCGTATCATCAGAAAGCACTCGCTGGAATCCTGAGACAGGGTAACGTGGACGTAAATTATGTAAGTCAAACGTATTACTCGATTGCTAATAACCTTCTCGAACAAAATCGACTCAGCGAAGCCCAGGCCGTTGTAAGCAAAGCGCTTCAGCTGAATAAACAAGCCGGTATCTATATGCCGGGTAACCTGTTTCGAATCCAGGGTCTGATCTTTGAACATCAGCATCGATTCGAGGACGCTTTCCAATGGATCAACAAACCCTTACAAAATTTCCGGAGCGCCAACCCAACAGAATTAGTGGATATTCTGAGTAGTTTGATTCGTATCCGGGAGAAGCAAAGGCGATATCAGGACGCTTTCCTGCTGTTGAAGGAGCAAAAACAAGTCAATGACAGTCTGCAACGCGTTGAAAAATACAAAGCACTGGCCAACCTCGAAGCGCGGGCTGAACTGGAAAAGCAGACGCAGCATGTTTCACTTCTGGAAAAGAACATGGCCATTAGCCAGCTTGAGCTTGAGCAGACCCGGCAGCGGCAACTCCTGGTTGGAGGATTGGCGCTTAGTCTGCTATTGTTGGCTATTGGGGGTGTACGAGCGGCTAAAACAGCGCGTACCCACGTAAAGATACTTGAGCAGCAAACCCAGCAAATCCGGTTGCAGACCGAGCATTTGCAGGACCTGAATAACGTAAAGGACAAATTATTTTCTGTAATAGGCCATGATTTGCGAACACCTGTTTTTCACCTGCGGGCTTCCCTCAAACAGCTAAGTCAGCCAACGGTTAACCAGCAGCGTTTTGATGACCAGGTGGCCCAACTCAGCCGAAATGTAAATGCCATATACTCTACGCTGGATAATTTGCTGCATTGGTCGGCTCTCCAACGGAATCTATTGATAACGCGGCCCGCCAGGGTAGATTTGGCGACTGTGACCCAGCAAGTACTCATGCTGTTTGAACCCATGATCGCTCAGAAAGCCCTGGAGGTTGAGTTAGGGGCAGGACCGTTGTGGGCTTGGGTGGATGAAGTTCAAGCCCAAATTATTGTGCGCAATATTATCCATAATGCCTGCAAATTTACCCCGGTGGGAGGCCAGATCAGTATTGACTACCAGACGGTAGGTCAGGAGTCAGTAGTTGTAATCGCAGATACAGGAATAGGGATGCAGGCGACTGAAAAGCCCCAACCACAAAAAGGGACTGGGTTGGGCCTAGTAGTGACTCAGGAGTTTCTTGGACTAAATGAAGGACGATTATCCATAACCAGTCACGTCGGCGAAGGTACAACGGTCGAGCTGTTCTTTGCTGGAATTGACCCTGGTGATAACACGAAGCAAGATCCAGAATTGCAAGCTAGTGAAACCCAAGTAAGTGCTTAGTTTTTCTGTTTCAGAAACTTACTTTAAGTTTACAGGTTTTGATGTGTTTTTAATTAACAACAATACGAGTAAAAAGAAGGCTTATCAACCCTTCGCCTTACCCCCTTTTGCATGACGATACTTATCCTGGAAGATGAACTAACTATTTCGTATCATTTAGAAAGCTTGATTCAACAGCTTCCTTTTCCTGTTCATATTCAAGCCAAACTTACCACTGTTCAAGCGGCTATCCACTGGTTGGCAAACCAACCCGCTCCCGATCTTGTTCTGGCTGATGTTTTGCTACAGGATGGCCTTAGCTTCGAGATTTTTGACTATCTCCAGTTACAGACTCCCGTCATTTATTGTACGAGCTATCAGGATTACGCTCTGGATGCATTTGGTAGCCACGTTATCGATTATATTCTTAAACCCGTTACGGCGGACAGGTTATCTAGTAGCCTAGACAAATTTGCCCGGCGAGCCAACTATTTTAGCCATTCAGCGATTCAAAACAAGCAAGCGGATTATATCGCTGTGAGTAAAGGGGCGAAGCTATTGACTGTCCCTACTGTATCCATTCGGTGTGCGTATCTCAAAAATCAACTTAGTTATTTGCAGACGTTGAAAAATACGTACCAGATTTCACATACGTTGGACGAACTGGAGCAAATGTTGAACCCGAATACATTTTACCGGGCGAACCGCCAGTACCTGATTCATCGCCAAAGCGTCATGAGCGTGGAGTATTTGCCCGCCCGAAAGATTGGTGTCCGGCTTAATACGGACATGGATAACTTGATTGTGGTCAGCAAAGCGAAGTCTAACGATTTTCTCCGCTGGAAGGGCTTTAAATAAATGCATCACGCTGATTCGTAACAGGCTATCACAAGAAAGTCGTCTTTACATACAACTCATCATCTTAGTTGTATGTAAAGACGACTTCTCAAAAGCACTAAGTCCGCGCTCAAATAAGAACGCAGCTCTTAATAGCCGGGGTTCTGTTTTAGTTGCGGAGACACATTTAATACGTTTTGACCAATCGGGAAAACAGCGGTATGGTTATCTGCATCCGGTTGTTTGTCCCACCAGGTACCGGTATTGAATACCCCCCAACGAATAAGGTCGGTACGTCGGCGACCCTCCACCAAAAACTCGCGGCCCCATTCATCCAGCATTTCCTGATCCGTCAATTGGCTGCCATCCGCTTTGTACAGACTCGGTGAGTTGGCTGGGTAGTTTCGGGTGCGAACCGTATTCAGAAGCGTTGCCGCTCCCGCTTTATCACCCGCCCGGTATTTGCATTCGGCCAGCGAGTAATAGATCTCGGCTAACCGAATCTCGGCGTAGGCTGACGAAATCTTGTTCGGATCACTGCTGGGGTAATACGGATATTTTACGGGAGTGATACCGGAGTTTTGGTCAGCATTGTTCATGTTCGACGTTTTGTCGGCGATTTTCGTACCGGGTTTGGCTGCTAGGAACATCCCTACCTGATCCCGGAAGAAAAGCGGGTAAGGCCCTTTGGTAGAGCGTACGGTGTCTGGTTTGCCTGCTGAGTTGGTATAGGTTAAATAACCTTTCAGGAACATACCTTCCCGTTTGCTGTTGCCCAGATTCTTGTACGTTCTAAGCCGGTAATCGTCGGCATACTTTTGGAATTTGATGAACGGTTTACCCAAGGTAAAGTTGTATTCCGTGCTATCGACATCCCGACCCGGCTGAAGGGCATATTTGGGGTTGGCCGTGCCAAAATCCGTGAAGCCGAAGTAGAACGTAGCGTTGACGGGTAACATCCAGAAATACATCCCGCCATCGTACTGCCAGTGCGTAAGGCCGAAGCTTCCGGGAAAACCAAAAACCGTTTCTGACGATGTGGCATTGGTGTAATCGTAGGGAGCGTCCCAGCGCGATTCCAGCGCGTACTGACCGTATTTGCCGCCAATAATATCCTCGCAAACTGCGGCACAGTCCGTAAAGCGGTCGGTACCCGTATACACTTTAGCGTTTAGGTACAGCCTTACCAACAGCGCTGCGGCTCCGGCCTGCGTCCAGCGTCCGATTGCATTGGCTCCTAGACTTTGGCGAGTCGGTAATTTCGGTATCGATTCTTTTAGCTCCTTTTCAATGAAATTAAAGGTTTCCTGGGGGGAAGCCTGCGGACCACCCTGCGTTTCGCCTTTCACTTTGGTCACAATCACAATGTTGCGATAAAAATCCAGTAGCCTTAGGTTAAGCCATGCCCGAAGCGTACGAACCTCCGAAATCATGTCATCGAGTTCTGCCTGGGTCATACTGAACTTGGCTGGGTCTTGGATACTCTGCAAATCTTCCAGCGTGTTGGTTGCTAACGTAACGCCCCCGTACAACGCGTTCCAGGCATCGCTTGTATAGTTGTCGTTGGGAGTCCAGGTATGGTTGTGAACCCGCTGAAATTGCCCCCCGTCGAACCAGTCGCCCTGCCGGTTTGGGGTCATCAGTTCATCCGAGCTATTTTCCTGAAGCATAAACGTTGAGCCACCCTGAATCGACCAGTAGCTGTGTTCGAAGGGGCGTAAGAAGTCCCGGATAACATCCTCTTTGGTTTGTAGGAAATTTTCTGAGGTGATCCGGTCGGAGAGGACCTCATCCAGATTGGTGCAACCGCTAGCGGCTACGAGCAGCAGCGAGACGGAGGCACTACGTATGGCGGTTAAGAATTGATTTCGTTTCATGAGTTTAACGTGTCGCCTAAGGTTAGAAAGTGACCTGAAGACCCAGTAAAAGCTGGGTTGTCGATGGGAAGTAATTCAGCGTGCCGTTGTTGTCGCCGTTCGTATTGACACCGGGATATAAGCCGTTTACCTGAATTAAATCGGGATCGCCCCCAGTGAATTTGGTGAAGGTTTTCAGGTTCCGGGTTGTCGCATAGACACGGACCGAACGTAGGAATTTGCTTGTAACGGGCTGCGTGTAACTCAGCGTTATGTTGTCGATTTTGACGAAACCGCCCGGCTCCAGAAAATAATCGGAAAGTGCCGAGTAGGTCGCCGAATTAGTCAGCTTCGAGTATTTGCTTTTTTCGTCAAACGCCGAACTTAACAAGTTGGCATTCTGCTGAGCAGCGGGCGTTCCCAGATAGGAGGCAAAGGTGTTGAAAATCTTGTAGCCAAACGTTCCCCGCAGAAATACGCTTAGGTCCCACTTCCGGTAGTGGACGTTGTTGGTCAGGCTCGCCGTAAATTTGGGTAGACCATTGCCAACGAACTGCCGATCATCGTTCGTCGCTTTATTGGCTACGATGATATCCCCGTTTTTGTTGTACACCAACAACGCACCAGTTTCATCGACGCCTGCCGATCTTAACATGTAAAAGCTGCCAATCCGGGTATTTTCCTGTAACCGCTGCGACGTGCCGGGGCTGCCGGGTGCGGGCATACTAACAACGTTGACAAAGTTCTGACCCCTGTACGCTTCGTTGGAGAACGAAACAAATTTGTTGTCGTTGGTAGCACCGGCAAAGGAGACGTTGTAGCTAAAGTCATTGTTCGAAATAACCGCTGCACTCAACTGGATTTCGAGGCCGGAATTCTTCATCGTCCCTACGTTGGCAAAGGTTGAACCCTGCACGTTTGGCGGATTGGCTACTGTGTATGAACCCAGCAGGTCTTTGTTGGTGCGAACATAGTAGTTCAGGCTACCCGTCAGGCGGCTGTTTTTAAACACATCAAAGTCAACACCTACGTTGAAGTTAATTGCTTTTTCCCAGCGTAAGTCGTAGTTAGTATTCTGGCTCGGTCCCCACACTTGATAGGAGCTACCGTTGTACAGATAGTAACCATACCCACTATACGTGTCCAATGAGCGGTAGTTGTCGAAATCCTGGTTACCCGTTACGCCATAGTCGGCTCGCAGTTTCAGTTCGTTCAACCAGGGCAGTCCCTGAGCAAATTTTTCCTGCGTAATGCGCCAGCCCACCGAAGCCGCCGGGAAATTACCCCACTTGTTGTCGTAACCAAACTTAGATGATCCTTCGTGGCGTAAGCTGGCGGATAGGTAATACTTCTGGTCGAAGTCGTAATTCACGCGTCCGAAAAAAGCGGCCAGCTTGGAGTTGTTCCGGTAAGACCCCACGTTGTTAATGCCTTGCTGCAAATTCCAGAGACCCGTGCCCAGACTGTTGTACGTTAATATGTCAGAAGGGAAATTCTCGTTGGAAGCACTAAATCCCGATGACGTAAAATATTGATAGGAGTAGCCCGCCAATAGTTTTACCGAGTGCTTTTGAGCATCCAGCGCGTAATTGCCCGTCCACTCAAAGCTTTTCTGATCGCGTTCATCCAGCGCCTGCGAAGCAGAGTTCCGTTTGGTACCATTCACCACCGTCGACAGCGTAGAAGGCGTGAAGTTTTCGTTCCGGAATGAGCCACTTACTTCGCCGAGCGTTATCAGGGTCGACAGGTTGTTGAGCAGATTCAGTTTAAACGAACCGTTGATGTCCAGGTATTTGATTTCCTGCTGAGCCAGTACATTCTTAGCCCGCTCAACAGGGTTATTCGCAAAAAAACCTGATGTGATATAAGCATACCGGCCTGTGTTGTCATAAATCGGCTGCGTTGGATTGAGCGTTAGGGCATAATTGAAGGCGCTGTAATCGGCCCCACTGGTGTTGGCGTAACGGGGAGCCGCCGTAAACGTGATGGCATACAGGTTATTGGCCGAGGTATGGTTGATATTTACCCGGCCACCGTATTCGCGTTTCGCGGAGCGCAAATCTATACCGGTCGCGTTCCGATAGTCGACGGAAGCAAAGTAGTTAGTTTGACCATTGCCTCCCGAAAACTGCAAGGTATGCTTCTGCGAGAAAGCCGGATTACGGCTAACTGCTTTCATCCAATCGGTTTCGCCACCCAGATCAACCCCGCGCTTGTCCGCCAGAAACTGTTCTTTCGACAGCACATGGAGTTTGTTGGTGATGTAATCAAACGACGTGTAGCCATCGTAAAAAATACGAGGTTCCGAAGAGCCTTTCTTCGTAGTAATGACAATCACCCCATTACTACCACGCGTTCCGTAGATGGCCGATGCCGCACCACCTTTCAGGACATCAATCGACTCAATTTCATTTTGGTTAATGTTATCCAGGTTTCCGCCCGGCACGCCATTAATGACAAACAGAGGTCCTAAGCCCGCACTTCGGGAAGAAGCACCCCGAAGTTGAATACTAGGCGTCGAATTCGGATCACCGGCGGCTGTATTCGTGATCGATAAACCTGCCACCTTTCCCTGAATCGACATCAGCGGACTATTGCTGCCTACTCGCAACAGATCCGAGGAAGACAGGTGTGTAACGGCACTTGTCACTTCCTTACGGCTCAACGAACCGTAGCCGACAACAACAACTTCATTGATGGATTTGACATCGGGTTGCAACTGAACAGACAAGTTGGTTTGATTTCTAACCGTCACCTCCTGAGTCGTGAACCCCACGAAGCTGAAAACTAGAGTCTGTGGACCATCGGGAATAGTTAGGCGGTAGGTGCCTGATGCGTCGGTTACCGAACCACGCGTTGAGCCTTTTACAATCACACTCACACCGGGCAATCCCTGCCCTTTTTCGTCCGATACAACCCCTGTTATGGTTCGTTCGGCGGGTGCTTCGTTGATTTCGACCGATTCACCCAACTGACTGCGAACCGGTTCGTCAACCGTACGGGCTAAGATGATCTGTTCGCCAGAAATGCTGAAGTTAACTTTTAACGGTACGAGCAGCTTTTCCAGCACTTCTCTTAACGTTCCGTTCTGCACCTGCATCGAAACCAGTTGCCGGGAGCGGACAACTTGCGGACTGTAGGAAAACTTGACACTAGCGGCTTTTTCAATGCTTCGTAGTACGGTCTTAATGTTCTGATCCTGTATTGTAAGGCTTAGTCGGCGGTTGAGTAATTCCTGGGCTGTGACATCGCTGGCCCAGGAGACTCCCATGAATAGCACCGTCAGTAACAGTTGCAGGCACGTGAGTTTCATAAACCTGAATAAGTAAAGGTTAACGTTTTTCATCGTATTGATTGGTTTTAAAAGGTCAAAAAGAGTAGGAGGGACGCGTCCATTGGCCGCTACGAAGAATGTCATAAAGGAATCGCCGGGCCATGAAAGCAGCCGGTCCTATCATTGACTTTGGGGTTCGGAAAGCAGGTAGAATTGATTCATATTGTACTGAATAGACTTGAAAAATAAAGGTAAATTGTAGCTGATAGTCGTTAGTTCTGACAGGTGCCGCCATTGATAATGACCTGCCCATCAATCATTTCGTAGGTAGCGCCAATTGTGCGGCAGATGATTTCCAGCTTCTGCTCGAATGATTCATTGGTCATGGAGGAGTTCAATTGGCAATTGGTTAATGCTTCCTTGTTGTAGCGGATCTCAATGCCGTAAGCATCTTTTAATTCCTGCAACACTTGGGGAATGGGCGTATCGTTATAGACAAAAGCCGGACCTTTTTTCTGACGGGTTGGGCTGATTATCAAGCTGGGTGTTTCGACCAGCATTTTATCGAACTGGTCCGTCTTTCGGTTAAAGACTACCTGCTGATTGGGCAGTAACATCACCCCTTTTTGCTGAGTCGGCGAGTTTGTTTGCTGATCGCGGTAGACCGATACCTGACCGGATTGCACCCGAACCCGAACCCGGTTTTCTTCGGCAAAGGCCCGAACGGTAAACTGGGTTCCTACAACTTTCGTAACGACTTCGTTAGCATGCACAAGAAAAGGACGTTGCGAATCTCTGGTTACCGAAAACGTCGCTTCGCCCGAAAGATAGATGACTCGCTGGTGCTGACCGAAGTCAACAGAATAGCTCAACCGACTCTTCGGAGCCAGCCGGACAACGGAGCGGTCGGGTAGGTCAATCGTTTGAACTTGCTGGGTATTGTTTACCTTTTCGGAAACCGTTTTATCGAGAGTTGCCAGGTGCTGCTCATACGGGGAGGAACGGGTTTGGGCTTGCCACCAGATCGTTACGCCCAGTACCAGAAAAACCGATGCGGCTGCTGCCCAAAGGCGCCATCTTATCCGGCGAACCGGTGTTTCGGTCTTATCAATCTGGGCGTTTGTTTGCTGAATTCGAACGAGAAGCTGTCGAATAGTCTCCTGCGGCAAATAGGTTTGCGCGTAGGAGTCAAGCCCTAAGCGGATAGCGGCCAATAAATCGACGGCCTGTTGCCATTCCTGCTGTCGGTTCGGGTGCTCTTTGAGCCAGGTTGCCCAAAAATGCGACGAATGGGGTGTGGGCTGAAGCTGGTGATAGACGAAATAATCGTCCGTTAGAAAATCAGCGGTTGAAAAATTCTTGTAATCGGGCTGCACAGGCTACTGGATTTGTCAGTAGATGACAGCATTTGGAAAACGTACTCACTAAAACCTAAAAAAAAGTTGAAAAAGTTAAAAATAAGAGAGCAACCCAACCTCGAAGTTTTTCTACGGCCCGGAATACCAAGTTCTTAGCGGATTGCTGGTTAACGTCCAGTATCTCGCCAATTTGGGTGTAATCCATATTTTCCACGAAGCGTAATTTCAAAGCTTCCTGCTGACGGGGGGGGAGCTGGGCAATGAGCCGTTCCAATCGCTGTTGCCGTGTGCTGGCCGCTTCCAGTTCTTCCAATAATTCCAGGTCATTGGGTTCTGCCCACAGAAGTTCGTAGTCGGTTTCAGTTAGGGGTTTATTCGGTCGCTCTTTTCGTTCGAGGAGGTGAACAATGCGTATTTTAAGCGCTTTCAACAAGTAATGACGAACATTGTCCGGTGTGGTAAGCCGTGTTCGTTTCGCCCATATTTCCGTAAAAACATCGTGTACACAATCTAAAACAAACGCTTCCGAAGCCGCTACCAAACTCATGCCATACCGGTACATCGCCCGGACGTGATTTTGATAAAGCTGTGTATACGCTTCTTCATCGCCTTCCTGAAAGGCTTTCCAAAGTTGTTGCTCGCTCACGTAACCAAATGCATGTAAGGTGATCGATTGTCTAGTTAATGTTCGCTGTAGTTTAACAGGCAGACAGGGTTAGAACCGAAACGCAGTCTTTTTCGTATCAAGTAACAAACACTTTTTTATACTTAACGGCAATCTATTTCGGTGTCAAACAAACCCAATTTTTTCGTTCAGGTCTGTGGTCGTCGCCCCTGTTGAACAGACAGCGAGATCGTCGGTAGCTTGGGCAATACTAAGCTTGCGAAATAATCAGCTTCTTCGATAAGTGGATAACCCGAGAAAATAAAACTCCGCATACCCATGTCCATGTACCGGGTTATTTTCTCAACAATCTGATCGGCGCTGCCCACCAATGCTCCGCCAGCACCCGACCGCGCTTTGCCAATATCAGTCCACAACAACGGCTCGACAAACCCGTCTGAATCGGCCATCTGGCGCAGCTCATTTTGCCGTTTTACACCCAGTGACCACGAACTTTGGGACGCATTTTTTAAGGCGGCCCCCCGTACCGGATCGAACTTCGACATAATATGCGTTGACCAGGCGCGCGCTTCGGCCTCGGTTTCCCGGACGATAACATGAATTCGCAGTCCAAAGTCGATGGTTCGTCCGAGTCGGTCGGCCCGTTCAGCTACGTCCTGCATGTTGGCGTATAGCATCTCCTCGCTTTCGGGCCACATCAGAAACACATCACAATAGCGGGCACAAACGTCGCGTGCGCCATCGGAAGTGCCCCCAAAATAAAGTAACGGACCGCCGTGTTGCTGATAGGGTCGGACAGGGGCTGTGTCCAGACTGATTTTACCGTAGACAGGTCCGTCGTGTTCAATCCGGTCCTGTGTCCAGGCTTGTTTCAGGATCTGAATGGTTTCGGCGCAACGCTGGTAACGAAAATTGGCGTCTTCGCGGTAGCCGGGCAAATCGGAATTAATAATATTGATCGTCAGTCGCCCTTGCAGCATATGGTCGAGCGAAGCCAGCGTCCGGGCCAGCATAGGTGGATGTAGTTCCCCACAGCGGATAGCGGTTAGCAGACTGATTTGCGTTAGATCAGGCGCAACGCCACCCGCAAATGGAATGACTTCCTGGCCAACCATGTATGAAGTCGGCAGCAGTAAGTTATTAAAACCTAACTGGTCGGCCTTGAGGGCAATCGTTCGACAATGGGCGAAGGTGCTACGAGCCGGGTCGCGTACACTCAGAAATTCGGTGTCTTCTCCGCAAAGGTCAGAAAACCAGGCTACTTCGCATGCCCGTTGGGTCGTTCGTACCGGAACTGATTGAATAGGATGATGAAGCATGAAATAAACGGCTTTTATTCGTATTGTGGCACTATTGGCGTGGTTTTGGTCGGCGCTGCATCAACGCAAAAATAAGGAGGCCCACACCAATCGCTATGCTTACGTCCCGCGCTTCTACCGCCGAACTATTGCTGAGTAACCAACCGCAAAACACGACTGCTAATCCGGAAATGAGCCACCCGCCGGCTACATGAAACTGGGCTGGTGGTGCATCGGTACGTAGTCGCAAAACGGGTAGTGCAGCACTGACCAGCGCAAAATAAGCCAGTCGAATCAGGGTGCTAAGGGTCAGCGCATACAGGAAGGTGCCCGTTATGGCCAGCAAAAGTTGCAGCGCAGCCGTCACGAAAATGGCGACGTACGGCGTTCGAAAGCGGGAGTGGGTGCTGGCCAGCCAGCTAGGTAGTTGCCCTTGTTCCGCCATCGCAAACAGGAGCCGGGGACCTGTCAACATCAGAGCGTGCAAGGTTCCCATGGCTGTTAACAGGGCTACGGCGGTGATGACCCAACCGCCCACCGGACCCATGAATTGGGTAGCCGCATCAGCGAGAGGCCGTTCTGACTGGGTAAGATTGGGCAGCGTACCGATACAGACCACCTGAACGGCCATAAACAGCAAAGCAACCGTTCCGATGGCTATTAGCAAAGAGATAGGAACGGTCCGTTGCGGCTGCTGAACCTCGCCCGATGGTATTGTTGCCACATCGAAACCGGAAAATGTGAAAATCAATAAAAGTACCGATTGAGAAAAAGGAGAATAAGCCGGGAAAGGGGGCCAAGTGAATGTTTCCGTTTTAACGAAAAATAACCCCACTGCGGCAAACAGACCAATAGCTCCTAATTTGGCGAGTGTAAATAACGTGTTTATCCGAGCCGACCGCTTCACGCCAACGTAATTGAGCAGGGACAAGCCCAGAACGAGTGCCGTAATCACGCCCGCGCGCTCCCATCCACTAGCAAGCTGGGGCCGAAAAAGAGCCGCGTAACTGATGAATAAATTACAGATTGACGCAAAGGCTGCCACCCGCGATAACCAGAATAGCCAGCCAACCTCAAAGCCAATCAGTGGCCCAAAAGTCCGGCGCGTGTACAAATAGGGACCACCCGTACCACTAAAACGGCTGCTTACCTCGGCAAAACAAAGGATAATCAGGGTAACGATGATACCGCTGACCCCGTAGGCAAGCAAACTCCAACTGCCCACCAGTGTATACAGCTTGGCCGGTAGGCCCAGAATACCTGCACCAATGGTGATGTTGATGATAAGCGCAATAAAATCAAACCGGCCAATGCCCCGCAGCAGAACCGGTGAAGTAGTTGGCGTAGATGCCATCCGTCTGTTTCGTTTACGTAGTTTACAGCATTATAGCTATTTAGCGGGCGTCTGCCATTTGCTCCGTTTCTTGCCGTAGGCGAAGTAGATGACCAGGCCAATAGCTAGCCAGACGACGAGTCGAATCCACGTATCGAGCGGTAGTGATAGCATCATAACCGCACAGGTTACAATGCCTAGAATCGGTACGACGGGTACCCAGGGGGTTCGGAAAGCGCGGGGTGCATCCGGTTGTCGTTTGCGTAGAATCAGCACGCCCAGACAGACCAGAATAAATGCCAGCAGCGTACCAATGCTCGTCATTTCGCCAACAACCCGGATAGGTACCAAGCCCGCAAACAGACTAATAAAGATGCACAGGAGGATATTTGAGCGCCAGGGCGTCTGAAAGCGGGCGTGAATGTCGGAGAAGGCGCGGGGTAGTAATCCGTCGCGGCTCATCGAGAAAAATACCCGCGACTGTCCTAATAAATCCACCAGAATAACGGATGTGTACCCGATCAGAATAGCCAGAATAATCGCTTGACTGAGCCACTGATACGGCGTCTTTTCGATGGCAATCGCTACCGGGGCTGCGCTATTTTTAAACTCGGTGTAATTAGCCAGACCCGTCATAACGTAACCAAACAGGACAAAAAGAACAGTACAAACAATCAGCGAACCGAGAATCCCGATCGGCATGTTGCGTTGTGGATTTTTTGTTTCCTGCGCCATCGTTGCCACAATATCAAAACCGATGAAAACAAAGAAAACGACGCCCGCTCCCCGGAAAATCCCACTGAGGCCAAATTCACCAAACACACCGGTATTGGGTGGAATGTACGGTGAATAGTTGGCGGGGTTGATGTATTGCCAGCCCAGAGCGATAAACACGAGAACAACCAGCACTTTCAGACTTACCACAATGGCATTGAACACCGCCGACCCCTGCGTACCCCGGATGATAATCACCGAAACCAGTACGACAATCAATACGGCAGGTAGATTGATGAATCCACTCACCACCGAGCCGTCGGCCATCGTTATAGATTCGAACGGTGATTGCACCAATTGAGGAGGCAAATGCAAGTTGTATTTTGCCAAAAAACGGGTCAGGTACTGGGACCAGCTGATAGCGACTGTAGCGGCTCCTACGGAGTATTCGAGGATCAAATCCCAGCCAATGATCCAGGCAAACAGTTCACCCAGGGTGGCGTAGGCGTAGGTATAAGCGCTGCCCGCAACGGGTACCATAGCAGCAAATTCGGCATAACATAAGGCACTGAAAGCACAGCCGATAGCCGCCACAACAAAAGAAAGTGTCACCGCAGGACCTGCATGGTTAGCAGCCGCAATGCCCGTTAAGGAAAACAACCCGGCTCCGATGATAACACCGATTCCTAGGGCTACAAGATTAAATGCACCAAGCGACCGTTTAAGCGAGGATTTGCCGCTTTCGCCAGCTTCCTGCCGCAGTTGGTCAAGAGATTTTATACGCATGAATACAATGATAAACAACCGGCATTAACTGGCTCATGAACGACAGGAACATAGCCAACGCCGGTTACGAAAAATAAACCTGTTTACTGACGGAATATGGGTCAATACAAAACAGGTAAATAGTCTAGAATTAATTAAAAACAACGTCAGGCTTTCACCTGGATCACCGCTTCGCAGTCCCCGGTTCGAAACCGAATAATCTTCAAGCGAGCCCTGCTTTTCCAACTGCGTAACCGCCAGTCACTGCTGGTAGTTCTTGTAACCGGCCGCCGAAGACGGGCATCCAATAACCAAATTTCATACGTTTTCGGAGAGAAGCGTTTTTTCGAGTTGGCCTTCGAGGTAGTCTACGAAGCGGGCGTAGGGGTCGAAGCCAACGACGTTGACCGCATCGGCCACAAAGTTGGACAGCGCGTTGATGTCGTAGAAGAGCACTTCGCCGGTTCGGTCGTCGATGAGGTATTCGACACCCCCCACGTCGATGCGGGCAGTTTTGGCGATGCGTTCCACGGCTGCGATAATCTGGGCGGGTGGGGTATAGGCCTCCACCGCCCTTCGGCCTGGATGAATGCCTTTCTTAGGCGCTTCGGTCAGACAGAAATCAGCTGATGGCGACTCTGGAATCGCGCAGATCTCAGCAGGGCAGAGGTTAAAGCTTTCGCCAGTGGTGAAGACCTTCATGGCGTACAGAAAGCGTCCGTTGAGCGTCTCGACGCGGACGATATGGCCCCCGCGTGGCTGAACATACTCCTGCACCAATGCCGTCTGGTCGATACCCAAATCAATCTGGTTGGTCTCAACGGCTGCCTGCAAACCTTCGTGGGTATCGAAGCGAACAATACCAGCCCCCGCTCCGCCGATGTTGACTTTAACGACAATTGGGAAGCGTAGTTCTTGCGCTGCGGGTAGCACCTGCGAGACGTGATTAACGACCAGGGTTTGAGGAAAAGATAAGCCTAGGGAAGCCAGCAGGGCCAGTTGTCGGGCCTTGTTGGTTTCGATGCTGGTAGCGACGGTGCCATTGATGACACGCACGCCAATCTGTTCGAGGTGGGTGAGGTAGCCAGCGGTGTGAAAAATGCCTTGTCCGTTTCCACGCAGGTAAGCCGACGAACTCATTCGGTTGACGACTAGGGAATAAGGGCTGTCGGCTTCGGCAGGGTTGTAGCGATGCCGGGTGGCATCAATTCGTTCAAAGGGTATATTGCGCCGTTGGAGTTCGGCAAAGAGGGGTTTAAACCAGTCAGGATGTTCGTAATAGATACCAATAGGTTTTACTAATTCAGCCATAATCGCTTAGTATTGATGGATCGCTCCTACCTGAACATAAGTAAATTGGAAAGGGTTTGGCCGGCCAACTAGTCATCGATCAGTTCATTCAGAATGATTGATAGGGATGGTCTATGCAATGAACCTTGTAATCCTATTTACTAACTGGACAAATCTACAGGTAAAACGCATTCTGAAACGCAGCAGCTGTATGAATTTAGTTAACACGGAAAATTTTTTGCCTTATACGATTATTACGTTACTGAGTTTCACGGCTTTCTGATAATCCGCTGTATAAAAAAACGACAGGGCTGCTTTCCGTCCGCATTTCTTCTAACCATTCACACCTCGAGTGGCACAAAAGGTCACTGCAGTAGTTGGGCGGAGTTGTATAACAGCCACAATCTTTTCTTATGATAGCCGTCAACGTTGCTTAGTATAAAGAATGTAACTTATTTCTACTGGCTAAATGTCGCGCAAGCCGTCAACGTCACTCATCTGTTTTGTAGTGAAGGCTGATAACGAACCTTAATAAGGTGAAATCGCTCTAAGAAGGAGCAAATTCAGTCGTTTGTTACAAATTGAACAGTTTTTGGGCAGTCTGCGATAGTCACTCATGCTTATTACGACCAGTTTTGCGATCATAATCAATGTGATCATATGGTTAAAGTTTTTAATGGATACGCTCTACTATAGGAGTTTATGAACACATAACACTAGCCTATAGTCACGTAGTACACATAATTGGTGGGTTATGCCTGCCGCAGCTATGCATACGTTTGGTCTACTGATAAAGAAACCAACAAAAAGTTAGTCTATGCATAAGTAGAAGTTTATAGTATTGTATTTATTATCATATAGTTAAGTATTCAATGACTCCTTTAACTAGCGCTCCTTTTCATGACACCCATAATCTCAATTTAACGCTTTCCTATCTATGCTCATTTCTACTTTCTTTTCAAGTCAAATCGAGAAGCTAGCCAATCGCTCAATAGTGTGGCTACTCTTATTAGCCTGCGTCAGCTTTGCCCAGGTGGCAAACGCACAAATCTCCTCGTTCACCGCGGCTCAAATTGAAGAAGGCAACGGGTGCAACTGGCCTTTCAGCGCTCTAGCCGCTAACCCTAAAGATGGAAAAGTTTATGGCTTCTGGCGCAAGGGGGCTGGCGATGAGGCAATCTACAGACTCATCCGATTTGATGGCAGCGGCTGGGCAACGGTGAGTTCATTTTCGCCAACGGGGGGAAGTGCCTCGATCAAGGTACCCAGTTTTGACGGGGCCAGTGATGACGTTGATTTAGCCATTGATGCGCTGGGCCGCTATCACGTTACTTTCCAGGGCTCTCGGGGGTCGGGCGTTACCAGTACCCGAGGAGTCTGGTACGGCTTTAGTAGCGACGGTACCACTTGGTCGTTTAGTGAGGTTCAAACGTATTCAGATCCCAACGGATGGAAAAACACGGACAATCCCGTCTTAGAGTTGGATAATAACAATCAGCCGCATATTGCCTTTCTGTTTAGTGACGCTAACTCACCCCGTACCTATAGCGTTCGGTACTATCGTCAGTCCGGTACTAGCTGGACGGGCGAGGATGCCTTTTCGCAGTCCGGTGGTGAACCCGCCAGTAACGAAATAATTACTTTCGACATGGCTGTTGATGGCAACACTAAAGCACACTTTGCTATTCAGCGGGAAACGAACGGAGAAGGCCGTAATGGGGGATTGATCTATACGACCAATAGCACCGGAAGTTGGGCAACCCCTACTGTGTTGGCGGAAGGTCAGCAGGATAAAATTCAGGGTAGTAGCTTAGGCATTGATACTGACGCTGCCAACAAAGTGCATATCGTTTATTCCGGCTACCCCGGACAGATTAATTATACAAACAATAGTGCGGGTAACTTTTCGACACCGCAGCGGATCAATGGTAATTTATCGGGCAGCATCGTTCGGGGGTCATTCCGAATAAATAGTAATGGCGATAAAGCGTTTGTCTATCAATCCAGCGGCCTACGAATTGCTTATCAGCCCAGCGGAACGACTAATACTTGGACGACGGCGCTCGCCTACACGGCCCCGCAGGGCAGCAGCGTGGCGAGTTTTCCCTCGGGTATACTAGCGCCTAATGGTCGAATTGTGGTGCTGTTTGATAATTTGAATACAAGCAACGAACAACAATGTGGTGAGACGAACACCCGTAGATTATGGTATGCCACGGCTACCGTTCAAGCTCAACAAGCTGCCGCGCCTACCGTGACCAGCGCAGCACCCAGTGCTATCACGACGAGCAGCGCAACACTAGGCGGTAACGTGACGGCTGACGGCGGAGCCAGCGTTACCGAGCGAGGTATCGTCTACGTAGCGGGTAGTGGTACACCTACTACCAGTAATACGAAAGTGACCAATGGCAACAATACGGGCAATTTTTCCCAAACGGTCAGCGGATTGACACCCGGCACTGCTTATTCGGTCCGTGCCTATGCCATCAACTCGGTCGGCACCAGCTACGGTAGCGTGATGACCTTCACGACTACGCCCAATGCACCGGTGGTAAATACACCGAGTAATCAAGCCCTGATCGTTACCACTTCGCCCACCTACACCGGCACAGCTCAGGCGGGCAGTACAGTAACGGTATACGTGGACAACAACATAATTGGTTCCACGACTGCCAGTGGGGGCACTTTTTCTTTTACTCAACCGACAGCGCTAGGACAGGGCAGCCACAGCGTGCGGACCACGACGCTAATCGGTAGCAGTGCTGCTAGCGCTAGCTCGAACACCAATAACTTTACAGTGGATACAGTAGCCCCTACAGTAAGTATCAGCTCTTCGTCGGGGTCATCAGGAAGTGACACGCCTGACCGGCCTATCTCCTTTACGTTAACTTTCTCGGAAAGCGTGACGGGCTTGTCAGGCAGTAGCGTTCAAGTAGCGAATGGTATCCGGAGCAACTTCTCGGGTAGTGGTACCACCTACAGCTTCGAGGTGACTCCCTCGGCTAACGGACTGATCACGGTAAATCTTGGGGCCAACAGCGCGCGAGACCTGGCCGGTAATGGAAACACGGCGGCTAGTACCTTTAGCCTTACCTACCGCCCACCCGTCACCATCAGCGGCTTTTCGAGTACACCCGCTGCTGTTTGTGTAGGTAGCCCTGTAACTTTTAGCGCCACTGTTGGTCGGGACGCGGGTACCTATAGCTATACGCTCACCGGTGGTAACCAAACCATAACGGGTAGCACAGTCAACGCCTTCAGCCAAACGGTGACCACCAGTGGTTCAGGCGCTCAGAACTTCACCCTGCGGGTCAGCAACGGCGTGGATGCAACTAGTCAGAACACCTCGCTAACGGTCAATCCCTTACCTGTAGTATCCATACCGGGTTTGGCGGATGCCTACTGCCAGGATGCAGCGGCTATTACGCTAGCCACTACCGGTTCACCCGCAGGCGGCAGCTTTACCATTGACGGCAACTCGGCCACTGAGTTTATTCCGGCCAACTTAGCGCTGGGGACTCACACGGTAGTTTACCGCTACACCAACAGCAATGGCTGCACCAATTCCGCCAGCCAAACCGTTACCGTCAAGGAAGTGCCCACCGCTCCGGTGCTGGTCACCCAGGCGGGCAATCCCTACCCGGCAGAAGTCAGCAACCTGACTATCTCCCAGAACGTAGGTAATGTGATCCTGACCGTCTCGGGTTGTACGGGTGGCACTATCAACTGGGGAGGGGGCAGTGCAAACACGCTGGCCGTCTCGACCGGTAACCTGGGGACGCAGACCTTCACGGCCACCTGCACTCGCAACGGCTGCACCAGCCCAGCAACTACGGCTACGGTAACGGTAGTAGCGCCTACGCTCAAAGTGCTTTCGCGTGATCCTGACAACGGCCAGCTGGGCAACAACACCATCAAGCCCTACCTGATCCTGCAAAATGTAGGGCGTGACCCGTTCGCCTACAGCAACATCACCCTGCGCTACTGGCTAACCACCGAGGATAACGTGGGCCTGATCTTTCAGAAAAACTTTGTAGCGATTGGTCAGGGTAATTTAAACTTGCGGTATGTGCCTATTAGTCCGGCTCGTCAAGGAGCTACGGGCTACATCGAATACAGCTTCAACGGGGGAGCAGGCAGTCTGGCACCGATGGGCGATTCAGGCCCGCTGGAGATCCAGGTTAACAAGCAGGACTACAGCAGCTTCTTCCAGCCTGATGACTACTCGTATATTAACAACAGCAGCTACACGCTCAACCCCCGCATCACGGCTTATCAGAACGGCACCATCTTCTACGGTATCGAGCCGACGGCCACAGGCAGCTCGCGCGTGGCCTCGCAGGATGAGGGTCGTGGTTTAGCGGTAAAGGTGCTGGGCAACCCGGTGGTAGGCCCATCGGCGGAGGTCGAGATCAGCGGAGTAAGTGGTCAAGCCGTACAGCTCAAGCTGGTTGATTTACAGGGTAAGACACTGCATGGGTTTAGCATCAAAGAGGCTGGTTCTGTTGAACGAGTGAGCGTACCCGTGAGCAGTGCTCACGGCATACTCCTACTGGATGTAAGTACAGCTACTCAGCGTCAGCAGGTTAAGTTGTTGAAACCCTAAGTGATTAACAGATAGATAAAAGCAACGCCCGGGCTATGGCTAGTCCGGGCGTTTTAATAGTTAAGGGCATAAGGGAATTTTACTAAAACGCTCATGGGCGAAACATCTGAATTTCCCTACATGATATTTCAGGAAATGCCCAATCAGGACGGTGTTCACCGCTCGTTGATCAGAAGCGGTTCCAATACATCTCGATGAGCCTCACCCCATTGGGCGGTCAGTTCAATCACTGGTATCAAACTTTGGCCCAAGTCCGTCAGTTGATATTCCACTTTTAAGGGCTTTTGAACAAAACTAGTTTTGGACAAGATACCCTGCTCGACCAATTGGCTCAATTGAGTATCTAAGAGTCGGCGAGACGCTCGGGAGAGTTTACGATGCAAGGCACCAGGCCGCCGGATGCCCGAATGAATGCTCCAGATCAGGCTTAGCTTCCACTTTCCATTCAGCACTTCCATAAACAGGTGAAGGCCGCAGTCCAGCTCGAGGGGTAATTTTCGCTCGTACATACCGCAAAGATAAATCCATACAGACACGATTGCATACGGCTGAATTTAGCCCTACTTGACTCAATTTTAATTAAGGCAGTCTTTTGTAGAATGAATTACAAACTATTTGGAACCCAAACTGGATTGCCGGCGAGTGAGCTGATTCTGGGTGGCTCGCAGTTAGGTGACCGCCGGGGCTATGGCACGCCAGTCCAGGAAGCTCTTCAGATCCTGTCGGCTTATGCCGATAAGGGAGGCAACTTTATCGATGTCTCCGATCAATATCAATTCGGCCAAGCGGAAGAAACAGTTGGCCGCTTTACCGAACACAACCGACACGATTTTATCATTTGTACGAAGTATACCCGAAGCAATCAGGCGGAACCCTCGTTGGCTAATGCGGGTAATCACCGAAAAGCGATGCGTCAAGCCGTAGAAGGCAGCTTGAGACGGCTGAAGACGGAGTATATCGACCTATACATGCCCCATTTTGATGATGGGGTAACCCCACTAGAGGAAACGATTCGAGGTCTGGACGATCTGGTGCGGACGGGTAAAGTGTTGTACGTGGGTTTGGCCAACTTTCCGGCCTGGAAAGCAGCGATCATTGCTGCTTCTATACCGCTGACCGCTGTGCAATATGAATATAACTTGTTGCAACGGACGCCGGAACGTGAACTGATGCCAATGGCGGAGCACTTTGGTTTAGGTAAAATGGGCTATTCTCCCTTAGCTGGAGGCTTATTGACGGGGAAATACCGGCAAGGGGCATCAGGGCGGTTAACGCTGTCGTCAGCGGGCACTTACCAAGAGGATGAGCAAGCAAAGGCGATCCTGAATCAACTGGAGCGGATGGCCAAAGAGCTTGACGCTACGGCGGGGCAGCTCGCGCTAGCCTGGGTTTTAAGCAAAGGCGTCTTTGGGATCATTGGAGCGCGCACCCTGGCCCAGTTGGAAAGCAGTTTGAGGGCAGCCGCTCTTGGTTTATCAGCAGACCAGTTACAGCTTTTGGATGAGTTGAGTGCCATCAAACTGGGCTATCCTCACGATCTGCTAGCTAGTGTGCAAAAGCACTATTAAGATATTACGCGCTGAAGTTATTTACTCTCCTAAAATACTACCAAATGAAATGAACGCCGATCTGTAAAATATAATAGCTGACAACCTACTCCGAAAATATACTGTGCTAAATCAGCGCTCCTGTAAAGATTCAACATTTTGGCCGGATCAATCCTTCCATCGTTCGGTGCCAGCCCTACAAACAAATCAAGCTGATCCTAAGTAAGCAACCGCTCAATAAATACACTGATTTAGTAGGTGATGTAAAAGTGTAATTGGTTAGTTAATTGATTTTTTAGGCATATAGTAAAGTTTCTGTCTCATATAGTAGCTAGATACTTATGTGGAAATTATACCAAGCAGATAGTATTGGCTAAATTATTCCTGAATGATTTGAACCGGAGCCGTAACGAATAGGCGGTGAAGATAGTCATAACGGCTCCAGCTTAAAACCTTACTGTGTCAATAATAAACGAGCCCCGCTTGACCAGGTGACAGGAACCGCAACGTCATAAACTAGACTACGAGCCGTAGCCTGATAATTTTGGGGAATTCTAACCGCATGCTTTACGCGCACTGTATCGGTGGCAATCGGTAGACGGCCACAGGACCATACACTCGCATCATTCCAGTTGCCACCTTTTAGTGTATACATCTGATCGCAGGGCGCTTTGGTTTGGAATACTGCTGAACTTGAAAAAGCAGAACTTTCCGTTGGTGTGCAAAGTATCCGCACTTGCCATTCGTACTGGGTTGAGCTAGTCAGGTCCGTTAAGCTGTAGGTATTAAAACCGTTCGAATTAAGGCTTAGATTACTAATCGTTGTCCAGTTGTCAGATCCTACGGCCCGCCAGCGGATTTCGGCCCGTGTGCCACTGTCAAAACTGGAGTAATACCAGCTGAGTATTGCCGACTTCTCTGTGATATCGTACGAAGTGATGGAATAAGGAACAGAACATTGCTGCGTCGTGAAAGTAGCCATCACCGAATAGTCCGAGTATTGTCCATCTGGGCAACGGGTCCGAAGTTGCCACTCGTAAGGTGTGTTCCCTGATAGACCAGTAAGCTCAATAGTAGTCGATGATAGATTGTCTTTCACGATCCAGTCAGCCGTACCTACACGCCGATATCTCAGATCGTATGTAACGCCAACCCCCATCATAAGCCAACTCAGCGAAGCCTTTGAAACACCAGTTGACGAATTCCAGAGATTTGTGGGCGTTCGGCATTGAGTTGTGAAATTTGATCCTCTTGTGAACGCGGAACTAACCGAAGCTGAGCAGGTTGTCCTGATTTGCCATTCAAAGGTGGTATTATTGGGTAAATCAACGACATTGAAATTACCGCTTGACGTGGTGGCAGTCAGATTGCTAATAGTCGTTGTCCACTCGGAAGAGCCTAATGGACGGTATTGGATTTCATAGGTTGTTCCCGCTTCGTTTTCAACATACCAGAAGAACTGAGCTGATATGGAGGTGACATAAGAGACATATGCATTACCAGCTGTAACGGGATTACACCGAGTGGTAAAGCTAGCGGTTGCGGAATATTCCGACTGAGCGCTCACAGAACACGCTTGACGCACTCGCCATTCGTAAGTCACATTGGTAGGAAGGCCCGTCAGACTATAGTTGTAGCTGCTTATGTTCCTGATGGTACTCCATTCTCCATTGCCTACTGCCCGATACTGTAATTCGAAGCTACCTCCCTTCTCTGTTTCCCCATTGAGATACCAGGATAAGCGAGCACTCGTAGCCGTTGAGCTGCTACGAAGACCTTGCGGTATGGCGCATACAGTGGTAAAATAACTCGACGCCGAAAAGTCGGATTGCTGATCACCCGGGCATATATTTCTCACTTGCCATTCATATTGGGCATTGTTGGCCAAACCAGTTAACGAATAAGCTGTCGCAGTTAAGCTGCTAACCACCGTCCAATCCGCACTGCCCACCGCTCGATACCTAAGCTCGCTAGTACGCCCTTCTTCATAATAATTATTTGACCAGTAGAGATAAGCTGATGAGGATAAGATACTGGTTGTATTCAAAGAGGAAGGAGGCTGACAAGAAAAAGTTGTAAAGGACTGTAAGGGGGTAAAATCAGAACTTACTGTTGGTGAACAGACACCTTGTACCTGCCATTCATAGGCGGTCGACGGTTGTAAGCCTGTCAGTGAATAGTATCCCGTGCTCGCACCAAGATTATTCACAACGGTCCAGTTCAGATCATTCTTCGCCCGCCAGCGCAGGCTATACGATTGGCCGATAATTGCCGTGCTCCAGGAGAGCGAGGCAGATATACGGGCCGGATAAGCATACGGGTAGGCAGGTACCTGACAGGGGATAGTAAAATTGACGGGTCCCTCATACTGATTGCCACCTGTCGTTTTGACCTGCCACTCATAAGTTGTGTTGGTTGGTAGTGCATAAAGAGTGAATCTGTTTTCCGTTAGATTCGTCACGGTATTCCAGGTGGGGGTGTTGACCGCCCTCCACTGTAGTTCATAGGTAATACCTACTCCCGCAAATGGCCAGCTTAGTGACGCGGAATTTCCATTAAGAGTCGTCGTTAACGTTGAAATTGAAATGTCAATGGTTGAACTAATACTTCCGGTAGTGGTATTCGAGGGACGAATACGATAGTAATAACGGTTTGCCGCAGTGGCGCGGTTGTCTATAAAGGTGGTTGCATTGGGGCCTACCCCGCCAACAGGAACAAAACCGGTAGTGGGTGAGGTAGACCGTTCAATGAAATAGCCCATTTCGTTCGTCGCGTTGTCCTGCCAGGTCAAGGTCACTAAGGTGCCGTTCAGGCTAACGCGTAAATTACTGGGCGCGGGAGCATCGGTGGGTGGTGCATTAAGTGAGTAAGTGGTGTGGGTTTGGCGCAGGGCTAAAGCTGCCTGTATGCGGTCATACTGACCAGGGGTGAAATCGTGCCGACAGCCAAAGTAGTACGACATGATATTTGATACAGATGGTGAGTAAGCTTCTCCGTTGGCATCACGGGCAGTGCTGTTTGGATCATACTCAAGACAACCATTTATATAGATCATATTAGCGCCGGGCTTTTTATAGGGGTCGGCGGGCGTGTCACAGATCAGATCACCATCGGTCGTACAGTTGGCTCCGCTTCCCCGGGTGACTAATTCATTACCGCCAAAGGTGTGGAAGAGATTAAAGTTGTGGCCTAGCTCATGAGGAATCGTATTATGGGTAACATAATCCATTTGGTTATTATTATAAGTCCCGATAAACGATCGTGTTGAATAAAGGTTATCGATCGGAAAGTAAGCGTACCCCCCTATAGCGTTGTTTGTAAACTGATTCACATAGTATTGATTCAATGCGTTGGTGGCATCTCGCCCATCTACTTGAGAGCCAGTTGGATAGGGAAACTCCTTATCTAATTCATCATTGTCAATGTAATCAGGGGTAGTACCCGCGAAATAGAACTGAATACCGTAACCGTTCAAGAGGAAGTAGCTATTATTGATAGCCATAGCCTGATTTAAGTTGTCCAGCGTAAAGCCGCCTGAACCGTCACTTCGGCGAACGATGTGGGGGCGAATGGGTATGTATGTGATGGCAGTGAAGGCGGCCCCCGAGGCTCGTTTGCGTTCCAGCGCCAGATTGCCCTGCTGAAGCAATTGCCGTATCTGTTGTGGTGCCAGATCTTCAGTACCACATTGGGGAAGTTGACTTGCAGGGGATTGAGCCAGCAACTGAGCGTTAAAAATTAATAAGAGTAGCCAACTGATGATACCGGTAAAGATTCTATTCATGAAATGGAAAGAAAGTAGATTATTTTACTTGGTGGAGGTATTCTAATCGGTAAGATTCCAGAAAGGTAGCACACGGTTGATGCTTTATAAATACCGTTTATGAAATAATATGTTGTAGTAGAGTTGATTAATAAGTATCCTATTGTGATTATGCGTTACGCACTATTAACCTAAGCCACACGTTCAGTAGCATGGCTCATGCAGTAGTAGTATGAATTGAGGTTGCTAAATTTAACGTACTGGCTTAATAGATTGCATTACGATTTGACCATCGGCCAAAAGTAACCAGTCAACCGCAGGCCACGAATCGAATGGGATAGTTATGTAAGGTGCTCTCTAATAAATCGCTTCGATGCCTGATCGATTACTGAAGCATTACGTCCTTTAGCTATTCCTCTGGATATTGGGATGCCGGAGTTGGATGGCTATGCTACTTGCCACCTGATCCGCGAACAGGTTTGGGGCCAAGATATGGTCGTGATAGCCTTGAGGGGTACGTCAAGAGAAAGATCGACAGCGAACTAAGGAAGCGGGTTTTGATGGTCATCTGGTGAAGCCGGTAGATCTAGAAGCATTGACAAAATTGCTCACAGATTTGCTCCACAAGGAGCAGAACAGAGCTGGATTGGCGTAATAACTAAATCTCCAAACGCTCTCCCATACAAAGTGAAGACTAGGTGTCAAATTGAGGACCACACAGTTTAACAGCTGAGGCTTACAAGCTTTTCCTAAAGCCCACGCGGCTATGACCAGTCGGGTAGAAGTTCTCCTGCTTACAAAAAATTTCGTAGCCTTGTTTCAGATAAAACGGCGGTGCTTCGTAACCCGCCGTCCAAGTATAGACATGCTGAATGCCTAGCTGCCGAAGCTTTTGCTCAAGCAGGTTCATTAGCGCTCCTCCAGTGCCTCGTCCACGATAGGGTTTTTCCAGCCACAAATCAGTGATGTAAAACCAGGTGTCGCTGTTGGTCAGGCCACTGATGCAGCCTACGAAGCTGTCCTCATCAACGAGCGCATAGCCGTATTGCGTTTGGGTAAAGGGCTCGACGCCATGCTCAAGCCCGTGCTCGATGAAGCCGGCATTCATGCGTTCGAGTTCTCGGGGGGTGATGTCGCGTTCGACGATCTGAAGAGGCATAGGGCCAGCGTTTATGGTTTATTAGTCAGCGGGTTTATCAGTAGCCGGTTCGTCAAGGCCAGTACGCCGGAGCGAACCCACAAGCAGTATACTAAGCGGAGGACCAGAATGCCGACTCGGCTGAACTTCGATGGGTGTCCGGTATGTATAATTCAATTTGCGATAATAGTTTGATATAAAGTTAGATACATTAATTTTTAGGGCAAGTTTAGGGGATAAAGCAACGCGCAAGTTTCATCCTAATGGGCAGTTCGCTTACCTAAGAAAGAATTAGGTCAATAAGATCAACGCGTTTCGTTGATGTAATCACTTAAATAATGGGAAACAATTGACTCTTGATGAGGTACCAACTGTTTCCCATTGACTAAAGAGCTACTGAACAAGTGTTCGCTGATCAGGAGGGGGGCATGTAGTGGTCTTCGTGCGTGTATCCGTATTCGGCTACCTTCTGCGCCCGGTAGCGATACAGGTCTGGGTTTTCGGGTGCCCACGTATTCAACCCATCGACATAGCGATTGAACATACAGAACGCTGCGGCAATCAATACTGTATCGTGAATGTCACGATCCGTAGCACCGTTGGCGCGGGCGTTTTCAATCTGTTCGGCAGTTACGTGTTTACCGCCCTGTTGCACACTACCAGCAATAACCAATAAGGCTTTCAGTTTATCGGATAGAGCTGCTTGAGTAAAGTCCTGTTTCACCGATTTTACCAGCGACCAATCGTCATCGCCCAGGTGATGACTGGCGACGGCTCCGTGAATGGTCTGACAGAAGAAACAATCGTTTTGGGACGACACATACGTACCGATCAGTTCTCGTTCGCCCTCACTGAGCGTCGAGTCAGGGTGGCTTGCGTTGGTGCGAAGTAATACATTGACGAGATCGTTGAGGGGGCGGGCCGTTTCGGGGCTAAATGCCATTGGCCCGCGAATACCCGGCAGACCGGGTTCGAAATTGATGTGAGGCATTGTGTCTGTTATGGTTTAGTTCGATTTGGGTAAAGCATAACCCAGCGTACCCATGCGTTCGCCCATCGCGGTGTAGGCCGCCGGGTCTTCGGGGGTAAGTGTGGCCAGTCCGTCAACGTAGCGGTTGTACATCGAAAACGAAGCCGCAATCAGCACCGTATCGTGAATGTCACCGTCGGTAGCGCCTTCCGCCCGGGCTGCCGCTACCACCTCATCCGACACGGTTCGGGCGTCGGCGGTTACGCGCTCGGCAATGGTTAGCAGAGCGCGAAGCCTGGGGGAAATAGGGGCCGTTTCCGGATTTCGCAGCGTTTGATCAACAACAGTCGCCTGCTCGCCAAACAGGTAGCGTGAAGCGGCTGCGTGACTGTTCATGCAAAAAGCGGTACAGTTCAGGCTCGATATATAAGCGGCAATTAGTTCGCGTTCGGCGTCGGAAAGCGTGCTGTCCGGCGAACCGGCACGAAGCAGCGCCTGGGCCAGTTCGTAGAGCGGCTTACCCGTGTCGGGCCGGAACAAAACCAGGCTGCGAATACCCGGCGCATCGTTGTTGAGTTGAATATGAGGCATCGTTGATCATTTTTTAGGCTGAATAACAGTCAGTTTAACTGGGTAGCGTTTACGTAGAGTTAATGAGAAGTCGGTTTATACCGAAAGAATACAGCGATTCCGGCAACTAGAAAAGCGATGGAGAAAATAACCAGTGCATTACTGAAGCCGCCTAATGCCGCAACCATTGTTCCGACAAAAAACACCGCCGTTGCCGTAAAAAAACGACCGATGTTGAAACTGATTCCTGCCGCCGTCGCCCGAATTCGTACAGGGAACAAGGCTGGAATAATGCTCGACAAAGCGCCCTGACTAATGCCAAAAAATAAGGCCAAAAAGGCTGTTTCGGCATAAATGATGGGGGAAAACTGACGGTTCGTTAAAAACAACAGTGCACAGCCACCCGCGCACCCGGCGAAAGTGAGCAAGAGCGTCGTTCGTGAATCAAGCCGACCAATCAGCACACCGGATAGCATACCACCGACGATACCACCCATACCCAGCAACATCATGGTCAGACCCCGCTCACGGGCACCAGTCTGACCGGCTGGCAATAGCGATTGAACCCAGGTCGGTATCCAGGAAAACGTGCCCCAAAGCCCGATCAGTACTGTGCCAAAAATCAGTACGCCCGTCAGCAGATTCGTTCGGTCAGTCGGTGTCCAGCCTTTTTCCGTCTGCGATTGCAGGCGTAGTTGCGCCCAGTTATCGGATTCGGGCAAGCGGACAAGCATCAGAAGAGAAACCAGCACGGGAATCAATCCCAGCCAGAAAGCCTGTCGCCACGGTACCAGACCCGCGTTGAGTCCACCCGTGGCCACAATGCCTACTGGAAACATTACCGCTAAAATACCCAGCGCCACGGGCCGACTTTTTTCGGGCCAGATTTCCGACAAATAAACGGTAGTGAGTAGTAAGACCCCACCGACGCCCGCTCCCGTCAGAAATCGGCAGAGCAACAGCAGAGGCCAGTTCGGGGCAAAAACAGTGAACAGCATGGCTGCACCGTAAAGAAACGTAACAAGCGCAACTGCCCGAGTCCGCCCTATCCGGTCGCCGACGAATCCGAACAGCAGTCCCCCGGCCATCCAGCCGTACAAAAAAGCCGCGCTGATATACGCCCCAATGTTGCCCAGTTGTGTTTCTGAGACGGATTGGCCCAGTAGTTCGGGTATGGCAACGGGCAGAAAGGTTGCCATCAGTGTAGAGGCCGTTCCGCCCAGCAAATACGATAGGGCGCACAAGCCAAAAGCGAGCCAGTTCGCTTGGGTTGTTTCGGGTTTTGTGATAATTGCTTCCATGTTTTTTAGCGTAACCCTTGATCAAAAACGAGTGATAGGTAATAAAGTCCACCGACTGCTGGAGAGCCATACGCTTGCACCACGTATTGATTTGTCAAGTTGGTAGCGCCGAGCTTCACGACGGTTTTCAGCGTTGGCATTCGGTAATTTACCTGCGCGTCAAGCAAGTGGTAAGCTGGAACGGTGCCGGGAATGAGTGCGTTGAACGAACTCACCCATTCGAAGCTTTCCTGCCAGTGCCATGCGACGTTGAAACCCAGATTCGGCGCAATGTTGCGGTGGCCGAGTGTTACGTTGGTTTTGAAGCGGGGTGTGTTGAAAGCCGCCACGTTGTTGGGGTCTGCATTCCGAATATTAAACGCCGACCATGTACCATTGGCACCGATCTGGTAGCCACCCGGTGTTCGATACGTCAAACCAAGCGTTGCACCCTGGGACGATACTTTGTCAGGCGCATTCGTGTAAAGCTGAAACGCCTGAACGTTGCCATTCAAAATATTCTGCGCGGCTGCGGCATTGGGCTTGCCATCCTGGCCGAGTACCGGACTACCGGGACGCAGTACGACTGTGTTGAGAATGAAATTAGTGTAAATGCCGTAGTAATAGTTGGCATCAACCGACAGGTTGTTGCTGAGCAGAGCGCGATACCCAACTTCGAAACTGTTGACACGTTCGGGGGCAATGTACGGTACGTTCGCCTTCTGCAACTTGTCTTTGTTGTTTAGCAACGCCTGTTGCGGTCCTACCCGGCCCACATCGGCTCCGAAGCCCGCCCCAAACTGATTGACGCTGGCCGCTGTATACGAATTTTCGTACACGTTCATACCCGCGCTGTTGCTGGGCGCACCGCCTAGAATCGTAATCGGTCCCACATTGAGTTTGATGAATTGATCGGAAGGGGTGGGGTTGCGGAAGCCCGTCTGGTAACTCGCCCTGAAGTGGTGCCGGCCGGTGGCCGAAAATACCGCCGAAGCGCGGGGCGTAAAATAACCAGCGAAGTTCTGATTCTTATCGTACCGGCCTGATACCGTCAGTTTTAGTTTGTCGGCCAGGAAGGCTTTACTGACCTGCGCAAACGCGCCGTATTCGTGGTATAGAATCCGCCCGCCCTTATCATCGAAAAGGGTACCGTTGGTGAATAAGCTATACTGCCGAAAATTACCGCCAACCAAAACCTCCGCTGCGTTCTTGAAGGCCGACGTCAGGTTGTATTGTCCATCGGCGTGCCACATGCTGGTCTGACTTAAGATCCCCGCACCAGCTAACCCCTGAATTGCTGTCAGGCGCTCTTTCTGGGCATCAAACTCGGACGTGCCTGGTAGTAGTCTACCCTGATCGGCGAAGCTCCGGGCGGCTGTCTGGTCATTCCCACTTACGTTAGGAACGGTGCCACCGTAGGCTGCGGCATACCGGCTGAACCACGTATCATCGGCCTTATCGGGTGTTACCACGTTGCCATTCAGGTCGCGTACCCACGTCCGATTGATCTGTTGCCCCAGCGACCGCGTATTGTACGAGTCATGCGAGTCCTCGGCATTGCTGTACCAACGCACGAAAAACTGTTTTCCGCGTAGTTCCAGCCGGTGCTGCGTGAGCGAGAAGCCGTTGACCGAGAAGCGGTTAGAGCCCGTATAATTGGCGGTTCCTTTGGCGAAATTGAACGTGTAGATGGCTTCCAGTTTCGGTGTGATTCGGTAATGGAGCGCTCCGTTCAGTTTCAGACTATACACATTATAATCGGTCAGGTCTTTTTCCAGATACCCCGTTCGTGACACTTGCCCCGCGCCCGGCAGCGTCCGAACCACTTCATCGCCGTAAATATTGAGCGCGTTCCGGGCCGGATTTTGAGAGCCCCGTAGCTCGGAGGGTGTCGATTGGTTTACGTCGGTATAATCGGTAGCAAACCAGTCAAGCCCCCACATGTAGGACGCATTTAGTTTGAAAGCCAGTTTGTTATTGAACGCTTTGGTGTACCGAATGGCGTGGTCGTTGTAAACGGCGGGGGATGTCGGTCCGGCGTTCCGGTTAGGGTCATTTAAATGATTGACACCGACTTTGGCCTGAACACTAAGACCCTGATAAATAAACGGATCTTTGCTCGTCATTAGCAACGCGCCGTTGAACGCTGCGGGACCATACAGGGCCGAAGCCGCGCCGGGGACAAGCTCCACGCTTTCGGCATCTAAGTCGCTCAGCCCAAACATGTTGCCCACCGAAAACCCAAACCCGGCGGGCTGGTTGTCTACGCCATCGATGAGTTGCAGAAAGCGACTGTTCCCTGTGCTGGCGAAACCCCTCGTGTTAATTTGTCGATAAGTCAGACCGCTCGTCACCATTTCGACGCCTTTGAGGTTATTGATTCCTTCGTAGAAGGTAGCGGATGGTGTTTCGCGAATGCTGCGGGCATCCATTTTCTCAATCGTCACAGGAGCCCTGACTAGGCGTTCTTCCACGCGGGACGCACCGACCACCACTTCGTTTAGTTGACTCGTGGCCGGATTTAGCAGAACCGTCAACGGTTGGGCGTTGTCCGTGATTGAAACCGTTTGGGAGTCATAACCCACCATCGATACGCGTAGTGTAAGCGGCCCCTTCCGATTGGCCGGAATGCTGAATTTACCCTGATTGTCTGTAACCCTCCCGGTTGCTTGCCCTTTGGCGATGATGGTTGCCCCAACCAGTGGTTCGCGTGTCGTAGGATCTATGACCGAGCCCGTTACGTTTACCGATTGAGCGAGTGTTACGGCACTAACGAGCCAGAGCCAAGCGAAAAGCAAGGCGTGCTTCTTGTTATTCATGAGTTAAAATACCTTGTAAGATTAGCGCAACTCGCTAGCCTCCAGACACGCTGTGTATGCCGGATAGGACAAGTAAGTTGAGCTGTGATGGGTGGATTAGGAGTTGTTATGATTACGTTGAGGAGCTGGATGACCTCCCGGTGGACGGTTGTAGCCCCGATGAACAATGCGGTCGCCTAGCGTGTCATAATAAGCTGGGTCAGTGGGCGCTATGGTTGCCATGCCATCGACGTATTTGTTGTAAAGACAAAACAGAGCGGCAATCAGTACCGTATCGTGAATTTCGCGGTCGGTGGCACCCGAAGCATGGGCACGGGCAATGGCCTCCGGCGTAACGGCCCGGCCAGATTGTTGCGTCAGGGCGGCAATCTGCAACAGCGCTTTCATCTTTTCACTTACGGGCGCAGTTTCGATATCGGCTTTCACCGCAGCCGCAATCGTATTGTCACCCAGCAGGATGTCGGCGGCTTTTGTATGAGCTGCGTTGCAAAAGTTTGTACAGTTACGGGCGGATACCACTGTGGCAATCAATTCGCGTTCGCCCTGTGTCAAGGTCGATTCGCCCCGCAAAAGAAGTTGGGTTAGTTCCCGAATCGGCATGGCCGTATCGAGCCGGTATTCGAGCAAGCCCGTAATACCCGGCAAATGTTCCGGTAAAGGAATATGAGGCATACTAAGGAAGTATGGGAATGTCGGTGCAGCCTGCTACGTCTAGTAACGGGTCTGGTCAACGTGTCGTCGTTAGTTAATGGAATTACACACCGCTTCTACACGCTACTTTAGCGCATAGAAACAAGTCAGAACGATCCACGAATCGCTCTGCTCGAACGTACGTTTTAGGGGTTTACAGGAATGTTAGAACCGGTTCAAAGCAACCGTGGGTCACGAGTTGGTTATGCAGGTACGCTCAGAAGCCAGAAAGCAATCGTAGCGCACAAAACGAACCGAACATTCCGCTTAGACTTCTGGAGGGGGGGACGAAACCTGAAGCGCTAGCTGACGCAACAGAACTGGTTTTTCAGGGATCCGGATGTCATTGCGCCAGTTGGGCGGACAAAAGTAAAAAGCAAGCCTGGGGGCCGGGGAGTACTCTTTCAGTAAAAATTTCAGTAGCGTGTTCGCTTTACTGGGCGAGTCGGTTTCCCCCGTTACGTGCTCCTGCATGAACGAAAGCAAATCACTCTGCCAAAACGAATTACTGTCTGTTTGAAGACTGGTAATGTGCAGCGTGTCTCCGTGGATGCTCATGCTGATTACCGAATAATACTGCCCTCGATACGAAAACCCATCTGATGTAGTGCGCGTAATGGCACTAGCGTCGGGTTTGTCTTTCAGCGGAATCTGAAATTCAACTAAGCTATCGACAGAACGATAAACCGACAGTCGCTGCGAAAGATCATGTTCGGCCTGCCACCATGTGCCTATACACACCAGCACATACGCCAACGTGTGGTATAGTAACAATCCGGACAAACCGATTGATATCGCTTTCTTCACGCGAATGCTGTAGGATAAATTTTTCCAATAATAATACAAGATTATAAATATAACTACTCGCGTGCGATATATAATGGGCTGCTTTTCTGCGGCGAACAACAACTAGAACTTGAGTAAGTGTGTATCCAATCGGGTTAATGAGTGACTACCGTTGACCCGATTGGGCATCTAGAGAAAGCTGCTAGGATAGGGGATTCTTTATTATCTGATGAATGGAGGTTTCTGTCTCTGGGCGGCCTGTTCGATAAGCTCAACAATACGCTTTTGTCGGGTTTGGGACTGTTTAGCCAAGACAAGCCATTGTAGAATAGCTCGTTTGTCTGACCTGCTTAAACCGAGAAAATAGCTTCCTGCATCGGGGGTCTGTTGAAAAGCCTCTTCCAAGTCCGAGGGAATTGCCAGAGCCTCGACTTCGTCCAGGATTGTCCAGGACCCATTCTGTTTAGCAACGTCAATGGCATTCAAACCCGCCTGGGTCATCCGTCCACTGTCCGTCAGTTGCTGAATCTTTTCTTTGTTAATTTTCGACCACACGCTTTTCGGCTTTCTGCGGCCAAAAAACTGCATGTATGTGTGTTCGTCGATTGGCTTGGCCCGGCTATCGATCCACCCAAAACAAAGAGCTTCATCAACGGCATCGTTGTAAGAGATTCCTGAAATTGCGGATTTCTTTTTGTGATAAATAAGCCAGACGGATTGTTCGGTAGCATGATGTTCCTGCAACCAGTCTCGCCACTGCTGCCGGTTGGTCGGGCAAAACGTGCTAATTTCTTTTGCTTCGATTTTCATTGTCTGGCTCATCTCGAGGTAGGTAAGTTCGTCAACCGATTTCTGGCAATATTCGATTGCATAGTTTTTAACTAAAACGTCTCCTGAAATACACTTTGGTCAACTGAGCTTGCATCGTGCACTCAGTTGACCGGTAGCGTTTTATTTCATGGCAATTAAGATCACGCTGACAAGCAACGTACCAATGAGGTGATAACTGCCCGTAATAACGCCGTACAGGAACGGTCGGGGTATGTTTGGGTTGATGGCAATGTTGATTGTATTGGCAACCAGGTAGCCGACTCCAACAAGTACGGTAAATGATACCGCGTCATTGTACGATGTACTATTCAGCGCATAGAGCAGTACAGTGCTGGTAAGGGTAATAGCGAGTGTACATACCGCTGGGCCCACAATGTAAATAGGATCTTGACTCAGCTGAGCATCAGGCGCTTTACCCAAAGAAATCCGGTATTGTTTCGGGAAAAGAAATAGATACCACAGAGGGCCAAGCAAGAAATAAGCAATGAAGGCTACCAGGACGCTTAGCCAATTGATGTCAGATAATACGTTAAACATCGTTTGAAGTTTGGGATGATAAAAAAGAGTGTCACTCGACATTACAAAGTTCATCACCCGCACTGACAGCCTTATGTCATAGGTCTATCGGGCGCGCAAAAAAAATCGTGTGCGTGCTGGGCCAGGTCACGCAGACGCTCCCGTAAGGCAGGGGGTTGGAGGATCGTAATGGCACCGGCGTAAGGAAGTAGCCAGGTAGCCAAGTAGGTCAGCGAGCCGATAAAAAATGTCACCTCCAAGCTACCGTCGGGTAAAGCTTGCTGGTGTGCCCAGCCGTACTGATGTTTGGTATTCTGAAAATGCTGCGCCATAGCGGAGCGCGTATTAGCGAACTGAAAGCGAATGATAACGTTGTGCTTTGACCGTTCGTCGTCCTGACTGGCCCAATATTGTTGCAATGTTTCCGGACGTGAAGTAAACACTTCCTCGCTAAGGGTTAGGTGCTGGATACGGTCGAGCCGAAAATCGCGAAATGCCTGCCGAAGGCGACAATAAGCAACCACGTGCCACTGCTGGCTTAAGTAAAGTCCGATCGGTTCAATTTGGCGCGTGGTTGGTAACTCGGTGGCAGCGGCACAGTAGCTCAGATGGACTACCCGCTGCAACGCCACAGCCGTCACCAGTTGCTGATAAGCATTAGGCGGGTCGGGTTG
The DNA here is from genome assembly GCF_023196085.1 of Spirosoma liriopis. Classification (NCBI taxonomy): domain Bacteria; kingdom Pseudomonadati; phylum Bacteroidota; class Cytophagia; order Cytophagales; family Cytophagaceae; genus Spirosoma; species Spirosoma liriopis. The sequence continues at coordinate 138,849 of NZ_JALPRF010000004.1, forward strand.
ACTGGCCGGACCCAAAACCTGAATATGAGGGCCAAGTGTCTCCAGGTGGTCGCGGTCTGCGCGTCGCAGTGCAGCGCGTAACTTGTCCATGGCTGCGCCACTAAGCTGAGCCGTTTGCGCGTCGGTGAGTCGGGCGGCTAGTTTTTCGGCGGTAAGGAGGGCGATAGCTTCCTCGCGCGTGAACATAACGGGTGGCAGCCGGTAACCATCCAGCATGGCGTATCCTTTACCCTCCTGGGTCACCACCGGGATTCCGGCCTGTTCAAGGGTTCGGATGTCTCGATAAATGGTACGGGTACTAACCGAAAATCGATGCGCCAGTTCGGTAGCGGTCAATAGTCGTTTTGTTTGAAGTAACGTTAGCAATGCTACCAGCCGGGAAAGGCGGGTTGTCTCGTGATCAATCATTGATTAGCCCGTTGGGATTGGAAACCTACCAAGCACTTAGTCCGCTTAAAATTAGCTTCATCTGCGCTTATTTAATCAGTCCACCCTGTTCATTCGTCTAACGTGACAAGTAGAAGAAACTGCGCTGTGCTTTTGCCATTGCAAAACATATGCTTGGAAAATTTCGCATGCCATGAAAATCGTCAAATTACTACTAATAGCTGGGCTACTATTCACTGTGAAGGCAAAAGCGCAGGAAAATAGAATTCCTGTTATTCGAAAAGATGTGCCATTGGACTCGATTCGGTTGAGCGATCCGTTTATTCTGGCCGACCGCAGTACCAACAGCTACTACATGACGGGGACAGGTGGTATGCTTTGGAAAAGTGCTAATCTACGAACGTGGGAGGGACCCTATTCAGTCACGCAGACCGATCCAAGCTCGTGGATGGGACCAAAACCAATGATCTGGGCCGCTGAGATTCACCACGTCAAGAATCGCTACTATTACTTCGCCACGTTTACCAACCGAGCCGTTATGATCGACACGGTTCAAGGCCGACCTATCGAGCGACGGGCAAGTCATGTGCTGGTCAGCGACCGACCCGATGGACCCTATGTACCCATGCACGATGCTACATACCTACCCGCCGACAAGCCCACGCTGGACGGAACATTTTGGGTTGATAAAGATGGTAAGCCTTATATGGTTTATTGCTACGAATGGCTACAGAATCTAAACGGAACGATTGAAAAGATTCAGTTAAAGCCAGATTTAAGCGGAAGCGTCGGCGCGGGGACGTTGCTCTTCCGGGCCAGCGATGCTCCCTGGAGCCGTGAGAAAGATGAGAATGGACACGACCACCCAAATAAAGTGACGGATGGACCGTTCCTGTTCAAAACAAAAACCGGACGGTTAGGAATGTTGTGGACAAGCTGGATTTATGACGTGTATACGCAGGGCGTTGTTTACTCGAAAAGTGGCACGCTCGACGGTCCCTGGATACAGGAAGCCGAACCGATCACCCCGCCAAACTACGGACATGGTATGTTATTTACCACATTCGATGGCAAAATGTTGATGTCCATGCATAGCCACAAAAGTGTAAACGGTCGCACGGTTCGGGTTCCTCATCTGTACGAAGCCGATTTGTCAGGCGATAAATTACGCATTGGCAAGCCGTATGTACCGTGAATGGCTAGTGTTGATTGCATCGTTCAAATAAAGACCCACGCCCAGAACGTATGGTTGACCGTACGCATCCGGGCGTGGGTCTTAAATCAGCGTTCGAAGTAGTGCCCCATGTCAAGATCTTCGATCAGACCCGGTTGCATGGGCTGCCAGTCTAGCTGCTCCCTGGTTTTTGCGCTTGAAGCCGGGCTATCGAAGGCAACGAAGCGCGCGAGCCAGGCAAAATGATCGGGTGCCTCTTCGGGCGATTTACTGACGACTGGCAGGTTCAGGTGCTTACCGATTGTTTCGGCAATTTCGCGAAACGGTATACCCTGATCGGCAATCACATTGTAGCGGCTACCCGCCGTTCCTTTCTCCAATGCTAGCCTGTACAGCTTTGCCGCGTCGAGCCGGTGTACGGCTGGCCAGCGGTTATTGCCATTACCAACGTAAGCCGATACGCCTTTCTGACGGGCGATGTCAATCAGCGCGGGGACAAAACCGTGATCTCCTTTGTCATGTACCGAAGGTGGTAGGCGTATAACTGACGTTCGTACCCCAGAATCCGTAAAAGCCATCGTTGCTGTTTCCGATGCGCGGGGTTCCGGAGTTGCCAGATCGTCCTCGGTGATCAGATCGCCGTGGCTCGATTGTAAGACTAGTATCCCAGCTGTAACGATTAGGGGACGATTGGAGCCCGCGAGTGCCGTACCGAACGTTTCGATAGCCCGCTTATCAGTTTGAGCCGAGGCTGCATAATTGGAAAAATCGTGCACAAAGGCGGTATGAATAACGGCATCGGCGGCTGAAGCGCCCCGCGCAAGACCATCAAGATCGTCGAGACTACCTATAAACGGCTCGCCCCCCGCTTCGGTAAGTGATTTGGCTGACGCATCCGAGCGGACAAGACCGACTACCTGATGACCGGCCTGAATTAATTCCTGTACAATGGCGGAACCAATAAAACCAGAGGCTCCTGTAAGAAAAACGCGCATAATTGGTTGGGTTGATGGTTACTGGCTATTTTTAGCTGTTCAATCTATTCGCTGGCAAAATTGGCAGAAACGAGGTGGCGAAAACGAGGTCATTTGACACAATTTTGTCAGGGATTGACCGCAGCTTAGCGTTTGTGGCCGCTAAAAAGCACCTTACAACGTTGTTATGCGTTAACGGGTAAACGGGTTTTGATGAATGATAAACCAATTTGATCATTATTTACGCTCGAAAGCTCAGTTCACCGACGATGAGCTTCAACAAATACACGCTTGTTCTATACCGTTAAACCTGCGTCGGCGACAACTGCTGCTGCGGGAAGGCGACGTGTGCCGCCACAAAATATTTGTGCTTGGTGGGTTGCTGCGAACCTACCGGGTCAGAGCGGATGGTATAGAATCGACCATGCGGTTTACGATTGAAAACGGATGGTCGATTGACCACGAAAGTTACGTGGATCAGACCCCGTCGAACTACCGCATCGAGGCTATGGAAGAGTCGAGTGTACTGCTATGGACGAGGGAAGCTATGGACGAACTGTTCGATGAGATACCGACGTTCAAATTGTTGTCTGATCGGCTGAGGGAGCAAAGCATGAACGAGAGTCTTCAGCGAATTTTTATCAACATCAGTTACACCGCCGAAGAAAAATACGATGCTTTCGTCAACGCATTCCCCGACGTATTCCGGCGCGTACCCCTGCACATGGTAGCTTCTTACCTGGGGTTGTCGCGGGAAACGTTAAGCCGCGTCCGGCATAAGCATCATCGGGTTGGCTAATGGCTGTGCGCAAACACCCTATCGCCACTGCTTTGTATTCACGTCGATTCGTCAACGCCTTTGGCGGTTAGCGAATCGGTTTTCCGTTACGCTTGTCTGTACGCTTACACACTTTCGGGTTGTAGGTAAGCCTGTAGTTCTTCCTCGTTCGCAAACAATCTAGGTTCGCTGGTCGGATCGGTTGGACATTCCACACTAAAGGCTGAGTGATGATGGTCCAACGGCGGGCAGATAATCGTGTATACTACCCGGTCTACATGCAGAATCTGTTCGTCACCGGGTTGACTAATGGCTAACCCATTTGTCGTATTCAGGTCAAAAATGAGTTTTATTTTGATGATGTTTCCTTTCTGGTAGGGTTTCCAGGCGGGGCCGCCATGACAAGGGATATCTTTAGGAGGATGCAGCACAAATACCTGATCGCCAATGCCAAACGGTGTGGTAAAATCGAGTGAAAAATGAATATCCATGAATGAGGAGGAGTATGTTCGGTGAAATCATACCCCGTAACCTTACCCTAAAGTCACTGGCACTTTTGTGGTGTACATTGTGAGGATACGGTCGAACGCTAATCTCGGTTAGTCAAACCGCACTCGGTACTATCTTGGTATACAATTGCCATCGCTACAGCATTCCTCATTGCATCAATCGTTGTCATTCGGTTGTCGCGTGTCCGGGTTTGATAAGCTCGGATACACGACAACCAAATGACAACGTTCTTACTGATTAAGCTAACGTTTTTCGGGCTTCGCGGTCGGGGTCGTTGACCAGTGCAGGCGAATCATCCAAAATCATGGTTTCTCCGCTTTGACGGGTATACGGCTTCCAGGTCGGTAAACCACCTCCGTTTGGGTTACCGGTTTTAACGAAATTGATGAACGAACCGGCCATCTTTTCGGACAACGCTCGGGGACGTTTACCCCCACCCGTATGCGTCAGCATCAAGTCTGTATTGTAAAACCAGAAGCAAATATCATCGCAGTGGAAAGCCCGCATGCGCCCGTCGAAGAGGGGGGGCTGCCAGCCAAACCAGGCTACATAAACCGGCGCTTTTTGTTGGGACGCCTTTGCATCGGCGGCTGCAACGGCATTTTTGCGGTTAGAAACAATCAGCGCCCAGATCTCGATTGGACGAGCTTTCGGAAAATTTTTGGCGTAAGCGTCAACAATTTCGCTTGATTTATCGCCAAATCGGGGCCTGATTTTTTCTTTCACCTCCGCCAGTGAAATGCTTTCTAAGGAAGCATCGGTCCGGTCAGGGTTCTGCTCATGAAAGGTGCTACAGATCATTAGTGGAATGGTAGCCGAAAAATGGTTCGGATCGCTGAAAAATGGTTTATCTTCCAGATTAACGCCATCCGCTACCGGCGAATAACCACCTCTCTGAATATTGAGCCGTTTCGCTTCGTCGGCCATTTTTTCTACCGCCCGATTGGCAATGTCAATGTATTCGCGCCAGGGAATCTGTTGCAGCTTACCAATCTCGCCGGGCTTTAGACCCGCTTCTTCCATCACCTTGAGTCCCAATTTCTCGGCGTATTCTTTGTTGACACCGGCTAAAGAGCTGCCACTCAGTGCCACCGCTTTGTGAAACAATCCTTTGGCGGACGGCATGTTCATCAGGGTAGTTACTTTCGCTCCTCCTCCTGACTGACCAATAATGGTGACGTTGTTCGGATCTCCGCCAAAGTTAGCAATGTTGGCTTTGACCCATTCGAGCGCAGCGACCATGTCCAGATTACCAACGTTACCGGACTCCGCAGCTCCCCCGGCGGCTTTCAAGTCACTGTAGCCCAGCGCGCCCAGGCGGTGATTCAGGCTACAGAAAATAACATTACCCAGCCGGGACAGATTTTCGCCGTGATACCCATCCTGTTCAATGCCATTTCCGTTGACGAAGCCACCCCCGTGCAGCCAGACGATCACCGGCCGTTTTTGTGAATCGAGGGCCGGTGTCCACACGTTCAGTTTGAGGCAATCCTCCGACACATCATCGTAGTTCCAGTGGTCGACAAAGGATGCGTACGGATTAGCGTACCGCTTTTCCATGATCTGGGGAGCGGAGTTGCCCCACCAAAGGGCCGGGCGAATATCTGTCCACGGCGTAGGTTTTTGAGGAGGCATAAATCGGTTTTTACCGGACGTATCAGCTCCGTAGGGTATTCCCAAAAATTGATGAATGCCCCGGAGTATAAAGCCTCTAACCTTGCCGTACTGCGTATTGGCAATGGCAATGTTATCGCCTACAAATAAAACTTGGTCATCGCCCGCTGGCTTAACCACTTTTGGGGGAGTCAGATCCGACGCTATAGTTGACTGGGATATACCCACACTGGCTACGCTCACGCCCAGCGATTGCAAGAAATTACGCCTTGATGCTTTCATCGATTGATTTTGTTAATGGTTTAAGAGAAATAGACCCCGTGTTGCACCGAGTAATCAACTTTTGCGGTGCTGGTACTGAAAACACAAGGCTGTTAACCGGTAAAAGCACAGACTGGCCTGAATCTACGGATGTGACAATGCTTCGAGGAGACATTTATAGAAAAAGACAAGCTCTCCAGGCTATTCCTCTTTCCCATCTAAGTCTTATAAGTAGTCTAAGAATCGCTCGGTAGTCTAGGGAAATGAATGAAGCTACTACTATGGTTGTTCTTACTGGTCGATAGTTTGTGCCCCAATCAAACAGTCTTCTTTTTTCAAAAGAAGACTGTTTGATTGGGGCTTTTATTAAGCTTTACAATACCTTTTAAGGTCGCACTAGTTTGATGTTCTGACGTTGCGTAGCGGTGCTCACATCCAGCAGGATCATGCCGTGTGTATTGTCTAAAGGTAGACTAACCCGCTCTATGGTGCCCGCTTCATCAATGCTCTGCCGGCGAAGCGTCTTACCTTGCAAATCCGTTAGCTTCAGTTGGACGGCTTGCCCGCTCACCCCGCTAACTTCCACCTCGACGGCTTGCCCCACTATGGGATTACCCAGCACCTTCACCGATAGTCCGCTGCCCGATTCCTCCCTAAGTACGCGGGCACTACCTGTGCCACTTGGCTCCTGGCCATAGAAGATCATTCCATTCTGGTAAGCCGTAATGCGCGGGTTGAGCGTAAAGCTGCTAGTATTGCTATACGAATAATCGTCTCCCTGGAAGAAGCTGCTGTAGTCCTGTTTGTTCACTTGAATCTCTAGCGGACCTGAATCGCCGTTTGGTGCCAGACTGCCCGCTCCTCCGCTAAAGCTGTACTCGATGTAGCCCGTAGCTCCCTGACGGGTGGGACTAATGGGCACATAGCGCAGGTTGAGATTGTTTTGACCAATTGCTACGTAGTTTTTCTGAAAGACCAGAGGAATAGTATTCTCCGTAGTCAGCCAGTAACGCAGGGTAATCGTGCTATAAGGAATCGGCGTGGTGCCTTCGTTTTGTAGCAGCAAGTACGGCTTAATAGTGTTGTTGTTCAACTGACCATTGTCAGGGTCACGGGAAAGCACTTTGAGCGTGGGCGCTACGACGGTGACTGTGGCCGTTGCTACCGGGCTGGTGCAGCCTGTGCTGTTACTGGTACATGTAGCCGTAAAACTCTGCGTTCCCAGGTTAACCGTTGAGACTGCCAGCGTACTGTTACTGCCCCCGTTCCAGTTGATAGTACCGTCTTGACAACCCAATACCACCAACACCACATCGCCGGTATTCTGGCTGACCGTCAAGCTGCTCACGCCCGCTGGGTAGGGTTGTCCAGACTGAGTTACCAGGCTGGGAGCGGGAGGCAAAGGATTGACTGTAATGGGGGCCAGGGTCGTTGTCACGCTGTTGCAGGCACTAATGATGACAAACTGATAGTTGGCGCTTCGAGTTAGCTGCTGAGTATAGCTGACAGTACTACCAGAATAATTTGTTAGTTGATCCAGTAGCTCGTCGTCCCGAAAAAATTGGAGAGTAAGTGGTCCCGTACCCGTAGCCGAGACGCTAAACTGGCCGCTGGTATTGGTGCCGCAGACGGTTGTCAGGGATTGGAATTGGCTGGTGATGGTGACAGGCTGGTTAATTGTTACTCGAGCGCTAGCCGTATCGCTACAGCCGTTGCTGGTAGTGCCTGTTACTGAGTAGCTACCGCTGGCCGTAGCAGAGATGGTAGCTGTAGTATCGCCGGTACTCCATTGATAGGTAGTGGCACCTTCGGCCGTCAGATTAGCGCTCTGACAAACAGTCTGCGTCGGCGGATTGATACTCACCGAAGGCGCAGTCGTGTTACTGGATACAGTGGTCGTCGCTATCACTGAGCAGCCGTCAGGAGCGGTTACGGTGACGCTGTAGGGACCCGACTGGCTTACCGAAGCGATAGCTGGGTTGTTGGCGTTAGCCGTAGCCTCTGGACTATACAGATACGTAGCACCTGCCGGACCGCCGGTAGTAAGCAGATTGACGCTCTTTTTTGCGCAGGTTAGAGGTCCGTCGTTGGTCAGGTTAGCCGTGAAGGATGAACAAAGTGTATAGGTGATGATAACAAGACCATTACCCGGATTACCATCAATAGCACCAGTGCGTGCAAAAAGACGGGGGCCAGCGGTGAACGAACCGCCCCCACCACCAACACCACCAGATGGCTCACCCCGGAAGTTAGCCCCCCCGCAACCACCGCCGGAGTAGCCGCCCCCACCTCCTCCAGAAACGTTACCTCCCCCGCAGCCTCCACCTCCGAAGCCCCCTGGCGAGGTGTATCCTACTGAACCGTTACCCTGTCCACCGGCTCCACCATCAACAAAGGCTCTACCGTTGCTGATTTCCGGAAAATAACCGCCACTGCCCGCCGTCAACAAGCCACCGCCACTGTATGAAAGATAGCCGTTGGGAGGTGGTGTGATACCGCCATTCCCACTGTTACCCCCGGTTCCTGCGGAGTTCCCACCGCCATTCCCGGCTGATGTACCGGCTTGACCGTGTTTTTGCGTAGCATCGGCATTGCCACTGCCACCCCCGCCACCGGCGATAACCAACGGTGCGTTGTTAAGATCGGTTACAAAAGTACCTCCACCCCCACCATTGCTATTAACATCACCGGGGTTCCGTTGCTGCCCGACCAATATTTTCAATTTCTGGCCCGGTGTAACGCTAATTGTACTAGCTATGACTGCTCCCAGACCTGCTTGGAAGCGAGACTGACTTGCATTGCTTCCCTGGGCTCCTCGTGCTTCAACGGTGAGTGACGTCACGCCAGTAGGTACCGTCCATGTCTCGATCTGGCCGGTGTAGGAAAAGCTTTGAGTGGTCGTCACCGAACCAGATTTCTGTGCCTGAACGCTCGTGGCTATACTGCCGCCTAGCAGTAGCGCCAGCCCCAATCGCCAGTGGGCCGCCAGTCGCTGGGGTTTGATCGTAAATCTTGTTTTCATACGTGTTGACGCAGGGGGTTAGTGATCCTGCCGAAGAAGGTAGTTGGTAAAAGTTGACTGTATGCAATCGCCTGATGTGGGTAAGCGACTCACTAGAGATAGTGGACAAAAGTAGGCCGGTACTAAGCCCGTGGACGATAACAAATCGCACAAAAACCATAACATTTATCCCAAAGAAGGGCAAAATGGCCTGTTTTCTTGGATCAAGTCGAGATCAAGAGATGGGTAGTGACTCTGTCAGGCCGTATTTTGGGTATAGACAAGCCAGTGTCAGAGCATGGACAATATCGATATACATATTAGCAGCTTACATCTGGCGGGCTTTTTCCCGTCGTTCTACAAGGGTCAACAGGCTAAGGAAGCAAGGGGTCAGTACCGGGCGCGATGCGGAGCCGTCGAAACGGTTTCTGAAATGGTCCGTTTATCGCGCTGTGCATGACTGACCTAACTCAAGATTGGCAAATTACGAAGCCTGAATGGGGCAGCTATAATGTCCGTTTTGCAGCTTTCAGACAGAAATCCGCTTCGTATAGGCCAGGTCGTCAGCGGGCGATTGACGAATCCAATGCTCTAGGCAGTCGAATGTTGGCTTGGTACCAATCACCCATTGGCGGTTCGATGAATGGAACAACGGTACACTATTTTCAAAAGCTAACTGTGGAATTATCAGTCCTGATTATGTACTATTGTTAAGCGTTAGGAACAGGAGCGCTACTGTCATGATATTCAGTTTTTCCGCTACACCCGATTTTGATTTTATGACCTACTTCGCCCGTTACATACGGGCGACAGTACAGAATGATCTACTGGTGATACCGGATCATTTGGGACAGGGATACATACGCAAGCTCGCATTCGGACCTGACTTCAAGATCACTATACACCGTTATCTGCTTAAGGAAGACCTAATTATCAATCGCAACACATCCGGTCAGGGAAACGACCTGGTTACCGTCTTTTTTTATAGCAACGAGCAAGCCCTAGAGATTGCTTACAACGATGCTCCCCAAGTTCTGTTCTCGCAGCGCGATGAGTCTGCTATCCAGGTTACGTCCAACGATCTCAACTCAACCATCCGTTTTCCCGCTCATCAAACGATTCACTACGTAGTTGTTGCCATAAAGCCGCCCCGTTTGACGGAATTGTTAGCCGTCAGCGAGCCCAATTCGGTGCTTCAGACTATTACTGAGAGTGGTAACTCTTTTTTGTTTTTCGAACGCATGGAAGCGGAGATCAAACAGCTACTTAAAAATGTGGCTGCTGTGGACATGAATGATCGCTTGAGCCACTTTTACATGCGGATCAAAGTGCAGGAACTGCTTTATCTGGTCTTCCATAAACTGTCTTTACGGGAAAATGCGGCCCATCAACCGATCAACAGCGCCGACGCGGAAAGACTCCTGTTGGTCCGTAACGAAATCATCGGCGACCTAAGCGTGCCGCCGGTAATCCGTGAACTGGCGCAACGTGCTGCGATGAGTGAAACCAAACTAAAACAGCTGTTCAAACAAACGTTTGGTACCACGATCTACAACCATTACCAGCAGGCCCGCATGGAAGAAGCTGCCTTCCTGTTGAAGCAAGGCAAGCATTCCGTTGGCGAAGTGGGCTATGAATTGGGGTTTTCTAACCTGAGCCACTTCAGTCGCATATTTGAAAAACATTATGGCCTAAACCCCAAACGCTACTCGTATTCGTAAGGCGTTATTTATCCTAGGTAATTGGGTGGAAATAGTTGCTGACCGTGCTTTTCGGCAATGGCTTGTAGTTTCTTCAGAGTGGCTTCATCCAGCCGCGCCGGAGGAAGGAACTGACCGACGGCAACGGGTTGACCGATTTCCTCGAACAACGATTCCAACCCGGCAGGTACCACGGTGCAAAGCAAATGAGCCGTCTGCTCGCTCTTGTTCTTGAAAGCGTGCACCACGCCCCCTTTGGGTATGGTAATATACGATCCTTTGGCCGCTACATAAGTCCCAAACTCAGATCTTACTTCGACTTCCCCTTCGATCACATAAAACGTTTCGTCAAAATCCGCGTGGGCGTGTGGGCCAGGTCCACCGCCGGGAGGGATCAGCATATCGATTGTAGCGAAAGCTCCTTCGGTGTCTTTCCCACTAGCCAGAATACGATAGGTGCTACCGCCGACCGAAACGCTTTTTCCCGCTTCGGGACCCACCGTGATAGGTTGTTTTTTGTGATTTTCCATGATGGTTGGTTTAAATACGCCACAAAGCTCGGTAGTATTCGATTTGGAAAATACGCCGATCCGACCATAAATCAGTCCGGTCCGACAAACAAGGTTATCCTGACCAAACGGCTGAACAGTACCGATAAAAGCGTATCTGTTAAGTAATTGACCTAGTTGTTCCGCTCCGCCGTATTCGACTATTTTTTCGGCCTTTTGCGCTATTTACAGCTCTTCAGATGATTCAATTTTGCAGTGAGCAAGACGCACTGACTAGCCAGCACTGGATGAATGGATTTGATTCATCTGGCTCACCGCCAGGCAAGAGCTTTTCGGTTGATCGCGCTTCATGTAAACCTCAACTAATAAAACAGCATGAAAAAAGTAATTTATAAACAGTTCGGCGACGAAAGCGTGCTAGAGCTGGTTGACCAAGCGATACCTAGTATTCAGAAAGACCAATTATTGATCCGGGTAAAAGCGGTTTCGGTTAACCCGCTGGATTGGAAAGTATATGGTGGAGAAATGAAACTGATGTCGGGATCTGGCTTTCCAAAATCGGTAGGCATCGATTTCTCGGGTATTGTCGAACAAACGGGTAGTGCCACCACTCGCTTTACCCCAGGTAACGCGGTCATTGGCTTACTGGATGTGTTCAAAGGTGGAGCCCTGGCCGATTACGTGGTTGTCAAAGAATCCAATGTTGCCCTAAAACCAGCCAATATTTCCTTTGAGCAAGCAGCCGCCTTACCCGTAACCGGGCTGTCAGCCCTCCAGATCATCGATCAGCTGGCAGCAGTCGGTCCTAATCAAGACGTGTTAATTAACGGGGCTACCGGTGGTATTGGCGTTTTCGCCGTGCAGATTGCCAAAAAACGCGGTGCCAGCGTAACAGCAGTTGTTAGTACGAAAGGGGTGGACGAGGCCGCAAAATGGGGGGCTGACACGGTAAGTGACTATACGAAGCAATCGATCAACGTACTCAGTCAACGCTTCGACGCGGTTATTGACTTATCTACCAAGCTTTCCTTTACCGAGGCAAAAAGCCTGATGAAACCAAGCGCCGTCTATGTCAGCACACTTCCGTCACCTTTGACACTTGCTTATTCATTTATTAACAATCTTTTCTCCGGGCGGAAAAGCAAGGTTCTAATCTTAAAATCGACTGTTGAGGGGCTCAACGCATTAACCCATTTAGCCGAAGATGGCTTGCAAATCGTGCTGGACAAGTCGTACTCCATAAACAACGTCCGGGAAGCCTACCAAGAAGCCCGTCGGGGTAAAGGCATCGGAAAATCGGTAATCGTTCTTGACTAGCGGTAGATTACCTGACCAAACATGGTTCTTCAACGGGTAAGAACCCGTTTGCAAATCAGCTTTTTTCATTTTAGCCAAGACTTAACGCGATGAATATGGTATCATGCGAAACGCGAAAACACTGTCCCACGACAGTGTTTTCGCGTTTCGCTCAAAGGCAAATAGGAATCTGTCAGCGCTAGAATTGGTATAGCGAAGCTGCCTTTTCAAGGTAAAACTCGGCCTTGCACTTGTATCGCCATCATTCATTATAAGGACAGTGAATCTATCAACCATTATCCCTGCTTTAATAAATGAGTATATATACTTAAAAACATAGAGTGCTTATCTTTGATAGCTAACGCTTTGTAGGTACTATTTTGAAACCACCAGTTCCTGTTCAGGCGAAGACAAACATTGTATTTGTATAACCTAAACTGTTTATATACAAGTGTATATATTTATATTGCCTGGGTAGGAACGCCTAGACTTACCTTGCCAAAGGGACAAGAATGTCTCGTAAGACTTAACTACTAGCAATTTGAAAATAAGTAATAATAGCAAACATGAATAGCTTTTACAGGGTAAATTTACTTAAAAAATGAGTAAATTATGCAACAAAATTGAGTATTATACTCTACTAGTAACGTAATTAGAAAAAATTCTTTACGTCCTGAAACGCACTTATAGTCAGTAAGATAGCTGTTTGGTAATCATCTGGTATAATTTTTACCTCATATGAATCATTGGTCTTTATTTCCCACATAAACACGCTAATCATATGCTTTTCGAACAAAGAAAGGATGTTCAGGACTACGTTACCGATACCACTTTTCTGACTGGATTATTAACAGGGGTAGTCTCTGGCTTGGCCATCGGTCTCTTGCTGGCCCCCCGCTCAGGTAAGAAATTGCGCAAGCAAATCGCGAAGAAGGTACACGACGAGACAAAAGAAGCAAAACACCAGTGGCACAAAGCCAAAGAACGGGCGGAGGATAAGTTTGATGCCTTTGAAAACGGTGTAGCGTCAGTTGCTGGCAAAGCAGAAGATGAATTCAGCAATTACGCTCACAAGGCGCAGCACGGAGCGAACCATCTGGCAGACAAGGCTAAGGCCGGTATCGACTCTCTAAAAGATACCGTTAAGTTCAGCTAACAGTTTGCTTGTTAGCATCGGGTCTTCTGATTTACTCAACAAAAGAATCCCCGGACCGCACCGATCCGGGGATTCGCTTTCAAACCCTAAGTTGTTGAACGAGTGTTGCCTAAGAGAATAGAAAATAGTGCAGCAGGGATTCTGGGCAGCCACACAACGCTTTATCATAATTAACTATTAAACACAATGGAACGAGAACTTACTTCTTTTAACAGCACGGCTTATGGCCGCAGCTCTTTTGTAAAACGAATTTCTTGGAGTGCCGTCTTCGCCGGTGTACTGGTAGCAATTGTAAGCCAGTTATTGCTGTCGCTATTAGGGCTCGGCATCGGATTGAGCACCATCGACCCGGAGACGGAACAAAACCCAACGGCAGGACTAGGTACGGGGGAGCTATATGGTATGTTGTCAGCAGCTTACTCTCTCTGTTTGCCGGAGGATGGATTGCAGGCCGACTAGCTAGCGCGCCCCGTCTTTTTGACGGTATCATCCACGGTGTGCTGACCTGGAGTCTGGCGACGCTATTAACGATTTACTTTTTAACGACGACTATTGGCAGTCTCATTGGTGGAGCGAGCCGGTTGTTGGGCGGGATCGTCCGGACGGCAGGGTCTGCGGCAGGTTCAGTTGCTTCAGCAGCGGGGCCTCAGTTGGGTCAGGCTGTTAAAGGAGAACTTGCTAAGAACGGTGTTAACGTTGATAACATTGACCTGACGAACCTACGCAACGAAGTTAACACGATTCTGCGCCAGACGGGTAATCCCGCACTCAACCCTCGCACGCTGGAGCAGAAGGCTGAACAGGCTGGCGATCAGGCTCAAACTACTGCGGGCCGGGCCGCGGAGAATCCACAGGCTGCTGGCGCATTGGCCGACGGTTTGTTTGATCGACTCTTCAAACAAGGACAAGCAACCGTCAGTCAGGTTGACCGGGACGACGCGGTAAATGTAGTGATGAAACGTACCGGTAAAAGCCGAGCTGAGTCGGAGCAAATTGTTGACAACTGGATCAATACGTACAAACAGGCAGCTGCTAAGTTTGAACAAACGAAAGCAGAGGCTGCGGCAAAGGCCCGGCAGGTTGCCGATGCTACGGCTTCAGCAGCATCAAAAGCGGCTATATTCGGTTTCTTTGGACTACTGATCGGTGTTGCTGCGGCAGGATTCGGCGCGAAAATGGGTACCGAATCGAAAGAAGCGACGAGTTCGCTAGACCGTAAGCTACAGTCTGTAGCCTAACTTCGCTGCCCTCGCTGCTGGACTGTACATCATTTCGTCCGGCAGCGAGGTCTTTATTACTACAAATGGCCTCCTGGACATCAATCGGTAGCTGCCAGTAGACGCTACTTTGAACAGAATATATGAAATTAATTCAACTAGCTACATAGTCTTGTTGTGTCTGCGCTTCTGTTTCTTATGCAGTTTGTCTATCGCTCATGAAAAAAAGTTGTCAGCTACGGATTCTAGTAGTGTGTTTAGTATTACTGGCTGCAATTCCTTATTTGAGTCGGGGGCAGGATTCACTAGCCAGAAAGCAACCTTTTAGGACTGGTCATACAATCTCGGCGGGATTACAAGTTCCACTAAACTATACTCTTGGTTATGAATACCGGTTTAGCCGCCGATTGTCTGTACAGGCACAGGCTGGACTAATCGCTGCTCCTTTTAATCGATACACGCTGAAACTGCTCGAAGGATTCGGACTAGATCCTACGCTGAGCGGAGTCATCGACCGCTCATTTCGACAGGGTAGCCTTATCAGCTTAGGTATGGGTATTCACGCCAATTCGGCTTGGTACAGCACCATCTTCGGTCAATATATCCATTTTTCGGCAGGACCCATTACCCCCGCCGATGGGTTAGGGGTTTATTTTAACCGGGATCTTTCGGGGTTCAGTCCACTCAATTCCCCTGCTTTTGTTTTTAATCTGCAATCAAATCTTTTGATTGGTGGGGTTCGTGTAGGTCGTTCTTTTGCGTTTAGCAATTCGCGATTTGGCCTGAATACAGAACTAAGTTTAGGCAAGATCATCACGACTCAAAATACGTTTTCCTCTAACCGTTCCGTCATTGATGGGCTAGGAATTACCCAGCGCTTATACGCCGACCTTGATGGTGAAACAGATACGAAACTCCATCAGCACGGTTTTCTGCCTATGCTCAACGTGCTCCTTACTTATCGACTGCGTTAGCCCGCAGTGCATTCTAATCATCTATGCGACTATTTATCAAGCTGGCTCTGCTGGCGGTCCCTTTACTTTATACGCAGTGCGGTATCAATCGGCAGGTTCAGCAAGCCAAAGGGCTGGGCAAAAGCCGGTATGCTGTTCATTCGGCAGACAACGTTACGCTTGCCGGTTATGAGGTTAGCGAGTTTAAAGAAATTAACCAGTTGGAGGACCTCAACCCGGTTAATTATCCTCGGCTTGCAGCCGGGTTGTTAAGTAAGGATATCCCCTTTAAGGCGGACATCAATCTGGAAATTGTCAATCCAACTCGCGATACGGCGGCTATCAATCAATTCGAATACCGTTTGCTGCTATCAGGTAATGAACTGGCTACGGGCACCGTCGATCAGCGAGTAGTTGTACCGCCAGGAGGAGGGAAGACCCTTGTCCCCATCCCGGTAAATACCAACGTGTATGGTCTGATGGCGAGTCGGTCAAGCCGCAAATCATTTGTTGATCTGATTCGTAACCTGGCTGGTAGCCAACGGTCTTCGCCTTCTCGAGTAACGCTCAAGATCAAGCCGACCTTTTTGGTGGGTAATAAGCAGATAAAGTACCCTGGTTACATCGATATTGACAAAGACATCAGCAGAGACATGCTCTTAAAAAAGTAAGAGTAGCTATTTCGCAAACGGCCACAGCAGTAGATAGAAGCCATTCTATCTACTGCTGTGGCCGTTGGGTTCTCACTTGTAAAGCTTCTGCAAGGGTTTTGGAGTTCTGTCAATCTTTCTTCTTCACAATAAGTGGGCTTTTTACGCTTTAGAGCAATAGGTTGAATGTGAGCGTTTAGCTAGCTGAAATTCTTACAGCCAGGTTCGCATACCCACCAATCCCCAAACACCCATGTAGCCTACGACTAGTAAAGCGAAACCAACGGCTATAAGCATGAAAATTCGTTCGGTGCGGCTCGAAAGCTGACGATAGTTGCGGGTTAGGTTAAAGAAAGCCATTAAAGCAGCCAGTGGTCCCAGAAGCGAAGCGGTAAAAACGGTGATCGACAGGGGCGAAACGACGCCTAGTTCGTCTCCACCCTCGTTTAGACTGATGACCATAACAAGGTATGATAGTGCATACACAAAGAGCCCGATTCGTACGGGCAGGACGCTCAATCGACGGCCTTTCCTCTGCAACCAAACCCCCCGAATGAGCCAGACAATGCCCATAATGAGACACAGGGCTAGTATCAGCACCGATAGGTGCCCTAGCAATACGGGAAGCCAGGCGCCCAAAAATGACGTTTTAGTAGCCGTATTCGCCATTAGCCCAGCACCGAAAGAGCGAACCAGCACCGGCTCGTTTGAATCGTTATGCACCAGCGTTAGCTCGGGAGTGTAGCCCCGGCTGTCCAGCCGCAGTACCTGGTTCGGGCCAATCGATTGAAGGGGTTGGCTGCCTAATCCGTCATACAGCACCAGGTTGTTTCCTTCTTCTTCAACGTGCACAAGTTGCGTTAAGCCCAGAAACCAGCCTGTGGCTGCCTGTCTGAAATTACTTGGTCTGTAGTAGCCAATCCAATTTTCTTTTTCTGCCTTCGATAAGCGATAAACGGGCGGACGTTGTGGAGGAACATTTTGCATCACCAGTTTCAGAACGGCGTCTTTGAGCTTACTGAAGCCGGGACCATCGGTGTTGACAAGTACAATAATGCCCCGGTTCAGCGCCGATTGGTATAGGTAATGCGCTCGCAGACCGATTGACGCTCCGTCATGGCCATGCAGCAGGTGACCCTGATAGGAAGTGGTGAAGTTATTAAGACCGTAGCCCTGTTTAGAACCCGCGCGGGCGGCCAACGTGGTGGATGGCGTTTCCATACGGTCAACTAAAGCGGGGGAAAGAAGTGGCTGCCCACGAAAAGATCCCCGGCCCATCAGCATTTGCACAAAGGGCATCAGTTCCAGGGCTGATACGTTAAGCCCACCCGTAGGTCGTGCCAGCAGATACCAGTAAGGAGCTTCCTTTTGGCCGTTATCTGTATAACCGCTGGCCAGATCTGTTAAGGCTGCTCCGTCGCGGTGAAAGGTGGCTCGGTTCATGCCCAGCGGAGTAAAGATGCGTTGCCGTACGAACGACTCGAATTCCTGTCCCGTTTTCTTTTCAATGATGCGGGCTACCACAGGCGGGTCAGCATTGCTATAGGCCATAAACGTACCGGGTCGCCAGCGCGACTGACGGGACTGGGGCGCAATGGTGAGTCCTTCCTGTAGCGTGATAGTAGGGCTATTGTAGGCATAAGCTTTCATGGACCAGTCGTCGAAACCCGCCGTATGTTCCAGCAGATGGGCTACTCGGACTGGATCAGTGGCTTCCCAGGGGTTATGAAATTCAATTTCAGGGGCTAGTTTTTTTACTTCGTCAGTGAGCGATAATTTCCCCTGTTGAACCAGCATCAGAGCGGCTACGGCAACCATACTCTTGGTTACGGAGGCTACCGGAAATAGGGTCTGGGCGGTTACAGGCGCCTTTGTCTTAAGGTTTCGTAGCCCGGCGTTTCGTTGGTAAAGCAGCGAATCTTTCGTAAACACCAGTACTTGCAAACCCGGAATTTTTTCGACTTTCTGAATGCTATCAATTTGGTAGGTTAGCTTGTTAAAGGGAATCGCAGGACCTGATGACTGGGCGATAGTGCCTTCACAAGAAATCAATAAGAGCAAACCGGTCAGGAGTAGCGTGAGTCGTTGAAGCATGGGTTAGCGTATCGCCTATTTTGTCTGGATGAATGATGCGGAAAAGACTAGACTAGCAGAAAGAAAGAGTGAATTTATTATTCGCGAATTGGTGTAGCAATTGCTTCAATTGAGTCTATCAGTCTATAAAGATTGTCAGTTTGAACAAGTGGAGCAAACTTATAACCTACACTGATTCAAAGACATCGGATAACTATATGATACGTGCCAAATGATGACTATTAAGGACAATCGATCGAATAGCATATTGGATAATCAAGGTGCTTCTTTGCCTAATTATTCGATGATTCATTCCAGAGTAGTATTGAGCTTAAAATAGCTTCCTCACGTCATTCTCCTGATTAAAAAATAACAGGTTTATGACTACGTATAAATAATAAGTATTGAACTCAGTTTTATGGCTTATAAACCGACTCCGGCTAATGTGCAGCAAGCTGTCAAATTCGAAAAATACCTAAATCGCTGATAGTTAACTATTTGACAAACTCGCCTAAGTGAGAATATAGATGGTTGATTTGACTCACAAAAAAGGGTTTGTTAGGGTTGTTGTAAACTCCACAATGTTGTTTTTGATGCAGTGAAGCTTGCCGGAAGGGGTATAGAAAAGAGTGTACTGTCAAACAAAGGATTCCGCAGCTAGTAGCGTCAATCCTGATAAGAGCAGCAATCCATCTAAATAAACGTAATACCAGTAGTCGGAGGACCAGTGTGGTATGTAAGGAACGGAACCAGCTAGGAAACACATAGGTAAACTCAGCGCTATCACCTTAGGGAATGACATGCCGTGCTGTAATAACAGAATCAACGTCAAAGCGAAACAGCTGGCAATGCCATAAAACACAGTCGCGGCCCGCTTTGGGTTCATCATGGAGACGATGGTAAGCCATCTTGACCGACGATCCGCGACTCGATCCCGGTAGTCAAACCAGAAACAAATGCTATACAGAAACAAAAATCGATTTATCGCCCAGACCGTTAAAGCCATATTCCAGCCAGGGCCTGTGAGCACGATTGGTAAAACCCCCGTTACAAGTGTCCAGACCAGAGCCAGGTAAGCCGTTTTTAGAATGGCAACTCGGCGTAAATACCGAAACGGAACACGGTCAATTTTGGGGGCTGTGTATAGGAGGGTAGCTACGACAATCGGAATAAAGTAACGGTAATAGCTCACCAATTGAGTGAAAAGGACTAGCGCTACCAAGGCAGACCCAATTCCAATACCGATCAGCAGCAACTTATGACGCCTGTTCCATTGGTTGCGTTCTGTTGAATCGAGCGTAGTGGGCGTCAGATACCAGTGTAAGCTGTAGCTGCTTACGGTTGCGACGAAAATAAAAGGCAGGAAAAAAGCAGGTAACTCCCGTTGAAACAGGATGGCCGTTGCCTGACACATGACCACGGCACACAAGGCAATGTAGCCATTGCTAAACAAAATGAATTCCAGCAGGGATTTTCCTAACCGACGAGCTTGCTCAACCATTGTTATTTTGTGATGGTACAGGCTTCAGCTACCCGTTTGCCTGCACCCGAAGCCCGACCGGAGAACCTCACGTGTTTTAACCGGGACAAATCGTTTTCGTTCTGCTCAAGAGGATGGATACATAAACCATCGGTAGACGCAACAACCAATAAGTCAACCTGTCCTCGCCAAACACGCACTATACTGAAACAGAAAACCGGGCTACGGGTGCAAAAATGCAATTTTTTTGCAGGAAATTTGACGGGCGCTGCTGTGGTTGAGCCTTATAGACGTTTTCCTGATACATGAAATTTTCGACTCTTTTCCTTGTATTTGCCTATAGTGTCTTCTGTTTAAACTGCGTCTCCTCGAAAAGGCAGACAACAAGCGTTGACGCTTTACCGGCATCAGCCTTGACACCCTACGGAAGGTTTGTTTTAAGGCAGGATCAGGGGCTGGAAATGATTAGCTCGGCTATGCACGTTGGCTTTAGTTTCGAGGGTAAAAGCTGCCAGATAGTTGCCTCTATTCCATCGGCAAACGGCCATAATTACTTACAATACGAGCTGGACGGCGTGTATCAAAAGCGTATAAAAGTAGTTGGCAATTCAACAATACCGATTAGCCTGACAGCGCCCACGGCAGGAAAACATACTGTGTGGCTCTATAAAGCTACCGAAGCCCATACGGGGCCAATATTTATTCAGAAGATTGTGGGGAACCAGCTCGTTGCGTTGCAGCAGCGCAACGGACCCCTTATCGAATTTATTGGCAATAGCATCACCTGTGGGGCAGCTGCCGACCCTTCGGAAGTAGCCTGTGGAAGTGGACAATACCATGATCAGCACAACGCTTACCTGGCTTATGGCCCCCGTGTGGCCCGTGCGTTAGGTGCTAATTTTGTCCTGAGCAGTGTCAGTGGTATCGGTGTTTACCGAAATTGGAACAGTGACGGCCCTACTATGCCGGATGTGTACGAGAAAGTAGATTTCCAGGCGGCAAATCCACAACGCTGGAACTTTGCTGCCTTTACGCCCCAGGTTGTGAGTATTGCCTTGGGGACCAACGATTTTAGCAAAGGAGATGGCAAGAAGGAAAGACTACCCTTCGATAGCGCTCGCTATGTAAACAGTTACGTTAAATTTGTTCAGCTGGTCAAAGCCAAGTATCCCAAGGCTCAAATTGCGTTGCTGAGCAGTCCGATGATTAACGGGAAAAATAGAGAGACATTGCAAAACTGCCTGCTGGCCGTAAAGAATAGCATGGACGCTATGACGCCCGCTGACAAACCCTTAGCGCTTCATTTCTTCCAACCCATGCAGGCCCGTGGTTGTGCCGGACACCCTAATGTAGACGATCACGCCATTCTAGCCCAGGAGTTGGAGCCCTTTTTTAAAAAACTTATTCGTTAACAGACGTTCTTGCGTGAGGTCTGATGCTGATTCAGGAACCTGTGAATACACACCGGCTTCCCCAATATGCTAAAATCGAACTATCCGGCGCATGGCTTTGCTGAAACCGCTTCGACTGGTATCGGTTTTCATCACAAATGCTGTTTGCCAAATGGTTTCGAATCTTGATTGTCAAAAGTAGAAGTGTAGTAAATCTTATAGGCAAAAAAGATGCCCTACCAAACAGCGTTCGGCAGGGCATCTTCTAGTTGAACGTACTGGATTACCAGCCCTGGTTCTGGGTTAGTGAACCTTTGCTGTTTTGAATTTCTGTTGGCGGAATCGGCCAGACGTTCATCACCTGGGGGTTAAACGTGCGGGCGGGGTAGATCACCCGGCCATCGGCATGGTGCAGCGGTTGGGCGTACACGGTCTGCGCATCCCCCCAGCGAACCAGATCGAAATGGCGGTCGGTCCACTCGCCACCGAACTCACAACGACGCTCCCGTTTCAAGTCTGTTATCGTCGCTCCGCTGATGGCGGCTAGACCAGCACGCGTGCGAATCTGGTTGATTTCGGTATCCGCGTTTTTGCCCTGCATCAGTTTGGCTTCGGCTTTCATCAGCAGAACGTCTGCGTAGCGCAGCAGTGGTACGTTCAGCGAGGTCGATGGTTTGTCGCCGTTCGGGTTGATGGTCGAACCGATGGGGTTCGCGTAACTATACGGCTCCATGTATTTGCGGAACTGATAGCCGGTCCGGTTGCTGGAACTGACCGTGAAAGCACCGACGTTGAACGTGCGCTCCTGCCCAAAGAACATAAACTTATCACCCGTTTTGAGGATCGTTACTTCCCGACGTTTATCGCCCGTCTGGAACGCATCGTACAGCTCTTTCGTCGGATAGAAGTTGCCCCAGCCATTGTAGAGTCCCCAGCCTTTATCTTCCAGACAAACGCCCGGAAAGATACAGCCAACCCGCGTATCTTTTGCGCTCGACGTAACCGACCAGATGTACTCTGACGACCAGTTGTTCGCTGTTTTGAACACGTCTTCGTAGTTGGTCAGCAGGCTATGTTTGCCGCTGCTGATCACCATATCGGCGTACTTTTCGGCGTTGGCCCAGTCTTTTGCGTACAGATACGTACGGACCAGATACGCCAAGGCCGCCGTTTTGTGCGCCCGACCGTAGTTTTCTGCCGAATAGCTGGAGAAGTAAGGCAACAGATCAGCCGCTTTCTTAAGGTCTTCGGCGATGTACGCGTAGTTCTCAGCTACGTTCTTGGCCCGAGACACGTAAATGTTTTCGGGGTTTGAGCGGTCCTGAATTGGAATACCGGCCCGGTCGTCACCGTAGCGATACGCCAGTTCCAGGTGCATCACGGCATGGTTGAAATAAGCCTCACCCAGAATGCGGTTTTTGATTGACTCGGTCATCGAGATGGCCGGAACGTTACGGATCACGTCGTTGGCTCGTTTCATCACCTGGTAGTGTTTTCCCCAGATCGACCGCGTATCGGACTCGTTGCCATCGACCTGAAAGTTTTTGATCCGTTCGGCGTTGGCGCGGGGTTTGGTACCGATGTCATCGCTGGCATTGTTGAGCCAGAAGAAACCCCGGCCATACATGTCGTCGTCGCTGTAGAGTTCGTAAATGCTGTTGACGCCAGCGACGGCATCGCTTTCCGTTTTCCAGAAATTGCCTGTGGTCGGGGCTCCCTGTGGTTCAAGATCCAGTTGACTGTTGCAGCCAAACGTCAGACCGCAAAGGGCGAGCAGAAAGAGTTTGTTTATTTTTTTCATGATAGCTCGTCGTTAGAAAGAAATATTTGCACCAATCATGTACACGCGGGCCAGCGGATACTTCGCTACATCGAGACCAAAGCTGCTGATACCCACTTCGGGGTCCATACCCGAGTACTTGGTGACTGTGAATAGATTCTGACCGGTCAGGTAAATCCGGGCGCCGACCACTTTGGTGAACGTACGTGGAAGCGTGTAACCGATGGTCAGGCTTTTCAGGCGCAGGTAGCTGCCGTCCTCCAGGTAGAAATCCGAAATCCGACCAAAGTTGTTGTTCGGGTCAGAACCCGCCCGTAGCCGTGGAATCGTGCCGCCGGTATTGGTCGGACTCCAGGCGTTGGTTATCTCGGCAAGCATGTTGTACCCTGGGTAAGCCCCCGGATTCAGCGCCAGATTTTTCACGGAATTGAAAACTTTGTTACCCGCCGATCCCTGAAAGAATACGTTCAGGTCAAAGCCTTTGTAGCCCACGTTGCTGTTCAGACTGAACGTTTTGGTGGGAAGAATGCTGCCCAGTACCACCCGGTCGTTGTCATCAATTTTGCCATCGCCGTTGGTATCAACAAACCGGAAATCACCGGCTTTCGCATTCGTCTGGTAACGGGTGCCACTGGCATTGACGTACGCACTGGCTTCTTCGTCGCTCTGGAACAGGCCGTTAGTCTGGTAGCCGTAGAAAGCGCCAAACGGTTGGCCAACCATGTGGAAGTTGGAGTTAGGCAGGCTGCGTACGGTCGAGCCAGTCGGTTGAAGCGTCTGACCAGCCGGCAGAGCCGTTACTTCGTTTTTGAGGAACGATACGTTAGCCGTTACGTCGAACTTCACCCCGCCAAAATTCCGCTGGTAGGTCAGGCCCAGTTCGATACCCCGGTTTTCGGTTGAGCCCGCGTTGATGGTCCGGCCACTAGGGGCACCCGCTACGCCCGGCAACTGCTCCTGGAACAGCATGTTGTTGTTTTTCTTCGAGAAGACATCGATGGTACCGACGAACTGATTCCGCAGCAAGCCAAAATCAAGACCGATGTTGGTTTGAGTAGACGTTTCCCAGCGCAGGTTCGAGTTCGACAGCGCCCGTTCGGCAAACCCAAAATTGATGGTCGGATCGGAACCTAGCAGAGCCATTGTCTGGCTAAGCGGAACCGAATACGCGTAATCGCCCAGCCCGGCCAGGTTACCGATGCGTCCCCAGCTAGCCCGCAGTTTCAGGTTGGTCAGCCAGCTCACATTTTTCAGGAAAGCTTCGTCGCCAATCTGCCAGCCTGCCGATAAAGACGGATACCACTCCCAGCGGTTGGCACTCAAAAGCTTCGACGTACCATCGCGACGAACGATGGCCGACAGCAGGTATTTGTCGTTATAGCTGTAGTTAAGCCGGCCAACGTACGATTCCAGACCGCGCTCCACGACGTAGGTATTATTGGCATCGTAGAAAACCTGCTTGGCGTTGGTCAGGTAGCGCTGCGAAGGATCTTCGTTATCGAAACCCGTGCCCCGTACGCCAAACGATTCAATCTTGGTTTTCTGGAATGTATAACCGAGCAGGGCGTCGAAATTGTGCTTGCCAAACGCGCGCTTGTACATCAGCGTCTGTTCATTGAGCAGGTCATTCTAGGCATAGTCACTTTGATACAGTTCGTTGAAATCAAAGATTTTGCCGGGCTCGGTAATGCGGACGTTGAACTGCTTTTTGCTATTCTTGATCTGCGTGATGCCCCAGTTGCTGCGGAAGGTCAGCCCGTCGATGATTTGCCATTCCAGATACGGATTGACAAACAGGTTGCTGACCGGATTGCGGTTATCGAGTCGTTTCAGATACGCAACGGGGTTGATCAGGTCGCCGTACGAACCGGCAAAATCAGACGGTACACCGCCAAATTTACCCGAGCCATCTTCCCGATAGATCGTTGCGTTGGGCGGATAAAAAATCGACGTCAGAATCGCGCCCGTGTACGCGCTGTTCGTATTACCCGATTGTCCGTTATTGACGTTATACGCCAGATTTTCACCGATTTTGACTCGCTTGGAAAGCTGGTGCGACGAGTTTAGCCGGATGGTGTAGCGATCCGAATACGTATTCAGCAGAATCCCTTCGTTTTTGCGATATCCGCCCGATAGGAAAAACGTCGATTTCTCGGTGCCACCACTGACCGACGCATCAACGTTATAGATCTTTCCCGTCTGGAAAATCTCGTTCATCCAGTCCGTTTTCGTGGTGCGGGCGGTGGGGTTTTTAGCCGGATCAAAAGCCGCGATCCGGGGTAGACCGGCGTTATCGGTCGCCGTGTTCATGGCGTCGGCAAAGCCAGCCGCGTCGAGTGGTTTCAGGGTTTTAGCCACCTGCTGAATCCCCTGCTGGTAGTTGACATTGACGCGCATCTGCCCGCTCGAACCCTTTTTCGTGGTGACCAGGATTACCCCCGCCGATGCTCTGGCTCCGTAAATGGCCGCCGACGCATCTTTCAGTACGCTGATCGACTGAATGTCGTTCGGGTTAATGGAACTCAGCGTTCCCGGATAAATGACGCCATCGACAACGAGCAGCGGACTTTCGTCGTTAAGCGAGCCAATACCGCGAATTTTGATGGTTGGGTTGGCGGTAGGATCACCGCCTTCATTGACGACCGTAACGCCGGGCAGCGTTCCCTGCAATACTTCGGCGGCTGTGTTGTAGTTACGGCTACCGATTTCTTTGGTTGGTACGGTAGCTATCGCACCCAATACGTCGCGTTTTTGCTGGGAGCCGTAGCCAACCACAACCATCTCGTTAAGTTGTTTGGCCGATTGGGTCAGGGTAATCGATACTTGTGAACGACCACCTACTTTTACCTCAATAGATTCGTAGCCGATGTACGAGACAACCAGGATCGCATTTTCGTCGGGTACGCTGATCGAGAACTTGCCTTCGGCGTTCGTTACGCTGCCTACGTTCTGACCTTTTACGACGATACTCGCACCGGGCAACACCTCGCCCGACTGTTGATCGGCAACGGTTCCTGTAATGGTGATCTGACTTTTCGCTGATGAAGGGGTTGACGATACGGGTGCTTTACGCAGCACGATGTGGTCGTTCACCAGTTCATAGCTGATGCCGTAGGGACGTAGCAGATCCGTCAAGACATCACCTAATTTCTGTTTGCCCGCCCGAACCGTAACGCGCTGATTTAGTGGGAGCGACGGGCCGTAGACAAACGTTTTACCCGTTTGGGCTTCAAGCTGCTGGATGGCCTGCCGAAGGGTTACATTGGTGAGTTGCACCGTAACGACCTGATCGGGTTTAGTAGGGCCAGCCTGCGACGCGCAGGGCCACTGGGCCGCCAGAAAGCCAGCCAACAGCAGATGCTGCCCAACCTGGCGGGGGGATAGATACAGTTTTTTCATAAAGAGAAACAAATGGGTGAGTGATTGTAAAGAACTAGCAACCTTTTCTGGTAATGGTAATGCGGGACCCTCGATGCTGATACGTAGCGTTGAGGTAGGAACAGAGTACGGTTAGTACGTCTGGCAGTGACGGCTTTTCAAAACGGGTAGTAATCTGGCAGTGTCTTAGTTTTTCCTGAGGAACCTGAATCTGAACAGCAAACCGGCGATTCAGTAGGCGGACGGCTTCGGCAATCGTTACATTGTCGAGAATGAGTCGGTCGTTTGTCCAGGCCCGATAATCAGTTGCATCGGTAATCGTTTGTTGGTCAAGTGTATGGGTATGACGGTCGTAATGGCTTTTTTGGTTGGGCAGCAAATTGACCGAATCGCGCTGGTCGTCCATCACCCGAACGTTTCCGCTCACCACGGCGACCTCTACATCGGGATCATCGGCATAGGCCCGCACGTTGAACTGGGTACCCAGCACACGAGTGGTCAGGGTCCCGCTACGGACAATAAACGGGTGCTGTTTGTCGTGGGCTACGTCGAAATAAGCCTCGCCTTCCAGCTCGACCACACGCTGAGCAGTATGACTAAACGTACTGGCGTAGCGCAAACGACTCTGCGCGTTGAGCCAGACTTCCGTGCCGTCGGGTAGCTTGACCCGCGCTTTCTGCCCGGCGGGCGTAACGACCTGACGAAAAGCGACCGGCTCTGTCGGAGTGCGGGTGGCTGGCCAGAACCAGAACAAACCAAGCCCTGCTAAGGCAGCCGCAACGGCGTAAGACCAGTACCGGCGGAACGGGATGATTCGAGCCGATTGACGCTGTTCTGCATCGATAGCGTCCTGCAAGCGGCCCCAAACCCGGCTTTGTAACGCTCGTTCCGATGTTGTTTCCGCTGGTAGATCGGTGGGGGCAGGGAGTGACTCTTCGTCGATCAGTTCCTGCATCAGCGCCAACCCATCGGGCGTGGTTAGCCAAGCTTCGAGCTGTTCCCGTTCGGAAGCGGAGCACTGATCGGCCAGGTATCGCCGGAGTAATTCTTTATCGTTTGAATCGGCCAATGGTAGGGCTATTTGCCTACAATACAGCTGCCGAACGGATTAGGGTAGTTCGGTTAGAAAAAATTTTAGCAGCGCTGCGCCGACGGGTAATCCCAGCAGCGTCAGATCAGCGTACCGACGGAGAAAATGATTCAGAAACCGGCGTGCGTGAACCATATGGTCTTTCACTGCATCGCGGGAAATACCAAGCTGCCGACCCACCTCATCGTAGCTTTTACCTTCCACTGTACACAGCTGAAAAACTTCCTGCCGACGGGGTGGGAGCTGTGCAATGACGTTGTGCGCCATCTGTTCGTATTCGACGGTGATGTATTGATCTTCTACCGTGTGGCTGTGCGCATCCGTACGCCGACCCCATTCCTGGTTCAGCTTTTGAGCAGTAGCCCGTTGCTTGATCTGATTAAGGACCTGATTGCGGGCCAGCGTATGCAGATAACCACCAATACCAATAGACGGGTCGAGTTGTTGCCGCTGTTGCCAGACCGTTAAAAATACGTCGTGCAGGATCTCCTCGGCTTCTGCGTCGGACTTAAGAAACTTCTGGATAAAGAAAAAAACAGGGCGTTTGTAGCCATTGAACAATTGCTCAAAAGCCTCCGTGCTGCCTCGCTGAAGACATTGTATGAAGTCCGCTTCCTGCTCTTTGCTAAATGGTCCTGTATACACGTGTCAACACAAATGATTGAATAGTACGCAAAGGTAGTACGACGCTATGGGGCGAGGTAGACAAAAGCACATTCTTAATAGATTCATAATGTAGCGCTTTCTGATCGTATAAAAAACATTGCACTATTTATAGATTGTATTTTTACTTAAGCGAAATACTTTTTTTTAGCGATTATACGGCTACAAAAGATCACTGGAAAGGAAATCGGAAGGAGGTAATCGAAGCCATGAAAAAGCAGGTATAGATGAGAAAACTATCAAAAGTATGCTGGGTGCCAATCCGGCTTATCTGCAAAATGCCGTTGCCGCCATTGACAAGCAGTACGGTTCGATGGACAAATTTCTCACGCAGGATATGGAGTTGACACCGCAGAAAATAATGACGCTACGGTCTACATTTCTTCAATAATCGTGCTTAGTGTCTTGTTGCAGGATTGGCTCAAACCTATGGAAAACAGAGCTTTGGTAAGAGTCATTCTGACTAGTTCGGTTAGACAAAAAAACTCCCTGAATCTATACCCACCAGCCGCATCTGCCCGTTTTTCCATACCTAGAGTCGGGGAGAGCTTACGATAATACGGCTTTCCCCGATCCAAAGTATAACCTGGTTATAGAAATTGCCTGAGTTGAATACGTCAACGTAAACGAGCCATACACGTTAAACTTGGTGAATGGAAAACACGTAACACCTAGTACTCACTAAAAGGGTTAGTCCCATTGTGAATAGGGATGCTTGATCAAGTTAGCGTTGTAGTATTTTTCTTCGGCTGTTACTTCTTTCCCAACCCAGTCTGGCAGGGCTATCGTCTGATGTTCGTCCGTTAGTTCGACCTCGGCAACCACCAGACCCTGGTTTTCTCCTTGAAACTCATCGATTTCCCAAACGAGTCCTTCATAAGTGATCCGGTAGCGGACCTTCTGAATAAGAGGACGTTGGCACAGTTGATCAAGCATCGATTGGGCGTCGGCATAAGGAATACCGTATTCGTATTCTGACCGACTCGCACCCGCTGTTATCCCTTTTATCGTCAGATAGCCTTCATTCCCCACCGTACGAACGCGCACAGTCCGATCTGGATGCGTGCTCAGATAACCTTGTTGATACAGCTGACCCGTTCCCTGCTTTTTCCAATCATCGCCTTTGACCAGATACTTTCGTTCGATTTCAACACCCATGATTTGTGGTTGACTACGTTAAAAAACTACTTACCAATTTTCTGACTGGCTTCCTTATGCCATAGCTTCCAGTGCAACTGGAACCTTCGCACAAACGCACTCGGCTTTTCGGCCAGGAGTCGGTTGGCCAAGGGGTAGATCTGCTCCTGCAACTGATACCGTTGCTCCTGAATCCCTTTTAGCACGGCTTCCTTCTTCGGTTTACCGGGTAACAAAAGCGGGTCTGATTCTATCAACTGCGCTAACACCCCAAGGTCATGGTCATCGCCTAGCAATTCTCCCAGACGATCAAACTCGTGCTCATACGCCTTGAAAAGACTTGGCCAGATCGGCTGTAGCAGCCGGGTGTGATACCAGAGCGTTTTTACTTCTTTGCGTAATTCATGCAAATGGTCAATACTCGGCTGTTGGACAGCTATTTGCAACGCTTTACGGGCTTTGCGGTAAATTTCTTCAAGGTTAGGGGCTATTATCCGAAAACCGTTACGGTGTTTAGGAAGGCCCTCTACGCGCTGAGAAGACTGCTGAAAGGCGTTGGTCACTTGTGTAATCTGAATTGAATCTTCAAAAAAATCGCGGGTTGTCCGGTCCTGTTGCTTGACCAAAGTGCTACGAAAGCCATTAAATACCCGAGTTGACATAATCGATGGCTGAGCCTGGCGGAGTTTTTCTAAGGTTTTAATCATGACCGTGGCATCCCTTAACGGAGATAACTGATGACCGATCGATCGGTAGAAGCTGTTCTGCCGCTTAAAGTCTTTTTCTTTCAATTCACGCCGAACTAACCGAAGAAGCGCTCTGATCTTTTTTATTCGTTTTCGAATCGTATGAATCGTCTCCGGAGTGACTTGGTCTGGCTTTTCCAGGAGGTCCAGCGCTTTCGTTATTTCTTCCTCAAGAATGCGATTGACGTTCTGAACGATCGATTGCTCTTGTTCAAAGGCGTAGGCCATGTTGTAATCGTTTAAATCCACTTTTGGATGATAACGCTGGAAACGCCTGCATGGATTTTAAAACGAATACGTGAGTAAGCCCGCGTTTTGAATCAGCTGGGTGTGCGTTTGCAATTGTCTGTAATGACTAGTGCGTAACACGTTCACTACAAATAAGAAATGGCAGCTAGCTTGACCAGACGCAGATTATAAGACTGGCAGCCATGCGTTTTCTTGCAATAGATTATTAGTTAATTATGCAGGATTGGCCGTCAACTTATAGTTCACGACCAACTCTGCTTGGGCTTCTGCGAATCGATCTTGCAGGGCGCTGGGCGGCCTCCTTATTTCTTGGTCGTAAGAATGGTTTGACCGGCTGGATACAGGATCTCCGCGTTGTCTTCGGCGGTAATAAAAACGGCCTCAGGTTTTACGACGGCCGTCGCGTTTAAGGTTGCCGAGAGGTCTTTGCCGGACGGACTCAGCTGACCTAGTTTTTTTACTGAGTTGTCATTCTGTTTCATCCAGACCAAGTATGTTCCTTTCGATGGCGTCAGGTTTTTAGGTTCGGCCAGATTCCGTACGTCTACCGCGAGGGTGTAATTGCTGTTTTTATCTTTCTTTACGTTTATTGTTCCGTTGGCTGCTGGAACGACAGTCGACGTTACAAAACTCATTTTGGGGGTACAGGCGTTGAGCATGAAGGCAATGCATAGTCCTGCTGCGATTCGATTAATTGTTTTCATCTCGTTGAGGTGTTTGTGATACATTTATTTAATGGGTTTTTGGCCGAGTTTAGCACGTATTACTTACCTTGAACCGACACTCGAACTTGATTACCAACGTTGAAGGGGCAACGCCACAAGATCAGGAGACCGGCGAAAAATTCTCTAAAAGACTCTCGAAGGCAAATCCGATAGCTAGGGATGTAATTTTTAGACCAGCTTCCAGTTTGCTGATAATCTTGTCCGTTCATCAGCAGCAAAACAGCAGAAACACCAACATACCCATAAGGATCTAAGGTAAGCCGGAAGTTATGTCCTTCATAAAATTGCGAACGGTACTTCAGAAGGTTAGTGTTTCGTTGATGGTGGAGGGTGGCGTATTGACCCGTGGCGGTTAGAGAATAGTCCAACCAATAAGCATATCGTTACGCTCAAGCGGTTAGCTTATCAGTTGGTTGGGGAGTTCGGCAGTAGAGTAGCGGGTTTGTAAAACATGACCAGTGTTCCCAGGCGTTTGTCAGGACTGGTCACTGGCGCCGACAGTTCATACGGCTTTTTGTTGTTGAAATACACGTCCTGCTGCTGTAGCAGATAGCCTGGGAAGCGGCTGGTGAATGCAATTCCCTGATTTTTCTTGTTCGTCGAGATTGTTACTTTTCCCTCCGGATCAACCAGCAGCACCTCCTGAACACCCCGGTCTTTAACCAGCGTATTGAAATACTCATTGATCTCGCCCGGTTTGTTTTGCAGCATTGCGTTCCGCACAGCCCAAACAAACGTTTTCATGCCGAACAGAAGCTGCTGGCGGTCTGTTGTCACCTGATTGTTTTGAACAGCAGACCGAAAGTCGTCACGCTCGCGTGCAAACTGGCGGGTCGTTTGTACATTTTTGTAAAGTAAATACCCTCCACCGAGTACTAACAGGGCTATTACACCGTAAAGAATAAGCAGCTGCCTGGAACTGCTTCCGGTTGTTCTTGTTTCATGTTTTGTCTGTTGCTCTGTGTTCATAATCGTCGTAGTTGTGGTCGTGGTTTCACCGGCTATCGATCGACCGGTATCGAATCACTCACCTGTCACAAGTATTTAGTCAAGCCATAGTTGCTATTAGTCGAACGGCTTATGGCTTATTAAACACCGACCAACTTAGATAAGGCTTAACGAAACCTTAGAATTTGGTTAGAGTGATCAAGTGGCTAAACATTTGTTAGGGTATCACATAACTACGTCGATACCATCCAGCCCATGAGGTCGAGAATTACCGGAAATTGAGTATTTCAGTAAAAACGGTAAGGGTATGACAGCGCTTTAGAAAAATAAAAACAAGTTCTGCGCATGTCAATTCAGGAGGTTCTTTTTAACGATAAACTATACAACGTGCGACTCTTGAAAAAGAGTCTAAATCTAGTACAATCGAGTAATAGACTAAGGTTAATGCGGTTACCCGATTTAGGACCAGGTTTTCATCAAATCGTTGTACAACTCTTGTACCTGACGTTTTTCGTAATCAGTCTTTAGCATCTGGTCAGCGTACTGGACCAACCGGTCAGCCAGCTCACGCAGAACGGGTTTACGGTCAGCCGAGCATACGGCTTCATTGACCGTCGCCAGCGCTACCAGCAATCGTCTCAATACGGCATGGTCATCCTTCGCATTTATAAGAGGTAAATCGAAAGCCAGTCGAATGTAATCGGCAAAGTCGGCCCTCCGCACCAGCACCCGTAAATGCTTTCCATCGGAACGCAATCGGGCGGGAAACTCGCGACGGGCCAGTTGCTCGCAGACAGCCCCCAGGTAATCAACCGCCATGATGGCCGTGGTCGTGTCATTGATACCGGGGGAGAGTGCTTTTAACGAAATGTCCAATAACTGCTGAATACCAAACGCTACATCCTGTTCGATGTTACGATGCCGCCCAATGCTAACGTAGTCCAACAAATCATCTGGCCAGTCCGCTTTTTCGGCTTTAGGTCGTTCCATATCACTACGCACCAAAAAAAGTACAGTGCCTTCGCTCATAAAAGCGCCCATTTCTTTTTCGATACGGAGCACCACCCGATGCTGAGTGGCCCATTTTAGTAGTCCGTCGGTATTGATCAACTGTAAATAGCCCACCTGCCCAGCCTTAACCGGATACCAGCCCGTCTGCTCTTCGACGTAACGCAGAGCCGCTTCGGACTGCTGAGGATCATCAATGGGTTCGCCAAACTGATCTGGAAAAAAATGGGCAATAGCTTTTTGGGTCTCGTGAAATGTATGCTGCACAATTGTACCTGTCTGGATCGACTCGGCAATGTGGTGAATAAAAAAGATTAGGGCCGCTACGCCACCTAGTGCCAGGAACAAGCCTACTAACACGGCCGTAGCGGGTACAAATTTGATTTCGTCAGTGCCGCGAATGGTTCCTAACACGATCAGACAGTAGGCGAACACACCCACAAAATAGCCCATCACCACCTGATTGACCTTATCGCTCATGAAGTTCCGCAACACGCGCGGAGAATACTGGTTACTGACCTGCGAAATGGTCGATAAGGTTAGGGAAAAGGATAGCGTAGCCACCGTCAGCATAGAACCCGCAATGGCACCCAGCATTGCTCTGGCTCCTTCAGCCCCCGAACCAAATAGCAGTGGAAATTGCTTCTCGCCGTGCCAGCTCGTATGCGCATCAAACTCTACTAAACCATAGGCCATTCCAAAGGAAGCTAGTACCAGTAAGCCGGGTACAAACCAAAGGGATTCACGCAGTTGCTGCCAATACTGGCGAAGGTGGGTAGTCATTGATAGAAAAATAAAGCTCAGGAGTCAAACCGGCCAGTGGTCAAATCGTTGTTAGGCCTAGTTACCGACCCAAAAGGGGACGTACTGCTTGAAAGAATAGCTTTCGATCTAAAAGCAAGACTAGGTTATCAAGTAGCTAACGAACAATGGGTCCTTTGTTGACAACTCGCTGCAACACCCGATTGATCGAGTATACCACGCCGTTGGTAGCCCGAATATCGCCCTGAATGACCTCCGCCACCGTACCCCGGCCATCTTTGATAGTTATATCATTACCCTGTTTATGCACCACTAGGATTTGTCCGCTTAGATTCGTTAAGCTCTGGCCGTCTCTCAATTGATCCGATGTCAGTCGGCCTTTCACGACATGATAGGCCAGAAACTGAATAAGTCTGGTTTTGCTCGACGGTAACAGCAGTTCGTTTAGTTCACCATCCGGAAGTTCAGAAAATGCCGCGTTCGTAGGTGCAAACACCGTGAAGGGTCCTTTTCCATGAGCCTGCTTTAGTAAACCGGAGGCTTTCAGCAACTGAAGCAGCGTCGTATGTTCGGTCGATTTAGCCGCGCTGAGTCCCAGATCAGTACCGGTCTGTATACCACTGGCTTTTAGGCTGGGATTGTTCTGAGCAATGGCGGGTTCAGCTATAGCCAGGCAAATGATGCTGGAAAGTCTCAAGATGAATTGATGACTTAAGTTCATAAGGATCTGTTGAAAAATTAAAAGGAAAATTGGCCTACCGGTTACGTTTTTAACGCTGGATACACCTGAAAGGTTATCCCCAATCTATCGAAGCCTTTCTTGAAGCCAGCTGATCCAGAGCCCGGACTCGACTGGATCGCCAGTGCGACAGCAATGCGAGTTAGCAGAACCCTTGTGAAGCGACCTGTGGCCTTTTGAATAGTAATGTGAGTGTTGACCCTCCCACGTAGGAAGTTCTATGATACACATTGACTATGCAAGTGGCATTGATTCTGCCAAGCTGGCCATCAACTGGGTGGTCTGCACGTTCCCCAAACTACTTACTGCCCTCCATTCACCTACAAGTCTCTAAACCACCCTGCGCTCGGTGAAAACGCTGCCGGGCTGCAAACCAGCCAAATCAGTCTCTAGTCGCCTATAAACTCGATAAAGATTTGTTAAAAGATCAAGAAAATAGTCAGTTGGATGGATTTTCTATTAGTTTATAAAAAACAATTCAACTACTTGATTTAGAGCCTTTATCTATAATTCGTATAGGTTGAACCTAATTCCTTTTTGAAAAAATACAACTAATAGTTGCTAGTATAAAAATATCAATTAATCTTTGCAGTATAGTATGTATAGACATTTAGACAAGCAAATGCATTTGTTTACTATTGATCACAGCAGCTCTGTTCCGCTTCATCTTCAAGTGGAAACTATTATGCGAGATTTGATTGATAGTGAAGAATACCAGCAAGGTAAACTTTTTCCGAATGAAGTTGACTTAGCGAAGCGACTCGGCATTGCCCGAAATACAGTCAGACAGGCGATTAACAAGCTTGTGCACGAGCAATTGTTAATACGCAAAAAGGGCGTAGGTACCAAGGTCGCCAAGAACCGGATCACTACCAAGCTGAACAGCTGGTCGAGTTTTACGCTCGAGATGCACGATAAGGGTGTTGACTTCCAGAACTACGAAATCAAGACGAGCTGGACCCTGGCCGACCAGGACATTGCGGAGGTGTTTGGGATCAATACCGACACGAGAGTACTAAAGCTTGAGCGCCTGAGAGGGCTGGATGCCGGCCCCATTGTTTCTTTTATCTCGTATTTCCACCCGCGAGTGGGGTTGACGGGAAACGAGGACTTTTCCAAACCGCTTTACGAAATGCTGGAGCGTGATTATCACACCGTAGTCGTGCTGTCGAAAGAAGAAATCAGCGCTACGCTGGCCGATGAACAACTGGCTGCCGTATTGCACACGCTACCAGGTGATCCTATTCTATTGCGGAAACGGATTGTCTGCGACCCAGGTGACCGACCTGTTGAATACAATATTGGCTATTATCGGGCTGATCGCTTTACGTATGCCATCGATATAGCCCGCAAGTAATTTGTACAAACCAGCTTATTGCCTAATTGTCTTGTGCTAGTCGTTTGATTAGTATCAGTTTATAGTTGTCGATATTGATATGTCTATACATATGGACATTCGAAAACTTTGTCCACTTTGAAAGTCCTTAATTCAAGTGAATAAGAGGAATCATCCTAAACCCTTTACCACCCTTAATCATGATTGCCTTAACGAATCAACCGACAAACAAGGTTAATAAATCGTACCTGTACCTGGTTTGTCTGGTGGCTGCGCTGGGTGGTTTCCTGTTCGGTTTCGACACTGCCGTCATTTCAGGGACCGTCAGTCTGGTTAAAAACGATTTTGCGCTTGATGCACTGCAGGAAGGCTGGTTTGTGAGTTGTGCCCTGCTGGGTTGCATCGTCGGCGTCAGCGTTTCAGGAAAACTTAGCGACACCTACGGACGCAAACTGGTCCAGATTATCTCGGCGGTTTTGTTTCTGGCGTCTGCTATTGGGTGTATGTTTTCAACAACGTTTACCACGCTGATCGCTTTTCGGCTGGTAGGGGGCTTAGGCATTGGCGTGGCCTCGATGGTTTCTCCGCTGTATATCTCGGAGTTTGCGCCCCCCCGCTACCGGGGAACAATGGTGTCGCTCTACCAACTGGCTCTGACCGTGGGTATCGTACTGGCTTATTTCTCGAATGCTTACCTAGCTAGTCACACCACCGATACGTTCGAAAACGAAACTCTCCAGCCTATTTTCTCGACGCAGGTCTGGCGGGGTATGTTGGGTTTAGGTGCCTTACCAGCGGGTGTTTTCTTACTAGCCTTATTGGTCGTGCCCGAATCACCCCGTTGGTTGTTACTGCGCGGGCAGGAGCAAAAAGCGCGGGAAATCCTGACTCGTATAGACGGTCCCGTTTCTGCCCAAAATGAGATTGAAGCGTTCAACGCAACGGGTGACGAAGGAGAAAGCAATCTGAGCGAAGTCTTTACACCTACTTACCGCCGGGCTTTGTGGATCGGCTTGCTGCTGCCGTTTCTATCGCAGGTGTGCGGCATCAACGCCGTGATTTACTACGGTCCGCGCATTCTGGAACAGGCCGGTTTTACGCTCAATAACGCATTGGGTGGACAGGTTACCATCGGGCTGGTCAATGTGGCTTTCACGTTCGTCGCGATTTTCACCATCGACAAATGGGGTCGCAAACCCTTGCTGTATGTGGGCGTCGGTGGGGCGGTACTGTCACTACTAATTATCGGCTTGCTCTTTCAGATGGGCGTTACCTCTGGGCCGTGGATATTGCTTTTCATTCTAGCCTTCATTGCCTGCTTTGCGTTTTCGTTCGGGCCTGTGTGCTGGGTCGTTGTCAGCGAAATATTTCCCAATGCTATCCGAGGCAAAGCAATGGCGCTGGCTACCCTGTCGCTCTGGGTCGGTAATTTCCTGGTCGGTCAGCTAACGCCCTTTTTGCTTGAGGAGGTCGGTTCTGCCGGGACCTTCTGGCTGTTTGCACTGTGCTGCTCCCCCGCCTTGTGGATTACCTGGAAACTGATTCCCGAAACCAAAGGCTACTCCCTAGAAGCAATCGAAGCGTACTGGAAAGACACGTATCGCTCAGACCGAACTACCCATTTATAATTCCTAAACCTTACTCTTTTCGTGTGTATCCTAAGATTCACTGAGTTTTCCTAAACCAACAAACCCCGTATGAACATTCCAATACATCATCGAATGCCCTTAACAACCTGGTCAGGCAAGCAGCGGCAGCTTCTCGGATTGCTACTTTTTCTGCTGAATTACGGTCTTTTAGCCAGTTCATCGGCCTTTGCCGCGCTCAACATCGAACTAACGGGCCAGGTACTGGACGAGCAGCAGAAGCCTTTACCGGGCGCAACAGTAAGTGTAGTGGGCACTACGATTGGGACCACTACCGACGAAAATGGCAAATACCGGTTATCGCTGCCGGACAATTACGTGGGACGCAGCCTCGCCTTCTCCTACATCGGCTACACCAAGAAGACCCTCGTTATTGGGCAGGATCGAACCATTAACGTAACGCTAACGGCGGATAGTGGCCAGTCGCTCGATGAGGTAGTGGTGGTTGGCTACGGTCGGCAGGATAAACTGTCGGTGACCGGCGCGGTGGACCAGATCAAATCCCAGAGTATTGAAGGCAAGCCGGTGACAAACGTACTCCAGGCGTTGCAGGGCGAGTCGCCAAACCTGATTATCCAGCAGACAAATTTCAGTCCGGGTAGTGGGGTCAATATCAACATTCGGGGTCTGGGTACGCTGGGTGACAACACACCCCTGATTGTCATTGACGGTATTATTGGCGGAGACATTAACCTTCTTAACCCCAACGATATCGCGAGCGTATCCGTCCTGAAAGATGCGGGTTCAGCCGCGATTTACGGCTCACGCTCGGCTAACGGTGTCCTTCTCATCACGACCAAAGGCGGAAAACTAAACCAGAAAGCCACGATTACGTACAACGGAAGTTACGGAATTCAAGCACCTTATGTCGGATTACACAAAGTAAGCGCCTGGGATAATGCGTACTACAAAAACATGTCCCTGATTAATTCGGGGCTGCCACCCATCTACACGCCGGACGACATCCAGGCGCTGAAAGCTCAGGGTAATGGCGACTGGGAGCGTCAGTCAATTTTGCAAAATGCGCCACAACAATTACACAATATTTCGATTACCGGTGGAGGAGCAAACAGCAGTTACCTGATCTCAGCCGGACTCCAGGATCAGCGCAGCAATTTCGTCGGGCCATCGTACGGTTACAAAAAATACAACCTGCGGTTGAATCAGCTTTCGGTTATCGGCAAACTACGCGTGAATACGATTCTGAACTACGTCAAATCGAGCAATAAGTCGCACAGCAATACCGACTGGGTCATTTTTGCCGATGCGGATCGGGTACCGCTGAACTACAGCTTTCAGGATGCGGCTGGCAATTACCTGACCAACCCGGTGGCTTCGCAGTACAATGTGAAAAGTGTACTAGAGCAAGGTGGCTCCTATCTATCCGACAACGACCAGTTCTTCGGTAATCTGAACGCCGAATTAAGCATCACTAAAGACCTGAAACTAACGGGTATTTTCGGGGGTACGCAGAATGCCAATAACGCCTTTTTCCGTCGGTTACAGGTCAACAACTACCCATCGGGAGTGTACGGAAACGACCGGACCGTGTATGACAACAGTTTCAAAAATTCGTTGCTGAACACGCAGTTATTCGCGGATTACACCAAGCGCTTCGGTGCCCACAGCATCAAAGTCTTGCTGGGTGCTTCCGATGAACATTACCGATCCAACGGCTTCCAGTTGCAGAAAACGCTGACCGATCCGGCCCTGGGTACGCCAACAACCGGAACAATCATTGACCCGGTAAACTCGTTCAATAGCAATTCCAACACCAATCCTAATACGTACCCCAGCACGACGGAGACGCGCATTAGTTCCGTGTTTGGCCGGGTGAACTACTCGTTCAAAGACCGTTACTTTCTAGAAGGTAACTTCCGGCAGGATGGATCGTCTAAGTTTGCTGCGAACCGGCGGTGGGGCTTCTTCCCGTCGCTGTCTGGCTCCTGGCTGCTGACCGAAGAATCGTTCATGGAATCGGTCAAAAATACCGTGACCAATCTGAAAGTGCGGGCTTCGTATGGTCTGGTTGGTAATCAAAACGTGAATGCCTACCAATACCAGACGAACTATTTTAATTATGCCAACGCATACGGTTTCAATAACACCGTAGTCGGTGGAGCGGGCTTTGGCTTGGGAAATCCGGATCTGACCTGGGAAAAATCGGCCATTCTGAACGTCGGTACCGATGCGAGCTTTTTTCAAAACAAGCTGTCGCTTTCTCTCGATTACTTCAACAAGGTAACCAGCGATATTTTGTACAGCCGCCAGGACATTCCGCTTTTATTTGGCGCCGGCTTTCCGGATTACAACGTAGCGAAAGTTAAAAACACCGGTTGGGAAGTTAGTGCAACCTATAACCTGAATACGAAAGCCGTTAAGCAAAGTTTCAGCGTCAATTTAGCCGACAACAAGAATACCCTACTTGCCCTAACCTATGGCTCCGAGCAGCAAATTTCAAACGTCGATGCGTTCGGCTTTATCCGGAAAGTGGGCCAGCCCATCACGCAGTACTGGGGATACAAGACCAACGGTTTCTTCCAGAATCAGGCGGATGTCGATAACTCACCGAAACCAGACGGCGTTACGGTTGGGCCGGGTGATCTGAAATTTACGGACTTCAATGGGGATGGCAAGATTGACGACAGCGACAAAATTGTGCTGGGCAACCCATTCCCGCGCTACACGTTCGGCTTCACCTACCGACTCGCGGTAAAAGGCTTCGATCTGAATCTGTTCATCCAGGGCGTAGGCAAGCGCGATGTGATGCTGCGGGGCGAAACCGTCGAGCCATTCCACTACAATTACGGGGCAACCATGTATGAACACCAGACGGATTTCTGGACGCCCACAAATCAGAATGCGCGCTACCCCCGGCTGGCGGCTATCGGCTCACCTTCCAACACCAACAACTGGCGGTTTGGATCAGACGTCTATCGGTACAGTGGCGCATACGCCCGGTTGCGGAACGTGCAGGTCGGTTACACCATCCCGGCTGCCGTAACCCAGAAATTCGGGGTTCAGCGCCTGCGGGTATCCCTGATTGGCCAGAACTTGCTGACGCTTACGCAGCTTAAGTTTATCGATCCCGAAACGTCTGAGTTCAACAACAACCTCAACTTGAATGCGTCGTCAAACAGCGGCCGCAATTATCCTTTGCCCATTTTTTACGGGTTCGGTCTCGATCTCAGCCTATAACCCTTACCTAACAACTAGATATGAATCTTCTCAAAAAGATAAGTAGCCTGTGCGTGGTGTTGCTTACCGTCGTCGGGTGCGGACCTTTAGACATAGCCCCGGTCGATCGGTTTACGGAACTTAACTTCTGGACATCAGGCGAGAACGTAAATAATGCCCTGAATAACATTTACAGTGGCATGTATAACAGCACGTTATACTTCTACAACGAGGCTTTGTCGGATAATGCCTACACCGCGCAAGGGTCGGCAGCGGGCAATCCGGAAGCCATCGCGAGTGGTAGTTTTACCTCGACGTTACCGAAATTCCAGAACGACTGGTCGTTTTATTATAGCGGTATCAAATCCTGCAACATCTTCCTGACCAACGTGGATCAGAACACGACGCTTCCGGCGGAGACGCTGGCGCGGATGAAAGGTGAGGTGCGTTTCGTGCGGGCCTGGCACCATTTTAACCTGATGAAATGGTATGGCGACGTTCCCCTGCTGGACCGCAATATTTCGCCGGACGAAGCCAAAACGATTGCCCGTTCACCAAGAGCCACCGTTCTGAAATTTGTCACGGATGAGCTGACGGCGGCTGCGGCTGTGCTGCCCTCCCGGGACGCCTACGCCCCCGCCGATAACGGTCGGATTACCAAAGGGGCTGCTATTGCTTTACAAGCCAGAGCCTTGCTCTACGAAGGAAATCGGATGGCCGAGGTTGTTACCCTTTGCGAACAGTTGATGAACGATCAAACGACCAACGGACAGTACGGACTGGCGGCCAATTACGGCGATCTGTTCAGCAGCCCAACGGTCAACAAAACCAGCAACGAATCTATACTGGCCCTGCAATACGTACCCGGCCTGCGCACCTGGTCGGAGTTTTTCGACTTCGCTCCCCGCTCGGTTGGAGCCCGAACCAATAGCTTGGCCCCCACGCAGGAGTTGGTCAACGACTACATCATGCTTAACGGCAAAGCGATCAGCGAGACGGGCTCAGGATATGTCGAAAGCAATCCCTACGTCAATCGCGACCCTCGGCTGACGGCCACGGTGGTCTATGACCAGTACCTTTGGCGGAACGCGGACGGCACGACGCAAACGATCTACATCCGACCCGGCTCGGACCCGGTCCGCCCCGCTCTGAACGAATACGCGCTCAACGGGCAAGGGTCACCCACGGGTTACTACTGGCGCAAATACTACGACCCGAATAGTCTGGCCAACTTTGCGTCGGGGCTGAATCTTCACCTGATCCGATATGCCGAAGTCCTGCTGATGTACGCGGAAGCGAAGCAAAGCCTGGGACAGATGACCGCCGATGTGTGGGACAAAACGATTCGGCCCCTGCGGCAGCGGGCGGGCTTCACGGACGCGGCAGCGTTGAACTTCCCAACAGGTGGCGATCTGACGCAGATTATTCGGCGGGAACGCCGGACCGAGTTCGCCATGGAAGGACTACGGATTGACGACATTCGCCGGTGGCGGATCGCCGAGACGGTTCTCAACGGCTACGCCCACGGTGCCAAATTTGGCGACCCGGCGGTAGACAACGGCTACATCCGGGCGCAACGTCGACAGTTCGACCCGGCCAAAAATTACCTGTGGCCGCTCCCCGCTTCCGAGCTGAATCTAAACACATCATTGACCCAAAATCCTGGTTACTAACCGTCTAATCAACCCGCTCCATGAAACAAGCGTTGACGTATGGTAGTATGGCTTTATTCGCCGTGCTGTCGATTGCCTCCTGTACCCAGACGGTCCGGGAACTGAATCCGGCGGTCACCCCAGTCAGTTCGCTGATGACCCCCGACAATAATACCAGTGTGAAGCTGGAGCCGAGTACCCCGGCCAGTGTGCAGTTTAAATGGGAGCCCACCCAGGCCGCTGAAGGTGTCTTGTACGAAGTAGCGTTTGATAAGGTCGATGGCGACTTCAGCAAGCCGTTTTACAAAACAGTATCCGACGGATTGGGCGTACAGCCTCAGCTCACCCTGAGCCACAACGACCTGAAAAAAATCGCGGCCCTGGGGGGTATCGCGGCTTCTTCGACGGGTAGCGTCAAATGGACGGTATTGGCGTCAATCGCGCTGAACCGCCAGATGAGTACGATCACCCGCATTCTGACCATGACTCGCCCCGCCGGGTTTGCCGAACTGCCGGACAGCTTGTATCTGACGGGAAGCGCCACCGAAGGCGGTGAGGATGTAACGAAGAGCATTGCGCTTAAGAAAACCGAGGACGGCGTCTTCGAAGCGTTTACCTCGCTAAAGGCCGGTACCTATTACCTGACGGACAGACGGGCGGGCAGCGGCAAAAACTATTACGTTGCCAA
The DNA here is from genome assembly GCF_023196085.1 of Spirosoma liriopis. Taxonomy (NCBI): domain Bacteria; kingdom Pseudomonadati; phylum Bacteroidota; class Cytophagia; order Cytophagales; family Cytophagaceae; genus Spirosoma; species Spirosoma liriopis. The sequence goes on from NZ_JALPRF010000004.1 coordinate 181,697, forward strand.
AGACACTCTTCGGGAAGGCAATACGCCCGTAACCCTGACCGGCGCGACGAAAACCTACCGCTTGCGGTACGATTTCAACATCGCCACGGCGCAGGCTACCGAAATTCAGTCGGTTGGGCTGTTCATGTCGGCGTACAACAAGGAAATCGGTACGCTCACCTACGCGGGCAATGGGACGTGGACAGCCGCCAGCATTCCGGTTGAGTTTTACCCCTTTTCCTGGGGTCGTGACGAGCGGTATAAGTTCGTTATGCATACCGCGAATGGTGTAGAGTACCTGGGCAGTGCGAATGTGAATAACAACAGTCCCGCCGGAGCCCCCGCATCGTATTTTCAGGTTCAGTCGGTTTCCGATGCACAGTGGGACAATACGTATAAGTTCGATCCAACTGCCGATGGCAAGAAGGTGAAAGTGGACCTGCTTCTCCGGGCGAACGCGCCGTATACGCATCAGGTAACTGTGCTGAAGTAAGCGCCGTCGCTGCTGATTACTCTTGTCGAATAGCCTGTTTTATAGGTATAACCGCTTGTAGCACAGGATTACGCTCCCGATTATGAGAAACTTTCTTTTTTATGGACTTTGGCTGATTGTAGCCGCTACGCTCGTTACGGCTTGTGGCGATAAGCAGTCACCGTCGCCCGTTGCAGAACCCGACACGACCACGCCGACCGTACCTACGCCAACCGTATCGCGGTATCGGACAGCAGCCCAGAAAAGCCATGCCTACGTACTGGCCAATCTGCTGACTCCGTACAAGAGCTACCGGGTCAACGCGACCACCGATCCGACGTCGGCGTTCGAATGGTACAACACCAGCCAGATTTACGCGGATGCCGCCATGGTCAGCATTGGGGAGACGAGCCACGCGACCTACATGAATGACAGCTTCAACTGGATGAGTCATTTCTGGGATGATACCAGCCCCATCGGTGGTTATTTTGGTTTCGTGCGCGTTGACGGTAGTGAAAAAGGCTCCGACTCGCTGAAATACATCGACGACAACGCCTTATCGGGAGTCGTTTATCTGGATGCCTACGAAGTGAGTACCGGAGCGATGAAAGCGGCTTATCTGGACAAAGCAAAAGCGTGCGCTAACTGGCTCATCAAAAGCGGTGCCTGGGACACGACCTTCGACGGGGGCTTCTGGTGGAACACAGCCAAAACGGTGAAGCCAACTCAGTCGAACGGTTTAGCCATGCAGTTGTTTGCGCGGTTGTACGCCCTCACCGGCGAAGCTGTTTACCGCGAGTGGGCAACCGCCGTGGATAAGTGGCTGTCTACTAAGTTATACGAAAGTAGCACTGGCCTATTTGTCTGGCAGATTGACCGGGCTGGCAAACGGTTTACCGAAAAATTCACCTACGACAACGCCATTATGGTGGAAGCCTTTCTGGTGTACGGACAAGCGATGAAAGACCCGTCGTACCTGGTTAAAGCGCAGGCGCTGGGCAATGCCATGAACCGGACGCTCTGGGATAAGACGCACAACGTGTATATCTTCAACACCAGCGACCTCCGAGTCACCCCGGCCTGGTGCGGGTGGGGGTCGCAGGCGATGATTAAGCTATACGAAGCCGACCAGAATACCGCGTGGTTGGGTTATGCGCAGGGAAATATCGACGCCATCAACACCGTCCTGCGAGACCCAGCTTCGCACGGGTATTACCAGTTTGCCAGCCTGAACGGGGCCGGTCGATACGCGAACATCGAAGGAGTTGACGTAGCCTGGATGCAACGGATACAGGCCCTCCTTTCAACATACAGATAAGTCATGAAACGAATCCATTTTTCCACCCTCTTCGGTGGTTTTGCCCTCGCTGCGCTGCTCACTTCCTGCGCCGTGAAACGCCCTAATGTGCTCCGCTACGTCGATCCCAATATCGGAACGGCCCATAGCCGGTGGTTCTTTTACACGCCAGCGGCTGTCCCCCACGGCATGGCCAAGCTGGCTCCTTCCACCAACGGGCACTACGGTAACAATCAAGGCTGGGAAGCGGTTGGGTACGATACGCGGCACAACTCCATCGAAGGCTTTGTCCACTTCCACGAATGGCAGGTGGGCGGGGTCAGTTTTATGCCCGCTACCGGTGAGCTGAAAGTAAAACCCGGCGATCTGGACAAACCGGGCAGTGGTTACCGATCTAAATTTGATCGAAAAAATCAGGTAGCTGAACCCGGTTACTACAGGGTTTTGCTGGATGATTACGGAATCACCGCCGAACTGACTGCTACTAAACACGTTGGTTTTCATCGGTATACCTTTCCCAAAAATGACCAGTCGCGAATTATTCTGGACCTGGGTAATGTGCAGGGCGAAAGCGGGGAGGTGCGGAAGTCGGAGGTTCGCATGATTGACGATACGCACTTTGAAGGGTTCGTGACCACCTACCCCAAGTACGTAAAAACCTACGATCCGAACGGGCAGGTTTCCATGTACATCTGGGGCGAAGTGAGCAAGAGTCCACGGTCGGTAGGGTCGTTCACGGACGCTGGCGTTCAGGCACAAAGTAAGTCGGCCACAGGAAAAGGCGCTGGGCTTTTTCTGGAATACACTACCAACACCAACGAGGCCATTGAGTTGAAAGTAGGCTTGTCTTATACGTCCATTGCCAACGCAAAGGCCAATCTGGAAGCCGAAGCCGCCAGGCTGTCGTTCGAGAAAGCCCGGAAACAGGCGCAGGATACGTGGCAAACCGAACTCGGCAAGCTGGCCGTTGAAGGGAATGAAACCAATAAAGTGAAGTTCTACACGGGCTTGTTCCACGCCTTGCTGGGCCGGGGGATCGCCAACGACGTGAACGGTTCCTATCCCCGGCATGACGGAACAATCGGCCAGTTGCCGCGCGATAAAAAAGGGAATTTTAGCTACAACTTTTACAATACCGATGCGATTTGGGGCGGCTACTGGAACCTGACGCAGCTCTGGGCGCTTTCGTACCCCGAGCGCTACAACGATTTTGTGCAAACCCAGTTGGCGATTTACAAGGAACGGGGCTGGTTTGGGGATGGCATTGCCAACAGCAATTTTGTATCGGGTGTAGGAACGAACTTTGTCGGTTTGGCCATTGCTGGGGCGTATCAGGCGGGTATTCGGGATTACGACACGAATCTGGCTTATGAGGCTATCCGGGCTAATGAACTGAGCGGGCGAAACCGGCCCGTTGGTTCCGGCAAACTGGATGTCGAAGCGTTCGTCAAGCGGGGTTACGTGCCTTACCTAGACGCAGACAAAACCGATTCGACCGGCTCCCACTTTTCGGCTTCGCACACGCTGGAATATAGCTTTAGTGCTTTCGCAGCCGCCCAACTGGCAAAATCAATGGGTAAACAAGCGGATTATGGGCAATTTGCCAAACTCTCCAACGGCTGGCAACTTCTGTACGAACCGAAGGACAAACTGGTTCGCCCGAAAAAAGCGGACGGCAGCTTTATCGACAAATTCGACCCCTACGAACCCTGGCGGGGATTCCAGGAGGGTAATGCTGTACAGTACACCTTTTTCGTGCCGCAGAATCCACGGGCACTCATCGATAAATTGGGCAACGACGAATTCAACAACCGGCTCGACGGCATCTTCACGACAGCTCAGAAAAACGGGTTTGGCGGTGGCAAGGAAATCGACGCCTTTGCCGGGATCAAGTCGATTTATAACCACGGCAATCAGCCAAACTTACACATTAGCTGGCTGTTCAACTTCTCCGGCAAACCCTGGCTTACCCAGAAATGGACCCGCGCCATCTGCGATGAATTCTACGGTGTCGAACCCATCCACGGCTATGGTTACGGGCAGGATGAAGACCAGGGCCAGTTGGGTTCGTGGTACGTGATTGCCTCACTTGGTTTGTTCGACGTGAAAGGCTTCACCGATCTCCGGCCAATTATTCAGCTGGGTAGCCCCGCCTTCGATCAGGCGACGATTCGGCTGGGCGATGGCAAGAAGCTACAGATCGAAGCTAAAAACAACTCCGCCCAAAATGTGTACGTGCAGTCGGCCACCTTCAACGGAAAAGCTCTACAAAATTGCTGGCTGTACCGGGACGAGTTGATGCAGGGCGGCAAGTTAACCTTTGTCATGGGCAGCCAGCCCAACACGAACTGGGGCATTCAAACCCCTCCGCCTTCGGCCCAGTAGCGGGCCCGATTTGGCGATCTGATTTACTCAACATAAGCATAAACGAATGAAAAATTTGACCCACCTACGCAAAAAAAAGCCTGCCCGAATGGTAGCGATTGGATTGCTTCTGGCCGTCCAGACCGCCGTTGGGCAGGCCCCCAAAACGTCGGCTGACTACCTGAACCGGGCGCGGGAAACCTACACCAACGTCTGGCGTCGGTACCGGGTGCCAGCCCATAATCTGTTCTCGGAAAATTACCCGTCGAATCGCAACGATACGCTGACGTACATGCAGGGTGGCAACGTCAAGGAAAAGGCGGTTAGCTTTCTCTGGCCGTTTTCCGGGATGTTCTCAGCGACCAACGTACTGCTGAAAGTTCCTTCCGAACGGAAAGCGCAACTACACTACCTGGATAGTCTGGTTACGGGAATCGAAGCCTACCGCGATTCAAGCCGCTCGCCGGTGGGTTATCAGGCGTATCCGGTTCAGTTCGAGAAGTCGGATCGGTATTATGACGATAACGGATTGGTCGGAATCGACTACATGGAAGCCTACCTCAACACCCAGAATCCGCTATACCTGAAACGGGCGAAGGACGTATTTACCTTTATCCTGAGCGGTTGGGATGATGAACTGGGGGGCGGTGTGACGTGGCTGGAAGGGCATCGCGATCAGAAACCGGCCTGCTCCAACGGCATGGCTACGCTCACAGCGCTCAAGCTCTATCAGGGTACAAAAGACCCGCAGTACCTGCAATGGGGCAAAAAGTTTTACAACTGGATGCACACCAGCCTACTCGATTCGACTGGCGTGTACGCCAATGATCGCAAAGCAACGGGGGCCGTGAACCGGGTCTTTTACACCTACAATTCCGGCTCCATGCTCGAAGCTGCGGTGCTGTTGTACCAGTTTACCGGCGACAAGCAGTACCTGAAACAGGCCGAACAACTGGCTAAGGATACGTACGTTCATTTCAGCAAGCAGAAGCATCCCGCTTCGTCCGCCATTCAGATCGATTTACCCTGGTTTGTGACGGTGCTTTTCCGGGGTTACGAAGCGCTTTACCGGGTTAACGGGGACTACCAGTATATTACCAAAATCAAACAAAGCCTCGATTACGCCTGGCAGAACTCCCGCGATCAATACGGTCTGGTTACCCACAGCTGGACGCCCCAACCGGCAGAATTAGCCAAGCCAAAATGGCTGCTGGACGAAGCCTGTATTGCTGAATTGTACGCCCGGCTAAGTCTACTGGAAAAGGAACGGGAAACGAAAAAATAAACGGGTATGGAGCAAAAAGCAATCATCGCTATCGACCTGGGTGGTACGCGTATCAAGCTGGGGCTTGTCAGGGCGGGGACCGTTTTGCTGACCAGCCAGCTGGATTCGCAGTCGGGTCAGGGACTGCAAAGTCGGTTACCTCAGATTCAGGCCACCGTTAACGACATGCTGGCCAAAGCGGGTCTGTCGGCGGCTGATCTGGTGGGTCTGGGCGTTGCGGTACCGGGTATCGTTGATCCCGTTCAACAGCGCGTTCTGTCCATCAATGCCAAATATAGCGATGCCCCCAATCTGGATTTGCCCGGCTGGGCCAGAGAAACCTGGGGCGTTCCCTTTTACCTTGAAAATGACACCCGAGCGGCTCTGCTGGGAGAATGGCAGCACGGCAGCGGACGCGGTTATGACAACGTCGTGCTGATGACACTTGGTACCGGAATCGGTACATCGGCGGTCATCGAAGGTCGGCTATTGCGCGGCAAGCACTTCCAGGCGGGCGTTCTGGGGGGGCATTTCATTCAGAACACCCACGGTAATCGGTGCAATTGCGGGGCCGTGGGCTGTGCAGAGGCCGAAGCCTCAACCTGGAGTTTAGCCGAGCGGGCAACGACGCACGCAACGTACGCCCAAAGTATGCTTTGCCGGTATGATACGGTCGATTACGAAGCCGTTTTCCGCTGTGCCGAGCAGGGCGATGCGCTGGCCGTTACCCTGCGGGATCAAAGCATTGCGATCTGGGCGGCCTGTGCCTATAACTTAGTGCAGGCGTACGATCCGGAAGTGCTCATTCTGGGGGGCGGGGTGATGGCCAGTCGCGATGTCATTATACCTCCAATCCAACTCCGCCTGAATCAAAATGCCTGGGCCACGTGGGGGAACGTGGCCGTTGTGCCCAGTCTTTTAACGGATTCGGCGGCTCTGTTAGGAGCTGCTCATCTAGTATACAACGCTGAATTATGACCGTTCAAACACAATCAACTTTTGACAAATATCCGGCTGTCTCCGTAGAAGGCGAAACATGCCTGACAGGATGGGAAGCCATTGCCAGCACCCTACGCCAGCACATTCAGGCAACCGGGAAACCGAAAATCATCGTGGCGGTGGATACGTATCTGGGCGTCTACATCGACGAAGTTATTGCGGGTTTAAGCACCCTGTCGGACCAGCTAACGGTCATTGAAACGGGCCACGCCCTCCGCAGCCCGGGCGAAATCGATGAGTTGGTTAACGACTTCGTGACGGATGACCCGGTATTTGGCCACGTATGCCCGTTTGAGTTGTCCCGTTTTTATGACGAAGCCAAACTAGCGACCTGCCAGCAAACTATTCAGGCTGTTGCCGAAGGCGTGGTGCTGGTGGTTGGGACCGGGGCCGCGCTATTTGTAGATCAACCCGACGTACTGGTCTATGCCGACATGCCTCGGTGGGAGATCCAGCTTCGATTCCGGCAAAATCGGGTTAATAATCTGGGGGCTCAGAATGCGGATGCGGTCTTTGCGTACCAGTACAAACGGTCTTTCTACGTGGACTGGAAGGTGCTGGATCGGCATAAAAAAAACTTCATGGAGCGCTGGGATTATATGATTGACACCACGCGTGAAGACACGCCCAAGCTTATCAGCGGAACGACTCTGCAAAAAGCGATGGCTCTGGCCGTTCGGCGGCCCTTCCGGGTGGTTCCGTTCTTCGATCCGGGGCCCTGGGGTGGCCAATGGCTGAAAGAAATCTGCGATCTGGACCGGTCGGTGGTCAATTACGCCTGGGGGTTCGATTGCGTTCCTGAAGAAAACAGCCTGCTATTCAACTTTGATGGCGAAACCTTTGAAATTCCGTCAATCGACGTGGTTTTCAGTCATCCAGTAGAGTTGCTGGGCGAGCAAGTGTATGCTGCATTCGGCGCTGAGTTTCCAATCCGGTTCGATTTTCTGGATACCATCGAGGGCGGCAATCTGAGCTTACAGGTGCATCCCCTGCACGAGTACATGCGGGAGCAATTCGGGATGCCCTACACCCAGAACGAAAGTTATTATTTTCTGGAAGCGAAAGAAGACGCCTGTGTGTATCTGGGGCTGAAAGAAGATATTCACCCGGCCGAGATGATTGCCGATTTGGAGAAAGCGCAGGAAGGTGAGGCCCATTTTGATGCTGATCAATACGTCGAAAAATGGCCAATCAAAAAACACGATCACGCCCTTATTCCAGCCGGGACGGTACACTGTTCGGGGGCCAACAGCGTCGTGCTGGAAATTAGCGCGACCCCCTTCAACTTTACATTCAAACTCTGGGACTGGGGCCGCACAGGATTAGACGGAAAGCCCCGGCCTATTTCCCTGGAACACGGCAAGAAGAATATTCAATGGGACCGCACATCGCAGTGGACCGAAGCGAATCTGCTGAATCAAATTCAGGAGATTGGGCGTGGTGACGGTTGGCGGGAGGAGCGCACCGGTCTTGACGAAGATTCGTTCATCGAAACCCGTCGGCACTGGTTTTCGAAGACGGTGGCTCACGATACGAAGGGCGTCGTCAACGTCATCAATCTGATTGAAGGCGATGAAGCCACGGTGGAAAGCCCATCGAATGCGTTCGAACCGTTCGTTGTGCATTACGCCGAGACGTTCATTGTACCTGCCGCCGTTGGGACTTACACGATCAAGCCTTCCGGGGTCAGCGAAGGGCGAGAAATTGGGACGTTGAAGGCATATATCCGAACCGAAAAATTAACCGATCATCCCTTGAAATAAGTGTTTAAGTAGCCTGAAAAGCAGTTCACTGATGTTACACTTCTATTGTTGGCTGCCTAATTTATAAACAGACCGGTCGTTGGGAAAGTAGCCTGGCGATCGGTCTGTCCGGTTTTTGGACGTTCTATTAAGGCTTCTGGGCAATTGCTTTTGAATGGGTGTCCATCACATTGATTCAGGGACCGGAGGTTCTATTACTTCGTGATAATTTCTAAAGTACCCCTATTTTTAAATAAATCGTGGGAGACAAAATAGCCTTTAGTTTCTTTGCCATTTACTTGGATAGTGGTCAAGGTTTGGCCCCGGCGGGGCTTTTTGATTGTGAGTAATTTACCCGTATTAGCTTTCTTGGTTACCTTATCAAGCAAGGGAGCCATGACAGTGTATTCGGCATCGGTAGCCGAGAAAGGATGCAAACTAGGCGCACAAAGCATATACCAGGAAGACAGTTCATCAGCATCAACCATACCACACAGAGCCAGCTCCTCAGCAGAGATCCGATTTTTATAGACGATATATTCGTCAACAGCCCAGGTCTTTGTAACTATATATTTTGACACGTATATACATGATCGTTAAATAGTCTGATTATAAATAGATAAATAAATAGAGTGATTATAAATTGCCCCAAGTATGTAGATTTTATACCCCACTGTTAACTCTATTGCTTGACGCATATTTAACTCAGGGTGCATTAAAGACATATCTGATGCTTCTTGCCTATTCGATTCTTACTTGTAAATCAGTGCTTTTATAAGTAAGTATATATTGTTGCTGGTAGTAGATACGGGCAAGTAAAAATACTGGCAGCGCTTTTGCGAACGTGTTCGTTAAACCACTTAGTCTTCCCGACAACACAAAGCCTGTCTGCTTAAAGCAGCCAGTTTGTTTTACGCCTACGCTTCTTCACCTATGTTGAGCACGTCAATCGCTTCCACCACCAATAGGTCGACTTTACAGTCTGTAACGCTATGGCGGAAGTATTTTCTGACGGGTTGGAGCCGTCAAATCCTCGTTCAATTGACGGTGTTCCTGGTAGGTCTGTTTTACTCGTGTGCTGCGTTAGAGGTCGATCTAGGCGAGACCGGTGACAGTTTTGGCGATGTGTATGACGCCTACGTAGCCAGTGCGCCGGTTCAAACGCCTAAACCATCAACGAGTGTTTACCGAAAGGTTTCAACTACCAAGTCAGTTATTTCCCCCTGCAAGCATCCGATACCTTTATCGATAAACGGCTCGTTTACTGGTATTTTATTTACAGTTACTTTGTATAAATATAGCCTCCTTAAACGTAGGCGGCTGCAAGCGATACATGCTATCTGGCGGCTATAAGCCGATCTTCCTTTCTTGTTCCTGCTGCACTCTACTCCTGGGTCCAGTTGATTAATCGTACTATCCTGTCGGCTTAACGGAACGAAACCGCTCTGATTCTGAAGCTATTGGTTATGGCGTTAAAATCGATTGGATCGGACTGAGACTTCTCTTCTCATGACGCTGTATCCACTGAAAACTGTTGGACCCAGCGGCACTATCCGCTTACTTCTTACTATCTATTACCGTAAACCTCTTTTCTTATGGCTACTACTGCTCATCCAATCGATGCTTCTATTAAAATTCCTGGCTTCAACAAGCCAGTCCAGTTAAACACTATTGTTCGTTTACAAGGGTTTGGCAACTACACCTGGCTTTACCGAGATGCGCTGAAACCGTTGCTGGTCGCTAAAAGCCTGAACTGGTTCGAGCAGCTTTTACCTGACTTTGTGCGGGTTCACAAATCTGATTTGATTAATCCCAGTTTTGTTCAGACAATTGATTCCCTCAATGCCCGGACCTTAGAGTTGAGTCTATACAACCGGCAAATTATTAAAGTGTCGCGTCGCCGGATTGAGCCGGTTACGACCAAACTGAAGCAGCATCGGCATTTTTCGCCTAACTAAACTACCCTTATCGGATTCGATTATGAAAAATTACAGCCTAACTTTAAGTGTCATCCTGGCCAGTTTACTGATGATAGTTGGCTTCGGCTGGATTGTGTTTGACTATTTTCAGGATATGAAGGCAGGCCGCTATAAACAGGAGCCTTTGGTCTGGGTAATTGAGCTAGGGGTTATGTTGGGTTATTGTTATCTCGTCTATCGGCTATTTCAGCATCGGTTCATTCAGGTCAAACAAGCCAAGATACAACCCGCTGTCAATACCAGGAAGTAAGTAAGATAGCAAGACTCGCTCTTAGAAGCATTCATATAGCCTTACTTGTCAACCAATATCCGCACTTTTAGTAGAAGCAGCAGTCTTTAGTCAACTAGATCGTTTATTTTTTACCTGTTGCGCGTGCAAACCACCATTCACGATAAGCTTGGCGCTAAGGAGGCATCCGGCGCCAAGCTAAACCTATAGTTTTTGCTTTGATGATCAAGGCTACAATGACAGTAAAAGCGTAAGGGCCTTTGACCCAATTAAAATAACTTTCCAGGTCTTAATTTGTAAAATAAACTCCGGCTTCGGTGAGGATAGACTCCGCGAATCGTTCGACTCGTTTCAACTCGTCATAAGACAGAAAATCCTTATTCGGATTAGCTAGATCAATAGCGTACCGCAATAGGTTCTTACTTGCAACTATTCCTCTTTCAAGCAATTGATTCATAGAAAATTGTATTTTTAAAACGAATCAAATTTTTGGCAATAGGATCTAAAATGAAGCATAGATCGGTCCGATATCGGTACTTAACGGCTGATCGTATCCGCTCCGACTCTGCTTCTGGTTCGATACGTAGATCGTTGTATCGAGTAACACCTTTTGTGAACAGAATGGGCAAAAATGTTGGAACCGAAAACAAACAGCAAGTATAGGGGCCTTACTTGTTCTTCCTCATGAAAGTAGAGCTTGGTCAATTCATCAAGTAAGCGCTGAGCGAGTTCAGAAAATTCTTGACCACGTATTCGCTAGTTCTGGTTGGGTTAGTTTTAGTTGGCAAACCAGGGGATATGAATAAAGATCTGAGGAAATTAGCGGTCTGCTGACGTCAGAGCCTCCCTCAACCGATCTCTACTGCTCCTTAGAATACAGACGAGGTTGGATTCGTACACTGATGCCCACTACAATCGGGTGAATAACTAACTGTTGCTGTTCGTTCGTCAATCGGGTCAGGCCGTACTCAGTCGTCAAGCCAGCCTGTAGCTCATGCCGTCGGCCCACAGGCAGTCGTCGGCTGGCTCCTCCCCGCAGACTAGCTAAGGTCTGTCCGCCCATTGGTGAATACGCGACCTGGCTACCCAGTTCAACTACGTAACGGCCCTGTCCCAGTAAGCGGTACTGGCTTAGACCAACGCCAACCATCGGCAGCGCGACATTTTCGGCTACCACGTGCTTTTCTCGAACCAGTTGGTACGAATTTGTTGGGCCGGACTCCATGCGGTACCGGTTTTCGTTGACTGTATAATAGGCCCAGCGCCGAAGCTGTCCTATGGATAGATAAGCCTGCCAGCGCTGCCAGCGTAATCCCCCGTTAATCTGGTAACCCCAGGTAGCTGGCGAAAAAGCCGCCGGGGCGTTGACTTGTGTGAGATAAGCGGTTGACGAAGATGAACTAGTCATCCATTGAAAACTACTCAGCGGTACCGCTTCGACAAACCACTGTTTGTGCCGGTTAACGCGGTTTTCGGCAGCATCAGCCGGGTGACCCACGAATTCATAGGAAGGAATTTGGCCGGGTAGCGCACGCAGCGAGGAGGGTAACGCAGAGAGTTTCGGGATTTCAAGCTGCGCAAACACGACGGGCCAAGCAGTGGTTGCTGACAGACTATTCAATACGTGATCCTCAGCAATGGGATCGCTAGCGCCATTTCCTATCTTATCCAAATTTTCCGCAGAAACCTCTACCCACTCGCGTTTATTGACTTTGACCGAAGGGGACGACGTAATGGGAAAGCGGGTGTTTGAGAAATGGGGCGATTTGTCCAAGGGGCGACCTGGGTGATAAGATTCTACCAGCGGCATGTTCGATTCCTTGCGTAGACGAAGTCGAGTAGTTAGCTGCATGGAGCGTCTGGATGAACCTTCCACAGTGCCAATCTTTGTATTGGATATAATTGCTTCACGATCTGTTTGCTGCGGTCTGGTTATGGACCCGTTAACCCGTAAACCGATTTCGGATTGCTCTGCTAATGTAGTAGGCTTGACCGGAATCGCAGGCTGACGAACGGTAACCCGTCCAGACTGTGTAGAAGGAGCAAGCTGAACATTGGTAATACGGCTCTGAGGTGACGCGGGGCGGTTACTTCGGTGAATCGTGTAAACCAGGATGGTGCTGATCAGCAACAAGAGTGCCCCCCCCGCCAGCAAAACCGGCAGTTTGAGGTGGTTCCGAGCCGTCACCTGGCCGAGTACGCGCCGACGCAATGAAGTCCGGGACTGAACCTCAAAATCAGCGAACGTCTGCTGCCAGCGCTGGCGCAGCAGCTCGTCGGGATCTTCATCCCAAGAATTCATGTTGGAGGCCATGTTGATTAATGAGTGTCAAGAGTAGTTGGCGAGCCCGGCTGAAACGGGAACGGGCCGTAGCTTCGGGAACGTTGGTGAGCTGCGCAATCTCAGCGTGCGTATAGCCTTCGATCAGGTATAGATTGACGACTAGCCGGTATGCATCGGGCAGGCGGGCCAGCAACCCCAAGATGGCTTCCTGATCGTAACCGGCCAGAAGCCGCAGGTGATCATCACTGGAAGGCGACTCGCTGAGAGCCTCGTAGCTCGTTAAATTTTCCTGGGGGCGAGTGACGCGGTGGTAATAATTGATCGCCGTGCGTACCACGACCGCCTTTACCCAACTGTCAGCTGATTCGGGTTTGACTAGTTCGTCGATGTGGGCAAACACTTTAACGAACGCTTCCTGAAAGATGTCTTCGGCTTCTGCCACCGTACGGGCGTACCGCACGCAGACCCCCAGCATCCGCGCCTGGTAGCGTTCGTAAAACGCCCGCTGCGCCCGCGGTTGCCCTTGCTGACAGCCCACGACCAGTTCGGTAAGGGTTCGGTAAGACTTGTGGCCGAATAGCGGCATGTACGGAGACGGGTCAGAGGTGAGGGCTTCTGTCTATTGATGTGTTGATTGTCAGTAGCTGATTGTCATAAAGGATCGGCTGATAAGTTGACCATTTTCTGAAAATAATAATAGCCAGCCCTGTTTCTCTTTTACCAGACTCACTCGATACGTATTCAGCGAGCCGTAGGTATGACGGGTGGTATAACCGTACAATGCCCCAGCCCGACTCAGATCAAAACCGGCCAGTTCGGGTCGTCGCAGATAAGCCTGAATAGCCGATGGCAATTGATCGATCTGCTGAATAGGCGGCTCTGCCTGAGGGCTGATCGCGGCCATCAATTGCCCTGCGTTATTGTACGTGAGTTCCCAAATCTGGTTCTGCTGGTTGACCCACACCGTATACTGCTGTTTATTAAAGCCCTCAACGGTGATCGCTGCATACGTGAACGTTAGCTTCTGGTCGCGTAAGGAAGACTGTATTGATTCCGGTAGATCGGTCAGAGCATCCGTTTCGTAGCTGGCCTGCTGAAACGGTAGTAGTTCAGCATAATAGAATGGAACGCCGGAGCTTGACCGGACAATATACCAGCGTGCTGTGTAAGGCTGTTGCTGCCAGGTGTAATCAGCGTATACGTACGAGGGCGGTCCGCTCAGGAAAGGAGTTGTGTACCACCCGGTATACTGGCGAAAACGTGGATTGCTGAACGTGCCGCCCCAGACCGCCGTTGACCTTAGAATACGCGTGAGTGAATCAGGAAGGGAACCCTCAACCAACTGATCAACAGTCCTCAGTCGTGTGGGGCTGACCAGCGCCTGGTAGCGCTGTCGCTGCTGGGTAAAGGTAGCCTGCCAGAGCTGATTAGCAACGAGGGTTGTAAATAGGGTATTCTGAGCCTGAGGGTACTGTTGAATAAGCGCCTGGGCAGTGCCTGCCGTAGGGCCAGTGTCGGGGGTTGGCTGCTGATCAGTATAGCGATTACAGCTACTGATCCAACCGAGCAGCAAGCCAATCCAGACGTATCGTTTGACATGATCCATAGGTGAAAATCGTACCAGCGCATTCGGGTTTGACGGATACTGACCCTTGCACGGCTACAGACACAAAAAGTACTTCCGACTGTTGCAGTACTCGTCGTTTTTTTTGCGGATAAAATTGCGTCCATTGACCGCGTAAAAATAAATCGGTGGCGTGCAACACTTTATCAAACCCGGCGTGTCTATGGCCTCGACAAACAGCCGACAGTGCCTACCGGTGGGCGTGGCTTTTAGTCGATATTTCTTTAGTTTCTCGGTTCAACATTTAACACGCTAAACGTTATGCGCCTAATCACTATTCCTGCCTGTCTAAGCACCGTGCTCGCTTTTACGCTCCTGGCTTGTCAATCGCCTGAGCATGTTGATGAGCTGATTGAAACGGCCAAGATAGCCACTGTCAACCAGACCAGCTCCTATCTGTTTACCGGTGCACCGGGTGTCCGCAACACCACGCTCGATGATATCACCGGCACGATGGTCGGTTCAATTGATGGGCAACCCATTGCGTTCGGCCCCGACAAATCGTTTCCATTAGAAGCCTTCACGGCCTTTAATAACACAGGAAGCAAAGCAAGCGTTATCCGGCTTCACGCCCAAAATGCTCAGTACAACATCATTTTGAATATTCGCGGTCCGTTTGAGGCTGGTCGCAATTACATAGTCTATGACCCTTCCACCGACAATGGTGAATCCAAAGATGACCCCTATATTGTCTCGTCCTTTATCCGCATTCCGGAGGGGCAGATTGGTCGGGATATTCTTAATTTGGCTGACCCCAATAATCAGTTTCGAATCACCGCTATCACGCCTGAATACGTGGATATCGAATTCTTTTTTACGCTTAAAAAGGCGGGGGCAACTCAGGAGCGGCTGAATATCCGGATAAAAAACGTGCTCAACGAGAACCTGAGTTTACGGACGCAATCGGAGGGCGAACCTTTTTGGGATTATACGAAGGCGCTCCGAAAAGTTGAAGCTATGGCGTATGTTCCCTGGCCAGCTGGGGGCCTGAGTAATTACCTGACGCCGACGACGACGCGGGTAACGATTAGTCAAACAGACCTTAATGCACCCGTCAGCGATATTACCTACGAAGGGATAACCAAGCCGGCTAACTGGCAGGCTGCATCGCTGTACCGGACCCGGGCACCCCAAGAGCGGACCCAGGTCGAATTTGCGGCTGGCACCATGTATTCGGATGAAGGCTATCAATTGGTAGAGATAACCTGGCCGAACTTTACAGGGGTAGGCGTCTACACAGGCGATCAGGTCAAAATTACGTTTGCCAATGCGCTCAACAACCAGCCCAATGGCGATTACTGGAGCATTAAGCCTTACTTACTAGCCAGCACAACGACGAAATGGCAGGTTAATGTACAGCGCGTTACTTCCGACTTGATCGAAGGAACTTACACCATCGTTGACGCACCGTTGTATGAGAAAAGAGGGACGACCCTGCCGGCATCGGCGAGTGCGAGCGGCCGTTTTAAAGTGATTTATCCACGTTGATTACGAAGTCAGAACCGTTCAAGATCAGCCTCGCGAGACGTACCGTTTGCTACCTATGTCGAGTGTTCGCTAAGCCTATGACTACTGGAAGTTGATTATACTTTTGCTTTTAACATTCTTCTGAAATGGCGACAGTTCTTTCAGTTGGCGATTGATGCTGAGGTATTTCACAAGCTACTAAGGGAGTGTTCAGAGTAGTCATCCTGCTCAAAAACTCGTTGATTGGCTCATTTTCTGAATGCCTAAGCAGCACCTAGCCAAGTAAGGATGGCTGGTCCCCAGTAGTAGCGGGTAAAATAATAAGTACCTACTCCCAGGAAAACTGTTGCCAATAATAGTAGACTGGAGGTCAATAATCTTAGGGTGGTCGAGGCCCGGTAGGCCCCAGCCCGGCTAACAGCCTCGACCACCAGCAGATTAGGAATGTAAAAGAAAAAGGCCATTACCTGGTCAAAAGGGCCACTAAAGGTGCGGGTATGCCCTAACCCGTCGGTTAGTAATAGCCAAAAACCGTAATCCATGCGATAAAGCCAAGAGCCGATAGCCAGCGCATACAGTCTGAGAGCCCAAATGCGGTGCTGCTCAAGTTGTCGTTGAATGGCATGTCGATAGGTTTCCAGAGCTGACCAGCCCATTAACAGACCGTACAGCCCAAACCCGATGCTCATTACCGGCCCGCCAATGGTGCCTTTAAGAGCAATGAATACCAGTCCTCCCACAGCGGCCAGCAGGCAAGCTCCGATGTATAACCGACCAACCCATCGGTGTAGCGCCGGGAAACGAATTCGAACCGAGTCAAGTAGTTGGATGCTGCCCAAAATAAGGATAATGCCCCCGGCGGCAAAATGAAGACCAATGCCCGTAGTAGCCGTTGCTGTTTTCGATTCATACAAACGAGGTAACACGCCGTTCCAGCGCTGCATATCTCCCTGGTATAGGGCTGCGGCATAGAAAGCCAGTATGTAGAAGCCGAATAGGAAAGCACTGACCCAAACGGTAATGACTAGAATGCGGCTTGACCAACGCAGCAGAGTTCTACTCAGCTTGGAAAGGTCTAACCCGCGGGTAGGCTGAGGAAGATCGTTACTGCTGATCATACCCATTGTCAAATTGATTTGTTCGTAGTCAAAAGAAAGCAATCAAAAATAAGTTGGACGGTAATTACTAAGTCTTATTATTAATCAAACGGCACGACCTTATCTGTTTGACATTCAGCGTAAGCGAATCACTATAGCTTCTACCAATACCTCAGTACTCGATGCCTAGAAATACGTGCACAGCCACAGATCCAGCTGAACTACCAATTTCGAACACCTGATCGATCGCAGTCAGTACAAAACGTTCGATAATCGGACTTACCTTTCTGATGCGCTTTCAGCTCAGCTTTGAACGGGTAAGTATTGAAGACGCTAGCCCCGTATAGTAGCGGATACTGAGGAGCCCTCAACCGATTCAGAATGGCGTTAAAGTGTAGAATAGAAGCAAACTTTTTGGGTGTAGTGCCGACCAGTTTCCGAAATCGTTTTTCCAGCGAACGCGCCAATCGTTAGTTAAGATCTTTGATCTGGATTATGTCCTTAGACTGGTGGATCAGTTTGAGAGCATTGCACCAAAAACAGTAGTTGCCTCCAAGGCTTGCACAACCGTGTAGAAAGAACGGACTACAAGATGCTGTTAAAATAGTCTTCGTCGGTTTTTTTGCGCACGTAAATTAACGTCGTTTCGAAGTTTTTGTGCCGCAGATGCCGCTGAACATGGACTGCGTCTACCCCATCATCCAATAAACGCTGGGCCGCTGTATGCCGCAAACTATGCGCCGACAGACGAGCGCGTTTTAAACCGCTCACTTGCATATACTTCTGTACGCGGTACCGAATCGAGCGCGTCGTCAATTGATCGAACAGCGAGTCTGACGAGTTTTGTTTGCCGACCCCAAACTGCTTTAGGTAGTCCTGGAGCAAAGAAAAGCAGATCGCCGGTAACTGAACGTCCCGTTTTGTATGCATCCCCTTACCCAACACCCAGATCCGACGGCGTTCCACATCAATATCGTTGAACTGAAGCCGGACCACTTCAATAGTACGTAGTCCACCCCAGGCCATCAGCGCCACCATCAAGCGTTCATCCGGTTTTTCAATACTCATCAGCAACTGTTCTCGTTCGGTTCCCGTCAGGCTGTCTTTATGATAGTCCCGCTCGATCCGGTTCCCTTTCAAGCGGGTAATCGATTGCAGGTCTTTTAATTGGTTTGCCGTTAACTGATGACGCTCCTGTGTCTTGATGACCCACTCGGCCAGTTGTTTCAAGCACGATAGATATAAATTATACGTAAAAGCCGACAGGCGCTTGGTGTTCAAGTACTTATCGACAGTTTGTGCACTGAAGCTAGCCAGTTCGCCCATGGCCCGTTGAGAGACAATGTAATCGAAGAAGCCGTTCAAAACCCGCAGGTAGGTTACCCGCGAGCTTGGGGAAATGCGGACTTCAGGATCAGCCATAAATCCCAGTAATAAGCCATCGGCAGCGGGAATACTTTTTGGCTGTTTGGGTGGATCGGCAATGATGGATGGTTGCCCCTGCATTTGATACCAGAGGATAAATTTGCGAATAGGGGAGATGCGGTTGGATGCTTTTCCTCCTGCATACAGGCTAAGGCTAAACTTATCGAAGGTATAGTTGTGGGCGATGCAGTAGGTAAGGTAGGCTTTAACGATCCGGGGGTAGTTGCCGGGTTTGTCTAGACTAGCCGCAAAGTATTGAGTAGCCTGGGTGACGGTTAGAGTAGTCAATGATTGACCAAGGCTATTACTTTGATGAGTTAAGCGAGCTAGTGCTTTCATTAGAAACAGATTTTACAAAGGTTTGCCCATGCCGAGCAGTTGTAAAGATAGAGGAACACCATAGAATTATTATCAAGTTGCAAAAGTTTACGGCGTTCGTTAAATTAAAGATAAATCATTGATATTCAATGATATGAAGGTGAATTTTTATGGGAATTATTACTATTTATAAACACCGAATGTAGTTTTGACTCAATCAAAATAAAGAAGGTTGAGCAAGAGAAGGAAGTTTTTGTAATGTCGAATTATGTACTATTTTAACTGTGGGCCAAAATTAGAATACTTAAGCTATATTCATTAGGCCATTCTTTGAATCGCTCAATCGAGATCTTAACTCAGCTCTAGTAACAGCGTATTGAGTTATTACTTGTGAACGGCAGGACAAAAGAGAGCCGATGAATAGCTAAAAGATTATGAATATATTATTACGCTCATCTATTAAATTGAAAAATTCAACATTGAGTGCCTTTTTGCTTTCTGATGAGTGTTTTAATTAGTAGATCCTAAACTATTCGATTAAAATAAACGCCCGAATCTGTGATGATCCGGGCGTTTTCGGTTGGAGGGTGTGTATAGAAATAATTAAGGACGTAGCAGTTTGATTTGCTGGCGCTGGTTAGCGGTGCTCACATTCAGTAAAAGGATACCTTGGGCTGTACCTAGCGGCAGGCTTACTCGTTCAGTTGAATCAACCTCTTTAATGCTGTGCTCAAATACTGGCTTACCTTGGGAGTCGACTAGCCGGATTAGTACCGACTGACCTGACACTCCGCTAATCTCCACCTCAGCGGAATGGCCGATAACAGGGTTGCCTAGGACGTTGACCCGAAGGATAGACTCTGCCTCCTTGGCAGCTACCCGCGTGTTGCCGCTACCAGCAGGTTCTGTACCGTAGAAGATCACCCCGTTCTGGTAAGCGGTGATACGAGGATTTAGCGTGAATGTACTATTGTTGATATACGAGTAATCATCCAACTGGTTGAGCACCGCATAATTCTGCTGGTAAGCCTGTACTTCTAGTGGACCCGAATCACCCATCGGTGCCAGGCTACCTGCTGCCGAGTTGAAGCTGTATTCGATGTAGCCCGTTGCTCCCTGACGAGGACTCGCCAGCGGAACATAGCGCAAGTTGAGGTTATTTTGGCCAATGGCTACATAGTTTTTCTGAAAGATCAGATTCATGTTGGGTTCAGTCGTTAGCCAATAGCGCACGGTGATTGAGCTATACGAAATAGGCATTGTACCTACGTTTTGCAAAAGCAGATAAGGCTTGATCGTATTGCTGTTCTGTTGACCGTTATCAGGGTCGCGAGATAAGACTCTAAGCGTTGGTAGAACTACGGTTACTGTTGCTGTAGCAGCAGGACTCGTACAACCATTCTGGGTACAAGTAGCGGTAAAGCTCTGCGTACCTGTGTTCGCTGTGGAGACGGCCAATGTAGCTGCATTCCCACCACTCCAGTTAATCGTACCGTTTGTACAGCCCGACACAGTTAAAATTACATCACCTGTATTTTGCGAAATAGTCAAGCTGGACACCCCCGCCGGATAAGGGCCGCCGGTCTGGGTTACCAGGCGCGGGGCTGTTGGCGTTTCGTTGACAGTAACGATTTGGGTCGCCGTATTCGAACAGCCACCAGCGTTCGTATAGCTGTAGACAACTGTGTGCTGACCGATTGTCAGGCTGGTAGGGTCGAAGTTAGTAGCCGGATTACCGTCAATCGTGAAAACGCCCCCCGATGGTTCTCCCTTCAAGGGTTGGCTACCCGCGTCCTGACAATAAGCCGTTGCTAAGCCCACAATCGAAGGCGTCGGCAAGGGCGTGACCGTCACGGGTGTAAACGTAGTCGTCAGGCTGGCACAGCTCGAGGTAACAACGATTTGGTAGTTGGCGCTTTGCGTAACGTTGCGAGGAAAGATAATGGTTGATCCATACGAGCCCGTCGTTTGTCCATCTTGGACATTATTGCGGAAGATCGTCACCGTATAGGATTCTATTGGATCTGGTGTAACCTGGAAATTTACTTGACCCCCCGGTGCGCATAGGCTAGTTGCGGATTGACTGCCTCTGATGTTCGTAAGGGTGCTTTTAACGGTTACACTTGCAAAAGCTGTGGTTACCTGACCATTGTTGGCGCTTACCGTAAGCGTGAAGTTCTGGGTACCTGAGTTGGTTGATACCACCGACTGATTAAACGCCGGATTGCTACTGGTGCCCGTTGTGGTGCTAACACTATTTGTCAGTGTATACGTATAAGCCCCCGTTACGTTGCCTATTGTGGCCGTAAATGTGACTGGACTACCCACACATACCGATGGGGTAGTAGCCGTAAAGCCGCTAATAGTAGGGAGTGGTGCATAGGTGATGGTATACGGATCGGACTCGACGTTACCATTGCCCGCTACATCGCTTGCCACGCTACGAGCCAAACTCACGGAAACTGCTCCGCTGGTGGTAGGCGTTACGGTGAAACTGTACTGGCTGCTGCTAATGGCACTAAAGCCCGTTACGGAACCATTACCCACCGTTATATCGGAGGCTACAAAATTGGCTACGTTCTCTGAAAAGGTAGCGTTGTAGACAAAGGGCGAACTGTTGTAGGAACTGCCGTTGGGAGCCGTCGCGGAGGTTAAGCTGACCGTGGGGGCCGTCACATCAATGATAAAGGTGTTCGTGTTCGAGTTGGCGCTGGTTGGGCTGGTCGTTCCATTGATCGTTACCGTAGCCGTGGCGTATACAGTATGGTTTCCCTCGTTCAGTGATGAGGGCTGAACAACGGTGAAGTTGCCCGCATTATCGACCGTTGGGGTGGCATTAAGCAGGGTGCCATCTACATACACTTGTACCGTGCTGCCCACTTGAGTTGTACCCGTGTAAATGGGTGTGCCGGTGGCAACATAGGTACCGTTGGTGGGCGTGTTCAGTTGCGGGCTTCCGGGCGTAGTAACGAACGTAACTGTGCTGCCAAAACCAGTACCGACGCTGTTGATGGCGTAGGCCCGCGCTGTATACTGAGTCCCCGATGTCAACCCGGCCAGGGTAGCTGAGAAGGTTCCTATACCGTTGCCGCTGGTTACTTTGGAGTCACTGGCGGTTGGCACACTCGCGCCAGCTTTGTATACAATACCTCGCTCGGTAACACTGGCTCCACCGTCAGTTGTTATGTTACCTCCCAGGCTGGCGCTAGTGGTTGTCACGTTGCTGACGGATGAATTGGTCGTCACCGTCGGCGCTGCGAGTTGCGTGCCCGTTAGCTGTATATTATCGAAGGCTAATTCTGCTGAAATATCGTCTGACTGCTGGACCAACAGGAAGTCAATGACCTGCCCATACGCTGAAGCGGGTAGGGAAACGGTAAACGTGTTTAGATTTGGCGTTAAAGTCGAACCAGTCGGTATGCCTGTCGTGGCGCTGGGGTCAGCATCCTGTTGCAAGTTACCCTGTGCAGATTGCGTCGCCGTGTTTCCCCGGAACGAAAGGATAGGCACTTGGGCACCGCCCGCTACCCGGTAGTAAACCTTAAAGTAATCGGTGTTCTGCCAGCGCGCATTCGCACCTGACGAGGCTCCAATGCGTATCGAGAAAGTTAAGTTCGTGTAACCTGCTGTGTTGATTTGCAGCGTCTGTAAGGTGCCCATGCGGGTAGCACTGTTCGCCAAGGAGTTGGTATTGTTGCCGTACCAGTAAGCCGAACCGCTGATGTTGCTGAATGTGGTGGGGTTTGGCGAAGGCGGGTTCGTCTGATAGGGATTCGCGGTTGTCCGTAACCAGGCCGCCCCAGTGCCATTTCGGGCAACAAACGTATTCGAACTGTAGCGCGTACCTTCCTTATCCACTTCAAAATCTTCCTGGTAAGGCAATGTCGTAGCCGCATCCAGGGAGGCCGTCACCGTCACATTACGCGACACTTGGTTGCTGCTGGTGGTGCCATTGTACACCACAAAATCCAGGGTGCGTGTGCCCGCTGGTACGTTGATTGCATCCGAATTCCGAAAGGCTACCGATCGTAAAGCCGCCTGATAATCCTCCGTCGGTGCAGTACCATTCAGTTCAAGTACTCCCGTCGATGAGTTATACGATCCTGATATAAGGTTAGTGTTAGTAAATACCAGTTGATCGCCCGCACCCCGACCGCTGCTTATACTGACGGTAGCCCGACTCAGCGTCGATCCTCCCGGATTGACCACGGTTATAGTGTTGGTAACCTTTGTAGCGCCCTGGCCTTCGGCATACGGTAAGGGATCGTTTTCAAGATTACTGAGCGTCGGTGGAGACACGGTATTGGCCACGCCCGTTACCCGGATATTGTCGAAGGCTAACTCTTCGCTGCCCCCGCGCTGGTCGACCTGCACCCGTACGAGTAACGAGGACGGTGAGCCCGGAATATTGAACGAGAAATCACGCATATTGATGTCTAGCGTGTTGGTCGCTGTCTGCGCTCCATCGGCAGTGCCGTCCAGGTCTGCGTCAAGTTGCATGAAACCTTGTCCAGACGGATTATTACCTACAAACTGCGCCAGCGTATTATAGGTCGTTCCGCCATTAGTCGAATACTGTAGGCGAATAAAGTCGTTAGAATCGTATTGGGGGTTCAATTCGCCCCCATTTCTGCTGAGAGTAGGACTACTGGGGCCGCGAGCATCGGCGAAGGCTACCACTAATTTTAGTGAGCCATAGTTGCTGGCGTTAATGGCGTTGAGCGTGACAACCCCCGGAGCGCGGTCATCATCCGCTGGGCTGGTTGCCGTGCTCCGGACGGCCTCAGATGACCAGAAAACCGCGCCGTCTACCCCACCAATGGTAACGGGGTATTTATTAGTCCCAAAGCACACATTGGACGGATTGAACGGATTGAGCAGGGGGTTGGTCAGCGCCCGCGTGAAGTAAGGCAGCGAAGAACTAGCCGAGCGCGAATCAAACTCGTTCGAGGTGTAGCGCGTATTCCGACCGTCGGTCTCGAAGCTTTCCTGCACCAGGGTTACAGTCTGCGCCTGGACAGAATAAACGGTTAGTAATGAACCGAGAAGTAAAAGTAAATTTTTCATGAAGTTGGATGAACGACAAATGGGTATGGGTAGTAGAATAAAGACTAAGTGTAGGCGCTGGTTAGATAGCCAATGCCCCCGCTGGTTGCGGTAGAAGAAATTAATGAGTAGTAGTCGCAGTATACAGTTGATTAGCTGATCGTACCCCTTATCGCTAACCCGATAGAACAGCGTCTGCCTGAAAAGATGTGAGTACCTCACCCACCTGCAAGCCGAGACCGGCTAGTTGAGTCCCCGAGAAGTAGCCTTCTGGCAACGAAACCATATCCAGTTGCACGATCTGCCCCTGACCGCAGGCAACGCCTAGGCCCTGCTGAGGAGTTGCCCAAACGATTGTGCCCGGTAAAGCTGGTGTTGTTTCAGGCCGGGGCGTCACACCCAGTAGTCGTAGGCATTGGCCACGAAACGTAGTTAATGCACCCCGGTTCCAGGGATTAACGGCCTTTACCAATTGGTCGATTCGCACAGCTGTTTCCTCCCAGTCTACGCATACGTCGGCCAGACCAGCACGGGGCCAGTAGCGGGCAGACATATCATCTTGCGCGTCAAATTCCAGGGGTATTCCACTCCAAAGTCTGGTGAGCAGCTGGTGAGCAGCAACGACGGCATATTGAGCGAGTTTTGCCCGGTGTAGCCCATGCGTATCTTTGGGGGCAATGGGGACCGGCACGGTTAACAGGACAGGGCCCGTGTCAAAATTGGCATCCATCCGGTGAATAGTTACAGCCCCGGCTGTTTCGCCATTACGCAAGAGCCAAAACAACGGCTCCGGGCCCCGATAGGCTGGTAAAGGCGCCAGATGAACGTTCAGAAACCCCTGACGCGGGATGGACAACACCGTTGCTGGAATGCGCCAGGGTAACGTAAAAACAAGGACGGCGTCAAGCGGGTCAGGGCCTAACCACGCTAGTAGATCGGTGCGAAGCGTTTGACGGTGTAACCACGTCAGCGGTACGCCCAGCGTAGAAACAGCCTGAGCGATCTGAATGGATTCGTCCGGATAGGAGGGTGTATGGGGTACTGCTACGCGGGCTATGACACCTTGCGCCACCAGTTCGTAAAGAAGCGGCAGGCCCAGCAAACTACTTATGATTACACCCAGTTTCATAGCGTACCCCTCAAACTTGTTAACTATGCGGAGGAAAAATACCTTGTATGGCAATGCAGTAATTCAGCGCCATTACTGGCTGGCGGTTTTCGTGCGGTAGCCCTGTGCCAGCGGGACTTGTCTGCCCTGTTATAGCAGCCATAGTGGTGTTAGCCCCCCCAGACGCATACTGGGTAACATTAGTAGGAGCCGGATAAGCCCCCCTAGGATCCTGTCCATCGGCTTCCGAAGCGGTCTGAATGGAGCCTGCTACCGAATGGTTATGAGCAGCCAGCTGCGCGGTAGTTAACGGTATACCCTCCGAACCTCCCCTCTCGCCTTGGCTGTATCCTTGTATACCCGAGCCCTGACCGAAGCTTAGAACTACCCGGCCGCGCAAATCGGGTAGAGCGAAATTAGTTACGCCATTCCCCCCGTACATGGTGCCTAACAGGGAGAATAAGGCTTGGTTTTGATTAATAGGTAACAGTTGACCCTGACAAGGTGCCCAATATTTGGGGTTGAAGCCAAAACTCATCAGGCGAATTTCGCCCATAAAAGGATCCATACAGATTAGTGATTAAGGGTAGTCGATAGGTGTAGAAGCGCTCAGGCTACTGCTGTGTGGGATAGATTCCATCCGTAGCAATGATGTAATTAATCACCAAATAAGGCTGAAGGTTGGTATGTGATTGTCCCCCCCCGCTGCTGCTCGTCTGACCAATAACGGCGTCGGTAGCCAGCGTTGCTGAACCCGCCGTCGATTGATACGCAGCCTCCCCCTGATCGCCGAAATAGGCTCCGTTGGGAGATACCTGGGCGGGTGCGCCTACATGCGCTTGCGTGCTAACCTGTACTGCGTGCTGATGAACAGGCATCTGGTTGGCTGTTACCGTTACCGCTTCCTGGCCCGCCTGTTGTCCCAGCACGTACGTACTTAAACCTTGGCCAGCGCCCTGACCAACCACGGCCCGGCCTTGCAGATTGGGTAGGGCAAACTTCGTTTGTCCATCGCCCCCATAAGTCGTACCGATCAATTGAAAAAGTGCTTGGTAGTCGCTTATGTTGACGGATTGTCCATTACAATATAGCCAGCCAACCGGAGCAAAGTTGCCAGGGAAAATGCGAATCTCACCAATGTATGGTTCCATAAATGCGAAGAATGAATGGGTTAGGTTAGGGGCGTTGAGGAAACACACCCTGTAACGCAATGATGTAATTCAGCGCCAGGTAAGGCATATGATTGTCATGAGAGGCTCCTTCACCTATGAACGAGGCCGTTCCGCTCAGAGAACCAGCGGCCATCTGGCTGCTCGTGCTGCTCCCGTAGTGTGCTTTGTCGGTCTGGGCCAGAACATTTTTAGCTGGTGAGCTGGAGTTGGGGCTGTTCTCACTAACCGGGACCCGAATGGCATCCAGTGAGTGCGTATGCTGAGGATTCTGCTCTGGCGTGAGTGTTACGGTGTCCTGCCCACCGGTTTGCCCCTGATAGTATGGACTTGAGCCCGGTGCCTGACCCGAATTGACAATAACCCTGCCTCGCAGATCGGGCAGGGCAAAGTTAACTCGCCCATCGCCCCCATAAGTAATGCCTAAAATGGAGTACAACGCGGTATTTTGCGCAATAGATAACAATTGCCCTTGGCAAAAGGCCCAGCCATATGGGGCATAATTAAAGCCAACAGCACGAATTTCACCGAGAAAAGGGTCCATATAATTTCATCTAGCAAGCGTAAAAGAAATGAGTGATCCGGTTTTGTGGTCAATCAATAGTCAAGATGGTGTGAATAGAAGATGGTGCGGATAGTAGGTAATATCGGTTTGATTCGTTGTTCGACTTAATGAGTGCGTAGCGTAACTGTTCTAACGGTTTGATCGATTCAGGAACATCTTATGATCACTTTGTTGATGAGTGCCCGCTATTCCATTATTAATCCCGCTCAGGCAACAGGTCATTGTCTACACGCTTGTTGCATTCAGATAATAGACATATGTCTAAAAATTTCTCCAAAGAAACACTGAATCGAACGGTTGAATACAGGCATAAATACCTGTATTCAAAATCAGGCAAAAATTGTTTTTGAGTTTGGCGGTATGAAAATTTGCTATTGTACCCTACCAATAGCTGATGACTCTAGTAGTAGTCTGATAATCAGTTGATAAGAGGGGGGCTGGTTACTGCGTGTAGGGACAATCAAGTTCTGGGTACCCGTTATTATTGGCTTCTACTCTGTACATGCTGCACTAAACCAGACTCTTTCTGGTAGGGTTTAGACTGCTACTAGAGGAAAACGGATGGAGTAGCGCCGGGTTAAAGGAGTGAAGCAGGGTCCAGTAAATGGTTCTTGACGGCGAAGATAACCAGGCCAGCCGTGTTGCGAGCGCCGGTTTTCTCCAGCAAATTGTTTCGGTGACCATCGACAGTACGGGTGCTGATGCTGAGCCGATCCGCAATTTCCTGAGCGGTTAGTTGCCGACATATGAGTCCGAGTACTTCTAATTCTCTGGGGGTTAAACTAGAGGCAAGATCAACGGTTAGTAATTGACGAGGTTTTTTGATAGACATCCGGTTTTTCATGGCCGTCAAAAAGATGTCGTTCACGTAAAAATCTTTCTCAACCACAGTACGAATCGCTCGTTCTACCTCCAGTGGCTCGACATTTTTAAATAAAAACCCATTGACACCCAGATCGATCATGTGGATGACAAACCGGTCTTCGCCATAAACTGACAAGATTATTATTTTAAGGGCAGGATACGCACTATTCAGTCGCTTCGTGACTTCGACTCCATTCAGTTCCGGCATTGATAGATCCAATAGGACCACATCCGGAAAAGAGGTAGCTGTTTCAAGTCCTTCCAGCAAAGCTCGACCATTCTCGGCTTCCAGGGTAACTTGTATACCCTCAAAACCATTGATAATAGACAACAAGCCTTTCCGAAACAGCACTTGGTCATCAGCGATAGCAACGTTGATAGTCTTCATAGGTTATTTAGCAAAGGAACTCCAATAGTAACTTGTAATCCTTGGCCCGATTGGGTTTTGAAGTCAACAGAGCCGCCTAGCATTTGTGTGCGCGTTTCGATGTTCTTCAGACCCAAACTCTTTTTATGGTACGCTTCCTCCAGATTAAACCCGATGCCATTGTCGCTATATAGCAACAGAAACTGGTCGGTAGAAACTGTAATTTGCAGTTCAATACTGGTCGCATGGGCGTATTTGCTGGCATTGATTAGTAGTTCCTGAACGAGTCGATATACAGTCAAGTTGAAGCGGGCGTTAAAATTGACCGTGCCCTGAACCAGTAACTGGATATCATTTTCGGTTACTGCCATAATATCTTCACATAGTCCTTCCAGTGCGTACACCAAACCGAGTTCGGTAAGCCCTTGCGGTAAGAGATCGTTGGAGATCCGTCGGATTGTATCCAGCGTATGATCAATCTGCGCCTTGAGCTTAGTTCCTGCGGGGTCAACAACAGGATTGGATTGCACCAGTTGGCTAACCAATAAGCGCATGACGGATAGGGAGGCTCCTACTTCGTCATGAAGATCCCGTGCTACCCGATGACGCTCGTCTTCGACCGCATCCAGCGTACGATAAATTACATCGCGTTGGTAGTTTAGCTCGATTTGTTTCATTGCTAACTCTTGCCGGGCCAGCCGCTTCTGGTACAACAAAAGAAACGTTATCAGGCCAGCTACTAGCAATAAGATAGCGATCGAACCACCAAATAGTAAAACGTACAGATCTATCGAAGATTGGGGCTGAGCCATAAACCGAGACCAAAAGCAAGATGCATTAAGACAAACAGACAGGAATGTAAGCCCCAGGACATCAAACTTAATGACTGATTGGGTTGCGCTATGGCAACATTGGCTAATATAAACAAGATGAGGCTTCCTGCGAAATAAATCAAAAATCCCGTATTTATCCAAAATACGGGATTCGTTTCAGGACGCTTGATATCGAGTTCGGTAAGCATCTTGTAAAAGCACAAGATGGAAAGCCCAATAACCATCAGGCTTTCTAAGCCCCGTGCATACGTGTTGAAAACGGTCAGCGGCTGAAGGAAAAGAGTATTGAAGACGGCGAAACTATTGAACACCGTCAACAATACAATTATTAACCACTTAGGATAGAAGTTCGAAAAAAAGCGTCGATAAAATAAAGCAATTATATTAAATTCAATCAGCGTGTAGATATGCAAAAGGAAAAGGTTGGGTATGTGCAACTTAGAGAGAATGAGCGATACGACCTCACCCACTAGGCTAAGTAGCAAAAAAGCAACGATATACCTTAGCTCAGCCTGTAAAAACCTACGGCGTACAACAGCGACGCCCAGGGAAATGATCATCACATAAGACCCATTCAAAAGCATCCAATGCAAAAAACGACCGATCATATAATCAAGACTGGCTAACGTATCATATAACTAACAATCACATGGCTGATCGCTAGCAATAAATAATGGACTTTCTTCGTCGCACTGCGGGGGACAGACATGGGTGAAATCGAATACATTGTAATTCGGTTTCGATAGATCAGCCGGGTTGGTATCATTGATGTCCATGTGTCCAATCAGATCAATAACGGTATCCGGGTCCTTTCCGCTATCTGGGTCGATATCTCGACGATAAGCTGCCGATACCAGCAACAAGCAGGGGCGAGTACGCTTACCACCCGTTGTCGGTTCTTCAATGGGCTTTTTGCCAATATACATACGGATAAATTCGGTATCCAGTTGATTCAGGAGTTCAACAATTTCGGCTCGTCTGACCAAAAAAGCGCGCATTGCAGTAGGGGGAGTCGAGTCTGATTGATCTTCCCCTTTAGGATCAATCCAGTTTGTAACCCAATCCTGAGCCGTTAAAAGTGGAACAGCGTAGGGCACTAAATCTAAGTTGTCTTGATTCTCCATTGATTTGTATAGCGCTTTTTTGTTGTGCTTGGCAAAGAAAGAGTTTAGTACGCGCGCTTATACCCGTAAAAATACCTGTTCTGATAATTTGATATAAATATCCTCGGTTTGATACCGCATACTATTAACCAAATTTGACATATATTATGCCCTCTATTCAGGACAGCCAAAGAGAAGTAAGAAGTTACCAGTTCATTGTAAAAAGTGATAATAGTTGCTTTTATCGCTGGCTGATTCGCTCCAGCAGCAATAGTCGTTCGGTAGTTGCCAAATTTAACCGTATCGAATTCAGACCATTTACTACTTTAAACGGACGAGCACAGTTGAGAACAAGCGATGGCTGTCCTGATTGCCTTACCAGAAGGTGTTAGTTCCTAAGGTAGGAGTGCGTATCTATCGTTTGATGCTGGTGCATAGAAGTTCAGACCATAACGATGACTACATCTACACATCACACCTGAAGGCCGAACTGTTGGGTAAGCTATATGGATGCTTTGCTAATAGGACACAGGCTTTTGTCCTACATCAAAAATCAAGCACGCTGTTTATCTATTGCGGGTCGCAGCAAGGAAGTAGGTTGAAAAGCTAGCAATTGCTTGTTGATCTTGAGTGCACCTATTTAGGTTGAAATTATCAAACTGAACTATCGTGTTGAGTTTGTTGCCTCAGCTATTTATCGAAGTAAAGTACCAGACTTTTAGGCCGATTTCCTTTTAAAGAAGTAAAGTTAGGACATGATAAACAGTTCCTTCCGTAACATATTAGTTAATAGCAACTAACTTATATAAGGCCATTTGATAGGTCAGTTACCTTAACGGCTAAATGCTTATGAAGGCTACTAATAATGGTCTACGTCCGATTGACAGTGGCTATGGTCACAATGCAGCCTATCTGGGAGGCAGATAGGCTGCATTGTGACCATAGCTCAGCGGGCTACTTAAGAGCCAGCTTACGGGCAATCTCGGCTGTGTGTCGACCCTGGAAACGAGCCCCTTCCAACTCGTTGGCGCTGGGCTGGCGTTCGCCCTGGCCGCCCGCTACCGTGCTTGCTCCATATGGCGTGCCACCGGTTACCTCTGTGTGTCCCATCTGGCCCTGCCAGGCGTAGGGCAAACCCACAATCACAAAGCCGTGGTGCAGCAACTCGGTATGGAAGGCGCGAATAGTTTCCTCTTGGCCCCCGTGCTGGGTAGCCGTACTTACAAACGCCCCGCCTACCTTGCCCACAAGCGCTCCTGTGGCCCACAGACTACCCGTACTGTCCATAAAAGCTTGCATTTGGCCGCAGAGGTTACCATAACGCGTTGGTGTGCCAAACAGGATGGCGTCATATTCAACTAGTTCGGCGGGTGTGACGACGGGTACATGAGCGAAAGCCTTTTGAGCATCCGTAGCCCCTATTTTATCAAGTATTTCGGTAGGTAGTGTTTCGGGTACGCGTTTGACAACTACCTCATTGTTCTCAATTTGGCGAGCCCCTTCGGCAACAGCCTCGGCCAATGTCCATACATGACCATAGGTAGAATAAAATACGACGAGCGTTTTCATAATGCAAAGTAATGTGTCGAATATAAGATAACGAGAAATGTCAACGTATCGCTGAACGGCTTTGTTTAAGAAAAAGCCCAAAGAGGTCACTAATTAATGTAGCTACATGGGTTAGTGACCTCTTTGGGTACAGTCTGTTTGGTGGATTTTTCTCATTGGCATGTTGACCAAAACAAGCTTTGAAGATAGGAATCAGTCGAACATACCGGCATCCAACAATGTAACAGTTGCTTTTTAGGTGGCTTTAGGTAGTGATGTCAAAGCAGTTAAGTCCCTTAGAAGGTCTGGTATGCTTGTTAATACATTTGCAGGGAGATATAAAACGATAAAATGGTCAGATTGAAAATTTAAGCTGAAAGTGGTAGGTAATCGTTCTACTAACACAATGTAGAAAGTTATTTTTAGGTGCGTGATCCGCTGTACATCTTCACCAGGATGCGTTTCTCTTTACCGTAGTCGATCCACTAATTCCCGGCGGTAGGTAAGCCCCACGGGTAGGGCGGTCTCACCGATGAATACCTCGTTGCCACTCAGACGCCTGACTTGTCCAGGGAAACAAGGTAGGATTTATGAATGCGTATGAACCCATCGGCGGGCAGGCGCTATTCCAACTCGCTCATCGTCAGCGCTGTTACGTATACCTGTTCTGGCGTAAATAGCTTGACATAATTTCCCCCAGCAA
This sequence comes from Spirosoma liriopis, assembly GCF_023196085.1. Taxonomy (NCBI): domain Bacteria; kingdom Pseudomonadati; phylum Bacteroidota; class Cytophagia; order Cytophagales; family Cytophagaceae; genus Spirosoma; species Spirosoma liriopis. The sequence goes on from NZ_JALPRF010000004.1 coordinate 213,543, forward strand.
AACGACTTGCAGTCGGACATCTTCCGGGCGTATTCGGCCAACCAGTATTTTACTCGCTCGGTGAAGCTAACCTTTAGCTGGCAGTTTGGGCAAATACGTGATAATCACGACGAACCGGTCCGGAAAATAACCAATGACGATGCCTGGGCGAAGTAATCCGATTTATTCCCAATCAACCCATTATTTACGCTAAACAATTTATAATGAAGCAATTTTTGAAACCGGGATACACCTTATGGACGATGAATAGTGCCTGTCTGTGGTTACGTTTGGGACTGGGCGTCGCGATGATTCCCCACGGCTACGAAAAACTGATGCACTTCAACGAGCAGCAGGCCGACTTTCTCAACCTGTTCGGTTTGGGAAGCACCATTTCGCTGGCGCTAGCCATCGGGGCCGAGTTTTTTTGTTCGATGTTGCTGATGCTGGGTCTGCTGACCCGCCTGATACTAATTCCACTAATCATCACGGCCTTAGTCATTGTGTTTATGGCCCATGGAGGAGATATCGTGGGCGACGGCTCGGCGGGCTTTCTGTTGCTAGTCGGTTACATCACCAGCCTGTTGTTGGGAGCCGGTGACTATAGCCTGGACGCATACATCTTCAAACCATAAATAGGCACTTTGGGAAATTGCCTGGGGACAGAGTTGGTATAGGTGCTTTTATTAGAGCTGCAAACAGCAATTGTTCACGCGTCGAAGACTTTTATGCTACGATGATTATTCCAGTGTAATATTCCCCAAAACGAAGTTACCTATGCCAAATCAGCTCTTCTTTGAAACGTCTGATCTATCCAAGAAATGGGGTAGATCAGACGCAGCATATCCTTAATTTTTAGTTATTGGATACTATAACCGCCATCGACGACCAACGTATGGCCAACGACCAGACTGGCTGCGTCGCTACACAGCCAAATAACCGCATTGGCAATTTCCTCCGCACGCCCAAGTCGTCCCACCGGTACCGTTTTGATCATAGCATCCAAGACCTCCTGCTGCCCGCCTTCTATCATTTTATCAACCATAGGGGTGTGGATGATGCCTGGACAGATGGTATTAATCCGGATTCCCTGGGATGCGTATTCCAGAGCCGCGCTTTTGGTCAAGCCAATGACGCCGTGCTTGGCGGCATGGTATGTCCCGCGCCCGGCACCGCCCAGAATGCCACCGATCGATGAACAATTCACAATAGCACCACTGCCTTGTTTACGCATCTGCTGTAACTCGTACTTCATACAACTCCAAACGCCCCTCAAATTGATGGCCGTTACCCGGTCGAAGTCCTCTCGGGTCTGGTCGGCTGCATCGGCAAGGGCATTCTGAACCGCGGCATTGTTGTAAGCAGCATCCAGTCGTCCAAACGTAGTCACTGTTTTTTCCACCATGGCTTGCACAGCTCGATCGTCGGATACATCACACACCACTGCCAGGGTCGTGTAGCCTTCTGCCGCCAATTGCTCGGCTGCGGCATAGACCTCTTTTTCATTCCAATCCGCCAATACGACTGATGCGCCTGCCTGGGCAAACGCCCTGGCGGCTGCCAGCCCGATCCCTGCTGCTGCGCCCGTTACCAGCGCGACTTTATCCTTCATTATTTCCATGATACAATTGCCTTGCGTTTGGCTTTTAAAGATATGATACCAAAACGTATCCCGGCACAAAGGTCATAGAAGGTTGAAAATCAACGCTTATACAGTTTACTGATTTACCTACCATTTTTACGGATTCTGTTTTGCCGACAAGGACGGGCTGTAATTACCGGTAAATTCGCAGCGGTAAATCGACAAGGAATATGGATACCATCTTACGGATTGATACGGTCAGCGAGCATGATGCTTTTTACCAGCAGGAGAACCGACATCCGCTGGTCAGCGTAATCGATTTTGCGGGTAGGACGCCTGCGGTTTATGCCTCGAAGATGAATTTCGGGTTCTATGCGGTTTATCTAAAAGAGGTGAACTGCGGGGACATGAGATATGGCCGTCATACATACGACTATCAGGATCGAACACTGGTTTTTGTGGCACCTGGACAAATCATTCATGTGGATATCAATCAGGACTACAAACCACAAGGCTATGCCCTCCTGTTCCATCCTGACTTGATCCGTGGGACATCACTGGGTAAGCATATCGATACCTACAGTTTCTTTTTGTACGAGAGCAAAGAAGCGTTGCATTTGTCCGAAAAAGAGCGAAAAATCGTTTTGGATTGCTTCGAGAAAATTCAATATGAGCTTGAACAGGGTATCGACAAACATAGCCGAACACTCATTTCTGCCAATATCGAACTGTTACTGAACTATTGTACGCGGTTTTACGACCGGCAGTTTATTACTCGGCAAGATGTCAATACCGATATTCTGGAAAAATTTGAGACGTTATTGATCAACTATTTTCACTCTGAGAAGCCACAACTTATTGGCCTACCCTCGGTTAGCTACTGTGCTGATCAGTTCCACCTTTCGGCCAATTATTTCGGTGACTTAATCAAAAAAGAAACCGGGAAAACACCCACGGACTATATTCACTGGAAAGTGATGGAACTGGCGAAAGAGAAAATGATGGACATGCGCAAATCGATTAGTGAAATTGCGTTTGATCTTGGATTCAAGTACCCACAGCATTTTACTAGGACCTTCAAAAAAACCACGAGTCTTACGCCCAATGAGTATCGTCGGACTATCGGGCGCTCACTCAATCAGATACAGCGCTATGACCTTAATTAAATAAGCCTATTAGAAGCATATCATAAAATTAAGCGGCTCAGTCAACCTTCAGTTCTTATGTGCGGCTGATTCAAATGACTTGAAGATTATGAGAATTTTCTGTGGCAGACTTACGACTGCGGCTGACCATCTGAAACGGTCTGGCTACCGTTTCTTTTTGCCAAATCCTTTTCGGTTCCACCAAACCATAAATCCGGTTACGGGTAGCGAAGCACCAATAAGTGAACCTAAAAACGCCAGAATCTTGCCGGGCATGCCCAGTATCGTGCCAATGTGAATATCATAATTCATCCGGCGTACTTTCGCGCCGGTTGATGACTCGTCAAAGCTTTTGTCGAAGACGGCATAAAAGTCTAATCGCTGTAAGGTGTGCCGATCGAAGGTGTGTCGGGCTACATCGTAGAATCGGCCGGGGGCGGGGTAGGTTCGTATGCTGATGGTCGACTTCGCCTGGGAGGAATCGGGGAACGCGTAAAAAAAACCACCTGCCGAAGGATAGTCGGTTATCATGCGTGCCCACGCCCCATCGATGGCCTGGTTGTAGGTATACTGTTTGTGCTGCTGAGAAGGGTCCGAACTAACGCGCTTCCATTCGGGTTCCGTCTCCCCGCCGGAAGTTATCCAATACAATCCTTTACTGTACAACGGAAGCCCGAAGACCATGCCCGACAAGGCCAGCGCCAGCAGCACCAGCAGCGCATAGAAGCCCAGCACATTGTGCAGATCGAGGTTGATTCGCTTCCAGCCAGCCTTTCTCTTTATCGTAAAGCTTTTTTGGCGGGAAGCGCGCGTCCATTTGGCGGGATACCACCAGATCAGACCAGTAATCAGCAGGATGGTAAAGACCAGCGTTCCATAGTTGACCAATGGCTGACCAATTTCCTTCGGAAGCCACAGATGTTGGTGCCCCAGCAGGACCCATTCGAAGAACTCTTTTTCGTTTTGCCCGTAGGTTTTACTACCCTGAATCTGCCCGGTATAAGGATTTAGAAACAGTAGGTGCCGTTCGGGGTCGCGTTCCGTGCCTACGCCTACTCGGATAGCCGTTCCCTGTTGATAATAAGCATAAGAAGCGGACTTTCCGGGATAATGCTGCTGCGTGATGGCAAGCACTTTAGACGGAACGACCACTGGCTCCTGGCGGATCTGGGCGCGAATCGACGGCTCGGTCAGGTAGGTGATTTCTTCACTGAACACCCAAACAGCCGCTGTGATGCATACAATAAATACGATGATACCCGAAGCAAGTCCCAGCCACAAATGAAGCCAGTTATTCACCTTTTGAAAGGACGACTTTTTTCGACGCCGAGTCGATACTTCTTCGAGAGATTCAATACCAGTATTCATGGGGTAAGTACTCAATCACAAATAGTCTAGAATATTTCAAACTGGCGTTTTTGTCATGCTGACGAAGGAAGTATCTTCGAAAGGCTACGGCCAAAGATGCTTCCTTCGTCAGCATGACAAAAAATGGCGATTAATGGATTAATAATTAACTGATTATTAATCCATTAATCGCGTTAATTATTTAGTCGGGTGCGGGGCAATGAGCTGCACCTGCACCGAACCACCCCCATCGAGGCTGAGGCCTTTTTTGAACCCGTTCGCATCACCCGCCGGATCGAACTCGTAGATGAACGCAGGCTGATCGACCGGAGCGATACCCGTGTAATATTTACCGTTGAATACCAGTGGAGAGCGCACCATAGACACCGGGCTTAGGGGAACATTCATCAGTGTCGCTTTCTGATTGCGCAGGTCTAGTTTCACCACTTGACCCACGTTTTTCAGTCGGTCGCGTACAGAGGTCATTAGCTCTTCGTACTGTACCGTGCCAAACGCGATGCCGTTACTCACATAGTTCATACCCATCAGGCAACCCTGCCGACCCACCTGGCTTGTTACGTCGAAGAAATAGTCTTTGTCGAACTCGGTCGCACCTTTTTTGATGCGCAATACTCCCGACTTACCACCTAAACCGGTCCAGTATTTACCCGCACTGGCAACGAAATAATGATTGCCCTCTTCGTCGGTGGTCAGGCTCGACAGGTAATCGTAGCCAATACCGCCAGCCGTCGCGTTGCTCTGCGCTACGTTCAGGTTCGTCATGGCCGGGTAATCGTATACCAGCGCTTTCACGCCATCGACTTCGTAGGCACGGGTAGCCGTGTTGTAGAAATAGCCGCCCAGGATAAACTTACCGTTGTCGACATATCCTTTGCCGGGGTAAAACTCCAGGCCGGGTTTTGCGGCATTATAAGGCACCGTCAACGTTCCTTTCGCAACTACTTTCAGATCAGGCACACTCAGCCGCGCCCAGCCAATAGAACCGTTATTGCCCGAATCGTTAGCCCCCAGCACCAGCAATGTATTGTCATCGACGACGTTGATCGACTGGAAATAGTTAGGCACGACACCGTCGGTCAGGATGTAGGCGTTCTGCACCAACGACCCGTCGACCCCCATTTTGTACTGTACAAACCGCTTTTCGGGTAGGTTCATCAGGTACACGTATTCTTTATGCCAGATGTAACGTGACCCATTGGCTTCCAGGCCTTTGCCTTTAAACGTCAGCGAACCTTCCGTCAGCGAGGACGTGGCCGCTACGTATTGCAGGTCCTGAGTCCAGCTGGCAACGGTAAAATGCTGTGGACCGGCCGGTACAGTATTCTCGGAATCATTTTTACAGGATATGATACCACTTAGCAGCCCTGCCGATAGCAAAGCAAGGGCGGTGAGCGACTTCATTCGGGATACGGGAAATAGGCTACTTGACATTTGACGAACTGGATTGAGATAAAAAATAACGCACTTTAAGGCTAATGAACCGCCCCGGTTTCTGGAGCAGGTAGTTATCGTATACTTGCTGATCGAGCAGGTTGCGGCAGTCGACGCCAACCACGTAGCGCCGGTTGGGTGCTGTAAACTCCGCCCCGATGTCCTGCACGAACTGGGTCGGAATGACCCGCTTGGTAGCCTTTGCCCCCAAACTCGGCCAGCCCAAAAAATACTCGGGAACATAGTGAGTACCGACGTAGCATGATGCAAGAGCCCCTTTCCAGAACAGGTCGGCTTTGGTCAGGCTGATCTCGGCATTGGCCAGCAGGTAAGGTGTGTTCCGCAGTCGGTCGTTGAAGACGTGGTTGGGGGCTCCGGCAGCGGTGTAGCGCAGTTTATTGCGGATGTCCTGGTAGGTCGCGTTGGCGGTTAGGCGCAGCCAGTTTCGGTAGCGGTACTGCACTTCAGTTTCTACGCCCAGCGTCTGAATGCGGTTCAGGTTTTCATAGCGGGCGGTGCCAAAAAGGTCGGCTTCGCCCAGCCAGATCAGGTTGTTGGTATGGCGAAAAAACAAACCGGAGGCTATGTTCCAGCTACTATTAGTCCGGCTCAGGCGGTACTGCACACTGGCATTGGCGTTCATACTCTGTTCAGGTTGCAGACCGGGTGCGTTCAGGATCGTGTTGCCGTCACCCAGCAGTTCTAAGGCATCGGGTAGGCGCGTGGCCGATTCAGCCGACAGTTTGAGCCGCGTGCGGGGATGCAGCTGATAGGTCGACGCCAGACCAAATCCCCAAACGCCCTGCTGCTGCCGGTTTATCAGCAGTTCGCGCTGTGCGCCCCCGTTGTAGTCATATGCGTTGGCCTGCGCGGCATAGCGGTAGTATTTGACGAAAACGGTATTGGTCAGGCGGGCGTCGAGCAAATTCAGTTCGTACGACAATCCCATGATCTGCTTGCTGAGCTGCTGCGGTAACCGAAACGGTATTGTCCAGTCAGCGATGGCCAGCGCGTCGCTACCGGTCCGGCGGGTCTGGTTGTGGAGTGCGTTGAGGATAAAACGGTGCCCATCGGCTGGCTGATAAGCGAAGTTAACCCCGGCCAACGCTGTTCGGTCGTCGAAGGTGTACAGCGAGCGCTGCGCCCGGATGCCGCCCAGTTCCCCCCGCACGTTACTGGCAATCACCTCGCCCCGCCAGTTGTACTTGCGCGAACTGGTATCGACGGTTGTACCTTGCAGGCTGTTCAATGATGCAAACGCATCAACGTTCAGCCCACGGATAAACAGATCTTTTTTGGCAAACGTCAGGCTCGGCATCACCAGCCTCTCGCGGTACCGTACTTCACCGTAGACAAAGGCCATTGTTCGGCCCGTCTGAATACCACGTTCCAGATCGGTCACTGTCAGGGCCAGCAACAGGCGGTCGGCCCAGCGCACATTGGTGAATCCCACCTCCAGGCGGGCGTTGGCTGATTGATAATCGTCGTTGAAGCGCCGGAGTCGCCCCACGTCGGGTAGAGGTCGTCCGTCGGGCCCGGCAATTTCGATGGTTCGACCCCAGACCGGATAGTTGTTTTTCGAAGCGTTGTAGAATAGGTGTGCGTTGGTGGTAAAGCCCGTTTTGGCCTGCCGCCAGCGTCCGCTGAGTGCCCCCCGGTGCGTGCCAAACGAGCCGATGCTGTAGGAAGCGTCGAGGTAGCTAGCCACGTCGCGCCGAGTAATCAGATTCACGGCTCCGCCCAGCGCGTCACCCGCCAGTTCGACCGGCACAACCCCTTTGTAGACCTCGATCCGATCGACTAGATTGATGGGAACGTTATTGATACGGTACGAACTGCCGAAACTTTCCATTGGCACACCGTCGATGAAAAATTTGACGGCTTTTCCCGACAGTCCCTGAATGGAATAGGTAAAATCGGACCCCATCCCGCCCGTTTCGCGCACCTGCACGCCCATCGTCCGGTCGAGTAGCCGGTTCATATCGACGTTGCGGTTTTGAAGCGGCAGCGCATCGATGGCTTCGACAGCGAACGCCCGCTTGCGAATGTCCTGTGTCGTGGCCTGCCCTGTCACGGCGACTTCGTCCACCGTCTGCACGGCTTCGTTCAGCATCAACACGCAGGTACTCGTTTCGCCCGCCCGCACCGACACCGTCTGCCGATTCGTTATGAAGCTGACGCCCGATCCAGTCAGCACGTACGTACCCGGCGTCAGATTCGAAAACCGAAACCCGCCATCAGCTTCCGTGACGGTTGCTTTATTCAGTGAATCGAGCCGGATGTGAATGCCGGGAAGCACCCCACCAGAGGCCGCCCGGACGGTGCCGGTAATAGTGCCGGTCAGTGCTGATTGAGCCCATCCGAAATAAGATAGGGCACAGAGCATCCCCACCAGCAAGAATTGTCTAACTTGCATTGCGTTTACTTGTTGCCAAACGGTAAAAGCGCCCTGTTTCCAGCAGGGGTAATCCGGGGTCGTGTAGCGTCAACTACGCGGCCCTTCTTTATTATAAGCGAAACCGGTTAACCAGCCGGGCACTGAACGGGCGCGGTATATCGTCGTTTAGTTCGTCGGTGGTCGCCGTGATCAGTTGGTATACATCATCAGTCATTGCCAGGAACGTCTGCCCCGGCAATAGCCGCAATCCGTCTTTTTTATGTGAATCGGTGCATTCGACAGTCAGCGTCTCCGGGTCATAGTCGTCCCGTTCCGGCGTTATGGCGACTGCGCCCTGAAACTGCACGTTCGTTTTGAAATCGAATGGCGAGGTCGTTACCGTACAGCGGCTGCCCGGCTGCACGATCAGCCGCAGGTGATTCACCCGTAGGGTCTGCGCCGTGGCCCGATGACTCGTATCGATTACGCTAGTCTGGACTAGTCCACCCAGCCAGCCGTAGCCCATCCAGAGCGTCAGACAGGCAGCCGTCAATGTGGTCACCAAACGGCCTGACGTAGCGGGCCAGTTTATCCGACACGCCAGAAATCTTTCCTGCGTATTCGATTGCGACCGGTCAATGGCCCGCCAAATCTCGTCCCGCACCGCCTGCTCGGATTGAGGTGGGCAGTGGACCGGGTTAGCCCAGGCATCGGGGATACCTTCTTCCGAACCGGACTGCGCCAGCCAATCGACTACGGTCTGCCGTTCAGCGGGCGTGACCGTGTCCTGGAAGTAGCGCATCAGTAAGTCGGGCGTGATTGTCATTTATCGCTGGATCTATCCGTTAATTGCGCAAGTCGTCCCTTACCCCCAATCAATTGGCTACTTTTTTTGCTTGTCAGCAAAAGTGTTGTACAAGGCGGGATTAGAGATAGTCGGTCAGCCGCTTACGAAGGTATTGCAAGGCGTGGGTCAGGTGATTTTCCACCGTTTTTTCGGCAAGTGTCAGTTCAGCAGCAATTTCGCGGTTAGTCAGCCCCTGCCACCGGCTTAGTTCAAACACACGTCGACGCTGTCCCGGCAATTGTTCGACCAACTGAGTCACGCGCTGCGTTAATTCACTAAAAACAATTTGATTGTCGGTCGTGTGGTCAGACGGTATACCGGTTAATCTTATTTGTTCAAGGTGCTGTTGACGGGCGGCCTGTTTTCGATAATGAGCCGCCACTTGAAGCCGGATCGCTTTGAGCAAATAGGCTTCGAGCCATTCTTCAACAGTGAACGTTTCCCAACGTTTCCAGAGCGATTCGAACACCGTCTGTACTATTTCCTTCGCCAGCTCATTATCCTGCGTATAGTGAAACGCCAGATTGTACATCCGCTTCCAATAGCGGTCGTAGACCTGGGCGAAAACGGACGAGTTGAGTGTATATGACGAAGAAACAGACAAAGAAGGTACGGCTGGTCGACGCAAAGGTACATCATTATTTAGAAGTAGTCCAAATAATAGTTTACACGAGATATACTCAACTGACCTACCATAAGCTCCGGCCTATTGCATTTTCACAAACGGCTTGGGGGTTTTACGAGTAGATTTCATAAGATCGCCAAGGTTTATGCAGTCGATAAAAAGTCTTTCAACACTATTTGCTTACGGTCGAACAATCGTTTCAGCGTACCGACGGATAGATCAAAATAAATTATTGGTTCACACTGTGCTGGCAAAACGGACGGTGAAATAGTTTATAGAATGGGTACGATCCTTCTTATTAAAAGTAATTATAGCGCTGTATGTCAACGTTTTTACCGATAATTCACAGCCGCTCATTTTTACCCTCTTAGCTAACACATATGGGGATGTGTAGAAAGGATTCAATAAAGCAAAACGACTATTTTCCAATTATTACTTTTCGATGCTCAGTACCCCACTCGGCCAGCTTGTCAATGACGGTTTGTAGTGTTTTTCCGTAGGCCGTAAGTTGATACAGAACCGTTACTGGCTGCGTATCCAACACAGTGCGTTTCACCAGTTTGTTAGTTTCCAGTTCCTTCAATTCTTTGCTCAACATTTTGTTTGAAATACCCTGTATATCATGCAAGATGTCGGAAAATCGTCGCTGATTGTTGTAACAGATGGACGAGATAATTGAAATTTTCCATTTCCCGTTCAGTACATCCATCGCATCGTGAACGGCCATGATTTGCTTTTTCTTCGTCGTGCTAACTGCACAGTGACTGTCTGTCATAAGTTACCTTGTTACGCAAAAGTTACTGTTACTTTTAGTTACAAAGTTACGAAAAGCAACCTCGCTAAACTACATTTGTCCCGAAGAAAAATGAACGCAAAAATGGATTTCACAAACAAAAATGTAGTGATCACCGGCGGAAGTACGGGAATTGGCTTTGCCACCGCCAAAGCATTTATCGACGCAGGGGCTAAAGTTTGGATCACTAGCCGAAGTGCCGAAAATCTAGAAACAGCAGCAGCAACCATTGATAATCCCAATCTACATACAATCGTTTCGGATACGGCTAATGTAGCAGGGATTGCGGTTTTGGAAAAGGCCGTTGCCGAAAGTGGGGATAAGGTAGATGTTCTTTTTTTGAACGCTGGTATCGCTGTGTTTGCTCCCATAGCATCCGCTACAGAGACTGACTTTGATGCCCAATTCAATACGAATGTAAAAGGGTATTACTTTACCTTGCAGAAGATGATTCCACACCTGAAAGAAGGAGCGTCGGTTATTTTCACCTCTTCGACGGTTGCTACCGCTGCCAATTCGGGAGCTAGTATATACTCGGCGACCAAAGGTGCGGTGAACAAAATAGCCCAGATAGCCGCCAACGAACTGGCTGACCGAAAGATACGGGTGAATCTGCTTAGCCCCGGTCCGGTAGAAACCCCCGGTTTTGACAAGGCTACCCTTGGCATGCCCAAAGAAGCTTTTTCATCGGTTACGGCTCTGCAACGTATGGGCAGACCGGAGGAAATTGCCAAAACGGTACTGTTCCTAGCCAGTGATGACGCCAGCTTCATTACCGGCACCGAACTGCTTGCCGATGGTGGTTATCTGACCTATGCTACCAAATAGAGCGCACCATTTAATCGGTTCAAATCAGGGATTCTGCCTTTTTGACGAACGTGTTTGGTTGAACAAAAACCTGCTCATTTGTGAGCAGGTTTTTTTGTTTAAATACCTCGCTATAAGCGTTACTATGGATAAAGGACAAAGAAAAATGATTCTCACAGCATCAACAGGTGTAAAGAGTACGCCTAAGGAGTCCTGAAATTCCATTTGGAGTTATCGCTGCTGAAATCAAATTCTGCCAGTGTTGGTGTGCTATCTCCCGAAGATACCAGCGCTAATTTCTTTCCTGAGTTCGGTACTACCTTGGGCATTATTCTGTAGCTACCATCCGTCAACTGATCGATGCGCCATAACTGTTCGGGTGCGCCAGTAAACGCGGGCACGGTTACAACCTCTGCTTCGGTAGTGGCAGCCAGGGCCCGATCTGTTCCGGCCAAGACAATTTTGTAATAGGGACCACCTAAATAGCCGGTGGTATCAGGAGCATCCGTAATTGTCCAATTTTGATGGGGGCGGGACATGTAGTCGCCTATTCGTAGCGGAACAGTACCGGTTGGCCAGGCTTTTACGACATCGGCTAATTGCTGAGCCGGAACGGGCTTAATGGGGTCATTGTTGGGCTGGCCAAACCCTCGTGGTCCAACAGCCATTCTTGTAAAATCAACGGCCAGCTCTAACGCATAGCCTCTTCGTATAGATTCAATTTCATACGTCCCTTCTTTAAACTTTTCCCCAGCAACTGGCCATCCATCTTTCCAAACTACCGGCAGTATGCCCAAAACGCTTCGACCACTTTGCTCTAAATCGGCTTCGTAATGGATAGACATTTTTTCAACGCCGTCCTCAAGTCTGATGTGCCCAAAATGCCCAGGACCAATTAATCCTCCGCGGGTAGCAACCACCATTTTGCCGCCCCCTTCTAGCATGCTTCTGCCTACATTATCGAGGTAAGGACCTGTTATTTTTTTGGATCGACCTACCACCACATTATAGGTTGAGTTGGCACCATCGCAACAACTTCCATGCGTAGCCAGCAGGTAGTACCAGCCGTCGCGATAGACCAACGTGCTGGCTTCACAGACGATGGCTACATCAACAGGTTTATTACCAGCTTTGAGCTTTCCTGTTTTAGGGTCTAATTCGATCAGGCGGGTGAAGCCAAAGTAGGTTCCGTAGGTTAACCAAAGGCGTCCGGTGGTAGAGTCCAGCATGACACCGGGGTCAATAGCGTCGTTTTCCTCGTAGCCATCTGAGGTAGCTACGACAACTGGTTCGGAATACTTGAAATCGGGCGATTTTGGATCTAATGTCTTATTCCACATGGTCAGAATTGCACCCTTGTGGCTGGGAGAACCACCAGTTGCGCCATAGATGACAAGATACCGATCTCCGATTTTAATAACGTCGGGAGCCGCTCCGCCACCGGGCCTCACTCCACCTCCGTGCCATGTCCAGCCATCTTCAGAAATTAATCCGCCACCGCCTGTGCCAAATGTATAGTACTTGCCGTCACATTCAGCGATGGTCGAAGGATCATGAATGAAGGGTCTACCGATCTGGGCTATTACAGTTTGTGTTATCAATAAAATAAGTAAAGTTGTCAGGCTGGATACGTTCATTCGTTTCATAGATTATTTGTCTTAATTAGCGTAAACAGACGGCTAACGCTTATTCGTAACCAATACGGAGGTTTTTGACGGGCGATCCTTTTTCATCTAAAAAACGAACACAGAAATTAGCCATACCCGGTCCATTTATGACGGCCCCACGGACGATGTTCTTCCCCTTTTTAAGCGTTAAACGAGCAGAGGTACCATTATCGGCAATCATATCCCGGTCGCCGGAAAGCATTAAGGCTTCCTGTCCATTCAACCACCACATACTGCCAGAATTGCATCCGGCAGCCATCCTGACGTTTTGGATTTCTTCGGGGCAATCGATGATCGTCACAAGCCAGACAAGTATGCCGTATTTTGGCTTGTTGATGGCGTAGGTAAAATGGTATAAATTGACGTTGAAAGTCTTGCTGTCCAGTGCATACCACTTCAACTCCTGGTTTCCCACTTTTACCGTTTCGCCATCTTGAGGAATCGTGTTGTAATCGCCAGAAAAATTGTCGGTCGCAAAGGTGGTTCGCAGGTAGTTGTCGGTGAAAATATTATTCCTGACGATATCTTTCTTTACCGGTTCCAGCACGAGCCAACGTTGAATGAATCCTTTTGCATCAGGTGACTTTTTTGCGGCAGAGGCCCTTGTGAAGTGTTTGGATAAGGTATGTGTCGTATCCTCTTTTATGGGTATGGGAGGGAGTGGTATTCGTTGTCCCGGACCTGGGCCTTGGGCAAAGGCGGTAAGGCCACCTGTTTGTAATCCTGATAAAATGACAAACGTTACAACTGGCAACAAGGGTTTGCGTCTTCCGTTCATAGCAGATTGCCTCGGTAAGAATCAGTGTTTCTACAGTAAGCGTAGTTTAGGCAAACCTACTCAACGAATCCGCTAAATGTGTCGGGTACTACCACAGACGGGTAAGCCGTTTCGGGCGGAAATTTTAAAATGCCCAACTTAAGACAGAAGGTTTAGTCTAACCCTCATCACTACGGGGAAGGAGCCGCATCAAGGATTAAATGACAACATTCTGAGCTAGTGCATTAAACCCCCAATCCATAATGATGTCTATAGCATAGATACTCAGTAGAATACGCCTACTAAAAATTCAGTCTGGTAGCGTTTTCCGGTATAAATCAAAAAGTTTTACGAGATAAGCTTAATCCTGTGCGGTATAAACAGGTAGTGCAGCATTTCATTGAATGAATAAACGAGAGCCTGATTACGGAAGTCAGAACTTTACCTACCAAGTGAAATTGCCCGCGCAATTCACAAGTTGGAATGGCTTTTATGATGAGTTGTTCCGCCTGGGACTTATTCAACCAACAACAACTATCGTTCGCATCAACCTCTTTCGGGCAACCGATACCATAAAAGAAAACGAAAGTCCTTCGGTCAGTTTGACGTTTGAGCGTCAGCATATCGAACGAATGTGTCTGGAGGAGTACCGTCAACAACGAACGATTCAGGCCAGCTACTTGCCGACTGTTCAGGAATTAGAGCAGCTAATTCAAATCGTGAGCAACCAAGCCACCCGATTGAACGATTGGGATTTACTACTCAAGCTCAATGCGCTATTGCACTACAAGCAGCAACAGGAAAACGAAGAAAGCAACCATCACGTTCAGTCTGGGCACTAGATGATTTCGCAAATTACCTTAATGCGGTGATGAGGTAAATATCGCCGTACTAACCCGAAACGGATGGCGTCTGGTATGGTTACGCTGATTCGCTGAATTAATTGGGCTTTACTCGCTTGACACTAAATTTAGTGAACAATCAGGACGGCTGGTCAGTTGACTCATACCACTCACTAGGTCAAACAAGCTTTTTACCAGTAATGGACGGAACCAACGAGTCAGGGAAGGCAACAAGATCTCAATCATTATATGGGCTACTTGCTCTACTAGGGGTTCTTTCAGTGGGTGGGATGCAGGGGGGATGGCATCTTATGAATGATCCTTCGGGGCAGTGGCTGGCTGTTTCGCCTAATCGGTTCACCTGGTTGACCACCGATTTTTTCCTGCCTGGCCTCTTTGTCTTTGTCTTTTTTGGCTTTACTCCTCTCTTTTTAGCCTATGCCATTCAAGTACGGTTGAAGTGGCCTTTGGCCGAATCCTTCTTGAGTGATAGTGGCGATCATTGGGCCTGGGCTGCTGCAATGGGTTTAGCAACGCTACTGTTTATATGGACAATGGCATTGGTAATGGTGGTTGGCTTTTGTACTCTTTATCAAGTGGTTGATGCGTTGATGAGCCTAGTCATTTTAAGCTTTCTATTGCTGCCTTCAGTTCGCAGGGCACTTAATTAGGCTTTTCCATTGACTGCTTTTCCGGCATTATAGGAAATGTTTTCCGTTCATTCCTTCCCAAAATTTCGGGAACTCCTGAAGCAGCCTATTGCCCATATCTACAGTTGTAGGTATCCCCCTTTGTTCCATTCTAGTTTGAGCTATGACCAATTTATTCAAAATAGGTTAGCTATCCATCGGTTGTTTCATAGTTCTAAAAGCAGTAGGAGAAACCCCTTTTTCTTCCATAAAAACTCGCCTAAAGTGCCGGGTGCTGCCAAAGCCCACTACACAGGCTACTTCGGTAATGCTCAACGTGGAATACTTCAGTAATTCTTCGGCTTTTTGCACACGAAGGGTCCTCAGGTAAGGCGTTGTTGACATACCCGTCAGCGCCATCAGCTTGCGATACAACGAGTTCCGGCTCATGCCCATTAACTGACAGATCATGTCGTTATCAAGCGCTACGTTGTCTAAATGATCTTCCAGAGTTCTTCGCAGTTTCGTCAAAAACTGATCTTCCTTCGCATCGGTTTCTCCAAGCGAAACTGAACCGGGCTGCAAATCACCCAGCGCCCGCTGACTGTAATAGCGCTGTAACCGCCGTTGGTTCTGTAGCAAATTACTCAGCACCAAGAGTAACTCTTCCCGTTGGAATGGCTTAACCAGATACGCATCGCCCCCCCGCCGTAAGCCTGTAAGTCGATCATCTGTAGCAGCCCGGGCCGTGAGCAGTACAATAGGAATGTGGCTGGTGCGTTCGTCACTCTTCAGCGTACCGCAGAGTTCGAAGCCGTCCTTGAGCGGCATCATCACATCGCTGATAATCAGGTCAGGTATTTTCTCAAGAGCCAGATCAATACCTGCCTGCCCGTTTGGAACACAAAGGACTTGGTAATCAGTCTGGATACAGGAAACAATGTAGCGGGCCACATCGTCATTATCTTCCACCAGCAGTAGTACCGGCTTGTCCGCGCCAGCATCAGCTATAAGTTCGACTTTGTCCGGCGTGGTCGGATACGGGACAATCGGCTCAGCACTAAGCGTCAGGGACACTGTATTCTGTCGGATCTGGCGTAACCGGATAGCAAACTCAGCTCCCTCGCCAGGCTGGCTTCGCACGGCTAGTCCGCCGTTCATGAGTACCAATAATTCCCGCACCAGCGAGAGTCCAATACCCGTTCCGGAAACTGGCTGCGTCGGATTCATCGGTGCGGATCGCTGGTAGAACCGGTCGAAAATGTGCGGGAGGTCCTGCGCGCTGATACCGGGACCAGTATTGCGAACATGAATTGAAATCCAGGGCCCTTCGCCGGGCTGTGTCGGTACGACGGCTTCGTAGTAATCGTTTGTCAGGGAAGGATATATCGGATAGATGGCCAATGTACAGGAAACGAGTCCACCGGCGGGAGTAAATTTAAGGGCGTTGGTGAATAAATTGGACAGGATATCGCCTAGTTTATCCCTATCAAAGTCGGTATCAAGTTCGGACTGGTCGGCCTGAAAATGCAGCTGAATGCTTTTTGTAGTGGCCATGGCCTGGAACGACTCGGCGACGTACTGGATGAAGCCAACCAGATCGGCCCGGACGGGTTGCAACGACATGGCCCCGGCTTCCAATTTTGTCAGATCCAGAATTTGGTTGACCAGCCTCAACAGACTTTGGCCGTTACGCTCAATCATGCTGGCCGATTGCTTCAACTGAGGATCTGCCTGCTGGTGAAGTCTGTCGGCCATGCCCAGGATGATCGTTAGGGGGGTACGGAACTCGTGAGAAATGTTGGCGAAAAAATGGGATTTGGCTTCGTCGAGCTGCTTTAGATCCTGAGCCTGCCGGGCAATAGTTCGGGTAGCCTCATCAATTCGGGTTTGAAGCCTAATCTGTGCTTTGTGGTATTGCCTGTTCCGCCACCGTCCCCATCCCCAAACACCACCCAGCATTAGAAACGCCATCGAAAAGAGAAACCAGCCGCGCAAGTAAAATGGCCGCAGTACGCGTACCTTAAAAGACAGCGGGACCGCCGACATCCGACCGTCGGCGGCCTGCCCCTTTATCAGCAATTTGTAGTCGCCGTAGGGCAGATTACCCAGCCGCAGGTAGGGTTCGGCCTGGTAGTGCCAGGTATCAGCTAACCCGCTAAACTGGTAGGCATACTTGTTTTTCTGAGCGTCGGTGTAATTAAGCAGTGCAAAGTGAAGAATACTGCTCCGGTCATTGGGTTGCAGCGTGATTTGCCTGGTTTTGATGAGTTCTTCGGTTTTGTCGACCAGCGTGTTGCGACTGGCATCGAACTGACGAAAGGAGACCAGACGCAAGGGTAAGGCGGGTAGGGCGGGCTCGGCGTCAAAATCACGGGGATCGAAGGCAGTCACCCCGTTGAGTCCCCCGAAGTAAAGCCGTCCCTGCGCATCCTGATAATGGGCAATGCGGTTAAATTCGTTGTGGGTGATGCCTTCCTGCTCTGTGTAAGTACGGGTAGTGAGCCGAACCGGATCGAACTGCATGATACCGTTGTCGCTACTAAGCCAAAGATGGCCTCGCCGGTCGGCATACACCGCGTAAATGTTATCGTTGTTCAGGCCATCGGCCCGTCTGAATTGGCGATAGCGGCTTTGGGAGCGATCCCAGCGAACCAATCCGGCATTGGCCGTTGCCAGCCAGAAAAGCCCGCGTGGGTCCTGGTAAAAATGCTGATAGCTGTCGGCGGGTAATTTAAAAGAGCCTTTGCCCCCACTCCAGTAGCGGGCCGTAACGCCCTTTCGGGGATCGACCGTGTAGAGCCCTGTGCTAGCACACAGCCAAAGGGTGCCTTGCCGATCGGTATTGATGTGGAGTACATAGGCCTGCGCTAATTCAGGAAACTGATTGTAATCCCGGAAGGCAGTAACCTGGTTTGTGGTCGGGTCAACCACCCACAAACCGGGTTCGCCACCGGCCAGCAACCGGC
Organism: Spirosoma liriopis; assembly: GCF_023196085.1. Lineage (NCBI taxonomy): Bacteria > Pseudomonadati > Bacteroidota > Cytophagia > Cytophagales > Cytophagaceae > Spirosoma > Spirosoma liriopis. The sequence goes on from NZ_JALPRF010000004.1 coordinate 231,361, forward strand.
GGGGATTGTTCGAAAAGGGGTGAATGGTCCAGATGGTTCCCGGACCGGGTATAGAGGTCACAGTGCGTTTCGTGGTTCGGTAATCGTAGGCGATCAGCGTGTAGCCCTCGCACAAATAAAGTTTACCATCCAAGTTTCCGCTCAAACTAACCAGCGACCGGGGCCTATCCAGCAGTAGGTGGGCCGATGCCCCCGAACGGTTGCTGGCAAATAAACCTATGCCGTTCTCCAGATTCGTGTAGAGCGTGTCGCCCACGGCGGTAATGCCCCGAACGGCGGGTTGTTTTCCGGTACCGGACTGGTAGAACAAACGCTCGAAATAGTGCTGGTTGAGCCGCATCTGGTAGAGGCCAAAGCTGGTTCCTAACCAAAAACTTCCGTTTCGGTCGCGAAAAAAACTTCGGTCATCAAGAAGACCACTGGCTAGTTGATCACTGACATCGAGGGCAATCCGGTCGGCCGAATCATGCAACTGGTACCCATTCCAAATCCGTCCGCTTTGATCAAAGGCGTAAGCAACACGTTGTTGCAATTTATTCGGTTGGAGAATAGTACGGGATCGCTCCTGCCGACGCCCCGATTCATCGATTTTGTACAGTTGTCCTTTGTACGGATACTTTTCGTCTTCTTCAACCCAGTAAAAGAATTCGGTACCAGCATGGCGCTGACCTAAACAGGTATGAATTGGTCCAGAGTGGACGTATGCATGCAGCACGCGTCCGTCCGGTGTTAGTTCCACTAATTGGCTCCTGTTGGCAATCGCCCAAACGGTATTTCGGGTGGTAACAGCCGCCAGCATCAGGGTTTTGTACCGGGGTAACGGCACAGTCTTTAAACCCGACTTTGGATGGTAGACATTTAATTTGGCGGGCTGATAATCGATGAAAAAGATTGTTCCGTCAGGGCTATTCAGGAGCCGTATCTGCGGCAATACCGGGGGATGATTGCGTCGGGTCTGGTTGAAGCGTTTCTCGAAGGAGGTCGCTACGCCTGTCAGGGGATTAAAAATGGTAATGGCCGATTTACCCTCAGGACCTAAGAGCCACAACAGTCCGTCGGCGTCCTGAGCGATGGATTGAATATCGTCAAAACCAAGCCCGTTTTTTCCCCGGGTATAAGTCGTAAACGTAGTCCCGTCGAAGCGGTTAAGCCCAAACCGGGTACCAAACCACATAAAATCTTGGCGATCCTGAAGGATAGCGTTCACTTCACGATGAGCCAGACCCTGCTCGGGGCCATAGCGTTGAACAAACGCTCCGAAATGCTGCCCTCCGGCCAATGAGCAGCAGCCAAGCAGCAAGGTATTGATCAAGCTAATTAATAGCCAATGGATATGCTTTACTATTTGATGCTGTTGATAGGTTGGCAACGTAAGGTAGGCCATTCGTTTACTATGTACTTCAAGTATGAGATTAAGTTGCTTTCCTACCCTCCCTTTTGCCTGCATAAATGAATCAGGCTTTTCTCCGCTGATAGCAAATGGCTAAGCCAGATAGGACAGCACGGTGATCGAGTCAAACCGAATGAGCATCTCATGGAATCGCTCGTCTTGAATACCCCGATTTGTAGTAGTAAAGTATTATTATTTTGTTTCTATCTGATACGAGTCGGCAAAGATTCAACTCGTTGGGCGAAATATGCACATTTTTGACTAAAACATGATCATATTTCTATTGTCTGAATTCTAGCTTTGAGCAATCATCCAATGTATAGGAGTTCCCCTTTTTACTCTGATCAATCTCAAGCCTATTGCGCCTTTGCTTACCCGCTCGTTTCGTGCATACCCAAACACCTAATCGTAGCTGACTTATCTGGCTGATCAAAAAAACTAGGTCAGCTAAGTCCGGCAAAGACCTCTCGGCAACCTTAAAGGCGACGGCAGTAGTAAAACCCGAGGCCGTTTTTATTACTGCCGAAGACAACGCGGAGATCCTGTATCCAGCCGGTCAAACCATTCTTACGACCGAGAAATAAGGAGGCCGCTACAGTGAAAGTTTACACGTTTAAGAAGCTTGTTTGACACAGGCCAGACAAGGCTAGGATAGATCCTTCTTTGACAGGATTAAAAGGATTTCCAGGATTCGCTGAACTGGATATTTTACAAAATAAATCTTTAAAATCCTGTTAATCCTGTCAAACATATAGCTTACTTCTAAGCCAATTCTAAGTAGTCTTTAAGCTTTCTCTTAAGTCTAAGCGGTAGTTTGCAGAAACTCCTCACACAGCCTGGTGCGGTAGAGAGGAGCATAAACCCAACTTACCATGAAGACGTACATAACTTTGTTCCTTTCGGGATTGGCTGTTACTACGTTAGCGCAGACGCCAACACCCGATGCTAATACGCTGATGAATCTGGGTCAGTTCGACGAAGCAAAAACGCTTCTTAGCCGAAATGCTCAGCAAAACCCTTCCATGCAAACCAACTTCGACGCTGGTTATGGCTACCTGCGCGCGGGCCAGCCTGACTCGGCCCGCGTTTGGTTTGAGAAAGGACTCTCGCTGGACGAAAAGCGCGTTCCGTTGAATCAGACGGGGACGGCCATTACGTACCTGGTCAAAAATGATCTGGCTAATGCAGGCCCTAAGCTTGAAGAAGTTGTCAGTAAGAGCAAAGGCAAAAACGCCGAGATTCTTTTCCGAATCGGTGAAGCCTTTACCGGTTATCTGTCTCCGGGTAACGGCTCAATCAAGCCTGTTTATCCAAAAGTCGTGGATGCTGCCAAAGCCATCGATTTCCTGAACCGAGCTGCTGATCGCGACAAAAAAAATGCATCTATTCAACTAGCGCTGGGCGATGCGTATTATCTGAATCGGGATGCGGGAACCGCTGTGTCGCGTTACGAAAGTGCTCTTGAATTGGGCATGAATGCGTCGCGCGTATACCAACGTATTGGTGACATCTACTGGCAGGGTAGAAACCTGAATCTAGCCGTCGAAAACTACCGAAAAGCCATCGACGCTAATCCGAGCTATTCCCCCGCCTACAACCAACTAGCGGAATTGTACTTCCTGGTAAACCGCTATAAAGAAGCAGCCAGCTACATCGATCAGTATGTAAACGTATCGAAAGACAAGCGACAGGAAACGCTCTTACGACAGGCGCAGTTTCACTTTCTGGCAAAAGATTACCAACGTACTGTCAACCTGATTGACAGCAACCGCACGGCACTGGCGCAGAACCCAATCGTGTATCGCATTGAAGGTTGGGCGTATTCGTCGCTTAAGCAACCACAGAAAGCAATCCAGAACATAAATACGTTTCTGGAAAAAGCACCGGATAAAGCCATGCCTGACGATTACAAATATTTGGGCAATGCGTACTTAGGCATTGAAAATCCGGGTAGTGATTCGCTCAAAGTAATCAATGATTCGCTGGGCATAATGAACTTGGCCAAAGCCGCTCCCTTCGATACAACGGAGAATCTGTACAGCGACATTGCCAAGTATTATTACCGGGCTAAGAAGCATCCGCAGGCCGTTGCGGCACTCGATTCAGCCGCTAAGCATGGGTTCAAAGCCGACGTACAGGATTTGTTCCGCTACGGCATGAGCAATTATACACTCGGATTTCAGCGGGATAGCTCAGGCAAACTCGTTCGGGATACGGCCCGCTTTGCGCTGGCCGACTCGGCGCTAGCTTTGGCGCAGAAAGCCTCACCTGAGTATGCACCTACTGTGTTGTACCGGGCCAAAGCGAACTACTATGCTTACGCACCGGAAGAAGCCGTTCGGAATGGTAAGGCAAAACCATATTTTGAAGAATTTATCAACATGGTAGCCGACAAACAAGAGGAGAGAAATCGCTACAAGAAAGATCTGATTCTGGCGTTTAAGTACCTGATTTCCTATAACGAACTGGTTACTAAAGATGCTAATGCCCGAAATGAATGGCTTCAAAAAGGGCTGGTGTTCTTCCCGGAGAATAAGGACCTGGCAAAGATTGCCGCTCCGGAAACTGATACGGTTGATCAGTAAAGCCTTTTTTCATAGTTGACTATATCTTATATACAATCGCTACCGGGGTGCCGATTCCTGGTAGCGATTTTGTGTCTTAGAAAAACGACGCAAACGATGAGAAGCTGCTACCGCAGAAAGCGGTTTTTATCGTGCAAAACACGGTATTCCTTCGCCGGCTCTCACTTGAGAAAAGAAGTGGTTTGTCAATCCGTTTGAATTGTTGTTTGGAAGCTTTCTTGGTTCAATCTATACGGAGTATACGGGTGTATCTCACTTCTTTATTTAAGTATGAAAGTATTGCTGGTTGAAGACGAAGTAAGTCTGGCTTCGTTCATTCGCAAAGGTATTGAGAGTGAAGGTTACGAAATTGATGTGGCTTACGATGGCTTGGTGGGCCAGCACTTGGCTGACAATAACAGTTACGACGTTATCGTTCTGGACGTTAACCTGCCTCACGTAAATGGCTTCACGCTTTGTCGGCACATCAAGCAGAACTCCCCCCGGCTACCCGTGCTGTTATTGACCGCGCTGGATAGTTTACCTGATAAAGAAAGTGGCTTTGGCGCGGGAGCCGACGATTATTTAGTTAAGCCCTTCGAGTTTCGCGAATTGATGCTACGGATTAAAGCGTTGGCTCGGCGAAACCACGCTTTTTCAGGACTAAAAACGGTGCTACGCGTAGCCGATCTCGAATTGGATACCGAAGCCCACTCGGTTAAGCGCGCTGGACAACGAATAGAATTGACCGCCCGTGAATATGCGCTTCTGGAATACCTGATGATCAATCAGGGGCGGACCGTCAGCCGGGTCGATATTGCCGAGAAAGTGTGGGATCTGCACTTTGACACAAATACCAATGTGATTGAGGTCTACATTAATTACCTACGCAAAAAGATAGATAAGGATTTTAGCCCTAAACTCTTGCATACGGTTATAGGCATGGGCTACGTGTTACGAAATTAACGATGCAGATAAAACACAAGCTGATCCTGTGGTTTTCGTCGCTGGTAGCGAGTATTCTGCTCCTTTTCTCGATCTATGTCTACAGCACCTATGCCAGCTTCCGGCAGCGGTCTATTGAAGATCGGCTGGAACGGAAAGCACGCGTAACGGAGCAGCTACTAACGCTCAGAGGATCGGTAGCGGGTAGCGTTATTACGTCGATGCCCGAACAGGTTGAGTTTGTGTATTCACCCGCCGACAGTCTAATTTACGCCAGTCAAGCCACCAACGATTTCGTCGCTGATTCCGCTTTTCGGCAACAGGTACGGCGGGAGCGACTTGTTCGGTTTCAGTACGAAAGTTCCGACCATATGTACCCCAAAGATGGTGTTGCGCTGACCTATGCGGGTGTTTCGCCTTCGCCAGATGGACGAGAGTATGTAGCTATTGCAACCGCCTACGATCAGGATGGCTACCAACGGCAAAAGAATCTGCGCGACCTGTTTGTTGTCGGCAATGTCGTGGCCATCAGTCTGGTTAGTTTACTGGGTTACTTTTTTTCCCGACAGGCACTTAAACCCCTCAACAAGCTGATTGATCAGATCAACACCCCGGCGGCCAGTACGTTGCCCTTCCGACTGCGGCCTGACAACGTCCACGACGAGGTAGGCGTACTGGCGCAGGCGTTCAACGACTTACTTACCCGACAGGAACGGCTAGTTGAGAACCAACGCTCATTTATCGCTCAAGCATCCCACGAGCTTCGGACCCCCCTGACGACCATCAAAGGCTGGCTGGAAACGTCGCTGCTCTACGATACCGATGCCGAAAACCTTAAGCGGGGCATGACCCAGGCCGTTACCGAACTGGATAAGCTGACGGCTTTGGCCAATGGGCTGTTACAACTAGCTCGCATTGATGGCGTTGATGCTCAGCTTGATCGTCAGCCTCTCGAACTGGTTGAGATTGTCCTCGATGCCGCCGATACGCTCGGTCAGCAACGGGCAGGGCAATCGCTGTCTGTTCAGCTCAGTGATGGAGTTCTTGAACAACCCACCCCTGTTATGGTTCTGGGCAATGCGCACCTCCTTAGAACGGCCTTATTAAATCTGCTGGACAACGCAGTGAAGTATTCAAATGGTCAACCCGTTACAATGTGTCTGGAAATGGATACCGAAGAACGCGCGCGCATCCGAATTGAAGACCAGGGTATTGGCCTTACTCCGGGTGAAGAAGAGCAGGTTTTACTGCCTCTAGTACGGGGTTCGAACGTGCAATCCATCGGTGGCTTTGGCATCGGATTGACGTTGGCACACCGTATTATAAGCTTGCATCAGGGGCGGCTCCAGCTACGCCCCAGGCCCGAAGTCGGGACCATCACGGAGGTTACTCTGCCTTTACAGAATGCTTGACCCGTTCTAATACAAACTAATTTGGCTCTAATTTGGCTCTAATATCCGGCCCGTAGCTTTGGGGTTATCCATCAGGTTAATCAACATGCACAGGCTGAAAAAACGATATATCGGGCTTTTTATCGCACTGGTCAGTGGCTGGGGCGGACAGAGTTTAGCGCAACCAGGTGCTCCGTTATCGACAGCCGCCAACCCGCTTACCTTATCTAAGGCGCTGGAACTGGCTCGCACCAATTACCCTAGTTTGCGGGGAAAACTGGCCAACATCCGGGCGGCTGAATCCGATGCGCAAGCGTTAAATCTATCTTTGTTGCCACAGGCGGGGGTTCAGGCACAGACGCTGAACGCTACATCGAATCAGGTTCGGGGTGCCTATGTATCCAATGGTGGACTCCTCTTACCCATTTCAGGCGTGCGAACCGATGGGTTCAGAAACCAAGCGGCATGGACAAGTGGGCTTTCGATGGTGATCGACTGGGAAGCCATCACGTTTGGCCGTCGGCAGGCCCGGAGGACTCAGGTTCAGCTGGCAGTTGAGCAAGCCCAGGCCGACTATGAGGGTGAATTATTTACGCATCAAGTACGGGTCTGCGATGCCTATCTGTTGGCGCTCAACGCGCAAAAATCGGTAGCCTTACAAACCGCTAACCTTCGGCGGTCGCAGGAATTACAACGAATTATTCGCGCCAGTACGGAACGGGGCCTCCGACCCGGTATCGACAGCGCCGTAGCCAATACCGAAGTGGCCCGCGCACAGTTACAGGTACTGGAAAGTCAGCAGTTAGCTCAGCAGCAGGTACTTCGACTCACCGAGTTGATTGGTCAGCCGAATCCTACTGTCCAGTTGGATTCGATGGTCTTTTACAACCAGCTTCCTCAATTGCCGCTAACGCCCGGTAGCAATTCGGCGTTGCATCCACAATTACGGGTTTATCAAAAGACGATTGACCTGGGGCGGGCGAACGAAGCCCTCTTAAAAACATCAGCCTTACCATCCATTTCGGTACTTGGCTCGCTCCAAGGACGCGGTTCGGGAATTAGCGAAGCAACCCAGGCTGACGGTACGTTCCGCATCGACCCGTCGTTGGGAGCAGGTCTGCCGCTACGGTCCTACAACTATATCGTGGGTGTGACGGCCATCTGGCGACCAACCGATTTATGGCGAACAAAATATGTCGTATCGGGCCAGCGGGAACGGGTCAATGCCAGTCAACAGGCGTATGAGCAACAGGCGCTAAGCATTCAGGCGGCTAGTCAGAATGCAGTTTTGCAGTTACAACTGGCCCAGGCTCGTGCGCAACAGGCTCCGCTTCAACTGGATGCCGCCAACCAGGCCTACATTCAGTCTCAGGCTCGATACGAATCTGGACTGGATAACATCCAGGCTCTAACCCAAACGAGTGCACTACTCAATCGGGCTGAGGTCGATCAAGCTTTGGTCACGAATAGTGTCTGGCGTGCCCTGCTCTTACGGGCTGCTACCGCTGGTGATTTAGATTCCTTTCTCCAACAACTTCCCCGCTAACTAACATGATCAAAGCCGCCTTAGCCAAACCCATTACTGTTATTGTCGCGCTGGCGGGCATCGTTCTGTTTGCGGTGTTGGCGCTACTCCAGATCCCGGTCGACATTTTCCCCCGGCTGAACCTGCCCACGATTTATATTGCCCAGCCCTACGGCGGCATGACGCCAGCCCAGATGGAAGGCTTTATTGCGACCCGCTACCAGAATCAGTTGCTGTACGTATCGGGGATTAAAAATGTTGAAGTAAAGAATATTCAGGGGCTCTGTCTGGTCAAGTGTACCTTCTACGAAGATGTCAACATGGCGCAAGTATCGGGCGAAGTGGCCAATCAGGTTAGCCGGGTGATGAACTATCTGCCACCCGGTACCGTACCACCCACCGTTGTCCGATTTGATGCGTCAAGCTTACCCGTTGGCCAGTTGGTGTTTAGTAGCCGCCGGGCATCGCTGGGCGAGATGCAGGATTTGGCTTCTACCCGCATCAGACCCTTATTTTCCCAAATTCCGGGGGCTTCCGCTCCTCCTCCATTCGGGGGAAATGAACGTACTGTCGTCGTAAAAGTGAATCCTGAGCGAATGCGCAGCTACGAACTGACGCCCGACGAGATTGTACAGGCGGTCGTAAAAAATAACCAGATTTCTCCCGCCGGCAGTGTACAAATGGGTGATTATACGGTGATGACACCCAGCAATACAGTGCTCGAGAAGGTAGGTGAGTTCATGAATATCCCCCTACGAAAAGGGGTTGGCCCTACCGTATTTCTGCGTGATGTCGCCATGGTGGAAGACGCGACCGATATCACGGTAGGTTATGCGCTGGTCAATGGTAAACGATCGGTTTACATTCCCGTGACGAAAAGTGCCGATGCATCAACGATGAGCGTTGTGAATGCGCTGAAAGCCAGATTGCCCGAAATGAAGGCACTGCTGCCGGATGATGTACAGCTTACGTACGAATTTGACCAGTCGGTCTACGTCACGCAGGCGGTGCATAGTCTGGCCGTGGAAGGCGGGTTAGGCGCAATTCTGACGGGTCTGATGGTACTGCTCTTCCTTGGCGACTGGCGCAGTTCGCTGATTGTAATTCTGACCATTCCGGTTTCAATACTGAGTGCAATTTTGCTTTTAAACCTGACGGGACAAACCATCAACATCATGACCCTGTCGGGGCTGGCGCTGGCAATCGGGATTCTGGTCGATCAGGCAACAGTGGTCATCGAGAACATTCACCAGCATCTGGAAATGGGAAAAGCCAAGGCTCGTGCTATTCTGGATGCTTGTCAGGAAATGTCATTTCCGTTGCTGCTCATCACGTTGTGCATTCTGGCAGTTTTTGCCCCGGCTTTTCTCATGAATGGCGTACCGCGCGGAATGTTCCTGCCCCTTTCGCTGTCGGTTGGGTTTTCAATTATTGTTTCCTACGTGCTGTCGCAGGTGTTTGTGCCGGTCGTGGCCAACTGGTGGTTGAAACAGCATGACCACGCCCGTCCGCACCAATTAAGCGTATTACCTGATCTGGCCAAACAGTCAGAGGCTCAGCAAGAACTACTCGAAGAAAAGCATCCTAAAAACGTAACTGGTTTTGAGCGATTCAAATTAGGTTACCTCCGGCTGCTGGACAGTCTGATGGCCCGCCGGGTACTCGTTATTAGTGTTTATGGACTGGTTTGTGCGCTGTTGATTGGCGTTGGCTTTACTCAAATTGGTCAGGATATGATGCCCCGCCAAAATCACGCGCACCAGTTCCAACTGCGTATTGTCGGGCCACAGGGATTACGCATTGAACGCACTGAGGAATTAACCAAACGAGTTATCAAGCAGATTAACGATTTGGTTGGTCCCAAAAACGTAGCCATTTCCTCGGCTTTTGTGGGGATGACACCGTCCAGTTACGGCACCAGCGCTCTGTATGTATTCAACGTCGGACCGCATGAAGCCGTTCTCCAGATCAATCTATCCAACGAATACCCGGTTGAGTCGCTGGATGCGTTGAAAGAGCAGATTCGGCAGCGGGTCCGGCAAAAAATGCCAAACGTCCGGCTGTCATTCGAACCCATCGACCTGACCGATAAAATTATGAGCCAGGGTGCGCAAACGCCCATCGAAATTCTGGTGGGGGGTAAAGACCTCACCGAAGGGCAGCATTATGCCAACCGCCTATTGACCCGCCTGCGCGAGATTCCGTACCTGCGCGATTTACGCATCAATCAACCGCTGAGTTACCCGACGGTATCGATTAAAATAGACCGCGAACGGGCGGCTCAACTAGGCCTGAGCACCGACGAGATATCAAAGTCGCTGGTAGCCGCTACCGCATCGAGTCGGTTCACGGCCAAAAACCTGTGGCTCGACCAGTCGAAAGGATTTGCGTATCAGGTGCAGATTCAGCTGGAGCAGGATCAGATGAAGTCCGTGGCCGACATTCAGGCGATTCCGCTGGTGAAAGGGCAGCTGCGACCCACGCTTGGCGACATAGCGACTATTACCCCCACGACCGTACCGGGTGAATACGACCGCATCGGTCCCCGACGGATCATTACTGTATCGGCCAACATCAACAACCAGGACTTAGGCACGGCCACGCGAGATGTACAGGCGGCTATCGCAGCGGCTGGTGACCCACCGAAAGGCTCCGTGGTTGAACTACGCGGACTGGCACAACTGCTTCAGGAGACGCTCAGCAGTCTGCAATTTGGCTTGGGTCTGGCGATTGTGGTGATCTTTCTGTTGCTAGCGGCCAATTATCAATCGTTCAAGGTGGCCAGTGTGGTGCTAGTCAGCATCCCGGCCGTACTGGCGGGATCGCTCACGCTGCTGCTCATCACGGGGCAAACCCTAAATCTACAATCGTACATGGGCATTATCATGTCGGTGGGTGTATCGGTGGCGAATGCGCTGCTGCTGGTGACCAACGCCGAATCATTGCGACTCCGCTACCGTGATGCCCGGGCGGCCGCGCGGGTGGCGGGCGCAGCTCGACTACGACCGATCCTGATGACGGCGCTGGCTATGATTGCCGGGATGATTCCGATGGCGAGCGGGCTGGGTGAATCGGGTGAACAAACCGCGCCACTGGGCCGGGCTGTGATTGGCGGTTTGCTTTTTTCGACCGTAGCGGCCCTGCTGATTCTACCCGTCGTTTTTGCGGCCATCCAGCGTAAAACCGAGTTCGATTCGCCCTCGCTCGACCCCGACGACCCAACCAGTACGGTCTACGACGGGCATGCTGTCGCCGAACCGTCCGAATCGACTATCACCTATTAATCATCGACCGACCATGACTATATATTCTGTTCTGCGCCCTTATTTGCACGTAGCGCTCATCACCGGTACGGGGTTTCTGCTGAGCCAGTGCGGCAACTCATCTGCCGAAAAAAACGCGATGGCCGAAACGCCGGTCGATGAAGAAATTCGGTACGAAGCCATCCGGGTTACGGCTTCCCGCCCCACTTCAGAACTGAGCCTGCCGGGCGAGTTGGAAAGCTATTACGAGACCGACCTGTATCCCCGCGTGAGCAGCTACGTGAAGGCGCTACACGTCGATATTGGCGATCAGGTCCGTAAAGGCCAGGTGCTGGCGGAACTGGAAGCCCCCGAGCTGACGGCGAATCTGACCGAAGCTTATTCGAAAGTAAAGGCAGCCGAAGCGGTTTACGGAGCCAGCAAAGGTACGTTCCTGCGTGTGCTACGAACCAGCCGCACGTTGGGCGCTATCTCGCCCGTTGACCTGGAAACCTCGCGTACGAAAGCTATTTCGGATAGTTTAGCTGTGGTCGCGGCTAACGCTCACTATAATTCCGTACAGCAGCTCGTGAGCTACCTCAAAATAACGGCGCCCTTTACCGGCGTTATCACCGACCGTCGACTGTCGCCCGGTGCGTTCGTAGGACCGGGTGGGCAGAACGGTGTACCTATGCTAAAAATCAAACAGCTTGACCGGCTCCGGTTACGCATCGCCGTTCCAGAAGCTTACTTGGGCGATATTCGTCGGGGCAATCCGGTACAGTTTTCGGTGCGTAGCTTTCGCAATCAAACATTTACGGGACGGATCAACCGTGTTTCCAACAGTGTGCGCCCCGAAACGCGCTCGGAAATGATCGAAATTGATTTTCCCAACAAAGGGGGCATGCTAAAACCGGGTATGTTTGCCTCGGTCCGGCTACCGGTCAGTTCGTCAGGCGAAGGCAGCTTATACGTACCTAAATCGGCCATTATTAGTACGCTGGACCGTACATTCGTACAGAAGATAGAGGACGGCAAAGCCGTTCGGGTAACGGTACAAAAAGGAGACGACACTGCTGGCCAGACGCAGGTTTTTGGCGACCTGAAGCCAGGCGACATTCTGCTGAAAACCGCCAGCGATGACATTAGCGACCAGGCCGCGGTAAAAACGCAATTGGTGAGTCAGTAAGGTAAATTGATCTGAGCTTTTCCTTGCTACATTCTTTGCTTACAGGTACATAGGTTTTTTCTCTAATCAATACTCATGTGCAATTAGAGTTAGTAGTCATTAATCCAGTATGAATGCACATCTTGATGACTTAGTCAAATACTTGACTTTTTAAAATGGAAAGCGTTTGAAGCTTATCGCGCTGAACTAGTTCAAGCCGCCAAATTAAAAGAGCAGCAGAGCATTTTCAGGGAGCAATAGTGCCGTCTTAATCGCTACGGATTGTTAATACCGAAGCTTTTAGGTCCGCGATGACCTTCAGTGAAGCTGCTTTTACCAGCATGAAAAAGCCCTGCTGCTCAGTGGCGCGGGAAGGATCACAAAGCCGAAATTGGTCACCAAACGGATAAGCATATTCTGTCGTTGCTGTCAATACGATGGGTCTTGCCCCGACGTATACCAACCCCTTGAGCAGGGGGTGCCTGGTGGGGCGGTTTGGAGACTTTTAGAGTTAAAGATAGCAGAGAGCGCTTGCTGACCACCTAGTTAATGGATGATTTTAAGAGAGTTGATCCCGTTAGGAATAGCAGGCGTGCATGATAGAAAGAGTAGTATCTTCTGTTTAATCATCTCGGAAAGCTATCTAAATCTTGGTTCCTTGCATACCTAGACGCACGAGCGGTTCCTTCGGTGGTGGTACTTACGTTATCTTGGCGCAGAGGATGATCCCCGACTAGAAGCCTTCGGAAACATAAGCCCCAAGTAGAAGGATTTTCTTGTACGTCTGGAAAAGATCGCTTTATTCGCCCATTTGTAGACGTTTACCGTTAAAATTGATTAACTGTAGCGCCGGGGGCTACAAGCTGAAAATCGATAGGGTGGATTATTATGACTGCCAACAGCGCCTACTCAAACCAACGCGTATGACCTTGAGGTAGCCCGTCATTCGGATAATGCCGCCGGATTACTCGGGTGACTTACATTATTGTATTAAGTAACTCTTTTATTGTTTATATGATATTTATTATCTTCATAGCCGTATTCTGTGGCTATATACTAGTGTTTGATAAGTAATCCACCATGCAGCTCACAATCGATAGTGTTTCTCTTGAATACGCCACTGGTTTTCGGGCTTTGACAGATGTGAATTTAAACCTTAGCAAAGGTCTTTTCGGTCTGCTGGGGCAAAATGGTGCGGGCAAGTCGTCGCTTATGCGCACACTGGCAACTTTACAGGTACCGACTAGTGGTACCATCTTGTTTGATGGTATGGACATTCACGAACATCCGCTCCAATTCCGGCAGCTGTTAGGTTATCTACCGCAGGAGTTCGGTGTATATCCGACAGCTACTGCTGAACAACTTTTGACCCAGATTGCCGATCTGAAAGGAATCGACGATCGGCACGTACGAACAGCAGTAGTTGAGCAGATGTTGCAACGAGTGAACTTATGGGATGTGCGACGGCGGGCTATGAGTCGCTTTTCGGGAGGAATGCTTCGGCGGTTTGGCATTGCACAGGCCCTGATTGCTAACCCTAAGGTCGTTATTGTTGACGAACCTACGGCGGGACTGGACCCTGCCGAACGTAACCGTTTGTATGATCTGCTAGCCGAAACCGGAGAAACGGCCATTGTTCTACTATCGACTCATCTGGTGGAAGATGTTAATACACTCTGTCAGCAAATGGTCATTCTTGGCCAAGGTCGGGTATTGGTTTCTGGCGAGCCAACTCAGTTAATCGATCGATATCACGGGCAGCTTTGGGAAGAAAAAATTCAACGCAACCAACTGGCTACCTACCAGCGTCAGTTTCCGGTTATCGCCCATCGATATGTGAGCGGTCAACTCATGGTGACTTTGCTAAATAAAAAACCATCTCCGCTTGGACGAGCCAAGACGCCTACGCTGGAAGACGTTTATTTCGCTACGCTGTTCACGCATTCTTTACCATCAGTCTAATGCAAGACTATTTGAAAATAGCTCGCCATGAACTGACTTATCATTTCAGCCGTCCCGTAACTTATTTACTAGTATTCTTATCGTTAGGACAAGGTATCTTGTATACTTTCCTGATGAGCCATTTTGAGACTACTGCGATTTCAAACCCTAATCTGCCTACTCATGCATACGGGATACTGGCCTCAGTTGGTATTGGTACTGTATCGATAGCTACGCTACTCGCCGGCCAGTCGTTAACCAAGGATTGGGATCAGCGAACGACCCCTTATCTATACAGCTTACCCGTGGCGCCGGGTTCGTTTTTGATTGGAGGATTTGTAGGCACGCTAATCGTTGTGCTGGTTATAACTCTGGGATATCCACTTGGCATTGGATTACTGCAATCAACAACTGCCTCGTCAGGTCCCTTTCTGTGGTTGGTGTTGCTAAATGGGTACATGGCGTTAACGGTAGGCCAGGTATTTACATTAGTCAGTATTGCCTTTTCACTGACGGTCTTATTCCGTAGCCTGGCTGGTGCCTACTTTACCCTAACCTTAAGTTTACTTTATCTAATCCTAACCGTAACAACAGGTAGTGGAACGTCGCCCGATAGCCTCTTCGCCTTGCTGGACCCGTTCGGTACACAATTGATTCAACAGATAGTAGCTGTTATTCCGACAAACGAACCACCATCCAGTCTCCTCAGTTGGCCTGACCCTTGGTACATTAACCGACTACTATGGTTGGCAGTCTCTCTGGCTCTCCTTAACAAGGCCATTAACACTTTTACTTTTAACTGGGCGGATGGGGGAGCGGGGGCTACGTTTAAACCGGCTCTTGTGACAACACAAGCGATAGACGGCAAACGCTTCGTTTTGCCAGTTCCGTCTAGAAGCTGCTTCACGAAACTAAGCCGAGTAGGTCGGTTAGCTCTCTTTGAACTAAAGGAGTTAAGTCGGCAACCGCTCGTGCAAGCCATGACCCTTAGTGTAATCCTATTCTCGTTTCTGGCCGGTACTATTTTACAGCCATCAGAAAATTTTATTGGATTGCCAACAACAGCAACTATGACGGCACTTCGGCACCCAATGGGCGCATTGATCAGCTTTTTTCTGGTACTAATGACTGGCGAGGTTTTACATCGAGAACGCAATCTTGGCCTTGGATCTATCTATGAGACACTGCCTCAACCCATTTGGGTTCGTTTGGTTGCGAAACTACTCGCCTTGTCTGCTGTGGCTGGCATCCTGGTTAGTTTTGTAGGACTCGTTGGGATCGTAATTCAGGTAAGCAGTCAGTTCCCTTTACAAGATATTGACTGGTCGCTTTACGGACAAGATTTGGTTATCGATACCTGGGTACGGCAGATTCAACTGATTGCATTGGTAATGTGTATTACAGCTTGGGCAAGTCACCGCCTTTTGGGCCATGCGCTGTCAATTAGTCTGTTGTTTTTATTGCTGTACAGTGAGCAAACGGATGCTTTCTCTCCCTGGCTGCTGTATAGCGTTCTACCTGGATCAGAGGCTTATTCGGATCTGACCGGTTATGGGAATATGAACTGGCTACGGATGCTGTTTAGTGGGCAGTGGACAGTCCTGGCTATTTTTTTTGTCGGGCTAAGCACGCTGCGTTGGTCCAGCGGAATTTCATCATCAGCAACTAAAAATCAGCGATCGTTCAGGTATTGGCTGGAGCGACGCTTCTTAGTAATGTTGATAAGTTGCTTGGTAGCGTTTATACTGTTCGTAGCTGCGTCGGCACGATACCATTCTTACATTGAAACCTTACCCCCTGTACCCATCCGGTACATGAACAAAACGGTTCGTTACCAAAGTGTCGATGGTCGACGGATTACTGTAATGCTTCGCTATGTTCATTCCTATCAGGCTTCTAAGTTTCTACAAAGCAGTGTAGCCGCTTTACGTCGGGGTGAGCAGCTTCTAGGGTCTTATCCCCATGACCAACTGCTAGTGGAAGAAACACCTAACAACCAATTACCTCCTATACAATCTAGCGCTGGCTACATCAGGCTTTCCGAGCAGCAGGGCTGGACGGCCCATCGGGATTCGACTCGCCTGGATTATATCGACTATCTACTAACGAGAGAGATACTTGGTCAATGGTGGCATCATCTACCCTTAGGTAAAGAAGCGAGTCAAAGTTTCTTTACCCAAAGTATTCCAGAATACATGGCCCTTCAGGCAGTCAAAGAACAGTATGGGCTTGAACGATTCGGCGAACGTCTAGCGCAGCGGGCTAAAGCGTACGCTAAAGACCTTGCAGAGGAAAAACAGTGGGAGCCTACTTTGATGGAAGCAACCGGCCAGCCCTATGTATCTCGTTATCGGGCAGCGCTAGTTTTTGCCAGCATAGGTCAGGTTTGGGGAGATTCCAGCTTGCAACGCTGTATCGACCAATTCTATTTTCACCATAAGCGTAACCGACAGGCACTCTTGCCTATTCATTTCACAAATTATCTTGCTGATCGCCTTCCGGACTCCTTGGGCTATTTGACAGACTATCTAAAGCAACGATACCAGTTTCGATTCGCTATTGGTCGGATAAGCCGTCAGCCAGCTGATTTAGCGGTTGACGTGTCTGCCCAAAAAATACAGTGTGACGGCTGGGGCCATCAGCGTTCCATTGCCCCCAACGATTGGGTACCAATTGTTTTACGGGATGCACAAGGCCGTCAACTGTATCGCACCTTAATACGGCCATCATCAGACCAGCCCCCCTTTCGTTTGCCCCTGATCGAGGGTAGTACCGAGGTAGTTATTGATCCGCTAGGTGCTTGGATGGCACGCAGCACGGTACTACCAAAAAACGCTTTTAGGCGCATTAGATAAATAATTTTATTCAAGCGAACCCATGCAGGCTATTCAATTACTAATTCGAAACAGTATCGAAATCAAGTAGTGGATTCGAAAGCATTTACGTAAATAATTTAATTATCAATGAATTAACATATATCATACTACCAAAGTAAAGACACAGATAATTGATTGACTTAGTGAGATATAGTTAGCCTAACGCTGACTGACGGCGCTGGCCAAAATGGGAATTATTTTATTGAGTTTGCGGGAGTATATTTATTGTAATTTTGTAGGCTAGTCGATGTCGGAATAAATTTCCGACTAACTGTTGTTGATAAAGAGTATTCTAAATCGTCATAGTATCCTGTGGAGCAGTGTATAGTTTACTTTAGTTCTTCTCCTGACTTATCCGATCAGCAGATTAAAACTATTGTCGAGCAGAGCCGATTGAACAACGCCAAATCGGGTATCACCGGGGTCATGCTGTACGTACGAGGTAACATCATTCAGGTTCTTGAAGGAGAAAAAGAAGCAGTGGAGATGCTCTATGAACGAATTCAGCTGGATAGCCGACATGCTCAGGTAATAACCGTGCTGTCGCGACCTATCTCGGAACGGTTGTTCAGCGCTTGGTGGATGGGTTTTGAAACACTGACGGATCGTCAACTCGAAGAGATAACAGCGTTGATTGATCTGGAAACGAAAGAGAGCCTTGCTGACCAACCGACCGACCATATTCTCTTGCGGACGCTAAAAGTTTTTTACGAAAGCAACCGCTATAATTAAGCGTTTTTAAACCCACAGATTAAAAATTCTGTTTAGCGAACAGTAAACTGTTCCGTTAGTATTTTAGAAATGGATTATTGCATTACTTACTTCAGCACCGCCGTCGAATCGACCACTGAGCACGACATAATGGATATCGTCGAGTTCAGTCGAATCAAAAACGCCCGATTAGGGGTTACGGGCGTGCTGCTTTATGTTAAGGGTAACATTGTGCAAGTGCTGGAGGGTGAGCAGCCACTCGTGGAAGAATTGTATAACAGCATCCGCAAAGATCCTCGGCATACAGATGTTAGAACAGTTATTAGCCAGCCTATATCCCAACGGTTATTTAGTCATTGGTACATGGGTTATGAAACGGTGACTACTCAGCAATATGAGGAGGTGGAGGGTATTATTTCGACTGATAACCAAGACAATAAGTCTTTCGATCCCAACCAGCCGGTTATTCTTCGCATGCTCCAGCGCTTTTTTGAACTTACTCATCGTCCCTGAAAAAACAAATGGTTTAAGACAACGACTGTGTGGATTCGAGTAGTGGCTGATGAACAACAAATTTTATTGACACAAAGAAAACCGATCCATTAAACGTTTCGTTGGTAAGCGACAAGCTGTGCCTTTTATGATGGATCAATCATCTTACTTCCCTTTCTTGCCCAATAGCCAAGCCGAACAGGAGCGCCTGCGGTATGCCATTCAGGCAGCTCAGGTAGGTACGTGGCATTTTGATATCAGTCAACAGCAGGTATGGTGGGATAAGCGTTGTCAGGAATTATTCGGCTCTCAAGAAAGTGGTGTTATTGCCTATCGTCAGCTTCTTGAGCTGGTCTATGAAGAAGACCGTCAGCGTTTTAGTGAAGCTATCAAAGTAGCTTTTGATCCTTCGTCAGCAGGCTACTACGATGTTCAGTTTCGTACGGTTGGCACCCAAGACGGTCAGCCGCACTGGTTGCATTGTCAAGGACGGGCTTATGTAGATGTTTTAGGAGCTGCCTATCGACTCTCAGGGGTTGCTCGCGACATTACCGTTCAGGTACATACACAGCAGCAACTCGAAGCCAGTAAAGCCCGCTTTCGGAGTATAGTCCTTAATTCTCCTACGCCTACAGTTCTTTTTGTCGGTCGAGACATGGTGATTGACACGGTCAACATGCCTATGCTTCAGATATGGGGTAAGGATGAGTCCGTAATGGGTCAATCGCTTTACCAGGCGGTGCCCGAACTGGCCAGCCAGCCATTGTTGGAGCAGTTACAGCGGGTCTACGATAGGGGAGAAGCTTATAAAAATACTAAGGGTAAGGCAAAGGTCGTTGTTGACGAGCAGTGGCAACAGTCCTGGTTCAACTTTTCCTATAATCCGGTATATACGGAGGAAGGGACTATCTTCGGTTTTATACACACAGCTACTGATGTAACGAGGGAGGTCCTGGCTCTTCAGCAATTACAGCGCAGCGAAGTTCGCTTTCGTAGCTTAATTGAGGAAGCGCCGGTTGCTACCTGCCTCTTGGTAAGCCGCGAGTTAAAAATTGAAGTGGCCAATGAGTTCATATCTGCTATTTTTAGTGGACAAAAAGAGTTGATTGGCCAGCCTCTGGTCGATGCTCTACCGGAGCTTCGGAATCAGCCGTTATTAGCCATTTTAGGTAAAGTTTTCGACACCGGAGAAACGTATTCAACGCAGGGAGCACGAGCCGATTTTTTTGTTGACGGTGCACCCCGAACAAATTACGTTGATTGCACGGCCAAGCCCCTGTTCAATGAGCAGGGAGAGGTATATGCAATCCTGGTAATGGCCACTGATGTTACGAAGCAGGTGCTTGCCCAGCAGGTAATTCAACGTAGTGAAGAGCAAAAAACGTTCTTATTGCAACTGACGGACCAGCTTCGCAGTCTCACCAGCCCGTCGGAAGTGTACTATCAGGCTGCTTGCTTGCTTGGACCATACCTTGGCGTTGACCGGATCGGGTATGCTCAAGAAAAGAATGACAGGCAATCTGTTCTGATAATGCCTAACTACACAAACGGAGTTGATGATTGGCAGGGTGAGCAAAGCTTTGCCGACTATGGACCGCTGCTGGCTGGCTTTGATGATAACCGTATTGTCGTTCGTCCTGATGTTGCCAATGATCCAACGCTTAGTGAACAACAGAAAGAAGCCCATCGATTATGGCAACTGGGTTCGACGCTTAACAAGCCATTGGTATTAAAAGATGGATCTGTTACTATTTTGTTCATCCATTATCGTCAGGCGCGTTATTGGACCGCTGATGAATTAATGCTCGTAGATGACGTTAGTGCTCGTCTGGTTATCGCAGTCGAACGCGCCAAAGCCGAGCAGGCTCTACGCGAAAGCGAACTGAAATATCGTCTTTTATCCGAGCAGCTGGAGCAGCGCGTATCTGATCGAACTCAGGAACTGGTTCAGGCGAATCAGGACCTTAAGCGTTCTAACGATAACTTACAACAATTTGCTTACGTAGCTAGTCATGACCTGCAAGAACCTCTTCGTAAGATTCAGTCCTTCAGTAGCTTATTAAGTGGACAGCTAGAAGGACCGTCAAACGAGACGGCTCAGAGCCATTTATTGCGTATTTCTTCAGCTGGCGCTCGCATGTCCACATTGATCAAAGATTTGTTAGCCTACTCTCGCATCTCGACGCGTCAGCAAGTCTTTGGTCCCGTTTCCCTGACAGGAATCATTACAGAGGTACTTAGTCTGCTCGACTGGCAAATTGAGCAAAGTGACGCTCAGATAAAAGTCGACGAAATGCCCGTTATAAAGGGTGACGAAACACAGTTAACTCAGTTGTTTCAAAATTTGCTAGCCAATGCGCTTAAATTCGTAGCTCCCGGAAAAAAGCCGCAGGTGCATGTTCAGTATTTCTTATGCCCACAAAAGGAATTACCGGCTGTGGTGCAACCGAGTATACAAACATCACATTACCACCAGATCAACGTCATTGATCAAGGCGTGGGCTTTGACATTAAGTATCTGGATCGCATTTTTCAGGTGTTTCAGCGGCTTCATAGCATGAGCGAGTTCTCGGGTACAGGGGTAGGGTTGGCAATCTGCCAACGTGTGGTGGAAAATCACGGAGGTGGAATTACCGCTAGTAGCGAGCCTGGACAAGGGTCAACATTTAGCGTTTACTTGCCTGTATAAATCGGAGCAGTAATGCTGGTGCGGCATTACATTATAAATGGAGTTACTAAGTCTCACGCAAATACAAGGTAGTGATTCCTTGCCGTAGCTGGATTGGGAATGTATCTAACTCCCGGTCGACTATCTTATGATCGTGCGGTACGGGTTCACTAATGTATTCTGGATCGATGAAAATTATATTTAGTCGCTCATGTACTTGGTGGCCAGGGCGTTCCGTGTGTTTAAGCAAATGCTCACTACTGGTAGTGGTTTTCATCGAAGCAAGATCATCAAAGTATCGGTACGTACAGTACCAATAGTAATACTTATGATGGTAATTCGAAAAGCAGGCCTGATAAGTATCAGGACGTTGACGGATTGTGCGTAAAATCTCGTCTGAACGCTGTAAATCTTTCTGTTCGTTGTAGCTAAGCTGTTGAAAAAGAGTACGGTTTAACAACTCATCACGGTAGTTTTTGATATGCTGTACTACCTGAATATGACTGACGGTACGCTCAATAGTATACTTATGTTTGTAAAAAAACGAAAGAGAAATAGCTGGTTTGTCATAGTTAACTAGTTTGAGGTTCTTAAAAGGTCTGCCGGGTCTATGGTAAGGCTTGTACTCTTTCATAAATTGTATTGGAATGAAATAGTACTCAAGCTGTTGATCGGCAGGCGGAATGTTACTAATCTGATTGACAAGTGGTGAAAGCTGTATAGCCTGATTTTTCAGTAAGGGCCGAATCGCTTGGATAGGCGCTTGTTCCTCTCGTTTAGTTGGTTTGTTAGGCATACGAATACAATGTATTATTTACTACAAAAGTAAATAATGTACAGAAATTAAAAAAGGATAGACCTGTTTGCTAAAAATAATTATTTACGCATTATTTTAAATAGCACAACTTATCTTTAGCAAATAGGTCTATCAGCAAAAGCGGGAGATTTCTAGTAGATGTCTTTACTTGTAAATCGGTTTGGGTGCAGACAGTTTGACCAGTAGGAAACAATTGATTGCAATTGACTTCGCAATTGCTCAATATTTGACTGTTTTTCAAAGAAGCCTTGAATTGTCAACTCATAGGCTTCTTCAACCAAATGTCGGTAAACCGGGTGAGTAAAGAAGATGAAAGGAATGGCCCGTTTACGTAATTCAGGATCTTCCTCTATCTGCCGACGTAATTCCAGCCCACTCATCACTTTCATACTTACTTCGGAAATGATTAGAAAGGGACGCTGATCACTGGTTCTTAAGTAATCAATAGCTGACTGGCCATTATCAAAAAATAGTATAGGATTGTTAGGAGCAAGCTGTTCTAAGATAGGCTTGAAATACACTTGATCATCCTCGTCATCATCGATAAAGATAATTGGACCCGTTTTTTCCACTGTTGACTAAAATTATGGTTGTATCTTAGTATCAACCTATAATTGTTTAGAATAGTTAGAAAAAAGCAAAGCCTTTATTGATCAGTGGGTAAAGTAGCTGGTAATAGCTGATTTATTATGACACTTTAATCGACCCGATTCTAAGTTTTACATAAATAATAAGCCAGCCCTCAAGCGAAGACTGGCTTACCTCCACTAAACAATTTATTCAACAGGTTGCAATACTACTTACAGATGAGTCAGTAATGAAATCGAACCATATATTGAACTGATTTTAGGTGTATGCAACAACAATACAGTTCACATTGTAAGTGAAATAGGTTTGACAAATTATGTTCGAGAAACCAGGTTTTGGAGTACGCTCATTTTTGTACTGCTTTGCTGCAACCTAGTTTACTTATACAGGAAGGCCCATTACACCGATAGCCAATAATGTCGTTCATTTAATTAGAACAATCTGAAAATAATGTGGGTATCAATCTAATCCGGAAATTGCGTGAGCAGACGGATCCGAATGAGCGTACCCCGTTCTGGAATACTTTCAATTTCCATGCTGGCGTTCAATAGGTCACAAAGTCGTTTGGTGATTTGTAAACCTATACCTTCTCCTTTACCTAAGGGCATGGTTTCGATTGTATGTTCCTGGTTCGGCTTCGCTGATACAGGTTGCCCTTCGTCCAAAGAAAGCACACTCGTTTCTTCGACCGTTGGCCTGAGCTGTTGGTGAAATAATTCCATTAGGCCGGCTGGTAAACCCGGTCCTGAATCATGAACGCTAAAGACCCACCGCCAATCGTTTTCAGTTGACCACGATACGGAGACAATCGCTAAACGCTCCGGCGTTGATAGTGTGTATTTTAAGGCGTTAATCACTAAGTTTTGCGCGATCCGGTACACTTTTTCCCGGTCCGTTTTTACCTGTAAGTTGGCGGGTCCGTCTGCACGCAAAATAATACCGCGCTCTTTGGCCATGTCCTGCGCTGTGCTTACTAACTCGGTTAAGAGCTGAGCAGCATCAAACTCTTCGATTTTAAGCGGTTCCTGACCAGCTTCCAGCCGGGCAAGGTCGATCAGGTCTGTTAGCGACGATTGAACATTGCTCAGGTTTCGGTTCAGCATTTCTGTAAACCGTTTACGTTCTTCCTCGGTCAGTTCGTCCATGTTGAGAACTTGAGCTGCTCCACTAATCAGGCCCAGACCGGAGCGAAGGTCGTGAGACGACGTTCGCAGCAATTCCGTTCGTTGACGCGAAAGTTCCTCCATCTCCTGCAACGCTTTCTGCAAACTAGTGGCTCGGTTAGCTGCTTCCAGGCGCTGAAGTTCGTCAAGTTTAGTAATGCTCTCACCAACGGTTTGATTGATAAACACCATAATGTGCTGCTGTATCAACAAAATGGTATCGGGATCGGTATTGGGGAACAACTGCCGAAAAAGCCTTAATTCCTCGAATAAACTCATCGATAAATGATGAAACTCGCGTAATAAATCGGGTAGGTGGTGCGACTTTTGCCAGCGGTGTAACCCGTGCGACTGAGCCGCAGCGGCTAAATCCAATTGAGGTTTGATGCCTCTCAGTTGCTGCTCCAGGATGTCAAGAATAGCAGGCATAAGGTTGTTGAACTCTTCCCTGCTCAGGAGGGCTATTTTGGAAAGTCTAGGATCAGTTTGTGCGATTGAACGCCAATTATTTAATATGGCCTCACGACGGCTGAAGAGAAAGGCAATCAACTGATCAACAGTTTGAGGAGAGCTAAAAGGAGGTAAACTCATAAACGGATAGAGAGAAAGTGTATCAGACCCGTTACGGACTGATCGTTTCAGTAAATAAGAGCCGTCAACCAGTTCTATTGCTGATTTTACCGGAACGATCAGTCCGAGGTGGATTCTTCGTTGCTGCCTGGTGCTAGCTTTGTTCCTGACACCGTTTTGGCACCCATTTCTGCTGAGCCCGCCTGATCATCTGTATCGTTGTCGAATCCCGCATCGTCTTCCACATCAGCGCCTACGCCCAAATCATCACTTGTCTCTACATCATCTCCCGTCCGGTCTGACGAGCCTGCATTGGCTACACTTGCGGCACCATTCGTAGTGGGAAAATACACTCTGATTTGCTTTTCCATTTGCTTAACCTTTATGTCTAAACTACGGGGCTGAACGGATAGCGATTCCAGTAGCCGAAAATTAGCATTTGGTTTTAAGCAGGGCGGCTACGTTAATGACTTCACTCGAAAACGTAACGGTCGAATTAGGTTTTCGACAATACGACACAGGCCGGAACAAAGAATAATCCTTCATTCCGGCCTGTGTCACTGGGTCTATGTTTGTTAGCTGACGATAAAATTGACGGCCTGCTTCAGCGTCCGTTCGTTATGCGTCTCCGGATCTGTGTAGGAGCGTTCGCCAACCTCGATGGTCAATTCTTTACCGATCAGTTGTTTCGTATCCAACTCTTTTCCTTCTTCCACCTGAATACCTACCGCTTCAAACAAACCAATGATGGCGGGCATACCGGCGGCTGACTGATAAAATCGGTGTGAAATATAACCGTCTTCGTTCTCGAATCGAACAGCGAAAAAGGGAATTTGCTTATGTTCGCTGGAACCTTCTTCGATGTCTGTAATACTTACGTTCTGCTGACCGTCGGCCAGTAATGATTTAGCTTGTCCTTTTTCTACGGCAATTTTCATAGCGTTGTTTATATTTCATGTGTAATATACAACACTCTGAAAGTTCATTTGTTTTGGCTATGAAGTATTTTCTGGCCTCTATTTCACTCTAAGTAATAATCACGGCAGTGCCTTACTTTATCTATATGTTTTACTTGTACTATATTTGTATTTGTAGTGAGATCGGGTATGCCCACTCGGTTCATAAAACCGATACCATAGATTATATTCAGGTTTGAACGGTTTATTGCAACCTATTATCCATTTCTAGATACCATGTCTTATTGTAGCGCCATTGAATCCATGTCGGCCGAAAAAAAGGCTTTACATAAAGCCTACCACGATCACTTATATGGTTTCCCGATTGACGATGACAACGAATTGTTCGGCAGGTTGATCCTGGAAATTAATCAGGCTGGTCTTAGTTGGGAAACCATCTTAAAGAAGGAAGCTGGTTTCAGGAAAGCGTATGACAATTTTGACATTGCTACAGTGGCTGCCTATTCCGACGAGGACCGGGCGCGCCTAATGGCTGATGCAGGAATAATCCGTAATCGGTTGAAAATTAACGCTGCTATAGACAATGCAATAACGATACAACGATTGCAACACGAGTATGGCTCATTCAAAAACTGGCTAGATTTTCAGCATCCCAGAACCAAAGAAGAATGGGTGAAGCTGTTTAAGAAAACGTTCCGGTTTACTGGTGGTGAAATCGTCAATGAGTTTTTACAGAGTACTGGCTATCTGCCAGGGGCTCACGAGCCAAACTGTGCAATCTATAGTAAAGTACTGGAAGCAAAGCCTCGCTGGAGCCAGCATTGAGAGTGTAACTTTTGCGGTCAATGCAACTGTATCCCAAATCGAACAAGCGGAGGTGTCGAACCGGGCGGTACCCTCGACACCGTAACCAACCAAGTGGCTCTTACAGAGCTGGTGTCTCTTTCTCGTTACTGCCCGAATCCATATTAGGCCGGTTTTATTATCCTTCCTGCACTTCTTTTATTTCTTCCTGAACAGTTCTGATCTGTACTGTCACAGCATCCTCATATCCTTGTCGGTCTGAGTGTACTTGTCTCTTCTAAAATCGCCTTAATTCAAGTTCAAAGTATAGTCCTGGTCAACCATTTGGCCGGGCTTTTATAAGTGAGGCAAAAAAAATTGGTTTAACCGAGACATCCATAAAACCTTTAAACGGGGCTCTAATGAGCCAAAATCTACTTTTTTAGACCTAAGAATGACAAGCTAAATCGAGCTGCTTTTAACAATCCAACGCTTTACTAAGTTGAAAATATAGATTAAAACCTGATTAAAAATCTAATTAAGCAACCATGGAAAGCACAGTTGACACGATCAAAATTGATCTACAGACCGTAGGGTTTGACAGCAGTCCTCAGTTGACGGAGCAGGTTAAAAGCGAACTTAACCGATTGTTACGGTTTAGAAAAGACATAGTAGCCGCTGATTTTTACCTCAGTGAAGACGGTTCTAATCCACAAACTAATAAGCTGGTTCGCTGGCGGCTGGGTGTACCGGGTAATGATCTTTTTGCCGAAGCCCGAACCGCATCCTGGTCGAGTAGTCTGCGTGAAGCTGGTGAAAAGTTACGTCGTCAGTTCGTCGATTAACCGCGTGTATTACCCGGTCTGCCGCTCTATTGGTTTTTGCTGACAGGCGGAATGGGTATGCCGAAACGGTCACTTCTTATTTTATTAACCGCTGTAATTATGACTCTTTTTGATATTGATCAATTCAACCAGCTAGCCCAAAAACAGGCTAACCTGTGCGTATCCATTTACACCCCTACTGATCGCCAGTCAACGGACGGGTACCAAGCCAATAAGATTAATTTCAAGAATGCTTTGACCGAAGCTCGTACGCAACTGACGGATCAGTATGGCCTGTCTGCGGCAGCGGCTGAAACATTTCTGGCTGAAGGTGTTCAGTTGCTCGACGATCAGGAGTTCTGGATGCGCTCGTCCGATATGCTGGCTTATTTTATCGTTGATGGCGAAGGCACAGCTATCAAACTGCCCCTGCCGATTGAGTCGCAAGGTTGCTGGGTAGGGAGCCGCCCCTATTTGCTACCGCTTATCCCGGAGTTGAATGACGACGGTCATTTCTATCTGCTGGCGCTCAACTTAAAGGAAGTTTCTTTATTCGAAATCAACCGCTCGGCTATTCAGCTCATCGAGCTGCCAGACGATATGTCGACTTCCTACACCGAAGAAATTGAGGATGCCGATAATCAGAAAGCCTTACAGCATCGAAGCGGTATCGGAGAAGCCGGCGCGATGTTCCACGGGCAGGGCAGTGGTTCGGACGAAAACCGTAAAGTAGCCATTTTACAGTACTACCACCGGTTAAGTGCGGATATTGATGCGTTGCTTAACCGAAATCCGTTGCCGTTGCTTCTGGCGGGTGTCGATTATCTGATTCCTATTTACAAACAGGTGAGCAAGTACGCGCACATCGTGGAGCCTCATTTAATTGGTAGCTATTCAGCAGATGACATGCTTGCGCTTGCCGCCGAAGCCTGGGATTTGATGGAACCTCATTTCTCGCAGAACAGGCTTGCGCGCAAGGAAGAGTATGGGCTCTTTACTTCTAGAGGCCAGAGCGATAGCGATACCGAAACCGTTATTCTGACGGCTCTCAGCGGTGGTATTGATACGTTGTTTGTCCAGTCGGGCCAAGACGTGTGGGGAACGTACGATTCCGACGCCTTTACGCTGCAAATTGACGAAACGACAACTCCTCAGAATTACTCGCTGATCAATGAGGCAGCCAAAAAGACAAAAGAATATGGTGGCCGGGTTTATCTGGTCGACTCGGAATCAATGCCAGCCGCTGGTTCTGTTGTTGCGGGCATTTTCCGTTATCCATTGACGGAAGTGTCTCAAGAAAACGAATCAGCGGCTAACTAAATATCCTTTCTGGGTGATCGATTGTTAACAAACGTATAGTTGACAATCGATCACTTCTTTGCTTTTTATGGATAAGTACTCATCGCCCTCGGATAATGGTCTGTTCGGCCAACGCGTCTCTATTGCCGTCGGTATCACAATTTTGTTTGCAGCGATCGTTAGCTTGTTTATCATCAGCTTCGACGTTTTTTTGCTCCTTATCGCGGCTCTACTGGTAGCTCTTCCTCTGCGGGCAGCGGCTCGCAAACTGCACGAGACAACTGGTCTGAAAGAAGGGCTTAGCCTGATTCTGGTTATCCTGGGTGTGCTGGCTTTGCTGAGCGGAATGGTCTGGTTATTAGCCGCCCGAATCAGCGAGCAGATTGTTCAGTTTAAGCAACAGGCTCCGCAGGCTTTGGAAGCCGTTCGCAATCAACTGGAATCCTCCAGCCTGGGTCAGCAGCTACTGAGCAATATTCCGTCGGTTGAAGAGATTCAACAAAATAGCGCAAAGTTGATGGCACAGGCGTCGGGCATTTTGTCCGGTACATTCGGTGCGCTGAGCAATATCTACGTGGTGTTATTCATGGCTGCGTTTATTGTCGTTGATCCTAAGCTATACCGAGATGGGATTATTCTGTTGGTACCGAAAGCCGGGAAAAAACGAACGGCCGAAATCCTGGATACGCTGAACCATACACTCGTTAGCTGGCTTCTGGGTCAGCTTTTTTCAATGGCTGTTGTCGGCATCCTGACGGCGATTGGTTTGTGGGCACTGGGCGTTCGACTGGCGGGAGTACTGGCTCTATTTGCCGGACTGATTTCGTTTATTCCGAATCTGGGACCAATTATTGCTCTATTTCCGGCGCTGCTGCTGGCTTCTCTCGACGGTATGGATCAAGTGCTTTACGTGCTGATTTTATACCTTTCTGTTCAGACAATTGAGAGCAGTGTAGCCACGCCACTGGTTCAGAAAAAGATGATCAACATGCCGCCCGCTTTGGTATTTGGCTCTCAGCTGGTAATTGGCGCATTCGGCGGTTTGCTGGGTCTGACCCTGGCAACGCCTATTATGGCAATAATTATGGTAATTGTTAAGATGGTCTACGTGCAGGATATTCTTGACGACGATTCGGTACAGGTAGCGCCCTGATTAGCCCTTGCAGCAGCCATTAAGCCGCAACCATAGTAGTTCGCATGTATGACACTGCTTTTGATAAACGGGTAATCTTTACTAGTACCAATTGGTCATGCTCATTGTCGCTTGTATTTTGTCCATCATCTTCGGGTTGCTTGGTTTTATCGTTACCAAAAGCAACGCGCAATACATTCTGACGGGTTATAACACGATGTCAGAGCAGGATCGGCAAGCTGTATCGATTGATGCTTACCTGAAATTTTTCAAACGATTTCACCTTACGCTGGCGCTGTCGTTGCTGGGCGGTGTCTGGTTGCTTAGTTTGAAAAATAACAATTGGGCCAGCTTATTTATGACCGTTTATCCGCTGGTCGCTTATTTGTATTTTTTAATCCGGGGAACATCGTTCTACCAAGGGCCTACCCAGCAGAAAGTAGGGTCTTATCTGACGGTGGGCCTACTGGTCCTTGTGATCGTCGTGCTGATTATTAGTAGCCTCAAGGATCTTAAAAGCAGTGAGCTAATTATAAACGGGCAAACGTTGGAAATAGCGGGTTCTTACGGATTCGCGTTGAACCGGCACGACGTTTACAAACAGAAACTGGTCAACCAACTCCCTGCGATAGCCTATAAAGCAAATGGCTTCGCGGCAGGAGATTATGCAAAAGGGCGTTTCAAGACGAAAGACGGACGAACAGTCTGGTTGTTTGTCAATAAACAGGCAAGCCCCTTTTTGCTGATCACGAGTGCGAAAGGTGATATTTACTATAACCACGACAAAACAAGCGTGCGCGTGTTGAGTCAACAGTTGGCGCGGTGGCTCGAAGCCCAATAAGGCTGTTTTGTAACACTGTCTGTGTCTAAATTTACCCCATCTGAACAACTCCAGCGAGAATTGGTATAGTGAATGAACCACCTCGAAAAGACGCTTTCGCCGTCAGGTAAGACGGTGGTTGGTTCACTCTGCTGTTTATGAAACAAACGCTTTACCTTCTGTTGCTTTTCCTACTGGCTTCTTCGTGCGCAAGCATCCGGCAGCGCGACGATACAACGCAGCTTAATCAGGTTTTTCAGATACCGCGTTATCAGGATTTGTACGCACATACGCAAAAAGGAAGCGTACAAACGAAGCGGTTGCACCGGCCTGCCAAAGCGGGGCTTTATCAAAAACACGACACCTTGTTCGTTGAATTTCTGGCCGAAACACTGCTCGAATCCGACAGCGATCCGAAGACAATCGATCAATCCGATTCGTCCGCGATTTTCTTTTTACATTACAACCCAACCCTGAACAAAATCGAAGAAAAAAGCCCCTGGTTTCGCTATCAGACTACGGCCCTGGATATAGACTTATTTACCATGCCTTTCAAATACCGATTTAGTACGGCGAATCAACCGGGCCAGTTGGAGGACAAATTGAATGTGGGTGTTTATATGGGCGGGCGGTACGATCTGGGGCGCTACCGAACGATTTATTTCCGAAAAAATCACCGTTCCGAAATCTCGACGTTCAGCGTTGGTCTGGGTGGATTTTTCTGCATCAGTTCGGCCCGAGTTGATCCGTTCAGCACCCTCGGGCAGGTTCAGGACGAGTATTATGCGCTGGGTGTCAATTACGGGGTATCAACGATAATCAGTATCCGCAGTTTTTCGGCGGGGCTTGCGCTGGGTTTTGAACAGATTACAGATCGCAACCGCGCCTTATGGATCTACCAGCACAAGCCTTGGTTAGGCATAACCGTTGGTATCAATCTGAACTAGCAATTCGTTAAGAATTAGCTTATTACTGAATCTTTTTGATAAAGAAAATAACCCGTTCTACTTCCTCAAAGCCAACTTTGTTGTGAAAGTTTTCTCCCAGTGCATTGCCCAACATCACGTCTGAAGCCAACTCACTGCACCCCTGCGTCGTTGCCCATTGTTCGGCCCGCTCAATAAGCGCCCGACCGATTCCCTGCTGTTGCTGATCTGGCGCAACGTAAATGCCTTCTACGTAAGCAACGGGTGTTCGGTCTGCGCCCGGTACATAATCTGAACGGAGCGAAAGATTGATAAACCCAACGGCTAGTCCACCCTCGTTGCGGGCTAGAAAACCCGTTTGACCGGACGATTGAATAATGCTGTCTAATGTCTCCCGCATTTCGTCGGTTGAATCGTCTGGCCACAGCGCTAGCGCCAGTGGTAACCACTCCTCAACCGTATCTTCGCTTACTTCTTCAATCCGCATCAGAACAATCCGTTTACGCCTTCGATGAACGACTAGTGGCAAATTAAGCTCTTTTACCGAATTGATTTGGTTTTGGTACGCAACAAAACGAACAGAAAGAAACCAGCCAGTACTATTGCAAACAGTGGCCCTCCCCATTGATCCGAAAACGATTGAATAGCGCCTTCGGCTGGTGACGAAGATTCATAGACAACAGTGACAATTTCACCAATTTCGTAAGCCGGTGGGCTTGAATAGGTTGCTCCCACGCGTTCGTACTCAACTCCGTCAATAGAATAGCGAAACACGGGCGCTTTGGCACTTCCTCTTGTACTGCGAATCAAAGCAACAACTTTTCCTGTTGTTCGTTGACCGTGAACAAGCAGTCGCCATGACGTACCGGCCTGTTTCAGACTGAAATAAATAATAACCAGTAAAAAGGCTCCCAAAAACAGCCGCCAAACTCTCGAAGACGACGTATCAGCAGTCGTTACTGCTTGATCGGGTAACAGGTATTGAATCGCGTCGTCAACGGAGATCGCACCCGTCGCTACCTGATCCAGTCGTTGATGCAGCATTTCCGGAGCAAACTTGATTTGCCGGGTTTTGCTACGTACTAGTGCTACTACACCGATCACGCTAATTAGGGTTACAAGACTACCAAACCCGCCAAACAAAAGCATGGGTAACCAACTTAACCAGAACGATTTAATTGTAGCTTTTTCGGGCTGCTCCGGGTCGTACTGAACCGTAACGGTATCTCCGATACGATAGGCGGGCGGGCTTGAGGCAATGTCGCTCTCGAACGAATACTGATTTTCGTTGATCTGATAGGTTACGACAGGGGCCATTAGTCGATTTTCCGTTCGTTTCCGTGTTCTTGGAACTAGCCGAACGACGGTTCCACTTGTTTCGCGACTCTGACTGGCGATTGCCCGTTGGCTTGTGGTTACCCGATAAGCATGTCGGATCAGAAACAAGCCTGTCAACAGAAAACAGGATAAAACAACCCAGGTTATTAGGCTTTTGAGTCGGTATAGAAAAGACGAGTTCTGAAGGAGTAGCTGGCGACGGGCTTCGGTGATATCAAGAGTATGCTCAGCAACTCGGTTCAAGATCTGTCGAAGGTCAGAAGTAGTCATCCCTGGGCACAAACGATTGTTATCGACTAAACTCAACACGAATCACCTCGACAATGGGATTGAGCAGTTGCATATCAGCCGATGACGACAAAAATTCTCCATCACCCATTAGCTTATTATACGCTTTTTCCTGAGCGGGCGTGCGGGTAGGCGGAGGACCCAAGGATAGGGATAGCGTGAATCGATTATTGGTTAAACGAGCCATTTTGCCGCCCTGCCAGTCAGATAGTGCTCCGCCGTAGTCCCAACCGAATCCCCATAGCTTGAATGGCTTACCGTTACGCTTTTCTAATGCTTTGAGTGTTGTACCAATGCGCAATCCATCAGCTGTTGTCCAGCGGGAAGGAGCCAGATTCTTAATAGGGTTTCCTTCATCGTCAAGCAGTTGAGGACGAATTGTGATTGCTTCCGGTTGCGTGCGTTTTTCGTCGTTATACGTAATCTGTACTTCGTCGGGAGTACCCTTATACAGCACGGTCCCCAGAAATGTGTCTCCCTCTGGACCGTACAAGGTGTCACCTGCCGTAACAACCGACGAACCCAGACGCTTGAGCAGATCCACTTCCGACGTCGTGGCGGTAACAGGGCCAACTCGTTCACCGGGAACAATCAGGAAGTCGTTGGAGCCGTCAACGGTACCCTTATTTTCTGTTACATCTGTCGAATCCGTACGGGATGATGAATCTGGTTTCGGCTGACAGGCTAACAACATCGCGCAATATAGCACTAGGGTCGACAGGTGAACAGGATTCATGAGCTGGGGTTATTCAATGAGCAAATTAACTCGCGGACACTTATTTGAAGAGTCCGGTTTTTAACGCTTTGGCAACGGCTTCGGACTTAGAATTGACGTGCAGCTTTTCATAAATGTTGACAATGTGCGTCCGGACCGTACCCATGCTGATGTGACAGTGGTGGGCAATCAGTTTATAGCTATCACCTTCCACCAATCGGTGCAGCACTTCCTTTTCTTTATCCGTCAGTAAAAAGGAGTCCGGTGAGGCAGTACCCGACTGCTGAAAAGCGCCCAGTACTTTCAAGGCAATGGAGGGCGTCATGGCGGCTCCCCCTGACATTACTTCGCGAATAGCATCGATAATTTTGTCTGCCGGTGTTTTTTTGAGAAGATACCCTACGGCACCAGCCGAGATTGCCGCGAAGATTCGTTCGACATCGTCAAAAACCGTTAACATTAAAATCTTCGGAACGCGTCCTTCCGGTATGCTTTTACGAATCAGTTGTACCGCTTCAATGCCCGTTCGTCTGGGCATATCGATATCCATCAAAATGACATCGGGCTGATTGTACCGGACATTCGCAACCACATCGAGCGCATCAGCGTATTGACCCACCGTTATCAAATCGTCGGTCGTATCGAAAATCAGAGCGAGCGTTTCGCGCAGCGAATTGTTGTCATCGAAAATCGAGATGCGAATCATGGTGCAGTGAGTCCGGTAAAGGTGAACAAATGTAACGAGTCAATCCACTCGGGCAAATCGGATAAATGTATGACTGTCACGGGTTAACCACCAGTTGTAGCCGCGTTCCCTGACCGGGTGCCGATTGGACGGCCAAGTGACCGCCGATAGCCTGCGCCCGTTGGTGCATACTGGTCTGGCCCGTTCGCTGACTCGAAGGGTCTGGCTCAAACCCTTTCCCATTGTCTTCGATCAGGATTTTCAACTGTTCGTTCTGGTACTCAAAGCGTAAAACAGCCTGCGTTGCCTGCGAATATTTAATCAGATTATTAATGGCCTCTTTGCCAATCAGGTACAGATTGCGACGCACTTCCATCGGAACGGGGAACTGGTCAAGTGAGGCATCGACCGTAAAGCGGAACTCGATGCCTTTGGACTCCATCAGTGGCTGGGCGTACTCCTGAAGCCGCAGCGCGATACGGTGCAGCGAGTCATTCCCCGGATTGATGGTCCAGATAATTTCATCGATTGATTCCAGAATCTGCCGGGCGTCCGTATTAATTTTCTGGATAGCCCGTTCGACCTGTTCCGGTCGATTTTGGGCAATAAGCCCGTTAACCATGCCGCTGAGCAGCGAAATACTACTCAGTGTACTTCCGACTTCATCGTGGAGATCATGAGCAATCTGCTTACGAAGCGTCTGTGCTTCTTCGAGACGCCGGAGTTTAGATCGGTTTAGTAACCAGGCACTGGCGGCAACACCCAGCAGCAATAGTAGAACACTGCCAATAAGCATGAATCGGGTCCGCTCGGCTTCCTGACGTCTTAGCAGTGTCTCCTGTTGGAGTAGTTTAATCTGCGCTTCTTTTTTTTCGGTTTCGTACTTGGCAACCAATCGCTGTACTTCGGCGTTGGTCCGCACCGTAGTGGCTGAATCAACCTGTTTATTTTTCTTGAGCTGAAACGCGTAGGCGAGGTGGTATTTATTTTGTTCACCGTACAAATCCGCCATCTGCTGGACGAACTTCTTTCGTTCGTCTTTGTAATCGTTTTCTTCGGCTAGTGCCAATGCTTTTTTCAGGTAGTCCTCGGCCTGAACGTATTCTTTTTTTGCCTGGTACAGCGTGGCTATTGTCGCGTAAATCGTGCTAATGGCCAGCTTATTATGCTCTTTTTGAGCAATTTGTAAAGCTCGCTGTGCGTAGGGTAATCCTTCACCGGGTTTATTGAGCATCCGTAGCGAGGTAGCTAACCCATCGAGCGCATCAAACTGAAGCAGCTCAAAATGAAGCTGTTTGCCTAGCTTTAAGCATTCCTGGAAATGAGGTAACGCCCGCTGCGGTTGTTTGATATCGTTGTACAGATCACCCAACTGATTTTCGAAAATGGCGATACCGCGCAGATCACCATTTTCACGAAATATCACGCCCGCTTCGCGATAGTAAGGAAGTGCCTGTTGTATTTTACCCAGCTTGACGAGTGTACCCCCTACGAGTCGGTGGGTTGTCGGTACACGTGGCCGCAGATTATACTGTTC
Source organism: Spirosoma liriopis (assembly GCF_023196085.1). Lineage (NCBI taxonomy): Bacteria > Pseudomonadati > Bacteroidota > Cytophagia > Cytophagales > Cytophagaceae > Spirosoma > Spirosoma liriopis. Next base: position 266,676 of record NZ_JALPRF010000004.1, read on the forward strand.
CTGTAGCTGAATAGCCTTTAACGCCGTTTGCAGAACCATTGGGTCGTTTCCAACCTTCTCGTAACCGACAGCAACGTTACCCAGCGCACCATAAATAACAGAAGGAGGTAGGTTGTGCTGCTCAGCAACGTCCAGGGTTTTCTTGAAATGGCCGAGTGCCTGTTCGTAATTTGCTGTCAGGTAACTCACCATTCCCCGGTTTCGATACGCACGCACCACCCCAAACCAGTCGTTGAGTCGGTTGGCTACGTCGGCCATTTGCCTGCTCATCGAATCGGCGCGGGCATAATCCGCTTTCTGGTAAATTCGAGTATAAATCACCTTATCCATTACCCGGACGTAAGTCGTATCAGTTGATGCATGCGTACGCAGGTAGGTAAGTAACGAATCGGATGTTGTTGAAGAAGGGACCTGCGCCAAGCAGGAAAAGCTAACCAGTAATCCGGCTAATGTAAAAGACAAATTCCGACCCGTCATCATGGTAAATTATGGTATGGAGATTGTTCAATAAACGGATTGCAGATACGCTCATGCCTATTTTTAAATCGCTGAACTGGTCCTTTGTTCTTGCTATAGTCAAGAGCGCAGGACCCATAACGATTCAGAACGGTAGCACTAATCCGTATGTCGTTTATTGCAGTACAAAAAGCAACAAATTATTATCTACTAGTTGATTGTTTTAGGCTACGGTAATTCCGAAGCCAAACCTACTGATCTACACGCAGTATTTTCAGAAAAGCAAACGGTTGCTACATCGATCAGCGTCCTGGGTTCGATGTGGCAACCGTTTGGTAGATAGCGAGTTGTTTAGACAGCCTTAGCGTTTATAGGCTACGACAATGTCTTGGAAGGTAGTGGCATCTTTTCGACCACACCAACGACCGGGATAGATCGAGGTACGAGCGGATAACCCATGCTGATTTAAGGTGTCTGTTACCCAGGACTCATCAAAGGCCGTACCCAGATCCGGATCCAACGGGTTAAAAATATAACGGCCCTCTAATTCGTACTGGAAATTGTATTGACTTGTTTTTTCTGCCATGAGTCTGCGCGACTCCTCGTTGAGCAAAAAGAACGTAGCGAAGCAGCGACCACCGGGTTTAAGCACGCGACTGATTTCTGCAATGTAATGAGCAGTCTCCCGGACAGGCATGTGCGTGAACACAGACGTCAAAAAAACGAAATCAAAGTGGTTGTCTTCGAACGGAAACCGGTATTCATGCGCTTGATATTGTCCACTCGGATGGTAATGACTGTTGTACACATCAGCCAATTGAAAATGAAAATTGGGAAAACGGGGAGTAATCATTCGCTGGCACCAGTCGATACCCTGACTGACAATATCAAAACCCTCATAACTTCCTGGCGACGTTAGGTAGTCGGTTAAGGGAACAGCCATTCTACCAATGCCACACCCTACGTCGAGAACAGATTCGTTAGGTTTCAAACCACCCAGTTGAATAAAATGCTGTTTGAATTCCTGACCAACGACCCGGAAGTCGCCCGCTCCGATAAATATCTTGGAGCGGGGAGGAGTTAGTCTGTCACGTAAGCCAAAAAGTAGCTCGCTGTAATCGACAACACTCGTATAAGTTCTTTTTATGGGCTTTTTTAAAGCACCGGGGATAAATTGCCGTAACATATTGAAGCTGGAAAACATTAAAAATGGATAGATTAAAGAAACGTCTGGCTAATACCGTTATGCACATAGCCTACAGTCCAGTAAGACTATGAATAGGTTGGACGCACGCTGTGTGAATGCCTTCCGCTAAGTACTTACGCTATTTCCCATACATATACCAAGACGATGACTTAATTCAATAGTCACTATTAACTACTATTATTTCTTTAATTGTATATAAATAGTTTACAGTACGAATGTAATATAAATTTATATTATTATTTTCTTTTAACAAGCAATACGTAAATATACTACTGCTAGCCTCTGTAGAAACTAAAAAACCTCTGTCTTGCTGACTTAAAACAGAGCAGCAAAGCAGAGGCTTTTGACTTTTATGCGTAAATAAATTGTTAGAACCTTCTCAAGATTTAGGTTCCTGCTTGGGTTTTTCCTCTTTTGGCTTTAGCGTGCCACGAGCAATCGGCTCAGGTTTCGATTTTGGATTGGTGAACCGGAGCAACGTAGCCGTTGGTAAAGAAGCTTTGGGTAGACGAACAATAAGCAATTGATAAGATCGGGTACCGATGATCAGATTGTAATAAACCATATTGCCCGATTCCTGAGCCAGCCCCCAGTTAGCTATAGGCTCCTTTGTAAGCAACGTTTCGTCCTCTTCTGTCAAAGCCGCAAAAGCGGTGTCGGGCTGAAATTGCTTAGCGGTAATTCCTTCAATGACGGAAATAACCGCTTGCGGAGTAGCCGCCGGTTTAGTTTGGCCGTTGACAGCCAACCCAATAACCATCAACGGCAAAAATAAGAGCAAATTTTTCATCGCTTTAGTATTCGTTTTCTCGTTGCTCAACTAGGGTGTCGGCTGCGTTGTTATTTGATGTGTATTCCGCGAATTGAGCAGACCGGCGGGTACTGTTAACTCACCTGTCTGCGGATCAATCAATCCGTTTCGTTCATCTTCAATATTCGTTGCCTGCGTGTAAATATCACCCGCAACGGGATGCTGGCGTAGTTCTTCTTTGAATTGTCGAATGCGCTCTGCCCGATCTTCCGATTCGTTGGGGCCGCCGTAGTCGGCAAAACCAAAGCCACCCCATTCGCTCACCAGTAAAGGTACCTGCCGACGGTAGAAAAAAGGATCGCCAACTACCAGCGGAAAAGCAGCCACACCGATAAGTTCGCCCGCCGTTAAACGACCAAGCAGCTCACGCCAACGCGTCAAATCAGGCGTGTAAAGGTGAGCGGTCAGCAAATCGGATTTCAAGCGCCCCTCATACGAGATATGATGCCATCCATCGTTGTCGACTACCAGGTATTGTGGATAAGCGATTTGCATGAAATGGTACATATCCATGATGTACTGTCGCGTTTCAGGGTTGACGGCAATGTCCTGCGCTCCCCAGTCTTCGTTGTAAAGACTCCAGATGACAACCGACGGATGCGTACTGATCAGAGAGACCATGCGCAAAAGTTCAGCCCGGTGGTTTTGACGACTTCGCGTGGTTGAACTATGGGGACTTGGCACCTCGACCCAGAGTAGTAACCCTAGCTTATCCGCCAAATTGTATATCCGGGGATCAACACCGGCAATGTGAACCCGTACCAGATTGCAGCCCAGCTCTTTCATAGCCAGCATGTGCCGCTGCATTTCCTCGTACGTAGCCGTACCCGGCTGGTAGAGAATACCGTCCAGATAGATCGGCTTGTTGTTCAGGTAAATATAACGGCCACGGGCTTCGATTTTTCGTAAGCCAAATTCGGTTTCAATCTGGGCGACGTACCCTTCTGAGTCAATCAACTGAGCCACCAGTTTGTACCGCGTTGGCGATTCGGGCGACCATAACTCGGCACCTTCCATGTCAAGCACTACTCGCTGCTGTTTTTGACCGGCCTCTAACCGCAGTGGATAATCGGAGGTAGCCAGTAGTTCGGTTTCTTGCAGATCGAACGCTTGTAGCCGGAGTGTGTAATCGCCAGGGTCATGGATGCGCGTCAGGACGCTGAACCGAACCAGCCGATCTTCGACGACACTAACCACACCCACCCGCGAACGGAGCCGGTTCCGTTCGACGGTTTCGAGCCAAACACTCCGAACAGCCCCCGTGTACGTCTGGTACCAGATACCACCGCGTTTGTAGACGTGCGACTCCTGCTTTCCCCGTGGGATCTCAGCGTCCATCGTGTCCGCAATGCGAACCGTCAGCCGGTTGTGCTGCCGTAAACATTCTTCGGGAAGCTCGTATGAAAACGAGGTGTATTCGCCCAAATGGATCTCTTCGTCTTCGATGGTTTTAAGCGGGTGTCCATTGAGCCAAACGCGGGTTTCGTAGCCACAAGCCCCAAAGGTGAGTTGGATCATCGAGCGGGAAAGCGGTTCGCTGCGGTTAGGCAACGAAAACTCCCGTTCGTACCAGGCTACCACCTTATCCTGCCAGGTGCTTGGTGTATTTTGTCCTTTTGCCTGCGCCATGTGAGCCTCGATTGAACCAGGCCAATGCGCGGTTCCGTCGAACGAGTAGCGAACATACCACCGTTCGTGTAAGCCTTTATCTTCGGGGTCCAGAGCAAATTTCCATTCCCCATCAAGCAGCAGGTAAGTATTTGGCCGGAGGACCGACCGGGGTAGTTCATTGATTGGTTCGGCAACGGTGGTATCGGAACGACTAGCCGAAAAACTGGTGTTAGGTGGTTTAACTTCCATATGTCTAGGGCGAAATAATGAAAACCGCCCTTTAGCCTGTACTGTTTCACGCAGCCAGTTACGCAATACGTTTGTTTCCTGGTGTATTGAGAGACTACCTACATAAAAGTCAGGGTATCAGCTATTCAGGCAGTTTTGTGGCCTCTGCAAAACCGACTTGAAAATGCAGCTGGCTAAAAAAAATGTTACAACCTGAAGCCAGATGGTTATAGCGTCAGATTGTAACAATGTCTGCTTTCAGGTTTGAAGCGTGTGTCTACAAATGCGGTTAGTCCTCTTGGGAATCGTTTTTTCTCGACAGCAGGGCAACAACAGCGGTAGTTATCACCGCTCCGATCAGGATTTTTTGGACTAATCCTTTCCGGTTGTGCTGCCATTGTGCTTTCCAGCCCCTTTCGGCGAAGATGTTAGGGATGTGCCCCTTTTTCAAATCGTCAATGACCCCTTCTACGGCACCGATGCGGTCAGCTAGTATCAAAGGCAGCCAATGACCGTATTCGGATTCACTGCTGCGAAATGCGTACCGCCGGATCTGTCCGCTTAAGCCTGAGGGCGGAACCGATGTTCCAAAAACCGCGCTAACGTTCGGGCGCTCAATGGAGCGTAACACTTCTATATCAACCGGTTGCTGGGGCGGACGCTCCCAGCTGTATCCTTTCTGTTCGGCATCGGTGCGGTGCTTAATCGGATACGTTGGATCGTTCTTGGGATCGATGTCTATTCCCCAACCTGGAATATGCGAATAATCTTTGTTTTCCATAATGCTTTCCTGATTATCTGGCTGAAGGTGGAATGAGAACGGGTTTGATGCAATTGTCCAGCTTATCGGAAAAAATGCGATAAGCATCGGCAACTTCTTCCAGCGGAACGCGGTGCGTGATCAGTGCTTTCGGGTTAATAACTCCGTTCTGCACGTGTTCAATCAAGCGCGGCAGAAGGCGCTTTACCGAAGCCTGGTTCGCCCGGATCGTAATGCCTTTGTTGACCACATTGCCAATCGGAACCAAGTTGTCAGTAGGGCCGTACACGCCCACAACCGAAACTATACCTCCTTTTTTAACCGAATTGATGGCCCAGTGGAGCGCAGTGGCCGAACCCGCCTGAATCAGCAGCTTACGTCCGGTAATGGTCTGTAATGGACTTCCTGCGGCTTCGGCACCGACGGCATCGATGCACACATCGGCCCCCATCCAGTCGGTCGTTTTTTTAATGAATACCACGGGGTCGTCCATTTCTTTAAAATTATACGCTTCACAGGGCGCATAATCTCGAACGAACTCCAATCGGTACTCTACATGATCGAGTACGATAACCCGACCGGCCCCAAACAACCAGGCACATCGGGCAGCCATTATACCTACCGGACCCGCTCCAAAAACAACTACGGTATCACCGGGCTGAATGCCCGCCATTTCAGCGGCCTGGTAGCCAGTCGGTACCACATCGGTCAACATAACCGCATCGTCCGGGTCCATGCCTGGGGGAATAACGCTAGGGCTAACGTCTGCATAAGGAACGCGTACGTATTCAGCTTGTCCGCCATCGTATCCGCCAGCGGTGTGCGAATAACCAAAAATACCGCCGACTGCTGAAGCTTGCGTATTTGATTCATGACAATTGCCGTACAGGCCCTGCTGACAAAAGGCACACTTTCCACAGGCAATATTGAACGGGACAAGTACATGATCACCGACTTTGAGCTTCTGTACTTCGGGACCTATTTCTTCGACAATGCCCGTAAACTCATGCCCGAAGGTCATACCAACGCGGGTATCCGGCACGTTGCCGTTATAGAGATGAAGATCCGACCCACAAATACAGGAGCGAGTTACTCGCACGATAGCATCCTGAGGATGCTTTATTTCAGGATAAGGTTTTTGGTCGATACGAACCCGTTGTGGGCCTCGGTAATTCATGGCCAGCATAAGTCTCAATCGGTTTATGTTTTACTATCATCACTGATTAGATGGACACATTAATCCATGCTAACCAACCTGTATAAGCAGGGCACAGGACATGCTTTCGTGACAATAGTTAACGTACGAAGTGACCAATAAACCGGTAGTCGGTTGAGACGTTCGTATTCAACGAGCAGAAATAAGGGAACGGTACTTCCCGTTTCCTGATGCGGGTCCGCCATTATCCCAAAGAAAAAGGTCTATAACGCTTAACTCCTTGATGAATTGACGAAACGATTTACGTTTTTTACAGACAATAATGCGTGATTCTTTGATAAAATAGGCAGGTAGTGAAACTTTATAAAAAAATATACACTCTAATCGAAATAGCTAAATAAAAAGTTACTATAATTGAGGAATTTGTTTACTGATTACAAACACACTTAATTTAACCTCCTATGAATGTTTTATTTACATTTAACCCCAACCGGGTACAGTCTATACCCAAACAAATGGACCATATCCCTCAGAAAGGAACTGGGGTCCATTTCAGCGTCGAAACGCTCAAGGACGCGAGTGGTGAACTGGTGTTTTCTAAGGATGAATACAACGGTGTTTGGTTCTTAGTCGAAGGGAGCCAAACTATTTTTACGCAAGACATGAATTATTACGTAGAAGTAATCTTGTCCTTGGATGAAGACTAGCCCTGGTTTATGAAATTTGTTCAGGTAGGCTTGTATGCTGTGAGCAAGCCCCTTACTCATTAGTACTCAAAATCAAGTCTTTAGCTAGCGATGAGTAAGGATGTACTTTAATTACTTCTTACCGGGGTGCTAGCTCCTTACCATTTTTATATTTCTTTAAAACCTTGATTAGCTCGCGGCTAATCAAGGCGTATCCTTTGTCCGAAGGGTGCAAACCGTCGTACGTTTTATTGATAGCTCCGACCGGGTAAGGGTATTCATCCGTCGCAGGATTGAACGGTACATCGGTGAATGCCGGATAAGGATAATTGGTGTATACACCTCGTTGCGGGTCTTTCAATCGCTTGTAGTTCACCAGCTTCTTTAGTTGCAAACCGCGCAGGTGAAAAAGATCAACTACGGGTAAATGTTCGTAGTGTCCAATCGAGTCAATGGCCTTTGCAAACGATTCAAGATGCTGCCCATTCTTTTTCCGATAAGAGCCGTAGGCATTGTTTTTAAAACTGAACAGGTACACAAAGTCCACCCGCTGCATCGGGGTGATCAGGATAATGGATGCCTGAGGATTCAGCGCACGGAGCTTATTGATAATAATGCGGAAAGATCCATAGACGGTATTATTTCCGGTGCTGCGTTGGTAGTCATCCAGCCGGCCCAGGGGGCGGCCAGCCCACCAGTCATTTGTACCGAGAAAGACCGAGTAAATGTCCGCTTTGACTAATCCCAGGGTATCAATAGAACGGGCAATGCCGCCCGAAGTCCATCCGTTATGCCCTTGATTTGTGTAACGAATAAATGGTAGTTTTTCTACCACGCGCGTCATGTAACCCTTCGTTACTCGATTTTCGGTTTCATCCAGATGATCGTTCAGATAAGTAATCGAGTCGCCAATTGCTACCCAGCTAATTTCATTGGGTTTGGACGAACTGATCAGACAAGCCAGGGTCAGGAGCAGGAACAGCTTTTTCATACGGGTCAGTTAAGACCGCTCAAGCTATACAGAAATCGTAAAGTCACCAACAACGCCATTCGTAAAATACGATTTGTCGGCATCATGTTTAATTTACTAAAACTAAATCAGCTTGGGCCATGTGCGCGTTAGAACGGCTTTACTGAGATCGGCAAGCGTTATGTCGTAAACGGGTCTCGTCAGTGGTGGTAAACCCGCGATCTTTCTGACAAGGAAACTTAAACCGATAAGGTCCAATCCTTCCGGATAGAAGTACATGGTACTATCGAAACCCGTTGGATCAATTGAAAACTCGTCGAAGAAAGCGGCCATGAATTCATACGCATCATCACCCGTCATCCGCAGATCTTTCTCCAGCGTCGTTTTGCCGCTTAATGGAAAGGAATGGCTCCCTCGAATTTTCTCCACGAAACTGATCACCTCCGGTAAGACAGCGCAAGATTCCACAGCACTAGACCGGATTAGTTGTATTCTGATCGATCAGCCATTTATGGCGAAGCTTCAGCAGAAGTTGGTTTAATTCATCAATAGCACCCGGCTTCGTGAAAAAATCATTGGCTTTCAGCTCAGTTGCCCGCTGCTTGTCCGCATAATTATCCGAGGTTGTCAAGATGACAATGGGCATGGTGTCGTACTTGGCGTCCTTGCGGAGGAACGCGAGCGCTTCAAGTCCACCCATGAATGGCATGTTCAGATCGAGTAGAACTAACTTGGGTAAGCGGGTGGTAACAGCTAAAGCGTTGAGCAGTTCCTGTCCATTGAAAAACGACTTCAATGTAAATTCAGGGTTGTACTGCTTAAAACCTGTTGTACTAAAAATCGGTCGTCTTCATCATCATCGACCAGAAACACGCACGGTGCGGATTGTAAAGTCATTATACAAGTTAATCGGTAGCTAGCTTATCGGGTGTACACACCCGCCTTGATCGTATAAAAATAATACAATAGGTGATTTTTAACAACTTAATCGATAAACAAAGCAACGCTTCCTATCCGAATGAAGACAAATGAGCGCAGGTTTCCTGCATGGTTCCTCTGACTTTTTTGTCTTAATACCAGGCGATTTGTGAGATTACCATTACCTCATTAAAATAAAGTTAGGACAATCGATTGGGCGTAAGAGAGGTATAAAAGCTGGTTTCGGTATCAACAAAGTCCACCCAACAGACTGGCTGAAACTTAACGTAGTTCAACGTAGCTCCTCTTATTAACAATCGATTCCATGAATATAACGCTAAAAGTCTGGCGACAGAAGAGTACAAGTAAACCTGGAAAATTAGTCGAGTACAAACTGGCTAATATCGATTCAGACATGTCATTTCTGGAGATGTTCGATATCCTGAACGGCCAGTTAACGATGAAGGGTGAGGAGCCGGTAGCTTTTGACCACGATTGTCGCGAAGGTATTTGCGGTTCCTGCGCAATGTATGTCAATGGTCGGGCTCATGGTCCTCAGACTGGTGCCGCCGTTTGTCAATTATACATGCGTAGCTTCAACGACGGCGATACCATCATCGTGGAACCTTGGCGGTCAAGGGCGTTTCCCGTCATTAAAGATTTATCAACTGACCGTTCAGCCTTTGATCGCATCGTACAGGTGGGAGGCTATATTTCTGTTAACACAGGTTCGGCACCGGAGGCAAATGAAATTTTGATTTCGCGTCAGACTCAGGAAATGACGATGGATGCTGCTGCTTGCATTGCTTGTGGAGCGTGTGCCGCTGCCTGTAAAAACGCGTCGGCTATGTTGTTTGTCGGTGCGCAGATCTCCCGCTTTGCCTTGATTCCCCAGGGCCAAGCCGAGCGTCGCGAGCGTGCCGAACGAATGGTGGCTCAAATGGATTCCGAAGGTTTTGGCGCATGTTCATTTATCGGTGCCTGCGCCGTTGAATGTCCCGCATCAATACCCCTAGAAGTCATCACACGGTTGAACCGGGAATATTTGGGCGCTAAGCTTCATTAGTAACGTATCGTTTGTGCTTAAAGAGAAAAGTCAGCGATATCAGATGATCCGTAGTTTATTCATCTGCTTTTTGGGTACACGAAGCAGTCAGTCACCTAAACAGTGTAGTTAAGAGGATCATTGTTAATTAGAACGGCGCTCTTGGACCTTTTTAAGAGCGCCGTTCCAATGATTCATTCTATACTTTATCGTAATCGGTAATTGATACCTACGCTTGCCTGCCAACGGCTAAAATCAGGTGTCAGATAAGACGAGGTTATCCAACTCCGCTCAGCCGTTGCTTCTAACGACCAGCGTTTTCCTAATCGGTAGTGCGCTCCCAAACCAGCGTTGGTCTGCCAATTGCTGTTACGCACACCATTCATCGTTGCGTAGGGATCAATTGGATCATACCTATCATATTTGCTTTGCCCATACAATGCCCCCAGTTGCGCAAAAAGGGCAAACCGGTTTCCCCGCAGAAAATAGTATCGAGTCGATAAACCTGCTCCTGCATAGCGAAAGGGGTACGATCGAGGGAAGTCGGATGAAGTTGCTTTTACGTAACGACCTTCGAGTGCAACAGACCATCCATCAGCCAGGAAATAGTGGAGCCGGGGACTGAAAGAAGTCGTTGTTTGGCGACTCCCGCTGTATCCTTGTCCAGCAGAAAAGCCGACGTTCCAATGGCCTTTTCCCAATAAGTCATTTTGCTTGTCATTGGGCAAGGATTGGGTTGTACCGACTAAAGGTAGAGCCACGTAAAGAAGTACTAGATGCCATCTCATAATAAACACGGTTTGTTTACCACAGAGATACGTCCAGTGCTGATGTAGTTGTAAGGTACACACAGCATTTAAGCCTTTTTAACATCTATCGAGTCAATAAAACGGTTGCCTTATCAGCAAAACAGACTCCCTCATCTCAAAAGTTTGTTGTGTAAACAAGAAAGCCGTTGGTGTAAATGGACGCGGAATTTTACTTACCTATTAACGCACGGTTGAGTAACGAAATTAAATCTTGCTTAAGGATGGGTTACTTTTTATAGACGCGTGCATTAAAGGTGATTTATTCACCATTATTAATACACATACCTGATGAAAATCATTAAATCAGCCTTGTTTGTTGCTGCCATGTTTACCTTGGCTTTTTCCTGCCAATCGAAGAAAACGGAATCCGAACAAACGGCTCAAGACACAGCTACCGTTGTTGAAAGCGAAACGATCGTAAGTGGTGATAGCATGGAAGTTATCACGGATTCGGCTAAAATTGTTATGCCTGATTCTATAAAAAAATAAGTCTAATAGCACTGCTTTATATGCCAACCCCCGACAAAGTTTGTCGGGGGTTTTTATTTTTTAAAACGTATTATTTATGTTAAATCTATAGAAAAGATTAGCTAAAGTCGTCAAAGAATGTTAATTAATTTTTAATTGCTATCTCCAAACACCCACCTGTATGTATTGTTAATGAGAGTGTAATAAAAATACTCATTCGCTACATTATTTTTCTTTCTATTGCCATGAAAAAAATGCTCATTCCGTTTGCCATGTTGGCTTTATTAGCTATCAATTCTGTCCATGCTCAGGATGTCAAAAAAAAGGCTGCTACCGCTGAAGCAAAAGCGCAGGTTGCGGCTGACAAGGCTGACTTGAAGATGAATAAAGCTGCCCGGAAAGCCGACAAGATGGTGGGCGACGAAGCGGCTTTAAAAGCGGATCGTAAGGCTCATATGAAAGCCGAAGAGAAATTGATCAAGGATCAAGCTAAGAAAGACGTTAAAGTGGTTAAAGAAAAGCTATAGTATTAGTTAACCCCATTCACTTCCTACGCTGTGCCCGTCTTTTCGAGACGGGCATTTTTTGTTGACAAAATCAACAAGAGCTTCTAGAAAATACTTACCTGTAAAACCGAATTGGCCAGGGCAAGAGTAAAGGTTCACCTACGGCGATGAGGTAATGGCCATTTCCGCAAACGAAGCGGACAGCGTTATGACGTTAGTTTTTCAAATCTTACCCTGTCGGTTTACGATACCGGAAAAGTTCAGTCAGCTTTAAATCCGATTCTAAAGGTCTAATTATAAGAATGCTATCTCATTGGAAAGCTCATCAAATCATTTTATTGCAACCTGCTTCACATGATTATTTTATTGTTCTCGCAGCGAGGTAGCAGGTACCGTTTCCTTATTCCTTTAAAAATTTTAAGGACAAAATTCAGATCCATACATTAATTAGACGGATCTCGAACGAGTGGGATCACAACGTAAACAAACCAATAAACCGCTAAAAAACGATGTTTTATCACGACAAAAAGCTCCAGTATAAAGTACGAGTTGATAAGCCTAATCCGCAATTTGCCCGCGCCTTGCAACAGGCCATTGGTGGCGTAGAAGGAGAGATACGAGTTTGCTTGCAATACCTATTCCAGGCTTGGAACTCGCGTGGTCCAGTACGCTACCGCGATATGCTGTTGAATACAGGTACGGAAGAAATATCCCACATCGAGATGCTGGCTACGGCGGTTTGTTTAAACCTTGAAGGAGCGTCGAGCAGTGTTATTGATACCATCGTTGGCAACGACCCTATTTTAGAAAAAATTGTTGGTGGTGGTGATCCCCGGCAGTTTCTATCCGGTGGATTAGGCGCGTTGGCTGCAGATGCTAATGGCGTACCATTCAACGGGTCCTGGGTAGTAAGCTCGGGAAATACAGCCGCTGATATGTACGCTAACGTAATGGCCGAAGCAACTGGCCGGACCCTGGCAACCCGGCTTTACGAACTAACCGACGATGCCGGTATGAAAGACATGCTGTCTTTTCTAATCGCGCGGGATACCATGCACCAGCAGCAATGGCTGGCCGTTCTGGAAGAGTTGGGCCACGGCAATCAATATGGCGTGTTACCCATTCCGAATAGCTTCCCTCAGAGCCAGGAACACCAGGAATTTAGCTATGCATTCGTGAACACGAACATCGATCCAGATAGCCCGACTGTTGGTCACAACACCCGGTGGACACAAGGAACATCACTCGACGGTCGTAGCGAATTCCGCGAAATCAAGGCACAACCGCTTGGCGACGAGCCTATGCTGGCACCCCCTATTCCGCAGGGTCACGCCCAAATTGAGCAGATCGAGAAGGCCAACGACAAAAGCTAGATCGCTAGTTTGCCCATACGCTGAGCCATTGGTCGGTCTACGGACAGAGTGATGGCTCAGTTCATTTAAGCCCTTTTTGGGTAGCTTATTTACTCCCTTCATAAACAGGGCCATTCGCTTACTTAAGCAACTTTGCTCAAATTATGGTCGGCTGACTTGGTCTAAAATGCGTTATATCCTTGGTCAGCCAGTGAATCTGGTCTTTCTGGCCTACTATTTCGATCGTTCTGGCTACAGGATGCCAGATCAACTAACGTTATGAAGAACCTAATTTCAACGTACCGACTTCAATTTCATAAAGACTTTACCTTTCGCGATTTCGAGCGTATTATTCCGTACCTGGACAAGCTAGGCGTCAAAACGATTTATGCTTCACCAATATTTGAAGCGGTACCCGGCAGCCAGCACGGTTATGATTCCGTCAATCCCCAGCGAATCAACCCTGAGATCGGCACGGAAGAACAGCTCCAATCAATTCATCAGCAGCTAGCCGAGCGTGGTATCAACTGGCTACAGGACATTGTGCCTAACCACATGGCTTTCGATCCAGCCAACCGCTGGCTGATGGACGTGCTCGAGAAAGGACAGCTATCCTTATACGGCAACTTCTTTGACATTGACTGGGCGAATCCCGTTCACGATGGCAAATTGATGGTGCCATTTTTGGGCGCTTCACTTGAAGACGCGCTTCAAAACAACGAACTAACTGTTGATTATCAGGATAATCGTTTGGTCCTGGCTTACTACGATACGGCTTATCCAATACACCTGCGTTCGTATGCTGCTATTCTGAGAGCCGCCGGAAATAAGTCGGACCAGGTACCAGATGAATTACTGACCCAACTAGACGAGCTGCAAAAAATAACCGATGTCAAGCGTTACGCGCTGCGTTGCACAGCCTTTCAGATTGATCTGGACAAATGGCAAAGCGACATTAAAGCAAGAAATTACCTGAAAGCTTGTTTGAAAGCGGTGAATACTAATCCGGCGTTGCTCAAACAGGTTGTGGATGAGCAGGTGTATCAACTTTGCTTTTACGGCGAAACGGATTACCAGATCAATTTCCGGCGCTTTTTTACCGTCAATAGCCTCATCTGTCTGAATATTCAGGACCAAACCGTCTTTGAACACGTCCATAATCATACCAAGCACCTACTCGAAAGGGGTGTATTTCAGGGCCTGCGCATTGATCATATCGACGGCTTGTACGACCCGACTCAGTATCTGGAACGACTGCGAGAACTGGCAGGAGACGATGCTTATATTGTGGTCGAGAAAATTCTGGAAACCGGTGAAGACCTGCCTGCCAACTGGCCTATTCAGGGGGCAACGGGCTACGAGTTTCTGTCACTGGTCAATAACCTATTTACAAAAACGGGTAGCCAGCGGAAGTTTACCCAATTTTACACCAAGTTGCTCGGCGAGAAGCAGGTCGTTCATCAGGAATTGCACGACAAGAAAGCGTATATCCTCAACGAGCACATGCAGGGTGAGCGCGAAAACCTTTGCCGACTATTCCTGGATCTAAAGCTTATCGACGAAGACCGGTTGGCCAATCTTCCGGAAAATCGGCTAAAAGAAGCCATTGGTGAGTTTCTGATTCAGTGTCCGGTTTACCGGTATTATGGTAATCAACTACCGCTGGACGAGACCGAGTCAGGGGCTATTCAAGGTATTCTGGATCAGGTTCGTAAAAAAGCAACCCTTTCGCCAGCCGCCGATCTTCTGGAAGAAGCCTTATTGGTCAAACCGAAGGAAGGCGATGATGAATACAACCAGCGGGCCTTGCGTTTTTATCAGCGCAGTATGCAGTTTACAGGTCCGTTGATGGCCAAAGGCGTAGAAGATACGCTTATGTACACTTACAATCGCTTTATAGGCCACGACGAAGTAGGTGATTCACCGGAATTTTTTGGGTTAAAAACCGACGATTTCCATCAGAAGATGCTCGACCGGCAAGCGCGTTGGCCGTTATCACTCAACGCTACATCGACCCACGACACCAAGCGGGGCGAAGATGTTCGGAGTCGGCTCAATGTACTGACGGATTTGGCCGATGAGTGGTTCGACGAAGTGCAGACCTGGCAGCAACTCAACAATGATTTAAAGCAAGACGATTCTCCAGATGTAAACGACGAATATTTCATTTACCAGACGCTGATTGGGTCTTACCCAATGCCTAGCATCGATGCTCCCGCTAAAGCTGGTAAAAGTGCGTCGGCTCCTAGTCAGGATGAAGAAAGTTTTCCGGAGCGATTGAGCGAATATTTACAAAAAGCCCTGCGCGAAGCCAAACGGAAATCAACCTACACCGAGCCTAACGAAGCGTACGAGGAAGCCACAAAAACGTTTGCGCTAAATCTGTTAGATAAGAAAAAGCCGTTCTGGAAGCGGTTTGAATCGTTTCATCGACAAATAGCGGATCTGGGGATTATCAATTCTTTGGCGCAGTTGGTACTCAAATGTACGTGTCCTGGTCTGCCCGACGTGTATCAGGGTTGCGAAGGGTGGGACCTTAGTCTGGTTGATCCTGACAATCGGCGCCCCGTCGATTTTGATCAGCGTCAGCGTTGGCTGGACGAATTAACGACTGGCGACTCTGATAACCGTTGGCCGGAGTTATGGGAGAGCCGTTACGATGCCCGCATCAAACTGTTGCTGGTCCATCTTCTTCTTTCCGAGCGAAAGAAACAAGCCGATCTCTTTGCCAATGGACATTACATTCCGCTACAAGTGGAAGGGCGCTACAAGCAACACGTACTGGCCTTTGCCCGGCGTTATGGACAAAGCTGGTGTGTAGTAGCCGTTCCGCTGGGATTAGCGCAATTGTGCCGTGAACAGCAGACCGATGCGGTTTCTCTGGATTGGGCAAACACTCGAATAGTCTTACCGGATGAAGCACCTACTGAATGGCAGCATCAGTTAGTTAAGCGAACGGGTAAAATCGAAAAAGGCATCGCGGTTTCAGACGTGTTTGACTTTATACCGCTGGCCGTTATTAAGCTCAACCAGCCAAGTTGTACGCGTAGCGCTGGCATATTATTACCGATCACATCATTACCATCGCCTTATGGCGTCGGTGATTTTGGTCCCGAAGCCTCGTCGTTTGCCGATTTTCTCAGCCGCAGTCGCCAACGTTACTGGCAGGTATTACCCCTCAACCCCATCGATCCCGGACAAGGTTATTCGCCCTACAGTACCAACTCAAGTATGGCCGGAAACCCGTTACTGATCAGCCCTGATTTGCTGGTTAAAGAAGGTTTGCTGACTCAGGAAGAGCTAAAAACAGCAGTTTTGCCATCAACGAGTCGGACTGACTTTGCCGACGTTCAGCGGGTAAAAGAACAGCTGTTTGACAAAGCCTATCAGACCTTTAAACATCGGCAGACCTCCGCTCAAACAAAGCAATTCAGTCAGTTCTGTCAGAACGAATCGGCTTGGCTGGATGACTTCGCCTTGTATTTTGTCTTAAAGCAGCAGCATAATAACCAGCCGTGGTATACGTGGCAAGAGGAATACAAACTCCGACGGAAGAAAGCGCTCGACGCTTTTACGAAGCAGAATGAAGATTCATTAATGAAGGTTAAATGGCTTCAATTTGTTTTTGCCAGCCAGTGGAATCATTTGAAATCCTATTGCAACAGTTTGGGCATTGAACTGTTTGGTGACCTGCCTTTCTACGTTAGCTACGATTCGGTAGATGTATGGGCGCATCCAGACCTGTTCAGTATTGACGGCGAGGGCAACATGACCCGTGTGGCGGGGGTTCCGCCTGACTATTTCAATGCCAATGGTCAGCTTTGGGGTATGCCTACTTTCCAGTGGGATGTTCTGAAAAAACAAGGCTACAGGTGGTGGATTGATCGGCTCTGTAAAAACATGGAACGATACGACCTGTTGCGGCTAGACCACTTCCGCGCCTTCGCTGACTACTGGGAAGTACCCGCCGACGAAAAGACAGCTATCAATGGGACCTGGCAGCCCGGTCCGGGAGCCGAACTATTCACGGTCCTCCGCGACGAACTAGGCGAACTACCGTTTGTGGCCGAAGACTTAGGTAAGATTGATCAGGCGGTTTATGACCTGCGCGACGCGTTTGGATTACCAGGAATGGCAGTACTCCAGTTTGCCTACGGTGAGGACATGCCTAAGTCGGTCAATAACCTGCACAATCACATTCCAAATGTAATTGCGTACACCGGGACGCATGACAATAACACGAGCCGGGGTTGGTTTCGGCAAGATAATAAGAAGACGCAACAGAAGCAGTTGGAGCGCTACGTTGGTCTTTCCGTAACAGCCGACAACGTCCATCAGATTTTGTCTCGGATGGCCTACGCATCGGTCGCTCAAACGGCCATTCTGCCCATTCAGGATGTACTAGGATTAGATGAGTCCGCCCGCATCAACAACCCAGCTTCGGCTGACAACAACTGGACCTGGCGATTAGTACCCGGCCAGATTACCGCTCAAACTGAAGAACAGCTACGAGAGTGGACGGAGATCTATAACCGCTTTTAGAATAAAATACAGTACGCAACTTATTTCATCGACAGTACATGATTAAGATTGGCTATCACGCTTCGCACGAGCAATTTAAACCTAGTGTTTTATTAGACTACGTAAAACGGGCCGAACAGGCAGGCTTTACCGCATCGTCCTCGTCCGATCATTTCAACCCCTGGAGCAATCGCCAGGGCGAGAGTGGCTTTGCCTGGTCATGGCTGGGAGCCGCTTTGCAGGCTACCTCGCTAAGCTTTGGCGTGGTGAATGCGCCCGGACAACGATACCATCCCGCTATTATCGCTCAGGCGGCCGCTACGCTGGCAGAAATGTTTCCCGAGCGTTTTTGGATTGCGGTAGGAACAGGCCAGTCGCTCAATGAACACATAACTGGCGACAAATGGCCGTCGAAAGCCGATCGTAACGCCCGCTTAAAAGAATGCGTCGACATTATGCGAGCGCTGTGGGCGGGTGAAACGGTCTCCCATAAGGGCCTTGTTACGGTTGAAGAAGCTAAACTCTACACCTGTCCGGACGTAAAACCGCTACTGTTTGGCGCAGCGGTAACGAGTAAAACAGCCGAATGGGTTGGTAGCTGGGCCGACGGGCTGCTGACAATATCGCAACCGAAAGAAAAGTTGCAAGAGGTTGTTGACGCTTTCCGGCGCGGTGGTGGTGAGGGCAAACCGATGCATTTGAAAGTTCAGCTATCTTACGCAGCAACCAAAGAAGCCGCTCAGCAGGGAGCTTACGACCAGTGGCGGTCCAACATTTTCCCCAACGCGATGCTAACGGAATTGCGGACGCCTGATCAGTTTGATATGGCGGGGGAGATGGTAAATCTGCAAGAGGTTGATAAGATGGTACGTATCTCTGCCGATGTTCAGCAACACATGGCCTGGCTACAGGACGACTTGAACATGGGTTTCGAACAGCTGATTCTGCACAACGTCAATCTGGAACACGAGCAGTTTATTGCTGATTTCGGTCAACACGTATTACCATCGCTGCAACCTAAAAGTTAAGACGTGGTCGTTACTTGTCCTTGCTCCGGGCCGTTTACCTATTCTACTTTCCTCTGTTATGAATCAAGTACGCGCCACATCCTGGAATCAGCTCATGGAGTATTTGTACGAAGACGCCTGGATGCCAACCATCCAACGTTTTCGGCCGCCATTTGCCTTTCGGGGATTACCTGACGAGTCGTATACGCTGAACACATCGTTGATGCGGATGAGCGAAAACTGCGATCAGATCGAAGGCCATTTGTTACGCAACTTTAAGAAGTATGCGCTTCATAATGTAGTTGACTGAGATTCCTTCTGGTACTGGCTTTCGGTCGCACAACATCATGGCTTACCAACGCGCCTGATGGATTGGACATTTTCGCCTTATGTGGCTCTCCATTTCGTTACGGCGGACGTAGAACTCTACGACCGAGACGGCGTTATTTGGTGCCTGGATTATAAAAAAGTGCATCAAGAACTGCCAAAAGCCCTGAGTCATTTGCTGGCGGAAGAAGGAGCAGACGTGTTTACAATAGACATGCTGAGTGATATTCTTTCGTTGCGGGACTTTGACGCTCAGGCCGATAACACTTTTGCGTTGTTTTTCGAACCGCCATCAATTGATGATCGTATCGTTAATCAATACGCCCTGTTTTCCGTTATGTCTAACCCAACGATCGGTTTAGAAAGCTGGTTAAACGAACGACCCGATACGTACCGAAAAATTCGGGTTGCCCAAGAACTGAAATGGGAAATTCGGGATAAGCTTGATCAGGCCAACATTAACGAGCGAGTCCTTTTCCCCGGATTAGATGGTCTCAGTCGCTGGTTACGAAGGCAATACATGCAGGCCGTAGATCGCCAGGTGCTGAATAACTCAGACGAGCTATTGCGGTAAATGGAAAAAATCCAAACTGGTGACCGATTGCATCGTACATGAATCAATATAATCGGTCACCAGTTTGGGTTTGAAATAAAGTTTCAATCGATTCTGACCAAAGTGCGTCCCTGCATCTGGCCTTTCAAAATCGTCTGAATAGCTTCAGGAAGCGCAGCTAAGCCAATCTCATACGTCATCAATTCGAGGGCAGCGGGTTTCCAGTCATTAGCTAAGCGCTCCCAAACAGCCGCTCGCTGATCAATGGGAAATTGCACGGAATCGATCCCTACTAATTGAACACCCCGTAAAATAAAAGGAAAGACAGAAAGAGGTAGATCCCCACCGTTGACGTTACCGCAGCAGGTTACGGTCCCACCGTATTCGGTGCTCTTAATGACCGTAGCCAATACATTACCACCGACGGTATCAATAGCTCCGGCAAAACGAGATTTTAACAAGGCTTTACCAGACGTATCGTCCATATCCGAACGCGGAATAATGTCAGTCGCTCCGAGTGAAGTCAAAAAGTCGTGGGCAGTTGCCTTACCGCTCACGGCTATTACGGCAAACCCCAGTCGGTGCAAAATACCGACCGCAACCGAGCCTACGCCACCCGTAGCGCCTGTCACCAAAACGGTTCCATGATCAGGAGTTAAACCGTTTTTGAGCAGAGCGGCTACACTCAATCCGGCTGTGAATCCAGCAGTTCCGTAGATCATACTCTCCCGCAGTGTCAGCGATTCAGGCCGTCTAACAATCCAGTTTGCTGGTACACGAATGTACTGAGCGAACCCTCCGCTGGTATTCATTCCCAGATCGAAACCGGTAACAATAACTTCGTCACCTGGTTGCCAGTGGGCGCTATGGGAAGCCTCGACAACCCCCGCAGCGTCTATTCCCGGTGTATGCGGATAGCTTCTCGTTACACCTTTGTTACCCGAAGCGGATAGAGCATCTTTGTAATTCAACGAAGAATAGTGAACTCGAATCAATACGTCTCTAGCGGGCAAATCGATTACCTGTTTCGTAGAGATTGTGGTGTCGTAGCCACCTGTTTCATTCGAAGAAACGAGCAGGCACTGAAAGGTTTTATCCATAGTCAACGAGCAACGATTATACGGCAGTAAATCTAAACGTTAATGGCTTAACGCATGTTTTAATCTAACGTAATGACCAGTTTGCCTTTTGTTTTACCCGTCTCCTGCTGTAAATGGGCCTTTTCCATGTTATCGAATGAATAGGTCTGCGAAACGTGGGATTTGAGCGCTCCCTGCCAATTTTAAAATCGGTGACCTGCTCGCCCACCTCAGTGATGGTACCGGAAATATCCCAACCGATAATAAGCGGACGGTTATCCCGCAGCCGTCCGGCAATGCCTTTGCCCGCTCTGGTTTTTACGTCAACAGGATTAATACTAATTGCTTTTACCTTGATAAGGACTTCATCTTCCTTTATTGTTGGCTTTGGCACGTCTGTGATTACAAGTTGATCGACACCCCCAAATTCATTTAGTACGATTGCTCTCATGTCATTAGTTGATTAAAGGTGCAAACTTATACCGTATCATCATAGCATATACGGTATAAGTTTTCTTTAAATCAGTACTTTTAAACCATGAAACGAGAAAGTCTTCATCAGCCGTTCGAGATCGTTTATAAAACGCTTGATGAGTATCCAAAGGAGGAACATCGGCATTTGTTCTTTGAACTGGTCTACGTTATTTCGGGTACGGGGATTCAATGCATCAACCAGAATCGGTTTTCGTACCGAACCGGTCATATGTTTTTGCTGACGCCGGACGATTGTCATTCGTTCGATATTGAAACGACAACGGAGTTCTTTTTCCTACGCTTCACGGATATCTATATAAAATCAAAAGCATTTCACACCGAAGACATTCAACGGCTTGAGTTTATTCTCCAAAACGCTAACCACCAACCGGGCTGCGTTTTGAAAAACTTACCAGATAAACAGTTGGTACGACCGATAGTAGAAGCTATTATTCGTGAGTATGTCAATCGTGACCTGTACAACCAGGAGTTGATCGGCCAGTTAGTAAATACATTGATTGTGATTGTAGCCCGTAACATCGCGCGCTACATGCCCGAAAAGACGAACGCCCAAACGGATGAGCGGGCTTTAGCTATCCTAAATTACATTCAGAACCATATCTACGAACCCGAAAAAATCAGGGCGGAAGCAGTTAGCCAACATTTCGGCATCTCCGAAACCTATCTAGGGCGATATTTCAAGAAACACACGGGTGTAACTCTTCAGCAATACATTACCAACTACCGAACGAAGCTAATCGAAGCTCGGCTATTACATAGTGCTATGCGCATCAATGAAATTGCCGCAGAACTAGGCTTCACTGATGAAAGTCATCTCAACAAGTTTTTCAGAAAACAGAAAGGATTAAGTCCGACTGTATTTCGTAAGAATGGGTCACGTGTTGCATCGAACTAATTACTAGATTGCCCATTCCACCAACATTGAAAAATTATTATGTCCAATAAGTAAGGCTTATCGGAACTTGCATTTTTAACAAATTCTTTTTTTTACAATGTGGGAATGTATTAAAGATTTAGAAAAGCCTTTGTTCTGCTAAAAGATCCGGGAAATGGAGCCAATACAGTATACTACAACCAGAAGACTTCTATCATCCTCTGGTTGTAGTATACTTTTCTGGAAAGTCACTTTATGAAGCTCTTAAAGGTTGTAGTATTCGGTGCGGCTTAATACAAAGTCAATCGTTGCTGATCTTTCAGAAGCACCGCTTGTAAGGTAGCGTAAGGCAACCGCTGGGGCGCTACCTTGTTGTCAATCGAAAGGACGGCAGCAGTAGCGGCTGACTGGCCTAGGATCATAAAGACCGGCTCCATCCGAATCGAACCGTAGGCGATGTGTGAACTGGATACGCAGACCGGCACCAGCAGGTTATTGCATTCAGACTCCTTGGGCAAAATAGAGCCGTAAGAAATGGAATAAGGTTTATCAGGATGTACGCCAATATCTCCCTCGTTCTGCACAAAACCATCTGGCCGGACGTATCGCTGGGCATTGTGCGCGTCCAGTGCGTAGGAACCCATGCCGATGGGTTGGGGCACATCCGTTTTCCCCAGCGCGTCGGCTTCTTTCATCACAAACATACCGAGCATCCGCCGGGCTTCGCGAACATAAATCTGGTGCGGCCAGTTGCCGTTATCCGTAAACTCATCCTTCGCCAGTCCCCACTGACTTACCGCCTGCCGAACGTCATCCGGAACGCGTTTATCATTCGCCATGAAGTATAGCAACCCCTGCTGATACAGTTGATGATCCCGGATAATCTGCCGCCGACGGTCGTACGTAGCGTCGGGATAATCATAATTTTTACCGAGATAATCGCTGCTGAACGGCCCGTGGTTATTGGTATCCGTCTTACGGTTCGGGATTGGATCAAATTTCTGGAAGGTTTCGCGCCAGCCACTGTCAAATACCCGGCCCAGCAACTCATAACGAGTTGGGTCGTACCCTTCGGGCTTCGGGAACGGCACGCGGTTTTCGGGGTTGTTCGTCATGCACATCCGAAAACAATACGCCTGAATTTTATGGTCACCCGCCCCTTTTTCGCCCGGCCCATCCGGAGCGATTTCAGGCAGTAAACCACTTTTGGGATCTCCTGGCACTTTATAAGGGCTGACGTTGGCTTTGAAATAATGACCGTGCTGGAACACATTGGGCTGCACGCCATTCCAAGTTTCCCCATACACGCTGTTTGCTTCCCGACCTATGTGGTAACGTACCCCCGCAGCGGCCATCAGGTCGCCTTCGTAAGTAGCGTCGATAAACATCTTGCCCTCGTAAATCTGTCCGCTCAGCGTACGGAACGATTGAATGGCACTTCCTTTTTTTGTAACGCCCTTCGATGACCGATCAAGCCATTCGTTTCGGTAAACAGTCAGCTTATTTTCCCGAACGAAATCCTCAAAAACCTGCTCAGCCGCGTGGGGTTCAAAAATCCACATGGTACGAGCGTTGCCATCGATAGCCGGTGTCCCTTGCCCTTTGTTGCCGTACTCATCCCGTTTCTGCCATTTCCAGGCCGAATCCTGTTGATAGTGCTGATAAAGGCGCTGGTAAAATTCGCGGGATAAGCCTCCAATTACTTCTTTATTACCCGTATCAGTAAAGCCTAATCCGCCCGACGACAGTCCCCCGAGGTGTTTGTCCGGCGAAACAATCAGCACCGACTTACCCATTTTTTTTACCTGAACGGCGGCTGTCACGGCGGATGCCGTTCCTCCGTAAATAATGACATCGGCGCGTCGAACCGCCACTGGTCGGGCGGCATTAGCAGCGGTAAAAACAGTTAACAAAAGTGCTAAGCAGCTTAAAATCAGACTTGCTACGAACTCGTTAACAGAAGATATTAATCCAGAAAAGGAGGGTTTAGTCATTGTCAATCAATAAAGTGTTAGGTCTAATAGAAAAGTTATAGCCGTTTTTCAGGAACAAACAGAACGTCATCGGCAACAACGGCACCCGTTGCGCCTTTACTAGTGATTTCAACATAAGCGTTATTTCCGGCGGGCAGTTGATAATCGCCCAGATGCACCCATTCGCCAGATGTTTGACCCGCTACTTTCACATCCGCACTGCTAATCGTTTTCTCCATTTTCCGTTGACCGTCAAAGACGTCAATGGTTGACTGAGAAGCGGCTTTCGGCACTTTGGGTACGTAGGTGTAAATCGCGTATTTACCCGCTTTGGGAATGGTGGGTTTGAAGCGAATGGATTTTGCTTCCTGATGACCCGTCGTATCGACAAAAAACGAAGGACCGTAACCACCGGATGTACGTTTTACCCAACTTCCCTGCGTCGTTGTCTGAGCGGCATTGTCACTGGTTATCAGAATATCGGGCGCACTTCCGTCGGCAAGTGGGTTAGATGCCAGTCGTTGCTGTAATTTTTTTACATCAATGGTTTGAACAGACTGTTTGGCATCAATCGCCATACCCGCAGCTACCGCAGCCGACTGACCCAGCACCATGAACACGGGTTCCATCCGAATAGAGCCGTAGGCAATGTGCGTGGCTGACAAACAAACCGGAACCAGCAGATTACTAACTTCTTTCTGTTTGGGAATGATGGCGCGGTATGAAACCGGATACGGCCCGAAGCCTCCCTTTTCGACATTACCCTCGTTTTTCACAAACCCATCGATGATCTGCCGGTCGCAGTTGTGCGAGTCCATCGTGTAAGCCGCCATGCCCACGCCGTCCGTTACCGTTTCGCGACCCTGACAATGATTCTGCGTCATCACTAGTTCACCAACCAGCCGCCGGGCCTCCCGAACGTAGAGTTGATGAGTCCAGTTACCGTTGTCGGTGTACTCATCCTTGGGGTAGCCCCATTTTTGCATTTCGTCGCGCATAGCCGTCGGTATTCGGGGGTCATTGCCCACAAAGTACAGTAACCCTTTGGAGTAGCTAACGTGGTCGTTCCAGATTTTGGCACGGGTGGTATAATCCGCATCCGGGTAGTCCCAGTTCATACCAATCATATCGGTCGAGAACCCATTTCGGTTGTTAATGTCCGTTTTACCATTGGGCATCAGGCTCCAGATAAAAACGTTATTGATTGATTTCCAACCCCGTTTCTCGATAATCCGAAGCAACAGTTCGTATTTCTTGGGGTCGTAATCGTCAGGTTTGGTGATGGGTACCCTGTTTTCCGGTTTGTTAGTCAGGCAGATGCGGAAGTTGTAAGCCTGAATCTTTTTGTCCCCCGATCCGGCGGGCTGCGGGCTTGTTGGATGAATACCCCATAGTAAACCGCTTTTCGAATCGCCCGGTGTGACATAAGGATCCGTACCCTCGGGCATCTGGTGTCCTTCCATGACCTGAACGCCGTTGAACGTTTCGTTATACTGGCTGTTGGCCTCGCGCCCAACCGTGTACGAAACCCCGGCTTTCGCCATCAAATCACCTTCGTAAGAACAGTCAATGAACATTTTGGCCCGGATTGTCCGGTTGGTAGATTTGGTAGGCTTTGTGGAGCTTTCGAGCGTAATCTGCTGAATAGTAATACCTTTTTTCTCGACATCGACCAACCGGTGTTCGTATATAACCGGAACATCTCCCCGTTTGCAATAGTCCTTGAAAAGATTCTCGGCTACGCTGGGTTCGAAAATCCATTGTTCAAACTTGCCGTAGTGCTGACCCATCCGTCGGTAAAAATCGTTGGCCAATCCCGTAATGGCGTATTTGTTCCCAATATCCGTGTAGCCCAGACCGCCCGAACTCATGCCACCCAGATGCCGGCCCGGTTCGATCAGCAGTACCGTCTTTCCGGTTTTCTTTGCGGTATAAGCTGCGATGACGCCCGCCGATGTACCGCCGTAAATACAGATATCGTACGACTGGTTCTGCGCCTGAACGTTGCCTGAAAGTGTTAGCAATAGCAAGCACAGGAGGTATAGCCCCGTTTTTTTCATAAGTACAGAATAAGACAGTTGATAAAAATTGGTTCAGGCGATCAGCAGTTGGTGCGACCACCTGAACGTAATTCTAAATAGTAGTTAGTAGCCAGGATTCTGGTCCTCGGCGTTGATCAATCCGTTGTTGTCAATCTCCACTTTCGGAATGGGCCATAGCAGGTGCGACTCTTTAACCGTCTTGCCTTTAGCCGCCAGAATAATGGCTTTTAGTCTGTCGACGCCCAACCGCTTGAGGTCGTTCCAGCGCTTGCCTTCAATCATAAACTCGTAGGCTCTTTCCTGAAGCACCGCATCCCGAAACGCCTGCGCGCTTAAACCAACCAGATCAACAGCAGCGTTCGGTGTGTTGATATCCACACCATAAGCTCTCCGCCGAACCTGATTGACAGCAGCATAGGCGTCAGCAGCAGGTCCACCGGCGGCCTGGCTGGCTGCTTCGGCATAAATCAAGAGCGCATCGGCATACCGGAAAATAGGAAGATCGTTGCCACTGGCGTTGGCCGCAACCGAAGAGGGGTCCTTAAATTTGCGAAACTGATAAGGCTCATTTACGGGTAAGGTAATGGTCTGGCCCGTTGTGCGGTTTACGTATTGGCCGTATAGATTGAACTCCTTCCGCAAATCTTTAGCATCCCAGTTAGCAATGAGCGGAAACGTCTGCCGTGCATAAATGGTGCGGAAACCGGGCGGTGAGTATTGCGTATTCTCTGCGTGAATGTAAAGCAGATACTGGAAGCCCTGACCACCCGCCGACGAGTATTTCAGCGAAAAAATATCCTCTGAACTAGTGATGGCCGTAGCTCCGTAGATCTTTTCAAAGTCGGCAACCGTTTGTACCGGAACGAGCGAATACACTTTAGCGTCCATCACCTCCTTGGCTTTATCGCGCGCCAACGCCCATTCTCCCCGCGTCAGGTACACATCAGCCAGAAACGTTTTGGCTGCCCATTTTGTTGGCTGACCGGCGACAACCGGTGCTGCGGGTAAGTCGGCCTCAGCCACCGCCAGATCATCCAGAATGAGTTTGTAGACATCCGCTACCGGGGAACGAGCAACGTCGTTTGACCCTTTAGAGACTGTCCGGATCGGTACCGGTCCCCAGCCACGTACCAGGTCATAATACACCAGCGCCCGCAGGAACCGAGCCTCGGCCAGCAACGTCTTTTTATCATTTTCGTTCATGGCAATGGCCGGAATACGCTCCAGGGCAATATTGGCACGCAGAATAGCCCGGTAACAAAACGCCCAGATTCCTTCAACCCGACCGATGTTTGTTCCATCCAGCCCCTGGTATTCGCTGATAATGGCGTAAGAACCACGTCCGTTGGCGTAGTCGGTGTTGGCTTCCTGTTCCAGCAGGTGTACTGTACCATAATAGCCGAACTCCCGGATTGCCTGGTAAATAGCGTAGGTCGCGGAACGGGCATCAGTGGCATTTTGGTAAAAATTCTCCTCGGTCAGGCGATCAACCGGAACTTCTTCCAATGCGGTTTCGCAGGAAGAAAACACGGCTAAAGTGGCAATAATGAATAGTATCTTTTTCATGAATTGGGCGGCTGAAAATTAAAATCCGACACTGACTCCGAACGTGAAGGTCTTGGCAACGGGGTAACTAGTCTGGTCGATGCCTACACTAATCGATGCTGCTCCACCCCGGCTGCTGACTTCCGGATCAAACCAGGAATACTTGGTGAACGTAAGTAGATTCTGGGCGCTGGCGTAAATCTGAGCGGTTTTCAACCAGTTGATCTGCAATTTGGAAACTGGCAGGTTGTAGCCCAGCCGCACGTTTTTGACGCGCATAAAAGAGCCATCTTCGACGAAGCGATTGGATTCGCGAAAGGTCGTACTAATACTTACTTTCGGGTTTTTGGCGTTTACATTCGGATTTTCCGGTGTCCACCGATCGAGTGAACTCCTTACCTGATTTTCACCAAAATTGAAGGCGTTGGCCTGATTCGACAGGTTAAAATTGAAAATGTCTGCTCCCTGTACACCCTGCAAGAAAACGTTCAGCGTGAAGTTTTTGAAAGAGAAGTTATTGTTGAACCCATAGATGAATTTCGGGTTTGGATTACCGATAATTGTACGGTCGAGATTATTGATCGTGCCGTTTCCGTCAAGGTCTTTGTACTTGATCGTACCATTTTCATTCAGCCCATCTTCCAGGTAGCCGAAGAAAACGCCAACCGGCTGACCTTCCCGCACCAGGTTAATGGAAACGTTGAGGGGAATGTCCAGCGCCTGACCAAACACGTCACTGCCCGAAGCAAGCTTAATAACTTTATTGCGATTAGCAGCAAAATTGACGTTAGCATCCCATTTAAACGCGCCGGTTAAGATATTTCCGCCCAAATCAAGTTCAACACCCTGATTGCGGATGGTACCCAAGTTTTGAATCTGGCTCGAATAACCGGATGACGACGGGAGCAGCACATTTGCCAGCAGATCATTCGTGTTTTTTACGTAATAATCCGCTGTGAAACGTAGCCGTTCGTTGAAAAAGCCAAAATCTATCCCAGCGTTGGTTTGGCTTGTCGTTTCCCATTTTAGATCAGGGTTAGGCTGCGTATTACCAGGAGCGAAGCCGGTGTACAAATCGTTACCCAAAACAATCTGAGATGAATTCAATGTATTGAGCGTCTGGTACGGATCGATTGCCGTACTGCCTGTTTGCCCCCAGCCCAGCCGCAGTTTCAGGTTGGAAACGTAGGTCAGGCTTTTGATAAAAGGCTCTTCACTGACGCGCCAGGCCAGAGCCGCCGACGGAAAATACCCCCATTTGCTGGATACACCGAATCGGGAAGAACCATCAGCCCGTATGCTGGCCGTAACTAGATACCGGTCGCGATAGGAATAATTAGCACGGGCCAAACCAGAAAATAGTTTCCAGTTTGTAACAAGAACAGTCGGTGTTTGAATGACACTTCCTGATTGCAAATTATTATTTGAGAGCACATCCGTTGTGAAACCGCTAGCTCCCGTTATGTTCCGGTTAAACTGTTCGCTTTGGTACGTAACTCCCCCGGTGAAGGCTAGCGAATGAACTTGATTGATTGTCTTCGTGTAATTAAGAATATTTTCGTTCAGGAAATTAGTCCGTGTTTCATAAGTCGTAGTACCTACCCCGGACGGAGACGCTTTGAAAAGTCTCGGCGAATAATAATCGGTTCGGGAGTTTGCATAATCAACCCCCGCCGAAACGCGTAATGTTAGGCCGGGAATAAACTCATAGGTTAAGCCTAAATTCGTTAATACACTGCTCCCCGTCCTTTCACTCAATCGCTCTAGCGCCAATGCCACCGCGTTTTCAGCAGCATTGGGACTAAACGAATACGGCACTACGTTCGAATAATTGCCATTGGCATCCCGGGGCGCAATCATTGGCGGAGCGGTCAGCGCTGCGGACACCACGCCATTCCCCCGTGAACTATTGTCATTGGAAATCATCCGATTACCAGTCCGGCTCAATACACTGGAGTAATTGAGTTTCAGCTTATCATTGATTTTTTGGTTGATATTCGCCCGTACGGAATAGCGCTGATAGCCGGACCCAATAACAATACCGTCCTGGTCGAAAAAACTGCCGGAAATGGAGTATTGCGTTTTTTCACTACCTCCCGAAAACGTAACGACGTGGTTCTGGATGGGCGCAGATCGGAAAATGGCATCCTGCCAGTTGGTACCCTCACCAAACGAATTAACCTGTTCGGGTGTAAAATAAGGTTGAAGGCCATCGTTCTTTGCCCGTTCGTTGGCAATCTGAGCAAACTCCGTAGCGTTCAATAACGACAGTTTTTTGCGTACCTGCTGAAATCCTACGTAGCTGTCGATATTCACCCGGTTGGAGCCACTTTTACCAGTTCGCGTCGTAATCAGCACAACACCATTGGCCCCGCGTGATCCGTAGATAGCCGTAGCGGACGCATCTTTCAGCACTTCAATCGATTCAATATCAGCGGGGTTAATTGTCGTAGGACTCCCCGAAAGCGCAAACCCATCGACAACGTACAGCGGTTCGTTGTTACCCAGCAGCGAATTGCCGCCCCGTACCCGAATGCTGATGTTTGAACCCGGCGCACCGGAGTTCTGAATAACCTGCACACCAGCCGCCCGGCCCGCCAATCCCTGCGCGGCATTGACAACCGGAAACGCATTGAGTTCTTTACTACTGACGGATGCAAGCGCACCCGTGACATCACTACGCTTCTGGGTGCCGTAGCCAACCACAACCACTTCGGACAAGGATTTAACGTCCGATCCGAGCTTAACATCAACTACCGTACGTCCGTTTATGGCGATTTCCTGCGTCTGATAACCGATAAAGGAAAAAACCAGCGTTGCCGCTCCGTCGGGTGCATTGATTGAATAATGTCCGTTAACGTCGGTGACCGTACCAGTTTGCGTACCTTTTACAACGACACTAACCCCCGGTAGGCCCTGACTCTGATCGTCAATGACCGTACCCGAAACCGCCAGCGCCGAAGGAACTGCTGGATTCAGAACGGCACCCTGCATGTCTTCTCGGGTGAGCAGAACCCGTCCGGAAACCACGCGATAGCTAATGGACAATGGCCCCAAAAGCGTTTTCAACACCTCGTGAAGTCGCTCGTTGGAAGCCCGTATCGACACCAGCCGATCGGCCTGAATTATCTTTTTGCTGTAAACAAACTTGACGGAAGCCTGGACTTCAATCTGGTTTAGAACGTTCTGCAAACTTGTTTTTTCCAGTTGCAGATCAATCGTCCGCTCCAGAATTTCCTGCGCGCTACTAGGATGCGCGTAGGTTAACGTAGTAAGTAATAGAGCAAGGATCAATTGGGTCAGGGACAGTTTCATAAGCATGCCAACGGATGCACACAATTTCAAGTGTCGAATTCTTTTCATACTTTTAATCGAGTTCTTTTTTGCGAAAAAATGGAACAAACAATCCCGCACTTACTCGAAAGCGAATAAGTCAATTCTGGTGGCACAGAAGCGGGTTCTTTCTTGGCCGGTAGTGGTGGCACACTATCGGCTTTTTTGCTTCTACAGAAATTAGAAAAGTGATTTACATGAAATTCAAGGATTTAAAGTGAGTACAGACTTCAACAGAAAGCAGTTTATGGGTAGCAACCAGAACCGCTAATCAAAATACGGGTGCCTTTTCGGACGTAGCTGGCGTTGACGGATTGACAGATAATATTCAACTGCTCATCCATTGTCAAATCGGTAATATCGCCGGTGAAGGTGCAGTATTGCATGTTTCGGTTACGCGCCGTTAACGCAATACCGTAGCGTTTTTCCAATCGCTTTAATACAGCCGTCAGCGGAACATCATTAAACGCGATTGTTACGGAAGAATCAATGGGAATTGGATTGCGGACCAGACCAGTCTGGAGCCAGGGAGCTTCAGCCGAATAAGACACCTGCTGGTTTGGCGTCAAGGTTACCCGTTTACGAGCGGTTTGCTGTTGTTCATACACGGCTACTTTACCGGTGACCACGGCTACCTCAATACGATTTAGTTTCACTTCATTTTTCACCCAAAAACTGGTGCCCAGCACTTGCGTTACCAACTTGCTGCTATAAACCCGAAAGGGCTTACGCGCATTTTTGGTAATCTTGAAGAAGGCGTTTCCCGTCAGGTGGACTTCGCGCTGGCTAGCCGCAAATACGTTAGGATAGGTCAGGCTGCCGCCTGGCATCAGCGTGACGATACTCTTATCGTCTAGGACGAGTGTTTGTGGATAAGCGCCCGAATTGGTCAGATGCCGCACATTGCTTCCTGACGGTAAGTAAGCCGTTTCCTTGACGGGAGATGTAAAATAACCTCGACTGAAATACAACGCAGCCAGCAAGGAAATAGCAGCGATTGACGCGGCCAATCGGGCATAGAAACCAAACGAATACTCTCGTCCCAGCGGTTGCTGACGAACTATGGGTGCTGCCTCCTCGACTGCGCGATGACGGATCGCTGACCAGATTCGCTGTTCCGCCTGATCTTTCTCTTCCAGTGATAAAGCTTCCTGTGAATCGTGCGCTAACTGGTCGTACCATTCATGAATCAGGCGGGCCTCCTGTTCGGTGCATTCGCCACGCTGGTAGCGCAACAGCAGTCGGCCAAACTCTTCCTTGTTCATACTACTTCCAGGTAGGCTTTGCTCCCTCCTACCTTACACAAGTCGTTTGACAAGACGCTTTCCCTAAATGCTTTTAAAACTTATTGAAACAGTTATAGAATAATCACATAAAACCACTTAATCAATTAGAATAATACAATTGAAGATATATAAGATACCACCTGTCAGTTAATAGAAAGCCTGGATTACTCACAGTAGAAAATATAGTAGAGCAACAGAATGATGAAGTGTTCTTTGCAGTGCATTCGTAGAAACTTCACGGCCTTGGTCAAGTGATACTCAACGGCTTTTTCCGAAAGATGCAAATGAGTAGCTATTCTGGCGACGGACCAGTTATCTAAATAATTTAACCGAAAGATTTCCTTTGACTTTTCGGGTAGTGTTTCCAGACCATCTTCCAGAATTGCCAGCAGTTCATTGCCCAGGATGGTTTCCTCGGTTGTAGCGTCCTCCTGCACCAGAAAGGCCCGGTAGTAGGTATTGTATTGTTCTTGAGTTATCTGAGTCCGGATATGGTCAATAACGGCATAGCGGATAGCCGAAAAAAGGTAATAGCGCAAGTGGATTATCCGGACCGTAGCTCTTCGCTCCCAGAGCTTCACGAAGATATCCTGCACCAACTCCTCAGCAACTTCTTTATTTTTCAGCTTCCGGAAAGCGACCAGAAATAAAGGATACCAATAATGCTGATAAATGGTTTGGAATGCGTTTAGCTCACCAGCGCGCAGTCCATTCAGCAACGTTTCTTCCTCTATTTCCGGAATACTTTCGTTCATATTGGTAGGATTAGGAAACCTGATTGGATGCTGACGCTACAGCGACCAGACTTTTAGATCAATAAAGTTATGTGAAATAATTTTATATTATAATAACCGCGTTTTCTCAGGCATTTTTTACCGATCAAGCTAGTGCTATGTTTTTAATTTAGTAGTATCCTTGGTAATCAATGACGCACGAATGTATAGGCAAAGCAGGCTCTGCCTAATAAGCGTAAAGGCGCTAGACACGGCGGGGTCGGTTTTGTGAAACCAACCCCGCCGTGTCTAGCGCCTTTAGGTACCTTTTGTAGTTTGAACCACAGAGGTTCACTATCAGCTAGCCATCAGACCACATATAAGAAAGGTAGTTAGAAGGGCTAAAGGGTTACTTTTTGAATAGTGCCGTCAAACGTCTGGGCGACGTAATACGTAGTTGGTCCAACACGCTTGATCGAATTAGGGAAGTTTAAACCGCTTAGTAAGGCCGTATTCGCCTGAACCGATGAACGAACAATCCGGCCTGAACGCTCGTCGAAACCCTGCCCATTCCATTGGCCGTATTCAAGCACGACCGGCTGTCCATCTGGTCCCAGTTCGATGTCGGTCAGCGTCGTTAAGCCTGTCTGAAATGTAGACTCGTTACCATTCAGGTCGAACTGATAGATGGGTGCCTGCCCGCTTGGGTATGGATAACCGGAGAAGTTACTGACCAGAAATTTCCGGCCATCGAAAGCAATGCCCGTTGGTACAGCTTCCAATGTATCCCCGCCCGGATGAATGATAGGTGGAATGGTAGCAAATACGCTGAACGCGCCCGTAGTGGCTTTTCGACGGATAATTGCATTAGCAGCAGCATCGACTATAAACAGGTCGCCATCCGGCCCTACGGTCAGATTAAACACATCCGATGCATCGGTATCGGATTGAAATGAGTAGGCTTTGACAAATGAGCCAATATCTTCATAACTCAAATTAGCAGCATTCAGAGGAGCGTCTCCTGGCTTGAATGAAGTAATGTCAAACCGGTATAATCGGCCTTCAACCCCGTGCAGCAGCCATAACGTGTTACCTTGAAGCAGCAGGTGATTAAGGCCAAACACGGCCCCTTCGGGACTTACCTCCGAGGAAAATCCTTTAACCACTGGATAGACCTTACCGTCTTGCGTAATCAGGCTCAGTTGTCCGTCGTTTGTCGTTCCGCTGCCAGCTTCAGTAACCCACAATTGACCCTGGCTATCTGCCTCCAGACCCAGCGGGCTGACTAGACCAGACGCTACCTGAGTGACAGGCGATGGACTAATATGATCCTTGAAGACTTGGCAACCTG
>NZ_JALPRF010000005.1:0-240382 GCF_023196085.1 Spirosoma liriopis
AGCCTCGGCTTCATCGGCTTTTCCATAGATATCCCTGTGGGCCATTGCAGTCATCCCCATGCAGCCCAGACCAAGTGCAGGCACCACCAGCCCCTGGCTTCCTAAGTTTACCCGTTTCATAAGTTGGTATTATCGTTTATGTTGACCGCCACAAAAGTAGGCAAGCGCTGGGGGGGCAGAGTAACCGTTTCTTGGAGGATTGTATCCGAATTCAGGACACTAGAGCTTTATAGGCATTCAGAGAGGAACGGTTGTTGACCACGTCTTCATGTAATGCATAATCCTTTGTCTGGTTAAGAGAGTAATAGCCAGTACTCAAAGATGCTCTGCTCATTACGTTGGCAAATTTGCGACAAACTAATTCTCAAATTTAGCAGACAAGCCAGTAGATAAACGACTATTTATGGCTTTAGTGTACGTACACTATGTATATTTGCCGAAGTCAAACCCCTGTTTAAAGCAGTGGAAGCTATCTGGACAATGCGCTGACTCGTGTAGTTTGTCAATCATATACCATCATAATGCAGCATCTAATGGCATATAGGGTTTTCCTTCGAAAACGTACGCCGTATAAGTACGCCATAGCCTTTCTAAGTTTTTCGTTGTTGGTCTTTAGTTGCCAGCGGATGATTAGCAATCGTAGCAAAACCACCCATAATTTGGATTGGGCTGTTACGAATGGGGATGCCGGTGTAACGCGTTATTCAGAAGCCGATCAGATTACAAGAGAAAACGTTGCCCGGCTCAAACCAGTGTGGACGTATCATTCAGGAAATGCCAAAGGAAACGTACAATGTAACCCGTTGATCATTAACGGAGTGATGTACGTAACGACCCCGGCTCACGAGGTTGTGGCCGTGAACGCGACTACGGGACAGGAAATCTGGAAATATAATCCGGCTCGACCCAATGAGAAAATGGGTGGGATAAACCGGGGACTCGCCTTCTGGCGGGACGGTGAAAATCAACGCATTTTGTTTACCGCCAACAATTACCTCTGCGCTATTGATGCCCGTACCGGAAAAACGGTAGACACTTTTGGGCAGAACGGCCGGGTCGATTTGAATGAAGGGCTGGTCCGGCCAGCGTCCGACATGAAGATCACCTCGCCAGCTTCGCCCGTAATCTATAAAGACATTGTCATCCTGGGTTCAATGAGTTGGAGTGCCCCGGCCAACGTCAGCGGATTTGATATCCGAACGGGTAAAAAACTGTGGACATTTTATACCATCCCTAAGCCGGGTGAGTTCGGGTATGAGACCTGGGATAATCCCCATTTCTGGAAAATAGGGGCTGGGGTAAATGTGTGGGGAGGACTATCCGTCGATCCGCAAGCGGGCATGGTCTATTTCGCGACCGGGCAGCCAAAGGATGATTTTTACCGTCCTGGAAAGAAAGGTTCCCAACTCTACGGCAACAGCATTGTTGCCCTGAACGCGACGACTGGCAAACGCGTCTGGCATTATCAGGTGATCCACCGTGATCTGTGGGATCTGGATTTGCCGAGTGCGCCTATTCTGGCTGATTTCAGTTACAAGGGAAAGAAAGTGCCCGGCGTCGTACAGTTGACCAAGACGGGTACTATTTTTCTGTTCAATCGACTGACAGGAGAGCTGCTTTCAGACGTAGAAGAACGCCCGGTTCCAGCGTCCAGTTTGGCCGGAGAAAGTGCCTACCCAACCCAGCCGTACGTGAAATGGCCTAAGCCTTTCGCAAAACAGGTTGTAACGGAGGCTGATCTGACTAATCTGTCGCCCGAAGCACACGCCGATGCTTTAGCTCGATTTCGCAGCGCTGATACAGGCTGGTACATGCCGCCTTCGCAGAAAGGGGTTATTTATTACGGAATACATGGTGGGGCCGAGTGGAGCGGAGGAGCTTACGATCCAACTACGGGCATGCTGTACGTGAATGCCAATGAATTAGCCTGGCATATCAAAATGATTGATATTAATGCGAAAGAAGGCGTTGCCGGGGCGTTGCAGCAGCATCCGGGTCGGCGGGTATACCTTGAAAAAGGGTGCGTAGGATGCCACGGCGCTGAGCGGCAGGGTAACGGTGGTATCCCCGCATTAACCAGTCTGACAGGTAAGTATAAGAAAGCCGACATCGTGCAACTGGTGAAAAACGGTCGCGGAGCCATGCCTGCGTTCTCCCAAATTCCAGAAGACGAGATTCAGGCACTCGCCGAATTTTTGTTGAACATGGACAGCCAAACGGTAATAAAAAAAGAGAATCGTCAACCCGTGTACCGAGCGGCTAACTACACCAAGTTTTTGGATAAAGACAACTACCCGGCGACGGCTCCGCCTTGGGGTACGCTCAATGCCGTCAATCTGAATACGGGCGAAATAGCCTGGAAGAAACCGCTGGGCGAATACGCTGCCTTGGTGGCAAAAGGAATTCCACCAACGGGTACCGAAAATTTTGGGGGCTGTATCGTTACCAAAGGTGGACTAGTATTCATTGCCGCTACACGAGACGAAAAAATCAGAGCTTTTGACAAAGACACCGGTACCATTTTATGGGAAGCGCAACTACCTTTTGGCGGTTACGCTACCCCCAGCACGTACACCGTCAATGGCAGGCAGTACGTCGTTATTGCGGCAACTGGCGGGGGAAAGCTCGGCACAAAAACGGGCGACACCTATGTTGCTTTCGCCCTGGATTGACCGTCTCGTTTTAAGTTTAGTTTCTCGCTTATTCAATACGTACCGGGTATACAACAGCCCGTTTTTACTTCAACATGTCTGCTCTGAACCTTACCGCTATTTTTTTAAAACCTGCCTTTCAAATCGCCCGTATAAGCATCTGTATTTTGCTCATGGCTACCACCGCTTATGGACAAACGGCTGGCAAGCCGGTTCATTTAAAATGCGAACACCTGGTCAATCCGTTAGGTATTGATGCGAACAAGCCACGACTGACCTGGCGGTTGGATGACAGCCGGCGGGGAGCAGCCCAATCGGCTTACCAACTCACGGTTGGCACCGATTCAATAGCCGTGAGCCAGGGTCAGGCTAATGAGTGGACTTCGGGCAAACTAACGTCAGGGCAACAGCTTGTGCGCTATGCCGGGAAACCGTTACGTCCCTTTACCAAGTACTATTGGCGGGTAGAAGCATGGGACCAGGACGGCGTAAAGTTGGTAACGAGTAGCGTAGCCAGCTTTGAAACCGGCATGATGGATAAAAAAAACTGGCAGGGGTCATGGATCAGCGATAGCCGGGATATCAATCTTAAACCGGCTCCATATTTCCGGAGGAGCTTTCAAGCCGCTAAGAAGATTAAATCAGCCAGGGCGTATATAGCCGTAGCAGGCTTGTATGAACTATACATAAACGGTCAGAAAGTGGGCAATCATCGCCTTGATCCCATGTACACACGTTTTGATCGCCGGACGCTCTATGTAACTCATGATGTTACGTCTCTTTTGCAATCCGGTAAAAACGCCATCGGGGTGCTGCTCGGTAACGGTTGGTACAACCACCAATCGACGGCCGTCTGGTACTTTCACGAAGCGCCCTGGCGCGGTCGCCCTACCTTTTGTCTAGACCTGCGTCTTACGTACGACGATGGATCGGTTGAAACCATCACGTCCGGTAAAGACTGGAAGACGGCGCTAAGCCCATTGCTGTTCAACAGTATTTACACCGCTGAGCATTATGACGCCCGACTGGAGCAACCCGGCTGGAATACCGCAAATTTTGATGACCGCAACTGGAAGGACGTTATTTATCGGGCGACACCCTCCGAAACGATTGTTGCTCAGGCGCTTCAACCCATCCGCAACGTCGAACGGATTCCAACGAAGACGTTTAAAAAGCTTAACGATACGACCTATGTTTTTGACTTGGGGCGTAACATAGCCGGTGTGAGCCATATTCGTGCACAAGGATCGGCAGGAACCGTGCTTCGCTTAAAGCATGGCGAACGACTTTACCCGAATGGACACGTGGACCAATCAAACATCGACGTTCATTACCGGCCTGTCGGTACCAGCGATCCATTTCAAACGGATCTGTTTACCTTAAGCGGCAAGGGAGACGAGTCGTTTATGCCGTTTTTCAATTATAAGGGATTTCAGTACGTAGAGGTGACCAGTAACAAGGCGGTCGAGCTAACGGCCGCGAGTCTGACGGGCTACTTTATGCACAGCGATGTACCACCAATCGGTCAGTTAAAATCGTCTAACCCAACCATTGACAAGATCTGGTGGGCCACCAATAATGCTTACTTATCGAACCTGTTCGGCTACCCAACGGACTGTCCGCAACGGGAGAAAAATGGCTGGACAGGCGACGCACACATCGCCATTGAAACGGGTCTTTATAATTTCGATGGTATTACGGTTTACGAGAAATGGTTGGCTGATCACCGCGACGAACAACAGCCCAATGGCGTATTACCCGCCATTATTCCAACTGGCGGCTGGGGCTACGAATGGGCCAATGGTCCTGACTGGACAAGTACCATTGCGATTATCCCCTGGAATGCCTACCTGTTCTACGGCGATTCAACGTTGCTGGCGGATTGCTACGACAATATCAAACGCTATGTTGATCACATCAATGAGCAAAGTCCGTCGGGTCTAACGGAGTGGGGGCTGGGCGATTGGGTTCCGGTTAAATCAAAATCACCCGTAGAGCTTACTTCGTCAACGTACTATTACACAGACGTTTCTATTCTGGCCAAGACCGCTAAGCTGTTGGGTAAAGAAGCCGATTATGCGTATTACTCCGCGTTGGCCGATAAGATTAAGTCCGCCATCAATGCTAAATACCTGAACCGGCAAACCGCTCAGTACGGAACAGGTCTGCAAACTGAATTAAGTATTCCGCTGTATTGGGGACTGGTTCCCGAAGAATTAAAAAGTAAAGTAGCCGCTAATCTGGCTAGACGTGTTGAAGCAGATAACTTTCATTTGGACGTTGGATTACTCGGAACGAAAGCGATCCTGAACGCACTCAGCGAGAATGGCTACGCCGATGTAGCGTACAAGATAGCCTCGCAGGAAACGTTTCCTTCCTGGGGATGGTGGATCGTTAACGGAGCGACAACGCTTTACGAAAACTGGCCGATTGATGCCAAGAGCGATATATCGATGAACCATATCATGTTTGGCGAAATTGGTGCCTGGTTATTTAAAGGCATTGGTGGTATTAAGCCCGATCCGCAACGACCCGGTTTTAAACATATACTCCTTAAGCCGCACTACGTCACCGGCTTAAATCACTTTGACGCTACTTATGAAAGTCCTTATGGGACAATTCGCTCAAGCTGGAAACGGGTAGGAAAAGGTATTGCTTATACCGTGGTTGTTCCGCCTAACTCAACCGCTACAGTAGACATCCCCGTTGCCAGCGGACAACGGGTGTTTGAAAGTAAAAAGCCTTTCACCCAGGCTTCACAAAGGGGTCAGAACGCCACTAGTTCGACATACACGCTCCAATCCGGTACGTATCAGTTCGATATAGAATAACGACCTGCTGCGTTGCGTCTTGTTCAGAACCTATGCTTTGACCGTACGTTTAGCAAATAGCACAGTGACGATTCTGGGTGCAAATTTTTAATAAAATAAGTACAAATAAATTTGGTCTGTTTCTTGATAGTTTATACTTTTGACAAGCATAGTTAACGTACACTATTTTAAAGTGTACGTTAACTATTAAAGCGACTGGTTCTTTTCACACCGTATTAAGCGAAAATTGAGTTTGGCCGTCAGATAGCATAAAAACGGGTTTGGTAGATAGTATTGTAGGTGGGGCCGTGGTATCGGCGGTTGGGTGGTGTCGGCGGGGCCGCCCGCGCGGTTCTTAAAACCGACACGAATTGCTGACGCCAAGGGTCGGTTTTGAGAACCGCGCGGGCGGCCCCGCTGATATTACCATTGAAAGACATCAGATTGGGTAAAGCCAACATTTCGGACAACATAGGTTTGGTAGACTAGCTTCGTTAACAGGAGGAGGATAAAGCCGCCTTAAATCGGTACATTGAAAAAATGCACTTGGTAATAGTACGTACAGTGAACAATCAGGTAGTACAAGCTGCTTAGATAGTATGCGTATATGCTGTACCGTTAGTAATTGCTAATTCAGTTTTGTAGACTGGTATTTGCTATTGACACTGTTGAAGGGCAACGATCTGAACCTGTACAGATGCGAAACATTCGGACCATACACAGATGAAGCAGTACTTCAGCGTGAGCTTACTATTTTTAGTTTCTCTTGGTATAAACTTGCCCCGTGAGCAGGATATGTCCACGTTGACCAAACGGCCGCCTGCCGCTTTCGGTCTTAATTTAGCGGGTGCTGAGTTTGGTTCCGAGATGCCAGGTAGATACGAAAAAACGTATAGCTATCCGGGAATTGCTGATCTGGACTATTGTAAAGCCAAGGGCATGACGTTGATCCGATTGCCGTTTCGATGGGAGCGAATCCAGTCCGAGAAAAATGGTGACCTGGATGCTATGGGACTGGCAAGAGTGAAAAAGTTTGTAGAAGGCGCCAAACAACGGGGAATTTGGGTGATTCTGGATTTGCATAATTATGGCCGACGGTTCATTGACGGAACGGAGCAACGAATCGGCTCGCCCCAGCTTTCGGTAGCTGATGTGGGTGACGTATGGAGAAAACTGGCTGGTGAGTTCAAGGAGTATGACAATATTTGGGGGTACGGGTTGATGAACGAGCCCCACGATATGCTAACGACTACGCCCTGGTTTACGATTGCGCAAAGCAGTATCAGGCAGATCAGGAACGTAGATACAAAAACGGCCATTCTGGTTGGAGGAGATAGCTGGAGTTCGGCGGAGCGGTGGCCTCGGGTTAGTGACAACCTGAAAAACCTGGTTGACCCGGCAAATAACCTACTGTTCGAAGCGCATATCTATTTTGACAACGATGCATCCGGAGCTTACAAACATAGCTACGACGACGAAAAAGCTAGCCCAACGACAGGCATTGAACGCGTCAAGCCTTTTGTTAACTGGCTACAAACAAACCAGTTAAAAGGATTCATTGGCGAATACGGCGTGCCCGACAATGATCCCCGTTGGCTGGTAACGCTCGACAACTTTCTGCAATACATCCAGACCAACTGTTTAGGTGGGACATATTGGGCAGCTGGTTCGCGCTGGGGTGATTATTTCCTGGCCGTAACGCCAAGGAAAGGGGTAGACCGGCCACAGATGCAGGTACTTGAAAAGTACAAACAAGCGAATAGAACTTGTCAATAAACCAATGATCCTTCGTGCTAATCCAGCTTCGAGCAGGCTAGGCTGCTATTGCTTTCTCTTTTCTAATCTCTAGTATATACCTTCTAAACCTTGATTTCTTATGAAGCAACACTATGTATTGTGGTTCCTCCTGCAACTTTTGCTCGTCTCATCAACAGGATGGGCGCAGTCAGTTACGGTTAAGGGGACCGTCAAAGCAAACGACACGGGTGAGCCCCTACCCGGAGTAAGTATTGGTATCAAAGGAACCACAACCGGTACAATAACGAACGCGGACGGAAAGTATACGCTGACGGCTCCGTCGCCCAACGCCGTTCTGATTTTTTCGTTTATCGGCTACACTCCGCAGGAGATTAAACTGGCGGGACAAAGTACCATCGATCTGTCATTACTGCCTGACGCCAAAAATCTGAACGAGGTCGTAGTTATTGGGTATGGTACGGTCAATAAGCGGGACCTGACCGGTTCGGTTGGCGTCGTTAAAGGCCAGGACCTGCTGCGAAATATCCCGATCAGCGTCAATCAGAGCTTACAGGGGCAGGTTGCCGGTGTAAATGTAAATAAAGGTGATGGCGCTCCGGGCGGTGGTATCAGCCTGTTGATTCGCGGGGCTAACTCCTTTACGGGTAGCGAACCCTTGTACGTTGTTGACGGCATTCCGTTCACGTCAGCCGGAACGCCAGCCGGTGCGGAAGGTACGATGCAGACGATCAATGTACTGTCGAGCCTTAACCCGCAGGATATTGAAAGTATCGAGGTGTTGAAAGATGCTTCAGCGACCGCCATTTACGGATCGCGGGGGGCCAATGGCGTCGTACTCGTCAATACCAAAAAAGGTCGGGCCGGTAAAGACCGCGTGGAGTTTACGGTTAATACCAGCGCAGCTCAAGTATCGAAGAAAATTCCAATGCTTGATGCGTATCAGTATGCCTTGTTGCAGAATGAAGCCTATGCTAATGCTAGTAAATACATTGGAACGGCGCTGGAAGTACCGTTTCCAGGGCAGACGGGCAAAGATCCCGTAACGGGAGAAACCGTATACCTACCCGGTCCAACCGATTACCTGAACGGTCTACCCCAAGGCACATCCTACCCGGCTGGTTTTAAAGGGACCAACTGGCAGGATCAGATTTTTCGAACGGCGCTGACGCAGGATTACACGCTGAACGTTTCGGGGGGTAACGAGCGGGGTACGTATTCGATTTCGGGAAACTACCTCGATCAGCAGGGCATCATTCTTAACTCGGGGTTTAAGCGGTATGGTATACAGTTCAACCTGGAGCGGAACATCGGGCGGTTCCTGACCATTGGGACGAGTAACAACATTGCCTACTCAACCTACCAGTTTGGTAAAACCAACACCTCCGGCGCGCAACCCAGCCTGATTAGTTCGACCATTTTCTTCCCGCCAACGTATCCGGTCGATGATCCGAATTCAGTACTGCGCGAATCGCAGATCAACAACTCGAACCTGGCTAACCCGTACAAAACGACGCAGTCTGCCCGTGACATGACCTACTCGACCCGCGTGTACACAACGGCGTTCGTACAGGCCAATTTTACGCCGAACCTGAACCTCCGTCAGCGCATGGGCTACAACTACAACCTCAACAAACGGGAGGTGTACTACGGTCGTGACCTGAATGAGGGCCGGGCACCCGTCAATGGCTATGGTATGATCGGCGATAATAACTATTCGCAGTTTACAACCGAATCGATCCTGACCTACAAGAAGGTGCTGGCTCAAAAGCACAGTATCAACGCTGTCGGCGCGTTCACGTACGAAAAAGGGGTATCTGATTTCTACACGATGTCGGCTACGGGCTTCCCCAACGACCTCAACCAGAACTTCAACTTACGGGCGGGTCTTCGTCCGTCACCGCTGCAAAACGGTCGGAGTGATAATTCGCTTATGTCGGTACTGGGCCGGATCAACTACGGCTATAATGGCAAATACCTTTTTACTGCTTCGTTCCGCCGGGACGGTTCGAGTAAGTTTGCCACCAATAACAAGTGGGCTAATTTCGCATCGTTCGCACTGGCCTGGAACGCCGATCAGGAAGCGTTTATTAAAAATCTTGGTATCTTCTCTACCCTTAAATTCCGGTCTAGCTACGGACAGACGGGTAACCAGGGCATTGGTCCGTACGGAAGCCTGTACACGACTATCATTGCTAACGTACCGTTTAACGGGGTGGAGCAAAGTGGTTTCGCCGTCGATAACGGACGCGGACTCGTCGATCCGAATATCCGCTGGGAAACAACGTCTCAGTACGATGTAGGAACCGACATTGGGCTGCTTAACAACCGGCTGAATCTGACGGTTGATCTGTACTACAAACGCACGAAAGACCTCCTGCAAACCATCCAGATTGCACCTAGCAACGGTTTTTCGACCATGCTAACCAACTACGGTACGGTTGAAAACAAGGGGCTGGAAGTAAGTGCTACGGCGGCTCTTATGCAGGGGCCAGTCTTCAAGTGGGATTTCAACGGAAACATCTCGTTCAACCGAAACAAAATTTTAGATCTGCCAGCTGACCAGTTTGCCCCCCGACTGTACTACCAGTATGACAACATCTTTATTCAGCGGAACGGCTACTCAATCGGTGCCGTGTATGGGCTAGTCGAAGATGGCTATTACAACACGGTGGAAGAAGTGAGAGCCGACCCGCAGTTTGCTAAACTTAGCGAAACGCAGGCTAGAGCCAAGCTTGGGGAAATAAGATACAAACAAATGGACAACAACCCGTCCAGCCTCAGTGAAAGCACGGATCGAACGATCATCGGTAACACTAACCCGAATTTTACGTACGGCTTTACGAACAGTTTCAGCTGCAAAAATTTCAGCCTCAGCATTTTTTTCCAGGGCGTACAGGGCGGGAGTATCATCAATACAAACCTGTTTAAAATT
Source organism: Spirosoma liriopis (assembly GCF_023196085.1). NCBI lineage: Bacteria > Pseudomonadati > Bacteroidota > Cytophagia > Cytophagales > Cytophagaceae > Spirosoma > Spirosoma liriopis. Next base: position 10,152 of record NZ_JALPRF010000005.1, read on the forward strand.
CGGATGAACCAGCTCGGAAACGCACCCCAATGGGCTTACGACACCCGCTGGACGGAAGAAAACAAAGAAAACGCTAAATGGCCACGAGCCGATGCGTCGCAGCTCCGGGTTATGCTGTTCTCGGATCGCTATCTGGAGGACGCTTCGTACCTGCGGCTGAAGACCGTCAATCTGGGCTATACGTTCCGGTCGCCGTTTAAGTCGGTCGAAAGCATCAACGTGTACGGTAGTGTTGGTAATTTATTCACGATCAGTAACTACAGCTGGTATGATCCGGATGTTAACTCGTTTGGCGCCGATGCGTCGCGCCGGGGGGTAGACATGAACTCGTACCCCAATAACCGAACCTTTACCCTGGGCGTAAAAGCCGCTTTTTAACCAACACCTAAGCCTTACCTCGCCATGAAAAAAATACAAGTAGTCACCAGTTTGCTGATCGCCCTGTTGAGCAGTGCCTCCTGCAAAGAAGCACTGGAAGAAACACCCTACTCGTTTGTTGGTCCTGACCAGATTGGTACGACTACCGAAGCCGATGCGAAACTATGGGTCAACGGTGTGTTGAATACGCTGAACAGCGGATCGTTTTTTGCCTATGCCGTGTACAACCGGCCACTGGAAGTTGATGCCGATGACATTACCGGAAAAGATTTCGCTTTTCAGGCCATGGGGGCAGGTAACTTTCAGTCTACGTCCGACATCAACACGTTCTGGGGTGGCCCCTACACGCTGATCGAACGGAGCAACTACGCCATCACCAAGATTAACCGGATGACGATTGACGAGGGTGTGAAAAACAATGCGCTCGGTCAGCTATACTTTCTGAAAGGATGGGCTTACTCCCAACTGGTAAAAGCTTTTGGACCCGTCCCTATTTTCAAAAAATCGGTTACAGAAGGCGAGAACGCCAACCAGCCCCGCGCTTCCGTAAGTGATGTGTATACGCATATCGTTGAGAATCTGAAGCAGGCGGAGCAATTGCTGTATACCCGCACAAACGCCAAATACGAAGCGGGTCGGCTAAGTCAGGAAGCCGCCAAGACGCTGTTAGCCAAAGTCTACCTCACGATGGCATCGGGGGCGTTGAAGGGAGCGCAGGTTACCGTATTAGGTGGCAAACAATATGAAACCGTTGGTAACGTGAGACGCCGGATTCCACCAACGGCGCATACTTATACCAAGCAGGTGGTAGCTGGTCATGAGTCGTTCGATGCCGCTGCGTATTTTGAGTTGGCCCGTCAAAAAGCCAAGGAAGTGATCGACATGCAAAAAGCCGGTTCGCCTATCGGCCTTTTTTCAAAGTACATGGATGTCTGGAGCATTGCGAATCGCAACCGGGGAGAGCATCTCTGGCAGATGAACGCTATTTCGGGTTCTGAGCAATTCGGCAATTTCCTGTCCTATCATTACGTAGGGTTTCTGATGGCAAACGGAGCTATCGACGGAGCGCTGTACGGTATGTCGGACCACTGGTACGAGCTATTCGGCGACAACGACCAGCGGATTACGGACGGGGTTCAGCACCGCTGGCGCATGTTCAGTAATGCAGCCTGGCATTATTATCCGGGTAAAGACAGCTTGAAGGTAAAAAACAGTGCGACCGTTTCCACGCGTGAAGGCTATCTGCCAACGGATATTTATTCGCCCGATCAGTTTCACGTAGCCAAACTCAGCAAGTACGCGCAAGTTGCTGATCGCACGGTTCAGCGGGCTGATATGCCGTTTCCGTTTATCCGCTACGCCGAGACGTTGCTAATTTTTGCCGAAGCTGAAAACGAAGTAAGCGGGCCAACGTCAGCGGCTTATGACGCACTCAATGCCGTACGTACCCGGAGTGGCGCTAGTCCTGCACCCACCCTGAACCAGCAACAATTGCGATCCTATATTCTACAGGAACGTCAGCGGGAATTAGCGCTGGAAGGTCACCGTGCCTGGGACTTACGGCGTTGGGGCATCTACCTGCAAGCCATGAACGAAATTGATATTGATGCCAACAATATCATCAAGCGTCGTCAGGAAAAACACTTGCTGTTACCGATACCACTGAATGAAATCAACGGTAATACGAGTATAAATGAAAACAATCCGGGTTGGTAAGTAATGTAGTTTTTGGCGAGCCGTTGCCTTCGTACCCAAAATAAGGCAACGGCTACGACTGTTTGATGAACAATTAACCCGTATTGTATGAAAGTAGGCATCGATAGTTACTGCTATCACCGTTTGTTTGGCGAGGTGTACACCGGACAAAATCAACCCGAGCACCACCTTTCGTTTGAGGATTTTCTGACGAAAATTAATGACCTCGGCATTGACGGCGTTTCGCTGGAATCCTGTTTTATACCCCAGTTTGACGATTTGTATCTGCAAGGTGTAAAAGCGCATCTTGATGCATCCGGCATGGATCGGGTGTACGCCTGGGGCCACCCCGATGGTCTGGAAGGAGGCAGCAATGAGCGGGCATTCGACGAAATGGTACAGCACATCGAATACGCCCGGCTGATTGGTGCCGATGTGATGCGCGTTGTGGGTAGTAGCCTGATGTTCCGCTTCGAGCCGCACGAGCCGCAGTTGGAAAAACTGACCCGGATGTTTACGGAAGCGACCCAGATTGCCGAGCGAAATGGCGTGAAGCTAGCCGTTGAAAATCACATCGACTATAACTCCGACGAAATCTTGCAGCTCGTGAAAGGAGTGAACTCACCGTACTTCGGAGTAAACTTCGATTCCGGTAATTTCCTGCGGGTTTTGGATGACCCGATTCAGGCAATGGAAAAGCTGGCCCCTTACGTGTATGCGACGCACATTAAGGATTTACGACCCGTCAAGGGTGTTCCAGTCAATGAGTGGTATTTCTTTTCCTGCGTACCCACGGGTGAAGGTCTGATTCCGAATGAAAAGCTCGCACAGCTATTGAGTCAGCACAACTACCAGGGGTTTCTGGCGGTGGAGGTCGATTTTCTGCATCCCGATTACACAGACCGGGAAGAGGACGTGGTCAGGCAAAGTATTCAGGCACTCAGAACGATAACGGCAGGACTCTAAACATGGCAAAGCAACTCAACATTGGGATCGTCGGCTACAAGTTCATGGGCCGCGCCCACAGTAATGCCTGGAAAAAGGCTCCTTTATTTTTCGATGTGCCAAGCCAGCCGGTGCTGAAAGTTGCCTGCGGACGGCATCAGGCGTCTTTACAGGAATTTGCGCAGAAATGGGGTTGGGAGGAAACCGAAACCGACTGGAAGAAAATGATCGCCCGACCCGATATTGACATTGTCGATGTGGCGCTTCCTCAAAATCTTCACTACGAAGTAGCCATGGCTGCGGCACGGGCTGGAAAGCATATCTTTTGCGAAAAGCCGCTGGCCATGAACAGCCGGCAAGCCGAAGAAATGCTGCGGGTGTGCGAAGAAAATCACGTAACCCATTATCTCAACCACAATTACCGGCGTTTGCCAGCGGTTCTGCTGGCGAAGAAAATGATCGAGACTGGTAAGCTCGGTCGGCTCTTTCACTGGCGTTGTGCGTATCAGCAGGACTGGATTGTTGATCCCAACTTCCCGCTGACCTGGCAATTGCGAAAAGAAACCGCACAAGCCGGTCCGCAGTGGGATTTGAATTCGCACGCTGTCGATCTGGCGCATTTCCTGATCGGCGACATAGACACGGTTTCGGCCCTGACCACCAATTTCGTTACCGAACGTCCACTTGCCGATGAATCAACGTCGGGCAACCTGACCGCTGAAACGCTCGGTGACCAGAAAGGCCCTGTTACGGTTGAAGATGCGGCTTTGATGCTGGTTCAGTTTCAAAACGGTGCGGTCGGCTCCTTCGAAGCGACGCGTTTTGCCACCGGTAAAAAGAACGGCCTCACCTTCGAAATCTACGGCAGCAAAGGAAGTGTCAAATTCGATCTGGAGCGTATGAATGAGCTGCAATATTATTCGCTAAATGACGAGGCCGGTGAGCAAGGCTTTCGGACGATTCAGGCTACTGATCCCACTCACGCGTACATGCAGGGCTGGTGGCCGCCGGGGCACATCATTGGCTACGAACACACGTTTGTGCATGCGGTCGTTGACTTCCTTTGGGCTATCGACGGCAATAAACCAATTGAACCGAATTTTTCGGATGGCTTACGAATCCTGACCGTGCTCGAAGCGGGTCTTGAATCAGCTGCGACAGGTCAGCGCGTTAAACTCAATTAATACCAACTAAGTACTCAAGCACAAATAATTCAGAGTATTCTGCATGTACGTTTTTTGTCATGCGGACCGGTCCGCATGACAAAAAATAATCTAATGTATTTTCAATAAACTACTTAAATCTCAATGCCATGAGTGTGTCTAACAAAGAGAAATTCGAAACGGATGGCTACGTGATCATCGACGTACTGACCGAGACTGAAATCGGTGAATTTAGAGCGTTGATGGACGCGTTAATCAGTCCCAAAGTTAAATCGGCTGATACGGAGAAACGGAGTTCGTCTTTTCAGCATCTAGGTGATGAAATTCGGGATTTTGGCAAAGAAGCGCGACAATATTATTTTCATCTACTGACCAAGCCCGGAACCGAAACCATCCACCACGCCTTTCATCATCCGGTCATTTTGAAAGCGGTGGAAGAACTAATTGGACCGAACCTCATTGTTAACAATGCCTCTATTCTGGCCGCCAACGAGGGTACGGAATACTCGTTAGGGTGGCATAGGGACATCATTCAGATTCCACAGGCTGAAATCGAAGACTGGTTGTTTTCGCCCGAGCGGTTCCACAATAGTGTACAGATCAACCTACCCTTGGTGGACGAAAATTCACTCTGGGTTGTTCCGGGTAGTCATAATCGCCCGAACACGGAAGCCGAAAATCAGGCTTTCCAGGGTTCCAAGCATTATGCTCCCATTGGCGTCGAGATGCCGGGTGGAATCGCGGTCCCGTTGAAAGCCGGGCAAGCCGTATTGTACAACAACAACCTGATTCACCGGGGTTTTACGGAAACGATGAAAATTCCGCGCCGGACCCTGCACATGGGATACCACAGTGCTGCGTACCCACCAACCTGGCATTTTTACCTGCTGAATGGTGATCTGCTTACGCCGGAATACATGACAACGCTCAGTCCTACCATGCGTGGCATGATGGAAGAATACCTGGCTTGTCGTGAGCAATATCCCGACATGAGCCAAACCTGGAAACGTGAATATAATTTTCCAGATGAGCAGTTGGTGTAACTTCTTTATAATGAGGCTTGTGAAACGATTGTCCCACATTAATTCATTACTAACTGTCGCCCTTTTCCTGCTAACGATGGGCAGTCAAACCGTCAACGGACAGGGAAAGGGCAGCACGAACAATATCTACGCGCGCGATAATCTGGTGGCCTGGTGCATTGTCCCGTTCGACGTCAAAGAAAGAGGGCCTGAGGAACGGGCGCAAATGCTCAATACGCTCGGTATTACCAAACTGGCCTACGATTGGCGCGAGAAGCACATTCCTACGTTTGACGCCGAACTGGATGCGCTTAAAAAACACAACATCGATTTGCAGGCTTTCTGGCTTTATTCAGGTCCTAATCCCGAAACCGATAAAGGCTTGCTGGCCGTGCTGGATGTGTTGAAGCGGCACAACGTGAAAACGCAGATCTGGTGCATGATCGGCGGTATAAAAGGACTGGACGCCATGACGCAAGACGAGAAGATAAAAGCAGTAGCTAAACCCGTGCGCTATATTGCTGACAAAGCCGCCGAAATTGGCTGCACAGTCGGTTTATACAATCACGGCGGTTGGTTTGGCGAACCCGAGAATCAACTCGCCATCATCGACTTCCTTAAAAAGCCAAACATCGGAATCGTCTATAACTTCCACCATGCCGAGGAGCAGATCGACCGTTTTCCTGTTTTCTTACCCAAGATGCTGCCCCACCTGATGGCCCTAAACCTGTCTGGACTGAAGAGGGGTACACCAGTCAAAGTGGTGCCCATTGGTCAGGGTGACGCCGAATTGAACATGATGCGCATCCTCAAGGCAAGTGGGTACCGTGGCCCGATTGGCATTATCAACGAAGAGACTGCACCCGACGCCGAAGTGGGCTTGCGTATGAACATGGATGGCCTAAAACGCGAACTAAAGAAGATGGGGGATTCGGCAGCGCTTAAAACGTATAACTAGATTTGCTCATTAATCAATTACCCTACTTGAAAGTCTCCATTTCACCCTTTATTGCAGTACTGGTACTAAGCCTGATGGTAGGTATTACGTTGACGCCAACGGTCGCTCACGCGCAATCGGATCTTCGCGTGAGTGATAATGGTCGTTTTCTAGTGTACACCAGCGGCAAGCCCTTTTTTTACTTAGGCGATACGGCCTGGGAACTTCTCCACCGACTTAACCGGGAAGATGCCGTCAGGTACTTAACGAACCGGGCGGATAAAGGCTTCACGGTTATTCAGGCCGTTGTGCTGGCGGAACATGACGGCCTGCGCGATCCTAACGCGTATGGACAGGTGCCCTTCGTGGATACAGACCCGACAAAACCGAACGAAGCTTATTTTAAGCACGTCGATTTCATAATTGAGCAAGCAGAGAAGCTTGGGTTACATATGGCTTTGCTACCAACCTGGGGTGACAAGATCAATAAGGATAAATGGGGAATAGGGCCAGAAATTTTCGACGAACAAAACAGCTACCAATACGGTAAATTTATTGGCAATCGCTACAAAGCAAAGAAAAACATTATCTGGATAATCGGCGGTGATCGTAACCCTCGTAAGGGCTCGAATGATGTCCAGGTTTGGCGGGGGCTGGCCAATGGAATCACGGAAGCGGCTGGCGGTAAAGACAACGTGTTGATGACGTTTCATCCGCAAACGGGATCGTCGACCTGGTTTCACCAGGATGATTGGCTAGACTTCAACATGTTGCAGACGGGCCATTGCCCGGATGTGAACGTTTGGGAGAAGATAAGCCACGACTACAATTTATCGCCGACCAAACCGACCATGGACGGAGAGCCTTTGTACGAGGATATACCGGTTTGCTTTGATCTGAAGAAGAATGGCTATGCCGATGTAAACGACGTACGGCGCAAGGCTTATCAGGATTTATTTGCAGGAGCCCACGGCCATACGTACGGGTGCAATAGCGTCTGGCAAATGTATGAGCCCGGTCGGAAACCCTACATTGACCCTGCCAAACCCTGGTTTGAATCACTGGATTTGCCAGGGGCAGCCTCGATGACGTACGTGCGGAAGCTGATGGAGTCACGACCCTTTCTGGAACGTATTCCAGATCAGTCGATGGTTATAACGAATTCCGATAACCCTAAAAATCGTATTCAGGCGACGCGCGGTAATGGCTATGCGTTCATTTACTCGTCATCCGGTCAGGCATTCGAGGTAAAGATGGGTATCCTATCAGGTAAGAAAGTTAAAGCCAGTTGGTACAACCCACGCACCGGCACAGCTATGGCGGGAAAAACGTATCTAAACACGGGTATTCAGAAATTTACACCACCAACGCAAGGCAACGATCAGGACTGGGTATTGATCCTGGACGATGCCAGCCAGGGGTTTACCAGATTGTAGAGCGAAGCGAGTCTGTTTATGTACTTCATTGTCTAGAAAATCCCCTAACGCTATTCTTTGGGTGATGCTTAAAAAGTTAGTATTCATGAAAATTAGTCCGGCAAAACGAAGAACTCAAGCCATTCTACAAGTTTGGGTGAAGGTAGTCATGGTAGGGTTGATATGTAGTCTGCTGGCGAAAAGCTCGGTGGCTCAATCAGCAAAAACACCCAAAAAGCTCGTCTTGATCGCGGGTAAGAAATCACACAACCCCGGCGAACACGAATACCTCAAATCGGTACGGTTACTCAAGGTAATGCTGGACCAGGCGCCAAACGTGAACGGTATGTCAACCGAAGTACACGCCGACGGATGGCCCGCCGATCCGTCTACGCTGGATGATGCGGACGTTATTTTTATGTATGCTGACGGGAGCGATTTCGGTATGGCCAATGATCCACTTTTTGTGGGTGACCATTGGCGCATCCTGGAGAAGCAGATGAAACGAGGGTGTGGCCTGGTGCTTATGCATTATTCTACCTTTGCGCCACAGTCTCATAGCCAGGCGTTTTTAGAATGGGTAGGGGGGTATTTCGACTATGAAAGCGGAAAGCCGGGGGCTTCGGGAAAAGAAGCCTGGTACTCAGCCATCACTACGGAGACGGCTCTGTGTAAACCTGCCGTGCATCCCGTTGCACGGGGCCTAGTCCCTTTCCAGCTTCGCGAGGAGTTTTACTATAAGATTCATTTTCAGGAGAAGGATACTCGCTTGAAACCAGTACTAACCGCTAAGCTGTCAGGCGTTGACGAACAAACGGTGGCCTGGGCGGTGGAGCGCAAAAACGGTGGGAGAGGATTCGGTTTTACGGGCGGTCACTTTTATGCCAACTGGGAGGAGCCTAACTACAGAAAAATGCTTCTGAATGCCATTGTATGGGCCGCCGGGGGGCAAGTACCCGCCGGTGGGGTCGAATCAAAATTCTACACCGATAAGCAGATTCAGGAGTATTTGAGATGATTTTGTCGCTGTAAGGGTCAGCTTATGATGGTATACAGTTGCCGAATGTATCGGCCGCTGCTCCGGCAATGCGTATTGAACGACCGGTATCTGAATTGAAGCCAAGCTACGTTGACTTTATTTAACGTGAATAATCATTAGTTTTTGTCGTTCCTCGGGATGACAAAAAAAGTGGCGCCTAATGAATTAATTATCGATAAAAACTCCATTACTCGCGTTATTTCGTGTAATACTTCAGATTCGATTTCATGACAATATCGATCGGGAGGTAGTAATTTTTATTGAGCTGTTTTTTTAAAAGTACGTTTTCGTACAGCAGTTTTATGCCATTATACGCTTGAATCTTAGGCTGTTGACTGATGATAAAGTTGATGATGCCGTTTTGAAGATAGTGAATCGTTTGGGGTATAATGTCGTACCCAATAAGTGTAAGACCAGTAAGATTCTGTTTTTCAACAATTGGGGCAATGTGCTGAACGCCGTTGACGGTGAAAATGCCTTTCAGACGCGGATTGGCATGGATGAGCTTCGTTAGCTTGTCTTCGAACTCTTCCTTCATGCCCTGCCGGGATTCCATCTTAACGAGTTCAAACGAATGGGGTTGCGGAAGTTGGTCAAAGAACGCTCTGAACCCTTCTTCGCGCTGATCGAACTGAAGGTAGTTGTCGTGTTCCTGAACAATATTAACGATAAGCACGCAGGAGTCACTAGGTAAACAGTAACTAAACAGTTCAGCCGCTAGAAAACCACTATCATAGGCATTTTGCCCAATGAAACAAGTTGTGTTCTGGTCCGGAATATTAGTGTCAAACAATAGGCAGGGAACACCTCGCTCCTTACAGTCTGTAATCAGCTTCACCGACTCCTCATAAAAAACGGGTACCATAAAGACACCATCAAACGTGTCGCCTATGATCTCATCAACCTGCTCCTGAAAAGATGTTTTACTATTTTGATCAAAGTAGAATACTTTGGTGTAAACGTCGAATGAACTGATTTCTTTTTCGGCCTGAGTAACACCAACAATGTGCTCGTTCCAGAATGGTATATCAGCAGTAGCCTTAGGGAGCAACACAGCGAGCAAATATTCTTTTGTCGATTTAAGGCGACTGGCCATAAGATTGGGCTGATAATTCAGCTCTTCAATGGCTTTCAGAATACGTTCGGTTGTTTCTTTGGATACGCCACCCCGGTTATGCAAAACACGGTCGACGGGGCCAATTGAGACGTTGGCTCGTTCGGCAATATCCTTGATACCTATCGTTTTGTTCTTATGTTTGATGGCGATTTGCGTTTTCTCAAAATTAGTGAAATTTGCTTTTTATTGGGTGAAATAGTAAGTTCTATATTCGTATAATTTTGAGTAGCGCAACCATAATATTTATTAAGCATGTTTCTGTTTTTCGTGAGAGGATACTATTGGTCAGTAATAGAACGTGAGGCAGTTGGTCAACAAACAATTAGGCACAAATCTTATCGCTAAAATACTAGACTAGCTTACCCGAATCATCGATTAGCCGCTTCAATTAAACAAAGGACTTCATTTCAGGGAGCATTCTGTCAAACGATCAGCTTTACGCTATTCAAAAAAAGCTTAGACTGGTAATGGCCTGGACTAAGGTTTATCAGGTACGGACAGAAAATAAAAAGAATTAGGGCCGTAGCAGCTTGACCAGTTGGCGATGTGTATTCGTAGTCACTTTCAGTAGAAGCAACCTTTGGACGTTGCCTAATAGCAGGCTGACCCATTCAACTGAACTAGCTTCCTGGATAGAGTGTCTATACAATGTAGGAAATTGAAAAAATAATTATCGGCTTTCCTGAGCTAACAAATTGAATGAGCCAAAATTCTGAACTAACCGACCAAAGGGGGCTTGACGCTGTTGATAAGGATCGATGGAAAGACGACCGGCAGTGCCAAGATGGGTAAAAGAAGGGTTTAACAGGTTAGCCCGGTGATGGGGCGAATTCAGCCATTGCTGCACGGCATAACGTGCATACTGCGCATACGTGTAAGGCTGGCAAAGCGTTTGGCTTTCCAAATCAAGATATTGGTAGCGTTTACTCCGCCTGTTGAAACGTACCCCATACCAATCAGTGGTGTTTATGGTCGAGTATTGACCAATGTTTTCGGCTAGACGACTGATGGATTTAGTTTGGTTCTCAATCCGCTTAACCGGGTTTATAGCTATTAGTTGGTGATAGTTTTGATGACTATAAAAATCAAAGCGAATCATGGATTGGGCATGATGGCGAGCCGCTTTATCTAACGACTGATTATAAAGAAGAATGGGCATTTTTGCCGCTCGTCGCGCTTCATTAGTAGCCTGAAATAAAGCTGCGTCGAGCAAGAGCGTATCTGGCTGGTCCAGGTTGATGGGTTGATGGCAACTTGACTGAGCAAAAAACACTTCATCGTTGAGCAGGTATAGATCAGGTGTGTTCTTGGTCGAAGAAACCCATTGTAAGAATTGGAAAAGCACCCACCAGTTCATAAGATTTAGCCGGGCTAAGTAGATGAGCGCAAAAGCATTTAAACACAGCCATTTACTTGCCTCTTAGGGTGATCAATCCTATCAATCTTTCTGGGGCTTAAAGGAAGTTTTAGAGACGGACTACTTACAATAACTGTTCGCTAGACGGCTGGCTGATCGTCGCCACTGCGGTCCCGTTCGAAGCTTTCGGTTCATAGTCGACCGTAGGCGCTTTGCTGATAAAGCTCGCTTGGATGAACTAGCGTGATAATACCCGCTAATGCCTTTTACTTGTCCGTGACTTTGTTGTAATATGACTCGTAAATCCGAAAACTAATTGTGTAGCCTAACATGCCCGGACGCTTGAGTTTTAAATCAGCTTGAGCCAGAAACCAGTTCGATAATTTTCCTACTAAACTGCTCCGGCAGTTCGGTCGTCGCTGGGCTACAAAAGTTCTGACCAGCTCGAACAGCAGCATTACACACATCGGACAAATTCAGTGTGCTGCTAAATCGGACTACCTCATAGAAGCTATTTTTGGGTAGAGCCATGCTTATTTCAACGCAACTGAATCAAGGGCCAATGGCTTTGTCTTTCAGTGCGTGAGCCAGTAGGTTCGTTGTTGGTTTCTATACGGATGTTTTAGAACATCGCTCTGACAATCAAGATAACTGCCGGGAATAATCACAATTCATTATAGATCATTGAATTATTTCGTAGAATCTACGTTTTCTGAGGAGATAGTTTCACGTACTCATGATTGAAAGACCCCTTACAGATTGGTTGCCTCTGACAATGAAAGAAGTCGAGAAAAGAGGCTGGGATGAAGTTGATATTGTGCTGGTATCAGGGGATGCTTATGTAGACCATCCTGCTTTTGGAACCGCTGTGATTGGGCGCATCATGGAAAGCGAAGGCTTTCGCGTGGCTGTTATTGCTCAGCCTAACTGGAAGGACGATCTTCGCGACTTCAAAAAATTTGGCCGTCCCAAGTATTTCTTTGGTGTCACGGCGGGCTGTATGGATTCGATGGTTAACCATTACACGGCCAATAAGCGACTGCGTTCGAACGATTCTTATACGCCCGGTGGCGAAGCGGGCTTCCGTCCTGATTACGCCACGATTGTTTATACCAATATCTTAAAGAAACTGTACCCCGATGTTCCTGTTTTACTCGGTGGTATCGAAGCGTCCCTTCGTCGGGTGACGCATTACGACTACTGGCAGGATAAGCTGATGCCGTCTATCCTGGTCGATGCCGGAGCGGATATGCTGGTGTATGGTATGGGTGAGCAACCCCTGCGCGAGATCCTGAAGCTGGTACAGAAAGGCGTCCCCTTTTCCTCCATGCGGAACGTCAATCAGGTAGCTTATCTGCACGATAACCGCACGGAATTACGCGATTACAATAGCTGGAATACGGTTGAGTTGACGAGCCATGAAGAATGCCTGCGGGACAAGATAAAGTACGCAGCTAACTTCAAGATTGTTGAAGTAGAATCAAATAAGTGGCAAGCCAACCGGATCATACAACAAGTAGGTAACCAAGTGCTGGTGATCAACCCGCCGTTCAAAACAATGGACGAGGTTGAAATTGATAAATCGTTTGACCTGCCTTATACGCGTCTGCCGCACCCGAAATACAAAAAGCGGGGAACGATTCCAGCGTACGAGATGATCAAGTTCTCGGTCAATATGCACCGGGGCTGTTTCGGCGGTTGTAGTTTCTGCACGATTTCTGCACATCAGGGCAAGTTCATCGCGTCCCGAAGCGAAAAGTCGGTTCTGAAAGAAGTAGACGAGATCACGAAACACCCGGAATTCAAAGGCTACATTTCCGACTTAGGCGGTCCGTCGGCCAACATGTACAAGATGAAGGGCAAAGACGAATCGATCTGCGCCCGCTGTCAGAGTCCAAGTTGTATTCACCCGGTTATCTGCTCGAACCTCGATACATCGCACAAGCCGTTAACTGAGTTGTACCGCAAAGTTGACGCTAATCCAGCCATTAAGAAAGCCTTTGTCGGTTCGGGCGTGCGGTACGATCTGTTGGTTGACGACTTCAATAAAAATAATGAAGACGGTAACCACGATGAGTACATGGAACAGCTCACCACGCGCCATGTCTCGGGTCGGTTGAAGGTTGCTCCGGAACATACGGCGGACGATACACTGCGCATCATGCGGAAGCCATCGTTCAAATATTTTAAGCTGTTCAAGCAGAAGTACGACCGAATTCAGGAAAAGCACAACCTCAAACAGCCGCTGATTCCTTATTTCATTTCGTCGCACCCCGGCTGTGAGGAACAGGATATGGCAAACCTGGCTGCCGAAACCAAAGATCTCGGTTTTCAGCTGGAACAGGTACAGGATTTTACGCCGACGCCCATGACGGTGGCCGAAGTAATCTATTACTCTGGCGTTCACCCATACACGCTGAAACCCGTTAAAACGGCGAAAACGCGTGAGGAAAAGCTATCGCAAAACCGGTATTTCTTCTGGTACAAGTCTGAACACAAAGACTGGATTCGGAATCGGCTCAATAAGCTGAAACGTCCAGACTTGGTGGAGCGGTTGCTGGGTAGTCCAAAAAAAGAAAACACAGGTAAGCCGAAAAATCAAGGAAGCTATTTCGGTAAAAAGAAGCGGTAAAAGAGCGTTTGCAGTCTTGAGTACCATCCTTTTTCGCTTGTGTATACGGCAAGAAGGATGGTATTTCTGTTTTTGGATTTTTGCTGAAGGCATTCCTAAAACCGGCTGGTCTTTGCCGTTAGTACCTGATAAACAGGTAAGTGAAAACGGAGTTGTATCATCATCCAGCGTAGCTTATTAGCGGACCATTGGGTAATTTTACTCAGTAATTAAGTATATGAATAGTAAAAATGAGGCTTGGTCTATCAGGCGTTAAACAAATGTTTTGCTCTGAAAACGTTAGGGCGCAAAAGGAGGATAGCGCTTTAAAATAAGCTAAGTTCACCTAGTACATAGATCGCCCTATAAATTTAGTTGTGGTACTATAAGATATTGTAAATGTGTACCTTATATTAAGCGGCTCACAGGTTGCTATATGTATTAATTTTTATCGTTCTTTGCGTACTAATAACTTTATTATTGATATTTGAGTAATTAACTATATATACGTTACAACGCAAGCACCTTTGTTGAAAATGTTGTAGCGATGGTATACTAAATATTAACCAATGTAGCAGGAAGTAGATAAGCAAATATTGCTTACCTTTCATGTGTAATTGTACTTAATAATCTACTTCGTATGTTAGTTGCGCCTATTCCTGTCAATGAAACCAAACGGTTAGAGTCGTTATACCAATATAATTTACTGGATACTGCCCCAGAAATCGAATACGACCGTGTTTCTCATATTGCCTCTCAACTCTGTCAAACGCCCATTGCTATGGTTAGCTTTATTGACCGGGAGCGGCAGTGGGTCAAATCGTTTCACGGGCTGGGGGTTGAAAATATTCCACGGGAAATTTCACTTTGCGCGCATACCATTACAAACGTGCATCCATTGGTAGTGGAAGACACAACGAAAGACAACCGTTTTTTCGATAATCCAGCCGTTATTGGTCAGCCAAACATTATTTTTTATGTGGGTATTCCGCTACTCTCAGCCGAGGGGATGGCTATTGGGTCTATTTGCGTCATCGATCACCAACCCCGCAAGCTGAGTCCATCCCAACAAATGGCGATGCTGGCCTTAGCCGATCAGGTCATGTTGCTGATGGAGTTACGCCGGACAAACAATCAACTTAGTCGGGCGCGTGCAGAAGCGGAGGAGCTGGCTCGTCAAAAGGCGCATTTGCTAGCAACATTGAGTCATGAAATCCGGACTCCCCTGCATGCGTTAGAAGGGCATACGCAAATACTGCTGGATCAGCAACCCCGGACAGATCAGCAAGGGGGGCTTCAGCGTCTACAGACGACCGGGCGCACACTCGTTCGGCTCGTCAACAACATTCTGGATTACAGCAAATTACAGGCGGGTAAACTTGCTTTGGAGAAGATGCCATTTTCGCTGCAAGAGCTGATTCAGCAGGCAGTCGAGATGCAGTCCTGGCAGGCACAGCAGAAAAATCTTCAGTTGGTTACCCAGATTGATCCCAAATTACCAAACCGGCTGGAAGGCGACGCGACTCGTTTGTTGCAGGTTTTGTTGAATCTGGTAAACAACGCCCTCAAGTTTACAAAAGTGGGTGAGGTGCGCATAGCGGTGCAGGTCGAATCGATCAGCTCTTCGGAAGTAAGCCTAAGACTAGAAGTCACCGATACCGGGATTGGTATACCGGAGGCATCATTGTCTATGTTGTTCAACGAGTACACGCAGGTTTCCGCCGAAACTACCCGGCTTTACGGTGGTACGGGGCTTGGTTTAGCGATAACACGCCAGTTGTTGGAAATGATGGGCAGTAAGCTGGAAGTACGCAGCCAGGAAGGAAAAGGGTCAACGTTTGGGTTTTCGTTGGTATTACCGATTGCCGAAGCTGTAGCAATTAAACCGAATGGCGCATTGCTCAGCGCAGAAGACTTATTTCTAGCGGTCGACGACAATCCATTGAATACAAAGGTGCTATCACACTTTATCGGCAAAAATGGTGGTCGGGTAGATACGTTTAACTCACCGCTCGATGCGCTGGAAGCGGCCAAAACGACTTCGTACCGGGCCATGCTGCTAGACTTGTACATGCCCGAACTGGACGGTTATGAGCTAGCCCAGCGCTTACAGACCGTGCAGCCTGGAATCCCCATTATCGCTTTGTCCGCTGACGATAGTGTTGAAACAATGGAACGGGTAAAAGCGTCCGGGTTTCATTCGTTTTTGCGAAAACCCTTTTTACCCCACGAACTGATGCACACGCTGACCGAATTGGCTTAATTAGGCACCGCCTGATTAAGCTTTTCCTGATATTAGCCAAAACAGGCTTAGAAAATGGTATAGCGATCTGTCCGTAGCATAAACCTGTAATGATACAGTCAGGTGTCGTTATACGGTCTGTAGATAAATTGCTTCGAGTTCATTCGCCGTCAGGTCGGCGGCTGGTAACGTTTCGACCAGGTGCCCCGCTCGCATGATACCAATGCGCGTACCAACTTCTTTGGAACGAAAAATATCGTGGGTAGCCATCAGAATGGCCGTTCCTTTGTCACTTAGTTTCAATAGTAAATCCGAAAATTCGTTCGAAGCTTTCGGATCAAGGCCGCTTGTCGGCTCGTCAAGCAACAAGACCTTTGCTTGTTTAGCCAGGGCAATGGCAATGCCTACTTTCTGGCGCATACCTTTTGAATAGGAGCCAACCCGTTTAGCGTGGGCTTCGGTTTGCAGTCCAGCCTCCGCTAAAATCAAGGTCAACTCATCAAGCTTGTAGGAAAAGCCAGCCAGTTTGGAGAAGAATTGTAGATTTTCCAAGCCCGTCAGGTTCGGGTACAACATGACCGTTTCGGGTAGGTAGGCTAGAAATTTTTTGGTTTCCTTCGGATGATTGGCTACGGTTAGCCCATTGATCGTAGCTTTTCCTGATGTGGGTTGAATAAAGCCCAGAAACAGATTGATGGTGGTGGTTTTACCGGCTCCGTTCTGACCCAGCAGACAAAAAATTTCGCCCGCGTTGACCGTTAAGTTCAATGCATTCAGGGAGGGGGGAGCTTCGGGGGCGTAGCGTTTGGTGAGATCAATGGCTTGCAGCATAGTAGTAACGTATTAGAAGATTAAAGGCTGTACAAGGTTTTTCTGTAATTCCGCCAGCCTAAAGTGGCCAGCAGAGCAGTAAATAATAGCAAGGGCCCGAGAATGATTGCGGGCCGGATTGGCTCTGAATCAGAAAAGGTTTCCTCCGGAAAGTCCGTCCATCGTTCGGCTTTCACCGGAGCATTAGTGAATATTTTGGGGTAAAAATAAAGCCGTAGCTTTTCGTGGAAGCGGGTGGTGTGATCCAGAAACCGTAGCTGGTTACCCAATCCTGTACGGGCTAGCTCGTTGAGTTGAAGCTGCGTGTGAAGCGTAGGAACAAACTGAGCAATAACTCGGCTGGCGTTGTCCCGCTGTTGTAGTTTCGCCCGTAATTCGCCCGACTCCCGTGCCGACTCGTCATCACCGAGTTGCTGCATCGCATAATACCAACGCCAATCCGTTTCCATGACCGCAGTGGGAAGTTTCCTGAATTGTGGGTAATGCGTATAGAAGGCTTCCAGCGTCGTTTTTTTGTCCAAGTCCCATTTTTCGTGGTATCCTTTTCGCTGTTTCAGCGTAGTTGCCAAGGCTTCAGGAACCGGATAGCGATTCTCCAGGTAGGTGTTGATCAACGCTGGTAGTAAAATGACGAGACTCAGCCAGATACCAAGCAGCAGCATGGCACTGACGGCGGAAGTCTGTTTCTGCGAAGCGACCCAAAAACTAACGCTAAACCAGAATAGCCCATACAGCACTGAGGTAGCTACCAAGACCACAAAAGCAGTATCGAAAGAGATACCCAGTATCGGGATGGCCAGCAGCAGGATGACAAGCAATACGCCAAGCAGGGGCAACGCTCGGATGGCAAAAAGCTGTAAAACAACGGTAAACAGTTTTTGGCTCTGGACCGCTACCAACTTCCAGGTACCACTTTCCCGCTCCTCTGAGATTAGGTTATACGTAAAGGCAATGATCAACAGGGGAAACAGATAGATTAGCACAAAACTAAAATCGAGGTTACCCAGCAGCAGATTCAGAGGGTTGTTCAGGTCGGCGTCGTATTTCTGGCCTTCCAGCGCCCGAATCGTCACACTCTGCACCGACGCGTTTACGTCGCGTTGACCAATGGACAGTCCTGCCAGTGGCGATGTTTCGTTGATCAGGGAAAATTTCAGATAATACAGCAACAACCCCAAATCATCGTGGTGCAGTGCCGCCTTTTGCACAAAGTCTTTCTGTTGAAAAGCCTGCACATCGGCGATAGCCTGATTTTGCCGAAGCACAAATTGCCGACCGACCAGCAAACTGGCTATGCCCGCGATGAGCAGAAAGGACAGGCCGATCCGAACTCCTCCTGTTCGAATAAACTGCTTAAACGCTAGTGAGATCATCTTAAACGACGCGTAGATTTTTTGACTGGTGATGCACGAGATAAAGCAGGACAAACGCCCAGAAAGCTAGCGCAAAGAGAGAAATCGGTTCATTGGCCAGCACCGAGCGAACACTCATTTTAGTGTAGTGAAATTCAGGAATTTCTTCCCAATGCTTGTTGTCGATGGTAATCGGGGGATCGCCAGGGCCGGGTTTGTAATTGCTGACGTATTTCATTTGCAAGGCATTGAGTTTCTGAGCCATATCGTACCGGTATTGCTCGGCCTGCTGTCCAAAGTCGAGATAGTTGGCGTAGTCGGTACCCGACAGTGCCATCGAGAGGTTTCTGATTGCCATGAAGGGGTCCAGAAAGGCTACAGCCCGCGAAAATTCGTTCTGTTGGTCGTAGATAGTCAATAGTTCGTCGAAGTGCTGGTTGTAAATAGTAGCACTGATTTTTTCGCCCTCGGCCATTACAAAGCCACTGTAATTAAATGGTAGCTGCTGAACGGAGTCAACTCGATACGCAGCCAGCAGCGAATCTTTAAGGGCTTTATAGTGCGGATCGTTGGGGTTATGACTATTCCCTTCTTTGTGCACATCCTCGCCAACCTTGTCGAAGAAAGCCACCTTTGAAGGGGCGGCAAACAAGGTAGCTCCCAACGCTTGTGAAGCTCGGGGCAACACCAGTGTCAACATCAGCCATAGACCAATCAGCGTGACTAAAGCGGCTTTTGCTGATCGGCTACGCGCCGAAACGAGAACTGCTATTAGGCAGAAAAACGTCAGGTATACGAAGTAGGCAACGATAAGTAACCCGAGCCGGATGGCTTCATCCAGCGTTACCGAGCCGCTCTGCGCTATTAACCACAGCGCCACCGTTGCCAGCATGACCGGAATAAACAGAGTTGACATGACGCCTATCAGACCAAGGCTTTTGCCGACAAGGAGTGCCTGTCCGCTTACCCCCTGACTCAAAACGATCTTTAGCGTGCCGTTGTCTCGTTCTGAAGCGACACTGCTAAAACCCACAAAGAAAATGAGCAGGGGAAGTAACAATTGAAGAATCATGGCCAGACTAATCTCCCCAAAGCGCAGCAGTCCAGTTGAAAAACCTGCTTCGGAGAAGTTGACCGAATTCTGCTTGTGCGCTTCCAGAAACAGAGTGCTGCCCAGAAAGCTTTCCATGCCTCCATCGAACATACTCAATGGGGCTTTCGGTCTAAAAACAAAGTGGCCGTAGTGCGCCATGCGGTGGGGGTGCTTATCGGGATTGCTTAGCCAATCCTGCCGTGCCTGCTGTTGATAAGCGGCCCGTAGTTGGTTTTGCTGGCGAAAACTAACCCACCCCGAATAAGCTGCGTACGTAATCAGCAGTCCTACAAACAAGCCCAGGTAAGGGACAATCCGGTTTGTAAACACGGTATCCCACACTTGCCCGGCAATCAGTCGTTCTTTCCGTAGACGCATCGTATCAAAAGCGGTAAGTCAGGGTTAACATTGTCGTACGCGGAGCTCCTGGGAACAGGCGCAGGTAATTCTGAGCGCCGATCCAGTACGTCCTGTTGGTTAAATTGTTGACGTTGAGCGCAACCTGAACGTTACTTCGCTGGGGTGTGTAATAGACGGCCATATCGAGCAGCGTGTAAGCAGGGACCTCGAACGCCCTCGAAAACCAGGGAATCTTGCTGTCGCTGTACTGAACGCCAAGCCCAACGCCCAGATCGCTCAGTGCGGAGTTGGAGGAAAAGTTATAGCGGGTCCACAGGTTACCACTGTGTCGGGGTGTGTTTTGCTTGCGAGCCCCAATCAGTGAAGCTTCCCGATCGTTGACAATAATGGCATCAATAAAACTGTACGAGGCATTGATTTGCCAGTTGGGTGTCAGATAACCGGCAAGATCGAGTTCAAAGCCCCGGCTTCGTTCAGCGCCCCTGGTAACCAACAGGTCTGGATTGGCTGGATCATTGGCATTCATCAGCAGGTTCCGCTGGTTGATCTCGTAAATCGCCGAGGTAACATGAACCCGATTTCCAAACAAATCGGCTTTAAGACCCACTTCTTTTAAATCACTCTCCAGCGGATCGAACGTGCTGCCAGTCGGAGCGGCAACGGGTAACAACGTTACTGTGTTCGATTGGGGTTGGTAGCCTCGTAAATACGTGCCATATACGTTTACTTGAGGTGTCAGGGCGTAGGTGATGCCCAACCGGGGTAGCAAGGCAGACTTGTTGACCGTAATCGGATTCGGGGCGTTAAAATTGGTAATATCTTCATACCATTCCTGGCGCAGTCCCAGCAAAAGAATCAGGTTATGCCAGGTCAATTGATCCTGAATATAGATTGCTTTGGTTGTCGTCAAGGCGGGTTGCAGCGCCGTCCGAACGTTGAGCACATAATCCTCGACGTTCCGAATGGTGTAGGTCGGATTGGCTAAATCAAAATGTGGGACGTTCGGTTTCGGTATGGTGACACCCGCGACGGTCTGGGTCTGATAATTGGCTGCGTTGGCTACAACGAACGAAGCCGCTACCGACTCGTCTTTCAGCAGATAACCCCGCGCAGCGTTCTGTCCACCTCCTTTTAGCTTTTGCCAGCGATTCAGATCATAGCCAATCAATAGCTTGTGTTGGATCGCACCTGTATTCCCATCAAAATTGAGATAACTGCTCAGGTTGTCGACGTTCCAATATTGCTGACGTTGCACAAACTGCATGGCCGCCAGCGACTGAACGGGTTGCCCCGTAAGATCAACGCCAAATGCATTGGTCGTACGGTGTTCCTGCAAATTTTCGGTCCAGGTCTGTTTCATATAAGCCATGTTCAGACTGATCCGGTCGTTGAACTTATGCGCCAGATTTCCCATCATGATCAATTCTTTCGAGCGAAAGAAATCGTTCGGTGCGCCTAGATTCAGACTGATTGGCGTACTATTTAAATCTGTTACTCCCGCTACCGCTCCGAAAATAGGTTGCCCCCGGTCCAGGTTCCCATTCATGTTGCTGTAAATGAGTTCAGCATTGAGGGCGGTTTTGGTATTGGGGATGTAGGAAAAAGACGGCGACAGCAAAAAGGATTGGTTGCCGACCAGATCGCGATAGCTGCGGGCTTGCTGATACGCTCCGTTTAACCGATACAACAGCGTTTTCTTGTCGTTGAGCGGACCCGTAAAATCAAGTGTTCCCCGTAGCGTACTAAAGCTGCCCACGCTTAAACTTACTTCGTTCCGACGAACTGCCAAGGGTTTTTTCGTGACGAGGTTGATACTGCCTCCCGGATCGACCGACGAAAATGACGCTGAAGCGGGTCCTTTCAGCACCTCCACCCGTTCGATGTTGGCCGTTAGTGGTTGAAGAAAATAGTACTGGCGTGTACGCATGCCATTGATAATCTGACCTTCTTCGTTTTGGCTAATGCCACGGATTGCGTACTGGTTGTAGTAACTCGATGGAATGACCCCACTAACCAGTTTGACGGCGTCGGCCAGCTGAAACGCCTGCCGGTCGGCAATCAATTCTTTCGTTACCGTACTGATTGACTGTGGAATGTGTTTATTGAGTGCCGCAATTTTTGTCGCCGAAAATGAGTATTCGCTGTTGTAGTCTTTGGCTACTCGGCCCACCACTTCAACGGTTTGCAGCTCTTTGGTATCTGGAATCAAGGCTACCGTAAAAAATCGTTCTCGGGCTCTGACAGTGAGCGTTTGGTAGCCAACAAACGACACTTGTAGCATACCTTGCCCCGACAGACTAAACCGTCCGGCGGAGTCAGTAACCGTTCCGGTTTGCGAATTTAACCAGCGAACCGTGGCACCGACGATAGCTTGCTCCGTAACGGCATCCGTCACACTACCCGTGATGGTTTGTGCCTGAACGCATCCTAGGGTTATTAGGAAAAATAAGGTAAATAAGTGCTTCATGTAATAGAGTTTCATGGGAGCAAATGGCGATTAAAAAAGTGAGCCGAATGGTGTTGACAGAGGCTTCTACACGCTTCAACAAATGCAGCTGTTGGAAATGTGGACTAGATAGCTTTCTAGGGGTGAAAGCGTTTTGGCTGGTTGACGAATTGCCCGTTAACGAATGAAGTACTAGATCCTGTAATGGCAACTCTTTCCCAATCCTGATTTACAAGCAGGATTGGATATGCAATGGAGTCATAAAACGGCAACGATTATCAAATATGCAACAATGTTGCAAAAATGAGTTAAAAACTTAACAATATCAATAAGTCTGGCCTTTTTTTGCAGCTTAGTTGCATCAATACAGGCTATGAAGTCCCTATACGCACGCGAATAGCTAGCGGGAAATGTAAACCTGAGTGGTTTAGGCACTGCTGGTGAGCCTTGCGGTTCGTTCAACGGCTAAGCTGTCGGATAAAGCTAAAGGAGCACGTCTGATGGTGCGGCTGTTGGAGCTGAAACAGAAGAAAACCTGGATGATTGATCAAAGAAAGCCGTGAGCCCGATGAGAAGTAAAGGGCTGTGTTAGATGGTAAACAAATTACGACATTACAGACGTTTCCGGCTCAGCCTGTATTGACTTATATCTGCAGAAAGTAGTGAGCAGTAGGGTTGTAAACGGAGATGAGCAATTTAGAAAGTATACGCTATTTAGTTGGTTCGCACTCGCCAGATAGTACAGTTTCCAGTTGTCGAACTAGTTTTCGTTAGACCGTAGTATTTCGAGTGTTTTAGTTGGCCCTGGCAATTTGTCGCTACCTTGATGATTAACCCTTCATAATTACTGACTAAGCTATCCGGTATCGTAAACGTGTCGAGCCCGGTCATGATGATCTTTTCATCTTTAGGAGTCCATCCCCAACTTTCTGAGGTGTCTTTCAACGCAATAACGTTCCACTCAAAACCGTCAGGTATATTGCCATAGTCAGTAGCTGTTAGTCTCAAACCGTTTCCGGTATAACACTCAGGATCAATCGTTACCTGGTGAGCATATGTGCAGGCCGATACCTGTTTATCTTGCTGGCAGGCACCACTAAGGAGTAAACAAACAGAAAAACAAAGCGATGAAAATAGTGAAGTTCTCATAACGTACGTGCTTTTATAGCTTGTCTTTTCAAAACGTATAAAGCATTTAAAAATACTGCTACTGAGATGCTATAGGTTTTTAAAAGAGCAATTCACATGAGTATTTAAACTTATTCACGCGGACAAACGAATGATGCGCGACAAACAAGGAAACTATTACTAGCGAGTCGCTAATCACAAACTCATAGCTTATCTAAGACCTGTTTCTTCCGTTTCCCTGTGAAGATCTAAAAGGCGATAATACGTCAGGGAATGGCCTCAATTAGTAAAATGAGGCCTTTTCTTAGCTGAAATAGCCATAAAAGTTACGTTTTGACACCGGTTTTAAATGCTTCATTTAGACAGCGTTCGATTAGCTTGATTTCAGCAAACAAATTACCTAGCAACGCTTTCTGATTGCTTTCACGACTAATTGAAATTACTCATATCTAAAAACATTTTAACTGATCAGGGTCTTTTGATTAAAATTCCATTAAAATCAGATGATCAAAATTGGGTATCACGCTTCCCATGAACAGTTTAAGCCAAGCGAGTTGTTGTCTCGCATCCAGCAGGCGGAGCAAGCCGGTTTTACAGCTGGAACATGCTCTGACCATTTTCATCCTTGGAGTGATAAGCAGGGTGAAAGTGGTTTTGCCTGGAGCTGGCTGGGCGCTGCTCTACAGGCAACGTCGTTGTCTTTTGGCGTAGTCAATGCGCCCGGACAGCGCTATAATCCGGCTATTATTGCACAGGCTGCGGCTACTTTAGCCGATATGTTTCCGGAACGTTTCTGGATTGCCGTCGGGACGGGCCAGTACCTGAACGAACACATAAACGGAGAACGCTGGCCTTCGAAAGCAGATCGGAATACGCGCTTGAAAGAGTGCGTCGATATCATGAGGGCTCTGTGGAACGGCGAGACGGTTACCCATCGTGGCCTGGTGACCGTTGACGACGCGCTTCTGTACACACGCCCCCATATTAAGCCGCTTATTGTAGGAGCAGCCGTTACCAGTAAAACTGCCGAATGGGTAGGTAGTTGGGCAGATGCCCTGATTACAACATCCCGGCCAATCGACGAATTGCGACAGGTTGTGGACGCTTTTCGGCAAGGTGGAGGATCAGGCAAACCGATGTTTCTCAAGGTTCAGCTTTCTTATGCATCCGATTTAGAGCAAGCGCGGCAGGGAGCTTATGACCAGTGGCGCGGCAATGTTTTCCCCAATAGTGTAATGACTGAACTACGGATGCCTAGCTACTTTGATGATGCGGCATCAATGGTTGACGTTGCTGCGGTCGAGAAGTTCGTCCACGTGTCAGCTGATCATAACCAATATGTCGACTGGCTGCTTGAATACCAATCCCTAGGGTTCGAACAGCTATCGTTACATAATGTCAATCTAGAACAGCAGGCGTTCATCGACGACTTTGGTACGCATGTGTTGCCCCACGTTTTTAAGCATGTCAATTAATTAACACCCCTTACTCAACGACGAATTACCCCTAAAACAACAATTTACGAATGGATAACAACCTGGAGAAACAACGATTATCGAGACAATGGGCTAAAGAAGAAAACTGGTACAAATGGGGACCTTACCTTTCTGAACGGCAGTGGGGAACTGTTCGGGAAGATTATACGGCTGAAGGAGAAGCCTGGGATGCTTTTCCGCACGAGCACGCCCGGATGCGGGTATACCGCTGGGGAGAAGATGGCCTTGGCGGAATATCCGACGAAACCCAAACGCTTTGTTTTGCACTCTCGCTCTGGAACGGTCAGGACCCTTACCTGAAAGAACGGATGTTCGGCATTTCTAACGAGCAGGGTAATCACGGGGAAGACGTAAAAGAATTGTATTACTACCTGGATAATACGCCGACTCATAGTTACATGCGGATGTTATACAAGTATCCGCAGACGGCTTTTCCCTATGATCAGCTCGTTGACGAAAATGCAAAGCGTGATCAATCCGAGCGGGAGTTTGAACTACTGGATACGGGCATCTTCAACGACAGCGCTTATTTCGACGTAGAGGTAGAATATGCTAAAAAAGATACCGATGATATTCTGATTCGCCTGACAATCCACAACCGGGCTGACAAAGAAGCAACATTGCACCTGTTGCCTACGCTGTGGTTTCGAAATCGGTGGTCGTTTCATCCCGAAACGCAAAAGCCAACCATCGAAAAAGTTGATGCAAGTCACCTGCGGGCTGTGCACGAAAGCCTGGGAACGTACACGCTTACCTTCCACCCAACCGATACCATCTTGGTTACCGAAAACGAAACGAACCAGGAGCGCGTATTCGGTAATCAAAACGAATCACCTTTCGTGAAAGACGCTTTTCACGATGCGATAACCACAGGACAGACTTCGCCGTTCGATGAGCAACCAACAGGTACGAAATGCGCACCAGTCTACAGGCTTACACTCGACGCTGGACAGTCGACAACGGTTTGTTTGCGGTTAAGTCAGCAGTCGGATGCATCATTAGACGACGAGTTCGACGCCATTTTTGCTGAGCGCAAGAAAGAAGCGGATGATTTTTACGCACCGCTTACCGAAGGCAACACGCCCGATGACGCTCAAATCAAACGCCAGGCCTGGGCGGGTTTACTCTGGTCGAAACAGTATTACCATTACAATGTACGTCGCTGGCTGGAGGGCGATCCCGGCCACCCAATTCCACCTGCCGAACGTTGGAATGGGCGTAACGCCGATTGGCAGCACCTGAACGCAGAGCACATTATGATCATGCCCGACAAGTGGGAGTACCCTTGGTTTGCGGCCTGGGATCAGGCGTTTCAATCCATTGCCGTCGAGGATATTGATCTTGAATTTGCTAAACACCAGCTTTACCTGCACGCCGATCCTCAGTATCAGGCTCCTGATGGGCGCCTGCCGGCCTATGAATGGGATTTCTCAGCGGCCAATCCGCCCTTACGAGCAGCCATTAGCTGGCTTTTCTACCGCCGGGAGCGCGAACTAACGGACAAAAAGGATTACGACTTCCTGATAACCATGTTTGATCGCCTGCGTCCGAACTACGAATGGTGGACAAATCAGGTGAGCGGAAAAGAAGATGGGTTGTTTCAGGGTGGCTTTTTGGGGCTGGACAACATAAGCCTGTTTGATCGTAACGAAGAAATACCGGGCGGAGGAACGTTGGATCAGGCTGATGCTACTGCCTGGATGGCTACATATACGCTTTACATGATGCGTATCGCCGTTGAACTAGCTCAGAAAGATCCCGACGTTTACGAGCCACTTAGCTGTTACTACTTTGATCATTACATTCGAATTAGTAATGCGCTACAGCGGGTAGCGACGCTGTGGATCGACGACGACGATGAGGAAAGCAACAACGGATTTACCTACGATGTGTTGCACATGCCCGAGGGTGAAAAAATTCCGATTCCGCTCCGCTCCTTAGTCGGGCTGGCTAATTTGTTTGCGGTCATGACACTCGATCACGAGACAGCTTCGGCGTTACCTTCGTTCTACCAGAAAGTACAAGACTATCTTAAAAATCCGCCCTCGGAAAATCCGTGCTATTGCGTCATCAACGAAGATCCGGAGAAAGACTGTATTCTTTTCGGGCTGTTATCTGCCAATCAGCTAGAACGACTTAGTGGTTTCCTTTTCTCGGAAGCTGAATTACTCGCACCGGGTGGAATCCGTTCGCTGTCGAAAGTGTACGAAGAGCCATTTACGATGGAAATTGCCGGAGAAGAAAACGAAATTCACTATACGCCAGGCGAGTCGGATACGAAGATGTTCGGTGGTAACTCGAACTGGCGCGGGCCGGTCTGGTATCCGCTTAATTTCTTCATCGTAGGGGCCTTGCAGGAATTCGGTAATTACTACGGTGATCGTGTACAGGTGGCTTTACCATCAGGGAGCGATAACAAAGGTACGCTAAATGACGCAGCTGCATTTCTGTCGAAGCGGCTATGGCATGCGTTCCGACCGAATGAGAAAGGAGAACGTCCGTGCCACGGCACCGACACCATTTATGCGACGGACCCGCATTTCAAGGATCTGATCTTGTTCTATGAGCATTTCGATGGCGACACGTCCCGTGGCTTAGGGGCGAGCCACCAGACGGGATGGACGGCGCTCGTGACTCGTTTGTAGTAAGTAAGCCGGATAATTCTGACGCCCACACCAGTCAACCGGTGTGGGCGTCTTTGTTGATCAAAAAAGAAGGCAGATGGCTGAAAATAGGGCTACGTCTGTCAATGAAGTCGGTGCACACTACGAAAGCGAAGCGGTGATTGCCGGGTTTTATTCTTAAACAACTTGTTGAACGATTGAGCATGGGCAAAACCTAGTAAGTAGGCTACCTCGCTAACGGTCAGCTCCGTAGTGATTAGCAATTCCTTCGCTTTCTCAATCAGGCGGTTATGAATATGCTGTTGCGCGTTTTGCCCCGTGAGAGAGCGCAACATATTGCTCAGGTAGGACGGGGACATTGCTAGTTGATCCGCCAGATACTGGACCGAGGGTGGTCCCGATTCCGCTAATAGCACGCTGTTCACATAGCGATTCAATGCGTCTTCGAATCGCGCCAATAAGGTTTTGTTGACAAGCTTACGGCTGATAAACTGACGGTTATAATAGCGGGCGCAGTAATCAAGCAATACCTGAATCTGTGAGCTAATGATATCATACGAATACGTGTCGATGGCCGCACCGATTTCCTGTTTGATTGTACTCACAATAAAGTCCAGAATGGTTTCTTCCTTTGCCGAGAGATGCAATGCTTCGTGGACCGCATAAGAAAAGTAATCGTACGTTTTAATTTTCCGGGCAAGCGGAGCATCCTGCACAAAATCAGGGTGCATCACCAACCACCACCCCGTCAGGCGAAGGTCATCAACAATCTCGGTGGTAACCACCTGACCCGGTGCAAAGAACGTCATCACACCCTCGTCAAAATCATACGTGTTCTGACCGTATCGCATCTTTCCCTGAAAGTTTTTCTTTAAGGCAATGCAATAGAAATTGTATATCACACTACGTAGCTGCTCGTCGGAGAAACAGGTTATTTGAGAAAAGTCAATGACGCTAACTAGAGGGTTATCCGGTTTGTCGATACAAAGTAGCTGATGCAACTGGGAAATGGATTGGATGAAATAAGGAGAAGCCATCGGTTGAGTTACAAATCGTTTAAAACCTAATGTAGAGCTTGACCTTAATCAAAATTTGTCGATAAACTTACGGTTTTCCAGGCATCAAACTCTTCTTTTTCGCGCTGGCGATGGGTCTGGATTAACTCGTATGTATCAGGCCCTAGCAGTAAATGCAGGGGTGGGGCAGGATGATTGACTAACTCCATCAAAATGGTGACGAGTTTCTGAGGGTCACCCGCCTGTTGGCCGCTGAATTCACCCCATTGCTGCTCGGCTTTGTCGAGTTCATAAGCTGCTATCCGGTTTTTGGCAAACTGCATAGAGCCTTTGTCCATAAAGTTGGTTCTGAACTGACCCGGCGCGACTACTGTCACCTTTATACCGAACGGTTGAGTTTCCAGCGCGAGCGCTTCCGAGACACCGATCAAGGCAAACTTAGCCGCATTGTAAGCTCCCGCATTACCATAGCCGACATAGCCTGCATTTGACGAGATATTAATTACATGCCCGTTGTTCTGATTGCGCATAGGTGGAATCACAGCGCGTATTACGTTGATCGCGCCAAACAAATTGATATCCATTGATTGACGAAATTCTTCATCGGTCACTTCTTCGAGGCTACCAAGCAAAGCATATCCAGCGTTGTTAATCACGATATCCAAGCGGCCAAAGCGGTCAATAGCCTGCTGAACAGCGCTTATCACACTAGCTTCGTTCGACAGGTCTACGGGCAAAGCCAGCAGGTGTTCGTGAGGGCCACCCAGTGCATCAAGTAAAGTGTCTGGTTGGCGCGTTGTAGCGATCACGTTGTGACCCGCCTGCAATAGCTCTTTGACTAACATGAATCCGATTCCCTTGGAGGTACCGGTGACAAACCAGGTTTTCGGCTGATTCATAATTTTGATAGAGTTTGATTACAGGACAAAGTTCCGCTGTTTCCAATCCGTAAGAGTAGCCGAAATGAAGTTAGTTGTAGCCATAGTCGGGCTAGCTTTCAATAAAAAATAGCTGTCTTCTGGAAAACAGCTATCCCAACAATTAACCTGTGGCAGTAATGGCTCAGCTTTTTTTCAGGCCATAACTTAGTGCTACCAGCAACAAAATCAAGGTTATAAAACCTAATGCAATACTCAACGAAGCCTGTTGAGCGATAAAACCTAGCAAAGCCGGACCTGCCAGCATTCCCGTATAGCCAATAGTTGTAATAGCAGGTAAACTCACCGTTGGCGAGACACCAGGTAACCTCCCTGCTTCGCTGAAAAATACGGGTACAATATTAGCCGCACCCAAGCCTAGCAGGATAAAGCCGATCAGCGCCCCTGCTATCCAGGGACTCAAAACCGCGATGCCCAAACCCACGGCTCCCAACAAGCTACCTCCGACCACAACCGTTCTACTGTTCAGACGGGCTACCAGCCGATCACCGACCAAACGCATCGTTGCCATGGCAACCGAAAAGGCCGAGTAGCCAACGCCCGCTAACTCCGGCTCAATTCCTTTGGTATCCCTTAGAAAGATTGCACTCCAATCAAGAACAGCTCCTTCGGCCAGAAAAACGGCAAAACACATTAACCCCAGAAAAATAACCCGACTGTCTAACCAACCCATCCGCTGGTTAGTGGTTGTTGGCTTCTCATCGGCAGCCGAGAAATGCGCAATCGCCTGTTGTTCTACTTTTAAAGGAAAAAGAGACTGGTATTGCGTCAGCGTAATAAGTATCATCAGCGCGGCAATACTCGTTGCGGCATAGACGGGGTTTAGTCCGAGCTTAATCAAAAAGCCTAAACACAGCGAACCCAATAAGCCGCCCACGCTGAATAAGCCGTGTAATGACGACATAATCGGCTTACCGTAGAGGTTCTGCACTTGTACCCCGTGAGCATTCATCGCCACATCAATAGCGCCAATACTTTCTCCGAATATAAACAGCGTTAAAGCCATGCCTATCGTGGAGGAAAGAATAACCAGTAGGGGTAAGGCGACCGCCATCACCAGTGCCGCACCAGCCATAACAGTACGGCTGCCCAGGCGAGCAACCAGCCAACCCGACGTGGGCATCATCAGCATGGATCCACCACCCAGTAGCAGTAATAACAAACCTAAATTGGCGTCATTTAGACCTAAGCGATCTTTGGCAAACGGAACCATTGGCGCCCAACTGGACATGCCTAGTCCGCAAACAAGAAAAATCAGTTGGGTGGCCAAGCGTGCCTTAAGTACTTGTCCTGGTTGTGTAGCTACACTCATGAAGCAATAAAATCAAATGGGTTTATACCCTGAACGTCGAAAACGAGTGCGCTAATTTAGCATTTGTACTCTGGTGTTGTCACCTTGTAAGAAATTATTCATACTTCAGTACCAAGTATTCGTGGCTATTGATGAATTAAGTTGATCTTTATTTACCGTTGTACGAAGTCCCATATTTTAGCCGATAATTCGTATGCTGACAGATCGTGCGGTCAGGTTTTACTTATCTATGAAATAATGATAGAACTATTACTGCCTAAAGTAAACTCGCAAAAAACTTCAGTTAAATAACTTACTAGCGTAATTCCAACTTTGCTTTTATAATTGTTTGATTGCTATACTAAATTTGTGCATCAATTTATGAATTATTAAAAATAGCTTTCTTAGTTTAAGCTAAGTGTAAAATAGGTAGTATAAAACTAGTTAAAAAGTTGAATTGTGAAAGATAGACTGATAGTAATAAGTATTCCACCTTGTATTTATACATAGAAGTTTTTTTCAATAGTTAGACATTGATCAATTTCTATAGATTGGATATGTATAACGTTTTGATTTTTAAAATAAGAATTTGTTTTTGCAAAGTAATGACTCGCTAAATAAAGGTAATATTCCATACTGACCGTTACTATTAATAAATAAAGTTAAGACACTTTATAGATATACACTAAAAATGAGATGTCAAATATCAACATTAAACAGTAAAGCTATCATATGAAATATTTAGTTTTGTTTGGCTACTCATTAAAAAATTATTGATTTTCATTGAGCAGCTTGTTGATCAAAAAACAGTGTTATCTTTTTTATTTGTTTTAGTTCTAGATAGCCGGTTATAGACCATTTTTCGGAACCAGATAGTATATTTTGCTAACTCCACAATTTTTTAGAGAATAAATACGGCTTTAAGAGTCGAAAAGATACTGTTATGAGAAATAGCTAACAATACGTATAGAAAGTGTAGAAATAGTAATGCAGTGAGAAAGTTGTGAAAATAAAGTTTTAATTATAATCAACTGATTAACAACAGGTTTATTCTTTAAAAGTTTGTCTGGTAGGACACTTAAAGCAGCTTCTACGTATAATCCTTTTGAATAAATAACTTACGCATTTATTAATCACAGAGTATATGATAGCGAAAAATATTAAACAAAAATTCATGTTTAAGTATATCTGGTATGTATGTGGACAATTATTGAAGATAGTAGGTTACCGTCCATTAAAAGACAATAATAATTTATGTGTTGACACTAAACAGTTGTGTAGATAAATTGCACCTAGGGGCTAGTGTAGAAAATTAAGTATAGTTTAAAATAATTTTTACGTTCAACACTAGAAAATTAAATACCTGAACTTGTACACAAACAATCAATTATATATTATTATTCTGATGGGATTATGTTCATGTGAATGTTTATGTTTTCTCACCGATGAAGGAATAGTTTACTTTAGTTGTAGGCATCAACTTGCATTTATGCACCGGTTAATAAAGTGGAATTCTACGATTTTTTATTATAATTATTTTCATTTTACATTTGTCTACTGTTTCGCAGGCGGTAGAAACTGATGCTTTGAATAGTCCTTGTACTTACCGAAATAAAGACTGACGGATAGAGAAGTTTCAGAGATCCAATATGATCTCGCCAGTAAAAAATCACTTCGTTTTTGTAAATTTTTGAGTGGAAGTCTTCGTATGGGACTGAAGTGGCGGAGCCATACCAAAAACAGTACATGTGAACGTCTTTTTTAACTTATCATATAAGGTTTTCACTCGATCTCTATTCATTTATGATTGCAAGTTTTGTGGCTATTTTTAGGGCTGCTACTGGTTTTTTTTTAGTCTGTATTGCTACTTTTCTTTTAGGTTCATGCGTGGTCGTAAAGCCTGTTGTACTGCCTGCCAAACTTGAATATTTTCAAAGTAAAGACTCGTTGTTTCCCGCCACCATCCAGACAATTGCGCCAAGTGTATCACGGATACAGGTGGGCGATATCCTCGGAATTATAATCAGTAGTCTGAATAAGGATTTGAATGAGATTATGAATGCATACAACATTAGTTCACTGCCAATCGCCAGTTTTACACCTGGGGCAGCATCAAGTGGAGCTAGTGGTCAGCCGCTGGGGTATCCAGTCGATTCGCTGGGGTATGTATCGATTCCTTTACTGGGCAAACAAAAACTGGACGGGTTAACGATTCCGCAGGCAGAAGAAAAAATTCGTGTAGAAGTTGGGAAAACCATTAAGAGCCCGGCGGTGAGCATCCGGTTTGTAAATCATAAATTTACCGTTCTGGGCGAAGTGAGCCGGGTAGGTACGTTTAACCTGCTGAACGACCATACTACAATTATTGAAGCAATTACGGCAGCCGGCGATTTGACCATCTTCGGTAAACGAGATAGTGTCAAAGTTATTCGTAGCGTTGCTAATCGACGCGAAATTGGACTGGTGAGTCTGCGTAATCGGGATGTTTTTTCGTCACCTTACTTCTACGTGCAAAACGACGATATTATCTATGTGGAGCCGACAAAACAGAAGACAATACCAGAGTCACAGCCACCGCAGAAGCAGCCAAGTCTGTTTGTACAGCGCGCTCCCTTCTACCTCACTTTTGTCACAACCCTTGTGACAGTGGTTTATCTGTTTTCACGATAAACATACGTTGGCGTTTCTTTATTAAACCTGGCAGATTAACTTATCTGGGCCAAATTGCCTAGTTGGGTTCGGATTGTATATGAGTCAAGACGATCAGGCTTTTATTGACGACCAGGAGGACACTAGCATTCTCGACTACGCTTTTAAATACCTGAGATACTGGCTTTTAATTCTGGTGTCAATGGTGATCAGCTTAGGGTGTGCTTATTTTTATCTGAAGTTTTACACGCCAGTTTATGAGGTTAATGCTACGTTGCTGATTAAAGACACCAAAAAGGTAAACAGCGATGTACTGGAAAAACTGGACATGGAAAGCTCCAGCAAACTGGTGGAGAACGAAATAGAAAAGCTGAAATCGCGGGTTTTGCTTGGTAATGTAGTTGATAGTCTCAAATTAGGTGTAACCTACTGGCGAGAAGAAAATCTGCGTGATAGTGAGCTGTTTAACGAATCTCCTGTTCAGATTAGTGATACCAGACTAACCGACTTCGCTTATAGTAACCCGTTGTTTATCCAACTAGACTCAGCGAACGAATACACGCTCTTTGATCGTGAACGAAATAACTTGGGTCGGTTTGCCTTCAATCAGCTGGTAGAAACCAAGTACGGCAAGTTCAAAATTAATAATCACGATAGTTTAGCTAAAGCTCACCTTACAAGCGTAAAAGTTGTTTTTCAGAACCGAGATGCGCTGATCAATAACCTGACGAACCAGCTTCAAATCACATTACTGAATTACGAGAGTAGCCTTATTTCGTTGAGTCTGGAGACCACCATACCCGCCAAAGGTAAAGCGATATTGTCCAGATTGGTGGATGTATATACCGTTTCATCGCTAGATGACAAAAAGCGGGAGGCTGCCAGTACCCTGAGTTTTATTGAAGAACGCCTGAAACTTGTAACGGCTGAATTAGGTGGAGTCGAACATAACATCGAGCACTATCGACGAGTCAAAGGCATCACAGACTTAAGTTCTGAAACGAATCTTTTACTAAACAAAGTAAAGGAAAACGACTCTAAACTGAATGAACTAGAGATTCAGGTAAAAGTGCTGGACGGCGTTGAAGGGTATCTCAACAGTGCGCAAGTGGGCGTTGTGGCTCCGGGTATAATGATGGGTTTTAACGATCCCGTTCTAAAATCGTACATTGAACAGCTAGCCCATCTGGAAGCCGAGCGTAGTAAATTAGCCCAAACGGTTCAGCCGGGTAATCCGTATCTGGAATCAATTAACAACCAGATGCACACTGTAAAGCAAGCGGTTCGGGATAACCTCAGCAACCGAAAACGCGGTCTGAACGCCAATAGACGTGGTTTGATTAATCTCAATAACCGGCTGGAAGGAGCTATTGCGGCTATACCACAAAAAGAGCGTGAACTTGTTGGAATCAAGCGGCAGGCCAACATTAAAGAAAACCTGTATCTGCTCCTGCTGAAAACACGCGAACAAACGGCAATCCATTACGCATCAGCCGTAGCCGACAGTCGCATTGTAGACGCCCCGTATTCGACCGGTGAGCCAATTAAACCCAAAACAAAAAACATTTATCTGATGGCGTTACTGCTGGGGTTCGCTATTCCGATTGCTTTTATCACGTTGAACGATTTATTGACCAGTAATATACAGTCGAAGCAGGAGGTTGAACGTAAAACTGGATTGCCCATTTTTGCCGAGATCAGTTCGAAGCCGAAAGGTAAAGGAAAAGAGGTTGTCGATGTCCACGCTCGTAGCCTGATGAGTGAACAAATCAGAATGCTTCGTTCCAACCTGCACTATCTATTTTTAAACACAAAAAAAGAATCGGGGCGGACTGTGCTAATTACTTCTTCCACGTGTGGTGAAGGCAAAAGTTTTATTACGCTTAACCTGGCCGCTTCTCTGGCTATGTTAAACAAGAAAGTAGTCATACTCGGACTTGACTTGCGCAAGCCAAAACCAGACGACTATCCCGGCACAACAAACACCGCTGGTATCTCGTCCTATCTGGTTGGTGAACTGGAAATTGAGGATATTATCCTCGACACAAACACACCTAATTTATACATTATCCCCAGTGGATACACACCGACGAATCCGTCGGAACTGATTGCTAATGGCAGAGTTGACGAGTTGATACATTCATTGCAACGCTCGTTCGATTACATTTTGATTGATACCGCCCCCGTTGGGTTAGTTACCGATGCCACGTTACTCGCTCCTTTTGTGGACATCTGTTTCTACATTGTCCGGCACAAAGTAACGCCAAGGTTCTACCTGAAAAACCTTAATGACTTACACAAGCAAGGTATTTTCAAATCGTTACATGTTGTTTTCAATGCCGTTGACTACAAGCATTCGTCCGATCACAGATACGGGTACGGACACGGTAGTAACGGTTATTACAAGGAGGATACCAGAAGTAAAGGTTGGTTGAGACGCCTGCCAGCTCGCCTGTAAGTTCACGCCATTTGTCCATTTCCAACATAGTATGGCCCCTTTAGAAGAAGTATCAATTGCCGTTATAGGGCTGGGATACGTTGGCTTACCGCTGGCAGTCGAATTCGGTAAAAAGTACCCGGTTATCGGTTTTGACATTAACCCGGAACGTGTTAATCAGTTGATGACCGGCCATGATCGGACGCTGGAAATAAGTGAGGAACAGATTGCCGTTTCGCGACAGCTTTGTTTTACCACCGACATCAATAGGTTGCGTTCCTGTACGGTCTTTATTATCACCGTTCCAACACCCGTCGATAACTTCAAAAAGCCCGACCTGAGTTACCTGCTCAAAGCATCGGCTGACGTTGGTAAACTGCTTAAACCCGGCGATACGGTGATCTATGAATCGACCGTTTATCCGGGCTGCACCGAAGAAGATTGTGTGCCCATATTGGAAAAATGCAGCAAACTGACTTACAATCAGGACTTCTTTTGTGGCTATTCTCCCGAGCGCATCAACCCCGGCGATAAGGAACAAACGCTCACTCGTATTCCTAAAATCACGTCTGGATCAACCGCAAAAGCGGGCGAGTTTATTAACCAGCTTTATAGTTCTATTATTGTAGCCGGCACGTACAAGGCACCATCTATCAAAGTTGCTGAAGCGGCAAAAGCCATCGAAAACGCGCAGCGTGATCTCAACATCTCTTTTGTGAACGAACTCGCTCTCATGTTCGACCGGATGGGGATCGATACCAATGACGTGCTCGATGCTGCCAGTACCAAATGGAATTTCTTGAAATTTAGGCCGGGGCTAGTGGGCGGCCACTGCATCGGGGTTGATCCGTACTACCTCGTTCACAAAGCGCAGAGCCTGGGCTACTATCCACAAGTAATTGCATCCGGACGGTTGGTCAACGATAGTATGGGGGTATTCGTCGCGAAGAAGATCCTGAAGAAACTTATAGCCAACGGGCTACAAATTCAGCGAAGCCGGATTCTGGTGCTGGGCTTTACGTTTAAAGAGAACTGTCCTGATACGCGTAATACTAAGGTGACCGACATTTATTATGAGCTTACTGATTTTGGCATTCAGGTAGATGTGTATGACCCCTGGGCTAATCCCGAAGCCGTGAAACATGAACACGGAATAGACCTCCTAGAGCAGATAGGCAGTCGCCGGTACGATGGAATTATACTGGCGGTTGCGCACAAGCAGTTTATGGAGTTAGACATAAATGGCCTCAAAAAAGACGAAAAGTCTGTTCTCTTTGATGTCAAATCGATTGCAGATAGAAGCTACGTCGATATTCGGCTATAAACATGTACAGGCACAGGATGCCTTGGCATGTCATACAGCACTCTTCTTTTTTGCACCTATACCCGCACCAAAATGTCTGTTAATGAAGCTATTCTACCAGAACGTTATTCGGGTGGCGCTCCCCAACCCCCATTAATTTCGTTACCGATCACTGTCACGACAACTGATCGTCATCTGTTACACAGGCAAATACCAGCGGTATTGAACCAGTATGCACGGCAGGAGTCATGGCAGTTTGTTTGTTTGGAGGAGGTGCACCAAAATAAGCTCCAGCCAACTATACAAAACCTGTACATCGATGAGATGCTGCTCAAGGCACATGGGCCCAATTGGCTTTTCGGACAAGTGCGCAGAACCTTGGCGAGTGATAGTTACTTTGCTTTTCGGGTGACAACGGCCGAAAATATAAAAGCCTGTATTCAGCAACGATTGTCGGGTGTGTCGTTTTATGGCTACTATGGCGTACATTTCCTGGTCAGGCGGGCGTTGCCTAAACTCAAAGGGTTTCGAAAGATTTGTCGCTTGCTTAACGCACCCGTCGATATGTCGAAAGCGGAGATCATAGGACGTTTGATGTACAATGGTTTTGAGCTTGTTGATATCGTTGAAACCGTCGACGAGACACTGTTCGTTGCCAAAATCAACCCGCTAAACAATCCAAGTGAGTCGAAACCCGAATCGAACGAAGGGTGTCTGTTTCGTATGCAGCGGATCGGCAAACACGGAAAACCAATTACCGTGTACAAGTTTCGGTCCATGCATCCGTACGCGGAGTACGTTCAGGAATACCTTCACAAAACCAACGGCATTGATCTCGGCGGAAAATTTAAAAACGATTTTCGAGTCAGCACGGGAGGTCGTCTGATACGCAAGTATTGGATTGACGAACTGCCCATGTTAATCAATCTGCTTAAAGGCGACATTAAATTATTGGGTGTACGGCCTATCAGTGAACATTATTTTAGCCTGTACCCGGAAGCCGCCCAGCAACTCCGGCGTCAGCATAAGCCCGGTCTGCTCCCTCCGTATTATGCCGATCTACCGACAACGTTCGAGCAGATTGTGCAATCAGAGGTGAACTACCTCACCCGTTATGAACGTGATCCTGTCGCAACTGATTTAACGTATTTGCTGAAGATTATGAAAAACATAGTCATTCATAAAGCGCGCAGTAAATAACGAAGTAACGAACCAATGCCCATGCTGACCAGTTCCGTGGAGTCTATTCAGATGGTTGATCTGAAAAATCAGTATCTGAAAATTAAGCCCGCCATTGATGAGGCCATTCAGGAGTGCGTTAATTCGGCGGCTTTTATCAAAGGGCCACAGGTAAGCGCGTTTGAACAACAGTTAGGACACTACCTAACTATTGGGAACGTAGTAGCCTGCGCCAATGGTACCGATGCCTTACAGGTAGCCATGATGGCTTTAAATCTTCAACCCGGCGACGAAGTGATTGTGCCGTCGTTCACGTATGTGGCAACTGCTGAGGTGATTGCTTTATTACGGCTGCAACCGGTCATGGTTGATGTAGATCCCAAAACGTTCACAATTTGTCCGTCAGCAATTGAACAGGCAATAAGTCAGAAAACAAAAGCTGTCGTTCCTGTGCATCTGTTTGGTCAGTGCGCTGATATGGAACGAATCTCCGATTTGTGTTCTGCTTACGATCTGTTTGTTATTGAGGATGCTGCTCAGGCGATTGGTGCTACTTATTCCTACACAAATGGCAACACGGTTTCGGCGGGGGCAATGGGTATGCTCGGAACAACGTCCTTTTTTCCCTCGAAAAATCTGGGATGCTTCGGCGATGGGGGAGCGGTGTTTACAAACAATGACACAATTGCCAGCCACGTTAGAATGATTGCCAATCATGGTCAGGCTAAAAAGTACGAACACGATGCTATCGGCATCAACTCCAGACTCGATTCAATTCAGGCCGCTATTTTACTCGAAAAGCTGAAATTTCTTTCAACGTATACACTATACCGTCAGCAGGTTGCCGACATGTATGATGCCGTTTTTAGCGGTATAACAGCAATAGAAATTCCTTACCGGATGCCTGGCTCAACGCACGTTTTTAATCAGTATACGCTCAAGGTACCGGCAGCAGAACGTGATGAACTAAAAGCTTATTTAGATGATCGGAAAATTCCGAGCATGATCTATTATCCCATGCCGCTGCACAAGCAGAAAGCGTATCGGGGGTTGGGTCGGGTGGTCGGCGAATTGTCCGCAACAGAAGAGTTGTGTAAGCAAGTGATTTCACTACCCATCCATACGGAGTTATCGAATGAACAAATCCAATACATTACTGAGTCAGTCACTACCTACTTCAACTGAGCCTGTAAATGCTGTATTGATCCATCCAACGGCTGTTGTTGATGAGGGTTGTCAGCTTGGCGAAGGCACCAAAGTATGGCACTTCTGCCACATTATGTCCGGTTGTATCATTGGTGCAGATTGTAACATTGGACAGAATGTCGTGATTTCACCGCAGGTAGTGCTTGGCCGGAATGTGAAGGTTCAGAATAACGTATCCATATACACGGGAGTTACCTGCGACGACGATGTATTTCTTGGGCCATCCATGGTGTTTACCAACGTAATTAACCCCCGCAGCGCTATCAACCGACGGGGACAATACCTGAAAACGCACGTTGGCAAAGGCGCGAGTATTGGCGCAAATGCCACCATCGTCTGCGGTCATACCATTGGTGAATACGCTTTTGTGGGAGCAGGAGCAGTCGTAACCAAAGATGTGCCGCCTTACGCGTTGGTCGTTGGGAATCCTGCCCGGCAGGTAGGCTGGGTAAGCGAATATGGTCATCGACTCACTTTCGACCCAGACGGACGAGCTACCTGTCCCGAGAGTGCAATAAGCTATGCGTTAACAAACGGACTTGTCCATCCGATCTGATTAATATAAACAGTTTTCATTGATTACGGCTAATTGTCTTCCTCTATGCACACTTTTGCCCTGATTGGTGCGGCAGGCTTTATTGCTCCCCGCCATCTCAAAGCCATCAAGGATACTGGCAATCAACTGGTTACAGCCTTCGATAAGTTTGATTCGGTCGGCATCATGGATAGTTATTTTCCAGCAGCTGAGTTTTTTACCGAATTCGAACGATTCGACAGGCACATTGATAAACTACACAGATCGGGTCAAGGGGTTGATTTTACGAGTATTTGCAGTCCTAACTACCTGCACGATGCACATATCCGGTTTGGGCTACGAAACGGAGCTAACGTTATTTGTGAAAAACCGTTGGTACTAAATCCGTGGAACATTGATGGACTGGCCGAAATGGAAGCCGAAACTGGCAAGCAGGTCAATAACATTCTGCAATTGCGGTTGCACCCAAGCATCATAGCGCTCAAAGAACGGGTGTGTAACGGACCAGCCGACAAGATATATGATCTGGATTTGGCTTACATAACCTGTCGTGGCAAATGGTACAACATTAGCTGGAAAGGAGATCCGGCAAAGTCGGGCGGTATAGCTACCAACATTGGGGTGCATTTTTTTGACATGCTTACGTGGATTTTTGGGCCGGTTAAATTAAACCGTGTTCACGTTCACGAGGAAAACACAGCCGCTGGGTATCTAGAACTGGCTAAAGCACGGGTTCGCTGGTTTCTGAGCACCGACTACGATAACCTGCCCGAAGCCGTGAAAGTTGCCAACAAAAGTACGTTTCGTTCGCTCCAACTGGAAGGTGAAGAAATCGAATTTAGCGACGGATTTACGGATCTACATACGAAGAGTTATGAAAACATTCTGGCGGGAAAAGGCTTTGGATTGGCCGAGGCTTACCCTTCCATTGATATCGTACATAACATCCGGAATGCCAGTCTTGCCCGCTTAAGCAGTGATTACCATCCGATGGCGCGTAAACAACGTTTGCTAGTCGGCTATGATGCGGCAATCAATGGCTGATATGAACGCTGATAAACCAGTTTACGCTCATTCCATTACGCCCCAGCGCAGCTTACTCGACTTGCGTTTGGCTGAAATCTGGCAATACCGCGATCTGCTGTTACTGTTCGTCCGACGCGATTTTGTGGCGAAATACAAGCAGACGATTTTAGGACCTATTTGGTTTTTCATTCAGCCCATTTTTCAGACGGCTGTTTTAGCTATCGTTTTTGGCGGTATGGCTAACCTTTCGACCGATGGTGTTCCCCCGATTTTGTTCTACCTGGCGGGAATAACAGCCTGGAACTACTTTTCTAATTGTTTACGAACCACTTCGAATACGTTTACAGCCAATGCATCTCTCTTCGGAAAGGTATACTTTCCAAGGGCCGTAACCCCCTTGTCCATTGTGATCAGTAACCTGATTCAATTCGGCATTGGCCTTTTGTTGTTCCTTCTGATCTATGCATTCTACGCATCTGATGGCAATCCGTTACAACCCAACAGAGTCCTGTTGTTGTTGCCCCTACTTATTGTGATCATGGGCGCAATGGGTCTGGGTTTAGGGATGCTGGTTTCGGCCATGACGACCCGTTACCGCGATCTGCAATACTTGGTAGAATTTGGCGTGCAATTGCTGATGTATGCAACGCCAGTTATTATTCCCTTATCGGCTATTCCTGAAAAATACAAGCTCCTCATGCTGATCAATCCAATGACCGGAGTCATTGAAACATTTAAATACGGCTTTTTTGGGACCGGAACGTTTTCCTGGGGCTCACTCGGTTACTCCGTTGGTTTTACCGTAATCTCTTTTCTACTCGGACTGATGGTATTTAATCGAACTGAGAAAAATTTCATGGATGTCGTATAAGGCTGATTTCGTGTATGAAACCAATTATTAAAGTAGAAAATGTGTCTAAACAGTATCGGCTGGGTGCAATTGGAACCGGAACCATACGCGATGATGTGCAGCGATGGTGGCACCGCGTCCGGGGAAAGGAAGACCCATTTCTAAAAGTAGGTGATACCAATGACCGAAGTACGAAAGCTAACAGTGACTACGTCTGGGCGTTGAAAGACATCAATTTCGAGGTAATGCCCGGCGAAGTGCTCGGCATCATTGGCAAGAATGGAGCGGGTAAATCGACGCTGCTTAAAATACTCTCGAAGGTAACCGGGCCAACTACCGGTCGTATTGACTTTAATGGCCGTATCGGTAGCCTGCTTGAAGTGGGCACTGGTTTTCATCCTGATCTGACCGGACGCGAAAATATATTTTTGAATGGAGCTATTCTTGGCATGACCAAGCGGGAAATCCGCTCTAAACTTGACGAAATCATCGACTTTTCGGGTTGCGAACGTTACATCGACACTCCCGTCAAGCGTTATTCGAGTGGAATGACCGTTCGTTTAGGCTTTGCCGTAGCCGCCCACCTCGACCCCGAGATTCTGATTATAGACGAAGTTCTGGCTGTTGGGGATGATGAGTTTCAAAAAAAAGCGATCGGCAAGATGCAGGAGGTAAGCCGCAATGAGGGGAGAACGGTATTGTTCGTAAGCCACAGCATGGGAGCGATAAAAGCTTTGTGCAACCGAATAGTTATTATTAGTAACGGAACTGTTGGTTTCGTTGGGGATGTCGATGAAAGCATCAATAAATACCTTGAGAATCAGGATAGAAACAGAGGAAATGTATGGATGCGAAATAAAAGAAGTGGTAAGCTAAAAAACAGTAAACTTAGTATTCTTCGGGTAGAGCAAAGTTTAACCAACCGTATCCTTTCGCTAGACATAGATTATGTCAGTAACGATATGCATAAAGATGCTTTTGTGGCGGTTGATATAGTCAATCAGCAGGGAGTAGCCTTGATGCAAGCGTTGCCTACACTGAGAAAATTGATTCCGTATTCAGCGCTAACAAATAGATTTTTTATCACCATTGATTTGCCTAAACTGATTCCCGGTGAATATTTTACAAACATCTGGATTGGTAGCCATAATACGGAGACACTGGATTGGGTTGAATTTGCTACATCATTTACAATATACAGTTCACCAACTGAGGGCAGAACATTTCCGCATACAGCCGATCACGGTTATATCGTACCCGACTCCAAATTGATAGTACACCAGAGTAGCCCCCAGATTGTATCATGAACGTCTACCGTAAACTGCGAAGGTTCGTAGCTAAACAACTTGGATATCTGGCAGCTAAAATGGAGCCTTTTTCGAGCCAAGATGATTTATCAAAATTTAAGGGGTACTATTCTGATGCCGTTGAGGATGCGTCAACTATTCGATTGACTAGGAATGGCCATACCATAACGCTGCGAAAAGCATCAAGCGACTTGATGGTGTTTGAGCAACTTTTTATTTACAAAGAGTACTCGGAGTTAGTTGACTTAATACGATTAAATAAAATTTCGATAAGAACGGTAATAGATTTAGGTGCGAACATAGGGTTAGCTACAATCTATTTGCGGGAAAATTTTCCAGACGCCACATTCATATGTGCCGAACCCGACGAACGAAACTTTGAGTCTCTTCAAGCGAATTTATCAGGCTATGATAAGACTGTACTGTATCAAAAAGCTATATGGAGCACACAAAAAAATATTTACCTCAACAGAAATTTTAGGGATGGCAAAGATTGGGCAATCTCCGTATCTAATAACAAGTCAGGCTCCTACGCAGAAGTAAATACAATGACAATTGACGAAATCATTCTGCATAACAATCTAGACGAGATCGATTTAATAAAGATAGATATAGAAGGAGCTGAAGCTGAGTTATTTAAGGGGAGTGAACAAAATGATTTTCTCGACAAAGTGAAGGTAATAGCGATAGAAATACATAATGAGTTCAATGTAAGAGACAGCATTATATCGCAACTGATAAATCATAACTTTCTTTTGGTTGAGTCCAAACAGACCTTGGTTGCTATCAGCGCTAGCTGTATACAGAATAGTATGAACCATGTGACAAACAATCAGTCTGTTATTTAAACTGGCTTCATGCTGTTTTCTATTATTACGTGCGCTTATAACCCTAACCCTGCTGTTCTGGCAAAACTCGTCAAGGCGGTTAACGCACTGCGCATTGATACACGTTTCGACTACGAGTGGTTGATTGTTGATAATGGGAGTAAGCCTTTCGTCAACGATGTTTTCTTACTCAAGAAGAGTTTATCCGAGCAAAAACATATTTCCATTATCAGGGAATCTAAAGCCGGCTTGACTAATGCCCGAATTACTGGTTTGAACCAAAGTAAAGGCGACTGGATACTTTTCCTGGACGATGACAATGAACCCGTTGACGATTATCTGCTCCACGCCTATACTCTGATTCATAAATATCCATTTGTAAAATGTTGGGGTCCAGGACATGTAAATGTTAGGCTGCTTGACCCGCGTATCCAGTCCTGGATTGCTAATCGAAAAGACATGTTTCAGGAGAAGCATATCAATAACGTAATCTTTTCGAATGAGAAAATGTGGTCTATCTGTCATCCTGCCGGTACAGGAATGCTTATTGACAAAAACATACTCACAGGCTACGTAGAAAGTGTAGAAAAAGGACGATATACACTG
Source organism: Spirosoma liriopis (assembly GCF_023196085.1). Lineage (NCBI taxonomy): Bacteria > Pseudomonadati > Bacteroidota > Cytophagia > Cytophagales > Cytophagaceae > Spirosoma > Spirosoma liriopis. The sequence continues at coordinate 54,573 of NZ_JALPRF010000005.1, forward strand.
ACTGACAGATTAGGCAAATCTCTTTCAAGTGGAGGAGATACGCAGATCGTTTTTCATGCTGTTGATCAGGGTATGCATGTTGGTTTGGCACCTGATTTGGTGATCAATCATAATATTGAGCCAAGAAAAAGCACATTTAAGTATTTAAAAAAACAGACTTACGCCGGTTGCAAGTCATTCATAAAAGCACATAATGAAGTGCTGACTAACAACAGGTATGAACTTATCTATAAAGACAATGTGGGCGTAGCCAAACGGGTTGCTCGCTGGTTGATTGGAAATTACAAACAACTCTTTAGCCCAATCGTCGCGTTAGATTTCTTCGCCCTGCTTGGGAATTTACACGCGCCTTATTTTGCGTCAGACCAAAACCCACCTCGTTTACTAAAGTGGCTCGTTTATGTGTTTGTTAATGATAAAAAGTAGTAATAAGGTCTGATCATCAGCGTATTCCTGGAATTTGTTTAGGCTGGTTAAGATGTTTACAGCTTTAACTATTACTATAAATTGATTCAGCAAGTCAAAAAAATTCTGGATATAAGACGGCTAGATCCCGCAACGGCAGCTGCCATGCTTGGGTTATTGCTCAGGAAAAGGGCTGGTCTGCAATTGTCAGAACAGCAGCTTCAGGATTTAGAATTCTTCGATTGCCTTCGTCTGGCGAACGGGTATATCAGTCAACAGGAACAATCTTCAATTACAATATCCTTTCGTGGTATTTACAACACACCCGTTCGCTTAAGAACTGGATCTGATAGCAGTGATGTGGCTGTTTTTAAACAGATACTTGGCTGGGAAGAATATAAACCGGTTGTAGAGACATATAAAAATCATTTTGGGGCAGACGCGGCTTCTATCATAGACGCAGGCGGTAATATCGGGTTGACGTCAGTGTATTTTTCGGCTCATTTCCCGAATGCGTCAATTGTTAGTGTAGAGCCCGATATAGATAATTTCAACGTATTAACGGCAAATCTGGCCCAAAAAAACGTAACCTGTGTTTGGGGTGCGGTCTGGTGTCACAATGGTCAGCTAACATTAGTTAACGATTTTAGAGATCAACTTAGCTGGTCTCGTCGGGTCCAAGAAGTTGAGCAAAATACAAACCACGTCGTACCGGCTTATAGCATAATGCACATCAAGGAACAGCATAACTTTGATTGTATTGATATCTTAAAAATTGATATCGAAGGGGCCGAAAAAGAACTCTTTGCTGAACCTACTTTTCTGAAATATACGAAGTGCATTGCACTCGAAATCCATGACGAGTTCGATTGTCGTCAAACCATTTATCAATGCCTGTCCGATTACGGGTTCGACTTCATCAACACGGGCGAGTTGACGATTGGAATTAACCGAAATTTTCTGGCGTAGAACGTTTCTGGCGTTTGGTCCATAAAAGAGAATTACTAACGTGCTGTTTTTATGCAGGTACCGATTCTATTCATCATTTTCAATAAAAGAGAAGAGACCAAGCGAGTTTTTAACGTTATTCGAAGTCAGCAGCCAAAACAACTTTTTATTGCCGCCGACGGCCCCAGGGTTGATAAAGAAGGTGAGGTAGATACTTGTCGATATGTGCGGGAATGGGTGCTAGGGCAGATTGATTGGGAGTGTGAGGTTAATACCCGATTTCTCGACCAGAATATCGGATGCGGGCGTGGGCCATCCAAAGCCATATCGTGGTTTTTCGAACACGTCAATGAAGGTATAATTCTCGAAGACGACTGTTTGCCTAATGAAGCGTTTTTCCGGTTTAGTGCGGAGCTGCTCGAACGATACCGGAACGATTCGAACATTTCAATCATCTCGGGCAACAATTTCCAACCAGTACAGCCTATGCAGCTAGGGGCTGACTATTACTTCTCGCTGTTTCCGAGTACCAACGGATGGGCAACCTGGAAACGAAGTTGGGACGCTTATGAATACCATATCGCATCCTGGCCAACGCTGGACCAGAAGAGATTTCTAAACTCACTTTTTCGGGAAAAGAAATACCAGTTGTTCTGGAAACAACTCTTCGATTGGGCGTATGAAAAAAAACCGGATGATACTTGGGACATCCAATTCCATTACCACTGCATGAAGCGAAATCAACTTGCGGTTATACCGGCGGCAAACCTGATTTCTAATATTGGCTATGGTCCCGACGCAACACATTCGAAAGATCCTACTAATTATTTTGCGAATGTGCCCACTCATGATCTAGCGTTTCCGGTACGTCATCCAGGCAAAATTCAGCGTAATTATGAAGCTGATGAATTCATTCAAAACACGCTATTTGGTGCTATGGATGTTGATACCCGTTTCAAGAAATTCAAAAGGTTGATAAAGCGAATAATTCGTTATAAACAAACTGCCTGACGATTCGCGCGGTTGCGCTGACAGGTTGTAAAATAGCTGAGTATGAATGTGGTTGAGCGAAAAACCTTGTCGTTATTAAAAATACTAGTTAATAACCTGCATCCTCAAAACGGATCGTACGATGGTGTATCGTACCATTTCGAAGATGCCCAGTTTCGGGGGCAGGTCGCGTCTGACTTAATTAAAGAACGGATCACAGCGGGTAAACCTTTGATGGTTGCCCGCTTTGGAGCAACCGAACTTGCATTCCTGACAACGTATCTTATAACAGAAGAAAAGAGCTGGTGGCTTCGAAAAAGGCTTTACTATGTTCGTAACCAGATCCGAGCATTCGGCTGGGAAAATAGGGTTATCGATGATATGATAAATGTTTCGGGCTTCTTTCCGTACAGTTTAACAAACGCTCACCGATACACCAGCTTAGTGTTAGAGGATATACGACAATTAGATATTTTGGGTTCTTGGCTATACCGCGAGCGGTTGCTTACTCCCGAACTTCGTCATGTAATAAAAGTGCAACTGCCAGACCTTGAGCCTTATTATCATCAAAATCCCTGGAGCGAAGTGCTAGCCGGGAAAAAGGTTTTGGTAGTTCATCCGTTTGAGGACACCATCCGAAAGCAGTACTTGCTTCGCCATCTTTTATTTGACGATAAGCGCGTTTTACCTGACTTACAGTTGGATGTATTAAAGGCTGTGCAAAGTGCTGGGCAATCAAAAACGCAGTTTGCTGACTGGTTTCAATCGCTCGACTACATGAAAGCACAAATGGATCAGCGAGACTATGACATTGCTATTGTTGGATGCGGTGCTTACGGGTTTCATTTAGCGGCTCATGCGAAACGAAATAATAAAATTGGTATTCACTTAGGCGGGGCTACCCAAATGCTTTTCGGCATAAGAGGCAAGCGCTGGGAGAAGTACGATGGTAGTCGCGAGTTGATGAATGACCATTGGGTAAGGCCCTCGGATAGCGAAAGACCCCAAAAATTTACGTTGATTGAAGACGGATGTTACTGGTAAGTTTTGCTACCAAGACCCTCATCATTCGAAAAGCGTTCGGCAGATGTCTTGTGAGTTATGAGTTTAGTATCGGTTATTACTGTTAATCTGAATAATGTTGACGGGTTAGCTAAAACAATCCAAAGTCTCCTCGATCAGACATTTGTTGATTATGAATTTATTATAATCGATGGCGGCTCCACCGATGGTAGTGTTGAACTAGTGAAATCACACGTTGATAAACTGGCGTATTGGGTATCCGAACCCGACAAGGGTATCTACCATGCGATGAACAAAGGAATACAAGCATCTACAGGTGAGTACTGCCTGTTTTTAAATTCGGGTGACTGGCTTGTGGAGTCAACAACGCTGGCAACTGTCTTTGCCAAGAGGCCGCAAGCCGACATCGTGGCAGGCGACATTTATTTTTTCGATACCCAGACGAGCGCGATTAAATGGTTCGTCTCTTCACCCGATAAGCTCACTGCTAAAACCTTGTTTCTGGGTACGTTGCCTCATCAAGCCACCTTTATTCGGCGCAGTTTGTTTGACGCCGTTGGTTTGTACAATGAACACTTGAAAATCACGTCCGACTGGTTGTTTTTTTTAGAAGCGCTACTCATTCATGGTTGTTCGTACCAGCATTACCCCGTTACAGTTGCGAACTTCAACATGGACGGAATAAGTTGCAACCCCAACACAGCCTCGTTGCCGCGCCGAGAGCAATTGAGTGTTCTGCAACAACGATATCCATTATTCGTGGCTGATTATGAAGAGCTTAGCGGCCTTGAGAGCCAGAGCCAACTGTGGTTACAAAGCCGAGAATATCAGGTTTATCACTTTCTGAAACGTGCGGGCGTTATCCGCGTAGGCGTGTTTGGTCACCGCTTGAAGCGTTTTCTACAGCGAACTTTTTTTAATCAGCGTACTTCGTGAGGAAATTAGTAAAGAACGTCGCCCAGCGGTTCGGCTACGACATCCTGCATCTGCCAACGGACCCGATTGTCCGGCAGTGGCTCGACTTAATAAATGCCTTCCAGATTAACCTAATTTTTGACGTGGGCGCCAATACTGGACAGTTTGGACGAAGAGCCCGGACGTTAGGTTATTCAGGGGAACTTGTCTCGTTTGAACCAATTGCTGATACACACCAGCAACTACAGACGAATGTGGCTTCCGATCCAAACTGGAAAACGGTGCATTGTGCAATAGGTCATTATGATGGTTCTACTGAAATAAATGTGTCGACAAATTCATACAGTAGTTCAATACTTGATATGCTGCCCGTGCATATTGAAAGTGCTCCTGACGCCGTCTACACTCGACAGGAAACCATTCGTGTGCAGAAAATTGATTCAATCATTGATCAGTATTACAGACCTGGCAAAAACTTATACGTAAAAATCGACACGCAGGGTTTTGAGCGACAGGTATTTGAAGGAAGTCGGCAGTCGTTCAACAAAATCAAAGGATTCCAGATGGAACTTTCGCTCCAGCCAATGTATGAAGGGGAAACGTTAATGGATGAAATGATAAATCTGCTGCGGGAGGAAGGATATAAGCTAAAACTTATCGATAGTGGACACCGTAATTATGAAACAGGCGAACTGCTACAAGTGGAAGGCTATTTTTTTCGATGAAGACTACGCCACTCCTGTCAATTATTACGGTTAACCTAAACAACCGGGCAGGCCTAGAGCAAACAATACAAGGTGTTATAAATCAGAAATTTACGAGCTTCGAGTTTTTAATAATAGATGGTGGTTCCAATGACGGAAGTCACGAAATAATTGACTTCTATACCGATGCGATTAGTTATTGGGTATCTGAGCCCGATAGAGGTATCTACCATGCGATGAACAAAGGCATCGAACGGGCAACGGGGCAATATTGTCTTTTTCTCAATTCGGGGGATTGGTTCGTAGATGAGCAGGTTCTTGAACGGTGTTTTAACGAAAGACAAACGGCTGATTTATTGATTGGTGGTTGTCATGTATCAAAAAATGGACGCATCATTCATACGTATAAACCGACTGGAGAAATAACATTCAATTCATTTTATAAAACTACGATTCCACACCAGTCAACTTTCATAAAAAAAGCGCTTTTCGATAGGCTGGGTAATTATAGGGAAACATACAAGATCCACGGTGACTACGAATTCTGGATTCGATCCGTTATTACGCATCAATGTTCTGTCGCTATGCTTGATTGCGTCGTTGCCGATTATAATTTGGAGGGCCTCTCGAACAGACATGAATATAGCGTTCAATCGCAGGAAGAGATCCGGCAGATTCTCCAACAGGTAGTTCCTGAACGGGTATTAGCTGATTATGAAACCTGGATGGCCAAAAGGATTGAATTAAGCATGTGGGAGTGGGTAAAATCGAAAGGACTGCTTTATGGAACAATACAGTTCATATATGATCGAGCGGTTGGAATAGTCGCTTTGAAGCAAAGATTGTTCGCGCGTAAGTCTGACCAATAATATGTTCGAGATCCCTATCTTACTACTTATTTTTAATCGCCCCGACACCACCCAGCGAACATTCGACGCCATTCGTGCCGCAAAGCCTCAATACCTGTTTGTAGCTGGTGATGGCCCACGCTCCGAAAAACCGACGGATGTAGTGCGGTGCCAAGCTGCGCGGGCAGTAATCGAACAGATTGACTGGCCCTGTACAGTTAAGACGTTATTCAGAACCGAAAACCGGGGGTGTGGCCGTGGTCCGGCGGAGGCAATCACTTGGTTTTTCGAGCAAGTTGAAGAAGGTATTATTCTGGAAGACGACTGTGTACCAGACCCCAGTTTCTTTCCGTACTGTCAATCATTGCTTGAAAAATACAGGCATGATGAACAGGTATATATGATTACGGGTACCAATGCCTTACGAAAATGGGGTTACCAGAAATGCAGCTACTTTTTTAGTTATATGGCTCATAGTCTGGGGTGGGCTACCTGGCGAAGAGCCTGGAACGCCTTTGACTATGAGATGACTGGCTGGGACACTTCTGCCGGCCAGCAAAAGGTGAAAAACACGCTATTTAATCAAGCGTATTTCAATCATTATCAGACCGAATTTTCGAAGTATCAGGCGACAAGACCGGATGACGTCTGGGACTTTCAGTGGGCTTTTGCCAGATGGGTAAACGGCGGGAAGACAGCCGTTCCAGCCGTTAACTTAGTTGAGAACATAGGCTTTAATGCTGATGCAACGCACTCGTTTTACGAAAACGATCTGTTAGCCAATATTCCCTTATATCGTATGGACCTCCCGTTAAAGGCACCTGCAAAAAAGCTGGATAAGCTGTTTGACTGGTATCTGTTTGAGCGGTTTATCAGCCAGGAAAAGCGCACTACTTTTAAAAGGGTAACCCTTAAACTGATCAAGATTTTAACAGCATCAACGGTTTGATTAATGAAAAAAGTAGTACTAAATCTTTCGGCTTTTGACTACGGTGGTGCAGGCAAGTTTACGCTACATTTCAATGATCTCCTGAGAAAGACAGATTGTAATACGTATTTGGTTGTTATGGATGTGAAGACCAGTTATCCTCATCTGATACCCTATCCTAAAGGTCTTGAAAAACCTATCGCCAAACTGCAAAGAAAATTAGCAAAGCAGCAGTACACGGAATCTGATACAGCAAATGACTATTATTTTTATACACTTTATGATCGGTTTTCTACGATAACAGCCGGTAAAATACTGGCTTTGCTACCTGTTAAACCAGATGTTATTATTGTTCATTGGGTTAGCGATTTTATCAATGCTGAGACGTTGCATGAATTACAAAAGCGGTCTGGTGCCAAAGTATACATCTTGATGCTGGATAACGCTCCAATCACGGGGGGATGTCATTATCCCTGGGATTGTGCAGGTTTCGAAACAGATTGCAGCGGTTGTCCGGCGATGCTGAAAGCAAGTATCAAAGCGATTCCAAAAAAGAATTTAGCGCTCAAAAAACAATACCTTCCCGATGACGTGACACTACTGGTTTTTTCTGATAATGACCTGAAGAGAGCCAGAAATTCTGCCTTGTTTAAGCATAAATCAATTATAAAATTACCGGGATACCTTGTCGATGAAACCAAGTACAGACCAGGGAATCAGTCGGATGCAAAAGCTTTTTTTAACATTGACGAAAAACAGCGAGTCGTATTTTTTGGCGCTACTTCACTAGTCGAAAAACGAAAGGGAATGCATTTGTTAATTAATGCATTAGAACACATTGAAGCGAAAAATGTAACGTATCTAGTTGCTGGGTCGGCACCACTATCCGAAGAGCGTCCTCAGTTTAAGCTGGTAGGTAATCTAACCGAAGAGCAACTTATAAAGGCATATCAGGCTGCTGATCTTTTCGTCTGCCCCACCCTGGAGGATTCTGGACCAACAATGATCAATCAGGCAGTCATGTGTGGGACGCCAGTCGTTTCCTTTGAAACAGGTATTGGTGGTGATTTAGTCTATACCGGTAAGACAGGTTACCGGGCCAAGCATAATGATTCTCAGGACTTAGCGGCTGGTATCAACTATCTGTTGAACCTATCGGAGTGCGAGTTACAACAACTTCGTCAAGACAGTCGAAATTTCGTGATCAATATGTATGGTGGCAACGAAAGCTATCTCGAGAGGATGTCCCAACTGATACAGACATGAACCAGGTATTTAACTCGCTGTTAGCTCCAGCCACCGTCATTGGTAACGGTATGATTGCGCAACGCTTTAGTAAATATACAGGTCAAACTGATATTGTACTATTTGCCTCTGGCGTGTCGAACTCAAAAGAGACTCGTACGGCACCCTACATCCGAGAACGGGTACTCTTAGAAAAAACACTAGCCAAACTGACCGACCAGTTGTTCGTATACTTCAGTACGGCGAGTGTAAATGATCCAACGGAAAAAAACAGTCCTTACATACTTCATAAACTGGCCGCTGAACAACTGATAAGCACTTGGGCACCGAACTATTTGATTGTTCGGGCATCAAACGTAGTTGGTGGATTGGGAAATCGATACACCATTATGAATTATTTCTGGGAGCATATTCAACAAGGCAAGTCATTTGCCATTTGGCAACACGCAACACGTAACCTGATTGGCCTTGATGATCTGTATTTGGCGGTCGAACAGGCCGTTCTCTGTGGTTCCTATCAAAATCGAATACTTACTCTCGTTAATCCATACTCTGTAAAACCGCTTCAAATTGTTGAAGCTATTGAGACGTATATAGGTAAGCGTGCGGTGTTTGAGAAAGTTGAAAAAGGTATTTCTTTCGACATTCGCACCGATATTGAGCAACTGCTAGATGTAGAAGAAAGCTACTGGCAACCTGACCAATATATACATCGGCTGCTTTCAAAGTACTATGAATTATAGTCGCATTTCTGTGTCAAAGCAGTAAGTGTACATGTATATGCCTAGGCTATCCATCATTACCATAAACTATAACAATACGGTTGGTTTAGCAAAAACGATTGAAAGTGTGATCACGCAAACGTCAACAGATTATGAATACATTGTCATTGACGGAGGGTCAAGAGATGGTAGCCTCGACATAATAAAAAAGTACGAAAAGAGCTTAAGTTATTGGGTATCTGAGCCGGATCGCGGTATTTATCACGCTATGAACAAAGGGATAAGGCAGGCGACGGGCGATTATTGCCAGTTTTTGAACTCAGGCGATTATTTGATTACTCCTGAGGTAACTGAACGCATGTTGACGGATATGCCCAGCGATTGCAGCATTGTGTACGGTAATGAAATTAGAGACATTGGTAACAAATGGGTAGTTAAAAAAAGCTACGCCGGTCGGCCAATTACGTTTCTGGACCTGTACCGAGGCACAATTTTTCACGGCTCAGCTTACATCAAACGATCGCTCTTTGATAAGTATGGTCTATATGACGAGTCGTTTAAGATAGTCTCTGACTGGAAGTTCTACCTCGTTGCCGTTGGATTGCAAAATGAACAGGTAGCTTACTGCAATATCGATTTAGTTTGGTTCGACAATACAGGCATTAGTACCTTAAACCAAGCGCTGGATCAATACGAAAGAGCTGCTGTGCTAAAGCAAGAATTACCTCAACGCATTCTGGCTGATTACGAGCGTTTTGCTACGGATAGTATTATTTTAGGCCGTCTAAAAGCCAATCGGTTCACCTGGTTTTTGGTTGTCAATCTGTACAGAGTCCTGTTCTGGACTGATAAGCTGTTCGCCTAATAAGCTTAGCTAGTAACCGCTGGATGAAAAACAAAAATCGTTGACTAAAGTCAACGTCGCTTATGCCAACCGACTGCTAAATGTTGTTTCAAAAGTTAGGCTTGTTTTGGCGGATGCACACTTAAGCTTGAAACACCTTGCAACAGTGAAAAAAAGCTAAATGCAGAGCCTATGTTCTCGGTTGTCATTCCACTTTACAATAAAGCCGACTACATTGAAAAGGCTGTGGTGTCTGTATTACAACAGACTTACTCAACTTTCGAGCTAATTATCATCAACGATGGATCTACTGATGACAGTTGGCAACGAGTGGCTCGCTATAATGACGCTAGAATTCAGCTCATTGACCAACCAAACGCAGGTGTATCTGTGACTCGCAACCGGGGTGTTTTGGTCGCTAGCTTTGAGTATGTAGCTTTTCTGGATGCTGATGATTGGTGGGAGCCAACCTTTCTGGAGCAAATGGCACAACTGATTCAGAAATACAACGAGGCTATTCTGTTTGGATGCAATTACTACTATGTCAAACACGGCAGATGCAAAGTTGAGCCGAAGGGCTTAACCGAAACATTTAGGGATGGCTATATAGACTATATCTCGACGTATAGTTCGCAGTTTTGCGTATTGCTTAATTGTTCATTTGTGGTCGTTCAAAAGCAGGCTTTTCTAGTCGTTGGTGGCTTCAAACCTAACCTCCGGTTTAGCGAAGATTTCGATCTGTGGATACGCCTGGCTTTAGTTGGGAAAGTGGCTTATCTGAACACGCCTTTGGCTTACTCCAATCAAGACGTTATTGCCCAAAGCCGCGCCATTGGGGGGTACAAGTTGTATCATCCGGATGCTCATTTTATTTTCAATGCCGATTACCTAAAAGCTGCCGAGCAGCAATCAGTAGCGTTGAAACGGTTGCTCGACGGTCTGCGGGTTCGTACACTACTGCCGTATTATTTAGCCAATAAATACAAATCGGAAGTACAGGCGATTTTGGCGAAGGTCGACTTTCCTCAGCAACCTGTTTATTACCGGTGGACCTATCAAACCCCAAGACTATTATTGCAACTCTATTTCAGGCTAATGAAAATAGGAGCTCGAAGCAAACAGAAACTTGTGCGATTGGGCCGTCGTATTCCTACAACCCCGTAAATTTCTTTTCATGCCGCGTGTTTATATCGATCCGAGAGCTAACATCGAGTACAGCGCCTTTTACATCAAAGGGTTGTACGATCTGTTTGGTCGAACGAATGTACGTTTTAACCAGCACTATTTTTCCGAATTGCCCGACGATTCAAATCTGAACTTCGTGGTTCAGCAGGACAATATCATTATCCGCTACACAATCGACTACAATGATGTTTCGGCCATCAGCCAGGTTGCTTACTGCTGGTGCGACTGTTACGGGAAGATAAATCTGCGGGCGGGTTTGTTCGAGGACGATCAGCAGAAAATAGTTAATATTCCACCAAGCTTTGGTATTCGAATATGGGCTCTAATTCCTACGCTGTGGTTATGCTTTGTCAATATGCTTCGTACCGGTCTTTATTCGAAGCGGTTTGTATCAGGTTACGCTAAACAAATCAGGCATTTACCGATCACAGAGTACAGTCCAGGTGAAGTGAAACCGGACTACGCTTTTTCGTTCAATACGTTGTGGAATAGTGATGAGTGGATCAGGAACGACGAGACTGTAAACCAAAAACGCTACAATTTCTACAAGGTTGTCACGCAGCAATCGGGGTTAAACAATGAGGTTGGTTTTATCTACAGCACGAAGCGAAACTTGAATCCGCTCTTTCAGTCTTTTGTAACGGACAAATGGTTGCCTAAAACAGAGTACTTAGCGAAAACAAAGCAGTCGGTGCTTGTTTTTAATACGCCTGCCTGGGATCTATGTCATGGCTGGAAACTCGCTGAATACCTAGCGCTAGGCAAAGCCATCATAACAACGCCATTGGTCAACGAATTGCCCTTTGAATTGATTAATGGTAAGCATGTTCATTTTGTTTTGGGCTCAGAAGGTGAAATTCGGCAGGCTGTAGAGCACGTGCTTTCCGACACAACCTACCGAGAATCGCTCGAACAGGGGGCTCGGCAGTATTACCTCGATTACGTTCAGCCAAGAGCTGTTCTACAGCGCCTGCTGACAAAACACTTGGTTGTCGTTTGAGTAACCGAATCTCTCCGTTAATACACGTGTATAAAGTAATTCAGTATGGCGTCTATCCGCAAAGCTACGACCTGATTAAAGGGGGTATGGAAGCGTCGGTTTATGGGCTGACCAAGGCACTAACGCAACAGCCAAACGTACACGTAAAAGTAATTACCTATCCTGATCAACAATACCTGGTGTTTGAACGTGATTATTCGACGGCTAACCTTGAGGTGGTACGACTCCCTAACCGCTACGCTTATACAGTACTTTCGGTATTATCGGTTGGTACGTTGATTCGCGAAATCAGAAATTATGGACCGGATATGTGCCACCTGCACGGTACGACACTGCTGGTTTTTCTGATATCAATATATCTCCGATTGTCGGGGTGTAACTACGTGGTAACAGTGCATGGTATAGCCAATGTAGAATACCAGAAAGCCTATGAACGCAACCGGCGTAAAACCTTTTTAGTGAAGCAATGGCTTTACGGTTTTATTGAATGGCTACTTATCAACAATACAGCGAAGATAGTTGTCGACACCGATTACGTCAAAGAATGGGTACAACGACACCGGCTGCTGCCTTGTCGACAGTTGATGGTTGTTCCGCAAGGAATTGACGAACGCTATTACCAGCCGTCAATAGGCAAGCAGGAGCAACACCTTGTTTCTATTGGGTCCATCTCGGAACGCAAAGGATTTGAGTATACCATTCGTGCGTTTGGGCAGGTGCGGACATCCCTGCCCGGTCAGCATCTGTATATCATTGGCTTTCGAAACGATGAAGCGTACTATCAGAAGTTGATCCGCTTGATTGAAACATTGGCGCTACAGGATTGCGTACACGTTATTACCGATGCGAGCCAGGACCAGCTTTTGGCCTATCTGCAACAGGCTGCCCTTTTTATTTTGCATTCGCACGAAGAGTCGCAGGGTATTGTGTTTTGTGAAGCAATGGCACTCGGTAAGCCCATTGTAGCGACCAACGTAGGGGGTATTCCGTACGTAGTGAACCATGGTCTTAATGGGTTCCTAACGACCTATGGTGATGTTGATACCTTCGCTCGTAGTATTGTACAGATACTAATCGACAAACCGCTTCACGATTACTTTAGTCAAAACAATTTGATTCAGGCGGAGCAGTACCGCTGGAGTCATATAGCAGCAATACTCATCAACTTGTACAAAAGCTGAAGGATACAATTAACGCTCTACTTTTTGTTTATTTCCATGCGAGCTCCAGCAGCGTTACTTGGCTACCTACCTCGATTTTTTACGCAAAAAAGCATTACGGCTTTTTTTACCGCTTTTCTGCTTTGTTCAGCTTTCTTTTTTAGTCGATTATTACCACCCTTGTGGATTTTGTTCGGGTTTGCGGAGGTTTACTGCTTTTTCTTTTTTCTTCATAAACTGACCCGGCGATGGAGCCATGTTTCGAACGCCGTTTTTGAAAAAAAACTCTTCCGGACTTCGCTTTGGATTCGGATTGTCTGGGTTGTTTTCAGTTACGTTTTCTATACCACTATGTTGGGCGAACCGTTTGAGTTCGAAGCCGGCGATGCAAAGGGGTATCACGGGGAAGCGCTCTGGTTACTCGGTCTTATTAAGGATAACAAATGGAGTCAATACGTGTCGTATATCGGTAAGAATTACTCGGATATGGGTTATCCGATGTATTTGGGCCTTGTCTATTACATAGCAGGCGAAAACCTGCTGATTCCCCGTCTACTAAAAGCAGTGATCGGCAGTTTTGGGGCGCTCATTACCTACAAACTCGCTCGGAATAACTTTGGTGAAGCGACCGGACGAATGGCTGGTATCATGACCATGCTTGTTCCCAATCTGATTTACTATACCGGCTTGCACCTGAAAGAAACGGAAATGGTTTTTGTGGTAGTAAGCTTTATTTATTTGGGGGATCGGGTCATTCGATCGCGCCGATTGAGACTTGCTGATTTTGCCCTGCTCAGCTTGCTCGCTATCGTCTTGTTTTTCTTCCGAACAGTATTGGCGGCCTGCCTGATCGCTTCAATGTTCATAGCGGCTGTATTTACATCAAGCCGAATTTCGGGATTAGCCAAACGGATCGGATTAGTGCTTATCCTGTTAACCGGAATTATCCTCTTGGCAACCACACCGTTAGCGGACAATGTAAACGAATACCTGGCGAATAGTAGCAATAACGTTTCGAGCCAGATGCGTAATTTTTCTGCCCACAGAGCGAAAGGGGAAAATAATAAACTGGCCGTTTATGGCTCCACCAGTGTATTTCTGCCGCTGATGCTTATGGCTCCCTTTCCCACGTTAGTCAACATTGCTGAGCAGCAGAGTGCCATGATGCTGGCCGGCGCTTACTTCACCCGAAATGTGTATGCTTTCTTTGTTTTCGTAGCGCTCATTACTTTGTTCAAGCAAAGAAAACTACGCGAACATGTACTGTTACTGGCGTTCATTACTTCGTATATTCTCATACTAGCCTCAAGTGGTTTTGCGCTGTCGGAGCGGTTTCATCTGCCTCTGCTGCCGTTTCTGCTAACGTTTGCTGCCTATGGTATTTCACAGATGAACCAGAGAAACAAAAAATATTACCAGCCCTACTTAGTATTTATCGTTCTGCTGATTGTTGGTTGGAACTGGTTCAAAATAGCCGGACGGTCATAGCTATGCGTATTCTTGTTGTGTGCAGCGGCAACGCACTGAATTTCAATTTTGAGAAACATCAGGCGTTCATTTACGACCAGGTGGAAGCGCTGAAACAGGTGAACGATACGCTCCAGTTCGATTATTTTTTTATCAAAGGGAAAGGCCTGACGGGCTACCTGTCGTGCCTGAACGCCCTGGAACAACAGCTTGATAGTCAAATGTATCACTGCATCCATGCTCACGTAGCGGTGGCGGGTTTATTAGCTAACCTCCAACGAAAGGTGCCGGTTGTGACCACATTTCATGGATCAGACATCGTCGTACCCGTGTTGCGTGGAGTGTCCTCATTAGTCGATTGGTTAAGCCACCGAACGATCTATATTACGCAGCCACTGGTTGAGAAGGCCATTTTTACGGATCATCGTAAACGAGTTGTCGTTCCGTGCGGGGTCGATTTCGAACTATTCAGGCCACGACCCAAGCAACAGAGCCGTCAGCATATGGGTCTTTTGCCGCATAAACGCTACGTGCTATTTTCGTCGAACTTTGCTACAGCAGTCAAAAATTATCCATTGGCGAAACAGGCAATTGGCTTGCTCCATGATGATAGCGTCGAGTTACTAGAGCTGAAAAATTATAGCCGACAGGAAGTAGCCATCCTAATGACGGCTGTCGATGCGGCTCTGATGACCTCATTTTGGGAAGGATCACCGCAGTTTGTAAAAGAAGCCTTGGCCTGTAACTGTCCCGTTGTATCAACCGATGTGGGAGATGTCCGTACTGTTATTCAGTCAATTCAAGGCTGTTATATCACTACCTACGATCCTGTCGATGTGGCCGATAAACTGCGGCTAGTGCTGAACAATCCGCAGCCTATTAAGGCACGAGAACATATACCGCAGTTCGATAGCCGACTCATCGCGCAACAAATCAATGCTGTTTACCAGCAACTGTAATTGCTCACTCAGGTCGCTTCAGAAGGTCTTGATTAATGAAACAGGTAACAATACACCGAATATCTCGTACAGAACAGCCTACAATTCATTCACTTTATAGATAACTATTTATAATGGACTCCTTCTTTCTCAAGCATCTTATCGACGTTGATAAGGCGAACGAAGAAAGCATTCTTGATGCTTTAGACAAGCATGGTATTATAACGTTCAATGGCATTTTTGAGATAGATTGTTTTCTGGATCTTTGTAGTAAAATAGGTCCTCTTTTTAATCATCCCGACGCCGACGTAAACGGTCTGACCCAGATTACGCATAAAGTAGATGGCATCGATAGACCTGGCGTACCCGGTCTCACCGACAAAAATCTGGTGCCTCATACAGATCGGGCAACGGTAGCTGATCCTCCGTTTTATACGTCTCTGCTTTGTATAAAAACCGCTGCGCATGGTGGCGATACGATTCTGGCGGATGGTAAAGAGATATATGATGTAATGAAAAACCGTTTTCCTTCAGAATTAAGTTTGCTGGAACAGCCGGACGGAGCGATTTTTGGTAGGGGCAGTCACCAATATAGCTCGGCTATCTTTAATAGCCAGGGTTCTGCCAGTAAGTACATACGGTTCCGCTATGACGACATAGCCTATTTTTCAGCAGAAATAATTCAGGCGTTGAGCGTGTTCTTAACACTAGTTTATCAGTGCCAACATGTTTTCAAGTTAGATAATGGTCAAGGATATATTGTGCAAAACGGTAGATGGCTGCACGGAAGACATTCGTTTGAAGGCGATCGACTAATGAACAGAGCGTTAATTGATTCCAAATTTGGTACAATGAATTTTGGATTTAGCGTGTCTTAGTCGCTAAAACAAATACGCTCTTTCCCTTTATAACATTCATAAAGCGTAGCAATGAGTCCGTCCGATCTGATTGTGATTGTTGATTACGGCATGGGTAACTTGCGGTCGGTACAGAAAACGTTTGATCGGCTCAAGGCTAATGTCCGCATTTCGTCGGACCCTAACGTACTGGCTCGAGCTGATAAACTCGTACTACCCGGCGTGGGTCATTTTGCCAATGGCGTTCGCAAATTAAAAGAGTTGGGGCTATGGAATGCGTTGAATCACAAAGTGATTATCGAGCGCACGCCTATTCTGGGTATTTGTCTTGGCATGCAGCTGATGGCTCGCTGGAGCGAAGAAGGTGACGTTGAGGGGCTCGGGTGGTTTGATGCTGACGTTAGGCGATTTGCTGTTAGTAACTGCCTGACCTACAAAGTGCCGCATATGGGTTGGAACACAGCCGAGACGGCGAAAACATCGGGTCTGTTCGCGAATATGTCGCCGGAAGCCATGTTTTATTTTGTCCATTCGTACCACGTGGTTTGTCGGCAACCGCAGGATGCACTGGCGCTAACCACCTATGATTACGCGTTTGCATCGGCCATCCAGAAAGAGAACATCTACGGTACACAATTCCATCCAGAAAAAAGTCACGACTGGGGCGAACAACTAATCGCAAATTTTCTGAATGTTTAGGCCCCGTGTTATACCGCTGTTGTTGCTGCGAAATAAAGGTTTGGTCAAGTCGATGAAGTTTCGCGATTATACTTACGTCGGTGACCCAATCAATGCCGTTAAGATTTTTAACGACCTGCGCGCCGATGAGTTAGTGTTGGTCGATATTCTGGCGACGAAAGAAAATCGCGTCATCGATCTGGATTTTGTGCGGCAAGTGGGTGATGAAGCGAATATGCCGTTTGCGGTGGGCGGAGGTATTCAGACCATTCAACAAATCAAAGAGTTGATTAACGCTGGCGCCGAAAAAGTAGTGCTGAACACATACGCATTACAAAACCCCGCTTTCGTGAAAGCCGCTGCCGATGAGTTTGGCAGTTCGACTATCGTGGTGGCTATCGACGTAAAGAAAAATTTCTGGCGAAAAGCGCAGGTATACACAGCAGGTGGCAGCCGGGCAACTGGTCATGATCCGGTAGCGTGGGCACAGCAGATGGAAGCCAATGGCGCGGGTGAATTGCTGGTAACATCCATTGAGCATGACGGTATGATGCAGGGATATGACCTGACCCTGACGCGTACCATAGCTGCTGCCGTGAGCATTCCGGTTGTAGCCGCTGGCGGGGCCGGGCAATTAGCTGATTTTAAATTGGCTGTCGAGGAAGCCCATGCGTCAGCCGTAGCGGCTGGGTCATTGTTTGTCTATCATGGTCCTCGCAAAGCTGTTCTGGTGAATTACCCGAAAAACGACGAATTAGTAAATCTTTTCAATCTGGCATGAAAATCTGTACCAAAGGCGTTTGGGATGAAACAATTCCGGGTATCACGTTTGATGAGAACGGCGTATCAAACTTTTGCAAATTGCAGGAAACCATGATGGATACCTATCCACGTGGTGAAAAGGGTTTGGCTACGTGGAATGCGTTCGTTACGGCAATCAAAAAGGCTGGACATAACCAACGCTACAATTGTGTGGTAGGCGTGAGTGGGGGCGTAGATAGTTCATATCTTCTGCACACTGCTATTCAGTACGGCTTGCGCCCTCTGGCCGTTAATCTCGATAACGGATTTAGCAGTGAAATCGCGGTTCAGAATATCTATAAAGTGACGTCGGCGCTGGGTATCGACCTCGAAACCTACGTGATCGACTACGCAGAAATTCAGGATCTTCTACGGTCATATATGAAAGCCGGTATTCCCTGGATTGATGCGCCTACTGATCTGGCTATTAAAGCCTGCATGTATAAAGTAGCGCAGGCTGAAG
The DNA here is from genome assembly GCF_023196085.1 of Spirosoma liriopis. Lineage (NCBI taxonomy): Bacteria > Pseudomonadati > Bacteroidota > Cytophagia > Cytophagales > Cytophagaceae > Spirosoma > Spirosoma liriopis. Next base: position 72,694 of record NZ_JALPRF010000005.1, read on the forward strand.
GTATTCAATATATTTTGCGGGGAAACGATTTTCGGTCCGAAGGCAAACAACCCAAAGAGTGGACTTACGCTGACGACCGGCAGTTACGTTATATTCACAAGCGGTATGGGTCAGGCGTGCCACTAAAAACGTACCCGATGCTGACACTACCCCGTATGGCTTATTCGGGACTGATCAAAGGTGTTAAAGATGTTCGCCCATACTACTATCTGGATTACAAAAAGCAGGATGCCCGGCAGTTGATGATGGAACTGTACGATTGGAAAGACTACGGAGGCCATCATCACGAAAACCTGTTTACAAAATTCGCCATGGCTTATTGGCTGCCGCGTAAGTTTGGCATCGACAAACGAAAGATTAACTTGTCGGCACAGGTGCTCAGCAACGCTATCACACGTGACGAGGCACTAGCGCAGTTGAATAAGCCGTTTGCACCGGATCATGAACTGGAAGCAACCCGCGCCTACGTGCAGAAAAAACTGTCGCTAACCGATGACGCTTTCGGAAAGATCTGGTCAGCAGTGGCTAGAAATACGTTCGATTATCCGTCGAATTACAGTCTGATTGTCAAGCTTGCCAGTGGCTTAAGACCACTTGTTCGCCGATTGTATGCGTTCACACCGATGACTGTAATGGCTAATGAAGCACTGGGTTCATCCCGTCAATCATGAAATTTCTTTTCTACTTTGGCCATCCGGCTCAGTACCTCGCCATGCGCGAAACCATCCGCAGTTTACTGGCCAAGAATGAAAATCAGGTGACCGTGCTAATTAGAAGTAAGGATGTACTGGAGACACTCATTCAGAAAGACGGTATTCCCCACCGCAACATTCTGCCTGTCGAGCGTGGCCACTCCAGGCTAGCGATGCTGATTAGTTTGTTGAAGCGCATGGCCATCATGCTGCCCGTGCTGATCAGAAGTAAACCTGACTTACTGATTGGAACTGATGCCGCCATCGCTCAGCTTGGCCGACTGCTTCGCATCAACCGGATTACTATTGTTGAAGACGATTATGGAGTTATCAAAAAATTAGCCGATCTGACTTATCCGTTTACCCAAACAATCCTGTGCCCGGAAATCTGCGAGGTAGGCAACTGGGGGGCAAAGAAATTTGGTTACCGAGGCTATATGAAACTGGGCTATTTGCACCCAACTGTATTCAGTCCCGACGCTTCTGTCCTGGCCACGTACTCGCTTACAAAAAAATACGTACTTATCCGACTTTCCCGCTTGGCGGCCCACCATGATATTGGTATGCGGGGAATTGATCAACGGTTGCTTGATGAAATCATTCACGAAATTATGAATCGCTATGGCTACCAAGTCTGGATCAGTGCAGAAGGCAAGCTTGCGGAAATGTATAAAGCCTATCAATTGCCGATCCATCCATCTGATATGCACCATGTCCTGGCCTACGCAACGTTGCTGATATCAGACAGTCAGAGTATGAGCGTCGAAGCGGCAATGCTAGGCATACCGTCAATACGGTACAGCGGTTTTACAAGCAAAATATCCATATTAAGCGAACTGGAACATCGCTACGGATTAACGTTTGGGATTACAACCGGACAACCTGATCTGTTGTTGTCAAAACTCTATGATTTGCTGACAACCAATAATTTAGGGGAAGTCTTTCAGGAAAAGCGGCAGAAGATGCTTGCCGATCAGATTGACGTCAGTGCATTCCTGACATCGTTTTTTCAGAATTATCCGGCTAGTAAGCAGGGTAAGTACGAAGCATCATCAACGCCTGAATAACAAAGCGCGACGAACCGCTTTCGTCCACTACCGTATGTATCAGTATAGTCTGCTACGCAAGTTAACCCCGACAGACGAACAGGCTATAACTCAGTTTTTACTGACCTGTCCCGGCTTTCATTATTTTCAGTCTCCGGTTTTTTTCAATGTATGCCGGTCCTCAGAACGGTCAGAACCTTTTTACGTGATTGCCAGACAGGGAAACGAAATGGTGGGTGTTTTGCTTGCGTATCGACAATTGCAGCTTGGTCTGCCGGTTGTTCGTTTTCTGAGCAGCCGTAACCTAATCATTGGTGGTCCAGTGGTTGCTGACAACAGTGCAGTGATTACAGAGGGTTTGCTGAATGCTTACCGGACGTACGGATTAAAGAGCCTGTATACCCAGGTGCGTAATTTTCAGGATACTAATTCCGTGCAGTCTGTGTTTGAAGAGGCTGGGTTTCACTATGATGATCACTTAAATATTTTAGTTGATCTGACGTACCCGCAAGATGAGCTTTGGAAACAGGTGCATACCAAACGGCGCAACGAAATCCGACGGGCCGAAAAAGAAGGTTGTACGGTTGTACTGAATAAAAATCCGGAAGCGCTGACCGAATGCTACGCAATACTCACCGAAGTGTACCAACGGGCAAAACTACCGTTGCCCAATTACAGCCATTTTGACGCTATCTGGCAGCATACAACCGATCAGATAGGACTTCGCCTTTTCACGGCGATGTGGGAAGGGCAGATCATCGGGTGCGTCCTCTGTCTGGCTTGTGGCGACACGCTATACGATTACTACGCCGGAGCCTACAGCCGCTATTACAATAAATATCCGAATGACCTATTACCCTGGGCAGTATTCATGTGGGGAAAAGAAAACGGTTTTTCCTGGTTCGACTTCGGGGGAGCTGGCAAGCCCGATGTGCCCTATGGTGTGCGGGACTACAAAAAGAAATTTGGCGGCAGCTTCGTCAATCATGGTCGGTATGAGAAAAACCATTACCCTGCTTTGCTCGCAGTGGCGAACAAATTATTTACACTTTGGAGAGTAGTGAAACGATGATCCCGCGATTTAATTATTCGTATTCAGTAGGTGATTTCTGGAATGCACTTCAATCGCTAATCGACAAGCAGCCTACAAATTATGAAACTATAAGCGCGTTATTTCCGCAAGCGACGCTTCATTTCGTTAGTCAGGCACGTGTGGGTATTTTTCTGGCGCTCAAAGCGTTTGATCTTGTACCGGGAGCCCGTGTAGGTGTGCAGCCGTATACCTGCTCATCGGTGCTGTCGGCCATTGTTGCGGCTGGATATAAACCCTTATTTATCGATATTGACGAACAACTGACTATCGATACGAACGATCTACAATGTAAACAAGTAGAGTTGGATGCACTGATCGTAACGCATACGTTTGGGAAACCCGCTAACATCCATCAGATCAGACAAATTGTAGGAAACCTGCCTGTCATTGAAGATTGTGCTCACGCGTTCTTAAGTTACTACGATGGTACGCCTGTCGGAAATTTTTTCGATTGCGCCGTTTTCTCGTTTGGTGATGGCAAGTTTCCGTCGTTCGGAAGTGGAGCATTGCTGGTCGTAAATAATCCCGTCTACGGCAGACGTATTGCGGAGATGGTGAGCGAACTAGCTGAGCCCGGTCTGCTGAGCGAATTGGCTTTAATTGGCAAACGAATCTTAAAAGCTGCGGTCCATTCCCGAATGGGTGGTATTCTTCAGAAATGGTTAGTGAGCGAAACGATTGTCAGTAAGCGAAACAGTGCTGTTTCAGCCTTTCCTGATCGTTTCAAAAAAGCTCACCGTAGCGTAGCATCTGGGTTGCCAACTTACATCAGTCGGATTGTCGAACGTGCGGCAACGCAGCGCGAAAACGCCCGGCTCCTGATCGATCACAACCGATCAAGTTTTACCGTACTAAACAAATCAGCGCAGGAAAATGCATATGTTGTAGTCCTGCTGTTTAAAAACCGCAACGACCTATATAATTACTTGCGGGAAAAGGGCATTGGTGGTGCCAAACACTTTCAGCACGCCAAAATCTGGACTCGGGAATTTGGCTATCAATCTGGTCAATGCCCGCAGTTTGAACAACTTGTTGACAACCTATTGACCATACCGTGTCACTATGGCTTAACGCAGCGCGATTTAGAAATCATTAACCAAAGCCTGCACCATTTTACGCGGCATCCACTACCCACCCATGAAGAAAGTTTTAGTTGACATCAATCATCCGGCTCATGTACACCTGTTTAAGCATCTTATAAAAGAGCTTAAAAGTAGGGGATACAAAGTCATTGTCACGTCAAAAAACGTTGAATCAATTACAAAGCTGCTGGATCTGTACCATATTCCCTACATCAGCACGGGCCGCAAGAAAGATCACCTGTTGTGGAAATACGTCTATGAGTTTTTTCACCTGCTGAAAGTGCTTGGCATTGTGCTTGGCCGACGAATCGATTACGGTATCGGTATATCGATGGTATTGCCTGTCGTATCGAAGCTAACCGTCATGAAGTCGTTTGCGCTCGACGACGACGATCTGTTAGCTACGCCTATCTTTGGTAAGTTCACGTCATACGCCAATGTCATCCTCACTCCCAGCGCGCTGGCTCACGAAGACCGAGGAAAACAACGCATCTCTCATCCGAGCTATCACGAACTGGCGTACCTACATCCCAATCGATTCAGACCTGATCCTGACGTTTTGACCGAACTAGGGTTAACGCCTGGTGACGCCTACTTTGTGTTACGATTCAATGCGTTCAAAGCCCACCACGACGGCGGGGCGAAAGGCTTGACTCTTGACCAGAAAATTGAACTGGTTGACTTTCTGAAACGATTCGGTCGGGTTTTTATCACCACAGAACGAACCACTGAGCCGGAGCTGGCCCTGTATCAATTGCCCATTTCACCCGAGAAAATACACACCCTTCTTTACTACGCAACGCTTTTTGTTGGCGATAGCCAGACTATGACTACGGAAGCGGCTTTGCTGGGTACACCGGCCATAAAACTCAATACGTTTGCCGGTCAACTGTCAATTCCAAACGAAATCGAGCAAAAATACCAACTCTGTTATTCCTTCCAGCCTGACAACTTTCCGGCTATGATGCATACGGTCAAGGAACTGGCTATCAACAGTGATAGTAAAGCGGTGTGGCAGGATCGTAAAGAAAGTATGCTGGCCGATAAAGTTGACTTAACCTCTTTTTTAACAGCACTGATCTTAAACTATCCACAAAGTGTAGCCGAAGCCAAAGCGGAAGTTGCTTATCGGTGAGCCAATCAGCATACCAACAGCGATGGACTTTACAATCCGCATGTACACCGAACTGCTTCAGGCCATGCAGGCTGCTGGCTATAGCTTTTCAACGCTCGAAGGCTTTTTACGCAATCCTACACCCAATACGCTCATTCTTCGGCATGATGTAGACGCCATGCCCCAAAACTCACTAGCGTTCGCCCAGATTCAGCACAGCCAGAACATTCGGGGTGTGTATTATTTTCGGGCAACTTCCGGCAGCTGGAATGACCGAATTATTCGGCAGATTGCTGATATGGGACACGAGGTAGGTTACCACTATGAGTGCCTGACTACCTGTAAGGGCAACAAAGAATTAGCTATTCTGGATTTCAAGAAAAATTTGACAGCCTTACGCAGACTGGCCCCAGTGTCCACTATATGCATGCATGGAAGTCCGATGTCGAAGTATGATTCCAAAGATCTTTGGAAAACCTATTCATACAGCGACTTCGATATAGTGGGCGAACCGTATCTGGACGTTGACTTCTCGAAGGTTGCCTATCTGACCGATACGGGTAGACGATGGGATGGTCACAAGGTAAGCGTCCGGGACAAAGTAGATGCGGGTTTTAATCATCCGTTCAGAAGCACCGCCGATCTGATTGCTGGACTAAAAAACAAACAGCTCTCAAGTCAGGTCATGTTTACGTTTCATCCGCAGCGCTGGAATAACAATCCCATTTATTGGTTGCAGGAACTGGTTTTTCAAAAGACCAAAAATGTAGTCAAGCAATACTTCTACGTAAAATAACCTATCCTCGCGTTTTGGGAATCAAATTAATAACAATTATTGGAGCCAGGCCGCAGATTATTAAGGCATCAGCTCTCAGCCGCGCTATTCGGACGCGTTTTGCCCATCAGATTACTGAAGTTCTGGTTCATACCGGTCAGCATTACGACGAAAATATGTCGGGCGTTTTCTTCGACGAACTTGCTATCCCACAGCCAACCTACAACCTGGGTGTTGGTTCAGGCAATCATGGCGAGCAAACTGGCCGGATGATCAAGGGTATTGAAGAAATTGTACTTACTGAACGTCCCGATTTTATCGTATTATACGGCGATACAAATTCGACGTTAGCTGGTGCCATTGCAGCCTCTAAGGTGTACGTTCCCATTGTACACATCGAAGCAGGACTCCGGTCGTACAACAAAACCATGCCCGAAGAGATTAATCGCGTTCTTACCGATCATGTGTCTACCTACCTCTTTTCGCCAACGCAAACCGGTGTAAATAATCTGATTCGGGAAGGATTTAGGACGGATAATCAGCCGCCTTACACCATCGATAATCCTGGGGTGTTTAATGTGGGCGACATCATGTACGACAACACACTTTATTTTGCTGGCCTGGCTAAACAGAAAACGTATATACTGGAGCGTTTGGGTGTTCAGCCGGAAACGTATGTGCTCGTAACGCTCCATCGAAATGCTAATACCGACGATGCTAGTCGATTAAATTCAATTTTTGATGCCCTGCTGATACTGGTTGAGAAGTATCGTATCAATCTGGTTATGCCGTTGCATCCGCGTACGCTGAAACAGATGAGTGCCCTGCTATCACCCGAACTGCATCAGTCGATAAGTACCCATCCTGCTATACAACTGTGTCCACCGGTATCGTACCTGGAAATGATTGTACTCGAACAGCATGCCAAACTAATTATTACCGATTCAGGGGGTGTTCAGAAGGAAGCCTACTTCTTCAAAAAACCGTGTATCATTTTACGGGCAGAAACAGAGTGGGTTGAAATAGTGGATCAGGGGGCTGCGGTGCTTTGTGACGCCGATCCAAATCAGATTTTACAGGCTTTTCAATTCTTTGAAGGGCCTACTAGCATCACTTTCAACCCAATTTATGGGGAGGGCGATGCGGCTGCGCAGCTTTTAAATCTATTAATTCTATAGGCCCTACCACCTTTAGATAAATTGGCAAGCTATTAGGGCTTAGTTCTACTCCTTCTACAGAAAAGTGAAGTCTAAAAAATAAAACGAGTGATACTCTTTATCCAAAAACGCGCATGGCATGGTTTGTTCTTTACACGAAATCAAAATCAGAAAAATTAGTCGCAAAAGGCTTACGGCAACTTGGGCTGGAAGTATACTGCCCGCTCCGAATAACGAAACGGCGTTGGTCGGATCGAATAAAAACAGTCGAGGAGCCACTGTTTCGCTCGTATTGCTTTGTCAATCTGGAGGAGCGCCAGCGTTCGCTGGTTTTTGGTGTACCTGGGGTAGTTAATTACCTGTACTGGTTGAAAAAACCGGCTATTGTCAAACAGCACGAAATTGATCAAATAAAAAATATGCTGAACGACTTTGAACATGACGCGCTCGAAGTAATTGATTTCAAACCAGCTGATCGACTCAAAATTACGTCGGGGGTCTTCATGGACCAAGAAGGCGAAATGGTTTCCCAACAGGGAAAAACAATTGTTGTGCAACTCGAGTCAATGGGCCTATGTATCTCGATTGATAGTAGCAAAACCAAAATCGAGAAGGTAGGCGCTTTCGGTACAATAATTAACTAGTGATCGGGATCAAAGGCGATACACAAACCGAAGTTTATAGGCCAGCGAACGTTATGCATCTGTAGGCTTATTAGTCACCAATTAGCCGGTAACAAATGGAGCCTATTACTAGTTGAAAACGGCTTCAATCCAGCCCATTCGTACAATCGTACTAGGTGCTGGATTGAAGCCGTTTTCGTTGGTTAACAGCTAAGCAGGACAACCGATAATACAGTTAATCAGAGAAGTAAAGTATCGTGTAGCCAACAAACCGGGGTTTAATCCCAGGTTAATTTCAACAGCGAAACGCCTTGTCGAGGTAGAGCAAAGTTGAGAGTAGCCTCCTGATTCGTTACTTGTAAGCGTTGTGGTGCCGCAAATTGTTGCAGTTGTCCCGCCTTTTCAAGCTCAGCGATCTGCTCTTTCGTAGGTGTTTTGGGTGACCCCATTTTTTTCCAGGCCTCGTATGAGTTGCTGAATTTTTGATCAATCCGGTAATGATGCACGGTAACGCCTTTGTTGGGCAATCCGCTTAAACGAAGTGAAACGGATGCATCCGGGCCAGCTACGTTATCATCGTGGTAGTTCCATACCATCACCGCTGCCGATTCATTATTTTTAGAGGCCAATGCGTTGATATCCGCTTCTTTTCGGACGCTTTCGTCCCGCACCCGGACGTAGTCATAAGCAAGGTCATTCTTTACTTCGACGCGGGTGGTTGGCATCATGCCAAACATGCGAAAGACATTCAGTACAGGCTTATCAACGCCATTGGTCGCCAGATCGCGGAAGCCCCGAAACCAGGGTTGATTTTCAAACTCGAACGCCCACGTAACAGCCCCCGCCAGATTCACACTCCGTGCCTGCGCTAAGTCATACTTGCGCGCGAATGAAGCCGCCGTATAACTGGAATACATCGTGCCATTGCGGTAGGCGTTTTCTGGATTAACATCTTCGGAACAGGCCGCACAGCCCTCCGGGTCGGACTCGCCGATAATGATTGGCAAGTTTTTTAGTTTTGGGTAAGAAGCAACGATCTCGAAGCCTTTATCAATGTCGCGCAGTTGCGTGCCCATGTTCATCTGCACATGCCCATCCACCACTTTAGGAGCACCTTTGGCGTGAAACGTTATAAAATCGATTGGGCTACCCGTTTCACCTGTTACGTAGTTTTTCCCGTTGACTACGTGTTCCATAAACGGAATGAAAAACTTTCTTGAACCCTCCCAACCAGGTCCGGTTACCTCAGGACCACCTATTCGGGCAGTGGGTAGCGCCCGCTTAACCGCATCGGCTGTATAATCGTAGAGTTTAATGTACTCATCCACAGTTCCTTTCCAATAGCTAATATTAGGCTCATTCCACAATTCCCAGTACCAGCTCTCCACTTCTTTCTGGCCGTACCGCTTGACCGAGTGCTTTACCCACTGATAAACCAGTTCGGCCCACTTGTTGTAATCTTTAGGCGGATAAGCCCAACCCAGGTAAATATCATTGTAGTTATCCCCCGGCTTCCAGTGATGGCGATACGGTTCAGGCTTCACCGAAAGCGCTTGCGGCATGAAGCCAATCTGAGCAATAGGCTTCATGCCCCGCTGAATAAACGTATCGAAAATTTTGTCTACGATAGTCCAGTTGTAAACGGGTTTCCCATTGGCGTCTTCCGTATACGCATTGGTAGAGCCCCATTTCAACGCGGCCTCCCCATCGCCAGTCACCAGTAGGCTATGCACTCGAACATATACAGGGGCTTTGCCTATAGTGGATAATTCAGTGAGTAATTTTTTGCCGTCCTTCATGTAGGTGTAGTTCGGTTCGTCGTAACCGAACCAAGCCCATATAGGCTTCAGAGGTCCCATGCTTTTTGCTAAGTCTACCTGAATGGTGACGGGCTTTTCCCCATTAGCCTGCGCTAAGCAGTTGGTAAGAGTTGTCAGGTAAAGTGTTGACAGCAGTAAGGCGGACGAAACTCGCCGAAATTTTATCTTAAGTTGATTCATAAATAGGTAGAGATGAAACAGTGGGTCAATTGATAAATGATACTTAAGTGCCACATACATTTGTATACATTCTGGATAGACCTGTGTCAGGCACTATTTACATCAAAGTAAGTAGGCTTTCTTTAAGAATACGAGACATTGATTCCTGCTGTTAGTAAAACAGCCTGTTGATTTAATTTACTGCTATGATAGGAGGATAATTTTGTAATTCCTTATAGATAGAGCTACACAAGTCTGATTTACAAGTCTTTATTTATGACTGATAGTCTGGACAAAGCCAATCTTTCTGAGGTTATGCGTCTGACGATACAACTAGGACTTTATTTGATCATTTGTCTACAATATAGATCAGTAAAACGCTATAGATGAGCTTATAAAGCAGGCGGGTAAAAGATAGATTGAATTGGAGCAGATCGTTTATTGATTGAATTAGTGCCAATGAATAGTCTGGTAATAATTCGAGCAGAATTGAAACCAAAAATTGTGCAGAAGCCACCTATTCAGTTTTCTTTCTAAAAGCTTTTATGACAATTGCACAATTACTATTGATCTATTTATTCCGATAAAGTTGAATTATTGGACATAATGTTTGCACTTTGTGCGTGTTGTTGTAAGAATTCATATGAAGAGTCTGATTAATCTCCATTCGATCTCTTGAAACAAGTAAGGAGGAAAAAGCTTTCGCCTTATGATACCACTAGTTCGATGAATAGGCAGGGTTTAGCACTGCTCCTGCGAAACAGATAGAACACGAGTTGCTATGCGGTTTATGAGCGATCACTAACCTACCAATCCTCATCTCCTGGTAACGAAGCCAATAAGGTGGTATAAGGCTTTGGGGTTAACGAAATATAGTGCCCCTGCTCGTTACTCGTGACAATCCCGATTTGACTTTTCTTGTAAATCAAGCTAAACGTATCTTCACCTAAGTAGTTGCGTTCGTCATTAACGACATCAACATTGTGGTAAGAATAGTCAATTTTAGACTTTCCCGAAGAACCCTTAACTATGAGGTCAATGTGCTGCTCATCAACCACTGTCAAAGTGACCAAGCCTACAGGAGCCAGATCGTCTTTGCTAGCTGTTGAGTACTGAGTGAATTTGTAAGAACCGGCAATGCGAGATGAAGGAGCAATATTGGGGGGCGAACTGCAAGCATTGACCCAGAGCCAGACTACGAATAGTGAAAATCGTTTAATCATTGATGTAGAACAAATATCGTTTTTAATATAGATTTTTACGCATTAAGTTTATAAATGAATTAACTATTGAACACTTTTGTAAATTATTTATGCCATAAATCGGACAAATATATACATATATACTGTGATCGCACATAGCAAATGTAAAAAGTTAATCTATACCGTTGTCAAATCCTTTCGCATTGCTTAGGTGTATTCCATAGATAGGCTGAAATTAGCGAATAAAGTCGTAGGGCCACATATTCTTAACCCTGTCCTCTGTCGGTTTTCTGAATCGTGCATGCGATTCTAGTAACTGAACAGCACTTCTTAATTCTCTCCAAAAAGTGGAGAGAATTAAGAAGTGCTACGCAACTCATAAGTGCGTTGTAGCTACACTCATATAACCGATCAAGTAGGAATCGACCGCTTGAACGTAAATGATCTATGCGCGAAAATTTAACTTGTATATATAATTTTCCTTTATATATTTGTCTCATAATAGAGCTATGTAATCATCTGGACTTATGAACTCCGCGAACCAAGAATTTATCCGAGGGACGATCAAAACAATTGTACTTCAGTTACTGGCGCAAAAAGGAAGGATGTATGGTTACGAAATCACCCAATCAGTTGACGAGCGAACGGGTGGCGAGTTAATTCTTACTTTTGGTGCCTTGTATCCTGTACTTCACAAACTTGAAGACGAGGGTTTATCAATCACCCAGAGTCAAGAGGTAGACGGTCGGTTACGCAAGTATTATCAGCTTACTTCGATGGGTAGTGCAACAGCCGTTCGCAAAGCGGGTGAGTTTGAACGATTCATCCAGCTGATGAAGCTACTTATTCATCCTTCTCCAAACATGGCCTTTGGCAAATAACCCACTATAACCTTTCCTTAACTCAAGCAGCATCACTTTAACGTATGAACAAACTAACTCGCGCTCAACTCGACCTAGTTGTCCAACACATCCAGCAAGCCAAACCGCATCATGCGCTACAGGCCGAACTAATAGATCACATGGCCTCATTGATTGAACAGCGAATGGACCAGGGGGAAGACTTCTCAGCAGCTTATAATCAATTAACGCAACAGGCTACTGTACAGGCTATAAATCAGTTACGACAGCTTTATAGCCGGGAGTTTAGAGGTAGTACTGCGCGCACAACAAGGCTTAAAATAAGACAAAAACGGCGTCCGGCGACCAAACCGTTTCAATACATGCTACTATCCAGCGTACTCACGTTCCTGGTCCTGATGGGTTTTCTCATCGTAGTTAGTCGTCCTCTTTCAATACCAATTGGCGTCTTTCAAACAGCCTGGGGAATAGGTCTGACTAGTCTAACGGGTGTACTGATAATCCGCTGGTGGCTAACGCGTCGCTCTAGTAAATCAAAGCTGTTTACTATGGCTTAACGCTGCCTTGCTCCTACCACTCCGCTATTCATCATAACCCCCTTTTCTGATGATCATTCACTACCTCAGGGTGGCCAGGCGCCACTTATGGCAGCATTGGCATGTCAATTTAATCAGCCTATTAGGCTTAGCAATTGGCTTAGCTAGTGGACTAGTCATATTTCTGCTAGTCAATTACATGTTTAGCTTCGACCGCTACCATCCGCACCTTGATCGTTCCTACTGGATTGTTACGGACATAAAGCATGAAACAACACAGCCTACTGATGCAGCTCCCAGGCCATTAGCCGACGTATTGCGACGTGATTATGCCTTTGTAGAAAGCGCTGTCCGGCTGGAAACATTTTTCGGGAGAACCCTTAGCATCCCAAACGGAAAGCGGGGTTGGTTGAAAAAGTTTGGGGAGGCCCGTGTCGTTTGTTTTACAGAGCCCCAATATTTTGAAATGTTTGGTGTCGAGTGGGTAAGTGGCAATCCCAAAACAGCGCTGGCAGCCCCGAATACCATTGTGCTCAGCGAACGCTACGCCCGCAAATATTTTGACAACGCCCCAGCCATGGGACGGATTTTGCGGTTAGACAATCGAACGAACTTAACGGTAACAGGCATTGTAAAAAACCCTCCGGCTAATACCCAGCTTCGGTACGATGCTTTCGTTTCCTACGCTACCATTCCGGTTCTTGAGGGACCATCCGCTTTGGCCGACTGGCAGGGCTTACAGGCCATGTGTTTTGTCCGATTGCGAGAAGGTACCGATCCAAACCTGCTCCGCCAGCGCCTACCCGCTATCAGACGAAAGTATCTGTCTCCGAAAGAAGCGAGTATGTTTGACTACCACGTGCTGCCCCTGGCCGAACTCAATCACCAACGTAGCGGTATGGCTCCGAGACCGATCCTTTACGCCCTAATTGCAGTGGGAATACTCATGGTGATGGCAGGTTGTATCAACTTCATCAACCTGGCAACTGCCCGAGCGCTCAAACGGGCGCGTGAGGTGGGGGTGCGCAAAGTGATGGGTAGTACGCGCTGGCAGTTGATCGGCCAGTTCATGCTCGAAACCAGTTTGTTAGTTCTCTTGGCTATGGTTGTCGCGCTGCTGCTGACCCAACTAACCTTACCTCTTGTTAATCACACATTGGCGAATGCGGCTGACATGCTTCGGCCAGATCTTTCCATTGCCAATGTGATTCAGCCCCGGGCGATTGGCTGGTTTCTGGGATTACTTGTCGGCGTTATTCTTCTTTCGGGTCTATATCCTGCGCTTGTGCTGGCCCGTTTCAATCCCGCAAAAGCTCTCACCAACCAATTGACTACTCGATTTGTCGGTCGAATAACCGTCCGGCAGGGACTTATTTGGGGGCAGTTTGTTCTTATGCAGTTCTTTATCCTTAGCGTTCTGGTCATATCGACCCAGCTCCAGTTTATGCAGCGAGTCACCTGGGGTTTCAATCGCGAATCGATACAGGTAGTTTTCTTACCCCAACGAGGCATTGTACCAAGGGAACCCTTGCGCGAACAGTGGTTACGTGTACCGGGCGTCGAGGTCGTAACATTCGGGAGTGATCCCCCCGCGTCGCCCTATAACCGCCCTTCGGCATTCAGCTACCACACAGCCACTGAACCAGAATCGTTTGAAACACGGGTGCGGGCCATTGATGATCATTATCTGTCCCTCTTCGGCTTATCGCTGGTAGCTGGCCGAAACGTCCGGCCAACTGATACGACAGGGCATGATGTGCTGGTCAATGAAACATTGGTAAAGCAGTTGGGCATTTCCTCACCGAATGCGGTGGTGGGTAAATCCATCCGGGTGAAAGATACCGATCGGGTTATTGTGGGTGTCGTACGAGATTTTCGTAGCGGAGATTTACACCAGCCTGTTTTGCCCATCACACTTATCAACGATTTTCCGCATAGCCGGGTAGCAATGCTTCGCCTAAACCCGGCAAAGGCATCCAGCGCTCAGCGGGGTATCCAGCAGGCGTGGGATAAAGTGCTACCAGATGAGGTTTATCACGGTGAAGACCTGCTGACGATCATGAATCATTTTACGGAAATCGAGTATCTACTGGCAGGTCTGGTTCAGGCCCTTGCCTTGGTAGCGATTGGCCTGAGTTGCCTGGGTCTCTATGGGCTGGTTACGTTTTTAAGCGAAGCTAAAGCAAAGGAGATTGGTGTCCGGCGGGTGCTGGGAGCACGCACCGAGCAGTTGCTATGGTTGTTGGGACGGGAGTTCGGTAAACTTCTCGGGCTAGGTTTTCTGGTGGCCGCGCCCATCGGGGCGTGGGTGTTGTCGGGTTGGCTACAGCAGTATGCACACCGCATTTCGGTCAACGGCTGGTTATTAGCCGGAACACTTATCCTAACCGGGCTCATCACAGCCCTGACCGTATCCCGTCAGGCCTTAAAAGCGGCCCGTATGAATCCCGTTCATTACCTAAAAAGTGAATAGTCCTAGTTGATGTTTCTGAGTAAGTGCCTGTTAACCCTTTAGCCTTAATTTCTTATACCAGTTTATGAGATTGCTTACGATTTGCTTAGTACTGCTCAACTTAGTAGCCTATGCCCAATCCGGTGTTCACAAGTCATAAAAACGAGAGGCCCTACCCCATCCAACGTTGATGTTTTATGAGATACTGCTGGCGTACCTCACACTTACGGCTAGAGTCTTGACGCCATGTATTATGCTTTGGTTACGGCCAACGTGTTGTCTGCAATTTATCGGCGGAAGAGAAGCCGTAGCGGCTCAGGTAATGCTACTAAGATCAAACGCATACGCGATTGTACCCGCTAAATCAGTCTTCAAAAAAGCGACGCTCGTGGGTAATCCGCACCTCCCATGGGAGGGTTTTTTCCTGTTTTTGAAGCCCACCTGATCGGGTCCGATTTTGTGGCTTACGGCGCTTCGCTGATGGGTCAGCCAGTACTCAACATTGCCTTTAAAAGACAGCTCTGCTAAACGCACACGGTGAACCCACTGGACGCGGCCGACCGGTACACCTTGACATTATTCGTCAGAAAAAAGAGAGTCGTTACAATTCACTCCGTTTACCGATCATCATTAAATTAAAAAAGTTGTGTCGGACCGCTACCGCCGATCCGACACAAAAGGAAATTCCTAACAGTACAGACGGCTCGAACCTAATTTATGTCTATGATTCGACTCAGTAGTCATAAAACGGACGTTTCTTCACATCAAGTGGTAATATTGCTAGTGACGATCACCATGAACACCACCACTTGTCGTCTCAAACTCAATTTTCTTGATCTGCTACTCTAAAGCGTTAAAGCCAATTTGTTTAATTGTTGACACAAACCCAGTCACCGTTTAATTAAGATCATAAAACCGCCACTTAGTCCTGAAATCCTTTGGTAAAGACTGATTCGTCAGGATGGCACGGATCATTTCGACGGGCATGGAATTAATTTGCAGAACGGCATCATGAAACTGTTTGTAGGTCATTTTTCCTGTATCAACCAGTTCTTTTTTGAGTGCCAGAAACTGAAAACCGCCCGTCATGTAAGCCAGTTGATATAAAGGCGGATCAACACCGAGAAACGACCGTCGGACTTCACCGATAGCATTGGCCCGCTCATGACCTACACGGTTTACCAAAAAGTCAACGCATTGCTGCGGTCTCCATTTGCCAAGGTGGAAATTTAGCGAGAAAATAATTCGGGCACAGCGATGCATCCGCCAGAACAACATACCAATCCGATCTTCGGGCGACTTGGCAAAGCCCTGATCCCATAGCAGCATTTCCCAATACAAGGCCCAGCCTTCAATCCAGAAAGGTGTGTCGAAATTGCGGTAAACTTTGTACCGGTTATTCATGAATCCCTGCAAATGATGACCAGCGATAAGCTCGTGATGAACCGTAGCCCGCGAAAAATGAGGATTATTACCCCGCATGCTCATCACTTTATCGGCGTAATTCATGTCGTCAGTTGGGTAAGAGATCGACAGTTCTTCACCCCCGGTAAAAAACGGATTGACAAGCTGACGGCTCGGCGACATCATGCCCATACGCCACGTTTCTTCGGCAATTGGCGGAATCGTAATCAGGTTTTTTGCTTTCAGAAACGCAACGGACTCATTGAACAAGCCCAAAACCATTTCGGGTTGTCTGCCAATGGGAACGTAACTGTTTTTGACCTTTTCTTGGGCCGCTTTCCAGTCATCGCCAAACCCCATCTCGCGGGAGGCTTTCAGCAGTTCGCGGTCACACCAGGCAAACTCTTTATTGGCAATCTGGATTAATTCTTCCGGGCTGTACGGAATCATTTCAATCTGTAACTGCCGTACTAACTCGTCACGTCCAACCGGAACGCCCACGATACCGCTCTCATCGTTGAGGGGAGACGACTCCCGGCTTTTACGCCGAAAAACTGACTCGTAAGCCCCAAGCAGACTGTCTGCCTGCTGATAGGGTTTAGGTATCCACCAGCTAAAGCTGGGGTCGTAATGGTTGTAGAACGAGTAAACGCTACGTAACGCGATCTGCAATCCATTTGCTGTTGAGGCCGCTCGACGCATCAACGACGGATCGGGTTTGTCTTCTTTATCCAGTTTGATCTGAAGCTCGCTGATTTGTTTGGCAAGATCGGTCAGGTTGCGGGCAAACTGCTGGGCGTTGGGTAGATGACCCCGACGACGCCGTTTCTCGACGGCATACAGAGAATCCGCGAAGGGAAACCAGGCGTTGATACGGTCTCGTTCAACGGCTTCAATGTTTAGCTTGTGCAATTGCTCGGCCAAGTCGCGTTTGAAAAGCAGGTAGTCAACCCGACTGTCGGTGTTCATCCGGTCAAAATTCAGCGCTTCCAGCCGGTTCAGGTAATCGGTATAGAACGTCTGGAAGCGCACCCGACGCTCCGGCGACCCCGTGACAATGTAGAAGCGGTTCAGGCTTCCCCGATCGGCGTGGAATTGTATGAGCAGATGGTGTACGGCGCTGGTTTGTGGATCAACACCGGCTATCGAATTGGGTTGAGCCGTGATACTGGTACGGACAACTAGCAGTAAACCAATGGCTAACGCGCCAGTGTATAAGCGAAAGGTAGATAGAGTCATAAGAATAAAACGCTATTGTATGTTAGGTATCACAACTCGTTACCGTCGCACGATCACGTAATACACGGGTATACCCGCCAGAATGACACCCAGCCCCGGCAGGGTGTAGCGCGTCTCGAAAATGAGCAGCAGAACCGCCAGCGCGAGGGCCGTCACGACATAAATAGCGGGCAGAAAAGGATAACCGGGCGTTTTGTACGGTCGGGGTAAGTCGGGTCGACGCTGGCGTAGGCGATAAATTCCTAAAATAGTCAGGACGTAAAAAATCAGGACACCGAAAATTACCAGCGCCAGCAGGTTATTGTATTCGCCCGTCAAGCAAAGTATACTCGCCCAAATACACTGGGTCCACAGACTGTAGCCTGGTACCTCATTTTTATTGAGCGTACCAGCCTGCCGGAAAAATAGCCCGTCTTTAGCCATGATGTAGTAGACCCGTGCCCCCGACAGAATCAGCCCGTTGTTACAACCAAACGTCGAAATCATGACCATTACGGCAATAATCACGGTACCGCTGTTGCCAAAAATGTAATCGGCCGCCACTACGCCTACCCGGTCACTGGGCGCAAAGGCAATGTCTTTCAGCGGCACGACGGCCAGAAACATGATGTTGGTCAGGACGTAGATTACTGTAACAATTAGCGTGCCCAGCACCAAGCTCAGGCCGATGTTGCGCTGAGGCTGTTTGACTTCACCCGCAATCGATGTAATACTGTGCCAGGAATCACTCGAAAATAAGGTTCCTTTCATGGCAATGGCGATGGCGCCAAAAGCCGCCAGACCAGAAAGCGAAGAGGACGAAAGTGCCCCGCCCGACAAGGTCAGACTTGATAAATTCCAGGCGTTCTGCCAGTTGGCGTTCCAGATATCAGCACGGGCTCCCCAGATAAATCCACAGCTAATCAGCCCAAACAAGGAAACTAGTTTAATAATCGTCAGGAAGGTTTGCAGGGCCGCGCCGTGTTTCACCCCCCTACTATTGATGTAAGTCAGCAGGGTAATGACGCCAATCGAAACGAGCTGCGCAGCCGACACATTGACAAAACCGAGACGAAACAGAACATTGGTATCACTAAAGGCGGGGACCAGGTAAGCCGTGAACTTGGCGAACGCTACACCCACGGCGGCAATGGTACCAGTCTGAATAACAGCGAAAAAAGACCAGCCGTATAGGAACCCAACCAATGGATTATAGGCTTCACGCAGGTAAACATACTGACCACCCGCTCGGGGAAACATGGCCGCCAACTCGCCATAGCTCACCGCAGCAATAACCGTGATCAGACCGGCCAGCAGCCACATACCCAGCATCCAGCCTGCTCCGCCAACACTACGGGTAATTTCGGCTGGTACAATAAAAATACCCGATCCGATCATAGAGCCAGCTACGATCATGGTAGCATCTAGTAAGCCCAAACGGGGTATAAATTCGTGAAAAGGTTTATTCATGGCGGGGGTTCTCGTAGTGGGTAGTAACAACCAGTTAGGCCGAATAAATTTTGGGTCAGCTGGCGTTAGCCAGTCAATTATATGGTAAGTAAATGGTTTAGCCGCATAGTCAAATAGCCTGATAGCTGCATTTGTTAATAAACTATTACTACCGGCGAATCTTTGCAAAACCCGCACCTAAGTAGCCTAGTATCTTCGTTGTGCTGTTTAATTCCCCTAGCTTGTTGTTACCTTTTTTCTCATGCATCTACTTCATCGACCTCTGCTGAGCCTGCTTATTACCGGGCTAACCGTTGTAAGTCTGGTCCGTCCGGGTACGGCTCAACCAAAATTGGGGGGCGATTATCCGATTCAGCCCGTTCCGTTTACGGCGGTGAAGGTGACGGATCAATTCTGGGCACCCCGCATTCGGCTCAACCACGATGTAACAATTCCGATTGCTCTCAAGCACTGCTACAGTACGGGGCGGGTCGATAATTTTCTGGTAGCGGGTCACCTGAAACCGGGCACGAAGTTTTGCACCGAGTATCCGTTCGATGATACCGACATCTACAAGATCATCGAAGGGGCCAGCTATTCGTTGCAAACGTTTCCCGACAAAAAACTGGATAAGCAGGTCGATTCGCTGATTAGCTACGTAGCCAGCGCGCAGGAGCCTGACGGTTATCTGTACACGGCCCGCACCATTGACCCGGCCCATCCGCACCCCTGGTCGGGCCTGAAACGTTGGGAAAAAGAATCCGATCTGAGCCACGAACTCTACAACAGCGGTCACCTGTTTGAAGCGGCTGTCGCCCATTATCAGGCTACGGGCAAGAAAACGCTGCTCGACGTAGCCCTCAAAAACGCCGATTTGCTGGTGAAGGATTTTGGGCCCGGCAAGCTCAGCTACGCGCCCGGCCACCAGATTGTGGAAATGGGTCTGGTGAAGCTCTACCGCACAACGGGGAATAAACAATACCTCGATCTGGCTAAATTTCTGCTCGACGTACGCGGTAAGGGCCAGGAGTATAGCCAGGATCACAAACCCGTAACCGAACAAACGGAAGCCGTGGGTCACTCTGTACGAGCTACGTACATGTACTCAGGCATGGCCGACGTGGCCGCTATTACGGGCGACAAAGCGTATCTGAAAGCCATCGACCAAATCTGGCACGACGTCGTGTACGACAAATATTACATTACGGGCGGCATCGGCGCGCAGGGGGGACACGAAGGGTTTGGCCCCGCCTACGATTTACCGAATATGTCGGCTTATAACGAAACCTGCGCGGCCATCGGCAACATCTACTGGAACCAGCGCCTGTTTCTGCTGCACGGCGACGCGAAGTTTTACGACGTACTGGAACGTACGCTTTTCAACGGCATGTTGTCGGGCGTATCGCTTAGTGGCGACCGCTTCTTTTACCCCAACCCTCTCGAATCAAAAGGCCAGCACGCTCGTAGCGCGTGGTTTGGCTGTGCCTGCTGCCCCAGCAATGTCTGTCGGTTTATTCCATCGATGCCGGGTTACATCTATGCCCAGCGGGGGAATCGGCTCTATGCCAACCTGTTTGTCAATAGTACCGCTAACGTGACCCTCGATGGTATGCCCCTTAGCGTAGCCCAGGAAACCCGCTACCCGTGGGAGGGTGCTATTGCGTTTACGGTTAATCCGGCAACGGCGAAAGCCTTCGAACTGGCCATTCGGATTCCGGGCTGGGCGCGTAATCAACCCGTGCCGGGCAATCTGTATGCCTTTGCTAATCAGTCGTCAGCGCCTGTTGAACTGACTATCAATGGCAAAAAAGTGGATTACAAGCTGGAAGATGGGTACGCAATTCTAAGCCAGACCTGGCAACCGGGCGACGTGATTCGGTTGTCGCTACCGATGGAAATCCGGCGCGTAATGGCCAGCGAAAACGTGAAGGCCGACGAGGGTAAGGTAGCCCTGGAGCGGGGACCGATTGTGTACTGCGCCGAATGGCCCGACTCGCCGAACGGACACGTACTGGATCTTGTACTGCCCGCGCAGGCTTCGCTTCAAGCCGAGTTCAAACCCGATTTACTGGGCGGAGTAGAGGTGATTACCGGTCAGGTTGAAAAAGTAAAGCGGACAGCGACCAATCAGTTGGAGACCAGTCCCGCTACGCTTACGGCCATTCCGTACTACACCTGGGCAAACCGGGGTGCGGGCGAGATGGCAGTCTGGATGGGGACCCGCCCTGCCGCAGCCAAACCGACAGCCGCGCCCACCATTGCCTCGACCAGCAAACTCACGGCTTCTTACCCGACTAAAACCCTGATGGCCCTTAACGATCAGGATACGCCCAAAAACTCCAACGATCACGACAATATTTATTACCACTGGTGGCCTAAGAAAGATACGCTGCAATGGGTGCAGTATACATTTGCCAAACCCGCAACGGTATCCTCATCGAAGGTGTACTGGTTCGACGATAGCCCGTGGGGCGGTTGCCACATTCCGGCCTCGTGGCAATTGCTTTACCAGACCGCAACCGGCGAATGGAAGCCCGTCAAAAACAAAAGCTTGTACGTAGTCAGCAAGGATGCGTTCGACACGGTGACGTTCGAGCCAGTGCAGACCCAGGCCCTGCGGATGGTCATCCAACTGCCCAAAGAAGCCTCCAGCGGTATTCTGGAATGGAGCGTCGAGGAGCCAAAACGTAAAAAATAAGGGGTTTACTGGCTTTGTCGGTGTGGTATCGGCGAGACCGTGGTGTCGGTTTCGAGAAACCGACACCTGCCATTGCCCAGATGTGTCGGTTTTGAGAACCGCGCGGGCGGCCCCGCCGACACCACAGTATGCGGTGCGGGCGGCCCCATTGACACTACAAAAAGAGACCCATTCATTGACGAAAAATATAACCTGTGCTATGTCCTTATCGCGTAAATACCTTAATAGAAAGCACGCTCTACTTTTTTCCGTTACAATATTCTTTCACTCGTCCGCACTAGCCCAGACGTATCTGCCTGAAAAAAACGATGCTCGAATCAAGGTAAAAACGGCGGTTCCGATCAAGGCCTATACATTCCCGCTCAACGAGGTCAAGGTGCTCGACGGCCCTTTTAAAACCGCGCAGGAAGCTGACGTTCGCTTTCTGCTTGACCTCAAACCTGACCGGCTGCTGTCGGATTTCCGGGTCCATTCGGGACTAGCTCCGAAAGACAAGAAATACGGTGGATGGGAATCGTCGGGACTGGCCGGCCATTCGCTGGGGCACTACCTGTCGGCGCTAGCTCTGCACTACGCGGCCACAAACGATCCCGAATGTCTGAAACGGGTCAATTACATGGTCGATGAACTAGCCGAATGCCAGAAAGCGCGGAAGACGGGGTACATCGGAGCCATTCCGAAAGAAGATTCCGTATTTGCCGAAGTAGCACAGGGGAATATCCGGTCACGGGGGTTCGATCTCAACGGAGCCTGGTCGCCCTGGTATACTGTACATAAGGTGATGGCGGGCCTGCTCGATGCTTATCTGTATTGCCACAACGACAAAGCCTTAGCCGTCAACGTAGGCATGGCTGACTGGACAGGTGAAACACTTAAAAACCTCAATGACAGCCAAATTCAGAAAATGCTGCTCTGCGAATACGGGGGTATGAATGACGCGCTGGTCAATACCTATGCGTTGACGGGTACTAAAAAATACCTCGATCTGTCATACAAGTTTCACGACCGGAAGATCCTGGATTCGTTGGCGATTCAGAAAGACATTCTACCGGGTAAGCACTCGAATACTCAGATCCCGAAGTTGATCGGTACGCTCCGGCGCTACGAATTAACGGGTGATTCAAAGGATTTTGCCATGTCGGATTTTTTCTGGAAAACCATTGTCAACCATCATACCTATGCGCCCGGTGGCAACAGCAATTACGAGTACCTGAGCACGCCCGATCAGTTGTCCGATAAGCTGACCGACAACACGATGGAGACTTGTAACACGCACAACATGCTTAAACTAACCCGGCATCTGTTCGCGCTGCACCCCAACGCATCGTACATGGATTTTTACGAGCGGGGTTTGTACAACCACATATTGGCATCGCAGCATCACAAGACCGGTATGGTTTGCTACTTCGTACCGCTCAGGATGGGTACGCGGAAGCATTTCAGCGATGAGGAAGAATCGTTTACCTGCTGCGTAGGTACGAGCATGGAAAACCACGTCAAATACGGGGAAAGCATCTATTTCAAAGGAGCCGATGGTAGTCTGTACGTCAACCTGTTTATTCCGTCCGAACTAAACTGGGAAGAGAAAGGGCTACGGGTAGCGCTAACCGCTAACCTGCCTACCGACCCGAACGTAGCATTGACTGTCCAGACAAAAAAAGCCCAATCGTTTCCTATTCGGATTCGCAAACCGTACTGGCTTTCGGGCGATATGGTCGTGACCGTTAATGGCAAACCGGTGTCGGGCAAACTGGGAGAAGGGTATGTCGTACTGTCGCAAACCTGGAAAACCGGCGATAAAATCGAGCTGACTTTACCGGCCAAACTACGCTCCGTACCAATGCCTGATAACTCGGCTCGCCAGGCTTTTTTCGTTGGCCCCGTACTTTTGGCGGGCGACCTGGGAGCCAGCGAGCCTGATCCAATGCAGGGCGTACCCGTATTCGTGACGAGCAAGGCTGACCCGAACGGCTGGATTAAACCCACGAACGAACCGCTTTCCTTTGAAACAAGCCAGACCGGCGATGGGCGTACCGTTGGCCTAAAGCCATTTTACGACCTTCAATCCAATTATTACACCGTGTACTGGGATGTGTTCACGCCCGAAAGCTGGAAAGACCAACAGGCAGTGTACGAGCAGAAGCGCCGGGAAGCCGCCGATCTGGAACGCCGAACCATCGATCTGCTTCGTCTGGGAGAAATGCAGCCCGAACGCGACCACACACTCACCGGCGACAAGCTGGAAACGGGCGAAGACCATACCCGTAAGTTTCGGGTGGCCAACAACGGAGGCTTTATGACCTTTACGATGAAAACCGATCCCAACGCCAAAAATACCCTGATTGCTACGTATTGGGGCATGGACAACCGGGGTCGTCAGTTTAGCGTGCTGGTCGATGATAAGGAGATTGCCAGCGAAGACCTGAACAAGTACAAGGCGAGCCGTTTCTACGATATTTCGTACCCGATTCCGCCTGCGCTGACGGCCGGTAAAACGTCGGTTACCATCAAACTTTAGGCTAAACCCGCTAACTCCGCCGGACCTGTTTACGGAATTCGCCTGGTAAAAGAATAAGGCATCGGTTAGATGCCTTACTTACAAAACGAAATAGTATGAGCAGTATATCACTAAAACCGATTGGGATCGAAGGCGGAAATATCCATGCTTGATACGTGATTGCCGACCACTTCGCTAACCAACTTACCCGTTGCGGGTCCCAGGCTAAGCCCCATCATGCCGTGGCCCGTTGCCAGTACGACGTTATCGAAGCGGTCGGCCTTGCCGATATAAGGCAGCCCGTCGGGTGAACAGGGCCGTAAGCCCCGCCAGACGGCTTCAACTGCTGGCATATCGACCTTGACATCCGGGTAATAGTTGTTAATGGATTGCACAATACCCCGAACCCGGTTCATGTTGACGGTCATGTCCGTACCCGCCACTTCCAGCGTACCCGCAAACCGCAGATCGGTTCCCATCGGGGTTGCTGTAGCGCGGGCTTCGAGCATGATGGCCGGAACATGCACGTTGTTGGTCATGTTTTTGAGCATAAAACTATACCCTTTTCCGCCCTGCATCGACAAGTTCATCCCTAGCTGCCGCGCCATATCGGCCGACCAGGCACCACCCGCTACCACCACCGCATCGACGTTGACAGGTCCCTGCGCTGTTTTTACTTCCGTAATCTGGGTACCCCTCTTTGTAAAACCCGTAACCGGGCAGCTTTCCCGGATTTCTACCTTATTTTTCCGCAGATAAGCCACCAGCGACCGAACCAGCTCGCCCGGATTGACGTGGGCGTCGCCGGGGTACCATATTCCACCGCGCACGTCAACGCGAACATTAGGCTCCATGTCCTGTACCTGCTGTCCGTTCAGGATTTGCGCGTCGATACCGGCACGGTTGGCAATTTCAGCCTCTTCGGCCATTTCGTGTTCGGATAGGGCTGTTTTGTACAGCATCAACAGGCCACGCTCCTTCCACTCAAATGACAGATCATCGGCGGTTGCTAAATTCTGAAAAAGCGTTTTGCTCAACAGACTCAGATCGCGCAATACCGGAATCGACCGTTCGACGTGTTCAGGCGTAGCGTGCCGGTAAAAAAGCCAGCCCCAGCGCATCAAGTCTTTGTTGAGCCGAGGTTTGACGTAAAACGGACTGGTCGATTTAAGCATCCAGCGCATACCTTTAGCCATCATCCCCGGCTGTGCCAGCGGTATAATGTGGCTAGGCACAATCATACCGGCGTTTCCGAACGAACAGCCGTCTGCAATCGGATTCTGGTCGAACAGGGTTACCTGATGACCCGCTTTCTGTAAATAATAGGCTGAGCAAAGTCCAACGATGCCTCCGCCCACAATACCAACGTGCATTGTAGAAAGATCGATAAAGTGAATAACACGGTGAACGAGTGAGGGGTCTTTGACAGACCCCTCACTCGTTCGATACTCGTTTAAATTACCTGAAATCCATGAACGTAGGGGTCGTCTTCGTCGAGCAGAATGTGGTTATACCCGTGAATACGCGCCCACCCTTCGATGCTCGGAATGATGGCTGACTTGCCCGCCAGTTCGGTTTCGGCTTCGATTCGCCCGTTGAAAATAGAGCCGATGATGCTCTCGTGCACAAAAACGTCACCCGGTCTAAGCAATCCTTTTCCGTAACGCTGTGCCATCCGCGCGGAGGTTCCCGTGCCGCAGGGGGACCGGTCGATGGCTTTATCGCCATAGAACACGGCATTGCGAGCCGTTGAGGTTTCGGCCAGCGGTTTACCCGTCCAGAGAATGTGACTCAATCCGTTGATGGTCGAGTTCTCTGGATGGACGAACGTGTACTGTTCGTTTAGCCGCTGCCGCATTACCCGCGCCCAGGCAACAAGTTGTTCCGCTTTGTAATGTTGCAGCCCCGGAAAGTTCGGCTGCGGATCGACGATGGCGTAGAAGTTTCCTCCATAAGCCACATCGACAGTCAGCGTACCCAGATCAGGACATTCGACGGTTAAGGCTTCGGCCGCCAGATACGATTTGATGTTCGTGATCTTTACCGACGTTACTTTCTTACCTTCCTGCACGTACTCAGCCCGTACCAGACCAGCGGGTACTTCCAGATTCAGAACGCCCGGCGTTTTGGGCCGAATCAGATTTTGCTCGATGGCTACCGTTACGGTTCCGATGGTGCCGTGACCGCACATGGGTAAACAACCCGATGTTTCGATGAACAGCACCCCGGCGTCGTTGGCCGGATCAGTGGGTGGGTACAGAATACTGCCCGACATCATATCGTGCCCGCGCGGTTCGAACATGAGCCCGGTACGAATCCAGTCGTACTCGCGCAGAAAATGCTGCCGCTTCTCGCTCATGCTTTCGCCTTGCAAAAACGGAATACTCCCACCCGTTACGACCCGAACGGGATTACCACAGGTGTGGGCGTCGATACAGAAGAAATGATACTCAGCCACGTTTTTTTGTACTAATGAATGATGAGCTGGACAGCCAACTCAATTATTTATAACTCATCAATTTTTCCGTCGTTGGGCGCTTAGCCAGGGCGGTGTTAATTACGTTCAGAACCTGCTCGCGTTCGGTGCCGATGAGGGGCAGACGAGGGGCGCGTACGTATTCTGAACCGATACCGGTAGCCTGAGCCGCCAGCTTGATGTATTGTACCAACTTAGGGTGAATGTCTAATTCCAGCAGGGGCATAAACCAGCGGTAAATCTCCAGCGCGTCGGCAACCTGACCTGCTTTGGCCAATTCATAAATCGCCATCGTTTCCTGCGGGAACGCATCGACCAGGCCACCTACCCAGCCATCACAACCCAGCAACAACGCTTCCAGAGCCAGCGTATCGACACCACCCATTAGTTTGAACCGATCACCAAACGCGTTCCGCATCCGGGTGATGTTGGTCAGGTCACGGGTCGATTCTTTCACGGCCTGGATATTCGGCAACTTAGCCAGTTCGTCGAACATGGCAACGGTGGTCATGATTTTGTAATCGTAAGGATTATTGTAAATCATGATTGGCAAAGCGGTTTCCTGCGCCACTGTCTTAAAAAACGTAACGGTTTCGCGGGCATCGGCGGGGTAACGCATGGGAGGCAGCAGCATCAGACCATCGGCACCAGCCGCTTCGGCTTCCTGCGCGCAGGCAACCGCCTGTTTGGTAGCCTGCTCGGCGATGTTTACCAATACGGGAACGTTGCTTTCGCAAACCGCCAGTGCAGATTGAAGCAGGTCAATTTTTTCGTGATTCAGCAGCGTGCTGGCTTCTCCCAGCGATCCACCAATGATAAAACCGTGCACACCGGCATCGAGCTGGGCATGTAAGTTTTTCTCGAATAAGGGTAAATCAAGCTGATCGTCAGCAGTAAACGGGGTAAGAAGAGCAGGATAAACACCCTCCCAGGCGACAGAAACGTTCATACGATTGATCGATATAAGTGCGATTACGATTTCTTTACAAAGTTACGTGCAGACGGTATGAATGTATTATTCACAATTAGTCAATAATAATATTATTTTCACTACATTGGCGCAAAACACATGGTCTGGATGCGAAAAAACTACTAATGAAGCCACTATTATTCAAAGTTCCGGCAATCGATGATCGCACCTTTCGGGTTGAACAGCATAACTCCGCCCATTTTTACAGATTGCTGCATTTCCACCCCGAAATTCAGCTAACGCTCATTCAGGAAGGCGAAGGCACCTTGATTGTCGGCGATAAAATTGACCGATTTAGCCGCAACGATGTGCTGATGCTTGGCTCTAATCTCCCCCACGTACTCCGCAGTGACCCGGGCTATTTCGCCCCTGAATCGACCCGGCGGTCAACCTCGACTACGGTGTTCTTCCGGGCCGAGCACATGGAATCGACCGTATTCAGTTTGCCCGAGACCCGGCATTTACTACAGCTCCTGCACGAGTCGCAGCATGGCGTTCGGTTCCGGTGCGGAGAAGGGCATCCGTTGACAGCTCAGTTCGAATCCTTACCCACGCAACGCCCCCTTGAGCAGTTTTTGACCCTGTTGAGTATTCTGGATTATTTAGTCACCCACTCCAACCGCGAGGTTCTGTCGGTAACGGCCTTTACGCATCCGCAGCGGCCCGAAGATCACCAGCGGCTCGAACGGGTTTTTTCGTTTATTCTGGACAACTACCATTCTCCTATCACGCTGGAAGACGTTGCCAACACGGCTAATCTGACGCCGGGCGCTTTCTGCCGTTTCTTTCGCCAACACACCCGCAAAACCTTTTCGACGCTGCTTAACGAAGTCCGGGTCGAACACGCCTGTCGATACCTGCGTGAATCCAAGCAGACCATCAGTCAGATTGCCTTTTCGTGCGGCTATACCAACCTGTCTAATTTCAATCGCCAGTTTAAGGAAATCACCGGTATGCCCCCCGGAGAGTACATCCGCAGTTACAACCGGTCACCCGACTAAGGTTTGTTCTTAATCCGGCTTTACTTGACAAGAATTATCGCGCCATAAGATTAAGTAAAGCTTGGGTAACAACAGGATCTTACCTTGATAAATCGGCCCTCGGTTTACGGGACAAGTAGTAAACCGGTGAGAGGTCACTATTCACGCAATTGATTACTTTAGGTACCTACAGTATAGAATTTCAAAAGTGTCCAAAATGGATTATAAATAGGTATAACAAGCAAAACGACTTAATAAAATAATAACATATACTGGTACTATTTTCACAAACAAGATGCCATTAAACATTAATTTTATTTCGCTTAAATAGTTATTTATGCATTATTAGACATAATCAACTGGTTAATTTAATATTATGTTTGGCTAATCGCTGATAAATCAAAAAGGTGGTGCATAGGTAATTTTGCTTAGCGATTAAGCGAGATCTCTAACCTCACTATTTGATCAGATGAGAAAGCAATTACTTCACGGGTGCATATGTCTAATGCTCTGCCTTACGGTGGTTCAGGGCTGGGCACAGGCCGTAAAGATGACGGTTACGGGTAAAGTAACCGAAACCGGTGGTTCACCCGTACCGGGCGCAACGGTCGTCTTGAAAAATACACAGAAGACCGGTACGACAACGGCTGTCGATGGCAGTTTTATGCTCAGCGTTCCGCCTAGCAGCACATTAATTGTCAGCGCTATCGGATTTAGTACGCAGGAAATCGCCCTTCAAAATCGTACGGCTATCGATGTACAATTGACCCAGAGCAGCAGCGTATTAAACGAAGTCGTAGTAACAGCGCTGGGTGTCAGTCAGGAAAAACGTACGCTGACCTACAGCACGCAGGAACTGAAAAGCGAGCAGATCATGAAAGCCAAAGAGCCGAATGTCCTGAACGCACTGACGGGAAAGGTAGCGGGCGTACAAATTACCAGTTCATCGGGGATGCCGGGTGCTTCGGCCCGGATTGTAGTGCGGGGCGCTACGTCGCTGCTGGGAAATAACCAGGCACTGATCGTGCTCGATGGCATTCCGATCAACAACGACGAAACGGGAAATGCCGACCAGGGCGGTGGTGGTAGCCGATTGGTTGACCTGGACCCGTCGATTATTGAAAGTGTCAACGTACTGAAAGGAGCAGCCGCTACTACGTTATACGGATCAGCCGGAGCGCGTGGAGTTGTAATTATAACGACTAAAAGCGGATCAGGCAACCGTAAACCTACTGTTGCCGTTTCCTCTGATCTATCGTTCGACAAGGCGTTGTACCCCGATTTGCAGCAGAAATACGCACAGGGTAGCCGGGGCGTATTTTTTAACGGAGAAGATCAGAAAACAAGTCTCTCGTGGGGACCGCTGATGGATACCTTGAAAATCAACGGCCAGCCAGCCCCCCGTTATTTTTTGCCCGACCTCTTTTTCCGCACGGGCGTGAGCACCAACAACTCTGTCAGCCTGAGTGGCAGTACCGGCGACCGATCTACTTACTTTACATCGTATACGTTCTTCAAGCAATTAGGAACTATTCCAACGACCGATCTGCTCCGGCACACGCTCTTTGCCAAATACGTCACCCAGATTTCGCCAAAGGTCAATGCTACGTTTCAGCTGAATTACTCAAGTACTGATAACAACCGCGTGCCGGAAGGCTACGGTCTGCAAAGTCCACTCTGGACCGTATACTCAGGACCCGTTTCCTGGAATCCCTTTCCAACCACCAATTCCGATGGTAGTCAGCGCGTGTTCCGGTTTTCGCGAAATAACCCGTTCTGGGGGCTCGATAATATTCACAACCGTTCGCTTGTCAGCCGCTACATTCCGGTCGTAACGATCAACTACCAGCCAACGAGCTGGCTGACAATTACCGAACGGGCCGGGGCCGATATGTACGGCGAACAGGTAAAATATTCCGAAGCGCGGGGATCGACCAACGTACCTACCGGGCAAATTGTTGACCAGGTCAACACGTTCCGGCAGTTTAACAACGACCTGATTGTACGGGCCAGCAAACAGGTTCGTGACCTGGACATGAGTCTGACGCTGGGCAACAACCTGTATTCGTCGTATGGGCAGTACATCACCACGAGGGGCGTTGGGGTAGCTATCGCAGGCTTCGACAATATGTCGAACACCGAAAAACAAACGTATGCGGAGAATCATTACCTCACCCGCAAGATTGGCTTTTACGCACAGGCCAATTTCGATTACCGCCGGATGCTGGTACTGGCATTAACAGGCCGCTACGACGGTAGTTCGGTCTTATCGCAGGAACGCCAGTTTTACCCCTATGGATCGGCTGCTTTTGCTTTCATTTTCTCGGAACTACTCCCGGCCAATCTGTCATCGGCGATTAGCTTCGGTAAACTGCGGGTGTCGATGGCCAGCGTTGGTAACGATAACATTGGTGCTTACCGACTCAATACGCCGTTTCAGGCGGCTAGTATCAGCTACGGAGCCTATACTTTTCCTTTCCATGGACAGAACGGCTTTCTGCTAAGTCCAAACCTGGGCAATGCGAATCTGCGTAACGAACGTACCAACGAGTTTGAGGTAGGACTGGAAATGCGCTTCTTAAAAAACCGCCTGAGTTTTGAAACGTCTTACTTCCGCAAGAACAGCATTGACCTACTTACCGACGGAATACCCGTTTCAGCGGCTTCAGGCTACGGCAGTACCATTCTGAACGCAGGATCAATGCAAACTAAAGGGTTTGAGTTTCTGCTGAACGCAACGCCGGTTCGGGCGGGCAAATTTGCCTGGGATCTGACCTACACATTCACCCGGATTCGTAGTGTCGTTACGCAGGTCAATGGTGGTCTGGACCGGGTACAGATCGGTACGTCATGGGCCGTTGTCGGCCAGCAGTATGGCGTTCTGATCGATAATAAGTTTGCACGGAACGACAACGGCCAGTTATTGATCGACGCCCAGGGACTGCCTTACAGCGGTGGCACCGGTATACTCGGTAACCTTTCGCCCGACTGGCTGATGGGTCTGAACAACAGCCTGCGCTACGGTGCTTTCTCGCTCAACGCCTTCGTTGACATGCGTAAAGGTGGCGACGTGATCAACTCCGACGACCGCTACGGCTATTTCTACGGCACGCCTAAAGTCACCGAAAATCGCGAGTCACGCGTAGTTGCCGGGGTCAATGCCTCGGACGGAAGCACCAACACGAAAGTAGTTCAGGCGCAGGATTACTACCAGCGACTGAATGCTGTCGGTGAGTCAGTTGTTCAGGACGTTACGTATCTCAAACTCCGAACCCTGGGCCTGAGCTATTCCGTTCCATCGTCCTTATTAGCCAAGACACCGTTTAAAACCGCATCGCTGAGCGTAACAGGTCGTAACCTGTTCATATACCGGCCACATTTCACTGGGCCAGATCCCGAAGTAAGTTCTTACGGTTCGTCGAATTCGGCGCAGGGAATATATGCCAACTCGGCCCCTACGTCGCGCTCGGTTATGTTCTCACTTCGTTTCAGTTTCTAACGATTCAGCTCACCAAATCATGAAAAAATACAGTGTTATTGCCCTGGGAAGCCTGCTGCTGAGTCTGACGGGCTGCCAGACCTATATCGACGTCAACAAGAATCCCAACCAGCCCCTCACCGTTCAGCCCGCGTTGTTACTAGCCCCGCTGGAACTGGCTGTCGCCAACGAACTGATGGCGGGAGATGCAGCCCGGTTTACCAACCACTGGACTCAGATGATTGCGTCTAACCAGCCGGTTCCCAACGAAGGAACGTATCGGCAGTTGAACGAAGAGGTTAACAACCAGTGGTGGATTAATTATACGACCTGTCTGCAAAATATGAAGGTGCTGCGTGAGCGAGCCGAAGCCGACAACAGCTACAATTACTCAGCCATTGCCGATATCCTAACCGCGCTGACGCTGGGAATGACAACCGACTTATGGGGCGACGTGCCGTACTCGCAGGCATTTCAGGGCAGCGCCAATTTCCGGCCCGCTTACGATAAACAGGAAGACATTTACAAAAGCATCGACTCCCTGCTTGATCGAGCCATCGCCAGCATCGACAAAAAGTCTTTGCTGAAACCAGGTGGCGACGATTATTACTACGGCGGTGACATGAGCAAATGGCGCCGGGCGGCCTATACGCTCAAAGCCCGCTTTGCCATGCACCTGATCAAAGCGCCGGGTCGTACTGCAACTGCACAGGCTGATCTGGCATTGGGAGCGCTGCAAAACGGAATGGCTGCCAACAGCGACGACATGAAGATGTT
The DNA here is from genome assembly GCF_023196085.1 of Spirosoma liriopis. NCBI lineage: Bacteria > Pseudomonadati > Bacteroidota > Cytophagia > Cytophagales > Cytophagaceae > Spirosoma > Spirosoma liriopis. The sequence goes on from NZ_JALPRF010000005.1 coordinate 105,252, forward strand.
TTACCTGGGTGGCGCGGGCCAGCAGAATAAACAGAATCAGAACTTCCTGCCGGTATCAACGCAGATTATGTCGAAACAGGCGGTCGATACACTGGTGCTTCGGAATGATCCCCGGCTGAGTAAAATTATCGCACCTGCTACCGAAACCGGCAAATACACGGGTCGGGCCATTGGTTTACAAGATATTGGCTCGCTGGCCTCCTATTCTATTCTGGGCGATTTCTACGGAGCCGCCAGCGCAAACCTGTATATCCTGACCTACGCCGAAGCCTTGTTCCTGAAAGCCGAAGCTACGCTCTACAAATCGGGGGCAACGGCGGCCGAACCCATCTACCAGAGCGCGGTGAAAGCCAACATGAGCGCGTTGGGCGTATCGGATACGGATGCGAGTACGTACCTGAACCGGCGGGGTAAACTCACGAGCAGCAACGCCCTCCGTCTGATCATCGAAGAGAAAGTAATTGCCAATTACCTCTCCCCCGAGAACTATACCGATTGGCGTCGGACGGGGTATCCGCTCCTGGCTAAAGTACCAAATGCGTTATCAGACATTCCCCGCCGTTTTCTGTATCCGCGCTCCGAGCTGACGACTAATCCGCAAACCGGGCAGGACGCCAAGCTCACCGACCGGGTGTGGTGGGATGTAAGCAAATAACGGCCGCCGAGATAAGATTGAGACCATACACACCGTCCTGAGTAAGTCAAAACCAGTGTTCGTTGTGGCTTACTCAGGATGGTCCAACCGAGCAACATAAATCGGCGAATCAATCAAAAACAGCCTGGTTTTGATTTAGTCAGTATCTTTTCACAATCGTTAAAGTCGCTCGATCTTACTTGTCCATCGTAACATTACGACAGACAAGTAAGATCGAGCGATTCTTTTCAAACGGTTCAGGACCATTTCAAACAAATGGTTGATTTGGTATCGTACTTACTAAACCTGGCAATAGACAACCATGGGTGCTGTTCTATTGGTGAATTTGACTCACTCACCGATAGACGCACGGAAGACTACAAGTAAACGCGTTTATTGGCGAATCCACAAGACGCCGTTCTTGGTGGTTATTTTTCTCAACTTCCCCCCATCAGCCAAGTGTTGAAGATAGCTGTCAACCTCCTGGCGTTTGCGGCCCGACAGTTCAGCGAACTCGCGGGAAGTAAGTGTGTGATAGACGGAAAATAAGCTTTCCCAGGTTGGATCAATGGCAGTCTTTTTCACGGAGGGTAATTGCTTCTGAAGGGCATCTTCGTAGGCGATATACGGTTTGGAGCCGTATACTTTTTCCGGCCGACCCTGGCTATCAACAAAAAACATCGTGGGAAAGCCACGCACTCCTAACTGCTTGCCCAAGGCCAAATCTGCTTGAAAAAGCGTTTTAGCTTTACCCTGATAATCAGTCTTTAACTGTTCAAGGTCCAAGCCTACTGTTTGCGCAGCCGTTGCCAGATGCTCCCATTTGGCGATATTCTTTTTATGCAGAAAAACCATTTCGCGCATTTCCCGCAAAAAGAGTACTGCTTTGTGGGGATCTTGCAATTGAGCCGCTTTGAAAGCAATGGATGCCGGGTAGGACGAATCTAGTGGATCTTCTAGCCACACATCTCCGTCAATTGGCATATCATAATGCAGACTTACTTCATCCCAGTGGTGGGCCACATCGGAGGGTTTACTAATTCCACCACTGTTATAACTCCAGTCGGGCAGAAGTCCGCCCATCCGGTATTCTAGCTCAATGCTTTTGCCGTACTCAAGTTTTAGCTTACGCAATTGCGGTTCTATGCCCCAGCAGGATGAGCAAATGGGATCGGTAAAGTAAATGATTTTTACGGGCGAAACGGTCTGTACGGCTACAGTGGTCGCTGAGTCCGGCATTTCACACATACCCGTTTCTATATCACACAAAAGTGGGTTTTGAGTCTTGTTTTCCATTGTTTTCTTCGTTACTTGGTTCAACTGATCGGCCTGTGCACTGCATTCACTGGTCAAAAAGCCAATCAGGCATAAAGACAGTAGATGCACTATAGCCAAACGTGCTCGAATATAAAAACTCATCCGTTTGGAATAGTTATCTCGTTTCAAAGCAGCTATGGCTTGTTTGTAGACCAAATGACTGGTATTCATTGTTTGGTATGAAAGAACTGAATGTTATTTGTCCCGCAATACGTCAGGTTGAATTTTCTGATACGGTCTGCGTTATAGCTTTGATGTCGCACTCTGCCAGTGCACCAGCCATAGTTTGCTCAACTGCTGAAGGTTAATTGCTCATCGTATTTTGCTGTGCTGGTAATTGTCCCACAAAGTTGGTTTAGTAGTAGGCAGCAAGTCAATTAGTCAAAAAAACCTGACTATCAGAAAAATGCAAAAAGTTGGAAATAGGTGTCCAGCCGAAGAACTGTTGAAGTTGCTTTCCGGAAAGTTAAAACCGCAAATCTTTCAACTTGCGTTGAGTGGTCCTTTGCGGTTTAATTCATTACTACGCGAAATTGAAGGTGCCAATAAACAGTCTCTGGCCATTGCCCTCAAAGAGTTGGTAGATGAAGGCTATTTAGCGAAAGAAGTGATTAGCCAAAAACCTTTACATATTGAATACATGCTTTCTGACCAGGGCAAAGCGTTGATCCCTATTTTTCAGCAATTAGAGCGATTATAGCAGAATTACTCGGATCAATTCGGCAAGCACGACTTAACCTTTACGAGTCAGCTATTGGGGGAGTTCTCCATACTATTTTTTATGTAGCTCACCTCTTTACTTTCTGCTCAACTAGGTTAATCAGGCGCTTAGTCTATTAAGAGACTTCATATCAAAGACAGCTTTACTACTTAGATTGAGTCTGCCAGAAAGTGAAGCAACACCCGCAAAAAAGAAACACTAAGATTTAAATGTTTACTATTATTTAAAATAATAAATAATAGATTTACAAAAATATATACCTGAAAATACAAAATTGTGTCCGTTACCTCTAATCGGAATGCAAGCATTGACCTGTTTCGACTGCTAGCAGCTTTAATGGTCTTTGTGAACCATAGTGCGTATTCCGGTCAAGCACCTGCTCTCGCCCTGATAGGACGATGGACGGTCCCTTTCTTTTTTATGGTGAGCGGTTACTATTTTCAGCAAGCTTATACGAAGCTATCGATCAGCGCTTTTGCGAAGACACTTAAATCTGTATTGACCATCTATGTGTTGGCTAATTCTTTTTATCTGCTGTTTGTGGGCGTTACAGATGGCTCGATCAAGTCACTCACGACTCATTTTACGTTGGTTGTAGGCACTTATTTTCACCTCTGGTTTCTAACATCACTCTTGTTGGGTTATGGTGTGCTCTGGCTTTTTCTAGTGTGCAATAATGAAAAATACATACCGCATCTGACCGGCCTGGTTATTCTGCTCATCCTTTGTCTAAACCCTTATAGTAGCCTGATCGGCTTGCCCGCGCATCCTGTTTACGCCCGTTCCCTTTTGTCGATTCCTTTTCTTTGTATTGGTTTTATGATTGCCAAGTACACGCTGGAAATAAATGTTTCACTGCGCATGGCTTGCCAGATGGTTGCTGTTGGAATTGGAATACAGCTAGTCGAAGCCTGGCTATTAACCAAAAGCTGGCAATACACGCTAAACTTCAATTTTGTAGTTGGAACCTTGATCTTTTCGGTAGGTATGTTCTTCGTAGCCCTGCAATCACGGATACCCGAAAATAATGTGCTAAGCCATTATGGCCGTCGGTACTCCATGGCTTTTTACTTGTACCACCCTGCGGTTAATTACTTGCTTTCCAAAGCGTGGTCGAAACCGGGCACGATTTCTTACTGGCTTAATCCGTTTTTATCCCTGCTAATTCTGTTTTGCCTGTTTCTCTTTCTAGATCGGATTAGCCCCCGTTGCTTTCGCCTATTGACGGGTAATTTTCGGCGCTATGCCCTGGTCGAAAAAGTATAGTATAGTTCCAGGCACAGTGGGACCACTACCGGTTCGATTTATAAAAGCCAGCAGTCGCTGTGTCACCGACCGATCCATCCTGTTTTTGGTAGATAATGTAAGCGTTCAGAGACGGGTGGCGTTTGAGGAAAGACAAGGCTTTTGGTAAACCCATAGCCAGCAAGGCGTTATCATACCCATCGGCAGTCAACGCGTCCTTGGCCAGAACCGTAACGCTGATGATTTCACTTTGCGTCGTAAAACCCGTTTTCGGATCAATGATATGAGAGAGTCGGCGGGAGCCAATTTGCCGGTACTTGCGGTAATTCCCGGATGTTGTGATACCCCCCTGATCGATTTCAATGACACGCTGAATGTCGCCCGATTCGAAATCGTTTTCGGTTGGCGTCTGAATGCCAATGGACATAACCTTGTTTTCAGGATATTTTCGGCCTTTCACGCGTAGTTCACCGCCGACTTCTACCAAGTAGTTTCGAATGCCTTTTCTTTCGAGATAAGCCGCGACAACATCAACGCTGTAGCCCTGTGCAATACCGTTCACGTCAATCTGTGTACACGGTACAGCCTTCACCAACTGGCTCTGGACCAATCGAATTTTTCCCGAACCCACGCAAGGCAGTATGGAACGGATCGTAGCAGAGTTGGGTAATAGTGCTACTTTCTCTATGCCAAACCCCCATTTTTTAACCAGCGGATAAACCGTTATGTCAAATGCGCCATCGGTATCGTTGAAAATCTCCAGCGATCGTTCAGTTACCTTCCGCAAGTGAATGTCAACTTCGATACCCGTTGCGGACTGATTGAACCGGCTGATGAGCGAAGTCGGCGAATAGATGGAAAGCGATTGGTCGAGCCGGTTGAAAATACTGTCGATTTCCCGCTGATGCACTAGTTCCCGCTGGTGGTAGTACGTGATGGAATAGCTTGTTCCCTGAGCCAGACCCGTTATTCGGAAAGGCTGTAGCGATCTATTATCCCGAAACGACGTAAAAGTCAAGCACAGCATCAACAGGCCGACGCCCGACCATAACAGGGTGTTACTACCTGGCGGTCGGCCAATAGCAGGCGAAAATTTCGCCGACTTGTTGATGGATTGTGCAACCATGCCCTTTGAGAGAATGTGGATTTAGACTGAGTACTCAGGCTTCCAGAACTGAACCGTTTCGGTATCTGCTGCCGCGTTACCCAAGTGAATGGCAATAGACCCATCGCGGCCAGTCTCTACGTTCGAGAAGGGTTGTTTTTTGGTACGGATGCAGGCAAAAAAGTCCTGAAGCGCATAGGTTGTTGGTTCAAGCTTGGGTTCACCGGGTTTTCCAAAGTCCAGTTCAACGCCTTTACCCTGGGTCGTTACGGCAATGGTCGCTCCCGTCACCCCATCGACCGTACCGCGAACGTTGTTGGTTGATTCGGCGTAGATGTACGCTTTATCCCGCAGGATTTCGACAGTTGCTTTGTCGCCCAGGATCCGGATGCTATAGCCATTGTACGCGTTCGACAGAACCGACGTAACGCTGGCCTTAACGCCATTGGGATATTCATAAACGGTTCGAATATTATCGTATGTATCGCGTCCGTCTTTCCAATAGTTGATTCCGCCAACACCCACCACTTTGGCGGGATGCGCGTTCAGCATAAAATTCACCACGTCGATTTCATGCGCACACAGTTCAGACAGTGGCCCTCCGCAGTATTCCCGGTGCATCCGCCAGTTGATAGCCCGTTCCAGCTTTGGATCACTCACTGGAAATCGCCAGTTAGAGTTTCGGTTGTACTGACACTCAAAGTGGGTAATCTTGCCCAGCCAGTTCTGGTTAATCACTTCCTTCACCCGGTGGTAAAGATCATAATAGCGATACTGATACCCTACCTGAAAGATCAGATTGGCGTCGCGTACTTTCTTTACCAGATCAATCGCCTGCGGAATATCATACGTCATCGACTTCTCCAAATAGATATGCTTGCCAGCCTGAATGGCTGCCACCGCCATTGGATAGTGCAGATACAGCGGAGTAGCAATGACAACCGCATCAATGGTTTTGTCATCGAGTAGTTTTCGGTAATCCGTATACGCTTTTGCACCCTTAGCGGCCAGAGCCATGCCTTTTTGTAAGTGCTCTGGAATGGTGTCGCAGCAGGCTACGAGTTCAACGCCCGGCATGTTCCGGATAAGCGTAGCCAGCCCCGCCCCGCGAGCCCCCGTGCCAATCATGCCCAGCCGAAGGGTATCCGCTTTGGCGGTCGGTCTGGCCCAGGCTGCGGAGCCAACTGCGAGTAGACCCGTAAGGGCTGTAGCCCCCGTTTCAATAAACTGTCGGCGGGAAGTCAAATTAGTTGCCATGATTTGAAGGGAAATCGGTGGGAGTCTGACTCGTTACTCGGGCCAGGCGTTCGTACAGTAAACGGGGTTTAATTGTCCGCCAATAAACTTCCTGTTCGAGTTCAGCTGGATGGAAGTAATTTTTGTTTAAAGCGATAAACCGATTGCTGATCTTTTCGGAATCGGCGATCAGGGTTTTTAGCTTGGACAAAACAGTCGGCATCTGCGCGGTTGTAAAACTAGGCTCATTGACTTCCTTTTCGAGCGCCTGATAAGTCAGGTATTCCAGTCGAATGTCCATCATAAGGCGGTACTGTTCAAATTCTGGCTTGTTCCTGACGGGGTTTAAGTCGTGTAAGGTTTTAGCCGCCCATCGGGTGCTGTCCAATAATGCCTGGACCGTCATGGGTTTGGGGGAAGCAACCACACCTTGTTTCACTTCATAAGGAGCCGTGATCAGCGCCTGCCAGAATTGATTTGCCTGTTCTTTCGTAAACCCGTAGGTGTCTCTCGTGTATGTCTCAACAAACTGCCCGATATTTAGCGGCTGCGTCGTTTTCAGACTTTCGCCATAAGCGGCCAACAACATAGTAAAACCAGACAGGGGATAAACGTGCCGAATGGCGTACAGGTCAACGATGTCGGAGCCGGACTCGAAAACAGGCGAATACAAGCCTGACGTAGACCAGGAAGTCATCACAATACCTTTGTAACCCAGTTGCTTCGTGGTGGGAATAAAGTCACGGATATTCTTGAAATGCTTTTCCCACTGGGTCACGAAGTAGTTATCGGGACCACTTCGCAAAGCAGGGGCTCCCCAGATTTCAAACCCGGTTTCGATTAATTTGCGGGGATCACCAAAGCGGTTCAACGCCCAGCCGTAGTTCCAGTCAATCAGAATCGTTTCTTTCGGAAGCAGCGATAGCGATTCAGGATGTTTCAGCGCGATGTCGGCCCAGAGAACCGGACGCTTGCCCAAACTCGTAACAATGTCGCACAGCATCTTGATGTGATCGACAAACAGTTTTGACTTTCCTTCTTTGGCGGCTTTTGCCTGGCACTTGTGGCAATGACCGAGCAGATACGTTTCGTCCCCGCCAATGTGAAAATAAGGTGAGTTATGCGTAGACACCAGATCACGAAAGAGATCCGTGAACAAGGCTTTATTGGCTTCGCTTTCGATGGGACACACCTGCGAAAAGTCTTTCTGATCTTCCCGTAAAGTCGTATACCGAGGGTTGCGCAGGATGTACTCTACGTGTCCGAAGCTTTGTTGCAGGGGAATTACGTCGATACCCAGACCATTGCAATACTTCACGAACGACGTCACATCCGACCGGCTGTACGCGTATCGGTTGGGAATCATCGGATGCTTCTCAAATGGATAGGTGGCTTCCCATTCCATGATCAGGGTATTGACGCCCTGCTTTTGAAGCTTCTGGGCCAGTTCTTTGAGGGCGCTCATCGTCATGACCTGAATCCGCAAATCGAGGTGAAATCCTTTCACCGTTTTCGATGAGGAGCTTTGGGCAAGTTGCTGGCTTAGGACCGGCTGGAATCCCAGCACGATGAATAGCAGGGCGAAAAAGAAATGTTTCATAATACGATAGAATCAGATTACCGCCAGCGTTTTATGGTATGGCCGTAAACGGCGTAAAAGAGCAGGTAGAGATAACAGGGTACGAGCACCCAATACGCTTCGCGAAGGGATAAAGAATCCGCAAAGTAGCCGTAGACAAGCGGCATCAGAGCGTTCCCGCAAAGGCCCATGATCATCAGCGAACCGCCCGCTTTGGTAAAACGTCCCAGCCGGTCCAACGCCAACGGCCAGATACCCGCCCAAACCAGCGAATTCGGGAGGCCCAGGCTTACCAGAAACCAGAACGATAGCGGCATAGCATGCCCAAACAGGGTAAGACTACCTGATGCAAACAGGATACCAACGCTAAATAATACACCCAGCAGGGTACAGATTCGGAGCGCGTTGACCTGCCGGATGAACCGGGGAATAGTAATGATGCCAATCACGTAGCCGCAGATCGTGGCAAACAGGATGTAGGACGGAAACCCTTTGGCTTCCAGCAACGATACTCCCATCGAACTGGCGTAACCAATGACGGTATCAATCGCAATAACCTGGGAACCAACGTGAAAAAAGATGGCCAGCGCACCCAGCACCAGATGCGGGAATTGCAGAACGCTTGTCTTGTCGGAGTTGGCAACGGAAACTTCCGCGCTTTCCTGTTCCGTGTCGATCTCGGGCAGGGAGGAATAGCGGATGAATAACCCCAGACCAAACAGTACGATGCTTACGCAGGCGTAGGGGACCATTACCCGGCGAATCAACTCATCGAGCACCACGCTACGCGCTTCGGCTGTCATCAGGGGCAGTTGCTTAAACAAGGCAGCGTCCGAAGAGCGCAGAATAACGGCGGCAAACAGGAGTGGCGCCACAATGCCAGCTGTCTTGTTGCAAATTCCCATGATGCTGATTCGCTGGGCGGCCCGCTCAATTGGTCCTAGAATCGTTACGTACGGATTGGAGGCTGTTTGGAGCACCGCCAGTCCCGTTCCGATGGTGAAAAGACCCGTCAGAAACAGTGCGTACGTTCGCGTGTACGCAGCCGGAACAAACAGCAGCGCCCCCAGCGACATAATGAAAAACCCAACCATCATGCCCCGTTTGAAACCAACCCGTTTTAGTAGCACCGATGCGGGCATCGACATCACCAGGTAGGAGATGTAAAACGCAAAGGCAACCAGATACGACTGAAAGTGTGTTAGCTCACAGGCTATTTTGAAATAAGGGATCAGGATGGAATTGATCCACGTCACAAAACCAAACACAAAAAACATCACCCCAATGATGATAATGGGACCCGTTGTTCGCTGCACTTGGGTAGCCTTGTTATCTACTGCGTTTGTGGTAACCATAGTCGAAGGGCAGAAAAGCTGGGTTAGGCCGTTTAGGTTGACGTTTATTACGATCAGTTACTCCCGCGATTTAGCTGCGGTACGATACGGGAATGCGCGGGGGTAATTGATCGCGCGGATAAAACGTATTTACTCCGTTATAGCTCCGTATGAATCCTGATCGACATACAGGGTACAGTCAGGATGCTGACGAAGTATGGAAGCGGGACAGGCCGTTGTAACTGGACCATTGAGCACTGCTTTCACCGCCTGATGCTTCGTTTTGCCGGGAACCACACAAAATAGGTGACGACCGGATAACAACGTCGGAATGGTCAGGGTCAGCGCTTCTTCTGGAACGTCGTCGAAGGTATCGAAGCAACCGTCATTTACCTGTTGCTGGCGGCACACATCATCAAGTTGAACGCGCTTAATCACTTCAGGATCATCAAAATCAGCTACGGGGGGATCGTTGAATGCCAGGTGCCCATTTTCTCCTATACCCAGGCAAACGATGTCGATTGGCCCTTCCTCCAGCAACTGTTTGTACCGCTGACAGGCTTCCGTTGCGCCTGCCGAATCATCGATCAAATGGACAGTACGGGGTGATACCCGGCTAAACAGCTTTGTGGTTAAGAAAGAACCAAACCGCTGGGGTGCATCTGCGGGTAGGCCCACGTATTCGTCCATGTGAAAGGCATCAATCCGTGACCAGTCAATACCCTCGGCGGTGGCCAGATAATCCAGCATTTCGTTTTGGGAAGGGGCTGCCGCAAACACCATTCGGAGAATTGCCTGCTCGGTTTGTAGCTCTCTGATTTTAAGGGCAACATCCGCGCCAGCAGCGACACCCATTTCTTGTCTGGTTTCAAAAACGCGCACTTGCAGAGCGTCAACCTGTTCGACTGTTAATCTCATTATTTTGTTGCTAAGTAAAAACTATCTTGGCTTTAAATTAGCCTAAAAACCAGGATTTTGTGTCAGATTAGGATTCAAGGTTATTTCGGTCTGCGGAATCGGGTAAAGCAGGTATTTATCGTCAACGGTCCGGTTGTACACCCGCTTCTGAACTTCCTTGTACCGACCCAGCCGTAGAAGATCGAACCGACGGATTCCTTCGGCGCTGAACTCCCAACCCCGCTCATCGACCAAAGCCGTAATAAAGTCTTCTTTTGAAGGAGTCGTCGTCAAACTTAGTTTGCTGATACCCGCCCTCGTCCGAACAGCATTGATACCGTCAAACTTGCCCGCGTTGGCCGGATTGAGTTGATTCATGGCCTCCGATTGCATCAGCAGTACATCGGCATAGCGTAAAATCAGCGTGTTGTTGCGGGCGTTGTTTCCTTGTCTAAGCGGGTCCCGAAACTTGACGTAATACGCGTTAGCTAATGTCTGACTCCCGGCTTTTTTGGTCATCGTCCAGTTCTTACGAATGGTATCGGCAGGCGCGAACGAGTTGTAGAACCATTCCTCAACGTAAAACGCCTGATTGCCGTCTAGCGACGCAGGCAAATGCATCCGCGCCGTGATGTTACCCGCGTTGGGCGGCAAATCGAACTGAACTGAGAAAATGTGTTCAGGACCATTTTCGGTTGCGACATCGAATACGTTGGCGTAAGGCACCAGCGAATAAATTTTCGAGTTGATCACCCGGTTGGTAGCATCGAGGGCTGACTGAGTATCCGTTGCTTCGGCAGCTGATGAAGCAGCCCGGGTCAGATACACCTTAGCCAGCAAGGAAGCGGCTGCTCCGCTGGATACGCGCCCTTTTTCAGCCGCCGTAATTTTATTTTCAGGAAGGCAGTTCGCTTCGGCAAAGGTCAGGTCATCAACGATTTGCTTGTATACATCTTTGATCGGTGTTCGGGCGGGTCGTAAATTACCATCTGCTCCGGTTGGCTTGGTCAGCAGCGGAACATCGCCATAACTACGCACCAAGTCAAAATAAGCCAGCGCCCGCAGAAAACGAGCGTTTCCTTCGATGTTGGCGCGTCTGGCGGCATCCATGCTAATCGACGGCGTATTGGCAATGACATCGTTCGCGCGGTTGACCATCAGGTACGAGTACGTCCACCAGTTGGCTACTTCCGGATTGGTGGACGTATACGTTAGTTCATCCAGATCAGGCCGGCCCGCCTGCGGATTTCCGACCTTCATCAGATCACCGGTCAACTCCGACAAGATCCAGAACGTACGGGCGTAGTACAATCCATTCTGCATGAGATTGAATACACCGTTCAGCGCGGTAACGGCATCGGCCTCGCTCCGGTAAAAATTATCGGTGCTGACAAAATCGTAGGGTTCTTCTTTTAAGAAATTTTCGCAGGAAACGCCCGTCATCGCAAGCGCCCCCAACAGGAGCAACAAACCTTTTTTCGTAGTTTTCATGAGTGTCACGTGGATTAGAGGCCAAGGCGAATACCGGCGGTGAATGTTCGGACGTTTGGATACGCGTTGAAGTCGGTGTTGAGACTGAGGTTGGAAGCCCCGAATGAGTTGACCTCCGGATCGTAGCCAGAATACTTGGTGAAGGTGAACAGGTTCTGAGCGGTAACGTAGACATTCGCCGATTTCAGGACGTTGCTGATTGAGCCTAACTTCGGTAGCGTGTAGGAAAGCGAAACGGTTTTAACGCGCAGAAAACTGCCATCTTCAACCACATCACTCGTAATACCAGTTCCACGCCGTAGAGTGCTGTTTGCCTTGGCAATGGTGTTGCTGGTACCCGGCCCGGTCCAGCGCTGCGTCTGCGACTTTAGTTTGTTGCCGTTAATATAGCCGCCCGTTTCGAGGTAATACCGGTTGAGGTTCAATATGTCGCTACCCTGAACGCCTTGCAGAAAAACGTTCAGGTTGAAATTGCCCAGCGTAAAATTGTTGGTAAGTCCGTAAATAAACTTGGGTTGCGCCCGACCAATAATGGTGCGATCCTTCGCGTCGAGTACGCCATCGCCGTTGAGATCGGCGTAGCGCGGATCGCCCGGACGAACACCGGTTCGTTTGCTGGCGCTGATTTCGTCGGGTGTTTGCCAGATTCCTTCGAATACGTATCCGTAAAAAGAGCCAATCGGTTCGCCTACGCGCAGCACGCTGGTTGCGCCATTGCTGGCACTCGGGAAAAGACTGCCGCTCGACGTACCGACAAAGCGTTCGTATTCGCCATTCAGGTCAAGAACTTTATTGCGATTAGCGGAAAGGTTGGCGGCTGTTGTCCATTTGAAGCGACCCGAATTCACATTGACGCTATTGACACTCAGCTCAATTCCTTTGTTTTGCACCCCACCCGCGTTTAACAGGACTGTGCTGTAGCCCGTTGACACCGGAATTGATACGTTCAGTAGTAAGTCTCTTGTGCGTTTGTAGTAATAGTCCGCAGTAAACGTAATTCGATTGCTCAAGACACTCAGGTCAACACCGAAATCCAACGAAGCGGTTGATTCCCAGCTAATACCTGGGTTCGGGATGTTGTTCGGCGATAAACCAATCACGCGTGTGCCGCCCCCCAGTGTGTAAGCGTTGTTAGTGTAGCGGGCAAATGATGAATACGACGCGATTTCCTGATTACCGGTGATGCCGTAGCTTGCCCGTAATTTCAGATCAGAAACGACGGGTACCGACTTCATAAAGGGTTCGTCGATGACGCGCCAGGCGAAAGCTCCCGACGGGAAATAGCCCCATTTGTTGTTCGGTCCGAAGCGGGACGACCCATCGGCCCGCATCGTGAACGTAAACAGGTACTTATCCAGAAAGCGGTAGTTGGCCCGGCCAAAGTAAGACATCAGGCTATTTTTACTACGGCTTGAACTCGGTGGCAACACGTTGGCACCAATGCCGATGTTGTCGGATTCCAGCAGATTCGTGAAGAAATTACTATTCGATGCCGCGAATTCGGTGTTGTAAAATTCCTGAAATGTCAGACCACCGAGAAGCGTGAGCGCGTGCGATTTGTTGAACTCCCGGTCGTAGGTTAAGGTATTTTCGTTAACCCAGCTGTAACGGTTTCCTGATGAGCGCGTAGCGGTGCCTTTGCTGTTCGAACCGGCGTAAATATCGGACGGTACGTAATACTCCAGCGACGCATAATTAAAATCCGTTCCGGCGGTACTTCTGAGCTTAAGTCCTTTGACGATCTCATAGTCAGCGAAAAAATTAAGTAGACCCCGCAGGTTGTTGTACTGATTTTTGACTTTGTTGGCATAAGCGACCGGATTACCGACCAGCTCCAGGTAGCCCGCAGGACCATTGAGGTACGTATAAGTTCCCGCCTGATCACGAACTGGCAGTGCCGGATTGAAACGCATGGCGTCCAGAATAATACCACCCATTTCCGTCGATCCGGCAGTATTGACCAACGCGCGGTTCTCTCCCGACCGGGTTAGTTGTGACGTAAAGCCAACATTGATTTTGTCGCTTATCTTTTTGTCCAGATTAAACCGAATAGAGCCTCGCTGGAAGCCCGAATTAATGACGATACCCTGCTGGTTAAAATAGTTGAAGCTCAGGTTGTAGCGGGTATCGCTGTTGCCGCCCAGGAAGTTAAGCTGGTAGTTACTGATCGGCGCTGTTCGCAGCACTTCTTTTTGCCAGTTTGTGCCTTCGCCCAATGCCGCAACCTGTTCTGGGGTATAAGGCAGTGCTTTCGCAGAAGCGGGCGTTTCCTGATTAATCAGACCCTGAACGTCATTCAGATAGGTCGCAAACTCTCTGGCGTTCATCATATCGTATAGCTTGCTGACGGACTGAACACCGTGATACGCTTCAAAATTGATGGATGATTGTTTGCTGGACCCTTTTTTCGTCGTAACGATCACGACACCGTTGGCCCCCCGGCTTCCGTAGATAGCCGTAGCAGAAGCATCCTTCAACACTTCAATGGATTCGATATCGCTGGGGTTTATGGAATTCAGATCGCCTGCGCCCGGAAAGCCGTCAATCACAAACAGCGGTTCGTTGCCCGAGTTGATGGAGTTTGTCCCCCGGATGCGAATGCTGATGTTACCGCCCGGTTCCGCATTGGTTTGGGTGACCTGCACTCCGCTGATACGGCCCTGTAGAATCTGATCGGCCCGGGCGATGGGCAGATTCTTTACTTCCGTCTGCGAAATAGAAGCAATTGATCCGGTCAAATCCCTTTTTCGCTGCGTACCGTAACCAACCACAACAACATCACTCAACAACTGGGGCGACTCAGCAAGGGTAATGTTCAGCGTTGTCGATTGACCAACAGGCACTTCTTTAGCCAGGTAGCCGGTGTAAGAAACGACCAGCACTGCATTAGCAGGAGCATTAATCGTGAAGGTGCCTTCGGCATCGGTAACAGTACCCGTCGTACTTCCTTTTAGCAGAACCGACGCGCCTGGTAACGGAGCATTCTGCGCATCCAGCACCTTACCGGATATCCGCTTCGTTTGAGCCCCGGCTGTTATCAGGATGAGCCAGAGCATGCCTGTGATAAGTAGTTTTAGTCGAATCATAGATGTAGAATTGGTCTATATAGGTAAGGCTACGTTTACGTCTGTCTGATTGCGGGTACGTACCCGCAATCAGACAAAAAAATAATCAGAATTGATTACGCTTTATTTTTCTATGATTTGCCACTCGCCTATTACTTTCCAGGGACGTTGACGATCAAATTCTTACTTTAACTTAAACGGTTTCGGGTACGTACCCGAAAAGTAAAAAACAATTAAATACAATCAAATCATTGACAGAAATTTATTTTGCACATCTCCATTCAAAGAAAATTAACGAGCAATTTATGCTTGAACTAAGTACATAATATTTCTCCTGTTTGAACTTACGCTTATACAGCTTACAATCTGAGAAACCATTTCTGTTTGTACAATACATACATAAAGCTCCATAGGACCGCTATTGTGGCTATCACTAACCCTACGGCCTGAACAGGTTCAGGAAAAAAGCTTAGCATCCCGCCAAACAACGCTTTGGCGGTGTACCGAAAGTCAACGAATCCGCCGATCATATAGATGACGATGGAATTCATGCCGATAACAATAAAAAAGAAGGTCCACCGACGCCAGTGGAGAATGTCGATGATGCTGTAAAAGAGCGCTAGTAACAACAAGCTAAAACTACCCGTCAGCATGACGAATGAACTCGACCAAAGAATTTTGTTGATGGGAAAAACCTGATTCCAGCCTAACGCAACAACCAGGCATACTAAACCACTCCCTGTAAGCCACATCGCTTTTCGGGATCTGGACATTGTTTGTTCTGGTGTTCGGAGCAGATTACCCGCAAAAATTCCTAGTAAAGCGGTAGCAATAGCGGGCAATGTCGATAAAATACCCACTGGGTCATAGACTTCATTGTACATTCGGCCCGGTAATAAGGTCTTGTCCAGGTACGTTGCCGGATTGCATTCAGGAGTAATCAAACCAGATCCGCAACCGGGAACGGGCACCAACTGAATGATTAGCCAATAACCAATGAGCAATCCGGCGAACCACACGTACTGCGATCGCCGGGACGCGTATAGATAAATTAGCTGGGCAAACATGCCCGCCAGCCCAATTCGTCCCAATACGCTTGGGTAGCGCATATGCGTCCATTCGGTTTTGAATAAGCCATTGTTGTACAGAATCCCAAGCAAAACCAGGACAGCTCCGCGTTGAATTACCTTACGAGTCAACAGATTGGGACTTACTCCTTTTTCCAGTCGGCTGCCTAACGAAAAAGGAGTAGAAACGCCGGCCAGGAACAGGAACAGCGGGAAAATCAGATCATAAGCGTGGAAACCGTGCCAATAAACATGGGTAAATTGATCAGCCACCACCAGTGCCCAACCCCAGCCCGTTACGTCGGCCAGCACATGAACCAGCTTGTCGCCCCCCGCAATCCAGAACATATCGAATCCCCGCAATGTATCCAGGGATTGCAGCCGAAATGGCGCTGAGGAATCCAATGGCAGCTGATTAGGTTCAGTCTTTGCCTGTTCAGCGGAAAGGTCGGTCAGCATCTTTTTCGGATTTAGTTAGAGAGTAGGGCATTGAACAGTATGGTAGGCACTAAATGGTATGAGCAACCTGCGCTTTCGAGTAGACGATGTTTCCCCCGACAATCGTAGTATCAATCGTGATATTCTCATCGAAAACCACTACGTCTGCATCTTTACCAGCAACCAGCGACCCTTTGCGGGAATCGACGCTCATAATGCGGGCGGGCGTAGTGCTGGCCATGCGAACGGCATCGAGCAATGACACGTCAGCCAGTTGAACCATGTTACGAACCAACTGATTGGCCGTAGCGACGCTCCCCGCGAACGAAGATCGGTCGGGCAGTTTTGCTACGCCGTCTTCAACCAGAACAGGTAGCCCGTTGGTCAGTGAGCCAAGAATGCTGTCTCCTTCTGGCATACCAGCTGCCCGCATAGCATCTGTGATCAACGCCGTTCGGTCTGCACCTTTAATTTTGTATACCAGTTTCAACAACGGAGGAGGCAAGTGAATACCATCAGTGATGATTTCAACGTCCATATCGAGTAGCAAAGCGCTTTCAATGGCCCCCGCGTAACGGAACGCGTTCCGGCGCGTTACGCCCGACATAGCCGAGTACAAGTGCGTAGCCAGTGTATACCCGTTCTCATACGCTTCGAGCACGTCTTCGTAGACGGCGTCGGTATGGGCAATGGCGGCTAGAATGCCTTTTTCGCGTAGTCGACGGCCAAACGGAATAGCACCATTCAGTTCAGGGGCCGCACTCCACCGGGCGATGGACGATGAATAAGCCAGTATTTCTTCGTATTCGGCGGGGTTCGGATTGCGGATGTAACGCGGGTCCTGAGCGCCCCGCTGACTAAGCGCAAAGTAAGGTCCTTCCAGGTGAATGCCCAGAAAATTTGCACCATTGCAGTTCTGTTGATTAGCACGCTCGTAGTTGTCCAGCGTTTTAAGCAAATCCTCTTTTTCAGCCGTTAGCGTGGTTGGTACCAGCGATGTCGTTCCATACTGGGCGTGCAATTCAGCGATTTTCAAGAATGCCGTGTCGGTACCATCCATAAAATCGTGCCCTCCTCCCCCGTGAACATGAATATCAATAAAACCCGGCGCTACATAGCGTCCTTCTACATCCAGTTCGACAGCACCGGGTACGTCGACATCCCGTTCGTGAACGCCGACAATCAACCCATCCTGCATCACGACTGTTCCACCCCGAATATACCGAAAGGGTGTGATGAGCGTTCCATTTTTAAGTTTAAGATAGCCCATGCTACGGCTGATATGCGGTTGACACGATGATCCGTTTAAATCGTTGGCTCCCAACCCGATTGGTACGTCCGGCGCCAGAGTTTTTCGGCTTCTTTGTTGTTTTTGATGTGCCCGTTTGACGGGTCAATAGCGAGCATTCCGCCCGTCCGCTGCGCAATGTTACCGAGTTGACAAAGCAATGTGCTTTTATGTCCTCCGGTAATATCGGATGCTAGCGTTGTCCCTTTTTTAATGCTGTCGAAAAAGTTTTGAATATGAATGGCATCGAGCGCCTGCGATGGGTTCATCCGATTTCTCGGGTCAATCTGAAGATCGTTCTTGACGTCTTTTACCAGCTTATTTTCCAGATCAAAAACTTTGTATGAATTGCCGGATTCAATTAGAAGCGAACCCGATTCGCCATAAAACATAACCCCTACGCTGGTGCCTTCAACAGTTCGGCCATTGCAACTTCGGCCTTCCCAGGTCATGGCCGTGTTATTCGGAAATTCCAGATTGATGACCTGCGTATCGGGGGTTTCCCAGTCGTCTTTGTACCGATAACGGCCACCCGTTGAGGTTACCTTGGTCGGATAATCGACGCCCAGCCCCCACCGCATCAGGTCGAGCATGTGCGTACCGTTGTTGCAGGCTTCACCGGTGCCCCAGTGCCAGAACCAGTGCCAGTTGTAGTGAATAAGGTTGTCTTTGAAGGTTTGGCGCGGAGCCGGTCCCTGCCAGAGTTCGTAATCCAGCCAGGATGGTACGGCGACCGCTTTACCCGTGCCAATCGAAGCGCGGTTGTTGGTATACCAGCCTTTCGCAAAATAAGGCCGGCCAATAACGCCCCCTTGAACGTCCTTGATTGCCTGGGCTACATTGGGCCAGGATCGGCGTTGGTTGCCCATCTGGACAACATTCTTATATTTTTTGACACTGGCTACCAGCAGTTCACCCTCGTGCGGATTGTGACTACACGGCTTTTCGAGGTAAACATGCTTGCCCGCTTTAGATGCTAATAAAGCGGCTGGCGCATGCCAGTGGTCCGGCGCAGCAATAATTAAGGCATCCAGGTCTTTGTTTTCCAGCGCCTTCCTGAAATCAGGCAGATTTTTGGGCTTCGTTTGCTGAATGCCTTCAACAGTAGTCAGGCATTTAGCAGCGGCTCGCTGATCGACATCCGAAATCGAAATTACCTCACAGTTGGGTTGTAAAGCAAAGTTACTGGCTAGTGCCAGGCCCCGGCTGTTTACACCCATCATGCCCACTCGTACTTTTTCGTTGGCTCCAAGAATACGTGCATAACTTTTAGGGCTAAAGCTCGGTAGTATGCCACCCACAGCCAACGCAGTAGCGCCTGTCAAAGTACGGCTAATGAAACGTCGGCGTGCGCTGTCGAAATGAGTCTGTTCCTCGTTATGCATATAAAAGTTGGGTTTAGGAATGCCTGGGAACGCTGGATTGACTAAGGATTTTTTCGTTTTGCTTTTTCTAGGACACTCGCCAGAACGACAGCCGCTCCCCCCTGTCGTTTACTTTCATCGGCGGCTTCCATGAACGTAAAGATTTCGATTGTTTCTACGGGCGATACGGGAGGTTTACCAGTTTCGAAATAGGTAATGATTTCCTTCAATAAGGCATTGTACCCGTCGTAAGGACCCAGCTTGACAGCACCAGCCTGCGTGTAAACGGTTCCTCCGTATTCGTGTTTGCCGGTCCGCGTTCCCCGAAACGTACCGATCCGGCCATCCGCCCACGTTCCGACGACAACGTCGGTTCCATCGGTGTGCGCCCGAATTACTTGCTGGCAACCCGTTCCCATAACAGTATACAGCGTTTCAACGCCGTGGACGCCGTACCAGAAAAAGTCGGGATGTGTTTTTTCCAATACCGCCGGGCTAAACGTATCCGCTCCCAGCACCTGACTTTTATCGATGCTGTCAACGCCCTTGATATACCGCAGCGACGAGGCTGAGAAAATAGGTAGATTATAGGAACGAGCCAGATCAAATATGGCTACTACGTCGCTTAGTGACGCAGCGATGGGCTTGTCGATAAAAACGCGCTTCCCGGCTTTGAGTACCGGTCTAAGCTGTTCCAGATGAAGCCGACCATCGTTGGTTTCCAGCAAAACCACGTCAACTTTTTTGAGCAACTCATCAATTGAATCGACGATGTCAACCCCTAATTTTTTTACCTCGTTAATGTAGTCAGGAATTCGCTTCGCGCTGCTCTCAATCGTCTTGCTCCCATACGGGTAAGCGGCTACTACTTTGTAATTGGCATAGTCTGAACCACCTCCGTTCAAGGCTTTCGTAAAAGCTACGCTGTGCGATGTATCCAGGCCAATGATTCCCACCCGCTTACCTTCTGCCGACTCCTGTTTTGTTGACCATGCCATTGGTGATAAGCCAAGTGCCAGACTTCCCAACGAAGCTTTCTGGATAAATTGCCGACGATCATGCAATAGAGTAGTCATAAAACGGATGGCTGATAGCGGGGTGAACGAAGGAGAAATACGTTTTTACGGGTACGTACCCGTAAATATACACACATTTTTAGAGTAGCAATAAATCAGGCCAAAACTTTCATTTAATTCTGCCTGATAAAGTTTGGCAGCGATAAAGTACGGCCTAAAAGCTTTGTGACCCTAGCTAATTAATTTCGATAAAAAGCCTGGTTTTCCTGGGTGACGATATCGATGGGCATGTAATGTTCCTTCGCGACGGAAGCCGAAAGAATTAAGTGTTGGTACAAAGCCATGATGCTTCGGTAGCCTTGTTCTTTTGGCTGGTGGCAAATCAGGAAATCAATGATACCACTAGCCAGAAAGCGGATGTTTTCATTAACGAAATCATAGCCGATCAACAGCGGTCTCTTTAGTAAATCGGCACTTTCGAGAAAACGGGCAACCGAGAAGACGCGGGAATTACTGACAAACACGGCATCAATCGCTTCGTGAGCGGTAAACAGATCTTGCAAGTGTAGAGCAATAGAGGGGTAGTCGGTCTGCTGGATATTGGCCTTTAAAATCGGGTAGGTCAGCTTGTGGTCGGTGAAGTAAGCCCGAAATCCTTCTTCAATTTGCTGGTACGTAAAGCTATCCAGCGACGTAGCGATATTAACAACCAGCAACTTACTATGCTCCTGCAAGCGATAGGTACATAATTTTCCGGCCAGATAACCACTCTGAAATAACGGCGGACCGATGTAAGACAGGCTCCGTTGATTGGGTATGGTAGAGTCGATGAAGACAAACGGGATATTGGCTTTTTGACATGCGTCGGTAAACTCACGGGCTTCGTCCACAAAGGAGGGCGCTAAAACAAGGCCATCGACGGAAGCGTCTACGATTCGGTTCGCCTGTTCGACAAAAGTGCGGGGATCGCTTAGGTTGAAAAAATAAAGATCAACGTTGATTCCGTATTGTCTGATTTCGGCTTCGGCCTGTCGGACTCCCTGCAACGGCGCTTCCCAGAAGTCGGTTTCTTCGGTGACCGACGGAATCAAAACGGCAATGGAAAGAATCTTATTGGAAGCTAATCGCCTGGCTAGCAGGTTGGGCTGGTAATTAAGCTCGGCGATGATCTGGTTTATTTTTTCCCGCGTTTTAGCCGAAACACCAGTTCGATTATGAATTACCCGATCGACGGTGGCGATAGCGACGTTGGCACGACGAGCAATTTCTTTAACACCTGGTATCTCCTTTTTTTTCATTGGTTGCAATAACGGATAGGCCGTGAAACCTGGATCAGTTCAGTATTTCACGAAAGTTAGGCAATAATTATGGACGTTCTCCCCAAAAACTGCGCTGACGAATCGGACTTGCTGACAATCACGGCGGTTAAAAGAAGGACTATGGATTCAATTTACTCAGGTACACTGCCCTCGAAAAGCAAATCGGTAACTTCTCCAAAAATGCTACGTAACAAGACGCATCAGCTTCCAGAGATGCTGACCTAAAAGCCTTTCAATGTTGCGGTACCGTTTCCTTACTCAGGAAAATTTTACCGTCTTATCCCGGTTGCGAAGCGGTTATTGCCATAGGTCGCAAAAATTTAACCAACAACTATGACAGCTCAACCCACAACGTCCTCAATGGAGGACCCGCTGAAAAAATACCCTCAACCTCCTCATCCTGAGCAGCAACAGGATGTACCAGGCCATGAAGATCAGTTGCAACCTAAAGCCGATCATGGGGAAGAATCGTACAAAGGTTCAGGAAAGTTAACAAGGCGTAAAGCGCTCATTACCGGAGCGGATTCGGGCATTGGCCGGGCTGTAGCAATTGCTTTTGCCCGCGAAGGGGCCGACATACTCATTGCGTATCTGGACGAAGAGGACGATGCGCGCGAAACCGCCCGCTATGTCGAAGAAGCGGGGCAAAAAGCGGTGCTGATGGCTGGCGATATCCGCAGTGAAGCGCATTGCCAGCAACTCGTGCAGCGTGCCGTGGATGAGTTAGGTGGTCTGGACATTCTGGTCAATAATGCCGCGTATCAAATGTCGCAGGAGTCTTTGCAGCATATCAACGAGGAACAGTTAGAGCGAACGTTCCGCACCAACATTTTCTCAATGTTTTTTCTGTGTAAAGCAGCTGAAAATCATCTCAAGCCGGGTAGTACGGTGGTCAACACAACATCGATCAATGCCTACAAGCCCAGTCCTACATTGCTGGATTATGCGGCTACCAAGGCAGCTATCCAGAATTTTACGGCTAATCTGGGGCAACTATGGGCCGAAAAAGGCATTCGGGTAAACTGCGTTGCGCCCGGCCCGATCTGGACGCCATTGATTCCTTCGACGATGCCTCCCGAAAAAGTAAAAAGTTTTGGTCAGGATGTGCCGTTGAAGCGAGCAGGTCAACCCGCCGAACTGGCTCCGGCTTACGTACTGCTCGCATCCAATGATTCTAGTTACATGACGAGCAGTACCGTACAGGTGACTGGTGGTACACCAACGATCTAGGGAGAGGAACGCAGCGATGGCTATCACGCACTTGCTCGAAGCCTATTGGATAGGGCCTTTGCCCGGCTTTTGGCTCGGCAAAGGCCCACCAGTAAAGACAAATCACGTAGATAACCGACTAAGCGAGTTGCCCAGATGAACCCAATGCGCCATATTGCGGTTATAAGGCTGACAAATTTCGGTCACTGCTCATGGCTTCCGCAACACTTCCTCCTCACACGGCTGTTTACGCGCCTTATACGCTGATTGACAAGTCACGTCAGGGCGTGCTTCGTTCAGAAGTCGATCAGGTAGCAAACCTGGTGGGCTTAACCGATATTGAGATGGCCCGCATCCTTAGTATGTCGGATCGTAATTTGCATCGCCTGAAACCCCAGGAGCGGCTATCTCGCGATACCTCCGAACGATTATTGCTATTGACCAATTTGCTTCGGCATGGGCTGGATGTCTTTGACGATGATGCGGAAACCCTCGCCGACTGGCTGCGCTCACCCATTCGTGAATTGAATTCCCAATCGCCCCTACAGTTGCTGGATACAACAACTGGCTTTGGGCTGGTCGATGATGTGCTGGGTCGTATCGAACACGGTATTGTTGGATAAGGGCAATGCTGACTGTTTACCGCACTGTAAAAGCCAAATACAGCCAGGAACCCTTAGCTACCGAAGGAGCGCGCTTGTTTGGCGGTCGGTGGAATCCAAAGGGATATGCCTTGTTATACACCACTTCCTCCCCCGCCCTTGCCCTGGTAGAATCACTTGTTCACCAACCTCGGGTAAAGTACGAGAAGCTGCCGAAACTGGTGTTGTTTACCCTGCAAGTACCCGACGACGTAGTCTTTTTCTCCGCAGAGTCACTTCCGGCCTATTGGAATGAGGAAAGTTATGAGCGCACCCAATGGTTGCTGCGCGACTGGCTCACGGCCCCAACGAACTTAGTAGCCGCGGTGCCTTCGGTTGTGGTTCCGATGTCCTATAACTACTTACTTCATCCCGCTCATCCCCGCTTCCGTGAGATCGAGATCATCAAACAAGAAATCTTCCCGGTTGAGCGACGATTATGGCGTGACGAAGGGCTTTCTTCCGAAACCGAATAAAATAGGTTTTGTGATGTGTAAACCGTCCGGATCGCAACCGAAGAATCAGTTAACCAACGTTGTACCCAGAATTTACCGATAAAGTTGACGTTGTTTACTATTGCCCATAATACAGAAAAATGAGCGCCCGAAAGAGCGCTCATCGATCAAAGATTCATGCCGCCGGTAACCTCAATTCGTTGACCGTTCACCCATTTGGCGTCATCACTACACAAGAATGCCACCACGCCCCCGATATCGTCTGGTAAGCCGACGCGTCCCAAAGCCGTAACACCCGCCACGAAATTCCGCATGGCCGGGGTATCTTCCATAGCACCTCCACCGAATACAGCACCGGGCGCAACGGTATTGGCCGAAATACCCCTTCCTCCTAGCTCGAGGGCAAGATACCGGGTGAATACATCAATCGCCCCTTTCATGATTCCGTATGCGGAAGCGCCAGCAAATGAGTAGCGCGTAACGCCGGAAGTAATATTAACAATGCGCCCGCCGTCTCGAAGATACCCTAACGACTTTTGCGTCAGAAAGTAAACGCCCTTTAGATGAATAGTCATCATTTCATCAAACTGAGCCTCAGTCGTTTCTGCTATCGGCGCTACAAGACCGGTACCCGCGTTGTTAATTAAAAAATCGAAACGGTCGGTACCGAAGGTGTCTTGTAAGGTTGTGCTCACCTGCCCGAAAAAGGCATCGAAGGCGCTAGCGTCTGACACATTGAGTGGTAAGGCAATCGCTTTACGCCCGAGTGATTCGATAGCCGCCACAGTTACTTCGGCTTCACGTTGGTTGCTGCGATAGGTAAGCAGAATGTCTACGCCTTTTTGGGCTAAGGTCAAAGCTATGTTTTTGCCGATCCCACGGCTTCCTCCAGTTATTAAAGCAATTTTTTGCGTTGTCATGCGACTTTTTGTACAGATTAAAAACAGTACAAATGTCCTCCAACGAACAGCGACGATGTTTGTCCCGAACAATCAACTTTATGTATAATTCAAACTTTTTGCCTGACTACGAAAAGCCCCTGGTGAAACGGAGGTTTCGTTCTTGAAGAATTTGGCGAAATGCGCAAAATCCGAGAATCCGAGACTATCCGCAATTTCGGCGATGGTCCAGTCGGTATGAAGCAGCAGCGCTTTGGCTTCCTGAAGCATCCTGCCAGCAATGAGTTCGGTCGTTGTAAGGCCGGTGGTTTCTCGAAGAACCTTGTTGAGATGATTCACGTGGACGGCGAGTTGATCGGCGTATTGCTTTGCGGTACGGAGCGCTACTTTTTGCTGTGGATTTTCGAGAGGAAATTGCCGTTCGAGCAACTCAATAAACAACGATGTTGTCCGGGCGAAGGTACTATAGTTGGGATGAAGCATCGTCGTTGACTGCAACTTTTGCCCAATGTGAATTAGCTCTAGCGCGTAGGCACGCAGCAGGTCGTATTTGTACGCATAGTTGGACGTAATCTCTGCCTGCATATGGTCAAAAATGGCTTGTACCCTTACTGCGTCGGTTTCGGATAAAGCATAGACAGGATGTTCCGGCGACTTGAAAATAGGCAATTCGTCCAGAAGCACACCGCTTTTAGTCGGGTGAAGGAAATCCGCCGTAAAGACGCAAAACGGCCCGGTCTGGCGATTCAGGGGCAACCACTGAAATGGTTTTTTGGGTGTTGAAAAGATCAGCGTCGGTTGCGATACTTCGATAGTGCGGTCCGGATATTGAACGAGGGAGCGTCCGGTGAGAAAGCTTATTTTGTAGAAGGCGCGACATGGAAGGGGCACCGATGGTTTCTCACGAGCAGTCTGATTGATCTGGTCCAGGTCAAATACGTTGAAATGACCTACTTCATGCTGAATTCCATCGGGTAGCAATGCACTCAAATCCGTCGAAGAACCGCTGGAAAGCCGAAGGCATAGTTCCTCAAATGAAGTCGTACTCATAGCGTGGTTATGTAAAATTCAAAGTTAACCAAAACAATCTTAACTCGCTCACACAAAGCTATTGTTCCGGTTGATTTTGAACTAGACCACAACCGCCTGGAATGTCTTTTATCAGGATACCGGTGTTTCTAACAACCGATCTATTCAGATACTTTACAACGAACAAGCGTCAGTATTTACTCCCAGATGTAAGTAGGAAGCAGATACTGACGCTTGGGATAACCGTTTTACTAAAGCCTATTAGATTATTTACCAGGCTGCAATTAAACTAGTTTTTACACCACACGGCCCATGAGTGGATCGGTCTTTGATGGGTTACCAGTCTCTATATGTCCGGCGAAACGCTCCTCAAAACCATCGTGGCCTTTGACCTGTACGCTCAGATCGTACCAACCGTGTTGCTTGTTCAGATCAACCGGCACGCTGGTTTTTGCCCCCGCCGGTAGACGGACCTGCTGGCTTTTCCCTTTGTAGCTGTTATCGAGCAGGGTCAGTGTGTGCGCTTTTGTATCTCGATTATGAACCGTTAGTTGCAGATTGCCCGTCAGCTTGTTGCGACGCAGACGCTGGGGCTCATACTGACACTCGATTTGTAGCAGCGGATTAGTGGCCCCACCGGTAAACTCGCGGTAGAAACCGTTGGGACCGTAGACCCGTAAATGGTACTGGCTGGCGTCAAAATCGCCGACGGACCACTCATCCTGCAACAAATCACCAGCAGCTACCGAATAATCCCAGGCCCGCATTGGTTCGCCCTGATAAGGTCGGACGGCATAAACACGGAACGGAGCCCCCGCAGCCTGTTCGCCAAAGACAGTCTTACCCGCTTTAAAACTCAGGCCAAATTGCCCATTGTTCTGGCCGATCACGCGATCAACGTACAACTCGTAAGGCAGCGCGCAGGCCGACCGGATGCCTTTTTCCTGCTGTGGTAAGTGCGACGACTGCTCAGGCTGAGCGTTGATCTGTTTAACCGTATCGGCGGCTAGTTTTTGGTAGTTAGCAGGCGCATTCTTGAACTGAGCCTGGTGGATACCTTCTATGAAAGGTCCCCGCTCAAGAAATTTAGGCTGGGTAATGGGTTCACCATTGTAAGGTCGGAAAACCGACGTTAGATCACCGCAAACTGTCCGACGCCATTCCGTGATGTTTTCCTCACGGATGGTTTTCCCTGTTTTCTTCGCCAGAAAATGCTCTAGAAATTGCAGCGACGAGGTGTGGTCGAATACTTCGGAGTTAACGTATCCGCCCCGCGTCCAGGGTGATGCAACAATCATCGGTACGCGGTAGCCTAATCCGATTGGTCCTTCCCGTAGGCCACTGGTTTGTGCCGAAGGGTTAGTCTGCTGCTCTTTGGTAACGAAGTCGAGCCGGGGGTCGATACCAGCCGAAACCTTACCGGTATTCGATTTGTACGGGTTAGGCACCACATAAGGCGGCATGTGATCAAAGTACCCGTCGTTTTCATCGTAGGTGATGATAAAAATCGTTTTCTTCCATACCTCCGGGTTTTGCAGCAAGATTTCCATCGCTTCACTGACGTACCAGGGGCCAAACCAGGGCTGGCCGGGATGATCGGAGAAGTGGGCAGGCGGCATTAGCCACGAAACGGTCGGCAATGTACCGTTCTGAACATCCTGCCGGAACTGGTGAAAAACATCACCTTTCGGCACATTCAGAGTCCGTTCGGCCCCTGCTTCCGAGTACGCCATAGCTGTCAGCTCATGGAAAAACGAGTCCTGCCGGTTCGTTACGAATGCGCTGTCGTGCAATTGTCTGGCTTCGGTTGACAGGTTGGCGTAACCGTCGGTTGTGTACCGACGCTGGGCCGTTTCGATGTTGGTCAGCAGTTTGCGGGCAGCGGCTAACTTCTGAGCGGTTTTTTCATCGGCAGGCTGCTTTTCCAGTTCAGCAATCAACTGGCGCACCGACTCATTTTTAGCTTGCAGGTTTGCAATACCCCCTTCGTGAAGCCGGACATTATACTGCTGGTAATATTCCAGCACGTTGGTTCCGAAGTTACTAAGCCAGGCGCTTTCTTCGCCCTTAAGCCCATAACCCATCGTAATTTCGTTCTGGTACACCTTCCAGGGAACGCCAGCCGCTTGCAGTCGTTCGGGATAAGTTGTCCAGTTCAGGGTAGGGTATTCGTAGTTGTTGACGTTCCACAGGTGCGCAATGGCTTCCGGTTCGTTTTTCTCGCGCACCGTACCGGTCATCCAGTAATGCCGGTTGGGGTGTGTACCAGTGATGCTCGAACAGAAGTTGTGATCGCAAACCGTAAAGGCGTCAGCTAACGAATAGTAGAACGGAAAGTCCTCCCGATCGCAGTATCCCATTGTCAGGGGCATGTCGTTAAACGCCTTGTTGCGGGCTTTTTTGGTATCCAGCCACTTATCGTATTTGCCGTTGTTCATGGCATCAGTCTGGTCGGTCCAGCCGTGAGGCAGCGATCCCATCCAGGCCACTTTCGTGTCTTTTACGTTTAAATGAAACGGCCCGTACGTATCCCCTTGCGCGTTGGTTTGCAGCCAGACCGTGTTCTGATCCGGTAACTGAATGACGCGTGGGTCGTTGAAGCCCCGCACGCCCTGCAACATGCCTAACTGGTGGTCGAACGAACGATTTTCCTGCATCAGGAACACGATGTGTTCAGCGTCGTAAAAGGTGCTGCCCACTTCCGGCGCAACAGCCAGCGCCTTCTGAATGACGGGAGGTAACGTATTGCTGAGCAGGCTACTGCTCGACAGCAAGGCTGCTTTTTTTAGAAAATCTCGACGGTTATCCATAACATCTATTTTGGAAAAAGCGTACGTTAATTAGAACGAGTAACGGGCACCCAGCTGTACCGAGTAAGGTGTTCCTTGTTTTTGCGTTGTACCCACGTTTTCGTTGACGCGGTAGCTATACTGACGCGTCGTTGGGTTGAAACCGTTTGGTGTCAGCAACGTCTGGTTGCTCAGGTTGTAATTGCCACCCCAGTTGCGAAAAGAGGTCGCTTCGGCCCCCTTCGTGGTTACTCCGTCGAGTACCTGACCCAGCAGGTTAGCGAAATTAAATACATCGACGCTTAACGCTAGTTGCTGCTTGCCAAACGTGCGGAACGATTTAGCCAGCCGTACGTCGAATGTACCCGAGAAGCCATTTTCGCCCCCGTTGCGGTCAAATATGTTGCCGATGCTGTTGCGGATGGCTCCGGCAGCCCGATTATCCGGGTTATCCAGCACACGCTGCATCGAAGTGCGGATGGCCTGCGGCACCTCCGGATTAGCCGGGTCGAAGACAAACGCCAGGTCATTATCCGTACCAGGACCACCCACAAAATCTCCGTTTATATCACCGTCAACGACCAGCGAATACCGCGAACCGCCGACGCCCGTGAACCGTACGCTCAACACCAAACCAGCCACCGACGGCGACGAACCATAGGCGACTAACTTATGCCGGAACTGATTGTCGGAATAGTTAATCTCGTCCAGGCTGCGGGGATCACTTTTGATGGGCCGGAAGGTAGACGTATTGGCTACGTTCCCGTTGTACGACGTATTATCGCGGGAATCGTTCCAGGTGTAGCTGAACGCCAGCGAACCATTGCGCGGCAACCGGATTTCACCGTCCAGCACGAACGTCAGCGTTTGCAATTTGGCCCCGTTGGTCAGCATCAGAGTCCGGCCAACCGCCTGCGTTTTGCGACCTAATACGTTGTTTGTCTGGCCGCTGTTGGTTGCAATGGTGTTAGCGGGTACGAAAACGCCCCGGTTGGCTTCGTTACTGAGCGTAAAATACGGCTGGTCAACCAGGTTGCGATCCAGGTAAACGTAGTTATTTACTGTTTTGGCGTAAAGCAAGTTAGCCCCTAACCGAACGTTGTCGCCAAAGAAGTGGCTATACGACACGTTTGCTTTGTAGATGGTAGGTACCTGGAAATTCGGATCGTTGAGGTTGATCGTTGACACGTAGCTGGCCCCGGCTGGAATTCCCGGCGCGGTTGTAGGATTGTTACGGTAGGAAACGAAATCAGGACGGGGTACCAGGTTCGGCTGGCTAGCGTTAGCCGGACGGGTTACGTCAATAGACGCCACTTTGGTCCCGCTGTTCTGAATGTTGTTCACCTGTGCGTAGTTGATTACGTAAGCCGAGAAGGCCCCACCCCCTACCCGGATAATGTCGCGATTTTTGTTGCCGAGGTTCCAGGTTAGTTGAACGCGGGGTTGAATGTTGTTCCAGTCGGTTGGATTGGCGTCGGTGCAGAGGCCCAGTTCCCGTTCTACCACTGGGTTGTAATCACCCTTTGTCAGGTAACTGGTCAAATCCCAGCGCAGTCCTGCCTGAAGGTCCATGTCAAACCGGGGTTTATACTGCACCTGTCCGAACAACGACGCGTTCAATACGTACTGTTGCACCGATGGAATGCCGTTGATGGGCACTTCGCGGGCGTACCGTGATGGGTTTAGATCGTTGAACTCCTTTAGGCTGTTGAAGACAAACCGACCGTTTTGTTCATTCGAAATGTAAGTGTCCAGATACGTCAGCGTGTTGTCGGTGCCGAACGTAAAATTGTAGCGGTCTTTCGTCCAGTACAGCGTGTTGGCCAGTTGAATCTGGTTTTCGAGGTTGCGTTCCGGTGTGAACCGCTGTCCGCCTAACTGGACCGACGTACTACCGTTTCGACCGTTGGGCAATACAGAATTGACCGTAACAATAGCGCGGGGAATGTTGGCCGATGGAAGCAGGCTGTTGGCTTCGTAGTTCCGGGTAGCGTGCTGATACTGAATTTTTAGTTCGTTGACCAATGTTGGTTTAAACGTCGACCGTAGTGATAGCAGCGTACTATTTTCCAGCGATTTGAATCCTCCGTACACTTCGAACAGATTGATGGCGGAATTATCGTTCGTGCTATTTGGATTGTCCCAGTTGCTGAAGTTGTTGCGCAGCGTCAGCGTATGCTTGGCATTGAGTTGCCAGTCGAGCCGAGTAAATAGGGTGTTGGCCACCGTCTTCCGGTTAAATTCTCCGACCTGCTGGGTATTGCTCAGGCCATATTTTTGACGGCCAATGGTGATGACACTGTCAAGTACAGCCTTACTAATCGCCAGCGCGTTGGCATCCGCATCGGAGCGGATATCAGCAATGTAGAATGGAGACGATTCATTCTGCCGATCGAGGGCAACAAAGTAATGCAATTTGTCTTTGATGATCGGTCCACCCAACGAGAAGCCGTACTGAAAGCGGCTGAAATCAACCGTGCGGATATTGCCCCGCATATCGCGTGGACTCGACAGACCGTTGGCGTTATAATACGTAAAGGCAGTACCCGTCACGGTATTCGTACCCGACTTGGTAACCGCACTCACCGTACCGCCCCCCTGACGCCCTTTGGTTACATCGTACTCATTCGCGACAATTTCAAATTCACGGATCGCTTCGAGCGAAAGCGAAAACGGCCCACTCCCTAAAGCACCACTGGTCAGGTTATTACGAGCACTGGCCCCATCGATGAGAAAGTTGGTCGATGACGGTAGTTGCCCACCGATGCTGGTACCATTACTCAACGGCGAAAGCGCCAGCAGGTTGGTGAAGCTCCGGTTAAACACCGGTAGCTTGGCAATGTTGTCGGCGGTTATAGCCGTTGAAGCGCCGAGTCGGTCAACGCGGTTTTTAAGACTCGTACCCGCTACAACAACCTCCTGCAATTGCTGATCAGTTTCGGCCATCGTAGCGTTGACAGTTATTAGATCGCCTTGGTTGAGCTGGTATCCTTTGCGGCTTTGATTCGTAAAGCCCACATACGAGAACGTAATGGTGTACGGCCCGCCGAGTGGCAACTGCCGAATAGCAAAACGTCCATCGACACTCGTCTGTGTGCCGGTATGGAAGCCGGTGGCTTCGTTACGGATCTGAACGGTTACGCCGGGTAAGGCACTTCCGGCTTTATCCTTTACGATACCGGCCATCGTAGCGTCAGTGGCTTGTCCCAAGGCCAGGCGCGTGAAGAATAAACAACAGAAGAGTAAGGGTAAAAGAAAACGGTTGTACGAAGCGAAAATGTGCTGCATTGAGTTGCGTTTGAAGAATCGGAAAAACGAAACTCGCTAACGCCATCGGCTCGACGCTGTTAAATTTTAACATTTGCCTCAGGCTTAACAAAACCTTAAATAACCACGACAAACTATTAAGTATGTATTACCAGATTGGCCCGTTTGCCGGAACAGTTGGTTACACATGCATAACAATGGTAGCTGTCGGTTCGGCGGAGGTACGAATCTTACGCGAAACCGTTTGACGGGTAGCACCCACCAAATCACCAATTTCCTGATACGACAAATAATCGAAGGGGCGATGCAGCTGATTGTTCGCATCCAAAACAGAGGAGTTGTACTGCTCCTGCAAGTGCCGAATTCGGTCATCAACGATCAACCCATTGCGATGCAGCAGTCGGATTTCCGTACGGTGCCATCGACGAATAACCGTCTCGCTGAACCAGTCGGCCAGCAAAGGATTGTGGGTCACTGCATGCCGGAAAGCGGGTCGGTCAATAACATATACGGAAGCACTGGTTGCGGCCTGAGCGTATTCAAAAAAAACGACTTCGTCCAGATAATCCAAGTCGCCGAACAGTTCACCCGGTTTTAATAAATCATACAGAACGCGTTGGCCCCACTCCCCCAGGCTACCGATTTTAACCAGTCCTTTTTCTATAATGTATACGTGTGTATCAACGTCAGCGGGCTGGTAGATAAAATCACCCGGTTTTACTGTGCGTAGCGAGTAGTCTTGTGAGCAATCGTCAAGCAGGCGCTGGACAACGATGGGCATTGGCATAACTAAAAGAGGAAACGTAAGCATTAAAATTAAGTCGGCTTAACACGGTTACCATATGGATAGTATTATGAAATCGTTAAACAAACCCCGATTGCTCGATAAGCCAGATGCGGCAGCGCCTAACGTCACGAAAATAAATGTTAGGTGCACAAGCGTTTGTTAATCGTCTTTTAATCAATCTGTACCGATTCGTAACATTGTCATAATATACAGGCAATATGCCCAGGATAACTTGCAGCCCGAAACAAACCATTAGTTTGAATGAAACGCTGTAGCTTAGTTCTACTTGTTAATTTATTGTTGAGTTCGTTCGCTTGGGCACAGGTAACCACCAGCGGCCTGAGTGGTCGAATCACCGACGCCAAAAATGAAAGCCTCATCGGGGCCACTGTTCAAGCCTTATACACACCCACTGGCGCGCGCTACGCCACGATCACCGATGCTGAAGGGCGCTACCGCATCAACAACATGACCGCGGGTGGTCCTTACGAAATTACATTCTCTTACGTCAGCTTTAAAAATGCCGTCCGGTCGGGCGTTACCCTGCAACTGGGCGAAACAACGAACCTGAACGTAATTCTCGAAGATGCCAAAGCGACCCTCAGTGAAGTGGTAGTAAAAGGCAATCGGGGGGGCGAGCGCGAAGGGGCTGGCATCAACGTCGGCAGCGAAACGATCCGCCGTCTACCCACTATTTCCCGCAGCCTGACCGATATGACCCGGCTGACGCCCCAGGTCAATAACCAGAACTCGTTTGCGGGTACCAACTTTCGGTACAACAACGTAACCATCGACGGAGCCATTAATAACGATGCGATTGGCTTTAGTCCTTCGCTCGGCGGTTCAACGGGAACGTCGGGACAGCCCGGATCAAGCACCCGTACCAACCCGGTCAGCTTAGATGCGATCCAGGACATTCAGGTAGCCGTAGCCCCATTTGACGTGCGGCTGGGTAACTTTCTGGGTGGCTCGGTCAACGCCGTTACGCGTAGCGGTACGAACAAAGTAACGGGTTCGGTGTATGGATTCGGTCGGAACGCAACGCTGACGGGAACCTGGAACGGCGCATCCGGTACGAAAGAAAAATTGCCCAGCACCTTCCACGAGTACCAGACTGGTGTTCGGGTAGGTTTACCGCTGATCAAAGACAAATTGTTTTTCTTTACCAACGAAGAAATCACAAACCGTCAGGACCCCGTACAGTTTCAGGCTGGTTCGCCTTCGTCGCTGATTAAAGACGCAGCGGTAGCCCAGCAGCTTTCCGACTTCGTTAAAGCCAATTACGGCCTCGACGCTGGTTCATACGACAACTACTCGATCTACTCGAAAAGCACGAAGTTCTTTAACCGGCTCGATTGGAACATCAATGCCCGCAACCAGTTGAGCATCCGTAACAATACCGTTTTCTCGGAAGCAACGAACCTGGAGCGCGACGCGGCTAACTTCCGCTTCGGCAGCATCGATTTTCGCCAGAACAACAACCAGAGCAGTACGGTTGCTGAGCTGAAAACGCAGTTGGGTGGCCGGGCGTCGAACAGCCTGATCGCTGGTTACTCGACAGTACATGACTACCGCACGACGCTTTCCAACGTCCGGACGTTTCCGCAGGTTGAAATTGGCTACAACGGCGGTACGATTTTCCTGGGTAACGACCGCGAAGCTTCGGTGTTCAACATGCGCCAGAAGACCTTTGAGCTGACGGATAACTTTACGTTCTACAAAGGCATCAACACATTCACCATCGGTACGCACAACGAGTTTTACACCATCGACTACGGCTTTGTCAATTCGCCTAATGGCCGGATTTCGTACCGTTCCGTTGACGAATTCCTGAGCAAACTGCCAAACCGGGTTCGGGGTTCATATCCGTTCGGTGATGCCAGCAACAATCTGGACAACCAGTTCAACAATCCGTACGCGCATTTCAACGTAAATTTGTTGAGTCTGTACGCGCAGGACGACATTCAGCTGACCGACCGCATCAAGCTGTCGCCGGGTGTTCGTTTCGACTATACGGGCCTGCCAAATAAACCGGCTCTTAGCCCACAGGTTAATGCGTCGGCTGGTGACCCGAACTACGGCACAACGTATACCTACACCCCGCTGAATCAGATCACCAATACGTATCTGAACAACGTTCAGGTGTCGCCCCGACTGGGCTTCACCGTCGATGCCAAAGGCGATAGAAGTCTGGTGTTCCGGGGTGGTGCCGGTCTGTTCACGGGTCGTATTCCTTTCGCTTGGTTAGGATACGCTTTCTACAACAACGGTGTTGGCTACGGTGCTTACGATTTCAACAACAACGCGACGGCTACGACCAAACTGGTTGGCGATCCGCTGATACCGAACGGCGCTCTGGCCATCAACAACAACGCGGCTAACGGTGGTGTTCGCCGGACGCAGGTTGATTTGATCGATAACAATTTTAAAATGCCACAGATGTTCCGGGGTAACCTGGCCGTCGATTACACCCTTGCCGGTTACAAAATCACGTTAGAAGGCTTGTACACGAAGGTGATCAAAGACCTTAAGTTCCAGCAGGTGAATACGAAAGATGCCGTTCGGTATTATAGCTACGATACCCAGCAGCAACAGCCCATTTACGTATCGGCAACAGGAACAGCCGGTGCTCAGCGTATCGACAATAACTTCGCGAACGCTTACCTGCTGTCTAACACCAATCAGGGTTACCGGTACAATCTGACGGCGCAGATTCAGAAAAACTACACCGCAGGCTTTGGCTTCTCGGCTGCTTATACCTACGGAAAAGCGTATGATTTAACCAACGGTATTCGTAACTCGATGGAATCGAACTGGCAGTTGAACCAGTCGCTGTCGCCGAACAATCCGACGCTGGCATATTCGAACTTCGATATTCGCCACCGCATCGTAGGCACGATCAACTACCGCCAGACCTGGAGCAAAAGCAACGCCACAACGGTTACGCTGTTCTACTCTTTCCAGTCGGGTTCGCCTTTCTCGTGGGGTTACGTAAACTCGACGGTCGATGGAACGGGACAAGCGAACAGCTTAGCGTATATTCCGAAGGATATGAGCGAAGCCCAACGTCTGCTTCCAACCGGCACCCAGGCTCAGGACTTTATGGCCTTCGTTCAGAGCGACAAATATTTGAGCAGCCGCATGGGAACGTTTACCGAGCGTAATGGCGGACGTACCCCCTGGAACAACACGATGGATCTGCGCTTCCTGCACGAGATCAGAATGCAGAACGGCCACTCGCTTCAGTTCTCGTACGATATTCTGAACTTCCTGAACCTGGTTGATAAGAAGTTAGGTTACTACTACTTCTCGCCCAACACGTTCAACTCGACAGCGTCTATCGGTCTGGCTCGCGCGACGAATCCCGCTACCGGCGATCCTACCTTTACCTGGAGCCGTCCATCAGCCCCCTACTCGATTGATCCGCTGGGATCACGCTGGCAGATGCAGCTAGGAGCGCGGTACTCCTTCTAAGCACGGAGGTAACTCCTATGTCCTTTACCAAAAGCGGGTAGAACGTCATTCGTTCTACCCGCTTTTTTTATAATGCTTTCAGAAAAGAGACCAGCGCTTTTTTCTCGCTATCGGTCAGATCCAGCTTGTCAAAAGGTAACGTCTGATTATCGAGCTTAAAGCCTAAACCGTTACCGCCCCCTTTCTCGTAAAAATCGATTACTTCTTCCAGTGTTCGGTAAACGCCGTTGTGCATGTACGGAGCAGTCTGCGAAACCTGACGAACCGTAGGAGTCTTGAAGGAATAGCGATGTGGTTCCCGTTTTGTCAGTACAAACTTACCCAGGTCTTCATCCACCTGCTTACCATTAGCGTGAGCGGGCGTTCCCAACACTTCGCTTTCCGTTTCCTGAAAAGCGGGCGGAACGGTTCCGTTAAACAATGGAAAAAAGTGACAGGTAGCGCATTTCGCCTTCCCCATAAACAGATTGAAGCCTTTCTTCTCGTCTACCGTAAGAGTGGTTGGTTGCCCACGTAGGTACTGATCAACGCGCGAATCGAGCTTCACCAGCGAGCGAACGTAACTGGCGACGGCGTTCTTCAGCGTACCTTCGGTTACCCCCTCCTGGTACGATTTTGCAAACAGCGCACGGTACTGCTTATTTTTCTGCAATGCGATGACGGCAGCCGGTAACGACCCGTGCATCTCTGCTTTATTCTGAATAACGTCGCTGGCCTGATCCTCCAGAAACACAACGCGCGAGTCGGCAAATTGTACGGCCTGTAGTGAAGCGTTGAGCAAGGTCGGCGCGTTACGTGCCACACGGCGTCCGTTGAAACCGATAGCCAGACTTTTTTGCTCGCCATCCGTAAAAGCCCGCTCCGGCTGATGACAACTGGCACAAGTCCGGCCCGCTCCTCCCGACAGAATGGGATCGCTGAACAGCTGTTTCCCTAAGGCAATCCGATCCGGTGTTGCCCGTTGCTCGGTAAAGTTGACAAAATAGCTCGGATCAAACGCATCTATGTCTGTCAATGTCCGGGCTGACGGACGTAGCAAACGGCTTTCCGTAAAAACTGGAATGTTCAAACTCTCTTGGGCATCGAGCAATAAGCTGCTCAAGGTATTAGCGGACTGCTTGATGAAACCTAACCGGTCGAACCGATTAAAATCCTGCCCCGAACGCAGCGACTGTACAGCCTGGGTAAATGCCTGATCCAATTGCTCCGCTAGGTGGGCATCGCGTTTTTTCAACTCATAATGCGCAAGTTGCTGTTGCAGGCTTTCGAGAGCGCTGGCAGATTCGGGTAGTGAGTAAAACGCCACAGGCGAGTCGAAGCCGGTAATCCCCAGCGTGATCACGCGAAACACCTCCAACCGCATTGCGTCGAACACATGGCTGTCCGTAACGTCGTTGCTCTCGGAAATTTTGCGTAGCCGGTTGACATTAGCCCGTAATACAGCGGCATGTTGCGTTGCCTCCGCTTGATTGGCGGGTTCCAATCCGGGAAATAAGAGTTCTTCCAATACTTGAAATCCCTCCGGTTCGTTGACCCGCAGGTCATCATCTACGTCCGGAATATTGGGACCATTGAGCGCTTTCGTCGTTTCAGGACTGTAATAGGCTGATAAGAATTCGATTCGTTTGTAGGCTAGTCGAGACCGTCGAAACGCATCTTGAATAGTTTGATTAGACTGACGCAGTGCGATGGCCTTTTGTAGGTGACTAACGGTGCTGTCCAGTTCGTCAATTTCCTGCATAAACTGCGCCTTGACCGTCTGTACGGGTGTTGGTATGGGCCTTAGCCACAGGTACAGCGCTATACTACAGACAACTACGGCTAGGCAGAAGGCAATAAGGCGTGCCTTGTGTTGTATTTTGTTGGATTTACTGCTCACAATAGTCATTCATAAAAAGCGTACATAAAAAAACTGACCGGATATCTCTTCCGGTCAGGTAAGCATAAGAATAAGGGTTTATTAGCGCGGTAATCCTTCGATAAGAATGAGCTGGCTAGCCTGGTTTTCGTTTTTCCGCACCGAACCGCCATCCACACCTTTGTATTTATCACCACGCCAGGTGTGGGCCTGAATACCCAGCATAAACGTATTCGGGCGACCCGTTACGTCAGAAACGTCGATCATGCCACTGCTTTCCCACGAACCCAACTTGGATGTGCCCCCCACGTTGTACTTGGCAGCATCAGCCTCCATCCGGCGGTGGTCAAGTTCGAGTACGGGGGTTAGTTTGCCCGTGTTCAGGTCATACTGGTATACATAGGCATCGTGTTTTTCGTCGCCGTACTCATTGGGGTCTTCCATGATGTACGCATAATTCGTGGTAACGCAGATGTTGTCCGGGTCCTGAAATGTCTTCGCCATACCATTGCGGTCATCACCGTCAAGCGCTACTTCCAGTTTCGCCTTAGTCGGGTCGTTAGCGTCGAGCGTCAGCTTATAGATACGACCATATTTCGAGCGTGAATAATCAGCATTGACACCCGTATTGTTCTGTCCCGTTACGGCAAAGAAAACTTCACGACCGTTAGCCGCGCCACCTTTGCGATAATCAACGTCCTCGACGCGGCCAAATTTAATGCCTTTCAGATCGTTAACTTTAGCGTTGATCTGAGCGCCGGTCAGCGATTTGTGGTTTTCGATTTTTACGAACTCAACGTCGTATTTCGTACCCGCTTTCATATCCATTTCCCGCTGATTGCCGTCGGTCCGCTTAAGCATGTAAAGCGATCCGTTTTCCAGATCGCCAACCGAGTTGGTCAGGTACATAGCGACCTGCCCACCGTTGACGTCCGAATCATCATCACCAATGACAATAACCGTTTTTCCTGGGTAGGCCGTTTTTGGCAAGGGTAAGGCATTCTCGGCACTCCACCGTCCTAGAGCGGCTACTTCACGCGAGATAGCGGCCTGTTGAGGATCGGCATCAACCTGAAGCGCGTGCGTACGCGACTCCTGCCCACTTTCACCACAAGTCAGAAAAACGGGTCCGAAACCGTGTTCGACGGGAGTAGCAAGCGTGGCTGAGCACAACCGCCAGGTACCTCCGTCGGAGTTGAGAATGTACTCGCCTTTGATCGGCTTGAACGATTTATCAAGCGTAAGACGGGATACCGCAAAGTTATCTTCGTTGTTAACCAGGACCGAGTAATTGCCATCCGGATTTTGAAGAATACCGGCTCCATCGGCCGAGCCCCCAAAAACGTAGTTAGGCGATTGTTCCAGTTGGTCGTCGCTGCTCAACAGGGAGTACAAATTGACACCGCTGACCGAACCCGGCAACACTCTGGCTAAAACAGGCGTTACCGACCGGTTTTGTAAGGTAATGGCTGGACTATTCGGATCTCGATGATCCTGACAGGCGGCTAAGGCAAGAAAAGAGAAAACCGTTGTTGCCGATAGAAGAAGTTTATTGGACTGCATGAACAAGTTGTAGGTTACACTTGTACAAAGCAACTCATCAACTATTACTAGAGTATTACAGTCTGATTAGGGCTCTGTTATGTTTTGTCGAAATACGTAATAGAAATTTAATTGACTACCTCTGGTACAGTAAAAATTGACCAAGCCGGCTTATAGAATCAATCTTATTAACGTAGTAAGTTTTTCAGAACCAAGCGGGTGTCGAATCATCAAATGAGATAGAGAAGCAGCGTAACGCCAATAAAAAAAAGTAAACCGAAAATGAAAACCAGCTGCTGTTTAGTCGAATAACTAACGTACCGACTGTTACCAGCCAGCAAGTTCATTAACTCAATAATCCAATGAGAAAGCATCTTAAAAAAGGTAGACCTACGGTGTAGACCTTAATCAGAGGGTACGTCACTTCTTTTTCGATTATGAAATTGTTACCCTAACAAAACTGTCCTTATCTACTCGTTTTTCAGTTAACACAGTAGACACCGTATTCAAAAAGTCGAAGCTGTTGTTTTATAACACAGAGCAGAAACGGTTCATGTATCGATTTTGCGGGTTTATACCGGCTTTCTGACCACTAATACCCAATCGATTGTCAAACAGCCGACTCACTTATATCTTCGGCCAAACAACAGTTAACAACTTTACGACTTAGCAATCATGAGCGTTCTTATCAAACCAACCGTCAGCAACATCATCAATCTTTGGTTTAGCGTCGATACGCCCATCCGACAGTATAAAATCAAACTCAACCCCGATCTATGGGGAGCTTGTGAAAATACCAATCGCCATTTCGCTCCACCCTCCAAAAAACGGCAGGTAGAGCAGTACCGCAAATCCGACAAGGTGGCTTTCGCCAAAGCGGTGCAGCAGGAATTAGAGCGGCACAAGTCAACCATCAACACCAGGGTATCTAAACTCAACTAATGCCCTAAAAACGCATCGTGTTCATGCGTCGAATCGATTTTATCGCTCTCGTTACCCGGCTATTTTTAGGCTACCTATTTTTCTCTTCGGGTCTTTGCAAGCTGACCGACGGTGAGTTTGGTCAGCTCATTGGTCCGCCCCACCTGATCAGCACACTGGCTCCGTACAGTTTGGCGGGCTTTGCTTTATTTATTGCTACTGCGCAAGTCTTGACGGGAGCGTTGGTCTTTTCTCAGCGGTATAGCTTGCTCGGCTTAGTCGCTTTGATGCCAATCAATAGTTGCATACTGGCCGTTACCATATCGCAGCAGTGGCAGGGAACACCGTATATTGATGCCTTCTTTTTGCTGATGAATGTACTGGTGTTACTCTATGAGTGGCCGGTTCTAAAAATGTTTCTAATCCCCGAATCCGTTTCAAACGAAATACCACGCACCAGCCAGCTGTTTACGAACCGATGGCTGCCAATATGTATACTTATGATGGCCGTACTGGCCGTTATAACTGCTCGCTACAATGCTCCTCTGACGATCTTGCCAGCTTTGGTCTGTTTTGGCCTCACATACGCCAATATCTGGACAAACCGTTCATTACATCGACTTGACCGGGCGGTGTTAGTAATATCGTTGGTGGCCATTGTGGGCGTTACCCTATCGAATCAACTTCTGCTTTTTCATATCAACCCGGTAGTATGGTTTACCGGATCAGCCGTTTTAAGTGTAGGTCTGTTTATGATCTCACTTTGGCAAAGTTACCGGCAGCCCATCGCCTGATTGATCTATTTTCTATTCAGTAAGTAGGTTAATTCCTCTACAACGGGTCAAACATGGGCAGATGCAGTGGCGTCCTTCAAGGCTGTTACCATCTGGTCACTGCTGCGCAGCAACGGTATCTTGTTTAACAGCAACGTCATACATTATCGAGTTGCAACACTCGCCTATAATTATGGATTTTGATTGAGCGTTGCAAAGTCTTTTGATTAAAAAGCGCTTGGTTCGGCCTTTGTGAATTTGAGCCTTACTTCCAGAAAACTACATGCCGATAGTGGCCCCATCTGGACAGTCTACTCACTCAAGCTGTTATGGACAACACAATTGCTAAATCGCGCTGGTACCGACTGCTCCCTGTCGCCTTTGTTACTTACAGTCTGGCTTATCTGGACCGGGCGAATTTTGGGTTCGGTGCCGCCAGCGGCATGGCGACTGATTTACAGATTACCCCCGCCATGTCGTCCTTGCTGGGCTCACTTTTTTTTCTTGGTTATTTTTTCTTTCAGGTTCCGGGAGCGATTTACGCTGAAAAGAAAAGTGCGAAACAGCTTATCTTCTGGTCATTGATTTTGTGGGGTGGCCTGGCCATGGCAACGGGCATTATCAGCAATGTAACGTTGTTGATCGGTATACGCTTTGCGCTTGGTGTTGTCGAAAGCGCCGTCATGCCGTCGATGCTGCTTTTTCTTAGCCGATGGTTTACCAAAGCCGAGCGCTCGCAGGCCAACACCTTTCTAATTCTAGGAAATCCAGCCACAATTCTCTGGATGTCGGTCTTATCAGGTTATCTCATCCAGGCAGTTGGCTGGCGATGGATGTTTATTCTGGAAGGGTTCCCGGCTATTGTTTGGGCGTTTTTCTGGTGGCGGCTGGTCGATGACTCCCCCCAGGACGCAGACTGGCTAACCAGCGAGGAAAAGCGGGCGTTGGAAGAACAGCTTCAAAAAGAGCAGCAAGGAATTAAGCCGGTCAAAAACTACGCCGAAGCCTTTAAGTCGCGCGTTGTGCTTCTGCTCAGTTTACAATATGCCTTATGGAGCATTGGTGTCTATGGCTTTGTCATGTGGCTCCCTTCGATCATCAATGCCGCGCCAAATATGACGATTGTCAAAACAGGCTGGCTTTCGGCGATTCCCTACGTATTAGCAATTATTGGTATGCTGAGTGCATCCTATTATTCAGATAAGACGCTGAATCGTAAAGCATTCGTGTGGCCCTTTCTGTTGATTGGCGCTTTTGCTTTTTACGGGTCGTATCTCATCGGCACGACTAATTTCTGGTTGTCCTTTGCCTTGCTCGTTGTCGCAGGCGGAGCGATGTACGCACCATACGGCCCATTTTTTGCCATCATCCCCGACCTCTTACCCAAGAATGTGGCCGGTGGAGCGATGGCCTTAATTAACAGCTTCGGTGCTTTAGGCTCTTTTATTGGCTCCTACATTGTGGGTTATCTGAATGATGCGACCAACGGATTTGGAATGTCGTACCTATTCATGGCAGGCTCCCTATTACTCTCCGCTGTGATAACTTTACTAGCTGTCAGAAAGCCTGCTGCCGTTGGTTTACCCAAACAAAAAGAATTATCGTCCTAGTCCTAAACGAAAAGGTCTGATTTCAAGCCTTTCAACTGATACAAATTGGGTAAATTCTTAGGCTCTGAAGCGTTTTCGTATGTGGATAAATACACTGGCGATCAGTAACCCAAGCAGCGCTCCGGCAGCTCCCCAGGCAATATCGGCCCATCGAAAAACGCGGTGAGGGAGAACAAGCTGGCCTGCTTCGGCGATGGTTACAACACCAACAAGAATGAACCACGAAATAACCAGTCGGTACAAGAAGCGGTGATGATCGCGCGCCAAAAAGCCGGCAAACAAGCCTAAGAATACGAAAGGAACGGCGGTTCGACTATCTTCGTTGCCGGGCGTATCAGTCCAACGCGTCAGCCAGCCTGGCATAAACCACAATTTTTCCAATTGTGGACTAGGTACCCAACTCAAATAGAAGACTAAAGCAATACCTATTAGCATCAAACTATACACTACGCGCATTGAAAAGATGTCTTTTCGTTGTAAAGCCATTGTTTAGCCAACAACAGGTTATATCAATGAGCAATATAGTTTATTTAGGCTCAAGGTGTAAATACCAATCAATGTACAACGCGAATGATGAAACTTTATCTGGTCAACGACAACCCGATTACTCCTGATCATACCGTGTATCATGGAGCGTAACCGTTTCAAACCAGTAAGCTCTCAAATTGCTGAGATACTCTTTCCAACCAGCATAGCTGAACGGTTTAACGGTAAACGAAGAAGCGCCAAACAGATAAGCCCGTTCTACCAAGCCTGGCGTTTTACTGGCAGACAGGATAACGGCTGGCAGCGTACGGCCTTTAGGATGCGCCCGTAGTAAAGCCAAAAAATCCAGCCCGTCAACTTTATCCTGCAAATCAATGTCTAGCAGCACTAGTTTCGGCCCTCTCCCCTGCAATTCTTCAATGTACTGTTTGGCTTCTTCAAAAGAACTGACGTGAATGAAAGTAGCCTCCTCGAAATTCGTTTTTGCCGCCCGAGTCAGGACATCAGCTATGTTGGGGTCATCATCAACGAGTAAAATAGGAAATCTGCTTGTCATACCCTTTTCAATTCGGACGTAAAGATGAACCCATTTAAGGAAAGTAGCTTGTTCACCAATTAATCATTTTAGACTAGACGCTTTTACTGATGTACTGGCCCAATTTTACCCGCTGTGTAAACAGCCAATGTGGCTCAAACGGGTAGGTATATACTAAAGGTTGCCCCCTGTCCAGGCTTGCTGCTCGCCGTGATTGCTCCACCGTGGTTGGTGACCACTTTTTCGCAAATGGCCAGGCCTATACCCGTTCCGGCGTACTGATTCTTGCCGTGTAGTCGCTGAAAAACCTGAAAAATGCGATCCAGGTACTTCTCGTCAAAGCCTATACCGTTGTCAATCACATCGATCTGGTAATAAAACTTAGCCGTGCGAGTGGGTTTTACGGCAACCGGCAGCTCACTCGCCCCTGACGTTTTTGCTCGTACTTGAATGACCGGCTCAACACTTATACCAGCCTGATCGGTCCGGCGAAATTTGAGAGCATTACTAAGTAAGTTCTGAAAAAGTTGCTCTAATTGCAACCGATCGCCTTCAATAGTTGGTAAGTCATCAAGTTCGATAGTCGCCCCGGTTTCATCAACAACTAATTCCAGATCAGATACGACCGTCTGAACAACCTTTGCTAAGGATACAGGTTCGCTTGCGTTTCGCTGGGTAGATATTCGGGAGAAACTCAGTAGATCTTTGATAAGTGTGGACATGCGCCCAGCGGCTGCCTGCATCCGTTCTAGATACAAAACGCCTTCGCCCAACTGATCCTTATATTGATTTTTCAGCATATCGCCGAAGGACTGTACCTTTCGAAGCGGCTCCTGCAAGTCATGAGAAGCGATGT
Source organism: Spirosoma liriopis (assembly GCF_023196085.1). NCBI lineage: Bacteria > Pseudomonadati > Bacteroidota > Cytophagia > Cytophagales > Cytophagaceae > Spirosoma > Spirosoma liriopis. Next base: position 149,499 of record NZ_JALPRF010000005.1, read on the forward strand.
AGGCAAACTGCTGGAGGTTTTCGTTGGAACGATTCAACAACTGGTTGGCTTCTCCGAGTTCTTCGTTGATGGCCGCGTATTCCTCGTTGGCGTAGACTAACTCTTTATTGATAGACGCTAATTGTTCAGTGCGCTCCAATACCTGCTGCTCCAAAGCCAGTTGTATCTGCCGTTGCTCGGTAATATCCTGTGCGGTACCCACCATTTTGTAGGGTTTGCCTTGCGCATCGAAGTACGTTTTTGCCTGCGCGTGAATGATTCTACGCCGACCAGTACGTATATTGATCATGGTATGTTCTACGTCAAACAATCCATTACCCTCTGGCTGCATGGCTTGCTGCATCGCTTCGCGCACACGATCATACTCATCTTCTGGAATGTAAGCAGGTGTCGCGCTGAGTACAACGTCGTCGATACCAACCCACTCTTTCATACGAGCGCTGTTGGTAATTTCACCGGTAATCAGGTTTACAGTCCAGGTTGCCAGCTCGGCTAACTCGATGGCTCCGCGCAGTGACGCTTCGGCTTCTTCGATATTCCGTCGGCTTAATACCTGCTGTGTTACATCCACAACAACAGCCAAAATACCTGAGATAGTCCCGTCAGCCTCCCGCTGTGGCTGGTAGGTAAGATCGACATAAATCGTGTCAAGCTGGTTATAACGCACCACGTCTACGGCAACCTCCTTAGCAATGTAAGGCACACCCGTAGCAATGACATCCCGAAGTAATTGATCAAAACCCTGACCTGCTATTTCAGGAATCGCTTCCAGCAGGGGTTTACCAACAATGTCTTCCGGTGCGCGTCCAACCAGTTCCCCATAGACAGGATTGGCCATCTGAAACGTTAGATCAGGATCGCGGATGATGGCAATAGCGACGGGCGACTGTTCAAACAGCGCCAGCAACTGAAGACGGCTTTCTTCAATTTGTTGCTGCGCTTCAACCCGTTCGGTTACGTCAATGGCGATATCGAGAATAGCGTATACATTACCGTCTGCATTAAAAAGAGGACTATACGTGATGTTGTAAAAATTGTGAGTCATTACCCCATCCCGCACGATATTAACCTGCGAGCCAAAACTCCGAAACGTCTTGCCCGTGGTAAACACATCATCCAGAATTTGAAGAAAAGGTTGATTGTGCAATTCCGGCATCACCTCCCGAAGCGGTTTCCCCTCGATATCGGGTCCTTTGCCAACTATATCAATAAAGGCTTTGTTGGGCATTGTCACCAGCAAATCGCGACCTACGAACAGACCCATCGCAGCCGGTGCGGAAGCAATAACCGATTTTAACTGAGCCTCACTTGCTTCCACTTTTTTCCGAGCCAGTACCTGATCGGTCACATCAAGCACGGTATTGATAACACCGTAGATTTCACCGGCCGTATTTCGTAGTGCTTTGAATGTGAAGTTTAAGTATTTAATCGAAGACTTCTCATTTCCGGCCAGTTCATATTTTCCCTCCGGTTCATGATGCGTTTTCCCCGTTTTGTAAACCTTTCGTAGCAGCGCTGGTAGACGCGTATCGGCAAATTCTGGCAAAGCGTCCGTAAAGGTCTTTCCAACAATGGATGCATCCCGATCCAGTAAATCCAGCATCTTCCCATTTACCCGGCTGATTGTCATTGCATCACCCGACAAAATGATCTTGGCAATGGGTGAATTTTCAATGATGTTCCGAGAATAAAATTCGCTTTCTTCCAGCTGCTTACGGGCAAGAACTTCTTCCGTTACGTCAACGGCCATATCCATGACGGCATACACCTGTCCCTGATCATCGAACAACGGCTTGTAGGTGAAGTTGAAGTAATACGTACCCAGCTTGCCATCTACCACCAGGTCACATTTATCGGCAAGCGCGTAATACGGTTTACCTGTTGTAAAAACGTCAGCCAGAATTTGCAGAAAAGGCTGACCCACCAGTTCAGGAACTGCCTGCGCCAGTGGCTTGCCCATCACCGAGTTGCCCTTGCCCCAAAAAGCAAGCATGGGTTTGTTGGCTACTTCAATAACCATTTCCCGACCCACGAACAAACAAGTAGCAATGGGCGCTTCTTCGATCAGGCTACGAAAACGACTTTCACTTGCTTTCAGTGGTTGCTGACTTTCAACCTCTTTCGTTACATCCTGGGCTATTCCGGTAAATCGGTATGCATGCCCTGCATCGTTGAAATACGCTTGGCCAATAAAGCGAACCCACCGCTGTAAATCGTTGTCGGCTCCAAGAGTTCGGCAAATTACATCATACCCTCCTTCTGACTGAGGATTCATGGACCATTTGACGGCCTCATCGATCCGCACCCTGTCTTCTGGATGAATGTATTGAAGCGTTTGTTGATACGAGAGTGGGTTATTTTTTTTCAATCCAAACAGCTCCTGGCATCGCTCATCCCAACTGACTTGGTCCGTAATCGGATCTAACTCCCAGACTCCCAATCGAGCTGCCTTCAAGGCAAAGTTCATATCTAAACGCTCATTAAGCGATTTATCAGCCAATGGCTTATAATTACCGTTCATTAAAGAATAAACAGGTTTACCGGAAACGTAACGGGCACTAACGAACCTTATTAAACTGGAAAACCCAGAAAAGGTTTATATAACACGTTTCTGGGCCCGAATACTCTCAACCGGTTTATTGCTGATGTGTTCTTTTGCACGAGAAATACCCAGATGCAATCTACGATTTTATGATTGCCATGTGCGTTACCTGGTTACGACGGCTGGTTTTATTTAAACGAAGGTTCCTCCGAAACCGTCGGAGTTTGATCCCACTTTTAGCGTCAGCGTTTTAACATTGCCCAGTTTTTTAATCGTAGGCGTTTGATAGATCTTTTTTGCAGGAGGTACGTATAAAGTATTCTTAGGCATGATTGAACAGATTAAGTGATGGTGAATGGGTAGTTTACAGGCAAGCAATCCGGGATTTATCAGGCTCGGAAGTCTTACTCAATGAAAAGTTTTCGAGAGTTATACATACTGTTTTTTGGCTTTATCCGCACAAAAGTTCAACTTACCTAGTCATCACTTGGCTATGTAAGTTGATTAATGATATAGCAATAGCCATATAGGTTTTTTTTAAGTCGTTTTAAAGTTAAAGCCGAAGCTACAAGTATAGTAAATAAAGTAAACTGAGTGGTATACTTAAATCAATTATAGCTAATCGTACCATCTTTTTTACAAGTAAAAACACGCCCAACAAATTAAGCACTTACACCTCGAAAGTTATGTTCTGAAATGCTTCTACTGTGGATGTAACCCAGTCCAACTTCTGAAACAGGTTTTCGTTTTGTTGATCGCCCAACCGATAAAAACCGAGTGAAACCATCCTAAACAATGGTTCCACCCGGCTGGATAGTCTGAAAAACCTATTTTCACTCGGCTAGCGCTGCCACCGGAACAGATGATGTACTACCTTCTGGAAGAAACTCACCGATGGCTTCGACGGTAATCACTAAATATTTAGAAGTTGGCTGGTTACTGATATACGCTACACTCGCCATGGGAACCAGCGGATTCATTTCCGGGTAGTAAGCTGCTGTATTGCCCTTAGGGATGTTGTAGGGAATAGCAATAAATCGCTCAAGCTTACGCTGCTGTCCCTCGTAATAACTCGTAATCGTCACCAATTGCCGCTCCTTGATGCCGCGATCCTGCATGTCCTGTGGATTCATAAAAATGACCCGTCGTTCACCATACACCCCCCGATAGCGGTCGTTGTAGTCGTAAATCGTTGTGTTGAATTGATCGTGGCTACGAATAGACATCAGCACCAGTTGATCAGGCTCGATATGATGCATGACCATGTCGGTCACCGTAAAATTGGCCTTTCCGTTCTCGGTCGTGAAATTGCGTTCACGCGGACCGTTCGGTAGGTAAAAGCCGCCGGGTTTCCGGATCTTCTCGTTGAATTTATCAAAGCCGGGAATGACGCGGGAAATCGAATCCCGAATGGTGTCGTAATTTTCGGTGTGCCCAACCCAATCGACTTTTGTTCGATCGCCCAACGTACTGAGTGCAATACCTGAAATTATGGCAACTTCGCTCAGCATCTCTCCTTCCAGCGGTTGCAGAACGCCTTTATTCTGACTGACCACCCCCATTGAGTTTTCGCAGGATGTGAATTGGTGACCGGAACGTTGCCTATCAATGTCGAGGTGAGTCAGGCAGGGCAGGATAAGCGAAGTCTGACCGGTTACCAGGTGGCCCCGGTTAAGTTTCGTACTGACAAAAACAGTAAGTTTCTGCTTCCGAATGGCTTCGGCGATAAACTCGGTATCAGGCCCTGCGGAGAGTAAGTTTCCGCCTAGACTCATAAACACGTTTGTTTTGCCCTCGTGCATCGCCTTAATGGCTTCCACCGTATCATAGCCGTGTTCGCGGGGCGGCTCAAATCCGTACTCGTTCGCCAATGCATCTAGGAACTCTTTGTGAGGTCGCTCCCATATCCCCATCGTCCGGTCGCCCTGCACGTTTGAATGACCACGAACGGGACACGTACCGGCTCCTGGCTTACCAATGGCACCCTTCATCAAGTGCAGGTTAACGATCTCCTGAATACTCATCACGGCGTTTTTTTGCTGCGTGAGTCCCATCGCCCAACAGGTAATGATTTTCTGCTTCGGGGCAATCATATTGGCGGCTTCGAGCAGTTGTTCGCGCGACAGACCACTCATCAGTTCGATGTCTTCCCAGGTAGTATTTTGAATTGTTTCCAGGAACGCTTCATAGTTGGTCGTGTGCTCGTTGATGAACGCATGATCGATCACGGTTCCAGGATTCTGTTCTTCTGCCCGCAGCAGATGCTTCATGATTCCACGAAGCACGGCCATGTCGCCGTTAACTCTGACTTGTAAATGCAGATCTGCAATGGGTGTACCGTGGCCGAGCAACGTTCCGACGGCTTTGATCGGATTCATGAAGTCCTGCGGGTTCTTAAAATGGCTCAACCCGGCTTCGTGCAGGGGGTTTACCGCAATAATCTTAGCCCCTTTCCGCTTGGCGATCTGAAGGGCCGTCAGCATGCGCGGATGGTTGGTACCAGGATTTTGGCCCATGATGATGATCACCTCAGCGTCATAAATGTCGTTCAGCGTTACCGAACCTTTTCCCAGTCCCAAACTTATGCTCAGTGCCGAGCCGCTGCTTTCGTGGCACATGTTCGAGCAATCAGGCATATTGTTGGTACCAAACTCCCGCACGAAAAGCTGATACAGATACGCCGGTTCGTTAGGCACTTTCCCCGATGTGTAAAAAACGGCTTCATCGGGTGATTTTAATTCATTCAAATGGGCGGCCACCAACTGAAACGCTTCTCTCCATTCAATCTTGGTGTAATGCGTAGCGCCAGGCCGAAGTACCATCGGATGAGTCAACCGGCCTGCATTATTGAGATCCCGGTCGGTCATATGCGACAAGTCAACCAGGCTGTGCTTAGCGAAGAACTCAGGATCAACACGACGGGTATCCGCATCGGACGCCGTTGCTTTAGCCCCGTTTTCACAGAATTCCGCCACTGACCGATGATCGTCAGGATCAGGCCAGGCGCAGGACGAGCAATCGAAACCGTCTTTTTGGTTGAGCTTCAGCAAGGCGTGCGTTCCCCGACCAACCCCCGCTTCGCCCCACGAAAACTCCATCGATTTAAGTACAGCGGTAACGCCAGCTGCAACCGTTGCGGGTTTGCCGAGTTTAAGTCCTGTAAATTCTTCGGGGGGTTGGGCCAGCACAGGGTTTTTGTGCTTGGCATTCACATTGTCCGGAGCCACAAAATTTCGTTTGTCGGCGTCCGGTTTTCCGTGCAGATCGTAGTGGTTATTGGTCATCTCCGTACCCTGACCAGATCGTTGACCACTTTGTGGTTTGTTTTCGGCCTTCTGTTCGTCTGGGTTACTGGGTCTTGATTCGTTATTGGGGGCATTTTCCATGATATCAGGCAGTTAGGCAATGCGTTTAACTAGTTGATCAGATTGTTTATCTGACGTGTACCTCGTTCAAAAAATCGTTTTGATCAAGTAAGCTGTATTCTATTATACGTAACTAAATAGCGAGCTCTCTGGACTGATAATTGAGCCAGTTGTTTGTGTACGATACAGATCGGCGAACGGGTATTCGCTAACTAAATCCTATTGCCGGAAAAGATGTTTAGCTACCCTAAAAATTGGATTGTCCTGATAGGGAACGGCCCTTTAGAAACAGGTATTAGCAGGGCTAAGTTGGCTTGACTTGGCATGGCAGGGGTACTGTAGATCTAGCTCCAAGCCATGCATTTTCCTGGATCTCAATCACTCTAATTTCCCTTAATCCGGGTTGTCTATGTGTGTTAGTCACGGAAAGCGAAGCCGACGGTAAGCCTGATCCTTGGCGGTCTACTAACTAGTAATTGATTGTTAGCTTTCGTCTTAAAAAATAATCCGATACCATCAGTACACTTAGGGCCACGATAGTTAGTGGGTAACTGACAGGAAGGGCGTCGAGGGTGCCCTCAAAGCCAGAAAGAAAACGATCAAGTCCAGACGATTGATGCTCAGTTGAATTGGATGGGAGCAGGAGTATGCAGAAAAGAACAATAAACAGTACCGATGCCGCAATGCTATACCATACGCTCGGGCGAATGATGGGCTCCAATGGTTTTGGTTGCGAGACGGTGATCTGGTTCATTACCCGACGACTGAAATCAACCGATGGCTTTTCGACTAAAGTATGTGATCCGAAAAGCTGGATCAGGGCTGCTTCTGTTGCCGAATCCCGTTCCGATTCCGCTTGTACCCGCTTCATAATCGCACGGGTAAAGTCAGCGCCAGTTTTTTCGGGGCCAGCTTTTTGAATCAACCTTCTAAAACGATCTTCTTTTTCGTCTTCCATAGCACAACGGGCAGTTCAAATCGACTTGCTCACTTATAATAAAAAGCGTAGCTGCTCTTCCAACACTTTTCGGGACCGGAATAATTTCACCTTGATGTTGGATTCCGACAGGCCAGTGATCTCCTCGATCTCTCTAATTGACTTTTCATCCAGATAATACAACGTGATCAATAACCCTTCTGTTGTTGGTAATCGTCCAATCGCATCGTTGATATACTTTCGCTGCTCCGACTCCTGTAGATGTTCCAGTTGGGGAGTCTGATGCTGAAACGCGTAGGTTTCGGCGATTTCCTGATTGATCGGAAGCGTTGTGACCCGTTGCTGCTCTAATTTAGTGACAGCTACCCGGTAAGTAATGGTGTAAAGCCAGGTGGAAAACTTTGATTTGCCCTCAAACCGGTGAATCTGCTGATACGCTTTTACGAAACTTTCCTGAGCCGCGTCTTCGGCATCCTCAGCATTTCGCATAATTCGAAGCGCAATCGTGTAGACCATGTGCTTATAGCGGTCAACAAGGAATGCGTAGGAAGCAGAGTCTCCATGTATGATTTTATCGATATAGACCTGATCTTCCGGTTGCTTCACGAGCTTGCTGGTTAGGTTGAAAATCCATTCGCGCGCTTTGGCAGATTAGACCTGCGTTTTTGACAAGAGGTTACAGATTGACCCAATAATTTTTATCATTAAATAGTTGTCGAATTCTGTAACCCGTTTCTCATTTTGCGTGTCCTATGGGCGAAAAACAATTAATAAAATCAGTAAACGATTAGCTGTATGGATGGTAGCGACATAAAACATATTCTTATATCCCTGGGCGCATTTTCCGGTATCTTCGGAATCGTGTATGTCTTTCTGATGACCCGCTCCCGGGAACGGATGGCTATGATCGAACGGGGGGTCGATGCGTCCATATTTTCAGGCAACAACTCGATTTCTCCTACCCTTAAATTTGGGATGCTGTTTGTCGGGATTGCCATTGGCATGATCGTCGGGGATGTGCTACACGATTATTATGGAATTAGCAAAGTCACCTCTTTCCTATCTATGGTGTTTTTATTTGGTGGGCTTAGCTTGATAGCCAACTTCGTTATCGAGCATCGATTGAGCAAGAAAAAATGATACCCGGTTGGATTGTCTACTGTCTTTAATCCCTGATACAGCCAGACAATCCTTTCTCTTCCAAATTCCCACCGGTTGATACCGGTAACCAATCCAATTCTACTGCTGCGATTTTTCGAAAAGAGCCCAAATCTCTTATTGGCATCGCCTTGCCTTTTTCAACCGATCAACCTTTAAATTCATGAAAATCATACCCATACTTTTGGTGGCTATACTGCTGCTGTGTGTGCACATCGGTATTGCTCAGAAACAACCAGTAAGTTACTCGGTTCAGGGGACGATTGCCGATTCATCCACGCGTAAGCCATTGACCTTCATCACGGTTAATTTGATGAAAGGGCCAGACACCGCTCTGAAAGTTGATTATTCCAAAGCAGACGGCTTTTTTTCGTTTACGGGTTTAGAAGCGGGCAGCTACTGGCTGGTGATGGCAGGAGTAGGCTACAGGACCAAACGAATTCCAATCGAATTGAGAGACTCGCTACAAAAAGAGGTGGAGCTGGGCACCGTGCTGCTTAGTCCAGACATCGTGGGTTTGCAAGAAGTCGTCGTAACGGCTGCCAAGCAAATTGTCAAGCAGGAAATAGACCGGATTAGCTACAACCTTCAGGCTGATCCTGAAAGCAAGGTTGTCAACGTCTTAGAGATGATGCGAAAAGTACCGCTTCTTTCGCTGGATGGCGACAACAATATCCTCATGAAAGGGAATAGTGATTTTAAGATTTTTATCAACGGAAAACCGTCGAGCATGATGGAGCGCAACTACAAAGACATTCTCAGGAGTATGCCTGCTTCATCCATTGAGCGCATTGACGTAATTACCTCGCCACCAGCCAAGTACGACGCAGAGGGATTAGCTGGGATTATCGACATCATCACCACAAAAAAGCTGGACAATGGTTATAACGGTTCCATCAACTTCAGCGAACGTTTTCCGGTGGGCGGGCCGGGTTTGGGTGGATCCGTTTCGGCAAAGTTGGGGAAATTCGGCGTCTCAGCCTTTGGCGGGGCTAGTCTTTACAATAATCTTCCCGTTCGAGGGGGTGTCCAACGAGTTACTACCGGTGAACAACCGACTAATCTTTTACAGGAAGGCACTACAGGCTCGAAAAGTCGAACATCCTACCTGGGCTACGAAATGAGCTATGAAATCGATGCGCAGAATCTACTTGTTGCTCAGTTCAATCTGAATGGCAATCAATTGACAGGCAATTCATTACAGACCAGTTTATTAACAACGTCAGGTGTTTATCAACAAGGCTACACGCTGGAAAATAACCGTACGGGAGATGGACAGGGTGTAGATGCCTCATTGAATTATCAACGCAGCTTTCGGGCGGATAAAAACCGTTTATTGACCCTTTCGTACCGCTATCTATCCTATCGAGACGGCCAGCATAGTAATTTGAGCATTACGGAACGAATGAATTATATCCTGCCTGACTATCAGCAAGTAAACGACCAGTCTTTCGCGGAACAAACGTTTCAGCTAGACTATGTACACCCGATCAAAAAACACCAGATTGAAGCGGGTATAAAAGGAATTTTACGGGATAATCAAAGCAATTTTCAGTACGCTGTAGCAGATTCTGTAACGCGCGAGTATGTGATTCAACCAGCTATCAGCAATCGATTTAAGAATACGCAGAATGTGTTCGGGGCTTACGCGACGTATCAGTATTCGTTGAAAAGCTGGGGCGTAAAAGCAGGCTTACGTATAGAAGAAACCGTTATTGATGCTGATTTTATTTCGGTCGATGCCAAATTACAACGGACGTATTTTAACCTGATCCCCTCCGTATCTGTAAATCGGAAACTAGAGAACAGCGCTGGCTTTACCCTAAGCTATACACAGCGCATTCAACGACCAGGAATTAATCAGTTAAATCCGTTTGTGGATCGTTCTAATCCAAATTTCGAGCGAAGCGGCAATCCTGAACTTCGACCCGCCCTTGTCAACGACATTCAGGTAACGTATAGCAGGCCAGCAAAAGCTCAACTTAACATAGGCTTGGGATTTACGTTTTTTCGGAATCTTGTTTTTACGGTATCGGTATACGATTCAGCGACAAACATTACGCGAACCTCCTACGGAAACACAGGTACGGCGAAGCTCCCAAGCTTATACGTAAACCTCAGTTATTCGATCACCAAACAGTGGAACTTAAGTGCAAACAGCCGGGCTGCTTATGGGATGGTGCAGGGGCTGGTCAATAGCGTATTAATCAAAAATAGTGGATTGATGTACAACGTTGCTGTGTCCACCAATTACAGACTACCCAAAGACTGGCGGCTGACAGCCAATGTGCAGCTGAATGGCCCAAGTATTAACTTACAGGGTAACACAAATAGTCTGCTCGCTACTTCGCTCAGCATCAATAAAGATCTGATCAAAGACAAGTTAGTGCTGGCAGGTTCGGTCAGCAACCCATTTCGCACCTACAGAAAATACCTTTCCAACACGTTCGGACCTGATTTTGAGCAGACAAGTTTTCGGTGGGACTACTATCGGTCGTTTACTGCTAGTTTGAACTACAAATTCGGGACGCTCAAGGAAACGATAAAAAAAAGCAAACGCGGAATTCGTAATGACGATGTCCTGAGTGGGAATTAGTCTGCTTGGTAGTAGCCGATTAATCTGAATAGTCTACGATATAGTAACTTCTGTAATATGCTGAAAATTAACATGTTACAATGCCACTTTTTTAGTTGATCCCCGAATTGTTTTGAACAGGGCGAAACTGCCCGCGATTACCAATCCGACAACCAGCCCCACGCCAAATTCTCGCACTATTGCTGGAAGATCAGGGTACAGATGATGCAAGAAGTCTAAGTTATGCACAAAAATCCCGCCCGCAACCAGCAAGAGAGCCAACGTTCCTACTACGCTTAAAATTCTGATGATAACCGGCAGCGCCTTTACAAGACCATTGCCTAGTATCGAGAAAAACCCTTTATTGTCTGACCATTTAATCAATCGGTAGCCTGCGTCATCCATTCGCACGATGAGCGCTACCAGACCATATACGCCGACCGTCGCTATCACGGCAACCGCTGACACCGTTACTACCTGAATCATTGTCTGTTGATCGGTAACTGAACCCAGTGAAATGATGACGATTTCTACTGACAGAATAAAGTCGGTCATGATGGCGGATTTTATCTTCGCTTTTTCGTGATCGACGGCTCGATCAGCCTGTTCACTTGCTACGGCTGCTGGCGTATCTGTCTTTGCCGTCTTAAAAAAGTATTCGATTATTTTGTGGCCCCCTTCGTAAGCCAGATAACACCCTCCCAACACCAGTATAAATGTGATTGCAATGGGAAAGAACACATTCAGTAATAGCGCAACGGGAACGATAATAAGTTTGTTGATCAACGATCCTTTCGTAATTGACCATAGTATCGGTAACTCTCTTTCGGCCAGGAAACCCGTAGCTTTTTCTGCGTTTACGGCTAGGTCGTCGCCTAGTATACCGGCTGTTTTTCGGGTGGCTACTTTTGTCGCTAAAGCCACATCATCCATCAGGGCCGCTATATCGTCCAGAACTGCAAAAATACCAGATGCCATTTCTTTGCTTAATTTAAATTGATAGTCCCAGAGCCTTATCCTGTCTGTATATTGTATACACAGTTTGTTCATTAGATTCTGGAACGAATAGACAAACCGTAGCAAGGGACCGCTTGTTTGATCAAGCTGCGCGTTACAGAAGAGAATGTCTTACTGCAAGTATGAGCAAAATGCTATAAAAACGATTTGAAGACGCTTCCACCTTGCATTATTCCGATTATCGACTACACATCGATTGTCCTGCATGCTCAACCAGAATGCAGGTAAGTAGTTTTACCAAATCTGCGGTACCGATGAGAAGTCGTCACAGTTGTTTAATACGAACACTATGTGTCTCAACATTTGCTAGTCAATTGTTCTTTATCAAAACGAGCTACCTAAGCAGTGCCTTAATGTAAGCGCTATAATCGGCTATAGGCGTACTTAGTCATTGTCAACTCAAATGGGTTGCAAATTGGATCTGCTACCAAACACCCTGGTCCAAGTGCACGTTTGAATGTTGTGTTTCGTCCCTTAATTCAGGAAATTCCGTCTGAAAAATGTACAGCTAAATTTGATAGCGATAGATAGCGATTATCCTGAAAAATCAACACGGCTTTTGGCGAAAAAGTAAACATCGTTTCCTAGAATCATATGCTAATGAACCTTATAACTAACGCATTATAGGCTAGAGCGCGAGCAATCGGCTGATTCCCTGCTATGATTTAGCAATCAGATACTTACATAAAAGAAAGCACCTTTAAATACCATACCATTTTCTCCTATATGCTATGTAGTGAAATCAAAAACATTAATTGGTTTATGAAGTTGTCATATGACAAAACCATTATTCATGAAACAAGCGCCCGCAGACTTCAACCCACTGCCTTACGATCCTTCCTACGAGCAGCCTGAGCCAGACGAAGCCCAAACCATTCAGGAGATTATTGATACGATGGCCCATATCCAACGAAAAACGTATCAGTCACAGGGACACGCCATACGGAGTGTACACGCGAAAGGTCATGCTATCTTGACGGGTGAATTTCAGGTATTCGATAACCTGCCTCCTTATCTGGCACAGGGCTTGTTTGCGAAACCCGGCACCTATCCGATTACGGCGCGTATTTCTACTCAACCGGGTGATGTACTACCTGATAGCGTATCGACACCCCGTGGCATTTCCTTTAAAATTGGTGGTGTGGAAGGCGAGCATCTACCCGGTGCGGATGAATCAACTTCGCAGGATTTTATTCTGGTCAATAGTCCCATTTTTCCGCAAAAGCTTAAAGATTTTCTGGGTGGTCTGAAACGATTCGATCTGTTGACAAACAAGGCCGAGGGCCTCAAAGAAGGAATCTCCAAAACCCTGCGTGCTATTGGCGAAGTCGTAGAAAAGGTTAGCGGTTCCGATGCGGGCGTGATGCCAGGAATGGGTGGTCAATTGGCTACGCACCCAATGGGCGATACCTATTATTCGCAGGGGGCATACCTGTACGGCGATTACATGGCTAAGTTTTCTCTGACGCCAGTAACATCCAACCTAACTTCTCTCAAAGACCAGCCGATTGATATCGACAGTGACGACGACGCGCTACGCCACCTATTGCAGGATTTTTTCGCTACCAACGGCGGAGAATGGGAATTTGGCGTGCAACTGTCAACTGACATCGAAAAAATGCCAGTAGAAGATGCTTCGGTAGAATGGCCTGAGCAGGAAAGCCCTTACCTCACCGTCGGAAAGCTAACGATTGCTCCCCAGCAAGCATGGACAGACGAAAAGGTGGCTTTGGTAGAAGACAAGATGTACTTCAGCCCCTGGCATGGCCTGGCAGCTCATCGTCCGTTGGGTGTCATTCAGCGGGCACGCAACGCAACCTACAAAGCGTCAGCAGCGTTCCGCCAGAATATGTACGGCAAGGCAGAGGACCCCCAGCAAGTAAAGTAACTATAGTTTGTGGGCTCACCAATTTGTATCTTACATTACGATAACCACGGTAGCGTTTAGCACCCCACCTGTTGAGCAGATAAATCCAAGAATCTATTCTTGTTTTATTAACGTATAAACCTGACATCAGGCACTGGTATTTACAGACAGCTTCGGCGATACCTATGTGTGTTTATCATGCCTGAGCTCGGTGGCTTTTCACTCGGATAGGCTGGCGTCTGATCACTCATACGCGTTACCAATCGACATTACCTAAACAAAGTATGGATCAGAATACTCCTCCCGAAGAATTTACGGGTGACCTTGAACTGGATAAACCCGAAACAGAAGCGGCTGGCATGTCGGCCATTGTTGCTTCGTTTGAACACGTCTTGCGCGGTACGAATGTTAGCCGGGGTTGGAAGGCCCTGGCTAACTTGAATCAGAAAGACGGTTTCGACTGTCCTTCCTGCGCCTGGCCCGATCCAGACGGCAAGCGCTCACCCATTGCTGAGTATTGTGAAAGCGGTGCCAAAGCAGTGGCTGATGAGGTCATGACTAAGCACACCGCTTCCCCCGTCCTGTTTCAGCGCTACTCGGTCGCTGAGTTGATCGAAAAAAGCGATTTGTGGTTAGGTCAGCAGGGTCGTCTGACTCAGCCGCTGGTCCTGCGACCCGGTGCTACTCATTACGTACCCATCGACTGGTCAGAAGCTTTTGACCTCATTGCCGATCAACTGAACGCGCTCGAATCACCCGACGAAGCCATTTTTTACACCTCGGGACGTGCCAGCAACGAAGCCGCTTTTGTGTATCAGCTCTTCGTCAAAATGTTCGGCACCAACAACCTGCCCGACTGTTCGAACATGTGCCACGAATCGACCACAGTTGCCTTGACTGATACCCTCGGCTTAGGCAAAGCGACGGTTACCTACGAGGATTACGAGACGGCTGATGTGGTCATGATTATGGGGCAGAACCCAGGAACAACGGCTCCCCGCATGCTGACCCCAATGGAAGAAATGAAGCGCAAGGGTGGTAAAATCATTGCCGTTAATCCCCTGCACGAAGCCGGTCTGCTGGCCTTCAAATACCCGCAAAGTCCGCGCGACATGCTGTTTGGCGGAGAAAAACTAGCTGATGTCTTTCTGCAAGTCCGTATTAATTCGGACTTGGCACTGCTAAAAGCGATGTGCAAGCTGTTGATAGCGGAAGAGCAAAAAGCGGCTATGGCGGGTCAGCCGGGCAAAGTACTCGACCTGCATTTTATCGAACAGTATACATCCGGTTACGAATCTTTCGTCAAAAGCCTGGACCATTTTGATCTAAACGAACTAGCCGCCCAGTGTGGTCTGACGGTAGAACAGATTCAGCAGGCTGTCGATTTGTTCAAGTACACGCCAAAGCTGATTATTTGCTGGGCAATGGGTTTGACCCAGCACAAGAATGGGGTAGCTACCATTAGTGAAGTCATTAATTTATTGCTCTTAAAAGGCAGTATCGGTATTAAAGGAGGAGGAGCCAGCCCTATACGCGGCCATAGCAATGTACAGGGCGACCGGACGATGGGCGTCTGGGAAAAAACCAAACCCGAACTGCTGGAAGCACTGGAACGAGTGTTTCAGTTCAAGCCCCCTCGCGAGAATGGTTATGATGCGGTGGCCTCGGTAAAGGCCATGCACGAGGGGAAAGGCAAGGTTTTCTTTGGACTGGGCGGCAATTTTACGATGGCCATGTCGGACACCAATTTCACGGCCGAAGGGCTGCGCAAGTGCCGACTGACCGTGCACGTATCGACCAAACTAAACCGTAGCCACCTGATTCATGGTGAAACGGCGCTGATCCTGCCCTGCCTTGGCCGTACCGACCACGATATTCAAGCATCTGGGCCGCAATTTATAAGCTGCGAAAGCACCACCGGCGTAGTAGCCCAGTCGCACGGGATATTGGACCCGGTTTCTCCTCATCTGAAAAGCGAGGTCGCCATCATTTGCGAACTGGCAAAGGCCACACTAGGCGAAAAATCGACCGTAGACTGGGATAGCCTTGTAGCGGATTACGACCGAATCCGGGATCTGATTGCGCAAACCATCAAAGGATTTGACAATTATAACCAAAAGGTGCGGCAGCCGGGCGGATTTTACCTTCCGAATGATCCCCGCGACCGGGTGTTTAAAAATACCAGCGATGGTAAAGCGCACTTTACGGTCAACGCACCAACACCCCATGAGCTGCAATCGGATGAATTGCTGTTGATGACCATTCGCAGCCACGATCAGTTTAACACGACAGTCTACAAAAACGCGGATCGTTACCGGGGCGTTCATAACGAACGACGGGTAGTGTTCATGCATCCCGACGACATAGCCAGTCTGGGCTTACAGGAGAAACAAGCGGTTGATCTGCACAGTCGATATGACGGAGAGACCAGAACTGCACATCGGTTTATAGTAGTGCCTTACGACATTCCGAGGGGTTGCACGGCAGCTTATTTTCCAGAAACCAACGTCCTGGTACCTATCGATCAAATGGCTGAGAAAAGCCATACGCCGATCTCCAAATCCATTGTCGTTAAAGTGACACCGACTCAAGCATAAGCTCATTTCAAAAAGTTCTTCGATCAGCGAAGCAGCCATAATCAAGTTTCTTCTACATCGCTTTCTCGTAACGATGTAGAAGAAACTAAGTAACTAATGAGACATAGCCAGCAAGTTAATCAACAGGTTCGCAACCTGTGTAGACATTAGCCGAAACAAATTTTCGAGAAAGAGTACATTTGGAGACAAAAAGCCTGACAACAACTGTAATTTAGCGCGAATCAAAGCAATATGCTCCTTATGAAAAACACCGTAAAACTAACGGCCTCTTTGCTCCTTGTTGTAAGCGCACTACTCTTATCTCCCCAAGCACAGGCACAATTCCAGGCAAACCTGACAGGAAACTATCTGGCATCAACGGAATCAGGGGCTTCATTCTCCGATGGTCAATGGGGGGGTGGAGCTACACTACGCTATTTTGTTAAACCTAACTTCGCCATTGGATTGAATGGCCGGTATTTTACTTCAAACAGTTCAGCTATCATCCCTTTCGATCCTCAATCAGGCGCTATCTCATCAATTAAAGCCTCGGCAAATCTTCTTATGGTGACAGGACAGGCTGAATACTTTTTTTCCCAATCCGCTCTTCGACCCTACGCTGGTCTGGAAGCTGGGTTGTACCGGTCCGCTACTAAGGTCGAAATCTCCGACGGATATAATACATTTAAAGCGTCTGACAGCGCTAACAAGTTTGGGATAGCACCCAAAGTAGGTTTGCAATATGCCCTCTCGCCCGTTGTTGGCATAAATGTCGATGCGGGTTATCACATTGTATTTGATGATGGCGAAACAGGAAAGGCTTTTTTGCTTGGGGCAGGTGTATACTTCACATTTGGCAAGAAGTAGCATCGATACTCAGCAGAAAAAGGATTCTGTTGACACTAATTTCAGCGTTACCAGAAGAATAGGATTCTCTTACAAATAGTCAGCCGGTGCTTTCCCAAAACGTTGCTGGTACGTTTGGGCAAAATGACTCACCTGCCGAAAGCCAACCTGATAAGCTACCTGCTTGACGGTCGATACCTGGCGAGTTTCTAGGAGAAAACGAGCTTGTCGAAAGCGCGCTTCGGAAAGATATTGGGCCGGAGTCATTCCTGTCAGTCGTTTCACGGTTCGATAAAACGTGCGACGGCTGGCTGCCAGTTCGGACGCTAATTCGTCGGCGGTCAGATCAAAGTTACTCAAGCGAGCCATCGTTAACATTTCCAGTCGTTCGAGCCACAAGCTGTCTTCACTCGATAGAGCCGTTGTGGGTAAGGATGGATCGTCATTCTGCGAAACCTCGACAACTTCCGTTGTCAACGCAACGGATCGTTCGCGTTGATTATGCAGTAACGAAGCAATTCGAGCCATTAATTCTTCCTCGTCGAACGGCTTCAGCAGGTAATCATCAACACCAATTCGTAAGGCCCGCAATCGATCAACCATTTCGGCCCTGGCGGTAAGCATTATTACGGGGATTCGCCGGTACGTATCATTTCCTTTGAGCGTTTCCAGCAATTGAAAGCCATCCATGACAGGCATCATGATGTCAGAAACAATGAGCGACGGTAGCAGTGGCAGCTCGGCCAACCGTGTCAACGCTACTTGTCCATTTTCGGCAGTTTGTACCGTAAATAACGGTGACAAGATGGTCACTAGGTAATTGCGCAGGTCTGGATTATCTTCCACAACCAATACAACATCCGCACAATGAGCCTTTACTTCTTCTGCGAGTTGTTTCGTGGAATTGCCGCCTGCCACTTCTTCCGACACGGGGCTTTCTGCGTCGGACTCCTGCTGCGGCATGCTGCTAATAGGAGCGGGTAGCTCTATCCTAAACGTACTTCCTTGCCCGAGCTGGCTTTCGACCCGTAGCGTACCCTGCATTAGCCGTACCAGCTCCTGACAAAGCGCCAGACCAATGCCTGTCCCACCTTCCAGAGGTGTGTCCGACTGCCTTGTTTGAAAATAGCGATCAAACACATACGGTAAATCATCGGGTGAAATACCACGACCCGTATCCAGCACCGCTATATGCAATTGGGGTTCAGCATAGTTCAGGGTCACTTTTACAAATCCATCGGTAGGAGTGAATTTGAGCGCGTTTGCAAGCAAGTTGGTAAGCACCTGTCGCAATTTTCGTTCGTCTAACTGGACAATCAATTCATCACGGACAGCCAATTCGCTGGTCAGCGTGATTTCTTTCTGACGCGCCAATGAATCGAAACTGGCAACCAGACCACTGACCAACGATTTTACTCGTACAGCCTGACTATTCAGTTGCATTTTGCCAGCCTCTAGTTTAGTCAGATCAAGCAGTTCGTTCACCAAACCAAGCAGGTTTTCCGCATTTCGTTGGGCTGTCTGCACGAGGTATTCATCCCTGGACGTTAGCTCTCTGCTTAGAAGTACGCTTTTCAGCGGTCCTAGCATAAGCGTCAGTGGCGTACGAAGCTCATGCGATACGTTAGCAAAAAAGCGGGTTTTAGCCAAATCAAGCTGCCGCAGTTCGTTGGCCTGCTGTTCACGAAGTAACAGTTCATTGCGTTCGCGTTCACGCTTTGTGCGAAACCGGACAAACCCAACCAGTCCCGAAACCGCCAGTAGTGTGTATAAACTATACGCCCATCCGCCAGCCCAGAAGGGTGGCAACACGGCGATGCTCAGTTCTTTTACGTGACGGCTCCACTGGCCTGTTTCATTGCCGGCATTCACCTCCAAGGTGTACTGACCGGGTGGAAGTTTTGTATAGCTGGCTCTCGGCTGATTGCTAATAGTCCATCGATCATCATACCCCCGCAGTTTGTAGCGGTAAACCACCCGGTCGGGCTGATGACAATGCAAAGCAGCGAACTCAAACGTTACATAATTTTGATTATAGGAAAGCTGAAGGTCCGACGCATTATTGACCGGCGTTGGCAGCGGAGAGTCAGTTCCATACTGTGCTACAGACTGGTTGTTGATGAACAACTCGGTTAGTGCCACAACGGGCTGTAATGTGTCCTCTTTAATCAGCGCAGGATCGAACACCAACCACCCTTTTATACCACCAAAAGCCAGCTGACCGTTCGGCAGTTTAAGGTGATGAAATCGGTTAAACTCGTTTCCCGGTAATCCGTCAGCTGTTTGTAGACTCAGAACTGTATGTCGGATGGGATGAAAACGGCACAGTCCTTTGTTGGTGCTAAGCCAGAGGTACCCCTGCCTGTCGGGCACCACCGAGTAAATAGTATTGTTGGGCAATCCATGCGCGGTCGTAAAACGTTGGTAGCGGTGGGTGCGTTTGTTGAAGCAAATTAGCCCTTGATAGCTACCGATCCACAGCAAATGACTACGGGTCGGGTCCTGCTCTAAATCGAGAAGTGTTGGATTGGCTTGTTTGTCATCGGGCGAACCGAATCGAAAAGCCTGGTAGCGCCGGGCATCGAGCGTATAATGCAACAGTCCTTTGCCGATGGTCGTTACCCACAAACTTGTCGAATCAACCAGCAGGTCATTCGTTAAGGTAGGCGGCAATGCGGTCAAACGCCCACGAAACAATGCTTGCCAGCTACTGGTCAGGCTATCGTACCCGTACGGCTCACCCTGTTCCGTAACGACCCATATTTTACCATCAGGAGCAATCGATAAGCCGCGCAGACCATTATTGAACGAGGCCGTTATTTTGCTGGGTACAGTGGGTAAAAGCGTAATTTTTTTCTGCTGATTATGATAGCACCCTACCTGGTCGCCTAGACCAACCCACAGTCGTCCCCACGGGTCATAGCTTGATCGCATGATATACGAGCTTTGCGAATTAGCCGTTTCATTCGTAAAAGGCCAGCGGTAAGTAGCCATCAGTGACACATCCAGCTCCTGCTGAACCACATCCTGACAGAACGCTTTTTTGTATGAATACGTATGCAAAGGTGTCGCAGCCAGATCAAGCCTTAATAAGCCCAGGGTATTACCGCCGATCCACAGCACTCCCGCTTGATCAAAACTTATGTCTGTGCACCATAAACCCGTAGACAGGTTATCTTTTGAAGGCTGGTAACGCCAGACGGGTGTTAACCCTTGTTGATCGGTATATCGGTAAACGGTTCCGGCGTATTCGATCCACTCCCCTCCTTTCGGGCTTTGAGCTATGTGGCGTATTCCTTCTTTATCTTCAATGGACAGATCAACGATCCGAAACGTATGGCGATTGGGGTCAAAAAAGTATAGCTTTTTTCGGTCACTAAACATCAGTTCACCGCTAGTTCGTACAAGTACGCCGAGTTTCTCTGCGCCTGCAGCGGTATAGCCTTCCGGACGCACCAGTGGCA
Organism: Spirosoma liriopis; assembly: GCF_023196085.1. NCBI lineage: Bacteria > Pseudomonadati > Bacteroidota > Cytophagia > Cytophagales > Cytophagaceae > Spirosoma > Spirosoma liriopis. The sequence continues at coordinate 169,846 of NZ_JALPRF010000005.1, forward strand.
ACGGATAGGCTGTATTGATAAACCGATTTGTTGTTTTGTCGAACTGGCTCAGGCCGTTTTGTGTGATAACCCAAAGACGTTGCTGCCGATCTTCTGCAATGGCTTTGACCGTATCCGACGCCAGTCCGTGAATAGTCCTGCCCAACTGCTGAATTTTATTGCGCTTGAAGTCGCAGTGGAATATGCCTTTGTTGAGTAAAGTACCCCATAGATTTCCCTGGTGGTCAACTTTCAGCTGGCAACCAACCGTGAAGGGAAGTTTTTTAATGATGGCGAAGGCAGGTTGGCGGGTCAGGTGCCAGAAGCGGCCCATTCGGGTATCCAGCCGGTCGATCTCACCATTTTCGTAGTGAACCCAAATTTCATTTTTTGCTCCTTTCCAAAGACCACTGACTGCGTTATCGATGGGGGAAGTCGGGTCATCGTCCTGATGCTGAAACGTAATAAAGCGCCGACCATCATAGCGTGCCAGCCCATCAAGGGTACCCACCCAGATAAATCCATCGTCGTCTAAAACGACTCCTGAAACGAATGATTGAGGTAAACCTTTCTCAACATCGAGAATTTGAAGAGGTGGCCAGCCACCAGCTTGACTAATGGGTTGTCCACCAGCGTCTTGCCAAGACAACAAACATAGCGGCATCGTCAACAGAAAAACGATGCTGAACAAAGCGGTACTCATGATGTCGAAACAAACTGAACTCAGGATAAAGCGGCCTATAAACCGTCAGTCTGACAAGTTTATTTACTAATATACAGCCATTATTAATTTATGTTCATGCTTGTTTAATTTATCAGCAATTGATAGCTATAATTAGACTACACAAACCAAAAACTCCTCTTCATAAAGAATTCATACACCTAACCACCACGGTTACTGGCAAAAGCAACCAAAAGAGCAGTAAACATGAGTACTGCCGAGTTTTATTTGTTAGTTTATGGTTAAGCAGATCGCCAAAAAGACGTTATTTGAACCAACTTTATTTTGATACCCTTATGATCCACAAAACGATTAAATCGCTCTTGATTCAAGGATGTTTGTTGGTTTGCAGTGTCGCAACCTTAACCAGTTGCGCGACTGTCTTCGGTGGACCCCGAACCAGCTATCAGGTTACTAAACCCCGTGATGGAGAACCACAGCGGGAAGTGCGAGTAGGTGCTTTGATTGCGGATATTATTCTGTTCTGGCCAGGCACGATTGTCGACTTCGCGACAGGAGCCATTTACAGACCTGCCCCCCTTAAGCCACCATACATCACACCCTCGACAACACCACCAACCGAACTGAGATAACACTACCGATGGCCGCTGTAACGTTTACGGCGGCCATCGGTGCTAGGCTATTAACTAGAGGTAGCCTAAACCCTTGTCAGTAAGTCTATACAGAATCTCGACTTCGTTGATTCCCCCAAAATTATTCTGCATATTGGCCTTATCTGTCAACTATTCAGCCTGGCCTTCGTCTGCTGGTGGCCTACTCTATGACAAACCTTTTTCGTCGGCTCTTTAAACTTCCTTTTCTTAACCCCCCTGCGCAAAGTATCTGGATCATCATTGGTTTAGTTTCGTGGACAGTCCCGCTTGGCAACTATGTTTGGCTGGGTCCACGCTACTTCTCCGATTGGCGTATTTTAATTTTGTCGTCCAGTATCGCTTATCTGGTCTGCTTCTCGCTGCTGGCTGCGCAAACAGCAATTATTCGTTGGATAACGCATCAATACCCGGACTTGTCGCAAACGCCTAAGCGTATGTTGCTCGAATTTCCGGTATTTATCGTTATGACCATCGCGACCGAGGTTATTGCTTTTTACGTGTATGGACTGATTCCCTTTTTCGATTTTAGACCTACCCCTTCAACAAAAATCATTATCTTCTGGATAGGGCTTGGCTCCAATGTTATTTCGCTGTGCATGTACGAGCTGTACTATACACTTACCAAGTGGCGGGAGAATAGTATACAGACTGAAGTGTACAAGCGCGAATCTTTGCTAAATCAACTGGAAGTTCTCAAAAATCAGGTCAATCCTCATTTTCTGTTCAACAGTCTGAACTCGCTTTCATCGCTTATCAGTGATGAGCCTAAACAAGCCGAACAGTTTGTTGATGAACTAGCCAAAGTCTACCGTTACCTGTTACAAACCAACGAGGGTAATCTGACAACGCTGGATAACGAACTGGTATTTATTGAGTCGTATTATTATCTGCTCAAAACGCGTCACCAACGGGGAATTGAGCTTACTGTCGATATTAAGGGAGATTTCCGGTCCCAGCTACTCCCACCTTTAACGTTGCAATTGTTGGTCGAAAATGCCGTCAAGCATAACCGCGAGCAAGCCACTCAACCGTTGCGCATTACGATTGATACCAATCCGGAGGGCTGGCTCCGGGTACAAAACAACCTTCAACGTAAACGTATACGCATGGCATCCAACCGGGTTGGGTTGTCTAACATATCAACCAAGTATCGCCTACTCGATCAGCCTGAGCCAATTATTACTGACAACAATAGTCTATTTACAGTGATCCTGCCATTGCTGGCCGATAGACAATTGACTAAGCGATAACTGTTGGTTGGTTGTGGCTACTGTCCCACTACTCGTAACAGAACATTTTATCTAATAAGCTCCTCCCCTATTTTCAACGAGCAGACAAGATTTAAACAATTAGAAAAACTGTTACCTTATGAAACGGTTCTTGTGAATGTTATTCATGCGGTTGAAAACAACACGATCAGAACAGAACGTTTTAGATAACGCCTTTACCTATACTAAGAATCCACACATTAAGCGTTAAATAATTGGGAATGGTCAAGTATTTAACTAACATTTGCATCTTTGTGGCGGTACGTTAAACAACAAGTAAGAATGTGTAATGATAATTTGATCGATGTCGCTGAGTCTACAGGAGCGCAAAAAGAGTTCGCACGTATAGCGATTGAAGTCAATATTGCGTTTCGACAGTTTGTCCAGCAAAAACTCAAACAGCAAAAGTTCGATCTAACCTATGAAATGTTGCAGGTGATGGGGTATCTGTGGGAAAACGACGGTGTTAACCAGCAGGAGATTGCCAATGCGACGTTAAAAGATAAAGCCAGTCTAACCTACCTGATTGACAATCTGACCCGACGAGAGCTGGTTTACAGACAAGAGGATACGAATGACCGACGCAACAAATTGATTTTTCTCACCGATCAGGGAAAGCAACTCAAACAGGAAATTTTGCCTTGGATTTATGAGATGTACACAGCTGCCAATTCAGGAATAACCGAGCAGGAATTTGAAAATGCAATGCAGGTACTTCGCAAGGTCATAAACAATTTAAGAGGAGATCAACTTTAACTTATTAGTTAAATAATATATCGTTAAGAACTGTATCATAATTAGACTCCTTGTCTGGCTCACGGACCTTTTGCCTTTCAATTAGTGATGACGATACGTTTCTAGTGATTATGGCCTATATGGTTGGGAACCGGTTAGGCTTATTTCGTCAGTCACCGGCCCCCTTACTGTTATTTACGATACTGCGATTCTGGCATGATCGTAAAGTGCCTGCTCCATTACCTGCGTCACTTGATCGGGATGGCCGGTGAAAGGTCCAGAAGAACCGATTTTTAACGTAGCCATCGCGGCTCCAAACTCACCTGCTTCCTGGATCGAAGCGCCCTTGGTCTTTTTCCACAAATAGCCTGCCATGTAGGTATCTCCACAACCTGTTGCATCGATAACAGCCGTTGGCCGGAACGCTGGAATTTTATAAAAAGTGCCTCCTGTGTAGACAAGTGATCCCTCGCTACCCAAGGTAATAATGACCTCCGATACACCCAGATCAGCTAAGTAGTTTGCGCCATCGCGTGCGTTTTTTTTGCCCGTGATCACTTCCATTTCAAATTCATTGGCTTTTAGGATGCTCACGTAAGGCAGGATTTGCTTTTTATCGATCCAATCCTGATAGATTACTTTTTTAGCGCGAACGTCTCTTAGATACCCCTGCACATCCAGCGAAACCTGCCCTCTCTGCGCTAATTCCTTGATCAGAGCCACCGGAATGTCATCATACAGTAAAGGGCCCAGATGGAATACTTTAGCGCTGATCGTTGGCATTAAAGCAACGTCAAATGGCGACGCTTTACGCAGCACTTGTTGCTGGCGGTAATTCTGATCTTCGCTGTAAATATTCTCGAAAAAGACTGTATTCTCACTTGGTAAACTGTAAACGTCGATTCCTTCGGCGCGCAGACTATCTACAATGGGCTGTTCCTGAGGTGCCACCGCTGTGACTAGGCAGTAATTTACGTCAAACTGTAGGAGCGATTTAGAAAAATAAAACGAAGTACCACCCGGCATGTGGGTCACGGATTGCGCTGTAACGACCTTATCTAGTGATATGTGCCCGATTGTGCAAATGTCAAACATAATTTAAACGTGTTACCTCCTTACAAAGCCGGAGATTTAGTTAACAGTTGTTTGAAGGTAGAACCATTCAGGGTCAGGCTGTTTCGTATTGATGCCAACATCCCTAAAGAGTCAGCATATAACGTTAGCGTCACCTTTGTTTGGTTTAATTGATAGCTATGAGCTGCTACGCTCATATTATTTGTCCGAAAGGTATGCGTTAATAAATTAATTCGTACAGGAATTATCCAAGAATTATAACAAAACAAGTTTCATTCATAACAATTATCTATAGTCTATAGACTCTATTTGATGCGCATTATCCCTGTTGTAATTGATTATTTTTGTTAACCATCGAGTTATGTACCGAATACTCATTAGCACCTTCGTAACTTGCATAAGCAAAAATTTAAACTATTTTTACTTACCAAATAGCTTATTATCAATACATTGAGTAATAATTAACCGCTTTATGACCTATCACCCGCAGAAAAGGTAAGAACTAGTTTTTGACGTAAATGGTTAAATATTTTACAGTAAAATTATTGATTGTATAGTAATAATCTATATTGCATATGGCTGATAGCAAATAGCAATAATCCTAGATTGAAGCCTTCTAGTCAATAATACTTAACCCCGTGAGGGACCATCAACGTTAAGGATCTGTTATTGAAACAGGCTGCCTGATAGGCTTTAGGTACCGTCACTTAACAATAAAATGGCTGTTCAATCGACAACAGTATTAACTAAGTAAGGGAACGGTCAGCGCGCAAAGTTGATCCTCCGAGAGAAGTTGAAGTGTATGAAGCCCGTGAAAAATAGAATAAGCAATGGATAAACTGATCGCTACTGGTTTAGGCATTGGCTATATTCCCAAAGGGGGAGGTACGGTAGCCTCCGTCGCTTGCTGTCTTGTCTGGTATTGGCTTGCTCCCGGCGATTCGTCCTTTTTCGCTCCATTTCTGATTACAGGTCTTGTCACAGCCATTGGCATCTGGTCAGCGGATTCAGTAGAGGAACAGTGGGGTAAGGACAGTTACCGCGTCGTTATCGACGAAATAGCAGGCATGTGCCTTAGTCTCCTGTTTATTCCAATTCACGAAAAAAGCTTATTGGCGGGTCTGCTCTTATTTCGTCTGTTTGACATCAGCAAACCCTTTGGCATCCGAAAACTCGAAAAAGTATCGGGCGGCTGGGGTGTGATGTTGGATGATTTGTTGGCGGGTCTATACACAAATTTGCTGTTACGGGCCGCCTTACTGACCGGCCTCTTATAAACTGTATGCAAACATTTTTTAAAGTTCAAGCCACCTCACTGATCGCCACTGGCATCGATTTTCTGACGACGTTTCTGCTCGTTCAGTTAGCGCATTGCTGGTATCTACCCGCCAGTTTGACGGGCGCTGTCGCCGGAGGCTTGGCTAATTTTAGCATCGCTAGAGCATGGACGTTCACGCAGAGCAATCAACCCGTTGGTAAGCAGTTTTACCGATTTGTATTGGTTTGGGTAGGAAATGCAGGTTTCAATGCAGCCGGGCTTTTTGCTGCCACTCATTTTCTGGGTGTTCATTATCTATTAGCCAAAACGGGCGTAGGTATTCTGGTAGGTGTCACTTACAACTATTTTCTTCAGAAAGATTTTGTCTTCAGCCTATCATGAACCAATTTCTGCGCCACGCTTTCAGCCAATCGGTTCTGCTGTTGAGCGGGCTGTTGCTGCTGAGTCATATCACGCTTGCCCAGACAACAACGGTTACTGGAACCGTTACGGACGGAGCCAATAAAGAACCCCTACCCTTCGCAAATATCGTTTTTGAAGGAACAACCATCGGTACAACGACAAACGAGCGGGGTGGTTTTACCTTGACAGGGCAAGGAAACTTCGCCCGGATAGCCGTTTCGTTTATCGGTTATAAAACAGCAATAAAACCGATAACCCCCGGAATTGCGCAAACCATAACGATCCGGCTGGAAGCCAACTCCCAGCTGTTGAACGAAGTAGTGATCCGTAGCGGTAAACGAGCTCGCTATCGCAACAAGAATAATCCAGCCGTTGAACTGATCCGTAACGTGATCAGCCACAAAGAACAGAATCAGCTTGGCCATTACGATTACGCGGACTACGAAGAGTACGATAAGTTGCAGTTTTCGTTAAGTAGCTTATCAACGAAGATTGCCGACAGGAAAATTTTTCAGAAATACCGCTTCCTGCTCGAAAACCGGGATACAACGACGCTACCGGGAAAATCGCTGCTACCCATTTATCTCGAGGAAAAGCTTTCTCAACATTACAACCGGAGAAGTCCACACAAAGAGAAAACCATTATTAAAGGTGACAAACGGGTTGACTTTGGTCAGTATTTCGACAACAATGGGCTTAGTGTTTATCTGAACCGGATGTACTCGAAAATCGATATCTACGAGAATTCGATTTTTCTGATGACTAACCAGTTCTTGAGTCCCATTGCTGGTAGCGCTCCAACGTTCTATCAGTATTATCTGGCTGATACGATCACCGTTAATAATACCAAACTGGTTGGCCTGAATTTCGTGCCTCGTAATACTACGGACATGCTTTTCGAGGGTAAGATGTACGTAACGCTTGACAGCAATTACGCGGTTCAGAAGATCAATCTGTCCGTAAACCCTAAGATCAACCTGAACTGGGTTCGCGACTTGCAGATCCGCCAGCAGTTTGAACAGCATGCCGATGGCAAGTACTACCTCAGCAAAAGCGATTTACTAGCCGACTTTGGAATCAACAAAAACAAGGGTGGCGGGGTCTTCGGCCAGCGAACCCTCTCCTACCGAAATTATCACGTCAATGAACCACAAGCTGACGAAGTTTACGATGGCCAGCCCCAGGTAGTAGAGGCCGATGCCGCCACTAGACCAGAACAGTTCTGGCTGGGCAATCGCCATGATACGCTTTCCAGCGCCGAATCGAAGGTGTACAAAAACATCGATAGTCTGAAACAGATGCCTTCGTTTAAACGGACGATGGAAGCCTTTACAATCCTGTTTGCAGGTTATAAATCGTTCGGCTCATTCGAAGTCGGTCCGGCAAACACGTTCTACAGTTTCAATCCGGTCGAAGGGTTTCGGCTACGACTGGGCGGACGGACAACGCCGGAATTGAGCAAACGCTACTACGCTGAAACCTACGCGGCTTACGGATTTAAAGACGAGCGCTGGAAATATTTTCTGAGCGGTACGTACTCGATCAATAACAAATCGATTTACCAGTTCCCGCAGAATTACATCCGGGCTAGCTTCCAGCGCGACACCAAAATTCCGGGTCAGGAGCTTCAGTTCGTGCAGGAAGATAATTTTTTGCTGTCGTTCAAACGCGGGGTCAACGATAAATGGTTATACAACGACACCTGGCGGATTGATTACGTGCACGAATTTGAAAACCACTTTTCGTATAGTTTTGGCATCAAAAACTGGCAGCAGGAGCCGGCGGGCGGGCTGGAATTTAAGCGGATGAATGAATCCGAAACGATACCCTCTCACACGCTCACAACCACAGAATTTTCGGTCGAAGCACGCTGGGCACCGAACGAGCAGTTTTATCAGGGTAAAATTTATCGGACCCCTATCGCTAACCGCTACCCTATTTTCAGCCTTCGCTTTGCCACCGGTGTTAAAGGACTGCTCAATAGTGAATATAGCTACCAAAACCTGACGGGTACCATCAGTAAACGCTTCTTTCTGTCGCAACTTGGCTATTCGAACGTAACTTTACAGGGCGGCTACATATTTGGTCAGGCACCTTTTCCGCTCCTGAACATACACCGGGCCAATCAGACCTATGCCTATCAGCTTAACTCGTACAACCTGATGAACTTCCTCGAATTTGTCAGTGATCACTACGCTAGTGTTAACCTCGATCATTCGTTTAATGGATTTTTCTTTAACAAAATCCCATTATTCAAAAAGCTGAAATGGCGGGAAGCGGTTTCGTTCAAAGCGCTTTACGGTGGCTTGCGGAGTCAGAACGATCCAAAGCTGAATCCATCGCTGTACCAGTTTCCAGTCGATGCGTCCGGCGTTCCGTACACCTACACATTGAATAAAACACCTTACCTCGAAGCAAGCGTAGGGGTTGCTAACGTTTTAAAATTTTTCCGAATCGATCTGGTAAAACGGCTTACTTACCTGGATCATCCTAACGTGTCGCCATTGGGTATCAGAGCCCGCGCCACGTTCGATTTTTAACCCATTATGCTTACAAGTTATGCAACAGGCCATTCCAATTCGCACAAAAATTCAGTTGGGTATCTACTCGGTTATCAACCCAATTGTTCGCTTACTAATCCGGCTGGGGCTAACACCCAACATGGTTACCACCATTGGATTAGTGCTGAATATTGGGGTTGCCTTGATTTTCATCATCGGAGCCGAGCAAGGTAATCGGGGCGATTTCAGCTACATCGGCTGGGCCGGTGCATTGGTGTTATTTGCCGGTTTATTCGATATGCTGGACGGACAGGTTGCTCGTCTGGGTAAAATGAGTTCGCTTTACGGTGCACTTTTCGATTCCGTTCTTGACCGCTACAGCGAGCTTATATTGTTTCTGGGCATCTGTTATTACCTGATTGCTCAGCACTATTTTTTCAGTTCTCTGTTCGCCTTTATCGCGCTGATTGGTTCCATGATGGTTAGTTACACGCGGGCCCGCGCCGAAGGTCTGGGTATCGAGTGCAAGGGCGGGCTGATGCAGCGTCCTGAACGGGTTATCACCATTGGCGTATCGGCGCTGGCTTGCGGCTGTTTTGCCCCGCTACTAGGTCCCGATTTCAAGGTGTTTATTCCCGGCATTCCCGTGCACGTCTTTGAAACGATGTCGATCTTTACCCTGCCGTTGACTATCATGGCAATCATGACCAACATAACGGCCTACAACCGATTGATCGACGCGAAAAAAGCGCTGGAAAAGAAAGAGAAATCGTCCACCCCAACGAAGGCGCTGGCAGTTACGCTTTTTTTGCTCATGACGATTTCCGGGCCATCCGTATTAGCTAAAGAAGCGCCGACCGGAATTAAGCAGGACAAGACAAAACTAAACTTCCCGACTCCGCAGCACATCCCTAACCAGTTATTTTATCTTCAGCGCGACCCAAATACCAACACAATTATTTGTGCGCTGAATTTAAAAAACGGTCAACCCGACAAGCAAGACCCTGTGCATGTATTCTGGATTCGCTATACCGAGCAAAGTCAGAAGGAAGAGCTTTCATACGTTCAACGTACGTTTGCGTATGGGATCAAATCGCGTCCATTGGCTAATCAGGAGTATGAGCTGAATTTTGTATCGTACAAAAAATTGCCGTTGCGGCTGGCGAAATCAGACCAGGATGCCAGCTACTACGTATACGCGATGGTCAATAAGAAAAAGGTGATCCTCAGACGGATTTATCTCCGCATCGAAGGCGGTACCTTCTGGGTACCTAACGTAAAATACATTCAACTGGAAGGCACCAACGCGGCCACCGGAGAGAATACGGTAGAGCGTATTCCTGTTTAACATTAAATCGTATGGGAATACGATTTGCCTATTTTATGCCCCAATCGTCAAGTACGTCTCCTTTTTGGTCTCTTAAAGGTTCTTTGGTTTTAACAGCAATATCCGTTGTCTATCTGGTCGTCTCTTATTTGCTGGTCGGATTCAACTCCGACCAGCTTGCTTTGACAGGCTTAGTCAACGGACTGTATTACGGCTCTGTCATCAGTCGAAAGTTTCTCATCGCTTTTTCCATCTTTGCGGTATACTGGATCATTTTCGATTACATGAAAGCGTTTCCAAACTACCTGTACAACTCCGTTCACATTGAATCGCTTTACCAGCTGGAAAGAAATCTATTTGGTATCACGCAAGGCCAGGTACTGTTAACCCCCAATGAATTCTGGCTTGTTCATCGAACAGCGTTTCTGGATGTGCTGACCGGGTTATTTTACCTGACCTGGGTTCCCGTACCGATGATGTTTGCCGCTTACCTCTTTTTCAAAGACCAACCAACTTACTATTCCTTTGCGTTTACTTTCTTGCTGGTCAACCTGATCGGGTTTGTTATCTACTATGCGTATCCAGCCGCTCCCCCCTGGTATATTCACGAGCATGGGTTTAACTTTTATCCCCATACCCCCGGCAACACGGCTGGCTTAGCTAACTTCGACCGTTACTTTGGTGTCTCTGTTTTTCATTCTATCTACGCCAAGAGCTCCAACGTTTTTGCCGCTATGCCATCGTTACACTCGTCTTATCCGGTGATTGTGGTTTACCATAGCGTGCGGAAAAAGATGGGGTTGATCAATGTTTTTTTCATCGTCGTTATGCTGGGCGTGTGGTTCTCGGCGGTATACAGCAGTCACCATTACGTATTAGATGTACTGGCCGGACTTACGTGCGCATTAACCGGAATTGGCCTTTTCGGGCTGTTACAGCAAACAAGCTGGCTAAAATTTCTGATCGGGCGCATGCGGTCTCTGACTGCATTCTAACCCATTCTATGCTTGATGCCTCTTCCCATTTCGTTGACAAAATAATGAGCCGATTTTTGTTTTTGCTGTGGTTTTTACTTTGCTGGTTTAGCTCGTCTTCGTTGACTGTACAGGCACAACCAACCGGCGATTGGCATCTGGAGAAAGATAAAGACCAGATACAGGTTTACTCTCGTCACGTAGCAGGAAGCCGACTGACGGAGCTAAAAGTAGAGTGTACACTGCCAGGTACGCAAAGCCAACTGGTCGCACTGCTATCCGACATTGCTAACTACAAAAAAACTATTTACAAGACCAAGTCAGCGTATCTGGTTCGTCGGACGAGCGAAACACAGTTAACCTATCACATCATCAACGAGCTGCCCTGGCCCGTCGAAGACCGGGATTTGACGATACAAATGACGTTCGCGCAGGATCCAGCTTCTAAACTGCTCCATATCCGGGCGGTCGGGGTGCCGAATGTTGTCCCCGTTCAGACGGGTATTGTTCGGGTTGCTGATTGGTTAGCGGTCTGGCAGGTGCGTTCGGTTGGCAGGCGAAACCTTCAGGTTACGTATACGTGCCGGGTAGATCCGGGCGGCTCCATACCAGCTTGGTTAGACAACCTGGCCGCAGCGACGAGTGCCTATCGTTCGTTTGTGTTGATCAGAGAGAGTTTGCCGCAATACCAGGGAAAAACATTTTCTTTCTTACGCGATTAGGCTGTGCCTTTTATTAAAATTGGAGCAAAGTGACACGCTGTCACTTTGCTCCAATTTTGCGTTTACCGGGTGACAATGACTTAGGCCGACTTGTCATTTGCCTATAGTTTTTCCGGCAGGATAACATCGATTTCGAGATCATGATTACCAGCAATAGCCAATAATCCATTGACGAATAGATACTGGTTGTGGTTCTATCAGCTCATAGCAGTACACCCCTTGCGGTGGTGTCGGTTTCTTAAAACCGACACCAGTTGCTGACGCCAAGCGTCGGTTTTGAGAACCGCGCGGGCGGCCCCGCCGACATCACTAAAACTGGCACTCTCGGCTTGATTGGCATTTCAAATTATAGAATTTGATATCATAACAAACTCCTCATTTACGAACACCGGGGAGCAAAGTGGCAGCGTGTCACTTTGCTCCCCGACCCTGTTTTACACCCTAATGAACAACTGCGCTAACTGCTCGAATTTGTTAGTTGGCTACCCATCCTCCTGTAAATCCAGCCTTAACCAATCCACGTTTGATGTGAGGGTTTTTCTGCATCAGTTTCCAGATAAAACCCGTTCGTAGATTTTCAGCCATCAGTAAAATTGGTCCTTGGTCAATGCCTAGGTAATCAATATCAAACCAGCCGTTTTGGGTTGAACCATTGGCCACGCGGGCAGGATAACGATACGTAGGGTTGAAAGCATCCCGAAACCCGTAGGTACCATAAAGCTTAGTTCCGTATTTTGTTTTCATAGCTCGTAAGGCCGGGACGCAGATTTCGGGTGCAAAAGCCATCGATCCACCAGCCGCTGTAGGCGCAATCGTCCCGTCATCAACGATCTGTGTACTCGCTGCCCCACGCGCCCGGTACGAAAAGAATTGTTTCCCATTTACCAGTGTATCGCTGGGTCCATCGCAAGCGGTGAGTCCCCAAATGGTTGAGTTGTAGTCCTGCCATTTAGCCGGGTTTACCATACAATAAGCCCGATTCGCGTAGGTTGCCCGCCGTGAATTTTCAAAATAATCGATACCTTTTCCGCGCATGTATTCATCTTTGATACCACGAAAATCAATCCATACGTGCGAGTATTGGTGGCCAAATAGCGGGTCAAAGTTTAGGTGTGTCTGGTCGTAAAAGGTAGCCCATGGGTAGGTCTTTGTCCAGGTAGCCCAGGCATCCGTACCGACAGGATGCGTCGGCGAACCCAGTGCCAGCACGTAAAGCAACATGCCTTCGTTGTATCCCGCCCAGTCGTTTTTGATAAAGCCAGTTTCAGGATGCCAACCCATTGAAACCAGTGGCTTGGCACCGTTATGATTTTGAAACCACGTCCAGTCAGCACGTCCGTAGATCGTATCCGCGAGTTGCCGGATCTCGGTTTCAGTGGCGTTGTTCTGATCGAAATAGCTTTGCGCACTTAGTATGCCGCCTAGTAACAGGGCCGTATCGATGGTCGAAAGCTCGACCTGCTTAAAGCGTTCGCCGGTTTTCATATCCAGAAAATGGTAGAAAAATCCTTTGTATCCCGCAATGCCCGATGCTTTCTCTGACTGGGGTGCGTTGGCGAAGAAACGTAAGGTCTTAAGCGTTCGCTCGGCAGCCTGCGCCCGCGTAATATAGCCACGCTCAACCCCGACCAGATACGATGTCAGGCCAAATCCTACAGCGGCAATACTGGCAAATGAATTCGAGGGAGCACGGTCAGGGACGAGTCCATTGTCAGCGTTAGTCGTTTCCCAGAAATAGCGGAAAGTATCGCGTTGCAAACTATCCAGAAACTGAACGTCGGAACTGGAAAGCGAAAACGCCGTTGGAGCGGAGGCAATGGGTTGGGGTTTCGGTTGGCAGCAAACCATAGTTAAGCCACCACATGATAAAAGAAGAATGAATAATAGTCTCATAACTTTCAGAATAAAAGATCGGCTTCGGCACCAGCGGCAAAGCGTTTTATTGCCCACTACCGGTACAGAAGCCGACTAAAATTAGATTCGATAATCGAATGCCTAGTACCCTGGGTTCTGCGTTAACTGCCCGCCACTTAACTGAATTTGCGGCTGTGGAATTGGGAATAACTCGTGTTTACCCGTCACGAAGTTTTTGCCAAGCGCCTGAAAAACGGCGGCTGCCCGCCCCTGACGAATCAGATCAAAATACCGGTCGTGTTCAAAGGCCATTTCAACCCGACGTTCGCGCCAGATAGCCTGCCGTAGATCGGCTTGGACGGTAGTCGTAACGTTGGCAAGAACGCCCGAAACACCGCCCCGCGCCCGTGCCCGAACCAGGTTGAGCGACGTCAACGCTTTAGTTGCTTGCCCTGATTCGTTGGCCGCTTCGGCATTCATCAGCAACACATCACCGTAGCGCAGCACCCGAATATTTTTGCTGGTTTCCCACGTATTGCCGTTGTTGGTCTCGCGGGTAAAGCTGACGTAGGCCTTCATGTTGTAATACGGATTTTCGGCGTTTGCACTAATCACCCGACCATCCCACAAGGTCATACCGCGCCGAATAATCGTTCCATCTATACGCGTATCACCGGTTTCGTACGCTTTAACCAGATCTTCAGAAGGCGTATTAAAACCCCAGCCCCAACCATTCTCCCCACGTGCTCCCTGCGATTCAAAGTAACCCTGAACCCCTTTGTTGGGCGTTACACCCCGGCCTTGAATCTCAAAAATCGACTCTACTCCGTTCTCAGACGATTCGCGCCAGAGTTCTCCGTAGTTAGGCATAAGCGAGTATTGACCCGAAGCAATGATCTCGTCGGTCAACTGGAGAACCACGTTCCATTTTTTCTCGTACATCGACACTTTGGCCAGTAAGGCTTTAGCCGCCCCTTTCGTCGCCCGGCCCAGATCAGCCGAATTGTACTGCGACTTTTCCGGTAAATTGGCGACGGCTTTTGTCAGATCGGATTCGATCAGCGCGTATACCTGCGCCGATGTGGCCCGGACTCGACCGTTCTGAATATCCGTCTGATTGGTTGGATCGGCTACCTTCGTGATCAGCGGTACACCGCCAAACGAACGGACCAGGTTGAAGTAGCAGTACGCGCGCAGGAAGCTGGCTTCGCCGATCAGCCGATTTTTCAGCGTATCGTTAATGCTCAGCGCTGGTAGATTGTCCAGTGCCTGATTGGCCCGCGCGATGGCTTCGTAATGGCCACCCCACAACTCGTTGAACGAAAGACTTGATGGGGTAAACGTAAAGTTATCCAACTGGTCTTTATCCGTTCCGGTATCGCCCGGCGAACTGCCTTTGTCGGCATCATCGGAGATAATGCTGGTTACGCCATTCCAGGAAAAAGAATGGAAATTCCAGTCGAGCATCTTGGAATAAATCGCGTTGACCAGGCTGGTAGCTGCGTCGGCATTACTTGAAAAGAAATCAGTTGGCGTTTGCTGTCCCTGTGGCGGCACATCCAAAAATGTTTTGGAACAGCCACCAGCGACCATGAGTCCGCCAAAACAAGCGTAGGTTGCAATTTTCTGTAAGGTTTTCATATTCGTTGTTTACTTAAAAGCCAATGTTCAGACCAGCCAGATACGCCGATGTTACGGGATACGTACTCAGTTCGATACCTGCATTCAGCGGATTGCTTCCGGGCAATTCGGGTGTGTATCCCGAGAACGCTTTAATTGTCAACGCGTTTTGCGCGGTTACGTAAAACCGAACCCGGCTTACTTTAAGCGATGACACCACGGATTTGGGCAGCGTGTAACCCAGCGTAATGTTATTGATCCGGAAGAAAGAACCCGACTCTATGTAATAGGTTGACGAGATGGGTACCGCGTTACTGGCCCGTGGTTCGGTGTTGCTGGGGTTGGTCGATGTCCATCGGTCGGCCCGCGACGCTTCGATATTTTCGTTACCAAATCGCTGCGCTTTTTTACCGTTGTACACTTTGTTGCCAAAATTAGCGTACCAGTCCGTCGAGAAATCAAAGCTGCGGTAGGTGAAGCCACCGTTCACGCCAAAGTACAGTTTAGGCTGATACGATCCGACAAAAATCCGGTCATTGTCGTCAATGACACCATCGCCATTCTGATCCACGTAGCGGAAATCACCCGGCTTGGTTCCTTCGATTTTCGCGCTTGTGTTATTAACAGCTTCCTGCGTCTGGAAAATGCCATTTGTTTGCCACACCCAGAAACTTCCGACTGGCTGGCCGACTGCCGTGCGGGTTGTGTACTGTCCGTTACCGATTCCACCCTCGTTGATCGGCAAACCGCCCTGCACATCTTCGAGCCGGTTGCGGTTGATGGTTACGTTAGCGCCTACGTTATATTGAAATCCTTTGGTCGAGTTGTTACGCCAGTTTAAAGCAAACTCAAACCCCCGGTTGCGGACGCTGGCTGCGTTGGTCAGATAAGCCCCATCCACATCACCGAAAATAGCGTCGATGGGTCGTTGAAATAAAGCGTCGCTGGTCCGTTTGTTGTAATAAGCAAACTCCCCGGTAAGCCGGTTATTAGCCAAGGCAAACTCTAAACCGATATCCGTACCCGTGGTAACCTCCCAGCGTAAATTAGGGTCAATCAGGTTGGTGATGGTGCGTCCCTGTTGCAGCGTTTGATTGGGTCCCAATGGATAATCCAGTCCGCTGGCAATCGTGTACAGGAAGGCGCTCGGATCGATCCGGTCATTACCGGTTTTACCCCAGCTCACACGCGCTTTTAACTGATCGAAAGGCGTTTTTCCCCGCAGGAATGGTTCTTCACTCAGTACCCAACCCGCACCAATAGACGGAAAGAATCCCCAGCGATTGGTGGTCGGAAACTTACTTGATCCGTCGTAACGAGCGGTAGCCGTAAACAGGTAGCGATCCGAATAATTGTAGTTGACCCGACCGATGTACGACTGGCGCGTTTGAATACTGCCCGTTTCGCTGTTGGTGGCCGACGATGCGCTACCCGTGTTCAGGTAAAAATAATTCGATTGGGGTGGCACATCCTGCCGACCAGCAACCAGAACATTGTCCTGAAAACGCTCGGCCACGTACCCGGCCAATACTTTCACCGTGTGGCGTTCCGCAAAGGTGTTGCTGTATTCAGCCGTATTGGTCCACAGCCAGCGCGTGTTGTTAACCCGTCCGGTCGACAATTGGCTTGTCAGGTTTCGCTGGTTGGCCGATACCTGATAAACAGGATTGTAATTGTACGAGCGACTCGTGTTAGTCTCAATCCCGAAGTTGGAGAGCAACGTGATCTTTTTCAGAATTGTCAGGTTTCCATAGAAAGAGCCTTGCAGCCGGAGCCCCCGCGCTTTGTAGTTCGTGTAATCCAGTTGCGCTACCGGATTGGCTACGTTGTTACGTGGTGTGTACCCGTACGAACCATCACTATTCCGAACGGGCACCAGCGGAGCCTGCTTGTAGGCGTTTGTGAATGCCGCGTAAACCGTTTGGTTCGATTCAGGCAAAGCCGGATCGGAATTGCTCGACAGGTTTGAATTGTCGTTGGCAAGACTCAGGTTATGACCTAATTTAAACACCGGCGTCAGCGTGTATTCGTTGTTCAGACGAAGGGTAAGCCGGTTATAATCCGTGCCGTTCAGAATCCCTTTTTCGGTGAAATAACCGGCACTGAACAGATAGGTCGTTTTCTCGGTACCACCACTCACCGACAAGGCGTGATTCTGCTGAAAACCGGTGCGGGTAATCGCCTTGAACCAGTCCGTGTTATTCGTCGTAGCGGTAGCCGGGTCGAACGGTAGCGTCGCACTGGCATCATCGTACCGAACAGCTTCATTGTTGTATTGAGCAAACAGTTGTGAGTCAGCCATTTTAACACGGTAGGCTGGGGTACGAATACCTATATACGCATCGTAGGAGACCGTTGGCGCACCTGTTTTTCCACGCTTGGTCGTGATCAGGACAACACCGTTAGCAGCTCGAACCCCATAGATGGCCGTCGCCGAAGCATCCTTGAGCACATCAACCGATGTAATGTCCGAGGTATTGATGTTGCGGATATCTTCGGTAATGATCCCATCGACCACATACAGTGGATCGGCCCCGCCCAGCAGCGTACCTGTTCCGCGAATACGAACGGTTGGTGCCTGTCCTGGTGCACCCGAATTGATAATTTGAACGCCGGACATTTTGCTTTGCAGCGCCTGCGTGGCTGATAATACCGGCTGGCGAACCAGTTCTTCCCCTTTGATCTGGGCAACTGATCCCGTTACGTCAATCTTGCGTTGCGTACCATAACCCACAACGACCACCTCTTCCAACGCTCTGGCGTCATCAGCTAACTCAACGTTTATCGTGGTCTGATTGCCGACCGGAACTTCCTGACTGGTCATGCCGATCATACTAAATTGCAGCACTGCTCCGCTGGAGACACTGATCTGATAATTTCCATTTGCATCGGTAGCAGTACCCGTAGTTGTGCCCTTTATCAGGACGTTGACACCGGGCAACGCACCCTTGTCCGCTTTGTTGACGACCTTCCCGGTAACCTGCTGATTTTGCGCCTGCGTATTGCTACAGACCGCTAGCCAGATTACGGTTAAAAAGTAACCGAATGTTCTCATAAGTGAGCGAAAATTTAAATTGGGCGACAAAAATAAGGAATCTTTTGGTAATACTATTTCTACTTAAATCGATACTATTTTAACTCGCCGTAGCTCAAAGTGTTAGCTAAAGAAAATTTATTTACCCGCCGGAAACTGATAATTGAAATTGCCAAAACGAATGACGAACGACCTTCGAGAACAAAGTCGAGAGGAAGAGACGAAGATGTCTTATGTATAAACAAAAATAGGCCTGTAATTCAAGGCCTATGAAAGCAATTGATTCGGAAATAGCTGGTTGCTACTTCGAGATAATCGACTGTCAAAAGAATTTTTTCGAGCAAAGTGACAGCGTGTCACTTTGCTCGAAGTAGTGCCTGCAACTCGTCTGTTTTTGCGATTAGTTGGGCGCAGGTCTGGACATTAAGCTTCCCGGAAGCCAGTTCCCGAATGGTTGTCTCAAGCGATAGTATTTGACTTTTTTTCGATTTTATTTCACCTGCCTTCGACAGCTTTTCGCCTGGCACGTTCGGCGCTGATACGCCATTGATCAAGTCATCGGCGTCCTGGACAGGCTCCGCTATTTCCGTTTTGGCAATGGCGTTGATCGACGCTTTTGCCAGTTTCTTTTTCCCAGACAAAACGTCCTGCTTCAAATCAGGAGCCAGTTTTTCCAGACCGGCAGCAAAATCAGCATCGCGCTTGATGGTTCGGCTACTTACGCCATATTCTTTCCCAAGTGTAGCCGCCACATCGCCCTGCGCATTTTCGGCAGCTCTGTTCCCGCCCCGCATCGATTTCTGTTGCAGATAGCGTAATCCACGCAGGTAGGATGTTTGCTCAGCGGTCAGGTTTCGCCGGCCCAGCTGGTAATCGATCATGTAATCCTTGACCTCATCCAGCGTCGAAAACCGAACGAGATTAATTCGGTAATCGAGTTTGTACTGCTGGCATATGCTGTAGCGGTTATGCCCGTCAATGAGAACAAAAAGCGGAGACGTGTCCGTATCAACCTGAGCAGCGGCAGGTGTTGTCTCCCACACGGTAAGCGGATCTTTTACACCATGTTTAAGAATATTCTGCTGAAGCTGGTCGTATTCGTCATTGGCTAAAGGCGGTATCAGATCGCGCAGCTTGTCGAGAACCAGGATCTGATTCTTTATATTTTCTTCGGTAGATAGGAGAGATGGTCGCAACGTTGACGTCTTCTCTTTCATCGAACTCATGAAGTCTTTTTTCATATCAGATCGTCATTACTTCGGTAGCCAACTGGTGATACTGCTGCCAGGAAGGAGACTTGGCAGAATATGTGTACAAATCTTCCTTGGCAACCTGCGATTGTTTGATAACCGTTGACACTTCGATGATCGAATCGTAAATGTGGAAGTTTTGGAAAGTATCCCGAATGTGAGCCATCATACTTTTGTGGACGCTCTGATTCTTGTGCACCATCGTAAAGACAATGCCTTTTACCGTCAACGTTGGATTGATGTAGGTCCGTACTTCGGCAATTCGGTTGAACAAGCTTTCAACACCGTGGTACGCGCTGGCTTCCGGCTGGATGGGCACAACACAGTAATTGGAAGCAACCAGTGAACAAGTCGTACAGATACCCAGGCTTGGCGGACAATCGATAAGAATATAATCAAATTTGTCCCGCGCTTCTTCCAGTTTGAGCGACAAGCGACGATCGGCACCGATGGAATTGGCAAGCTCCGACTCCCGATAAGCCATACGTATATCGGAAGGCGTCAGAAACAAATTCTCGGTGATTTCGATCATGGGTAGGGGAGACCCTCCCAATAAAGCGTCGATCACCTGCTCGTCTGGAACGTGAATGCCGAAACACTGCGAAAGATTGCCCTGTGAATCCATGTCCACTAACAACACGCGATTTCCTAACAAGCTCAGCGCTTTTCCAACATTGATCGTTGTTGTCGTTTTACCAACGCCCCCTTTATGGTTGACGATTGAAATTACTTTTGCCTTATCGAACAACGCTTCGGAATAGCCGTATTTACGAACAGCTTCATCTAAGGCAGGAAGGTGCTTGGCAGGAATATCTTTCTGGTCAGAAAGTGCTTTGTGCAGCGTTTTTGATGGTATACCAGCTTCTTTTTCGATCTGAGACAGATTAAGCGCTGGTTTGGCGCGTAGGAACCGGATTAGCTTCTCCTGAGTGATCATCGTACCCTGGATAAATATTTATCTTTTCCAAAGGTATAAAGAACTTGTTTTATCCAAAATAATTCTGGCGATTTATGTTACTTTCTCATTAGTAAGCAAATCTCTTGACAGGCATTTTAGGGTAGCTGGTAGAAAAATTGTATCTAAAAAACAAACGATTAGTCAATATCCGTAAAAACATCGGCTTTGAGTCGCTCTACAGCTTGGAAGAGAGGACCGTACATAGCCGGATTCCTAATGTTCTCGAGCAGACTGAGCTTTTCCTTGTAGAACTTGCCGAACAAACCCGACTGCATGTGTTCAGCAACGGTTTCATGCCACTCAGGATGATCACTTAACACCTGAATGGCCGCCTGGTATTTCTTCTCTGTCAAGGCTTCGAGTCGCGCATTTTCAAGGGCTTGTTGCTCCTTCTGAACATTCGACTGTACGTCAGTCGGGCGATTTGTTTTGGTGACAGGAGGGACCGGCTCATCAAACGATAAGGGTATCGACATGCTCACCATCCGTTGTAAATAACCGCCCACATTCTTGATGGTAGCTCCCTGTTTAAGTTGCTTTAGCGTATAATCGATTGCTGTACGCACTTGCTCCTCCGACGACTGGTGCAGCCAGGTACGTACGGCTTCGCGACCAACATACTGAGCAACGAGCGGGTGAAGCTCATCTACCAACGAGTCAGTCGCTGGGTCATCGATTTCAACGACCACCTTATTACTTTTTTTATTACTTGTAGCTACGGGTGTGCTTACGCTGGTCGTAATGCCTTCACCATCGGGTAAAACAAGCGGTAGTTCCTGTGAAGACATGTGAAAGACGACCGCCACAACCTTCCGGTTGCTACGCTCTTCCTCCATTTTATCGACCCGGATGTTGGTTGTCGTACTCAAGTCTGTGCAGGCTCTGACTAAAACCTTTTGCTTGAAATTGCCATACAGCGGGTAATCTTTATCACCGATTTCAAAAACCTCCCGCAGACGCTCTACCGTGTAGCGAACCGATGTTTTTTTAAGGTTCATCTGGTGACGCAGCATCATGTAGAGCCGAATAGAATACTGACTTTGTACCCGCGCTAAATTCCGTACATCAAATTCCAGGTATTCGGTTCGTAGTTGCAGCAGAAACGGCTTTAATTCGGGGTGAAACGTAACGCGAATAGACTCCATTTTAGCATCGCCAATTTGTGAGCTGGCGCTTGTCAGAAATGGAATAACGGTTCGGTAACGATTGCCATCTTCCTTGGTGTGGTAGATAACCATTGTTTTGTTGACCAACCGCTCGGCTGCTTCCTTTATCGTTTCGTAGCTACGTCCATCCCGACTCAAGCTAAATAACCGGATAATGTCAGCTACTCGTAGTTCGTATTCGCAGAAGGTAACATCGTCCGGGCTGATCATCGTCAGCATGGTAAAAAAAACTCTGAACTCAACTACGTCCATTCGGTACGTAGCTTCCACAATTCCGTTACGACCCGCTTTCATGCGAGCAATCGTTCGTTCACCGATATCAGCGCGCTTCCGAACCTTCGTTTCTTTTGCCATACTATTGCAGCCAACAGGGGTGAACTTACAAAAACAAGATCGCATAACAAAAACTTGCACGTTAACTCTATTAACGCCACAGAAACCCGAACAGTGGTTCATTACGTGATACAGGTTATAGTTGCGTGATTTGAGTTATAGTTCAACCTGTGCGTTCAGGCTAAAACAATTAGATCAGTACATAATTCAGGCTAATTTTCCGTAAACACGGTCGGGTATGTGTAGGAATGTCAACTTTTTGAGGATTATCGGCATTGTTAGCGCGACTTATTATAGTTATCCACACCGTACGTGTTATAGGTTATAGTAGTACGTGCTATAGGTTATACATACGTGTTATAGGTTATAGTTCGACGTGATATGGGTTATAGTTCGACGTGATATAGGTTATAGTTAAACGTGATATAGGTTATAGTTAAACGTGATATAGGTTATAGTTAAACGTGATATAGGTTATAGTTCAGCTTGTAAATTACTGGTTTATAAGTGGTTATGAGGGTCTAAAAAGAAACTATTTTAAAACTTTATAAAAAGAAACACACAACAGCATTTTGTTGTGTGTTTCTCTTCTTTTTCTTCTTAAAAACCAAGCGATAAACAGCCTAGATAAGAAGCAGTTCGCATAAAAAAGAAACTCTCCGCGGATACGTGATATAGGTTATAGTTCGACGTGATATGAGTTATAGTTGGACAGTTTTGCTAGAACAGGTTGCTGAATCTCAACGATCTACTCTGACACATAGTCAGCGTATAGAAATGATTCAACCAGAATGTTGGCTGGTTATAAGTCAAACTACTAATGATAAAAGAGCGTACGGACCATTTTTTAAACAGCGGTATCGAAAAGTACGGACGACCAGGTGACGGTTTTATACGAACCGTTTTTCGAAGAGTCTATATTGATCAATAAACTAGGCCAACCTAGATATGAGAAACGGTTCATAATTAAAAAGAGATTATAATCTGGTGCGTACAGAGTTTAGAAAATTTACTTAATTAACTGGCTTTGTTGAAACTAGGAATGGAGCTATTGCAGGGATCACGTACCCGCCGGACTGTTAGCTCATTACAGCGTAACAGTTGATGGATAGGATGGGTTGACTATGGTGCTTTCAAATCATCGAAAGACGCTTATGTAAGGTCGTTCAGTAACACAAAGAACCTTTCAGTGATCTTAGTTATAACTTAGGTGACATAGACAGTAAGCAACTGTTGCATTTAGCGGAAAACGAATACGGCCTGTTAGGTTCTTTAAAATGGATACCCTTTAACCGCACGTTCTAGAACTAAATCAATTTGGCGTTATATGAAGAAGTTTTTGCGCGAGAATAACCTCTCTCTTGTGCTTGTTGTCATCACGTTATTGACGCTGGGAGGTCAGCTGGTTGTAGGCTGGCACAACTTCAATGATGAGCTAACCGATTATGGACGGTCTCCCATTAACTTTTTGTCGTACCTGAGCAGCGGTCACTGTATTGAAGCTGTCTTTGAAAACTGGGAGAGCGAATTTTTGCAGATGGGTCTGTACGTGCTTCTAACAGTTTCACTGCGACAGAAGGGCTCTTCTGAGTCCAAAAGCCTCGATGAGCCGGAAGAAGTGGATCGGGAGCCATCGGCCACGCGTCCGGGCGCACCCTGGCCCGTTCGGCAGGGAGGACTAATCCTGATGCTTTATAAGAACTCGTTGAGTATTGCCTTTCTTTTGTTGTTTGCCCTTTCTTTCTACCTACATGCTATCGGTGGTATGAAAGAATACAACACGGAAAACGCCTTGAAAGGCAAAACGGAAGTGCTTTCATTAGGGCAGTTTCTGGGAACTAGTGAGTTTTGGTTTCAATCCTTGCAGAACTGGCAGAGCGAGTTTCTATCCGTACTCTCCATTGTTGTGCTGTCTATCTTTCTCCGTCAGAAAGGCTCCCCCGAATCCAAACCTGTTGATGCCCCTGACGATGAAACAGGGAAATAAGTAGCTTATTAATTCCATTTTTCCTCAACGTGAAAACAATCTATCTTCTTTTTTGGCTGCTAAGCTGTAGCCTGAGTGCACTGGCTCAGCAAACTATTTTCAGCGTTCCATCGTCCGATATGACGCCTAAACACAAAATATTGGCTCAACAGCAGGTCGACGTAAATGCAGAAGAATTACGCTCATCAACAACGGTGAACTACGGCCTGGGCCGCAATTGGGAAGTCGGTGTGAATCTGTACAACCTGGATTACCTGCCTCAGCAGCATACCTGGCAACGCAACGATACCACGATTGAAATGCCTTATGCGCCGTTGTTACTGCTCAATGCACAAAAAACGTTCGACCTAACCGAAAGTCTGCATATAGGCATTGGTGGACAAACGGGGCTGAACCTGTATCCTACCAAAGACCGAAGTTCCTGGGTGGGGTGGGGGTATGTAAACCTGGGTGGTTCTTTTGCCAATGAACACTACAAAACCGTTGTAGGCGCTTACGCCGGTAATCAGCGCTATCTGGCCGAAGGATCGACGGTAGGTTTTCATGCAGGCTTCGACGCGGGTGTCTGGTTCGAGAAAGTACACATACTCGGCGATTGGGCAACCGGTACACACGAATATGGTCAGCTGGTTCTTGGGGCTGAAGTGTATCTGCAAAAGCATCTCCCATTAGCGGTCGGCTGGCGTCGATCAAACCAGGATGGGCAGCAGGCAGTAGTTGTGCAGTTGACCTATACGCCTAAATAGGTGAAGGGGGCACTACGAGCCCGTAATGCCCCCTTCACGGCACGAACGTTCAGCAATAGGTGTTCGGTACTATTTAACTACGGGAAAAGCGACTACGCGGACTTTTGTGCAGCCGTAGGGTACAAGCGTAATCGTTTCTACGTTGTCATCCAATTTGCCGAGAAAATGACCATTCCGATCGGTTACGGGTTGGGGGGCAACATCGTTAACAATTTTCCACTCCGGAATCTTTTTGGCGGATGCCTTAATTTCCAACGGGGCGTTTTGCAGATTCCAGACAAAGGTGTCTGTAACAGGCTTACCGATTTTTACCTCCAGATTGGCTGCCGGATCTTTCACGATTTTATCCAGCAGTCCATAATTCCAGTCGCTTTTCGGAAAAACGGTAAAGTAGTCGCCTTCCTCCTTCTGGTTTTCTTTTTGCCAGGTTTCTTCAAGTTTCAGAGCATACACCAGTGGGCCTCGTTCCACCGTCCGCGAATTACGGCCCCAGTTTGAGGTGTTAACGGCCATCGGGAGTTGCAGCATGATCTTATCGCCGTTTTTCCAGAGCCGGTTGAGTACAATGATTTTTCCGCCTTCGGATGTTTGAACCGATTTGCCGTTAACCGTTACCATTGCTTTTTGACACCAGGAGGGAATACGCAGGTGCAAAGGAAACTGTACATCCGACGGGGTAGACAAATCAAACCGAATCGTTTCGTCAAATGGGTAAGTCGTACTTTCGCGCAGGGTAACTTCGGTTTGTTTGACGCCTACTTTTGCGGTTACCTCGTTGGGGCTATACGCCAAAGCTGCCAGGCCCTTGTCGGGGGATGCGTACCACAAATGAGTCGCAAATTTTGTCCAACCCTGGTGCATGTTGGCGAGGCAGCACGTGTAACCACTCCGCATACCAAACACATTGTTCATCTCCCGTCCGAAAGGCAAGGAGAAATTGAACACTCCGCGCTTCACGTGAACCTGATTGGCAATCTGAAAATACTGCTTGGCGTTGTAATCGTCGGTGGTTTGCGTTGGTAAGGCGTTGAATGTCATACGCTCCAAAGCGTCCATGTACTGAATATCCCCCGTAATACCAATGATTTTTTCCAGGGAAAACATCGATTCGACGATGGCGCAAAGTTCGACGCCCTGCGTTGGGTCATTGCCATGTAAATCTTCGTCACCGGAGAAAATGCCCATCGGCAAGCCATGTAAGGTCATCAGGTCATTGAAACCCGTTTTCAGAGATCGGAGGTATTTTGCGTCGCCAGTCCGCTGGTAATTGACTGCGGGAGATTTAAGCGCCATTCCCACGTTGACCGCGTGACGACGCATCCAGTGGTCGCCGTTCTGCTGAGCCGCAGCGCCAATCACCCAGTCGCGATTACCCAACCATTCGCTCCATTGAAAGCTCTGGGATTCGATCATTGACGCTAGTTCAAGCAACGATTTGTCGCCGGTGATGCCGTATAACCATTGCGCCATCATGACATTATCCGCCCCGCGCGACGCTGCCCACTCAGTCCATTTACCAACGGGGCAACTTTTCAGCGCCTGCAATTGATAGTGAAAATACTTCGTCATGAACGGAACCACCCGCTTGTCATTCGTAGCGGAATAGTACTGCTGAATTACTTTCAGCATCACCATCTTGGGCCACCAATCGTCGCCGGAAGCGCAGTTGGCGACGTCTATCTTAACGTTTTTCTCTCGCTCATCCTTGGTGGTGGCCCCAAAGTAACCCGATGGACGCTGGTTCTCGATAACCCAGTTAACGTATTTTGCTACTTTTTGCTGTAAAGCTTTGTCATCCAGGAGATAAGCCAACGGTACCGCGCCATCGAGCCAGTAAGGGGTTTCTTCCCAGGCATCGCCCTTGCCGCCCAGCCAGCCGTTGTCATTGCTTACTTTGCTGTAAATTTCGTCGAGGTGACCGGTTGTACCGTCGCGCATAATTTGCAGCTGATGGCGTAACCAGCCGGTGGGTTTGATGGCCGACAGTGGTAACTCCCGGTACTTTTCGGGAACAGGCTTGGGCGACTGAGCGCTAACCGTAAGCGATAGTAAAGCGCTAAGAAAGCCCAACGAGAAAACGTTTTTCATGAATTGCGTAGCCAAGATGCGTTAAGGGTGAGGAAACAAACATAATTTATGCACAGCGTTGGGCTCATAATCGATGTTACTTTCGAACGACCGGAAACTGGGAAATGCGCAGGTTGGTGCAGCCGTACGGGATAAGCGTAATTTCTTCTTCGGCACCGGTTTCCAGATTATAAATGCTACTGTATGGAAGCTGCCCAGCCGATTCATTGTACAAACCCCAGGACGGAATTCGCCGGGCTCGTGTTTTAATCTGGATCGGTACGCTCTCCAGGTTCCAGGGAAAAGGCGAAACAGGTCCTCTCTTTTCTACTTTATAAGCTTCCGCAAGCTTGTTATCCGGTACCGGAATCAAGCCGTAATTCCAGGGCGTCGTCGGGCGAACTTCTACGTAAGAAGACCCGTAATCAATCGGATCTTTGTCGTTTTTAACCAGCTTGCTTTCCTCACCGATCTTCAGACCGTAGACAATTGGTCCGCGCTCGACCGACATGGAATTTTCGAACCACACATTCTTACTAACATGCATGGGTAATTCCAGTTCCACCAGATCGCCCGATTGCCAAGTCCGATTGATCGTAACGATCTGGTTGCCGTTTGCTTCCTGCCATGTGTTTCCGTTGATTTTAATCGACGCTTTCGTACACCATTCCGGTATGCGAAGATGAAACGGAAAGGAAACCGATTTCACCGTTTTATCGGTAGTAAGCGTAAATTTGATCGTCTCTTCGAACGGGTAATTCGTTTCTTCGTTAATTGTCACGTTTATTCCATTCGCAACGGTGGTTTTAGCTTCACTGGGCGCATATACCAAGGCGGCAATTCCCTTATCAGCCGTCGTGTACCACAAGTTTTGCGTGAATTTAGGCCATCCCTGGTGCATGTTTGAGGTACAGCACGGATAGCCGGAAAGCAAGCCAAAGCATACATCAGTACCGCCGTGGTTATCGCCAAAATTGCGGACTTGCCGCGTTGCCATCACCTGATTGGCCTGCTGAAAATACTGGCGGGTCATGAAATCGTCCGAAATCTGGGCGGGCAGGGCGTTAAAGGCGATTTTCTCAAGATGATCGGCAAAACCAATGTCGCCGGTTATGGCCAGCATACTTTCCAGCGAGAACATCATTTCTACCGCCGAGCACAATTCCGAGCCTTGCGTCGGATTGTTGCCGTGCAGCGCTTCGTCTCCCCCGTAGAGGCCGTGTGCCATCCCGTTGTACTTGCGCAGGTCAGCGAAGCCTTTTTTAGTAGCATCCAGGTATTTTTTTTCCGGGTGATGCTGGTAATAAATCAGCGGTGCTTTGATGCCCTGCGCCAGATTTACGCAATGAATGCTACCCGGCTTACTCAGCATGTCGGTATGCAGAAAAGCGTTGGTGTAATCAAACGTTTGTTTATGAATCAGATCGCCCAGGTCCAACAGGAATTTGTCGCCCGTAATGGAGTACAGCCAGTAAACAACCATCAGGTTGTCGCCACCCCGATACCGCGCCCAGTAGGTCCAGTGATCGAGCGGTTTTTTGGGCAACTCCTTTAGTTGATACTTAAAATAATTCGTCATCAGGTTGATGACTCGTTTGTCGTTGGTAGCGGAGTAATACTGTTTCAAGATTTTCAGCATCACCATCTTGGGCCACCAGTCGCGGCTGTTGTCGCGCTGGAGTCCCGGTTCAGAACTGTAATCTTTGGAGGGACCAAAGTACCCGTTTGGCTGCTGGCTGTTGATGGCCCATTCTACCCAGGGTTTCGTTTTGTTGATCAGCTCCTGATCGTCCAGCATGTAAGCAAGGGGCAACAGACCGTCAATCCAGTAGGGGCCCCGTTCCCATTGATCGCCGTCTCCGCCTAACCAGCCGTTCCGTTCGTTCATGACCAGCGGATACAGCTTGTCCAGATTACCCGTTGCGCCGTTTTTCTGACGAACCAACATTTCCCGTAACCAGCCCTGCGGTTTAATGGCTCCTAAAGGCAATTCTCCATACGGATTCTTGCGTATTGCTGCGCGACTGGCAGAACGGGTTGTGGATTGAGACGCGTTTAGTTTTCCCTGACCCCATGCAGTCAGGGAAAAACAAAACAAGAAAAATTGAAACGCGAGTGTACGGGTCATGAAGGCTTTTTGGTCTGTATACGTATCGCTTTGCGAATACGCATCTACAGACCAAAAAGCAGCTAAAAAAGCATTATATACTCCTTTGACCGTATCGCACGGGCGTTATCGTCCGCTCTTGACCATCCGAAAAAAGCATGTGTCGCTAACTTTGCCACGCATTCAATAGTCGCCGGATGATAATGATTTCGCCGACGTGATACGCGCTGTGGTCTGCAATGAGCAGGGCTTCCCGTAGTAAGTTTTGTCCCTGTCCATAGGCAAAAGGCTCGTACAAATCTCGTTCCGGGTCATTGAGAAGGTCAATAAACGCGTCCCGATCTTGGCGGATTTGATTCAGCGCTCGCTCCCAGGCTGCTTCGTCCGATGGCTGTAGTTCTTTTGTCCAATAGCCTTCGGGCCAATCGGGCGACTGGTGATTAGGGTCACGGGAAAATTCGAGAATATCCCATTGGGCTATGCGAATATGATCAACCAACTGCCAGATGCTATACGGCAAATTGTCGGGCTTTACACCACGCAAATCCGTCGGTAAATTTTTGATCGCGTCATCGAACGATTGATGAGCTTCGCTTTTTCTGAGTAAGGTAATGAGTTGCTTCCGTAGCGCATCCGTCGCATTGGAGTCAGGTTGAGTAGCTGGGTTCATCGGAGTTGGGTTGTTTTCAGTAACTACCCGCTAGCGCGGTAAGTGTTTAGTTTGGCGTGCTGGAATGGCACACGATCATTCTATGTTCCGGACAATTACGCTCGTTTGCAGTTATTGAGTTATGAAAGCAATCATCATTACTCAACCCGGCGACAGTTCGGTTCTTCAACTTCAGGAACAACCTACGCCCCAACCTCAAGCAGGACAGGTGCTCATCCGCGTACGGGCAGCCGGTGTCAATCGGAGTGACATTCATCAGCGACAGGGCGGTTACGGTGCTAGTCCGGCGGGTCAGATACCCGGTCTGGAAGTAGCAGGAACCGTAGAACAATGCGGGCCGGGAGCTACTCGCTGGCAGGTCGGTCAGGCGGTGTGTGCGCTAATTCGGGACGGTGGCTACGCCGAATACGTGGCCGTCGATGAGCGTCATTGCCTTCCCGTACCGACAAATCTTGATTTTGTTCAGGCCGCTTCCTTACCCGAAACGGTGATGACGGTCTGGTCAACGGTTTTTGGGTGGGGACACTTAAGCGCGGGAGAAATCTTGCTGGTTCACGGTGGTAGTAGTGGCATCGGCATAACTGCGATTCAACTGGCGAAGGCGTTTGGCGCGAAAGTCTATGCTACGGCGGGGAGCGACGAAAAATGCGTTGTTTGTGAGCAACTGGGCGCAGTACGTTGCATCAATTACAAGCGCGAAGATTTTGAAGAGGTGCTCAGCAATATCGGAATTAACGTTATTCTGGATATGGTAGGAGGGAGTTATACGCCCAAAAACCTGCGGCTACTGGCTATGGATGGCCGGCTGATGTTTATTAATTCGATGCAGGGGGCCGACAGCCAGATTCACATTCCTACTCTGATGAAGAAGCGCATTACGATCAGTGGAAGTATGCTAAAACCACGCGATGCCGAATTTAAAGCAGCTCTGACCGCTGCGGTTGAAGAACATGTGTGGCCGTTGGTAGCCAGTGGTCAGTTCAAACCGGTTGTATATCGTACGTTTCCGCTCGCCGAAGCCGCCAACGCGCAAACCCTGCTGGAAAGCAGTGGGCACATTGGCAAAATCATATTAGAAATGCCTGATTAAGACCGTGTAAGTCACGTTGCGAACTGGATGATTATAGTTTATCGTAAAATTTTTCAATAAAGATGTTGCATTTTCCGAAGTTAACGCATCTTTGCGTACTTTTAACGCAAAGGAAATCAGTGTTTGTCTCCGCTGATTATTCCATGCCCGTACGATTCAATCAGAACCATGCGCTTAACCTCCTTATTTGTTTATAGTCTTCTACAAGTTGTTCCTTTTCTGGCTTTTAGCGCCAAAGTCGATACGCTGGACATACCAAGTGCGGCCATGAAACGAACGATGCGCGCGGCCGTGGTACTCCCCGAAGCGTATCGCTCCGCTGACGCCACCAAGAACAAAATGGCTTACCCTGTGCTGTATCTGTTGCATGGTGGTGGCGGACAATTCAGCGACTGGCTTAAACAAACGCCCGATAAGTTGCTCGTTCAAAAACTAGCCGATCAGTATAATCTCATTGTTGTGATGCCCGAAGGCGAACGGCTCGGCGGGTATCTGGACAGTCCGGTTCAAAAAGACAATCTGTTCGAAACGTATATCGCCAAAGAAGTTGTCGATAAAATTGACAACACGTACCGCACGGTCCGTGACCGCAAAGGACGGGTTATTACGGGTTTGTCGATGGGTGGGCACGGGGCTTTGTATCTGGCGACTCGTCATCCGGAACTGTATTGCGCGGCTGGTAGCATGAGCGGAGCGTTGGATTTGAATTATAAGACCTGGCGCATCAATCCTGATTTCGAAAAAGCCATCGAACCGGGATTCGCCCGGATTTTGGGACCATTGGGTTCGACACCCGATAATTATGCGGCAAACTCGGTGGTTAATCTGGTAGACAAAATCAAAGCCAACGGCCAGAAACTGGTTATCGACTGTGGCGTAGACGATTTTTTGATCGAACCGAATCGGGAGCTGCATCGCCGGTTAGTCTACAGCAAAGTTGACCATGACTACACCGAGCGGCCCGGCGCTCATACCTGGGCGTACTGGCAAAACTCACTGCCGTATCACGTTCTGTTTTTTCAGAAGGTTTTAAGAGAAAACGGGACTGTAGCTCAGTAAATACCCGGATAAGATTGATGCGCAATGCTGTCTTTTGTTCTTAGCTTTTTCCTGATACTACCCTTATTTGTCCGTAAAGTAGACACCGTGGACATACCTAGTGCGGTTATGAAAAAAGAGTTTCGAGCCGCCATTGTTTTGCCGGAATCCTACTCGTCGGCGGATGCGATCAAGAACAAAACCAGGTTCCCGGTCCTGTATTTACTGCACGGTGGTTTCGGGCACTTTACGGATTGGCCTACAAAAACGTCCGACAAAACCTTGTTGCACCGGTTGGCGGATGAGCACAACATCATCATTGTGATGCCCGAAGGCGAAACATTTAGCTATTATCTGGATAGTCCAGTCAATAAAAAAAGCCAGTTCGAAACCTACATCACCAAAGAAGTCATCGACAAAATCGACAACACCTACCGCACCATCCGCGACCGTAGAGGCCGGGTCATTGCGGGTTTGTCGATGGGCGGTTACGGCGCGTTACACCTGTCGGCACTTCATCCAGAGCTTTACTGCGCGGCAGGCGGCATGAGTGCGGCTTTGAATCCTGATATGCATGGCTGGATACTTACGCCCGGTATTGCCAAAGACATCAAAGCACAGTTTGAAACGATTTTAGGCCCCTTCGATCAGTCTCCAGATGGGTGGGCTTCTTATTCGGTAATTAACATGGCCGACCGGATGAAAACGAATGGACTAAAGTTGATTTTCGATTGTGGCACGGACGATTTTCTGATCGAAGCAAACCGGGAGCTACACCGTCGATTGACGCTCAACCAGACGCCCCATCAGTACGCCGAACGACCCGGTGGCCACACCTGGGACTACTGGCAAGCTTCGCTCCCCAACCACGTCTTGTTTTTTAGTAACGTCTTAAAAGAAAACGGAACCGCTGTTCAATAAAATCATGCCGAAAACCTGTACCCGAACACTGCAATTTCTATTCCTTTGTCTAATGACACTGCCCACATGGGCCGCCAGAGTTGACACGCTGGAGGTGCCCAGTGCGAGCATGAACCGAACACTGCGGGCGGCTGTCGTACTGCCAGAAGCGTACCGAAAAGCGAAAAAGCAACCCTTCCCCGTTTTGTATTTACTCCATGGCGGTACCGGCAGTTTCCGTGACTGGCTGACGAAAGTGCCCGACAAGACCTTACTGCATCGGCTGGCCGACCAGTATAACCTGATCATTGTCACGCCCGATGGCGATCCGACCAGCTACTACTATGATAGTCCACTGGTCAAAAACAGTCAGTTCGAGACGTTTATTTCCAAAGAACTGTTGTCTAAAATTGACGAAACCTACCGTACCGTTCGGGACAAGAAAGGACGCATCATCGCTGGTTTGTCGATGGGCGGTCATGGGGCGATGTTTATTGCAAGCCGTCATCCTGATCTGTACGCGGCTGCGGGGAGTATGAGCGGGGTTATGAACATCAACACCGCGACCTGGAAAGTACCGGCTGACTTTGCCAAGTCTCGCTCCGAAAACTTCGTCAAGCTGCTCGGTCCACCAAAAGAAGGCGACGCGCCTTATCCGGGTTATACCATGGTGACGCTCGCCAGTCAGCTCAAAGCGAACAACCTGCCATTGATTTTCGATATCGGCGTCGATGATTTTCTGATTGAGGGTAATCGCGATCTGCACCGGCAGCTGGTCGAAAACAAAACTCCGCACGACTATACTGAACGGCCCGGTGCGCATACCTGGGAATACTGGGAAAACGCGTTGCCGTATCAGGTGCTGTTTTTTAGCAAGATTTTGAAAGCAAACGGGGTCACGGTTCTTTAATGGTTAGCATGAAAATATCGCTGTCAGGATGGTGCATTGTGCTTTTGCTCGTCTCTGCTTTGGTACCTCCGGGGGATAAGCCCACTAAGGCAATGCCGACGGAGCGAAAAATCAGACTGTTGGTACTGACCGATATTGAAGCGGACCCCGACGATTCACAATCACTGATTCGTTTTTTGACGTACGCCAATCAGTGGGACATCGAGGGGTTAGTCGCAACCACGTCGATTCACCAGAAAACGCGGGTCGCTCCCGAAACCATTCATCAGTTGGTGAACACCTACGAGAAAGTCCAGCCTAACCTGTTGAAACACGAACCGGGCTATCCCACAGCGGCAACTTTACGAACCAAAATCAAAAAAGGGCTTCCTGTTTATGGCATGGCGGGCGTTGGTGAGGGGCACGACTCCGAAGGTTCCGAATGGATTATTTCGCTGTTGGAAAAACCAGATCAGCGGCCTTTATGGGTATCGGTCTGGGGTGGACCCAATACATTGGCTCAGGCGCTCTGGAAAATCAGAAAAACCAGATCGGCGCAGCAAGCGCAGCAGCTTTACCGCAAACTTCGGGTGTATACCATTTCGGATCAGGACGACTCCGGCCCCTGGATTCGCAAAACCTTTCCCGACGTTTTTTTTATTTGTAGCCCCGGCTATTCGTACGGTCAGGCAACCTGGCGAGGTATCAACATGGAAACTTCCGGAGCCAACAACGATGTGATCAGCGACAGTTGGCTGGCGGAGCATATTCAGCAGGGGCACGGGCCACTGGGCGCGGCTTACCCGGATGTAGCGTATGGAATGGAAGGCGATTCCCCCGCCTTTATGGGCTTGATTCCAAACGGACTGAACGAACCTGAAAAGCCGGATTATGGCGGGTGGGGCGGTCGTTACAAACTATACACCCCTGCTTTTTCGCAAACAACCGATGCGTTCGTCCGTCCGAACTGGCCAAAAGACGAACCCGAAACGCGACCCTTCTGGACAAATGCCGCCGACTCCGTTGTATCAGACCTAGACAAAAAAACCTACCAGAGTAACCAGGCTACGATATGGCGCTGGCGTCAGGAGTTCCAGAACGACTTTGCGGCCCGTATGGACTGGTGTACCAAGCCCTATGCCGCAGCCAATCACCCGCCTGTACCTGCTTTGGCCCACGCCGATCATTTGACAGTCAAATCGGGGCAGGTTTTTCATGTAAACGCTGCGGGCACTACAGACCCCGATGGTGATTCAATGAGTTACCGGTGGTTTTATTACCCCGAAGCCGGAACCTACACCGGCCCGATCAGCTTCCGGCCTTACTCACATAAGCTGTACGATTTGCCCGTAACGGCACCAGCGGTCGATAAACCACAGACGGTGCATTTTATCCTGAAAGTTACCGATAAAGGTGCGCCCGCGCTGACTCGCTACAAACGGGTTATCGTAGACATCATCCCTAACTAAACCTCTTTTTTATGAAACTACCCCTTTGGTACAGGCGACTACCCATCCTTCTGGTTGGCCTCCTCGTCACGGTAGCCGGGGCCATGCCCAGCTTGCCAGAAACCATTTCTATTACGGGCGGCCTTATTTCGGGGACCGTGAATAAAGACGGCGATGTACGAATTTTCAAAGGTATTCCGTTTGCTGCTCCGCCCACCGGCGACTTGCGCTGGAAAGCGCCCCAACCCGTGAAACCGTGGTCGGGTGTTCGTTCGTGCGATGCGTTCGGGGCCAGTCCGATGCAGGGAACGCCCAACCCATTCGGCCCCTGGAGTGCGGAGTACCTTATTCCCAAGGAGCCAATTAGCGAAGACTGCCTGTACCTGAATGTATGGACGAGTGCGAAATCAGCGGATAAAAAAAACACGTCCAACCGGCTTCCCGTACTAGTCTGGATATACGGTGGCGGCTTTAACAGTGGGGGCAGTGGTGTTCCCATTTACGACGGCGAAGCGACGGCCAAAAAAGGCGTCGTTTTTGTCAGCATCAACTATCGGGTAGGACCATTCGGCTTTTACGCTCACCCTGAGTTGACAAAAGAATCAGGCAGGAACGCATCGGGTAATTACGGGCTGATGGATCAAATTGCGGCCCTGCAATGGGTCAAGCAAAACATCGCTCAGTTCGGTGGTGATCCCGATAACGTAACGATTGCCGGACAGTCGGCTGGCTCCATGAGTGTCAACTGTCTGGTGGCTTCTCCGGCAGCCCGAAACTTATTCAAAAAAGCGATTGCCGAAAGCGGTGCTGGGTTTGCCCGCCCGTATCCAAAGCTTCAGCAAGCCGAAGAAACAGGCGTAAAGATGGCGCAATCGTTGGGCGCTTCGTCGCTGGCTGAGTTACGGGCCTTACCCGCCGAAGAAATTCTCAAAAAAGCGCAGGGACGCGGCCCCATTATCGACGGCTACGTTCTCCCTCAGTCGATTGCCGACATTTTTGCGGCTAATAAACAAAACAAGGTAGCCTTGCTGACCGGCTGGAATCAGGACGAAGGAATGGCCTTCGGTCCACCAAAAAAGGCCGACGAGTACCGGAAGCAGATTGAGCAGCAATACGGACCGCAAGCTCAAGAGCTACTCCAATTTTATCCGGGAAATACGGATGCTGAAGCCGCAGCTTCACAGATATACATCTCCAGAGACATGATCTTCGGCGCTCAGAATTACACTTGGGCCAATATCCAGAGTAAGCAGGGCAATCCCGTGTACGTGTACCGCTTTACCCGAAAGCTGCCGGCAACGGGGGAGTATGCGCATTACGGCGCTTTCCATACCGGCGAAGTAGCGTATGCCTACGACAACCTGCGTTTCATTGATCGTCAGCTCCGACCCTTGGAACCGGTAGACCAGAAACTGGCAACGACCATGTCGGCCTACTGGGTAAACTTTATAAAAATGGGAAATCCCAACGGGAAGGGTTTACCGAATTGGCCCGCTTACTCCGTGGATAACAAACGTATTGGCTCGCTTGGCTCTACCGTTACGGCTGAACCGTTGCCGGACGCGGCTTCCCTCGATTTCCTGTACAAACAGATGAGCAAACAATAATATTCCTATATAAAACTCATGAAAAACAAAACTATTTTGATCGGCTTAATGGCATTGTCGCTGCCGCTGATGACCAATGCACAAAGCAGCAAAACCACTTCAGCGCCGATCGTTGCTGGGAAAGGAGTCGCTACCGTTCCTACCGAATCCGGCCAAGTTAAAGGCTATATTCACAACGGTACGTTTACCTTCAAAGGCATTCCGTACGCTAAGGCCGATCGGTTTATGGCCCCTGCTAAACCCGATTCTTGGACGGGCGTGCGCAGTTCGATGACGTATGGACCCGTATGCCCGATGGACCCGACAACGACGGTTTACGACGAAATCGAATTTCCGTTTCACCACGACTGGGGCTACACGAACGAAAACTGCCTGAGCCTGAACGTTTGGTCGCCGGAAGTTAACAGCAGTAAAAAGCGACCGGTCATGGTGTGGTTTCACGGGGGTGGCTTTACGTCGGGTTCTTCGGTTGAACTGCCTTCTTACGACGGTGAAAATCTAGCCAAGAAAGGCGATGTAGTGGTCGTCACCGTAAACCATCGCCTGAACATTCTAGGCTTCCTGGATTTATCGGCTTATGGGGATAAGTATAAAAATTCGGCCAACGCGGGTCTGATGGATTTGGTCGCGTCGCTGCAATGGGTCAAGCAAAACATCGCTCAATTTGGCGGTGATCCCAGCAACGTGACCATCTTTGGTCAGTCGGGTGGGGGCGGCAAAGTAACTAGTTTGATGAATGCGCCCTCCGCAAAGGGCTTGTTCCAGAAAGCCATTGTGCAGAGCGGTAGTTACCTGACCAGTTTCACCGAAAGCGACATCACCAAAAAAGTAAGCGCGGCCCTGCTGGATGAACTCAATCTCAAACCAACTCAGATCGATTCGTTGCAAACGATTTCGTACGAGCGCCTGAACGCAGCTGGTAAAAAAGCCCTACGCAAAGTAGGTGAAACCTTGAAAGGGGAGGGGCGTCCCGCTTTCGGACTTGGTTGGGGGCCCGTTCACGACGGAAACTTTCTGCCTTACCAACCTTCGGATCAGGCGGCTATAGCCCTTTCCAAATCGATTCCACTCCTGGTGGGTAGCACCAAAACCGAATTCGGTCCATTCAACCCGGCTAACCGGGAAACCGATATGACGAAAGCCAAAGCCAGCCTTCAGAAACGGTTCGGCGACAAAACGGAGTCGTACCTGACTGCCGTCAAGAAAGCGTACCCCGAAACGGCAACACCATCGGATTACATGGACATCGACATCAATTTTCGGGCCGGGGCAGTTCGCCAGGCTAGCCAGAAAGCGGTTGCGGGAGCGGCTCCGGTGTACATGTACCTGTTTACCTGGAATTCACCGGTGAACGACGGTATTTACAAATCGATGCACTGCATGGAGCTACCGTTTGTGTTTGACAACATCAGCCGGTGTGAGGAAATGACGGGGGGCGGCAAAGAAGCCCATACGTTAGCCGATAAAATGAGCAAAGCCTGGATTGCCTTCGCCCGTACCGGAAATCCAAACCATAAAGGCTTGCCCAACTGGCCGCAGTTCACAGCCGAAACCGGCGCTACGATGATGTTCGATAACGCTTGCCAGATCAAAAACAACCCGGACAAAGAAGTGCTGGAAATTGCTACGGGTAAATCAATGTAGCGATTGCCGTTATACGAGTTGGTTTTGGCAGTAAATTGACTGCCAAAACCACTTTCTACAATAGATTGCATGCGTTTAACCGGGAAAGATAACGCAATGGCCCGGCAACCGATTCGTTGAATGAAAAAGATAAACCGATTTACGTTTCGACAAACAATTTTACCCCTGGCGGCTGCTGGCCTTACGGGCTGGATAGGGCTCACCGGATTCATGGATGATCCGATCAGTAAGCGGATCAAGCGGCTGGCTCCCGAAAAAGCGGCTGAAATGGCCAAGGCTGTCGAAGCTTTGGTCAAACCTCAATTAGCCGAAGGGCTTACGTTAAATGTGTGGGGCGTTGACTCGCTTGTGTCCGACCCGATTGCCATTGACATTGACGATCTTGGCCGGCTGTATTATACCCGCACCAACCGTCAGAAAAATTCTGAATTCGATATTCGCGGTCACCAGGACTGGGAAATCGAGTCGAACCGTTTACAGACCGTTGAAGACAAACGGGCGTTTCTGCACCGGGTTCTTTCGCCCGCCAATAGCAAAAAGAACGAATGGCTGAAAGACGTCAACGGCGACGGTTCGCACGACTGGCGTGACATGACCGTGGAGAAAGAGCAGGTCTTTCGGCTGGAAGACACAAACGGTGACGGCGTGGCCGACCTGTCGAAGCTGGCGGTTGAAGATTTTCACGATGAAACAACCGACGTAATGGGCGGGGTGCTGGCTGAAGGAAACGACCTGTACGTGGCGGTAGCACCCGACCTCTGGCGGATGCGCGATAAGAACGGCGACGGTATTGCGGACGAAAAGAAATCGCTTTCTCACGGCTATGGTGTCCACGTCGGGTTTAGTGGTCACGGTCTTTCTGGCGTTGAAATGGGTCCCGACGGTCGGATTTACTGGCAGATTGGGGATATCGGTTTCAACGGAACGGGTCCCGATGGTCGTAAATGGGAGCATCCGAACAGTGGTGTTGTGGTGCGGTCCAATCCCGATGGTAGCGACTTTGAGGTGTTCGCCTACGGCGTTCGTAACACCCATGAATTTGTATTTGACGAATATGGCAACCTGATTAGCGAAGACAACGATGGCGATCACCCCGGCGAAAAAGAGCGGCTGGTGTATATCGTCAACGGTTCCGATACGGGCTGGCGGAGCAACTGGCAGTACGGCAAATACCGCGATCCGCTCAACAATACCTATAAAGTCTGGATGGATGAGCAGATGTACAAACCGCGCTTCGACGGACAGGCGGCTTACATCCTACCGCCACTGGCCAACTTTGTCAGTGGTCCGGCGGGGATGCTCTACAATCCCGGAACAGCGTTGAGTCCGAAATACAAAAACACGTTTTTTATCGCAGAATTTGTCGGTAGTCCGGCGCAGTCAGGCATCCACGCGTTTACGCTGAAACCAAAAGGCGCGTCGTTCCAGCTGGACAAGTCGAAAAAAATTCTGAGTAATGTACTGGCTACCGGCCTGGATTTCGGACCCGATGGTGCCATGTACGTAGCCGACTGGATCAACGGTTGGGATACGAAAGATTACGGCCGCATCTGGAAACTGGACGATAAAGACGGAGCGAACTGGGCCGAACGGGCATTGACCAAAAAACTGCTGGCTCAGGATTTTGGTAAAACGTCGATCAGCGATCTAAGCAGCTATCTGAAAAATGCGGATATGCGCGTCCGGCAGAAAGCGCAGTTCGAACTCGTGAAGCGGGGCGACGCAGGGGCGACGGCTTTTGGCCAGATGATCCAGCAGACCGACCACCAGTTGGCCCGTATTCATGGCATCTGGGGATTGAGTCAGCTGGCTCGTAAAGAGTCGAAATACGCGCAACGCCTGATGCCGCTGTTGACCGACAAAGACGCTGAAATTCGGGCGCAGGCTGCTCGTTGGCTGGGCGATATGCGGTACAAAGAAGCCGGGGCGGCCTTACTTCCCCTGCTGAAAGACAGCAATAGCCGTACGCGTTTTTTTGCTGCCGAAGCATTGGGTCGTATTGCGTACGCACCTGCGATTCAGCCAATTATTGCGTTGCTGGAAGATAACAAAGACGAAGATACGTACCTCCGGCACGCGGGTAGTCTGGCGCTGGCTCGCATCGGTAAAGCGGAGCCCGTTATTGCCCTGTCGAATCACCCATCGCGGGCGGTGCGTATCGCTGCGGTTGTGGCCCTGCGCCGGATGAATAATCCAGGTATCGCTAACTTCCTGAAAGACAGCGACGAGTTTATCGTAACTGAAGCGGCCCGTGGTATCAACGACGATTTGTCGATTCCGCAGGCGCTGCCCGCTTTGGGTAATGTGCTAGCCAGTACGAAGTTTACCAACGAGCCGCTTATTCGCCGGGCCATCAACGCTAATCTGCGCGTGGGAACGCCCGAAGCGATGCAGAATCTAATGCAGTACGCCAAAGGAACGAACAATCCCGTAGCCTTACGGGCCGAAGCCTTGGACGCCCTGAGCACTTGGGCCAAACCATCGCTGCTCGACCGGGTGGATGGTCGGTACCGAGGCCCGATCACGCGCGATTTGGCCTCGCTAAAAACGAAGTCAGCGGATTTGTATACGAGTTTGGCTACCAGCTCAGAAGTGGCAATTCGTAAAAGCGCTATTCGGGCAATCAGTAAATTGTCGTTAAGCACCGCTGGACCCGTATTGATGGATCGGTTGAAAAGCGATAAAGATCCCGAAATTCGGGAGGAAGCCTTGCGGACACTGGCTGCGTTGAACGATAAACAAATCGGGAAAGCGATTGAAACGGCGCTGGCTGATGGCGACAAGCGGGTGCGGGTTGCCGCGCTAGATCTGATTGGCAAAACCAGCATGCCCAAAGCGCAGATGGTGTCTCAACTGGCCGACGTGCTAAAAACGCATTCGACGGAAGAAAAACAGGCAGCCCTGGTCACGCTGGGAAAACTGCCGATCGCGAATACCAAACCAATCTTCGATCAATTGTTGACTGATCTGTCTGCTGGGAAAATACCCGTCGAAGTGACACTGGAACTGGAGGAAGCAATCGCTGAGACGCACTCGACCCAACTGATTGCGAAGCACAAAGCGATTCTGGGCAAACAGTCGCCCGATGCCGTGCTGGCTTCGTACCAGGCCAGTCTGTTCGGCGGTGAACCCGACAAAGGCCGACGCATCTTTTTCCGTCACCAAACGGCGCAATGCATCCGCTGCCATTCCTACGATGATTTGGGTGGCAACGCCGGACCTCGGCTCAACGGAGTAGCCAGCCGCCTGACCCGCGAGCAACTGCTCGAAGCGGTTATCAATCCAAGCGCGCGTTTAGCCCCTGGTTTTGGAACAGCTATACTCGATATGAAGGACGGTAAAACGCTCAGCGGTATTGTGCAAAAGGAAACCGACTCGGAACTGGTTCTTAAAAGTGGTGATGATCCTGACATCATTGTTCGGAAGGATCAAATCGCCAAACGAACCTCTGCTCCGTCGAGTATGCCGGATATGAAATACCTGCTCAGTAAACGAGAAATTCGAGACGTAGTTAGCTTTTTGGCAACGCTAAAAGACGACAAGAATTAACAAAAAAGC
Source organism: Spirosoma liriopis (assembly GCF_023196085.1). Classification (NCBI taxonomy): domain Bacteria; kingdom Pseudomonadati; phylum Bacteroidota; class Cytophagia; order Cytophagales; family Cytophagaceae; genus Spirosoma; species Spirosoma liriopis. Next base: position 211,408 of record NZ_JALPRF010000005.1, read on the forward strand.
CGGACTCATCACTAGCGAGTCCGGCTTTTTTGTTTAAGATTGTTTTAATGAATACGCTTTAGAGAAATTCGTTGAGGTTCGCCACAGATTAGGGTTCCCCCTGCTTTCCTTGAGCCATTTTCTGCAAGCGCGATAGTTTCATCAAGTAAGCCTTCTCTCGAATAATGTAACGGGTGTATCGATTAACCGTATGCGTTTTCAGCGCTCCTGCTTTCCATTCAGTGGCGCGAGCCAGCAAGCCCTCAACATTGGCGATCATGCGCTGCGCATTTTGAATACGAGTTGTCAGCGAATCGACTCGCTCCTGCCAAAACTGATTTGCATTATTAGCCTTATCCGGCGAAGGCTTATCTAATAAATACTGCCACTCTTTTTCTAGTCTGGTAATGGTATCACCAATAGGCTGTCCATCAAAGGCCGCGACGGGTATTGTAAAGATATGATCTTGGTCGACTAGGTAAGCGCCGTGTAGGGTTTGTCCGACCACAACCAGGGTATTAAGGGCGTCAAAAGCGTCTTCAATGCTGTCGAGTTGACAGGAGAAGTCATTAGAGGGTTTATCCCCTGGGGAAGAGGTTACGTGCAAAGTCATACTTGAGTAGGTGGCTAGAAACAGAGTCGGAAAATTACGGATAAAGCGTTGACTAAAGCGTTTATAATAAGACCCACTGCCTAACTAAAGTACTTCTCGTAGCCTTATTGAAGCCTAGTTACCATAGTGGCTTGCTTTGTTTTGCCGTTTCCTCACTTTTCTGGTTTACCCTATTCGTTCCCGTTTGGTTTGTAATGTTCGGCTGTTACTCATTGCAAGGATGCAACATATAAAGTTCACCATCAAGAGCAAACGGCCACCTATGCGTTCATTTAAGATCCAACTCGCTCAATACCGAGCCCAGGTAACCCAGACGATTGTTGACTTACTCGAGCAAAATAGTCTAGCTCCAACAACCTATTCTGAATCAATACTGGCGCAGTTTAGCAAACCAACTATCCTGGTTATTGAGGACAATGTTGACGAATGGTTTCTAATCCGGTGGATGCTGTCAAAGCAATTTCAGGAAGCAGAGCCCGTCTGGCTTTCGAGCGCGGATCAAGCGATAGCTTATCTGAATTCCTATGGCTTGAGCGAGAAAAGCTTACCTGTTATGATCTTACTGGATCTATATCTCCCCACGGCTGAAGCCGGTTTGGCTCTGCTAGAAAGCATCAAAGCCAATCCGCTGTTTGATGCGGTGCCGGTCATTACGATAAGCCGCTCGAACGACGGGGAGGATAGGACGAGTGCCTTTGACCGCGCCAGCAATGACTATGTGGTCAAACCAGCCAATTATAAAGACTGGCAGCAGCATTTTTCGTTGCTTATCAACTACTGGGAAAAGTCGGTTCTGTGATAAGCCTTTTTCTGGTCGAGTAACTCGTCCAGCGGCTATAGCTGAGCCGTAAAGTCGGGTACTGCAATTTGGTCGTTAGCCACATTAGCGTAGAGTGGTTGCGGGCTAAGTGATGAAAAAGACCAATGATCCAGATTTGATAACTGGTCTAGCCACAGATCGATTCACAGACAATGAATCGCCATCGTTGTGTGGTCTCCGTATTTTTTGGCAGCAAAGTAATTATTGATTAGCTATCTATAGCTGCATCGGCATTCTTCTGATCAATAAGTTCACTAAGTAAGTTCGGCAGAGCAGCTACATCTACCGGCTTCACCAGATGGTTATCAAAGCCCGCTTCCCGCGTCCGCCGACGGGTTTCTTCCTGTCCATAGCCCGTTACCGCAACGATCACAGCCTGATCCCCCCCAGGCTGCTCCCGTAGCCGACGACAAGTTTCGTACCCATCCATACCGGGCATACTGATGTCGAGTAAAATAGCGTGGGGAGTCCAGGTTTGCGTGATTTCCAGTGCCTGTTGACCGCTGATACACGACTGAACAGCATATCCATTCAATCGTAACGATATACTCAAAATCAGGTTCGCATCCGCATTGTCATCGACGAGTAAAACGCGCCTGACAGGGGATTGTGGGTTCACACCAGTTGTCATTTTCCGACGGATTCAGCAATTAAGATTGGTAAATATACGACAAACTCACTGCCTAGTTCAAGGCCCTCACTGTGCGCTTCTACCCGTCCCCCATGCATGGCAGTTAGTTCTTTTACCAGCGTCAGGCCTAAACCCAGGCCACCATGCGAGCGGGCTAGCGAGGTATCGGCCTGAACGAATAGCTCGAAAATGGCGTCCAATTGGTGGGCGGCAATGCCGATGCCATTGTCAGCTACCCGCAGTATGGCTTGTTCCCCAACCGGCTCCAGGGTGAGCCAGACTTGTCCTCCCTGGTTGGTATAGCGCAGGCCATTGGTTAGTAGGTTGGTCACTACTTGGTGTAACCGCGTCGCATCGCCATCCACGTACAACGAATAGGCAGGCAGCTGTGCGCTTAACTGCCGACCGGAGTCCGTATATAGAGTCTGTATGGCATCGATTGCCTGGTTGACTACCTGAGTCAAATCTATCCGCTCTTTTCGCAGCTCAATCTTGCCCCGGCTGATGCGGCTCACATCCAGCAGATCATCCAGCATTCGAAGCAAGTGATCCATCTGCCGGTTCATAATGGGCAGCAGCGTTCCCAGCACCTGATCATCAGCGTGGGTCTGGGCTAGTAGCTGGATACCATTGCGGACCGGGGCTAGCGGATTGCGCAATTCGTGGGCTAGCATTGCCAGAAACTCATCCTTACGGCGGTCGGTTTCTTCAAGCGCCTGCTGGGCCTGTTTGCTTTCGCTGATGTCGAGGACAAACTCGATATAGTCATCTTTTCCCAACTGCTTGCCCGCAAATAAGCCCCACCAGTGACTTCCATCTGGACGGCGGTACTGCTTTTCATACGGTGTATTCTCGCCTTTTAATCGATACTCCTGCTGGGCGTTGCGGGTTACGGCCATGAATTCAGGCGGTGTCAGTTCATCCCAACGGACTCGTCCTTCGATAAAGTCGCGCCGGGTATAGCCACTCATGCGTCCGAAGGCGTCATTGGCATCGTGAATAGTTCCTTCCAGATCAAAGTAGATGACACCTACCGTTCGGATCGACAAAGCTTTCTGTAGCCGTTCTTCGGAGCGTTTGAGAGCCTCTTCGGCTTCCTTTCGTTCGGTAACATCCAGCATGACCCCGCTGATCTGAACGGAAACATCGGCCTTGACTTTGGTCACGCGGCCGTAGCCACTAAGCCAACGTAATCCCCCGTCATCGCGCACAATCCGAAATTCGACATCGAACAACGTTTGTTCCGCAATAACCCGCAATAATTCCGCCGTTACCCACGATCGGTCATCGGGATGAATATGGCTGATGAATACCGCTGAAGGTACCGGCTCCTGCTGAGGCTCCATCCCCAGCAGGCGAAAGTGTTGTTCGTTCCAGTACACTTCATCGGTGATCAGGTGCCACTCCCAGGTCGCCATATCGGCTGCTTCGACGGCCAGACGAGTTCGTTGCTCGTGTTGGCGGAGCGTTTCCTGTGCCCGTTTCCGTCGGCTGATGTCCCGACTGATCTTGGTAAAGCCGACGACCTGCCCTGTCTCCAGTCGAATGGCCGTTGTAATTTCGTTCACCCAGAAGTATTCCCCGGTTTTTCGAATCCGCAGGCTTTCGTGTTCGGCCCGTCCCGTTTGCAGCGCTTCATTCAGTTCGTCCGTGGGGTCACCTGCCTGCTGCGCTTCCGGTGTATACAGGCCAGAAACAGGCTGACCAATGACTTCGTCAACGGCATAGCCCGTCAACCGTTGCGCCCCCTCCAGCCACTCGCTGATTAGTCCATCTAGCCCAACCCGAAAGATGGCATAATCGGGCAGGTTTTCGACCAGCGTCCGATAGCGCTCTTCACTTTGTCGTAACGATTCTTCGGCCTCCCGACGGCGGGTTAAATCAACGGTAATAACCACAATGGTTTGGGGCGACTCATTCAGGAAGGGTAGCAGGGAGATCGAACTGTTGGCCCACACCAGCTTCCCGTCAGCTCCGACGTATCGCTTATCCAGCGATACGGGCTCTCGGGTATCTATAAGTTGTTGCAGCGCTTGCTCACTGGTCGAAATATCGTCCGCGAAGGTTACGTCGCTCACGTTCATCGTAAGCAGGTCTGCCGTCGAGCGACCCAGTAACTGACATAATTTGTCGTTGACCCTGGTAAATCGACCCGTAGAATCAATTTCAGAAATGCCGACCTGAGCCGCCTGAAAAATAGTTGCCAGATGGGCCTCACTCCGGCGAAGGGCTTCCTCGGCTTTAGCTCGTTCGATTGCAGCCCAGGTGCGTTCAGCAACTGTTTCGATTAGCTCTACTTCCCCTTTCGTCCATTTTCTCGGCTTAGAGTTGGCCGCAACAAACGACCACATTTCAGGTTGCTCTCCCTCGCGTAGTGAAACCGAAAGTAGGGCCGCCAGGTCAATAGACTTAAGCGATGTTCTGGTTAATTCAGAAAGGGTAGGCTCCGTAGCTATATCTTCAATAAGTAAGGTCTGTTCGTCGATCCGGTAGATTCCTTCGGAAAAATCATCCATTCGATAATTGCCTACCAAGGAAGTCAGACCACTTGGGTTATAAGCCGCTCTAACTACGGTATGGTCTTGCCCTTTAGTCGAAGTAGCAATGTAGGAACGATCAATGCCCAGCATATCGGAGAGCATTTGCAGGCTGGTGTTTTCGATGGTCTGAAAGTCGTCCAGCGTTCGTAAGGTGTCCGATAGCTGAAGCAGAAACGCCTGGTGTTGTTCCCGCTGCTTGCGTTCGGTAATGTCATCATACACACAGGCAATCAGCGGACTGCCTTCGCCACCCACCCGCGACATGTACGCCGTAAACCATTGTCCAAGCGCCCCGACGGGATAGTCAACGCGTATCGGCTCACCGGTGTAGTAGATGTCCTGAATCATCTGGTGCCACTCCGGTTCGACATAAGGCACCAGTTCGCTCATTCGTTTGCCGATAGCGTCTTTGATTCCCGTCATTCGGGTAAAGACCGGGTTGTGCTCTCGTTGCCAGTAATCGACAACGCGCCCATTGTCGTCAAAGATTAGTTCGATGATATTGAATCCCTGATCGATGGAGTTAAAAAGAGCCTGGTATTTATCGGTTACCTGTTGCGTTAGCTCGTCTTTCAGGCGAAGAATTTCCTGCTCGGCTTGTTTTTGTCGGCTAATATCGCGGGTGGTCATGGCGACACCGTCGTCGGTTTTGACCAGTGCCTGGTAGAACCAGCCCGAAAACTGCTCATGGGCATAATACTGTTCATGCTCATAAGGCACACCCGTTTGGGCTACCTCGACCATGTGGTCAAAAATCCCGGTCTGAACCACGCCGGGATTTATTGTTAACAGGCTTTTGCCAATGACATCCCCGTTTTGATTAAGGGCTTTCTGGTTATTCATGACCCAGACAAAGTCCCAGATGTTGCCCGTCTCATCCCGTACCGCTTTGAAGACCTGAATGATATCCAGAGAGCTGTCGATGACCGATTGCAAAAATGCCTGACTATGCTTAATCTGTTCTTGGGCCTGCTTGCGGTCGGTAATCGTGGAGGTAGTGGTGGTCACCCCGTCATTCAGCTTAACCACGGATTGATGAAACCAGCCATCAAACTGCTCGTGGACATACTGCTTCTCGTACTGTTGGGGCACGCCAGTTTCGACCACTTGTTTAAAGGCCGCAAAAATACCTTCGGCTACTACACCTGGGTTGAGTGTCAACAGGCTCTTACCAAGTACATCGCCGTAGATTTTCTCGGAAGCGTGGTTATTGAGTATCCATTTGAAATCGACAATCTCACCCTGCTCGTTTCGCACGGCTTCAAAGACCTGAATCATATCTTTGGTAGCGTCCAAAGTAGCTCTGAGCAGTTTCTGGGTCGCTAGCAGATCAGCAGACTGTTGTTCTAGGGCACCATTGTGTTGAAAAGAAGAAGCCATACTCAGGTTAAAAGAAAGCCTAAAACTATAAAACTAATTTTTCCTGGCAGGGAATAGCCGAGCGAGCAAAATCGTTAGGAAACGACTAGGCAACGGGAACTGTTGACTACCCTTACCTGAAAGTTACTTACAATAAATAGATTCGTTCATCTCGTCAAATGCCCCGTTTCTACAAGCAAACGAAGTCGGTACATTAGAAAAATAAGTACAGCAAACATCGAGTATAATCGCCAAACCGCTTTTCCCTAATTTTGCGGTGGTTTGGTTTAGATTCATGCTATGATTACGAGAAAACGCGAAAACTGGCTTCGGATGCTGTTCATATGGCGAGGATCAGTGCTGTCGAAAATTCTGCCCAGACTGCTACTACTCGCCTTGTTTTCGGTCTTTATCTACCAGTATCACGGTGTCCTGTTTCACTATAAAATCGCCCTTAATCCCGCTGCGTTTACATTAGTGGGTGTCGCCTTGGCAATCTTTCTGGGATTCTGTAATTCAGCCGCTTATGACCGCTATTGGGAAGGTCGTAAGCTTTGGGGAGCCCTGTTGACCGATAGTCGCTCGCTTGTTCGCCAGGTTCTGGCCTATGTTACCTCAGCGGATAGTCAGGCCGGCCATACCAACCTGTTTGTTCAGCTCGCTATTGCCAACGCCTATGCCTTGAAGCATCAGCTTCGAAACACAAACCCGGCTGGGGATCTAAACCGACTCTTACCAACTTCGCTGAGTGCGACCTTGCTCCAACGCCAGTTTATCCCGGTTCTCATTTTAAAAGAAATGGCGGTTTGGCTAAAGATACAGGAACAACAGGGTCGGCTAGATGCCATCACCAAAATGGGCATTGATCAAAATCTGGACAAGCTCTCGTCCGTTGTCGGAGGGTGTGAACGGATCAAAAACACGCCTATCCCTTTTCCTTATCATGTCTTGCTACACCGAACGGTCTACATTTACTGTTTTATGTTGCCGTTTGGTTTAGTCGATAGCATTGGCTGGATGACGCCGGTTATGGTTACCTTCATTGGGTACACCTTCATGGCACTGGATGCGATTGTGGAAGAGATCAGTGAGCCGTTTGGTAACGAACCGAATGATTTGGCGCTGAATGCGATGAGTCTAACGATTGAACACTCTTTGTTGGAGATGGCTGGCTTACCAGTTCCTCCCAATGTGTGGTTGCCAGGTCCTATTATCGATTAGTAAATTGAGTTCAGTACAGATCGATTTTGGTCTTGCTGCTGAATTCATTCCGTTGCCGCCCCTGTCCTGTTAGTATGCACACACGAATAATGTTGAGCCGTTTTATTTTTTACGGGACTTTTCGAACGGCAGGCTATACGGAGGAGGAAGTAGAAACAAGGCGAAACAACACGCCCAACGGCTGATAAAGCCACTGACCAATTTGCCGTAAAGGGTGCGAGTGACTGCCTATTGCATTCAACGGTCAGCCGTTACAACAGATCGTTGAAGCAATGCACAATCTTGTCGATGACTAACGAAAAGTGAGGATTTGTTGGGATAGAAAGTGGTTAGTCGTGAATTTATACAAAGTGGTCAATCGGGTCCGTTGACGTTGGGAGCAATTGCAGTTGTTAATGAAAGGAAGCCCTGAACGCCAGCGGAGACTGGTTGGTTTTTGTTTTGAACAGCTTACTAAACGATTGAAGATGCTCAAAGCCTAATTCGTAAGCGATCTCGCTAATGGTTAGATCCGTGGTGGACAGCTTTTCTTTCGCTTTCTCGATTAGTTTCTGGTGAATGTGCTGCTGGGCGGTTTGTCCGGTTAGTGCTTTTAGAAGACTACTCAAATATTTAGGCGATACGTGTAAGGCATCGGCTATCTGCCCAACCGCTGGCAACCCTTTGGTAATTAGATCATCCTGGTCAAAATAAGCATTTAGCCACGTTTCCAACTGTTCCAGAAGCTGATGATTGGCCTTCTCCCGGGTGATAAACTGCCGGTGGTAAAAGCGGTCGGCGTAATTGAGCAGGGTTTCCAAGTGCGAAACGATGATGCGTTTACTAAACGTATCCAGGTTTGAATGGCACTCCTGCTGAATCGTGTTTAGAATCGTAACCAGCTGAATCTCTTCTTTTTCGGATAGAAACAACGCTTCATTGACCGAGTAGTCCCAAAAATCATGGTGATGAATGGTTTTGGCCAGGGAGGTGTTCCAGAGAAAATCCGGATGAATGAGCAGCATCCATCCGGATTGTTTGAGTTGGACAGCGTTCGGATCAACAGTCAGGCTTAGTACTTGATTTGGTGATACGAAAGATAGAATACCTTCGTCGTAATCATAAGTTTGCTGCCCATACTTCAATTTGACATCCTGGGTACTAGCTACGCGCTTGAGCGCAACGCAGTAGAAGTCGCAACACCAGGACGCTGGTTCGTTCAGAAGATTCGAAGTCTCAACGGACTCTACTTTAAACACACTAATCAGCGGGTGCTCCGGTCGGGGCAGGCGTCGGAATTGTAGAAACTCGCTGATGGTTTTAAAGCGCTTCACGGGACTAGTCTTCGTTTCGTATTTGCAGAACAATTTTACCGCGTACGTGTTTGGTTTCGCTTTGGCGGTGGGCCTGGGCCACTTCCTCCAAAGGGTATACCTGGCTCACTACGGCTTTTACTTTTCCTTCCTCAATAAGCTGGGTTACCCCGTCCAGGGATGACGTGTAGGTCGTTACGCTTCCTTGCCCAACCAGGGTGGCTGTCGCATTCTTTTGAGCCAGTGCGGTCAAAAAATCGTCGCTAAAGGGTTCGTCCAGATGCGTACATACAAAAATACTACCTGCCTTCATCACCTCAACCGACTTGATCCGGACGCTCTCGTCGCGGACCGGCGAGGCATTGAACACCACGTCAATGTCGTGCAATAATTCCTCAAATTGCTGGTTGCGGTAATCGATCACTTCGTCGGCCCCTAGCTCGGTCAAAAATTCAACATTATGAGCCGAAGCCGTTCCAATCACATAGCCACCCTTGGCCTTGGCAAACTGCACGGCCAGGTTACCGACCCCACCAGCTGCCCCGTGAATCAGCACCCGTTTTCCTGGACTAACGTTCCCAAGATCGACGATGCCATTCCAGGCAATCAAGGCACAGGAGGGCAGCGCTCCCGCTTCATTAAAGCTGATGTTTTGAGGCATCAACCAAAACTGGCTGGCTTTGGCTGCAATGTATTCGGCATAACTACCATTGCCGGGGAAATTTGGGACGCCATACACCTTATCCCCCACCTTAAAGCGAGTGACTGCGCTGCCGATTTGCTCGACCACGCCGGCCACATCCAACCCCAATCCCAGGGGTAATTTCAGGAAAGACCGCAACACCTCGTTACCACCCTGACGAATAATATAATCCGCCGGATTGACACTAGTAGCATATACCCTCACCAGGATTTCGTCGGCAGCGGGAATAGGTTGTTCAACTTCATCGAGTTTCATCACTTCGGGTCCACCGAAGGCATGGATTCTAATTGCTTTCATCGTGCTATTTTCTTTTTGCAAAGGTCAGCACGAGTGTTCTGACGGATTTAGCCGGAATACCGTTTGGTTTAGCCAAAATTCAATCATGCGTACTATAAGATCGACTATCCACTTCCTGATATCTGAAATAGAAGTAGTGGCTAAATACGATTAGCCTGTACCGTCAAATGATTTATGGCGTTGCTGGCTTCCTGCGCGGTCAGTAGACCCAGAGATAAGCCATCGCGGAAAAGTAGTCAAGGCGGTCGGTACAAAGTGCCGGGGCGGGTTGTTTCAAAATGGGATAAGCATCTTCGTTGATAAAGTCACGCCAGTCGTAACCGAGCTTCGCTAAAACGGGTGGGATATCGGACTGTTCCAGATAGTACGCTTTCTTTAGCTCGTGATAGCTCTCGCCCGTAGGTCCGTGAAATACGTGATAGGTCTAAATAAGCCTGGGTCATTTACCCCATTGTTATCGATGGTCTGGCTGTTGCACTCGTCGCGCCAAACCCGACGCTCATCCCCCAGATTCTCGATTCTGTCACCTTTAACTTTCTGACCATCAAGCACCAGCCTACTTTTGAGCTGTCAACCAACAACAAGTAAACAATAGACAGACCATGAAAAAGATTTTTATCCTGATGGCAGGGCTGGTAGCCAGCTCCGCATCGTTCGCTAAAACCAGTGAGCCCACCAAACCGCATGTTACCACGTCGCTGATTGGTCAGGAAAAGCTTAGACTAATCGTTGCTCCCGAAAAAGCAACGGCTACTATTTCCTTACGGGACGATAAAGGACATGTGCTCTATTCGGGTAATGTCAATTTGCGCGACGGGGTCCAACAAAAATTCGATATATCCAACCTGGAAGAAGGCCAATACCAGCTTTCGGTTGCCGTTGGTAAAGAGCGTACGTTGAAAGCATTTACCATCACCGATCTTCCCAGCCAACAATCGGTAACGATCCAGGAATAGAAGCGCAGTGGAGGAATTTTCATTAGCCGCTTGTGCTACAGTTCATACTATCAATGCCCTGTCTAGTCACGCTTACGGAGAAAGAGCTAGTCAGGGCTTTGCTGTTACTCAAAAGAGCGGCTTGATTCACTACTTTCAACGCCTACTTAGTAGCCAACGGAAGATTTGGCCTTCTTACAGACAACGATCATGGCCGACAAACTAACCTTCCGACAAAAATGGCAAATAGCCATACGACTTATAGTGCTGTATTCACCCATGCTCTTGTACGTGAACCTGCCTGAGTCCGTGCGCAATCCGGCCAAGCTGCTGGAGATTGCTCCGTTTGTTTTAGTCTTTGTATCAATCGCTCTGGGGCTATTCTTTATTTGGATTACGGCTACTGACTGGATTCAGCAGCAGCTATTCCGCCTATTTGGTGCCGACTTTCTGCTGGAATTTAACTGGCTGGCCATGATTCTGACGATGCTGATCTCGCTGGGTCTGGCTGCGCTTTACGCCAAAGTGTTTCACCTGATCCTGTCGGCCTTGTTTACCCTGTTTTTTCAAGTTTACCTGGGCCAGCCTTCCGAACCCCATGAACCCCCGTTTTCTCCCGAGGTATTTGCTTATCTGCAACGGGTGAACCAGGTTTTTAATGTGGTCATTATCTTATCGACATTCTATCTAACCATTATCTCCCGCTCGTATCAGCAACTGAAAGATGTCCAGCTTCGGGCAGAACGCTCGGAGAAAGAAGCCGCGCTTAGTCAGGTAGAAGCCCTGAAACACCAACTTAGTCCTCATTTTCTGTTTAACAGCCTGAGTATTCTCACCTCAATGGTACACGAGGATGCGGATCTTTCCGAGCAATATATCAAGCAGTTGGCTAAAGTGTACCGCTACAGCCTCGAACAGCGGGACCAGGAACTTGTCTCGCTCAAAACGGAAGTCGATTTCATGCGTGCTTACACGTTTCTGCTTCAGATCCGCTTTGAAAACAAGTTTGACGTGTCTATCGATCTTTCACCGACTCAATTGAACCAGTACCGTATTGCCCCCTTATCACTTCAGTTGCTGGTCGAAAATGCCGTCAAGCACAATCGCATGTCGGTCAAGGAACCGCTACAAGTGCGGATTTACTGCCAGGATGAAACATTGATTATCGAAAATCCCTGGCAACCCCGCGACCAACCCGAACGGTCTACGGGTGTCGGTCTGCAAAACATTATCAACCGCTATGCCCTGCTCACGGACCGGACGATTGAGTATGGCAAACAGGATGAATCGTTTATCGTCAAAATCCCTCTCCTACCATGAACGTCGTCATTATTGAAGATGAAGACCGTACCGCTCACCAGCTGGAGCGAATGTTGAAAAAGTATGATCCCCGTGTGCAGGTGCTTACCCAACTGCCTTCGGTAAAGGAAGCGGTCGACTGGTTTAGCGGAAATCCACAACCCGATCTGGCCTTTATGGATATTCACCTGGAGGACGGACTGGCTTTTCGCATTTTTGAGCAGCTTGATCTTACCCTGCCTGTAATCTTCACCACTGCCTACGACGAGTATGTGCTTAAAGCCTTCAAGGTCAATAGCATCGACTACTTGCTTAAACCCGTCGATTACGATGAGTTGGTTGCCGCATTGACCAAATTCAAAAGCATCCGAAGCGAACCCGCATTGCCAAACTTGAATGCACTGCTTCAATTTATGCAACAGCCGCAGCCCAGTGGGTTCAAAGAGCGGTTTATGGTCAGTATTGGTACTAAGATTCACAGCGTGGAGGTGAGCGATAGCGCTTACTTTTATTCCGAGGACAAAGCCACATTTCTGGTCACGAAAGGGGGCCAGTTATTGCCGCTTGAATACAGTCTGGATCAGGTAGCCGGTTTATTGAATCCCACTCATTTCTTTCGGGTTAACCGCCAGTTCATCGTCGCCCGAACGGCCATTCTATCCATCAATGCGTATTCTGCCGGGAAGCTAAAGCTTGATTTGCGGCCTACAGCCCGGCAGGAGGTATTTGTCAGCATGAGCCGCGTTTCCGAATTTAAAGATTGGCTGGGTCGATAAGCCTTTACACTCGTCAGTCATTAACCGTTGTCTATCCGGTGGAATCCTTACTTCGTCCGTTTTTGTTTTCAAGGCTTCGTGCGCTGTTTAACCTTTGTCAGGTCAAACAAAAGCTATGAAAACGAACCTCTTCCTAATCACTACCCTTTTGCTGGTAGGGAGTTTGCTAACGCCAGGCCAGGCTCAATCTCCGACAATCCCCCCCTCAGCCCCGGCCAAGGCGTTGCCGGGAACGGCGGGTGATCAAAGCCCAAAAGGAAGTGCCCGAATTGTTGGTTCCGTCATGGATTCGACCCAAGCTAAAGCTGTAGAATTTGCCAGTATAGCACTCTATACAAAGGCCACCGGAAAAGCGGTGGACGGTACGGTCGCCGATGAGAAAGGAAAATTTACGCTGACCAAGTTGGTTGCTGGTCAATACGATGTGCTGGTCAGCTTTGTCGGTTTTCGGAATAAGACCATCACCAACCTGACACTCACCGATGGACAAACCCTTGATCTGGGTGTGATCAAACTTTCGTCCAGCATCAAAACGCTGGAGGAAGTGACGGTGGTGGGGCAGGCTGCGCTGATCGAAGAGAAAGTAGACCGGCTGGTGTATAACGCGGAGAAAGACATTACGTCAAAAGGGGGCGACGCCAGCGATGTTCTGCGGAAAGTACCGATGCTTACCGTTGACCTGGACGGCAACGTGTCGCTTCGCGGAAGCCAGAACATTAGAGTGCTGATCAACAATAAGCCGTCTACAATTGTAGCCAGTAGCGTGTCGGATGCGCTCAAGCAAATTCCCGCTGACCAGATCAAAACCGTGGAAGTCATCACGAGTCCTTCGGCCAAGTACGACGCGGAAGGCTCCGGAGGGATAATCAATATCATTACCAAAAAAAACAGCCTGCAAGGCTTAAACCTCAATGTCGATTCGGGGGTAGGCAACCGGGGTTCCATGCTGTCACTGAACGGCAACTATCGCAAAGGTAAAGCGGGTTTTACGCTGGGCGGTTTTGGGCGAGCCATGTATAACACCATCACCAAAACTAACCTTGATCAGACCAGCCAGGTAAACGACGTAACGACGCTAACCCGCCAAAGTGGTAACGGCAACAGTTCGGGTCTTTTCGGTCAGTATAACCTGGGCTTCGATTACGATCTGGCTAAAAACCAGAGTATCACAGCCGGTGTTCGTTATGGTGTGCGGAACATGCTCAATCAGCAAGATCTGGTAACGCAATTGTTTACCAACAACACGCTCGTGTCAACCGGGAATCGAAATGTAGACGTTAAGAATCTATCGGGCACAGTGGATGCAAACGTCGATTACCTGCACACGTTCAAACCGCAGCAGGAATGGAGTGTGTCAACGCTTTATAGCCGCAATGATCTGACCAATAACTTTGACGCAAACCTGTTCAGTGGCAGTGGCGAGTTAACAGCCCGTCAACGAAACCTGAACAAAAACGTCAACCAGGAATTCACGCTGCAAACGGATTACCAGACGCCCATTCGGCAGAATCAGCTGTTGGAATTTGGGGGAAAAGCTATCTTCCGCCAAGTCAACAGTGACTACCGCTACTTGCTGGCTGGACCATCGGGTGGGTTTACGACGGAAGCAAACAATACACTGGGCGAACTGACCTACCATCAAAACATTGCTGCTGGCTATTCATCCTACACATTCACGACAAAAAATCGCTACACGTTCAAAGGAGGACTGCGTTACGAGCATACCTTTATCGATGCCAGTACGCGTGAAGGCGGTAGCCTCGGTATCGGTGATTATGGCGTATTAGTCCCTAGCGTAAATGCTTCCCGGACGTTCAAGGGAACAACGCTCAAACTTGGGTTCAACCGCCGGATTCAGCGTCCCGGTCTGCAACAGTTAAATCCAAACTTCAACGCGGCCAATCCCCAGAACATTACCATCGGTAACCCCCGGTTGAATCCTGAATTGACCAATAACGTTGAATTAGGAGTGAGTAAATCCATCGGCAAAACGTTTATCAACGCAACGTTTTTCGGTCGCGTCACCAACAACGCCATTACGCAGGTTAGCCAGCCTTCCGACACGATACCGGGCGCTATTGTCACCAGCTATCAGAACATCGGTCGTCAACATGCATACGGTACCAACCTGTTTGCCAACGTAGCCGCTAGTTCAAAAATTACGGTTGGCTTGTTTTTAAATGCCTTCTACACGAGTCTGACCGGCCAGACGATGGGTCTCGATGGCGCTTCCATTGAGCAAACCAACAACGGGTTCAATATCAGTGGGGGTACCTTTATGAACGCTACGTTCAAAAATGGATGGGGGGCTCAGGCGTTTGGCTTTATGCAGGGCTCGCAGGTGCAATTGCAGGGAAGACAGGGTGGATTCGGCTTCTACACAATCGGTGTCAAGAAAGAATTCAACAACAAGAAAGCCAGCCTTGGCCTAGCCGCCGAAAACTTTCTTACCAACCGATTTAACATCCATACGGTATTAAACTCGCCCTTGCTGAGTCAGGTCAACGATGTGTACTTGTATAACCGGGGTATTCGCCTGACATTTACCCTTAAAATTGGCAAGATGACGATGGAGGCCCCCCGTCGGAAAGCAAAATCGGTCAACAATGACGACGTGAAGAGTGATGGTTCTAGCCAGACTCAAGCGGGAGGAGGGTCTACGGGTGGTCAGTCTCGCCCTTAATCCGGAATAAATAACCAATGAAACGATACCACGTTGCGGTGCCCATATGTCTGGCGATCCTGTTGACGATGAACAGCGGCTGGTTGCGTCCACTCGCTGTTCACCGCGATGAGCCCCGAAAAATGATGTATGGCGACCGGTCGCGACTAGGACGACCCTATGCAAAAGATCCGCACGTGGTTAAGTTCAAAGGCCGTTACCTGATGTATTTTTCCGTACCCGCCTACACAGACTCTGCCGGGGTAAAGCACGGTTGGGGAATTGGTGTCGCCGAGAGCCGGAATCTCGTTGACTGGCAGAAAATTGCGGAAATACCTCCCGTTGCTGATTACGAAAAAGCGGGTATCTGCGCGCCCGGTGCTTTGCTGAAAGACGGAAAAATACACCTGTTCTACCAGACCTACGGAGGTGGCCCTAAAGACGCCATCTGTCATGCGTGGTCGGACGACGGCATTCACTTCACGCGTAACACAACCAATCCCATTTTTCGCCCCACGGGCGATTGGAACTGCGGTCGGGCGATTGATGCGGAGGTGTATCGGTTTAAGAATAACTACTTTCTTTACTTCGCTACCCGCGATCCGGCCTATAAAAATCAGATTCTGGGCGTGGCGGTAACGCCGTTGAAAACGACCTTCAATCGCGACGAATGGAAGCAACTGTCTACCGATGGGCCAATTTTAAAACCAGAACTGCCCTGGGAAGGAGAGTGCATCGAAGGGGCGTCGGTAATCGAGCGGAACGGCGAGCTGGTGATGTTTTATGCGGGAGCCTACAACAACTGGCCGCAACAGATTGGCGTCGCACACAGCAAAGATGGATTGCACTGGGAACGGATGCAGTCAGAACCTTTTCTGAAAAACGGTACACCGGGTAGCTGGAACGCCAGCGAATCAGGACATCCGCACGTATTTGACGATACGAACAAACAAACCTATCTGTTTTACCAAGGCAATAACGACAAGGGTCATACCTGGCTGTTGTCCAATGAAAAGCTGACCTGGAAAGGTGCTAAGCCAATGCTGCCTTAACTTGTTGAGGATAGCATTGGCTTCGTTTTTCTTAGCCGAAATAGATCAGGCGTTTTTAAGCAATTTCATACCAAACCCCGGCGCAGACGACGGGACAAGCTGCCCTTTTACAATTTTATAATCGCCAAAATCAATGTCGTCGCTGGTACAGGGAACACCCTCAATGGTTACCGTGTTGCCAAGGCCGCCGGTCAGGTGGGCCGTGTAGTTGGTTTTCAGCATTTCGCCAAACGCATGCGGTGACGCCAAAATGCTCATCTTTTTTAGTTCCGGCATCAGTTTCCGCCAGGGGGTAAATCCATAGCCCATAATGTCGGTAATGTGCACGTCGATCAGCTTCTGCGTTTCTAAGTCGCGTAGAAGATTTTGGTCGGGTTCGTACTCGCCGTCGGCCAGCAAGGTTTTCGGTTTATTCGCACGGGTCCATTCGCGAAGTTTGCGGTAATCGGCCACGGTCTCGGCGAAGGGTTCCTCAAACCAGAATAGCGGAATATCTCCGATCCCTTTCAGATACGAAATCGCTCCGTCAGCGGTGTACCCATCGTTGGCATCGACCAGAATCTCACAGTCGGGAAAAGTCTTGGCTACTAGTTTAGTCACGTCGATGTCGCGCTGTAAGCCCGCATCCTTTGCCATCCACATATTACCCCGTCCAATTTTCAGCTTGAACTGTCGGTAGCCAAGTTTGTAGTCGCTGGCGCAGTTCTCGATGATTTTGTCCATGCCGTTTGCCATCGTCTGCACCTGCCCCGCCTTTGGCTCCAGCTCATCGAAATAAATCATGCCGCTGTAGCACTTGGTCAGAATAGGCTTTCGCTGACCAAGCAGCTGATAAACCGGTTGGTTTAAAATTATGCCTGCCAGATCGTGCAGCGGTACATCAAACGCGAGGGCTTTGGGGTCAGTCACTCCCTGAGCGGGCTGGAATAAATCGGCAACCCGCTTGCCCCGCACGTAGGCAATGATTTCATCATTCCGGCGACCGTTGGGTTGCCCCCAGCCTTTGGCCCCCTGATCCGTCGTCAGCGTACAGACCGTGACTTTGGGGCCGTAACCATGAATATCGCGTCGGGCATTCTTACCCACAAAACGCGGCCACGTCAGTTGCACCTCCGTATAACTGACATCGGCAATTTTGTGCTGCATGAGGTCATCAAAACCGACCTGTTGAGCGGCTTTGCCGAATACCGACGGACTCCAGGCCAGCGCAGAAGCCGTTGCGCCGGTCAATTGGTGTAAGAAGTGTCTGCGTTTCATGGATAAAAATAGTTGCCGGACGGTGTGATTACTTGGTAAAAAGGGGTGCGTGAATCTGACGCAGTGTTTCGACCGGAATCTTGATTACTTCCCGGTCGTAGGTCAGCAAGCCATTGACTTCGCCTTCGACGTCGGTTGTCTGCGTATAGACGGCGGCCGACAGCGCCTGTTTCTGTTTATAATCAATGATCTTGGCGTATTTTTTCTGGTACGCTTTTAGGACCTCATCAGCCGAATGGTAGGTCTGGTAACCCCAGTTGCGCATGTCAGGATTCCACAAATGGCCTTGCACCGGCCAGCCAATACCACCAAACTCACCGATGACCACCACGCGATCTGATTTCGGGGCCGGGGCCTTCGGTTCTGGTTCGTAGGTATGAATGTCGTAGAAATCGCCCGCGTTCCGGTCGTTCCAGCCGCTGATGGCGTTGACCACCCGGCTCGGGTCCATTCCTTTAACCCAAGCCGCTAAACGTGGGTTTTCGTATTGTCCCCAACCTTCGTTTTGCACCACCCATGTCACAATGCTGGGATGGCTGTGCAATTGATTCATCATCCGGCGCAGTTCCAGTTCATACTGTTCCTTCGCCTTTGACCGACGAACGGGTTCGCTTTGATCGCCCGGCCATTCGTTCTGTCCTTCCAGAAAACCCGACGGCATGTCCTGCCAGACTAGAATTCCGAGCTTATCGCAGAGGTAGTAGTAGCGATCCGGCTCTACTTTGATGTGCTTACGGAGCATGTTGAACCCCGACTTTTTCAGGAAATCAATCTCGAACGTCATGGCCTCGTCGGAAGGAGGGGTTAACAAACTACCCGGCCACCAGCCCTGATCAAGCGGTCCGTTCTGAAACACAAACTGGTTGTTGAGCAGCAGCACCGGCTGTTGCGCGACTGGACCTGGACCGAGCGCGATTTTACGCATGGCAAAATAGCCCGTAACAACGTCGGTTGGATTGCCCGTTACTGTTGCCTGCGCGTAAGCGGCTCGCTCCCCTTCATTTCGGTGCATCCGCTGGTTGTTGGGGCGACCCGCAAAAGGATCGGTTACCGTTACCAGTTCGACGCGATAATCGTACAAAAACGGGCGGTCAGGCGACCATAATTTGGGATTGCTGATGGGCAGGTGAGCGGGGCGTCCTTCTCGTACTATCGTCGTGGCTACGGTCTGATTGCCATCCAGCGCGGTTATCCGAATCGCCGTTGTGGGCTTATCCAGCGTCGTGTTCAACGACACATCTACCCGTACCCGGCCCGAATCAACTTCGGGTGTCAGGCGTACTTCTTCGATGTGAGCAACCTTGGGAACCGGCTCCATCCAGACCGTCTGCCAGATACCCGATACTGGCGTGTACCAGATGCCATTGGGGTTAAGCAGCTGTTTACCGCGCGGTTGTTCATCGGTCGACGTCGGATCGGTTACGCCTAGCAACACTTGATTCTGACCGTCTTTAAGATAGTTTGTTATGTCAAATGAAAAGGCGTCTGAACCGCCTGTGTGCGAACCGACCAGCCCGCCGTTCACCCACAAATTGCATTCGTAATCGACCGCGCCAAAATGCAATAACACCCGTTGCCCGTTCCAGTCACGAGGTATGGTTACGTTCCGGCGGTACCATAGCCGCTGGTCGGGGGAGAGCGGTTTGTTAACTTTCGATACGGTCGATTCTACACAGAACGGTACCAGAATCTGGCCGGCAAACGCTGTTGGGGCGGGGGCCGTTTTTGGGGTGATGGCGTACTCCCACATTCCGTTAAGGTTTTGCCATTGTCGGCGGACTAGCTGTGGACGAGGGTACTCACGCCAGGCGTTTTCGGCCGTAATCTGTTTTTCCCAGCGGCTCATGATGGGGGCCTTGCGTACCTGCGGGGTAGGCGGGGTCGATTGTGCCAGAACCGCGCTTGATAAGCCAAGCAATAGATAAGCCGCATGCCAGGAGCGGAGCGGTGTAGTCAATGAGTTAGTAAGAAACATAAGCACTTGAAAAAGTAAAAAACACGGTTAACGTCACAAATAAGTCAATTGGCAGACAGAGAGTCGAACGGTTGATTCCGTTGGCTTGCTATCGACCAATGAGTGTAGATGGCTTTTATAGAAATGCGGTAGTATGGCGGAACCGCGTTCTGTTATGCTAAGACTTTTTAGGGCCACCTAGTTATAAAACAAGAAAACTGGGTGGCCCTACTGTTTAACGCCCTGGCGTTAGGGTTGAACCTTTTGTACGGGCGAAAACAGCAAATCCTCGACCCCACTGATTTTTACGCCGATCCTGGTCGTAAGCGTAGCTTTGCCCCGCTATGGCCGGAAAGTCTGAGGTAAGCGAAACGGCGTTCAGGTCTTTGATGTCGGCACCTTTCAGATCAACGGAAGCAAGGCTCGTCCGACTGTCTACAAATTGCGTCTTACTGACGTATAGCGTCACTCGCTCAATGGCTTTGGCGCTGGCTCCGGTTATAATTTGCTCCAATTTGCAGGAAGCCGTCACTTTGCCGCTACCAACTAAAAAAGCAGGTGTACGAACCATGCGTTAGTGCCTTTACATATACCGGTATTAGCAAAAGAGTAGCGGTAAGACCTTTTTGTTACGTACAACTACTGATAGACAGATTGACAGAATCAGCTCCACGTATGGATAACGTGTGTTTTTGAGTCCGTTTAAGGGTTACATTTGGCAGTAGATGTATTATCGCTCCTTACTTTCGTACTCTTTCTCGCCAAACCTGTGAAGAACCGGTCTAAACTCTTCTTACTGAGTGTTCTGCTTGTGCTGTTTCAGCCAAGTTTTGCCCAAACCAAACGGATTATTTACAAAGAAAGTCTACAGGATTTTCCCAATCCGGAACGGGGTTTTTACATACCTTTCGGTACCAGCACGGAAGAATTCAAGCCGCTGGACAAAGACGTTTTGCTGAGCTATCGTCGTCAGCCTCAACAACCTGGGAAAGCCAGCTATTCGTTTTTTTGCTCGCTGATTTACCGGGCTTACCGGCTCGAACGCTTTAAAAAGTCACCCATCGACGCCGACTTTCTGCAAAAGATTCAGAACGATTTTAACACGGCTCGGTCGGCTGGCATAAAACTAATCTTACGCTTTTCATACACGGACAAAACCCATACCGGTGACTGCCCCGACGAATATAAAATCTGTCCTCCCTACGGCGATGCCAGCAAGCCCGTCGTGTTGGCACACATCGCTCAGCTCAAACCGTTGTTAACGAAAAACGCCGATGTCATTGCGGTTTTGCAGATGGGATTTATCGGTATCTGGGGTGAAAATTACTTTACCGATTACTTTGGCGATGCGTCGATGAACCAGCTTGGGGTCATCCCCGACAGCAGCTGGCATGACCGGAACGAGGTGCTGACCGCTTTGTTAAATGCCCTTCCGAGTGATCGGATGGTGCAGGTGCGCACTCCACAGATCAAACAACGATTTGTGAAAGGACCGAATGCACCAGTTACCACATTGGCCATGAGCGAAAAGGAAGCGTATAGCCAGTCGGCAATTGCGCGGGTCGGCTTCCATAACGACTGCTTTCTGGCCAGCGCCGATGATTACGGTACGTTTTACGATTACGGTAATTCTTCCTCAAAACGGGGACCTGCCAACGAAACGCTCCGGCGGTATTTTGAACAGGATAGCCACTATACGGCCATTGGTGGCGAAACCTGCGATGACGCTTTTAGCCCCCAAAATGACTGTGCGCCAGTCGGCAGGGCTGAACAGGAAATGGCGGCTATGCACTACAGCTACCTAAACGCTGCCTACAACAATACCGTCAACAACGATTGGCAATCAGACGGTTGTATGGCCAAAATCCGTCGAAATCTAGGGTATCGCTTTGTGCTGGAAGAAGCTGTTCTGCCCACCAAGGCTCGGAGAGGGCAGTCGATTACCTGTCAGATCAACGTAAAGAATGTAGGTTACGCATCGCCTTACAACCCGCGCCCGCTTCAGCTAATCTTACGGCATAAAGGTACGGGGGCGCTAACCGTTTTGGCAAGTCAAACCGATGTTCGGAAGTGGTTTAGTGGTCCGATCCGCTGGCAGGAGTCGTTTTCGCTGCCCGCTAAGTTACAGTCCGGTCAATACGAACTTTTATTAAACTTGCCTGATGCCTATGCTTCGCTAGCTAACCGTCCAGAATATAGCGTTCGTTTAGCAAACGAGACGGTCTGGGAGCCTGCCACCGGTTACAATCGTCTCAACCACACGCTGACCGTAGAACCCTGAGGGAACTGCTGTGTTGTAAAACAGAATCGAATTCTTTTAGTAATCCGTGAATCGCTTTGTAAAGCCTGGCTGTGGAGTCGGCGGGTGGTGTCGGTTTTGAGAAACCGACACCACCCGCCGACTCCACGACTCTAGCAAAAGGCCCTAGCTATACGTCGGACAACTAATCAAAAGCCGTTCTGATGATGAAGTTGTTTTACTATCGTGATGACAGTAAGGTAGTTTGGGAACTAAGGCATTAGATAAGTAGCCTTATCGTCTTTTCTATAGTGAGTACAGAAGGGCTATTCTTTTTTTGAGCATAGTCGCCCGATTTGCATCGATGTTCTAATCGAATTTCGCCTACTAATACTTCTGGTTCTTTAATCTTTACCGACCGTCAATTGTGATAAGCATGCCGTTTTACCCAAAATTTGCTCATTGCTGGATGTATCTACTTGTCAGCGCCGTTGGGCTTTACAGCAATAGCTTTGGTCAGCAGCCAACCAAACAAGTAGCAGCACAATCGGGCATTGCTTCCGCGTATTCGACTGATAAGCAGGTATTGGCGAAAGGGCAGCAGTTGTTCCAGCAGAATTGCACCGCCTGTCATAATTTTCTGCAAAAAGGAATAGGCCCTAATCTGGCCGGAGTTACGTCGGAGGTTACACCAGAATGGCTAAAATCGTTTATCCGCAATGCCCCCCAGAAAATCGAGCAGAAAGATGCACGAGCCGTCCGGCTTTTTGCCGAATATAAGCAGTACATGCCTACGTTTTCGCAGTTGAGCGATAGTGATACAGACGCGTTGGTTGCTTTCCTTCACGCCAAACGCCAGCGGACTCCGAATGTGGGTGACGACAAAAAGCTGGGTGTTGCGCTTACCGATCCTATTCCCGCTCGCATACAACAGTCGGGTCTGCGTCTACACCTTACCGAAGTAACAACTGCTCCGGCCAGCGCCGAAAAAGTACCGCTCGCCCGGATTAATAAAATGCAGGTGTTGCCCGGAAAGCCGGATCGGTTGTTTCTGGAAGACCTGCGGGGAACGCTCTACGAAATGGTCGGTGATTCGCTGCGTGTTTTTATGTCGTTTCCCAGCGAGCGGCCTGCGTTTATTCATTCGCCCGGTCATGCTACTGGCTTCGGCAGTTATGCCTTTCACCCCGATTTTCATACCAACGGACTGTTTTATACCACGCATACTGAAAAACCGAATACCGCACCGGCTGATTTCGCCTATGCCGACTCGATTAAAGTTTCGCTGCAATGGGTGCTTACCGAATGGAAGCTAACCGATCCGGCAGCAAAGACGTTTTCTGGGTCGGGCCGCGAACTGATGCGGACTAATATGGTGACAACCATACACGGTGTCCAGGAAATTACGTTCAACCCACTTGCCAAGGCAGGAAGCCCGGATTATGGTTTGCTGTACATCGGCGTGGGCGATGGTGGCGCTACGGAAAATGGGTATTACTTTCTTTGTAAAGATTGTAACAGGGTATGGGGCAAAGTATTGCGTATTGATCCAAAAGGAACGAACAGTAAAAACGGACGGTATGGCATTCCTGCGCAAAATCCGTACGCGGGCGCCAACAGTCAGAAGGGATTGCCAGAGGTTTTCTGTGGTGGGTTTCGAAATCCAAACCGGATTGCCTGGACCCCCGACGGTAAAATGCTTATTTCCGACATTGGCCAAGCGCAATCCGAAGAGTTAAACGTAGGCGTGGCTGGTGCGGATTATGGCTGGCCGGAACGGGAAGGCACGTTCGTTATTAATCACCGGGGGAGGATGGATCAGGTATATGCGCTTCCTAAAAATGACGCGGACTTTAAATACACCTATCCAGTCGTCCAGTACGACCATGACGAGGGCAATGCCATTTCCAGCGGGTTTGTGTATACCGGAACCGCTATTCCCGCGCTAACAGGCAAGTATATTTTTGGTGATATTGTCAACGGCAGGGTGTACTATGTGGACAGTAAGCAACTACAGCCAGGAAAGCAGACACCTATTCAGGAGTTTACGGTTCAGGTCGGTGGACAGAACAGCACCTTTCAGCAATTGACGAATAGCAAAAAAACGGACCTACGGTTTGGTGTAGGACTGAATAACGAATTCTACCTGTACACCAAGGCAGACGGTAAAATATACAAAGTAACGGATTGCTCAATTGATAAATCGCCCATCTCGAAGCAGTAAAGCAACACCCCTTTGATGGGTACCAATCACTTCTCGAAGATTGTTTTGCGGTGGGCTAATCCCCAGTAATGCAGTTCTTCCATTACTTTTTCGAGCGACATTCCGTGTGCGGTGATGGAATATTCTACTGTTGGAGGGAAGGTGTCATGTACTTCCCTCTTTATCAGTCTGTTCATCTCCAGAGATTTCAGCTCTTTGGATAATGCTTTGTCCGTAATTCCGGTCACTTCCTTTCCGATCTGTCTGAACCGTTTAGGACCTGCGGATAACGAGAATAGAATAAGCAGTTTCCATTTCCCCTCGAGTGCCTCCAGTGCATCCCGTATTGAAAGCATCGTTTTTGGGCATCCACCTGTTGTCAGCATTTCGTGTTTTTTTGTTCGTGCAGTTATGCGTTACTATCTCAACGGATAGCGCTATCCGAAAGGGAAGTGCTTTCTGCTGGATAGCAAACATAAATACATTCACGCCTTCAACGAAAATTTTTCACGAAATGACAAATCAGCCCAAATCGTCGAAAGCGATGCATTACAGTCTTTGGTCAGTTCAAATAGTGCTGGCTGCCAGTTTGATGTGGGCCGCCTGGATGAAACTTGTTCAGCCTATTGACCAGTTGGCTAGTATGTGGCCTTGGGCCGGTCAGGTGCCAATCGCATTGGTAAAATTTACCGGAGTTGTCGATTTAATCGGCGCATTGGGTTTGATCATGCCTTCATTGTTCCAGATCAGACCGAAGCTTACGCCTGTTGCGGCTGTGGCACTTGTTGGGCTCATGCTGTGCGCCGGTTTGTTTCACGTTATGCGGGGAGAAGCCTCGGCAATCGGGGTAAATAGTATGTTCGCGATTTTGGCAGCTTTCGTAGCCTGGGGTAGACTGAAAAAAGCCCCCATAGCGCCGAGATAGAAGCAAAAGGGCAATCTATTTTCGATCCTGGTGAGAGTAGAGTAGGTACAATTCAGTAAGCGAAACCGGCTCTTGAAATTGATCAAGAGCCGGTTTTATGCATAGTTTGTAAGAAGATCACTGCAACGTCGGTTCTGGACCGCGAAAAGCGTCTTTCTTATCGATGGCGGGTAGTTTGACGGGTCTTCGCTCACGCGCTGATTGGTAAATGGCTTCCATGATTCGCTGATCCTGTAAGCCTTCCTCTCCGGTTGAATAAGGCGCTTTGTCATTCAGAATACACTCCGAGAAATGGTCCATCTCGGCGGCAAACTGATTCTTGGGCATGATGTTGACGTTCTCCTGTCGTACAATTGCCCCGTCTGCGCGGGATGTCATCAGCTTCTGCCCCGAATACGCGTAGGCATTCGCCAGTTCGTACCAGCCCCGCTCAGTCATGATCCGATACTGACGCGAATCGTGTGTATTATAATGCGTAGCACAATTGGCAA
Organism: Spirosoma liriopis; assembly: GCF_023196085.1. NCBI lineage: Bacteria > Pseudomonadati > Bacteroidota > Cytophagia > Cytophagales > Cytophagaceae > Spirosoma > Spirosoma liriopis. Next base: position 236,656 of record NZ_JALPRF010000005.1, read on the forward strand.
TAACGCCACTTGGAAATTTCATCTGCCATGAACACACTTCTTCCACTTCCTTAAAAAGTGGATTGTCTGGGTCGCTGTACGTGTAAGCGGATACTTCGGTTGGTTCTTCACCCAAAATAAACCGGGTTGTGTTCAGGCAATACAAGCCAATGTCGGGCAAGGCACCTCCACCGGCGAATGCCTTAATGTGCCGCCAATGTTTAGGATTAGCTGATGACTGGCAGTTGAAGGCGTCCACAAATTTGGGCTTGCCGTATTCATTTTTTTGCACCTGTTCACGTACATAGCGGTTGTATGGTTCGTAATGAATACGATAGGCGATCATTAACTTACGGTTCGCTTTTTTACAGGCATCGATCATGGCCTGGCACTCCGCCGACGAGTTAGCCATCGGTTTCTCGCAAAGAATATGTTTACCCGCCTGTGCACCACGAATCGTATATTCGGCATGCATGGAATTGGGCAGCACAATGTAAATAACCTGCACCTCCGGATTGTCTTTCAACTTGTCATAATCTGCATAGCTATAGCAACTTTCGGGTTTAATGCCGTATTGCTTGGCTACTTTCTGAAGTTTCTCCGGGCTACCGCTGACAAGCGCAACGGGTTTCGATTTCTTACAGGCACCAAAGGCGGGAAGAAGTTCCTCCAGAGTCAGGTGGCCCAGGCCTACCAGCGCATAGCCTACTCGCTGATCGTCGGGCAGGGGCGTTGGGGTAGGGGCCGATTTACGATCAGCATCCGACTTCCAGGCTTCTAGTTCAATTGGCTTGTTTACGTCAGCGGGTACTTCGGCGGGGGGCGAGTAGGGCGGAGACGTTGGCACTTGCTGACCGCCCGCTCCTTTATACGTACCAGAGGTCGGAACAGGGTACGACGGTGCCTGGCCGCTCGACTGGCAGGAAGCCGCTAGTCCGCCGGCAACCCCAACGGCAACAACCTGTCCAGCGGCCTGCAAAAAGCCTTTTCGGCTCATCAACCCAGGTAGCGCCTTGTCCTGCTGCGCCTGATTTTCACTTTTTTCGTTGAGCATTGAAGTAGATGTTTACATTGATCTACAGCTACAACCTTGTGTTCTTCAATGTCTCTTCGAAAAATAAAAACTATATTAAAAAAGTCTTGCTATATACTTGATAAGTATAAACAAAGAACGGTGTTGACAGAATCGCATGAATAAACTTTTTTTGTAGGCTTGCAGTCCAGGCAACAGAACAAGTCCCGTAGATCGCGTTCATAACATTCCCCTTTACAGCGGGTTAGTTATTGATTGTGATTTACCCAATGCTCATAAGAACAGATGGATATGTCAAGACTATTCAGCTATGTTACGCCCCTGATGATTGTTTCGTTAATGGGCGTTATTATGATACTGTATGGACTCATGCAATTGGGTCGGGAAAACAATATTCTTCAGTTTATTTTTGGTATACCGATTGCCCTGGGCGCAGCCGGTTTTCATTTTCTAATTCGTCGCGTTTTACACCAACATACGCTGAACATATGGATCGTAGAAGCCATTATTGTGGCCGCTCTCTGGTATCAGTTCATGTACGTTTGGTAAGCATTAGTTTGACAGCCATTTCTGTATTCGCCCAGCGTTTTTCGAAATGTTTCTCCTTAAATTGCTCACCGCTGATTGAGACAGCCTAATAAATCGGTAAAGCAAGCTTGTCAACACTCGCAGGATCGTTCAGCCTAAAAACAAACCGCTAAAACGGCTTAACTACGACCGCATTGGCGGACCGGCTGCCTTTGGCTTAAGCAAACGATTGCCGGTATTGTAAGGGAGTCACCTTAGTCTTGTTCTTAAACAACCGGCTGAACGACTGCGGAAAATCGAAACCTAGTTGAAAGCCGATTTCGCTGACGGTTAAACTCGTTTGCGTGAGCAATGATTTGGCCTTTTCGATGACGTAGCGATGAATGTGCTGCTGGGCGTTTTGCCCCGTATACGTTTTTAGCAGGTCGCTTAAATAGCTATCCGAGTAATTCATCTTTTCGGCCAGATAAGAGACTGAAGGCAACCCTTCGCTTAGGGCTTTATCGTTGGAAAAGTAATCAGATAAGACGCTTTCCAGCCGCGTCAGTACATCAAGGCTGATGGGCTTACGGGTCATAAACTGCCGACCGTAAAATCGTTGGGCATAACTCAACAATAGGTCAAGGTGAGCCATGAACACCGCTTCAGAATAGGGGTCAATTCGTTCGTTAAGTTCATGTCGAAGCATCGTCATCACCGAAATCATCAAGGTCTCTTCCTGATCGGACAAGTGAAGGGCTTCGTGAACGGCATAGTCGAAAAACCCATACTGCTTTATTCGCTGACCAAGCGCATGCCCTCGGATCAAATCGGGATGGAACACCACACACCAGCCGCTTGGTTTATGATCGTCAGTAATGTTACTCGTCACTTGCCCTGGCGCGGTGCAAAACAGGATGCCTTCGTCGAAATCACAGTAGCCCTGCCCGTAGCGTATTTTTCCCGTTACGTTGCGTTTGAGCGAGATGCAAAACAGCTCGAGGACAAGCGTTTGCGGGCGCGTGTCGGCCCGCGTATGATCCATGTCATCGAAAGTAAAGACGCTGATCAATGGATGGACAGGTTTGGGAAGTCCAAGTATTCGGTGTTGCTCTGAAATGGAATGTATTGGGTGGGGCGATTGCTTTTTCATAGGCTAAGTATATGCGACAGGCAGGGCTTAAACCCTGCCTGCACGACTGGCTACTGATCGATAGCTTGCATGCCAGCCTGATCATACCGATCACCTGTCTGGGTCCCTAACGGAATGATCGCTTCCAGACGTTCCAGATCTTCATCGCTGAGCTGGATCTGAGTAGCACCGATATTTTCGTCCAGGTACTTCCGACGTTTGGTACCGGGGATTGGCACAACCCCTTTAGCCAGCACCCAGGCCAGGGCCAGTTGTGAAACAGTTACCTGTTTTTCGAGTGCCATTGCCTGAATTGCTGCCAGCAACTCCAGGTTCTTATAAAACTGTTCACCCTGAAAGCGGGGCAGCGAACGCCTGAAATCATCAGCGGCCAGATCGTCCAGACTTTTCAAGTCGCCCGTTATAAAGCCGCGGCCAAGGGGCGAATAGGCAACAAAGCCAATGCCCAGTTCAGCAAGGGCAGGCAACAGGCCTGTTTCTTCCGCGCTGCGTTCGAAAAGTGAATACTCGGTTTGTACAGCCGTAATGGGATGGATCGCATGGGCCCGCCGGATGGTGTCTATGGATACTTCTGACAAGCCGATGTAGCGGATCTTCCCTTCCTGAACTAACTCGGACATCGCTTGTACTGTTTCTTCGATGGGTGTAGCCGGATCCAGCCGATGCAGATAATACAGATCGATGTAGTCCGTAGCCAAGTTTTTTAACGATCGTTCGGCTGCTTTCTTGACATAGGCCTTGTCGGCTCTGAATTGCCAGGTTATCTGATGCGTGTCATCAATTTCCCAACCAAATTTGGTGGCGATAAGGTAGTCGTCCCGTCGGTTTTTGATGGCTTTGGCGATCAATTGTTCGTTGATCAAGGGCCCGTACAGATCCGCCGTATCCAGAAAGTTTCCACCGTGTTCGCGTGAGCGATGAATGGTTGCAATAGCCTCGGCTTCATCGGCTTTTCCATAGATATCCCTGTGGGCCATTGCAGTCATCCCCATGCAGCCCAGACCAAGTGCAGGCACCACCAGCCCCTGGCTTCCTAAGTTTACCCGTTTCATAAG
>NZ_JALPRF010000006.1:0-212043 GCF_023196085.1 Spirosoma liriopis
GTGTATGATCCAGCTGGACTCTTTACCGGAACCGTTGGCGACAAAGTACGCATCACAGGTACGGTAGCTGAATTCACCAGTTCCAGTAATGGCAACAGCAGTAGCCTGACGCAATTAACCAATCTAACGAATGTACTTAACCTCGGAGCGGCAACATTACCCACCGTTACCGATGTGGTATTTCCGGTCGCCAATGTTTCTGATCTGGAACGTTACGAAGGGATGCTCGTGAACGCCAAAGCCGCTAACGGTAATTTAACCGTAACGGAATATTTTCAATTAGGTCGCTACGGGCAGGTCGTTCTGTCAGCCACGGGTTCGAGCAATAACCCAGGAACAGACGCGCGGCTGGATCAGTATACACAGTTTAATGCGCCCAGTGTTAGCGGGTACTCGGCGTATCTTGGTGAGATTGCAAAACGCCGGATTATTCTCGATGACGGTAGCACGGCACAGAATCCAGACCCCATTATTTTTGGTCGCGGAGGTAACATATTGAGTGCGTCAAACACATTACGGGGTGGCGATGAAGTAACCAATATCGTTGCCGTTTTGGATGAGCGGCTGGAAGGCTACCGGCTTCAGACAACAACAGGTGTCAACTTTCTGGCAACTAATCCGCGGCCAAACACATCGCCAGTTGTAGGTGGTTCGCTGAAAGTAGGTAGTTTCAATTTGCTGAATTACTTCAATGGCAACGGACAAGGTGGCGGTTTCCCTACATCTCGCGGAGCTGATTCACAGACTGAATTTGCCCGGCAGCGAAACAAGACGATCCAGGCGATTGTCCAATCGGGCGTTGACGTATTCGCGTTGAACGAATTGGAAAATGACGGTTACGGAGCGAACAGCGCCATTCAGGATTTGGTGAACGGCGTAAATGCGGTTGCCGGTGCTGGTACGTACGCGTTCATCAACCCGAATACCAGCATTTCCAGCGATGAAATCACGGTAGCGATGATTTATAAGCCGGCTAAGGTTACGCCGGTCGGTGCTGCGGCAACGCTGACAAGCAGTTCAGCATTCAATACCGTAGGCCGCTTCCCACTTGCGCAAACGTTCCGCGAAAACGCAACGGGTGGCATCTTTACCGCTGTTGCGAACCACTTTAAATCAAAAGGGTCCAGCTCTGGCGGATCGGGTGATTCGGATGCGGGCGATGGACAAGGGCAATCAAACGGTACGCGTACCCGGCAGGCGCAGGATCTGGCTACCTGGCTGGCCACACGCCCAACGGGTACTACCGATCCTGACTATATGATCCTGGGTGATTTGAATGCGTACGCTCAGGAAGATCCATTGACAACGCTTGCCAGTCGTGGCTACACCAATCTGTTACCGAATACCTCATACTCGTATGTGTTCGACGGGCAGGTCGGTTCGCTGGATCACGCGTTGGGTAGTGCCAGTCTGTTGTCACAAGTGAGTGGTGCGGAGAAGTGGCACATCAACTCGGACGAGCCCAATATACTGGATTACAACGTCGAGTTTAAGACGACAAATCAGGTTAGCTCGCTGTACAATGCCGATCAGTTCCGTACGTCGGATCACGATCCGGTTATCATTGGCTTGTCGTTATCACCCCCATCGGCACCGTTGGCGGTAACCTTGTCGGCAAATCCAACAACACTGCTGACAACCAGTACAACCAGCCTGTCGGCAACCGTATCGGGCGGATCAGCGCCATACACGTACAGCTTTAGCGGACCGGGCCAAATCACATCGACTGGTAATACCGCATCGGTGTCAGGGCTATCGGCAGGTGTTCAAACCTTTACGGTTGTTGTTCGTGATGCAACGTCACCGACCAGTCAGAGCGCTGTGGCGACAGCCAGCGTTACGGTATCAAATCCCGATCAAGCGCCGATTGCCTCAACCATCGCCAATCAGACGGCAACGGTTGGTACGGCATTTACCTTTACGGTGCCTGCGTTTACGGACCCAGAAAATCAGACGCTTACGTACGCAGCAAGTGGACTACCTGCTTCGCTATCATTTGATCCGACAACGCGCATCATTAGCGGAACACCGACTGTAACAGGCGTATCGACTCTCACAATAACGGCTACCGATCCGGCTAGTAACACCGCTAGTGCAACCTTCTCGCTGTCGATCAATGCTGCCGCCGAAGGACGTATTCGCATTACCGAGTACATGTACAACGGAACGCCGGGCGAATACGTTGAGTTGACCAACGTTGGAAACAAGGCTGTTGACATGACTGGCTGGAGCTATGACGATAACTCGCGCACGGCGGGATCGTTCTCGCTGAGTGGATTTGGTGTGGTGCAACCGGGTGAGTCTGTTGTTTTCACCGAAGCAGACCAAGCCATTTTTCGCACAGCCTGGTATTTACCCGCTTCGGTAAAGGTGATTGGGGGCAGTAACCAGAACCTGGGTCGTAGTGATGAAATAAACATCTATGATGCAACCGGTGCGTTGATTGATCGACTTACGTTTAATGATCAGACGATCACTGGTTCGGTGCGGACTGCTGATGTAAGTGGCTGGGTAGATCGGGCCAATCTGGGACAGAACCGCGCTGCTGCTTACAAACTTTCTGTAGTGGGCGACGCGCAGAACGCATACGTAGCAACTACGGGTAACTTGGGCAATCCGGGTGGGTATTATATCCCTCTCAACCGGGTGCTCGTTGTCGAATCTTCGGGAACGACGGCGGTAGCAGAAGGCGGGGCTACGGACACGTATACCATTGCGTTCAACAGTCAGCCGACTAGCGACGTTACGGTGACGATCAATCCGGGGACTCAATTGACGGTTAATCCGACTACGCTTACGTTTACTCCTGCTTCTTATAGCGTGATCCAGACCGTAACGGTAACGGCGGTTGACGATAATCAGGTGGAAGGTACGCACACGGCTCAGATCCTGCACAGCACAAGCAGCACCGATCCAGCTTACAATGGCATAGCTACCAATCCGGTTAGCGTAACCATTACCGACAATGACAATCCGACAACGGCGGTTCCGACAATTCGGGTAGCGGCTTCGACAACACCGTATCTGAATCTGCCCGCTGCGGGTCCGGGTTACGTTAGCGGTGTCATCAATGACCCAACCGATCCGGCAGCTACGCTCGGTGTTGATTTCACGCTGGCCGATACGGATACACCCGTTGCCAATCTGACTGTAACCGCCAGCAGTAACAATCCTTCTGTGGTGTCAACGCTCACCTTTACTGGCTCAAATGCCGCCCGTAATTTGAAACTGGTACCAACCGGAGTCGGCATTGCTGTAGTAACGGTAACTGTCAGTGACGGTACTAATAACGCTTCGTACGTCATTAATTATGCCGCTTCTGCTGCTTCTGTAACGCCAGCTACTACCCGTTTCCATACCGGAACGAGTGACGCGTCGACGGCAATTTTGGTGGATGCCAATACAATGCTGGTTGCCGATGATGAGAATCAGGTGCTTCGACTTTACAACCGGCAGAACTCAGGATTACCCATTGCTGGGTTTGACTTTACGTCGTCGCTGGGGCTTACGGATGTATCGGGTGGTGTACCGCGTGAAGTCGATCTGGAAGCGTCTACTCGTCTGGGTAACCGCATTTTCTGGATGGGTTCAGAAAGTAACGCCGATGGTGGAGACAACCGGCCTAACCGAAATCGGGTATTTGCTACGGATGTAACTGGCAGTGGTGCGGCAACAACGCTAAGCTACGTAGGTCGGTACGATTACCTGCGTAATGATATCATTGCCTGGGATGTCAATAACGGACACGGTAAAGGCGCTAACTTTTACGGACTAGCGGCCAGCGCAACCGCAGGTGTCGGGTCAAAACAGCCAACTGGTTTTAACATCGAAGGTGTCGAACTGGCTCCTGATAACGCAACGGCTTATGTTTCGTTCCGGGCTCCTCAGGTGCCGCCGACGGATCGGAAAAAAGCGCTGATCGTAGCTGTTACTAACTTCACGACGCTGCCAACGGGTAACGGAGGCACACAGGGTAGCGCTACTTTTGGCGCTCCGCTAGAAGTTGATCTGGGGGGCCGGGGTATTCGGGAAATTCGTAAAAACAGCAACAACGAATACGTTATTATTGCCGGACCTGCTGGTGATGCCGGAGCGGCTCCCAACGATTTCCGGTTGTACACCTGGACGGGGAACCCTGCTGATGCGCCCTTACTACGTTCCGCTGACTTATCGTCGTTGAATGCAAACGGTAGTTTTGAGTCGATTGTCGAGGTGCCCAGCCCGTTGACCAGTACGAGCCAGATTCAATTGCTGGTCGATAATGGTGACGCCGTTTTTTACAACAACGGTACGATTGCGAAAGACCTCGCGCAGAACAACTTCAAAAAGTTCCGTTCGGACATCGTCACGTTAGGTACGGCTCCCAACACCGCACCAACCGTAGCCAAGGCAATTGCCCCGCAAAGTGCAACCGTTGGCCAGAACTACACCCTTTCGCTGACGGGCGTATTCACCGATACCGAGACGCCAGACCAACTAACGCTGTCAGTAAGCGGCTTACCTGCTGGACTAAGCTTTACGGCTCCGGCTACCATCAGTGGTGTACCTTCTGTTAGTGGCGTCAATTCGGTTACGGTAACCGCTACTGATCCAGGGAGTCTGACCGTAGGTACTAGCTTTACCATCACGGTGAGTCCTGTCGATGTGCTACCTACCGTGCAATTGGCAGTCTTACAGCGCGATCCCGACAACGGACAGCTTAATACCAACACTATTAAGCCGTATCTGCAACTTCGAAACGACGGTGATAACGCCATTACCTACAGCCAGCTTACCTTGCGTTACTGGTTGACTTTGGAGAACCCGTCGCCGGTCAACGCTCAATTTAGCTACGTTCAACTCGGTGCTAACAACGTTCATGTACGCTATGTCGCTTTGAGTCAGCCCCGCCAGGGCGCTACCGGTTATCTGGAATACCGCTTTGATGCCGCTGCGGGTAGTCTCGCTCCGCGCAGCAATTCAGGTGACATCCAGACTAACATCAATAAGGCCGATTATAGCTCCTTCTTCCAGGGGGATGACTACTCGTATGCACTCAACCGTGATTATACACCAAACAGCCGCATTACGGCTTATCTGAATGGATCACTCGTCTGGGGAGAAGAACCACAAGGGCAGGGACCTGTTGTACCCACTCCGCTTAGTCTGGAGGTTTCGGCCAACCCGACAAGCTTGCTGACGTCTGGTTCGACAACTCTGTCTGCCAACGCTTCGGGTGGCAACGCGCCCTACAGCTACAGCTTCCAGGGACCAGGGACGATTCAGGTTAACGGCAGTACGGCTACTGTTTCAGGATTGACGGCGGGTGTGCAAACGTTTACCGTTACCGTCACTGACGCTGCCTCACCGGCTCAAAGCGTCGCTAAAACAGTAAGCGTAACGGTGATGCAAGCGCCGGCCAACACAGCGCCAAGTCCGGGTAACAATACCGATCAGGGAGCCATCGTCGGTCGTTTCTTCTCGTATACGGTGAATGCGTTTACGGATGTAGAAACGCCAAACCAGCTAACGTACATAGCTAACCTGAATCCTGCGAATGGGCTGAGCTTCGACGCGGCTAGTCGCATCCTGTCGGGCACGCCAAGTACGAGCGGTGTTGTTGGGGTAACCATTACGGCTACTGATCCAGGTAATCTTTCGTCGACGACCAGCTTCAATATCTCGGTGAGTCCGGCTCCGGTAGCCAGCAACACCCAGCTTGTTGTTCTGCAACGCGATCCCGACAATGGTCAGTTGAACACCAACACCATCAAGCCTTTTGTGCAAGTGAGCAACGAAGGCGATGGGACCATTCCCTACGAGCAGCTGACATTACGATACTGGTTGACAGTAGAAAATTCGTCTCCGCTCAACATCCAGTACAACTATGTGCAGCTGGGTTCGGGTAACGTTCAGGTACGCTATGTGCCGCTAAGCAGTCCTCGTCAGGGTGCAACGGGCTACCTCGAATATCGCTTTACGGCGGGGGCTGGCAACCTGGCACCACGCAGCAGCTCAGGGGAGATTCAGAGCAGCATAAACAAGGCTGACTACTCAGGCTTTAACCAGGGTGACGATTACTCGTACATGCTCAACCGCGACTACGCGCCGAACGCTCGTATCACGGCTTACTTAAACGGCGAATTGGTCTACGGGCAGGAGCCACCAGTAAGTTCTCGTATGGCCGCTCAGGAAGCGATTGCCGAGCTGGAGGTTAACGTGCTGGGCAACCCAGTTGTAAGCAACGAAGCACAGATCGAGATAAGTGGTGCCGAAGGTCAGCCGGTCCGGTTGACGTTGTTCGATCTTCAGGGTAAATCGCTGCATGAGGTTGCTATTGAATCGGTGAAAGCGAAGGAAAAGGTTAGCCTACCAGTAAGCAATGGGCAGGGTGTATTACTCCTAGAAGTAAGCACCCCAACGCAACGCAAACAGGTCAAGCTCATCAAGTTCTAGCCACTTGAGTAAATAAGCGTTAAAAAGCCGAAGCCCGTACCTTGTGTATGGGCTTCGGCTTTTTAACGCATTCGCCAAGATCAGTCAGATAATGCTTACAATCGGAATAATTTCGTGCTTAACGGGTTCAAATTCGCTCGTGACTATTTTACTCTGGTTTAAATAGCACGGTGCCGTCCGGCTTAATTCGCCAGGCTGTAATCGGGTTAAAATGGTAGCCGATGGTGTTACCCCGTGCTTCGATCAATTGTTTCAGGGTAGGCTGTACGTAGCCTGTTTCATCAGTGACTCGGCTAAGGATTTCTGTTTCGGTCCCGTTCCAGTGCCAAACGTACCGAAACGCCGTATGGGCTTTGTCCAGTATTGGCTTCTGAAGCGCAGCCAGTTGCCACGACTTACCCGCATCCGTACTTACTTCTACCCGTGCTACCTTCCCGCGACCGCTCCACGCAATCCCCCGTATTTCGATCCAGCCTTTTTCAACCGTTTTGGGATAAGCGGGAAACGTGATGATTGAGCGGGCGTCGATGTCAAAACTAAACTGTCGGTACTTGCCTTCTTTGATCGGCTCCGTGTACTTCGAGGTTTCTTCGCGGGTCATAAACGGCTGGTCGGACAACTCGATTCGACGCAACCATTTGACGGATGTATTCCCTTCCCAGCCGGGTAAAAACAATCGCACGGGATACCCCTGTTCGGGGCGCAGCGCTTCGCCGTTCTGCGCGTAAGCCACAATCGCATCGTCCCAGCCTTTTTTTACGGGAATACTCCGGGTCATAATGGCCGCATCGGACCCTTCGGCCAGAAACCAGCTGGCATTTGGTTTTACCCCGACTTCCCGAAACAGAGTCGAAAGTTTTACGCCTGTCCATTCGCTTTGGCTGGTCAATCCGCAAATATCCTGTGGACTCAGCGTTTCTTTACCCGAACGAAAATTTCCCGAGCATTCCAGAAAGGCGATGCGGGAAACGGAGGGGAAACGTTTGAGGTCGCCAACAGTAAACACCAGTGGCTTATCGACCAACCCGTGAATCAGAAGTTCGTGTTTGGCCGGGTCGATTACCGGAACTCCCGCGTGGTGCCGCTCAAAATGCAGATCCGATGGCGTGATAATGCCGTAGAAATCTTGTAACGGCGACCGGGAAGAAATATCCGACGGCTTCTTAACGACTTTTTCAAATGTAGACCGTGTGCCTACTTCTCCGGCTAGCGTGCCGATTTGTTTTGTCGGAGCGTCGGGGAGTAGCTCGCTTACGGCAATGCCTTGCTGAAGTGTTTTGCCGGATGCTGTTTGAACGAGGGCTACCGCTGCCGTAGCCGCCCCTCCAAGCATAGCCCGCCGTGACAGGCGGCCCGTAAGCTGTTCCAGTTGACTTGTGCTTTTCTTCATTTTACTTTATTTCTGGCCCACCTTTGCGGTTGTCGGGGACGAACAGCTTCTGAGCGGGCATGACTACACGAGGAAGCGTTTGCGCGTTGATGACGGCTTTTTCGTCGATAATGCCATTCGCCTGTAGTAAATAGGCTGTCAGGTGGTAAACCTCTTCGTTGGTGAGCGAACCCGGCTGGCTAAATGGCATCGCCCTACGGATGTAATCAAATACGGTTGTGGCATACGGCCAATAATTTCCGATGGTTTTCTCGGGTCGTTTTCTGTCCGGATTGGTCGACGTGACCAGTGAGCCATTTGGACCCCCTACGCCCCCGGTTCCGTGACAGGCTGCGCATTTAGTGGCGAAAATTTGTTTGCCCGTGGTGGAATTTCCTTGTCCGGCGGGTAAGCCTTTTCCGTCAGGACGCACATCGATATCAAGCCGTGCAATTTCGGCTGCTGTGGCTAGTCGCCCGATGCCAAAGCGAGTCGGTAGTGTATCAGTAATGACGACCGGATGGGAGAGATGGTCTTGCCCGTTTACCTGAAAACAACTGTCTAAAGTCAGCAGCGCGAAGACGCCTGCCAGCCAGATACTATAAGGATGTACGTTCATTAATTTCTACGTGATTTTGCCTGACCAACCAATAATAGATTGGCACGCCAAGAAGCGCAATGAGAAGCCCCGGCCAGGTATAGGTTGGTTTGTAAATGATCAGTAGGCCACAGAATAAGCTACCCATCAGAATGTATAGCGCCGGCAATACTGGGTAGCCAAACGCTTTGTACGACCGTTCGATGTGGGGTTGTTTCCGGCGCAGTATAAATATTCCCCAGATCGTCAGAATGTAGAACAAGACGACAACAAACGAGATCATATCCAGCAAATCGCCGTAGCGACCACTCAAACACAATAATGAAGCGACAGTAGCCTGAATCCATAAGGCGAATTCGGGAACAGCGTGTTTGTTCAGGTGAGCCGTTTTCTGAAAGAATAAACCGTCTTTAGCCATGCTGTAATACACCCTCGCTCCGGCCAGAATCAGGCCATTGTTACAGCCAAACGTAGCAATCAGGATGGTGATAGCGATGACAGCAGTACCGGCCTGACCAAAAATCGCCTGGGCCGCCGTAATACCCACCCGGTCTTTTTCGGCACCGGCAATGTCGGACAGTGGTAACACAGCCGTAAACATGACGTTGAGCGATACGTACAGTACAGTGACCAACAATGTGCCCAGCAGTAAACTCAGGCCAATATTTCGGCGTGGATTTTTGATTTCACCCGCTACGAACGTCACATTGTTCCAGGCATCATAACTAACCACGGTACCGGTCAGGGCAGCCGCGATAGCGCCACCAAGGGCTGGGAGGCCCAGATACATATCAACCGAGCCATCACGCCCGAGCCGTTGTAAGTGCCAGGCATTGGTCCAGTTGCTTGCCCAGACATCTGGTTTTAGATAGAACAGCCCAAATCCAATTAAACCAATAATGCTCAGTACTTTGGTGGCGGTAAACGTTGTCTGGATGATTTTTCCACCTTTTACACCTTTGGTATTGATATAGGTCAGCAAAAAAATTACCCCAATCGCCAGAAGCTGGGCAGGCGAAATATGAAATTGTCCGAGCGAGAACAAAACAACGTCTTCACTAATAGCGGGTACAAAATAAGCCAGGAACTTAAAGAACGAAACGCCTACCGCAGCAATGGTTCCCGTCTGAATAACAGCAAATAAGCTCCAGCCGTACAGGAAAGCAATCAGCGGATTATACGCTTCTTTGAGGTATACGTACTGGCCTCCTGCCTTGGGATATATACCGCTAAGTTCGCCGTAGCTAACGGCTGCTATGAGGGTCATGAAACCCCCAATGATCCATACGGCAATAAGCCATCCCGCCGAACCAACGTTCCGTATGACATCGGCACTGACGATAAAGATTCCGGAACCGATCATGCCGCCTGCTGCGAGTAGCGTCGCGTCGAGCAGACCGATTTCCCGTTTCATCACCACAGGCTCTTTTTCAAGGGTCGTTGTTGTCATACCAGTTCAGCCGTTGTCAGTGGGGTAATAGGGGCGTTTGCCATAATGCGGCCCTGTAAGGCAGGCATCGATACATTCGGCAGGCGGGGGAGGACCAGTTTGGCGAAGTAGTTAGCCTCCTCAAGAAGCGGAAAACCCGAGAAAATAAACGAGCGAAACCCCATATCGATGTACCGGTTAAGCTTGGCAACGACCTGATCAGCACTCCCAACCAAACCGCCCCCGCAACCCGAAAACACCTTTCCGATGTGGGTCCAGAGAATGTCTTCAACGTAACCATCGGTGTTGGCGGTTTCGCGCAACTGATCCTGTCGGAGCACGCCCAGTGACCGGGAATCTTCGCCCCGCGCCCGTATTTCGGCTCCTCGCTGTTCGTCAAATTTTGACATCAGGCGTCGGGCATACGCCCGCGCTTCGGCTTCCGTTTCCCGAACGATGACGTGAATACGTAAACCGAAATCAATTTTTCGACCGTAGCGGGCTGCCCGTGCTGTCATGTCCTGAAGCGTTGCGTACATACTTTCTTCTGACTCGGGCCAGGTCAGAAAAACATCGCAATACCGCGCGCACACATCGCGTGAGCCATCGGAGGTGCCACCAAAATAAAGCAGTGGTCCACCGTTCTGCTGGTAAGGTTTTACGGGATCAGCGGGTAAATCGAACTGGTATAATTTACCCCGATGGTTGATCCGATCCTTTGTCCAGGCCTGTTTCAGGATTTCGATGGTTTCGGCGCACCGCTGGTACCGAAGAACTGGATCTTCGCGCAAACCAGGAAGGTCGGAATTGATAATATTTAAGATCAATCGTCCGTTGAGCATGTGGTCAAGCGAAGCCAGTGCCCGAGCCAGCATGGGTGGATGAAACTCGCCGGTACGGATGGCTACCAATAAATTTATAGCACTGGTCAGCGGAGCAATACCGGCGGCAAAAGTTAGCGGATCTTGCCCGACGGTGTAGGCAGTCGGAAATAAAATGGTACTGAAGCCTAGCTTCTCGGCTTCCAGCGCGATGTCTTTGCAATGGGAAAAGCTGCTTCGGCGGGTGTTGTCCAGCACACCCAGATACTCAGTATCTCCCCCAATGATATCGTCAAACCAGGCTACTTCCGCCACACGTTGCGTAGTACGAATAGGTACCGTGGTAATTTTTGCTAAGGTCATTTTTACTTGCAGGTTAACAAAGTCATGAATGAGCGACGCGTATCGCCGGAGTTATCGCTTGTAAATCGTGCTTCCTTCCTTGATTGTCTCCAACACCACAATGTCTTTGATTTTCAGCGGGTCGATGGTTAGCGGATTATCGGAAAGAACCACGAGATCGGCCAGCTTGCCGGGTTCAATCGAGCCTTTGGTTTTTTCTTCGAAATATTCATACGCTCCGTTGATCGTTACGGCTCGTAAGCCTTCGATGGGCGTCAATCGCTCGTCGGGGCCAATCGTTCGTCCCGAGCGCGATTGCCGGTTGACAGATGACCACAACAAAAACAGTTGGTTGACCGGCGTTACGGGGAAATCGGTATGGTTCGTCGCAATGATCCCTTTTTTAAGCGCCGTTTTCAGTGGACTCGAAAAGAAAGCGCGTTTTTCGCCCAGATTCTGTACGTGAACATCGCCCCAGAAAAACGTGTGGTTGGTGAAGCAGGCGGGCAACATGCCCAACTGCTTGTACTTATCGAGCTGGTCGGGCCGAACAAACTGCGAATGAATTACTACAGGGCGACGGTTGGTGCTGGTAGTTCCTAACACCCGGTTGGCGTTTTCAACCGCTTCGATGTACATGTCGATGGCGGCATCGCCGTTGCAGTGGACGTACGTTTGAATGTTGTTTTTAAAACCCTTTAGCACAGCTTCGTTAAACTGCCCCTGCGACGTTACGGGAAAGCCCCGGCAGACTTCCGCGTCACAGCCCGGTACTTTGGTTAAATACGGTTGGCCAAAAAAGGCTGTTTTGCCCTGGGGCGACCCATCGGACATAAACTTGAAGCCATTAAGTTTTAAGTGGTTTGTCAACGTGCCGTACGTGAAATCAGGGTTGCCTAACACTTTATCGATAATACCGTAGGAGGGTAACGTTTCAATATCGATAAACAACTTTCCTTTATTCGCAGCTTGCTTGAGCAGTTGCAGCGATTCGAAACTTGTGCTGCCATCCTGGGCAGTCGTAATTCCCTGACTGGCGTAGTAAAGCTGCTGATCGTGAAGAACCTTTAACTGATCATCCAACGAAGGCGTTGCGTTGGCGTTTTTCAGGCGAACACTATACTGCGCCTTCTCCTGGAGCAAGCCCGCCGGTTCATTGGAGCCGTCTTTCCGAACAATAATTCCCCCGGCAGGATCTTTGGTGGTGCTATCGATACCCGACGCTTTCAACGCAGCCGAATTGGCGACCGACATATGCCCGGACACGTGCGTAATGACAACCGGGTTGTTGGGAAAAGCTCCGTCTAAATCTTCTTTGATTGGGTGACGTTTCTCGGCTAGTTGGTCCACATCATAGCCAAATCCCCGAATCCATGCCCCGTCGGGAATGTTTTTTTCGGCTTTGTATTTTTTTAGCTCGCTAACAATATCGGCGATGGTTTTAACCGTACCTACAGGTGGGGCTGCTACATTGGCCGTTTGTGTCCATTCAAGACTCATAAAATGACTGTGACCATCGATAAAGCCCGGAATAACGGTTTTACCGCCGAGGTCAACGACGACTGTACCCGCATCTCTGAGTTTGTTGATATCACGAATGGAACCAACCGCCAGGACTTTTCCGGCTTTTACGGCTACCGCCTGCGCCGTCGAATTTTTTGCATCAACGGTAATGATGGTACCATTGACAAAAATCTTATCCGCGCTTTCTTTGGCGGGTTTTGATCCATCACCGGGACCTTTGCCTAACGTCAGCAAAGGAAGAGCAAGGAAAAGTGGAATAAACGTTGTACGTTTCATAGGATTGAATGGAGTATTTGGTCAGGCCACTGGCCGGTGCAGCTAGGCAGATGATAAAAAATTGGCGTAATGATTGCGTCTGATCAGCGGGGCGCTAATGTGTTGTAAGCGAGTTCACCACTGGGGATCGCCCATACGTAATTGCCAGCCGTTGGCGCTACTTCCGGAGCTGAACCAGCATTGCCCGTCTTGGCAGGAAGCGGTTGTACACGTCGGAGCAGATCGGAGGTTCGGAAGCCTTCTCCCAGTAATTCGATCCGGCGTTCGTTCAGTACGGTGCTGACCAACTCGTCTTTCGATCCGATCCCCGTTGTAAATGTAAAACCTGCGTCGGATCGATTACGAACGGCTCTAAGTAGGGCGGTTGCCTTGTTCAGATCGCCCGTTTGCGCTGCGGCCTCCGCGTAGTTGAGCAGTACTTCGGCGTAGCGGATCACAGGAATAAAGTCCGTATAGGGCGCGGAATTTTTAGAAAACTTTTTCAGTAGCTTTTGCCCCGTTGCGTTTGTAGCAAGCAAGTTTTTTCGGGCATCTGCCGACGTAGCTGACGAAAAAACCGGGTCAGACACAATACCCGTTGGATTCAGATAAATAACCGGCGTCAGGTAGTTGGCCGCCAGTGCGCTTTGTAGGTCAGGCGCTTCCGCTGGATTGACAAACGGAATGGAGAAGATTGCTTCGTTACCCAGATAAGAGCCGCCAAATATTGTTGCTACATTAGTCTCTAACCGATGCGTCACCGTTCCAGCGGAATATTGAAACGGAGTTGACGCAGACACTAATTTAGCTGCTTCCGTCACGACACCTGCATAATCGCCTTTGATCAAGTAGGCTCGGGTTTTTAGTGCAATAGCCGACGCTTTGTGTGCCCTGGACGCGTTTAAAATCGCCGTTGAATACGCGGTTGGCAAATCGGCTTCGGCCTCGTTCAAGTCTTTGATAATTTGTCCGTAGATGTCCGCTACACTACTGAACGCCAAGTCATTGTTGTTGCTTGAGGTTTCGGCTTTCAAACGCAGTGGTAAAGCCGGACTGGTGCTATTCTGCGCAAACGGTTTAGCGTAGGTTTGTACTAGGCTCAGATAACTAAAAGCCCGTAAAAATTTGGCTTCGGCAATGTACCCTTTGCGGACTGAATCTGGGACAACGGTTGACGTAGCTAACGTTTCAATCAGCAGATTCGAGGAGTTGATGGTCCGGTACGCAGCGGTCCAGACCGCATTAACAAAATCCCCTGAAGCTGAGATGGACTGATTCCAGACGTTGGCTCCCGTGGAGTTATTTCCGTCGTTTTGGCTGAATTCATTGCCGCGCTGTTCGTTGAAAACAATGAACCGACCTCCGTAATACGATGCACTGCCGAACTGGGCATAGATGCCGTTGACCTGGGCCAGAATTTTAGCGGGCGTACTGTAGGCCGATTCGTTGGATATGCTGGTCACGGGAACCGCATCGAGAATGTCTTTGCGGCAGGCAGAAAACAGCAGTACCGAAAGAGCCGATACAGTTAAGGACTGACT
Organism: Spirosoma liriopis; assembly: GCF_023196085.1. Lineage (NCBI taxonomy): Bacteria > Pseudomonadati > Bacteroidota > Cytophagia > Cytophagales > Cytophagaceae > Spirosoma > Spirosoma liriopis. The sequence goes on from NZ_JALPRF010000006.1 coordinate 14,315, forward strand.
GAAAATGCGGGTAAATTTTTTGTGGAGTAGCATGACAATAAGTGTGTTACGGATTTAGAAGCCAATGTTTACGCCAACAGTATAGACAGATGCGTTGACCGGAACATTCTGGTCTTTGCCTGAATTGATCGAGTTACCGTTGATGGATACTTCGGGATCGGAGCCGGTGTATTTTGTCATGGTGAACACGTTGGCCGCCTGAACGTAAGCCCGCGCCGACGAAATGACCTTGTTAATACCAAGGCGTTCGACGGGAACACGGTAGCCCAGCGCAACATTTTTGAGCTTGATAAACGAGCCATCTTCAACGTTTGTAGCGTTGGCTGATGAGAAGCCGCCCGTGAAGCTGTCCCCCCAAACCAGTTTCGGAATGTCGGTTACCTGGCCGGGCGTAGTCCAGCGATTCAGGATAAAGGTGCCGTTGTTGAAATACCGCTGATCAGATAACGTAGCCCGGGTCCCGTTGTATAGTTTGTTGCCGCCTGAGAAAATAAGGCCAATGGTCAAATCGAACGGACCGTACGTCAGGTTGTTATTGAAGCCCCCGTAATACGTCGGTAAGGATGGACCTTGAATCCGTCCGTCTGCGTAGTTGTCAATGACCGGCGCGGGGCCACCGTCTAGATACGAGAAGCTTTTAGTAACAGCATTGTACTGAACCGTCTCGTTGTTCCGATTGATATACAGCTTGTTGCCGTTGGCAGGGTTGATCCCCGCAGTCGGTACGGCGAAAATGGAGCCAACAGAATAACCAACCCGCGTAATGTTCTGAATACCAAAGGTGCTCAGGTTCGTCGGGTAGATGTCGCCCCCGGTACCCAAGGAAGTAACCTTGTTTTCGAGAGTGGCAATGTTGACATTGGCGTTCCAACCAAGTTTTCCTTTGTTAAGCAGGGTAGCGGAGATCCCCAACTCGATTCCCTGATTATACAGCGATCCCACGTTGGCGGCAATCGAGTTACCAGGAATCCCTTTGGAAGAGGGTTGAGGAGCGTTTAGGATCAACCCGTCGATGGTATTTTTGTAGTAATCCGCTTCCAGCGTAACGCGGTTATTCCAAAGCCCCAGGTTTAAGCCAATGTCTATTTTTTTGCTTGTTTCCCACTGCAACTCCGGGTTACCCGCTTGCCCGAAAAACAGGCTGGCTACCCCCGCGTAGGTGCCGGAGCTAAACTGCGACAGCGCTGCGTAATCGTTTAGGCTGCTGTTGCCGACAATACCGTAGCTGGCCCGGATTTTGACATCGTTCAGTATCCGAGAAAGGGATGCTTGCTTGTAAAAGAATTCTTCCGACAGGTTCCAGCCCACGGAACCTCCGCCAAAATTCCCCCATTTATTACCCGCTGCCAACGCGGACAGCCCATCCCGACGGAAGTTGAAACTAAACAGGTATTTGCGCTTGTAATCGTAGTTCACGTTGCTGAAAAAAGAACGTATTCCATTTTCAGCGTAGACAGTTGCGGCTGGCGTAATCGTCGTGAAACCGCCCTGATAATTGGTGTAGAACGGATCGGCCAGACCGGTTCGTGTAGCCCCCCATCCATCCACTTTGCGGTAGATTTCTTCATGCCCAATCAGTACTCGCAAGTTATGGTCTTCCCGAAAGGTTGTGCTGTAAGAAAGCGTGTTTGTCCAGTTAGAGCGGTAATAAGTCGTGTTGGAATTGGACGCTACACCATTCGTCGAGAAGCCATCTCCACTGTACGGATTTCTGAATTCCTTGTTTTCGACCACATAGTTGTCGAGGCCGTAAACGGTCTTTAGTTTCAGATCCTTTAGTAGTTCAATTTCTGCAAACACGCTGCCGATCAGCGTATTGTTATCGGATGTGTTTTTGTCCAGATCTAAAATGGTTTGCAGGTTATACGCGTTAAAAACACCGAGTGCCGAGCTGTTCGGGCCGTATCCGATATTACCATTCGCCGTGTTGATATTGTACGTACCGTTGGCATTGTAGACAGGGACATTGGGCGGAAGAATATACGTCATCCGGGCAAGTGGCTGCAAGCCGATGTACTGTGTATTGACACTATTCCCCGACGATGACGCAATGGAGTTAGGCCCAATCGCTCCCGAGTTAGGACCCGCGTTGCTGGACTTACTGTATGTAAGATTCGTACCGATTCGAATCCCTTTTGTCAGTGTGTGTTCCAGGTTGACACGGGCGGCATCGCGCTTGAACGTGTTCGTGCGGAGAATACCGTTCTGATCGGAATGATTAAGCGACAGAAAATAACTGGTCGCGTCATTGGCACCCGAAATGCTGATGGTGTGATTTTGGGAAACACCCGTCTGATACGCTACATCATACCAGTTAGTCCCGATTCCACTACCGTCGGCATTTTTACCCAACACAAAACCAGGAGATAGGCCGGCGTTTACCCGCGCTTCGTTTTTTATCGCAACGTAGTCCGCTGGTGCTAACAATTTTGGTAGATTGAAAGGCTTGCTAAAACTCACCCACCCATCATAGCTTACTTTGGTACGCCCTTTTTTTCCTTTTTTCGTCGTGATTACAACGACTCCATTGGCCGCTCGTGAGCCGTAAATCGCCGTGGCAGAAGCATCTTTGAGAATATCAATCGTTTCGATATCCGACGGATTTATGTCCGACAAGGGATTGTTCCCTACCGAACCGCCTGCGGAGCCAGTAAAAACCGTAACGCCATCAACGATAAAAAGTGGATACACCGAGGACGTAATGGAATTTATGCCTCGAATTCGGAAAACAGGCGTGTTGTTGAGGGCGCTGCTCGGCTGAACAATATTGACCCCTGCCGCCTGTCCGCCCAGCAACTGATCAAGACTTTGGGCGGGTCGATTTTCTAATTGAGTCGCGTTGATTTTAGCTGCTGAACCCGTAAACGCTTTTCGACTCTCGCTGGAGTAGCCCGTTACGATCACTTCACTCAGTTGACGGGTATCTGCCGACAGCGTGATTGCCAGCGTAGCCGCGTTGGTAATAGAAATTTCCTGATTAAGAAAGCCGATGGATGAAACCACCAGTTTTGTCGCGTTCCGTGGTATTTGAAGCGAAAATCTTCCGTCTGCATCGGTTTGCGCACCAATGTTGCTTCCCTGAACAATGATGTTTGCACCAGGAAGCGGTTTACCATCATCTTTGCTGGAAACTGATCCGGTGAGGAGCCGATTTTGGGCTATTACCTGCGTGGAAAAGAGTATCAGCAACAAAGCGATGTGGACGATGAATGTAGATAAAACTTGTGGAGTAGATTTATTCATGTGATGATGGGTATATGCACGAGAAGCGCTACAGCAAACCGCAGCATTCATTGGTCACTAGCCAGCATGCCCTCTCTTGCGATGGATTTTTATCAATTCTATCGACGACTACAATAGCGATCTTCGGGGCGTATAGACGCAGCAATTCCAGCGTACAAGAAAGTTGCAAACGAAGGCAGTGGAGTTTGGTCAGACCAGCGAGTTGGGATTATTCAAAATGTCTGGCGCTAAAAATTTGTCGCCACACGGGAATAGTCCCTGGGTTTCACTCCAGCCGAAGCGGACCTTATCCAATACAGGTTGATTTCACGGGTAGACTAGCCGGATCGGTGACGCGATGATCAGTGGTATCTCGATTGCCAGATACCATTAACTGGAGCGGTAAATTCTGGGGGAAAGGCAGAAAAAGTACGTCTGCTAATAAACGTTTTTGCATTGTATTGTTTGGTTATGTGAAAAGAGGCCGGTCCGACGCTTCGTTTACCAGAGCCGTATGAAGTTGACCGGAACAGTTGCCGCTGTTCTGGGTTCACGTCTAGAAGACCTATTGCCGTAGGTCTATCTATGTTGTTATTGCACTTGTTCTGTGGACTCGCTCAGACTAATGACGCCCGGAACCGCATAAAAACGCTGAGCCAGGTTGCTGATGGGCTGCGTTTTCTGCTGCACTTGAATCGTGAGGATACCATTCGCTAAAACGCCGTCTGCCTCGAAGTTGAGCGTTCGGATAAAGACGGACTCATCCTGCGGAACGCTACTGGTAATGTCGCTGACAAAATTGAGTCGGTCGAAGCCAGAGATATGATAAGTCACTTGTATCATTGTCTGTAATTAGGTTTGCTTAAACGTAGATCCGCTAGAAAATAAGGTTTATTACTTTATATTATCTATTGATTATATAGGTTAAAAATCACTACTTGAAAACCTTATCTTTAGTGCACTGTGTTCATGAGTTAAGAAAAGTAATGTGCTGATGACTGATGATTAGCTGGTAATCAATCTGTGATCACTAATAGCATTGTCAAAGCAATGCGCGTTGATGAATAGGCAAAGGTGAACACGTAAATTTAGTTTTGCAAATAAATGTTATAAAAATGATAATCAGATAGTTATGTTAAAGTCTATCGAGAACCAGGAGTATCGTTGAAATAGATCAATTTAGTTTTTAATAGCTCAAAAGGGATTGGCTAATAAGCTTTAGAGTAGTTATAGTGATGATCAGTATATTGCGGTCGAATCCGTAGTCACAAAGACTAGGCATCCTGGTGCATCTTCTTATTTCAAATCAAACGGTGAAAAACAGTTGCCTCTTCTAGCCATTGTTATACCGAGCTTAACTAATAAATAGATTTTATCAATCATGCATTGAAAAAGAAGATATAGTCATTTTCAATATAGTTAGGAATCCTAATTAAATTTGTGTCGAACAGTTAACGTTTTGACGATGACAAAGAAAACACAACTAGTAAAAGCATACTCCAACAGAAGCCGCCAATCACCGCACCAGTACGACCAGCTAGTAAAGCACTGGCTGATCTGGATAGGGCAGCACTAACCGAAGCTGCTCTCACACCAATCACGAAGATTATAAATCAACGCTAATTCCTACCAATCATGCAAGTTTCCGTTTTTGATACTTACGTTACCCGTACAGACGGGTCAATTATGCACTTCGACATTCTGGTGCCATCTACGTTGACGAGTGAAGCAACGATTCATGAGTATGGGCAGACCTACCTGGCGACGAAAGGACAAGCCGGGCAACCCCTGGCTGCTAAAGAATGCCGCTTCTGTCACATAGAAGAAGCCGACGAGATGGTGCAGACCAGCATTGTCCATCAGGGATTTCACATCATTGAAATGCAGGGCTGCTAACCCGGCTAGATCCCTTTTTATCCATTAACCAATGCACAAAAATTATGAACCATTCACGAATAGTATTGCTACTAATGCTGATCGCCTGGTCAGGTACAACGCTGGCCCAAACACAACAGCCGGGAGCTTCTTATAATAATGCCGACTTTAAGCTGACGTCGGCGAAGGCTGTTTACCAGTCTGATCTGGATATGGTCGTTATGAGTATGCAGGTAAGCGGTCAGGCTGGTCGTACGACACCGAAGCCAGTGGGGGGTACCCAAGGGGCTCCGGTACTGGCCTATGTGTTCCCGACAACACTCAAAGCGCAGGATGTCGGTTTCTCACCCACCGAGGGCATTGTAGCGCTGGCTCTTACCTCGCATCCGGACATGGATGATACCCCACTTTGGGACGAAAATAACGACGGCAACTTTGACAACGACGGGATCGTTTGGCATCCTCACTGGGTAGTCTTGCAGGAAGACAAGCGGGTGCCTGGAGGATTGAGTGTAAAAGCTTTTCGCCGAGATGACAAAGCGGTAGTGCTGCCCAAAACAGCGCCGGGCGTACCACTCTATTTCGATTCGCCAGGTTACGGTGTCGTCACTGCCGGTCAAACCATTCGGGTGGCTATTCCAGCGTACCGGATCAATCACCGCTCAGATTTCCGCTTTGACGCCGTTACGTGCTATTTGCAGATGCATCATCCCGCGCACGGCGAAGCAGGGGCTCATCATGAAACGGCTGATAAGCCTATGCTGGGAGTTTACGCTGTATATGGAGTGTTATCAGGCAGTTTGTCGTTACCGTATACCGTAGAAAAAAAGTAGAACGATCAATGCCGAATGGGGTCAATAACCAATTGCCCCATTCGGATCGTTTTTTGAATAAGGCAGATGTAATAACAGCTTACTGACTTAGCTTAATTTGTATGGAAACGTCTTTGTTATCTTTTAGTGACTATCTGACCGCTCTTGTTGAACATCGGCAGTATGTAAAAGTCCAATATTTTACCGAGTTTCACGAACTGATTACGTTGAATGCACTTATTGTGCATGTTGGCGGGAAGGGAACCAGTCAGATGGTTGGTCTTTCTTCAGGAGAGCAAATTCCTTTATCTAAGCTGGTCAGCGCCGGAGGACAATTTGCGCCAAATTTTGAGGGCTACGCGCCTTATTGTGAAACTTGTGATACTTGAATGAATGATTCCATATTTAACGTAAACCAACAAAATAGCTCGGTTGACGCCAAAATTGTGGCGGGGCTAGAGCGGATTGGTGAGGTATTTCGGACATTGCTCTGGCAGCAAAGCCGCATGACCGGCTTAAGTCCAATTCAAATACAAGTGTTGCTGTTTCTTGCCTTTCACGAACCAGCCAAGTGTCGCATAGGGTATCTGGCAGAGGAGTTTAACTTGACAAAACCGACCATCAGTGATGCGGTGAAGGTGCTGGTTCAAAAAGAATTATTGGTACGCGTTGTGGATCCTTTCGACAGCCGTAGCCATAGTTTGCAGTTAACTACCGCCGGTCAGGAAATTGTCGAACAGACGGGTAGTTTTGCCAATGGAATTAGCCAGTTGATTGGTAAAATGGATGGGAGGCAGAAGACGGTGCTTTATGAAAGCTTGTTTACACTCATTTACGGGCTGCACCAGCACGGCCTGATTGCTGTCCAGCGAATGTGCAAAACGTGTGTACACTACCAGTACGATGGGCAAATTCATTACTGTGGCTTACTTAAAATTCCCTTGGAGGCAGACCTGCTCCGATTAGACTGTCCCGAACACACGCATGCCTAAAGCGGTAAGCTATTTATTGAAAATAATACGAATAGAAACGGATTTCGTGGGTTAACTTCTTTGTTTCAAACCTACTGTTCCTACTACCCCAGCCAAGCCAACAGGCCGATCTAATCGAGGTTAGTTTCGGGATATCCCGTATCGTCCTGTACAAAAGCCGTAACTTGATGATAATACCAAAAAGTTAGGGAACCACGTTATTCAGTGCAGCTATGCCGTCAAAACGAGGAATCTATTAGCTATAATTTCAACTTAGAAGGGTTTGGGGTACCGGCAACAAGGTTTGTAGGCAATAACTAAACAGTCGAGATTACTAGCTAGTCATTGTCACTAGTCTTCTGATTTCTCTCAATTTGATGGATCAACATCTTTTGTCTAATCGCTAACTTCACTGTGTGGGCAGAAGATCAACTAATCTTTTTACTTATGTATGTAACCCTTCAGCAAGCTCAACAAGCTATTGAAGCTGCCCAATCAAAAGCAGCAGAAATAGGTGTACCAATGAACATCGCCATTGTCGATTCAGGAGCTAACTTAATGGCGTTCGTTCGAATAGACGGTGCTTGGCTAGGATCAGCCGATATTGCCATGCGGAAAGCACGTACGTCCCGATATTTCGACATGCCTAGCGGTGAACTCGGTAAATTGTCTCAGCCTGGCGGTTCGCTCTATAACATTGAGCATTCGAATGGCGGTATAATAACATTTCCCGGAGGAATACCCATCAAAGACGCCCAGGGGGAAATTATCGGAGCGATTGGCGTATCAGGAAGTACGGTAGAAAACGATAATCTGGTTGCTCAGGCAGGTGTGGATGCACTTTAGCAGAAACCAACCTGATCGCTCTAATTACAAACGTTGAAGCCAACTAAAGAAAATTTGCTGTTCAATCCCTCTAAAGAAACTAATCAAGTATATAATTATGCGAAGGAGTTAGTGGCTCGTTCATCCGCGTTGTGAAGAACGAGCCTTATTTATTTAAAAAAGCAACTCCTTACTGCCTGGATGGGAGAGACCGCCAGCCACGTGTAATCAAGCAAGCACCTTGAATTTTGCCTGTTAATTACCGGGCATGATAAAGCTTAAATTGAATTAAGCTTTTATGAGTGACTCCGCCCCATCGATCCAGATAGGCGTACCCGTAATGTGGCTGGCCCGGTCAGAAGCCAGGAATAAAGCTAGTTGAGCCACCTGCTCAGCGTTACCAGGCGCTCCATCGGTCAGGGGAGTCTTACCTTCGGGAAACACCACCGGCTCCTGTTCGCGTTCCAGATTGCGCTGTTGGGTGCTTTGATCAATGTGGGTGTCAATCGCTCCGGGACAAATCACATTCACCCGAATGCGGTACTTGGCCAGTTCAAGCGCTGTCATTTTGGCAAAGGCTACCTGAGCAGCTTTAGAACAGGAATAAGCCGTTGCCCCCGTATTGCTAAAGGTTCGTGTGCCGTTTACCGAAGACGTTATTAGAATGGCGCCCCCTGCCACTTTCAACAGAGGAAGTGCATACTTGACAGTCAGGAACGTACCGCGCAGATTGATATTAATTGTTTGATCCCATTCCTCGGGCTCAATTTCGTCGATCGGTGCCCAAACCCCATTAATCCCTGCATTGGCAAAAACCACGTCGAGTCGGTCCCATTGCCGCTGTATCTGCTCAATAGCCTGTTGCATATCGCTAACCTGAGAGACATCAGCCACAATACCCAGTGCCTGCCCACCCTTTTGGGTGATTTGCTCGACAGTCTGTTTAACGTTGTCATCGGAAAGGTCCAGTACGGCAACCCGAGCACCTTGCTGAGCGAAGCATAAAGCAGTGGCCTGACCAATTCCTGAGCCGGCCCCCGTAATCAGAGCAACTTTACCTTCTAATTCTTGCATACGCTGTGTCGTTGTTTGTGAATGTATACTAAAGCCTGTTCTAGATAAAGTGTCGAGCGAGCGATTTGTTATGAATTTAAGGTCATGATCGTTAGAGTAAATTGTTTTCCGAGGGCTATTTGAGCGGCTCATCCCCGAACAATGGGTAAAGTTGATTCATCTCTATGAGCTGTGGCCATTGGCTCATTGATGCTTCTTATTGCGTTGCAGATTGAGCTACGCGCGTGGTTAACTGGTTAAATCAAGAATGCCAGCAGATGTAAAGTACGCTAGTTGCCTTCCTAATAGCTGTTGGCTAATTGGTATCCTCTAAAACTTGGTCCAATGAGCATCATTAAAAAAATAGTGGAGACGATCAAAGACGATGTAGAGGCTCTGCAAGGCAACCAGACCAAGGACAAACGCTATCAAAGTGAGGCTACCTATCCTGACGAAACTACGGCTCGGCAAGCTTTCACCCAGGCTAGAGAAAAGCTTTTGGCTGTCAATAGCTGGTCGAACCTACCAGGAATATCGGCTACTTTTACGGTCTACGATCAACGGGGAAATCGTATCGACAACAACGATTCGCTAGTTGTTGGTCACTTTATTCTCATTGAGCTACCGGGTCCTTTACCGCATAACTGGGTCCGGGTCGTTGCGATAACTAATGACGATACAGCCGCTGAATTTACGGTAGTGCCCAGCGAAAGCCCTCAGCATCATGAAGAGTCAACAGCCCCGATTGAACACTTTTTTACCGATGAAGCCAGCAGTACATTCCGGGTGGAGCGGCAGGGTACTAGACTGATAGCCTGCGAAATTGGTCAAAATGAACGGGTCAATAATGCGGAAGAGACCGCTGGAAAACGGTCGGTAGTCAACACCTTACTTGCAGCTGGTGGTTGGGCGATGTTTCAGGAAACACAGTGGAAAAAACTAACCGATTATCTAGTAGAGCCGTAGCCGTTGACCCACTCAGGCGACTGACTTATCCGAAACGGATCGGATTTAAACATATGGATTTCCTGTTTTTTCCGTTTTGGCGTGTCTGATGAATCTTACAAATCATGACCATTTGCTTACTTATTAATCTTTAAATGACAGGCTGACTACTTGTTTTAGTTAGTATTTTGATGATTTACAGGTGTATCAAATAATGATCTCGACGTATGAAAAAGACAATAATGGTAACAGCAGGGATTGTGTTAGGCGTGTGGATGCATGGCCAAGCTCAAACGAAAACGGGAGGAGCACTAGAAGGCAATACCGGACAGCAGGGTTCCTCGCCCCAGAATAATGCCCGTAAAGCGAACTCAAGCCAGAATCTAGGAAAAGGAGTTCCGTACAACAAAGAGGCTGAACAGCAAAGCAAGGCTGGGGCCACTAGGTCAAACATCCCAGTGAAAGGTTCATCACCGAACGCATCATCACAGACAGGGTCCAGACAAGGAGGGCAATCTACTAATAAGAAGGGAAGTGGCTCTTCTTCTAAATCCAATAGCCAGTAGGCTGACGAATAGGATACGCACTCAGGTCTGAAAACTTAACCTTTGGCGGTGATATCGGCTAAAATAACTGACACCACCGCCAAATTTGACGAATCAAATGGCCGGACCGGACAATCGAGCAACCACACATAAAATTAGTCAGTGCCCAATTGGATGGTGCTGACTATCTTCACTTAAAAAAGCGGACTGACAAGATCAGTCCGCTTTTGACATTTTCACACCCTATGAAGGTTACACAACTTCACAAGACAAAGCAAATATAAACGATCAACCAGAAGGGACAAATGAATATATGTGATTACCGGCTACTTACAATTGCTTGAATTAACAGCCTTATTCAAATCGTCCACAGGAGAATAGTAACGAACAAAAACCGTTGATCAGGAAGCTATTGCCGCAGCATATCGCACTACCTTGGACAGAGCAGAATGACGTTATAGATTAGTTGGAACAAGAAGCGGCAAGTATACAATAAAGGTAGCTCCCTGACCCGTTTGACTACTGGCAGTTAGTATACCACCGTGATTGGTGACCACTTTCTGGCAAATTGCTAGCCCCACACCCGTACCCGCAAACTCATTTTTTCCGTGTAATCGCTGAAACACCTGAAAGATGCGATCCAGGTATTTTTCATCAAAGCCAACACCATTATCGCTAACTGTAATTCGATGATAGCGCTGACTTGGGCGGCTTTGAATCAACTCAGTTGGCAAGCTAGCGCCAGTTACCGTTACCGCACTAATGCTGATTTGCGGTACTTCTCCTGGTTTATGAAATTTGAGCGCATTCGAAAGTAGGTTCGAAAACAACTGCCCTAATTGCATGACATCACCTTGTACGGTTGGTAAAGGATCAACGGTGATTAAAGCATCGGTTTCCTCAACGAGTAGACTCAAATTGTCTAAACTTTCCTGAACAATCTGGTTAAGCGCAACGGGTGACAAACGAACCTGTTCGGTTGCAATGCGCGAGAAAGTCAACAAGTCGCGAATCAGGATTGACATGCGAGAGCCCGCATTGGCGAGTCGTTGTAACAAATCCAATCCTGTCGGACCTAGTTCGGGGCCAAACTGCTGCTGTAGGAGCGAACTAAAGGATTGAATTTTTCTGAGGGGCTCTTGCAGATCGTGAGATGCAATGTAGGCAAACTGCTCCAGGTTCTGGTTTGAGCGTTTTAAATCGTTGACTAACGTTTGCAACTGGCTGTTCACTTCCGTCACGGCTTGGTTTGCCATCGCCAGTTCATCATTGGTACTGGCAAGCTCTTCGTTGGTAAGCGCTAACTCTTCGGTTCGTTGCTGAACCAGTTGCTCCAGGGCCAGTTGTAGTTCGTGCTGGCTGGTAATATCCCACACCAGACCATCGACGTGGGTGGGTTGCCCTTCTAATCCCCTACGAACTTGACCTACCGTTTGCAGTATATGTTTTTGGTTTGTCTGGGCGTTAATAACGGTGTATTCCATCTGGTAGGAGCCATCCGAACTCGGCAGAAGAGCATCGGCAAAGAGCTGGCTCACCCGCTGCTGATCACTTTCCTGAATCATACTGATCGACGTGGCAACATCGGTGACTTCTGGCAATCCGTACCAGCTGGCCACCCGCTGCGACTTAACCAGCTGATTGGTTTCCAGATCAATACTGTAGCTACCCATTTCCGCCATATTGATCATCGATTGCAGAATGTTCTGATTTTCCTTCAGGGCTTGCCGGGCTTTCGCTTCACCCGTTACGTCAACGGCCAGATCGAGAATGGCGTACACATTTCCATCCGAGTCAAAGAGAGGGCTATAGGAAATGTTGTAAATTTTATGGGTCATCACCCCATTTTGAACAATAGACACCTGCGAACCGTAACTTTGAAACATCTGACCCGTGGTGAACACATCGTCGAGTATTTGTAGAAAGGGCTGGTTCTCCGTAATCAATTCGGGCATAACCTCGCGCAAAGGCTTCCCCACAATGTCGGGACCTTTCCCTACAATGTCGATAAATGTCTGGTTGGGCGATTCAATTACCAGATCGCGACCAATGAATAAGCCGATAGCAACCGGGGCCGTCGAGACAATTGAGCGAAGTTTGGATTCGCTAGCTCGCAGGGCTTCTTCAGCCAGTTTCTGCTCGTGTACGTCAACTACGGTGCCAATCATACCCAGATATTGCCCATCGTTATCAAAGCGAGGGCTGGCTTTATCGATTGCCCAGCGGTACGTTCCGTCGCACTGACGCAAGCGGTAAAGCAGGTCAAACGATATATGCTTCTCATTTGCCTCAAGGAAACGCGTTGCAGATGACTCCCTATCATCCGGATGAATAGCATCAAGCCAACCAAATTTTTCGGCCTCAGCCTGGGTCTGTCCGGTATAATCGTACCACTGCCTGTTCAGATAACTGCAACTACCATCGGGCTCGGTCGTCCAGATAATAGCCGGAAGTGTGTCCATCAACGAGCGGTCAGCGTATTCATTTGACGGGTTTTTCGGGCGGGTCAGCACTTGCTCGGTAGCGTCAGTACAAACCACCAATACACCTGTTATATGGTCATCTTGCCAGAAAGGTTTGCAAATGAAGTTGATAGAAGTAGACTCTGTTATTCCGTTTTGTTTTAGGATGACGACTGATTCCTTGGCAATAGAGCGCTCACCACTGGTATAAATTTTCTGTAAAAGCTCGTCAATGCCCTGGCTAGTTACGTCGGGCATAGCCTCAAAAAAAGATTTGTTTATGACATCTTCACGCTGCTTACCCCAATACGCAAGCACGCGTTCATTGGCCAGGGTAATCACAAACTGGGGGCCGCTAAGGAGCGCCATCGCCACGGGAGCTTGCTCAACTAATTCCCGAAAATGGTCATGCTCTGTTTCCTCTTGTCGATTTACTGGTTGCTGATTAGGTACTTGCTGAGCAATGCCTGTCACACGAATGACCTGCCCTGTTTCGCCAAGGAAACTACGCCCTTTGAGTTCAATCCGACGAAGAAGCTTGTCGTTGCCAACAATCCGAAGGATTATCGAAAAACGATCGTCGGTAGCCTGTTGAAACAGTTCATCCAATCGAGCTATGTCGGCAGGGTAAATAAAATTTTTGAAATCGGCGTATGAAAGTTGGTGAGCCGCTTCAATGTGGAACAGTTGCAGGCACTGAGTATCCAGATTGAGCAGACCAGTATCTGAATTCAAATCCCAGACACCAAGTCCAGCAGCGTCCAGGGCAACGTTACTATCAAGTTTTTGGTTGAGCTCGAGGGATGATTTGGAGGACAGCCGATCGCCAGTCATTCGTAACGGTAAGTATTATGGGGGACAAGTTAACAGATTAGGTACATGGTATGTGATCCTCACGTCTACTAGCAACAAATAGTTCACCGGTCTTGTTTGTAGCCTACTTCGGATTATTCAATAGCCAGCTTACTAATTATAAAGTACAAGATAGCAGTTAATATTCTAAACAATCTGGTTACGTCGAACAGGCGATTGACAAAAACAGAACGATCTATGCTCAAGTCTGTAAGATGCGCACTTAAACAGCAATTGCAGAAGCAGTTGAATCAGAAGATTATGAGTCAGGCAGGGTACTTAAATAGATTCAATATGGCTTTTATAAAGAATTTACGGCTTATAAAATAGATGATTAATTTTTCGTCACTGTACTTCGATCATGACCGGATCAGGAAACGTTAGTTTGTCCAGTGATTCAAAACAAAATTAATCCAGTCTTTTTCGGTTGAAGGAATAGGTACATCTGGTTTATAGCCTATATTATCAATCGGGTCTGTATCCACCCACGGCATTCTGGTCACCGGCAAATACATGTAGTAGTCATCACAGGTTAAGGAAAACGGATTGGCATTGCCATAATCCATAAAGCCACCCGTGTAGGTGCCGAAACGTGTAATTTTCTGACTGTATTTGGCCATTGATAGAAAAAATTCCGAGGCACTGCCACAGCCTTTATCCATCAATACCGCAATGCGTTTGGGAAAAGTCCGCACCGAATCGTAGCGAATAACGTACTCGGTTTTATCGGGAACAAACTCGCCACGGTGGGCTTTGAGCGAATCCAGGAACTCAATATTCATCTTTAATTCGGAGTCGTCGGCTTTTTTCTGCTTTCGCAGCCGTTCGACGTAGGCGGCCTGTTTATCAATCCACTCATCAGAAGCACGGTTCAAGGCTCTTGCAATCGGAATTGGTTGGGTATAAAAAAGTTGCATAAATTCCTCCGAAGCCCACGCACCACTGTCACCCCCGCCGTTGCCGCGCATATCAAAGATTAAAGACGGCGTACGGCCAATCATTGCTCGGTGAGTTTTTAACAAACTGTCTAGAATAGCCATTTGTGAACTGGTGAAATGCGGCAAGCGGACATAAACGGCCTCTGGATTCAGTTGTTTGACAACCACGCTTTCGAGTGGCCGTTGAGCTGTTTCTTCCGCTTTTGGAACTATACGTTGCCAACTGTCGCCCCAAATCTGGTAGTGGTTCCCGTTTGGCTGGATGCCCATTGGCCTACTTTTGAAATCCCCGAAAACGTAGTGCGCCTGTTCATACTCACCGGTTTTGCCAATGAATTGGGCTTGTACCATACCCGGCTTCCAATTAGGCAGTGTGGAGGAAAGAACTACTGAAATGTGGCGTCCAGGATAGTCAGGATCAGCCACTGTAGCAATTTTCATCTTCCCACTTGACAATTCCCAGATTCCCTCGAAGGGTTTGAGTGCTGATCGTTTAGCCAAATAGGCGCGAGCCTGCGATTCGGAGTAAGCGATAGTGCGAATAGTGGTGGGCGATAACTGTGGGGAGTAACCGGCACTGACGTGTAAATCCCGGAAAAAGCCAGCGTAGCGTTTCAGTAAATCGAAGCAGACAAATCCATCTGGTGCTTTAATTGCTTGTTTCTGTAGACTGTCAATCAACGTGTTATAGCGAAGCTGACTTTTTGCGTTCACCTTGTCGGCGAAACCGGCGTACACGTTTGTGGTTTTGCGGATAGCTTGGTCAAGCACATCGGAACAGCGACAAGAAGCCGGCGATTGCGCCGTGACGAATTGATTAAGTAAGCAAACCAACAAAATTGAAGTGGCAATATGGCGGGTAGTAACGGTCATGCTAGTGTGGTCTCAGATGCAACCTATACGCAAAACTTTATGGTGTCGGTCATTATAATGACCTCATCCCTCATCATTTATAAAGCGCTATTTTGGTTGGACTTACTATGTCAATTGATAGTTTCTATTCTTTCTATCATTTTAGCAGATAAGCATATCACTCCCGCAAATTGGTATGCATCTCTGATACCAGACTACTCACCTTTCGTTATGTCCAATAATCGATTGTTATCAGAACTAGAAAATTGTGCTAAATCAAGTCAGGCTGGATGTTTAGATTATACAATCTAGTTTCTGTCAATGCTATCATTTCATTACCAGTTTGAGAAATTACTTACAAACTGGTAATGAAATAATAGCTTATGACGCCAATAGTGGTTAACGGCTTTGGGTTAGAATGAGCGTCGACAAATCTAGTCCTCCCTGATTTAGTGGTACAAATAGGAAGGGCTACAATGTCACGCAGTCAGGTATGGAGCCACAACTCTAGGCTTATTTGTAGAGTACACAATACTAGAACGAGCGTTTACAAACGATATAACTTGTCTCGTAGTTTTGCCTCTCGCTCGGTGATCACTTCTGCTAACCGCTTATCAGTTAGCTTAGCCGTTCCGGTAGTTTGTTATGCATAGTACCATCTATAGCCCATACCTTTGATTCATCAACCGGGGATAACCCGCTACTAATTGAATCAAGAACCTAATAAATAAAGCTCATGAAAACGCTCCTTAACTCGCTGCTCGTTGCTTTCACTTTTACTCTGATTACCGTTTCCGCTTCTTTCGCCGAAGCGAATCCCGGCAAACGTGCGACATCGGTTGCCACTTATAAAACTGGTATCTACACCAACATGGCGGGCAAGCTGAACATTGGCCTGGACAAAGAAACAACAGGTGCGGTTGATATAAAGCTCAAAAACACAAACGGTAAAGTCTTGTTTGCGCAACACCTGACGAAGAAAGAAAAAACAGCCCGCCTTAGTCTTGACATGGATCAGTTGCCAGACGGCGTTTACCAGTTGGAGATTTCAAACGGAGTAGATACATCAGTACAGACGGTCACGCTGGGTACTCAGCAACCAAGTGCTCCTAATCGCTTAGTAGCTATCAACTAATTTCAATAAATACGAAACAACCGGGTTCAGCTACTTCATAAAGTAGTTGAACCCGGTTGCGTTTTAGACAATTGATTATAGTCTGTACTGATGTAATTTATTACTTATCAAGAAGTTAAACCAATATCGAAGCGGTCTATCAAAGTCAACAGTTACTCTTACCATAGTCGCTTTATTTCTTGGTTACGCATTATGAACGGTACAACGGGAAGCCTCTATAAGCCCATTAGTTGTGCCACCTCCAACTTCAGTGGCAGAAAGAAACACCCGCTAGGCTAACGCGATGTCTGGACAATTGAGTGTGTAATTTTTCTGACTATTCTGTTGTACTACTCTGAAAGGACCCTTATCTGCCTGACCCGGCGTATTGCTGTAACGCATTGGTCAATACGTGTCGGTACTGCTGAAGCTGTTCACCAGACAAGCCGCTCATACGATTTCCAGCAACGTTGAGTGTACGAATTTTATATTCAACTAACCAATCTCGCAACTGATCCGCATTTGGATTTACGCAGCAGGGCTTTCTTTCTTGCACGCAAAAATCAAGGGTTTGTCTTGTACCACCGATTAGGTTTCCAAATAGTACGGTTCCATCCGACTGCTGCACGTTAGCACGGGTGCGAGGTGGGTACTTAGCTGAACTGTGTTCGATCAAACCATAATCGCATAGCTGTTGGTTGGGTCCGTCCTCAGTCATATAGCCTTTGGGGGCAGTACCACCCGTTGGAATACCCAATGACCGGGCTACCTCCAAACCCAACTGATCAATGCCAGTTTGTCCACCAGAAATTACGCGTTCTAACGGGTAAAAGCTCATGGTTTTTTTGTCAGGGTGTACATAACAAGCGTGTTGTCAATTAAGCAGAATCAACGGATACGTAACCTGCATGCTAGCATTTTGGTTGAATCCACGCAGGGAAAGTATATAATTCTAAAGGACATCCGAGACCAAAAGCTAATTTGAATTCCTTAACTTTGACTATGGCAGATCAACCAGTACGTTCGGTTTCGGAGTTTAATACCGAGCTAAAGCTCAAAGGCTTCAATGTTTTCCAGATAGACAGCGACAGCAACGCTACCCGCATCTACAGTCGGAAAGATTTCTACAAAATTTGCCTCACCACCGGCAAAAGTATAATCCATTATGCAGATAGAAGCTTTGAAGCCAACGATACAGTTCTGTTTTTCGGTAATCCCCATGTCCCTTACTCCTGGGAAACAATCTCAACTACGTATGTGGGTTATACCTGCCTTTTTTCAGAAGATTTTCTGACGCTCTCCGACCGATCAGAGAGTTTGCAAAATTCTCCATTGTTCAAATTAAGTGGCACACCGATCTTAACAATCAGCCCGCAGCAACGCGAGTTTCTGAACACGATCTTTAAAAAAATGATTGAGGAACAGCAAACGACTTATTCGTATAAAGATGAGCTGATTCGCAATTACATACAGCTGATTATTCACGAAGCGTTAAAGCTGGAACCATCCCAAAATTTTGATAATCACAAGAACGCGGCTTCCCGAATTACCTCTGGTTTTCTCGAACTGCTGGAACGGCAATTTCCCATCGAGACTATCGACCGGCCCTTGCAACTGACAACAGCCAAGCACTATGCCACGAACCTAAACGTGCATGTCAATTATCTGAACCGGGCTGTCAACGAAATAACAGGTAGGTCAACCACGGCTCATATTTCGGAACGAGTGCTTAGCGAAGCAAAAGCCTTACTACAGCATACCGATTGGAACATTGCTGATATCGCCTACGCATTGGGCTTTGAGTACCCGTCTTACTTCAACAACTTCTTTAAAAAGTTTACCGGCACCAATCCGCGTAGTTTTCGTCTGGCGGAGGTTTGAAATCTATAAGTATTGGTTTGAAAAGTTTTACCTTATCGGACCTTGCCACCTGTAACTTTACCGTTTCAACATAAAGGCAAAACGTTACAGGTTATGATTGCAACAAAAGCGTATGCAGCCCAGACTAAGGACTCGGACTTGGCACCCTGGAATTTTGACCGACGGGAAGTAGGCCCTCACGATGTTCAATTCGATATTCTTTACTGTGGAGTGTGCCATTCCGACCTGCACCAGATCAAAGATGAGTGGGGCGGTAGTCTATTCCCGATGGTTCCGGGCCACGAGATAGTAGGCCGGGTTGTTGCCGTCGGTTCTCAGGTTTCCAAATTCAGCGTGGGTGATCTGGCGGGTACAGGATGTATGGTTGACTCCTGCCGTGAGTGTGAGTCCTGCCGACAGGGTTTAGAGCAATACTGTTTAAAAGGCAATAGTCAGACTTACAACGGGTTAGAGCAGGACAAGAAAACCCCGACCTATGGAGGCTATTCGAATACCATTGTCGTCAATGAAGATTTTGTCCTGCACGTACCGGAACGTTTAGACTTGGCGGCTGCCGCTCCCTTACTCTGCGCTGGCATCACTACTTACTCTCCGTTGCGTCACTGGAAAGTAGGTCCGGGGCACAAATTGGCAGTCTTAGGCTTAGGTGGTCTGGGACACATGGGGGTCAAATTCGGCGTTGCGTTAGGTGCAGAAGTGACGGTCTTGAGCACATCACCCAACAAAGAAGCCAATGCGAAAGAATTGGGTGCGCACAATTTTGTGGTGACAAGCGACCCGGCTCAGCTTGATAAAGTAACCGGATACTTCGATTTTATTCTGGACACCGTTTCCGCCGAGCACGACTACGGACAATACCTTTCTTTGTTGAAAGTAGATGGTGTACACATCTGTGTGGGTGCTCCTCCAACGCCTGCGGCTCTTCAGGCATTTAGCCTTATAATTGGTCGCAAAAGCATTGCAGGATCAAGTATAGGCGGCATCGCTGAAACGCAGGAGATGTTGGATTTCTGCGCCGACAAAGGCATCGTATCGGATATTGAAATGATTGACATCAAGGATATTCATCAGGCGTACGACCGGATGGTAAAGGGCGATGTACGTTACCGGTTTGTCATCGACATGGCTACGCTGTAAACAATAACCTTCCATTTTCAGTACGATGAATTGTATGGGCAAATGCTGGCCGAGCTGACAGCTGTAATTAGCTCTTTCCCTGTATTCCTGGATCTGGCTGTGCTGTCGATTTTTTGACATTAACAGCACAGTTTAGATTGTTACCTGCAATTATAGATACAAGTTATTTCAACGTTAAAAAAGGCGTTATGGCTAAGCATGAACACATTGAGGATGAGTTGGAGAATTCGAACGCATCCCGACGCATCTTTCTAAAGCAATCGTCTGCGTTGGCAGCTTTGGCCATAACGCCACCAGCCGCGCTGACAGCCGTAGAGAATGGACTCGATGAAAAAGTAGCCGCTGCTTTCGAGCAAATGCCACTTCAAGTGGATATTAACGGAACTGTTCACAAGCTATCCATTGAACCACGCGTTACGCTCCTGGACCTGTTGCGTGAACAACTTCACCTGACCGGGACCAAGAAAGGGTGCGACCACGGACAGTGCGGAGCCTGCACAGTACACGTCGATGGCGCAAGGGTTAACGCATGCCTGACATTGGCAATGACGACCGAAGGCTGTAAAGTGACAACAATCGAAGGGCTATCCGAAGGGGGACACGATGCAACCGCCCGGCTCCATCCCATGCAGGAAGCGTTTATCAAACACGACGGTTTCCAGTGTGGGTATTGTACGCCCGGTCAGATCATGTCGGCAGTGGCTTGCATCCGGGAAGGTCATGCCAATTCGCCGGAGGAAATTAGGGAATACATGAGCGGAAATATCTGCCGATGCGGGGCTTACACCAACATCGTTAATGCAATTATAGACGTCAAACAGGGAGGAGCCAAAGTATGAATCCGTTTCAATACACGCGGGTATCGACCCCTAAAGCGGCTATAACAGCCTACACTCAGGACAACGGCACCTACTTTCTGGCAGGCGGCACCAACCTGATCGATCTGATGAAACGGGAGGTCGTGATTCCCGAACGGCTGGTGGATATCAATAAGTTGCCACTGTCAACGATCAAGAAGACAGCAAACGGTTTACGTATCGGGGCTATGGCTAAAAACTCAGCCGTAGCCGAGCATGATTTGGTGAAAAAGCATTTTCCGCTCTTGTCAATGGCACTTAACGCCGGTGCATCGGCTCAACTGCGTAACATGGCGACGGTAGGCGGAAACATGATGCAGCGAACCCGTTGCGCTTATTTCTACGATCCATCCATGCCCTGCAATAAGCGTAGCCCCGTACAGGCAGGACCCGACAAAGGGCAGCCCAATGGCCCATCGGGCTGCGGAGCCATCGGAGGGGCCAACCGGATGCACGCTATTTTTGGTGGCTCCTCAGCGTGTATCGCGGTACATCCCAGCGATATGTGCATTGCGCTAGCCGCCCTGGATGCGACGGTGAACGTATCCGGGCCAAAGGGTGATCGCCAAATTCGGTTCAGCGAGTTTCATCGGCTACCCGGCGATAAGCCCCAGCAGGACAACACGTTGCAGCCTGGTGAATTGATCATGTCGGTGGATTTGCCGACGAATGACTTTTCGGATCATTCGTATTACCTCAAAGTGCGCGACCGGGCTTCCTATGCTTTCGCTTTGGTGTCGGTGGGTGTAGCAGTCCAGATGAAGCGGAATACGATTCAGGACGTTCGGTTGGCTATGGGGGGAGTGGCTCACAAGCCCTGGCGACTAACTGCGGCTGAAAGCTTCCTGAAAGATAAACCAGCAACAGAGGATACCTTTAAACAGGCGGCAACGCTAGCCATGAAGGATGCTAAAGGCTACGGGGAGAATGACTTCAAACTGACCTTAGCTCCCAACTCCATTATCGAAGCGCTTAAAATCGCAACTAAAACCGCCTGACCATGACCGAAAATAAAACAAATTCGCCTGTTGACCCGGTCAGGAGTGACCGGGTCGCGCCCGACCGGGTCGATGGACGCATGAAAGTGACGGGTGGCGCTAAATATTTCGCCGATTTTGAATTGCCTAATATGGCCTATTGTGTCATTGTTGGTAGCGAGATTGGTCGGGGCAGTATTACCAGCCTGGATACCAAGAAAGCCAGAAATGCACCGGGCGTTCTGGGCGTATTCACGCACGAAAATATGCCTTCGATTCCGGGTTGGGATGCCCCCGTGGGTGACAAGGCGGACGGACCTCCGCCAAAGCCTGATACGCTTGAAAAATACAGGATTCTAAACAGTCCCAAAATCTTGTTTGATGGGCAGCCTATCGCTATCGTAGTGGCCGACAGTTACGAGCGGGCTACCTATGCGGCCTCCCTCGTAAAAGCGACCTATACAAAACAGGCGGCACGCACTGACCTGGATAAGCACCTGGCCGAAGGCATTGCGCCTGACCGATCTGAGGACTACATGCGCGGCAAAGCCGATGGGTATCGTACAGCCCCGGTTACGTTGGAAGCGAATTACACCATTCCCGTAGAAGTTCACAATCCCATGGAACTGCATGGTATTCTGGCTCATTGGACGGATGCTAATACGCTGATGATTTATGCCAAAACGCAGGGCGTCAACGCTACTCAGCAGACTATAGCTCAGGCGTTTAAGCTAGACCCTAACAATATTCGCGTGCATACCGAATTCATGGGTGGAGGGTTTGGCATGGGTCTTAGAACCTGGCCGCAGGAGACGGCGGTTGTGGCAATTGCCAAAAAAGTAGATCGTCCAGTAAAGTTGGTGGTTACCCGCAGTCAAATGTTTCAGTTGGTGGGTCATCGGCCCTGCACGGTACAAACTATACAAATGGGAGCCGACACGAATGGCAAGCTGGTCGGTATTGCGCACGCAGCCACAGCCGAAACGGCTTCATACGAGGACTTTACCGAAGCAACAGTCAACATGACTAAGTTCCTGTACGACTGCCCGAATGTGAGCACTCGTTACCGTATCGTTAGACTGGACCGGGGCGTACCAATCTGGATGCGTGGCCCTGGGGAAGCTACGGGCGCATTTGCGCTCGAATCGGCGATGGACGAGATGGCCTACAAACTAGGCATTGACCCCATTGAATTCCGTCTTCGCAATTATACGGAAACGGACCCCGAACACAACCGACCTTATTCCAGCAAGTACCTCCGGGAGGCTTACCAGCGCGGAGCTGAAGCCATTGGCTGGAGCAATCGCCAAAACCAGCCCGGTAGTCAGCAAGAGGACGGCTGGCTAACTGGCTACGGCATGAGTACGGGTACATTCAACGCCTTTCGGTGGGAAGCTTCGGCCCGAGTGCTGTTAAATGCGGACGGATCGCTAAGGGTGCAGAGCGCTGTAACAGACATTGGTCCCGGTACTGGTACTGCGCTAACGGTGATTGCGCATAATGTTCTGGGCGTGCCGCTTGATCGGATCAAGGTCGAGTACGGTGATACCTCATTGCCCAAAGCACCTACTCAGGGCGGTTCCGCTATTGTCTCGGCGGTAGGATCAGCCGTTTTTGATGTCTGCACATTGATCAAAAACGAACTGGTCAAGCTGGCAATTAAAGACGGTGGGCCATTTGCCGGACGAAAAGCCGATGAGCTAACATTGTCCGACGGTATACTATCTATCGAAAAAGAACCGGGCAAAAAAGTGGCTGTTACCGACCTGATGAAAAGCAATAACCTGACTGTAATTGACAAAAAGGGCGATTCGAAAGGTGGGCCAGACTTACAAAAGTACTCCATATACTCGTTTTCGGTGCATTTTGTCAAGGTACGCGTCAATCCGCTGACGGGTGTGGTTCGCGTAGCCAACGCGGTTAGCGTGGCTGATTCAGGGCGGATTGTTAGCCCTAAAACAGCCGCTAGCCAGATGATTGGCGGGGTTACAGGCGGAATCGGGATGGCGTTGACCGAAGAGGCCGTCATTGATCACCGGTTTGGCCGATTTGTCAATAACAACCTGGGTGATTATCACGTAGCCGTTCACGCGGATGTACCGGCGATTGAAACGATAATGATCGATAAACCAGATCCGCATATCAACCCAATGGGGGCAAAAGGAATGGGTGAAATTGCGTTAATCGGTTTTGCCCCGGCGGTAGCGAATGCTGTCTTTAATGCCACGGGAAAACGCGTCCGTGACCTGCCGATCACACCCGATAAGCTGCTTCGGATGAGTTAAAAACTAAAAAGGCACTTTGAAAGATGAGCATCGACCATAGCGGTAACGGTATTTTTGACAGGCTAGAAGCGGGTGAGCCATTACGCCCGGACGATCCGGAGATAGCCCAGTTTCAGGCAGTGGTCTCCGGCACCATCCGCTTGTGCGTTGAGATGAACGCTACGGCAACCGATGTCAATCAGTTACGTTCGCGGTTGGGAGAAATCATCGGGACGGTAATAGATGAGTCCACAGCGATCTTTCCCCCGTTTTACACCAATTTTGGCCGATTCATCCGGTTAGGTAAGCGCGTGTTTATCAATCACGCGTGTTCATGTCTGGACATTGGCGGTATAACCATTGAAGACGATGTGAAGATCGGGCCACGGGTTAATCTGACCACCGAAAACCATCCGTTAAATCCTGACGAACGCAAAACGCTGCTCACCAAACCAATTGTGGTTAAACGAAACGCCTGGATTGGAGCGGGGGCAACCATCCTGCCGGGAGTCACCATTGGCGAGAATGCGGTTGTAGCGGCTGGAGCGCTGGTCAGTCGGGATGTTCCCCCGAATACGGTTGTTGCTGGCGTACCAGCGAAAGTAGTAAAGGACTTGTGATTTCTGTTGAATAAAGAATAATCGACCAATCAGGAAACTTCTGATCTGCCGTGAATTCTGAATCCCAAGTAAGGTTCATTGAATCTTACTTGGGATTTTCTAATAATGTAAATCTGGTAACGCTGAGCAAACACGCTGATAATTCAACAATTAATTATCAGTATAAAAAATCAACACTACTCCTGCTACCTGATATTAAACAAGACTACGATCAGGCTAGGTTCCGTTTTTGAAGCTGCCCATTGATAGCCTTGTACTTCTTACGATAATCAGCCAAAGCTGGGATTAGGGCCCAACTGCTAGCGGCTACCAAATAGGAGTTGACGATAAAAGCCATGCCAACGAACAAGACGAGTAGCAATAGCAGCCAGTAACCCACCTGCTGGATTTTCGCTTGCTTAGCAAATACCTGCTCATCGGATAGCTGATCTAAGCTCTGTTGGTCCACTAGGCAGGGTGAGAAGGAGAAAATAGGCATTGTGACGTTGATTGATGGATAGTTAAAACTAGTCAATCCTTCAGACTTGAGTTTTGTAAAAGGACCAATGGAACAAAAAGCGGATAACTGGCGGCAGCTTTTCTAATCGTGGGCTAACGTACTATAATTAGTGCTAAACGTAAACGTCTTATAAAAATCCAGATTTTACAATTTGCCCAGTGATCCTGCTTCAAAGTACCAACCATCGCAGCTCAATCAACGAATATAGATCCTAGCAAAAGCGTAGAAAACCAGTCAAGGCAACTTTGTTTTAAACGAACCATTTTGAAAATGAACGGTTTCTGCTGCATCAGACGTAAGCTGCCTGCGAGTATCTCGCAGCAACGTAACCTCGAAAGTACCTTCCATTTCACCACTTTGTGGGTCATACTTCGTAACCTTGATTGTGGCCGTCCTGGTTAAGTCTGGTTGATATTGATCTCGAATTACGTCACCCCCGATCAAGGTCGTAAAGCTAACCCCTACTTGATTCGGACTCGCCGAACAAGGCTGGTGCGTTGAAAGGGCGTAGACGCCAACCGCTAGGGGGATTCTGGTGAAACTGAGGGATTGATCCCCGCAATAGCCGGCACAGATAGCAGGCGCTCGCAAGCGGGCTTTGTGGTAAGCTAACTTGTTTTGAATCGTCAGATTGATGGTGTTTGTGCCACACGAGTCACTCGGATTTTTCCAGGCTGTCGAAATACCACTCCAGCCTTGTCCATTCAAAGTCGCTTTGGTATCCTCACCAGCAACAGGATCTGGCGTAGATTTTGAACAGCCTAGTAGCCCAATCAAGGCAATCGAAAGCCATTGGATCGTCTTCATAGAATTGTTTTTCTACTTAGACCACGTTCGACTCAAAAGCGTTGGAACGACTGTTATTTACGTATTTATAGGCTAGCTAAGCGCAATACGAATTTAATTGTCGAGGAAGTAAAACGCTGATCTCGGTATCGTAAAAGGATGCTGAATTACTGGTTTTGTAGCCAACTGATTATTGCTTGTGAATAGCTTTCCGGTTTAATAGATTGCTGAAGACTTAAAGTCGTTTTTTCCTTTCTCAGCGCTGCGTTATAGATCTCACCTGCCGCTTGTGAGGTAATTTCTTCATTGACAGCGTTCCTCGGATTAATAATCAACACGTTTCGATTACCTAAAAAGTCAACTAAGAGGGGAAGATCGTACGCTGGTAAAGCACCAGCCACGGCAGAAGGTATAAACTGAGTTTTGTAATTCTTTTCATCCATGATGGCCTGGTAAGCACTCAAAGCGTTTAGCAATACGATCTGATTAATTTTATTGCAAAACACCGCAGCATGAAGTAAGTCAGGGCCTAGCGTTCCCTGGGCTACTACCACAAGCGGTTGGTTGGGACCAATTTGTTCGCTTGTAAGATTTACTAGAATTTCGATTTCCTCCGCTCGTACCGCAACAAGACTTTTATGCGTTAATACGCCTGTAAACCATAAATTTATCTTGACTCCGTCGATTACTGAATCACCTCCTTTGATAAATCCTGGGCTTAGTTCGCCTGTCCCGCTTAGATCCGGAATAATTAGTTCATACCCTTCTTTCGCTAGTTGATCTGCCCATTCACCGTTTTTGGCAGCAATTTCTTTGCCCCTGTCGTCCAGCAATATTAAGGTTTTGCTCGGTTTGCGCTTTGGCTTGATCCACAGTACCGGCAAAAAGTAATTGCCTGTACCTTTAACAAGGTATTTTTCAATCGAGTAAGAATCTCGCTGTAACCGTCCAGAAAAAATCAGTTCTCCTTGTCCAGTTGGCTTTTCATAGCCCGTTATCGTTTCAACTGTTTTTTGTAGCGTAGAGATGGATTTACCTTGACGCGCTTTATGGCTTGAAAGGTATTTTTGGGTCAACGAAAATAAGGATTCACTCGGTAATGAAGCTAAAGCCTGTCCGTTAGGAGTGACATACAAGTCCGCTTCTTTGAAAAGAGGAACGTTAAGATCCGTGGAACTGCCGGGATTGTTCAGGTATTTTTGAAAAAAGGTGTAGCAAGCTTCTCTATTTTTGACCGTTGAGATGTGCTCTGCATCATCTTCCACCATCGCTAAGTCAGTTCCTTTTCCGAAAGCGGTATAGGCTCTCTGCGCTTCATGGAACAGATCACGGGCTCCCTGAATACTGAATATATCCCGTGTGGTGCTGACAATTAACGTCGGTTTAGGTGCGCGGACCTCCAAATAATCAGCCAGATCAAGCCCATGTTCAAGCCCATAAAGCAAATTTTGTTCAGCATCCTGGGGGCCTCCCGAGCGCAGTAACTTATCGTACGTAGTCAAGTAACATTCCGGCGCAGCAGCTACGATCCGGTCGTCCATTGCGGCAATGTATGTGCATTGAGTGCCTCCTCCCGAACGACCCGTAATCCCAATGCGGTTTGGGTCTACTTCTGGACGGCTAACCAGATAATCGACCGCCCGGATTCCGTCCCAGATGAAATAATTAGCCGGGGAAAGTCCAGCGATAAACGATTGAACTCCGGGATACGAATGCTCATTGACGGGTAACTGTTTAACGACTGAATCGTCGCCGTACTGTCTTCGTTCACCCTGACCGATGGGGTCGAAAGCCAGTACGACAAAGCCTTTTTTGACATAATTGAGAATCACGCGCTGGTATGGCTCAGCCCTAAAACCGCTTAAGTTGTGACCGCTGCAATACACGATAGCCGGAAGCTTACCTGTACGATTCTTGGGGATAAAAAGGCCTGCTGTAACAAAATAATTAGGTCTTGATTCGAAGTAAAGCTTTTCTACGCTAAAATCGGCCCGTTGAATTCGGCCCGTGATCACTGGATTTAGCTGCGTTTTTTCGGGAAACGGACCGATTGCAATTGCGAGTTTTCTACGAATTTCTGCTTGCCGTTTTTGCCAGTCGGACTTCGATTTTATCTTTTCGATGGCAACTTGTCGCTGAGCAAGCTGGGTAAAGGCTCGCTGGCATAAATGCCGGTACAAACTGCTGGACGGTACGGCTGCTTCGTAATTCCAGTATGGTAAAACGGATAGCTCCTGCTGGGCTAAAATAGCATGGGAAACCAGTATAAATAAACCAATTAATCGACTTCGATTCAGCATAGCACGGTGATGGGCAGTCATAAATTTGCAGCGTTAGCAACCTGGATTTTACGCCATAGCTGGATTGCGCTCAATTTCAGATTGGGGGATAGAAACCAGCTAATTTCCTTCGTTAAAAGCCCATAACTGAAAACCTCTACCTACCAAGTTTTTGACCCGTAGCCAAACTTCGTAACCAAGTGTAACAATTGCTTACAAATCAGTTATAATGTATAGAAAGATTGGGTTAGTGAAGGTGTTTTGATGCGCGTTCATTACCAGTTAACGAGAAAGGGCCAAAACAGTCTGTTCTGGCCCTTTCTCGTTAATTAAAATTGCTTACAGTCTACCGCCATATATGGACATGGCAAGACCTCCATACGAGTGACCATCGTTTATATTTCCGTAAGCTGTTATACCAACACCAATCCATTTAAGGATTGCTACAAACCGTGCCCCAAGGGGTAAGCCGACGGCTGAATAGTTTGTTTTCTCGTATCTACTGATGGTAATAGCGGAGCAAGGCTGTGGGCGAATGAGCTAGATTTTGGCAGACGGCGCCTATGGTAAAAGTAAATTTGTTGGCGCATGACTCAGCGCAGTGGGTGACATGCCGAACTTTTTCTTGAAGGCATACGAGAAGTGAGAAATCGTTTCAAACCCCAGTTCGAGGTAAATAGCTGAGGGTTTTTGCTGTTTAGTTTCGATAAGGTATTTGGCTTCGCTCAGCCGCCTGTCCTGTAGCCAGTGACGGGGCGGAACACCAAAGGTTTTACCGAAATCACGTTTGAAAGCGGCCAGGCTGCGGCCAGTAAGCTGGGCGAACTTTTCAATAGGTACATTGAAATGAAAGTTACTGAGCATAAACTTCTCCAAATCAATTTTGTAAGGAGCAGAAAAATTGAACAGTAAGTCGCGAAGCTGGGGCAAAGCAAGCAAGAGTAATTTGACGCCCTCTTTCAACTTCAGAATACCCATCTCGTCGGTTAGGCTTGCTCCCGAGCTGCGAGCGTAGGGAACAATCGACTGAAAATAGCCTTGTAGGAATTCGTTGGTTGGGATTAAGGTATTGAGCAAACCAGTATACTTCTGGTTTGCTTCGAGCTTTTCTTCTAACGCAATCTTACGCAGCAGCTCCTCCTGCAACGATATGACAATAGTTTCATAGTTACCTCCGGGGGGCGGAACTTTGGTAAGCGTGCCCAATTGGTTTTTGCTGATCAGCAGCATGTCTCCACCGGTCATCGAAACGGTTTGCCCGGAGGTTTCTAGGATAAACTCGCCTGAAACCTGTAAAATCAAGGTGTGATGGTTCCATACACATACTTTCTCCCTTCGCTCCGCAGAGTGGTACGAATAAAAGATCACACCGGGTAGGATTTCGGCTGGACTGGTCATTTAGCGTTGTAAGTAAGTGCCACCACGTATGGCACCGACAGCAAATGTAGCGTTTAACGTATTCATCTCTTCTGGGGTGAATTCAATAGCCATCGCTTCCATATTCTGGGGCAAGCGCGACCGACGGCTCATACTTACTAACGGCATAATATGGTCGCCTTGTTCCTTTACCCAGGCAATTGCCAGCTGGGTTGGCGTACAGCCTTTGCTGTTGGCTAGTTGCTTTAAGATGTCGACTTTTTCCAGATTATGAATCAAATTGTCTCCCTGAAAACGAGAGAAATGATTTCGATAATCGTCTTGGGGCAGCGGGGCATTCAACTCACCGGTCAACAAGCCTTCCGCCGTATTAGCGAAGGCCACGACAGCAATGCCTAATTCCTTAGCGGCAGGCAGCAGATCATTTTCTATTTGACGATCCGCCAGCGAATAGCCGATCTCCAGCGCACTAATGGGATGAATGCGGTTGGCTTGGCGAAGTTGGTCAGCCGTAATTTCCGAAACGCCAATGGTACGCACTTTTCCTTCTTTGATCAAATCGGCAACCGTCCCAATAATGTCTTCCAGCGGTACGCTGTTATCCATTCGACTAGGCTGGTAGAGATCAATGGTGTCAATTCCCAAGCGGGTCAGGGAATAGTTGATAAAGTTCTTGATCGCGACGGGGCGTAGATCCATCCCCAACCATTGACCGTTGTGAAAAATAGCCCCAAATTTTACGCTGATGAAGGCATCATCGCGTCTTCCTTTGATGGCTTTGCCGATCAGCAGTTCGTTATGACCAGCCCCGTAGAAGTCGCCGGTGTTTAAAAAATTAATACCTCTGTCCAAGGCTTCCTGGATGGTGGCAATGCTTTCGGTTTGGTCAGGAGTAGCCCCGCCCCAGATCGAAGACATCCGCATACAGCCTAAACCAAGTTTGGAAACGAGTGGTCCGTTTTGACCTAGTTGAATTTTTGCGATAGTTTTCATGCCACAAAGATCAATCTTTACAAAACGTGCTAGTTTCTTCTACGGCTCAGCTATTTTGCTTGTACGGCTCATCGAAGCTAGGACAAGACTAGTGTTTGTAGGCAAATGAGATTGGTATAGACCAACTGTTATCTATATCGTAGCAGCGAATCAGCTGTCTTTGTTTCCGCCCTTTTTATTCTACACGGACTTACTAATAAAGTGACTGTTAGAGTACAGTGGAAGGTTTATTAAGGTCCCCAACTAAAACCATAGTCGATAAAACTAAAAAATAAAACACATCGGTTATATTTAAGCAATGACTACTTTTCAGCTTATTGGAATCGCCGACGAAAACCGACAACGTCCATCCGAAAGCACGCTATTGGCTTTGCTATCTGGTGGACTCGACTATTTTTATGATCGCTCGGCTGCGGCTGAAACCTCACTGAAAAGCAGCACGAACGCTCGGTCACGTACGTTGCTAGCCGCTCCAAACCCTGGTGAAGTTCGCGCTCCGTTCCGCTGGCACCTGAAAGAAGCCGACCGTTTGCGTTTGTTTGGCAACGAAGAACCCCTTTCCGAAAAACCGTTTTCGACCAGTATTCATCAACTGAACGACTGGCCAACTCTAGCCGGTCAGGTTGAACTGGTTTTTTACAGTCCGATATTCCCAAGCATTAGCAAGCCCGGCTACGGTCCTACGGTTCAGCTAGGAAGGCTGGCCCAGCAGATTAAGCTCATCCGCGAACAGCACGGACATCGGGCTTTACCTCGCCTGATTGGCTTAGGTGGCATTAGCGCCAATAACGTACGGCTGGTCCATCAAGCGGGTTTCGATGGGGCGGCTCTGATGGGAGCGCTTTGGCAAAGCCCTAACCCCGTGGCTGCTCTCCAACAAATCAGGGCGTCAATCTACACCTAGCCGCCGAACAGCGTTCAGTCCACCCGCCAGATTCAGCACATTAGCGTAACCATGTTTTCTTAGAAACTGTACCGCCTGACGACTTCGTCCACCCGACTGACAATGGATTACAACCGGACGATCTGCCGGAACGCGTTCCGGGTGCTGATGTAAAGTTCCCAAAGGAATCAGGGTACCGTCCAGGTTATCCTGCCTATATTCGTCAGCCTCGCGAACATCGATCAGCAGCGGAGCATCGGGAGAGGCCATCCAGTCGAGGAAGGCAGCCGCGTCCAGTTCAGGAACGAAATCGACCGCTTCGACCGGGCTACAGACAGGT
The DNA here is from genome assembly GCF_023196085.1 of Spirosoma liriopis. Lineage (NCBI taxonomy): Bacteria > Pseudomonadati > Bacteroidota > Cytophagia > Cytophagales > Cytophagaceae > Spirosoma > Spirosoma liriopis. Next base: position 45,674 of record NZ_JALPRF010000006.1, read on the forward strand.
TGCAGATCGGGTAGCGACTGAATAATTTTGTTGGCGGGGTCGGCGGTCAAGGAGAACGTACTGAACGAGCACGTCAGGGCGTTGAATGTCAGTAAGGTTCCGCTTAGCACGTCACCGATACTCGTGATGAGTTTGATGGCTTCAGCCGTCATCAGGCAGCCGGTAATGCCGGGTAATACCCCCAGAACCCCCACTTCTCCGCAGGCTTCCAGTTCACTCGGGTCCGGGTACAGGCAGCGGTAAGTGGGACCATCCCCATAGTTGAAAACGCTAACCTGTCCTTCAAATTGGTAGATCGAGCCGAACACCAGCGGTTTGTTCAGCAGCACGCAGGCGTCGTTGACCAGATAGCGGGTCGCAAAATTGTCGGAACCGTCGATCACCAAATCATACGCACCTAATGTTTTGAGGATATTAGTCTTATCCAGAAAAAAAGGGTGTGCTACAACCTGAACGTGCGGATTCTGGCGATTCAGTAACTGAGCAGCTACCTCGGCTTTGTTCTGCCCGACATGTTCCGGCGAAAAGAGAATCTGCCGTTGCAGGTTACTTTCGGCCACGCTGTCGCCATCGATAATGCCCAACGTACCAACGCCAGCAGCCGTCAGGTACTGGGCCACCGGGCATCCCAGCCCACCGGCCCCCACTAAGGCTACCCGCGAACGCTTGAGTTGCTGCTGACCCGTCAGACCAACCTGGGGCAGTCGAATGTGTCGGTCGTACCGATTCAGTTCGGCTTCAGTCATAGCTGTACCAGTGTTTTGTCCCAGTCTTTCCAAACCGGCTCGTAGCCCTGCCGTCGGATCACCTCGGCCATCTCAGCGGGACTGCGTTCGTCGGAAATGGCGAACTGTTCGAGCGATTGCGGTTCTACCACGTAGCCCCCCGGATTGGTTTTTGATCCGGCGCTTAAGCTGGTAATTCCCAATTTCAGTACGTGATCGCGGAAGCGGGGCGTTTCGCGGGTGGAAAGCGATAACTCAACTTCTTCGTTGAACAGACGATAGGCACATATGAGCTGAACCAAATCGCGGTCGCTCATGCACCGATCGAAGCTTTTGGCTGTTATCGTATCGTTTTCAAGCAGGTCGATGGGGCGCAGACGGGGGAAGGAGACGCTGTAGCGAGTTTGCCAATAAGTCCGTTCCAGGTGTTGCAGATGAGCCGCCGTAAAAAAGCTATCCGTACGCCAGTCTTCCAGCCCTAACAAAGCCCCTAGTCCGATGCGATGAATACCCGCCCGGCCCAGTCGATCCGGCGTTTCAAGCCGATATAAAAAATTTGATTTCTTACCCTTCGGATGGTGATTCCGGTACGTAGCCTGGTGGTACGTTTCCTGGTAAACCAGTACCGTGTTCAAACCTTCGCTGATTAGTTCCTCGTACTCTGGCTGGTCGAGTGGCTGTACTTCCATCGACACCTGAGCAAAATACTCCCGTAGCAGCCGAATGGCGTTTTTCAAATACGGTACGCCGACGGTTTGGTTGGCTTCCCCCGTCACCAGCAGGATATGTTCGTAGCCCAACTGCTGTACAGCCTCAGCTTCCCGCCGGATTTCGTCGTCGGTTAGCGTCCGGCGCCGGATTTTGTTGTCCAGACTGAAAGCGCAGTAGGTACAAATATTCTGACACTCGTTCGAGAGGTACAGGGGAGCGTAAAGCTGGACAGTCCGGCCGAAACGTTGCTGGGTCAATTGATGACTAAGCTGCGCCATCGGTTCCAGGTACGCCTGAGCCGCCGGAGAAATCAGCGCCTTGAAATCGTCGAGTGTACGCCGGGACCGCGCCAGTGCCTGTTCAACCTGTTGGGGCGTGGTCGCGTAAACGTCGCGCAGAACGGTATTCCAGTCGTGCCGATCGAACCAATTATTTTCGTTTTTCATTCGTCCAGGAAAGCGGTTAGTGGACTACTCGCCTGTGCATGAGAAACAGGTTGCGCGAGTCGGGCTTCGTACGCCAGTCGCCCGGCTTCAACGGCGAGCCGGAAGGCCGTGGCCATCCGAACCGGATTACCCGATACCGCCAGCGCCGTATTGACCAGAACGGCATCCGCCCCCAGCTCCATCGCTGCGGCTGCGTGCGATGGAGCACCCAGTCCCGCATCAACAATCACCGGTACCCGGCTCTGCTCAATGATGATTTCCAGAAAATCCAGCGTGCGCAACCCTTTGTTGGAACCGATGGGTGCACCCAGGGGCATAACCGCAGCCACGCCCACATCTTCCAGTCGTTTACAAAGTACAGGATCGGCGTGGACATAAGGAAGAATTATGAAACCGAGTTTAACGAGTTCTTCGGCAGCTTTCAGCGTTTCGACGGGGTCGGGCAGCAGGTACTTCGGGTCGGGATGAATTTCTAGTTTCAGCCAATTCGTCTCTAGCGCTTCACGGGCCATCTGTGCTGCAAAGACGGCTTCACGAGCCGTCCGAACTCCGGATGTATTGGGCAATAGCTGAATTGACGGGTGTGCCAGATGCGTTAGCAGATCGTCCTGGTGGTCGTGCGCGTCGATGCGTTTGAGCGCAACGGTAACGAGCTGGGTTCCTGACGCTAATAAGGTAGCCTCCATCTGCTCCGACGAGCTAAATTTGCCGGTTCCGGTAAACAGCCGGGACGTAAATGTCCGGTCCGCCAGCACCAGCGGTTGGGTTTCAGAAGCGTTCATCGACAAGAGGTTTAGATGTTTTGGATACAAAAGATTGATAGAACAAGCGGGCCTGACCAACAGGATCGGCTGAACTACTGATAGCTGAAGACACCGCGATTCCGTACAATCCCGTTTCGCGCAGGGCTGGAACGTCGGCCAGCGTGATACCGCCAATGGCAATAATGGGCGTCGTGATTCCTTCCCCCCGTAGTGCCGACAGGATGGTCTGATAACCGTTCAGTCCCAGAATTGGACTTAGTTTCTCTTTAGTACGCGTGAATCGAAACGGACCCAGTCCCACGTAGTTGGCACCGTGCCGCTCGTGTTGCCGAACGTGTTCTAGTGTATTGGCCGTACCGCCAAGGATAAACCCATCGCCCAGCAGCTTCCGGGCTTCGGCAACGGGCATATCGTCTTGTCCCAGATGCACACCGTCCGCGCCGGTTTCACCCGCCAGGTTCGGATTGTCGTTAATGATCAGTCGGGCGTTGAACGCACGGCAGACCGCCAGCGTGTCCTGAGCCAGGTGTTTCCAGTCGGCATACGACTGGTCTTTCACCCGAAGCTGAATCCAGTCGATACCCCCCTGGCAAGCCAGTTGAGCCTGCTCGGGGTTGGTAACGATATAGTGTAAGGGGCTAATGGTCATACGTACAGTTGATTACCCTGTTCGGTAAATTCTTTCGCTTTGGTCTGCATGGCCTGGGTCAGTACGTTTTCATCTGTTAGGCCGTTTTGCTCGGCGTAGTCGCGGACGTCCTGCGTAATTTTCATCGAACAGAAATTAGGTCCGCACATGGAGCAGAAATGGGCAGTCTTGGCCCCGTCGGCGGGAAGCGTTTCGTCGTGGTATTCACGGGCGGTGTCAGGGTCGAGGGAGAGGTTGAACTGGTCTTCCCACCGAAATTCGAAGCGGGCTTTGCTCAGTGCATTATCTCGGTACTGCGCGCCAGGATGCCCTTTGGCCAAATCCGCGGCATGGGCGGCAATCTTGTAGGTAATCACTCCATCTTTCACGTCTTTTTTGTTCGGTAAGCCCAGGTGTTCTTTGGGCGTTACGTAGCAAAGCATAGCCGTACCAAACCAGCCGATCATGGCCGCGCCAATGCCCGATGTGATGTGGTCGTAGCCGGGAGCAATGTCGGTAGTCAGCGGGCCGAGCGTATAGAACGGTGCTTCGTCGCATTCCCGCAACTGCTTGTCCATGTTCTCCTTAATCAGATGCATCGGAACGTGGCCCGGCCCTTCGATCATCACCTGCACATCATGCTTCCAGGCGATTTTGGTTAGTTCGCCCAGCGTTTCAAGCTCCGCGAACTGAGCGGCATCGTTGGCATCGGCAATAGAACCCGGACGCAATCCATCGCCCAGCGAAAACGACACATCGTAGGCTTTCATGATGGCGCATATCTCCTCGAAATGGGTATAGAGAAAATTCTCCTGATGGTGCGCCAGACACCACTTGGCCATGATACTGCCACCGCGCGAGACAATCCCCGTTACGCGTCGGGCCGTTAGGGGAATGTAGCGCAGCAGCACCCCCGCGTGGATGGTAAAGTAATCAACACCCTGCTCCGCCTGTTCGATGAGCGTGTCTCGGAACAGCTCCCAGGTCAAGGCTTCGGCTTTTCCGTTTACTTTCTCCAGCGCCTGGTAGATCGGCACGGTTCCAACCGGCACCGGGCAGTTGCGGATAATCCACTCGCGGGTTTCGTGAATATTCTTGCCGGTAGAAAGATCCATCAGCGTATCGCCCCCCCAACGGCAGCTCCACACGGCTTTTTCAACTTCTTCTTCGATACTCGACGATACCACCGAATTACCAATATTGGTGTTGATCTTGACCAGAAAATTGCGACCAATAATCATGGGTTCGCTTTCGGGGTGATTGATGTTGGCTGGGATGATGGCCCGCCCGGCGGCTACTTCCTGCCGCACAAACTCCGGTGTGATATGCCCCTTCGGTGTGTTGGCCCCGAAACTCTGGCCCGAATGTTGGTGCAGCAACGCTGCCTGCGAGCCGGGTAACTGCTCGGTAATTAAGTCAATCCGTTGGTTTTCCCGAATGGCAATGTACTCCATCTCAGGCGTGATGATGCCTTTTCGCGCATAGTGCAACTGCGTCACGTTCTGGCCCGCGCTGGCTCGGTAAGGGTGCCGGATGTGGGCAAACCGCAGGGCGTTCAGCGATTCGTTAGCCAGCCTTAGATTGCAAAACTCCGACGAAAAAGCCGTCAGTTGCTCGACATCACCCCGATCCGTAATCCAGGATTCCCGCAGCCGGGGCAGCCCCTGTTTCAGATCAATGGCTACATCGGGGTCGGTGTAGGGACCACTCGTATCGTAGACCGTAACCGGTGTGTTGGGCTGGCGGATTTTACCGGTGCCGACATACGACACGGTGTCGGACAGACTGATTTCGCGCATGGCTACCCGGATGTCGTTCATCTGGCCGGGCACGTAAATTTTGCGGGAGCCGGTCAATGGCTGGCGCGTAATGGACGGCTGCGAGGGCAGCGTCGGGCGGTTGGGGTTCGTGCTCATCCTCCCTGGGTTGCTTGTAAAATAGTAATGGTTTCGTTGCCAGATAGCGGATACTGATTCCAAAGAGTACGGGGAACAATAGCGTTGTTCACCGCTACGGCAATGCCTTTCTTTTGAGTTAGCTCCAACTGCGTCAGTAAGCTTCCAAGTGAAGCAGTAGGCGAAGTAGTAACGGACTGATTGTTAACGGATACAGTCATAGTCGTACGTTTGAGGCTAAACGCAACGCCAGGGGCAACCGGAATCAGAAAGCAAGCGGAGAAATGAGTGCGAAAACCGAAGTGTGTCAGAAGCAACCACTGATGCGGCTTGCTTTAGGGACAAGTGCCGTGTTACACAAACACAGATGCCAATTGACAGACTAATGAAACGAGTCTAACCCGGTTTTATTCGCGCTTTTCCCTCCGCAGGTATTATCCTGTTCAGGTTCAAAGGGTGATCTCTCAGCCCGTCCGGGCACCCCTAAAGCTTCGCTGTTCAGCGGGGCAAATATATAAGATTTATATAATGTGAATCGCTAGTCGGTTCTTTTTTTTAGATAATGACCATACATCGAGCGGTGCTGACAGCACCATCCGGCGTTAAGGCAGCGAGGAGTCTTGATTTTTTTGATGGCAGCTGAAAAACTTTGCGTGCCTTTTCAAGTTCGGGTATAGTCTTGGTAAAAACCATTACAGTATACTACTTTTTATAAAGGGTTCACTCTCGTCATTAAGCACTCCTCGAGGGATTCATAATGCATTTGCTGACAATTTAAGGAAGATTAACCGGAGTAGACATGTGTCAAACAAGGGCATGGCGGCTTTTCGATAGTGATGCTCAGTAAGCCAGATAATATATATATGTAGTGAAGTACTTTATCACATAGCAGGTCAAAACGATATACTCGCTTGTAGCCTACCATGTAGTCAAGCGGTTCAGGTTGATTTCCTCAACCACTTGGAGTTATGATCAATCCTTTTTGTGAACGTGACCATTAAAACCTAGAATTCTTGAAGTTGACGCACCCGATTCGTACGCCAGGTGAGTAGTAATGCTAGTATTGCCAACACGCCCAATCCATAGGGCGCGTAGGGAGATACTAACTCGATTCCCTGTGTCAATGAATTCGGTTGACCCGTGATCCGTTCAACCACCCACGCAATAGCCGCTATGGCTGCCAGCAAGGCACCTGTCAACCGAACAAGTCCGTAGGCTTGTGTGCGGCTCAACAGCATCAACCAGGGTATGGTCAGCAAAATAATAAATAGCTGCATCAACTCAATACCCAGGTTGAAACCCAGAATACTTAGTGCCATGGGGCCCGCATCAAGTTGCAGATTGGCCAGCGAACTGGCAAAGGCAAGCCCGTGAATTAGCCCGAAGCCAGCCGATATCCAGGCTTCGCGACCTGGAAAAATAGGGCGAACGGCATGGATGGCAGACACGAGAATCGATACGGCTATCAAAATTTCAACCGGCTGCGAGGGAAGCCGTACCCAGCCTAGCGATCCCGCCAGCAATGTAATTGAATGGCCTATCGTAAAGGCCGTAACAATGAGCAACAGTTGCTTCAGGCTATAACGAACCCCGCCAAATCGGCCCCAGGCAAATCGTTGTCCTGGACCGCCCGTTACCTGCAACATAGCGGGTAGTAACAACACAAGCAAAAACAGCAAATGGTCTGTTCCGTCGGCAATATGCTGTATTCCCAGGTTAACCATCGCGGTAAAACCCGTCCAGAAGCTACCCGATGCCAGGTTAACCGACAGCGGTAAAATGCGATTATTAACAATATCCAGGCTAATTTCTCCTACCTGAACCGGTTCGGATTCGGCTAGTTGCCCGCGTACCCAGTCTTGACGTATCGACACCAGAATTTTATGGGTCATTACCTGGTGCAATACTACGTCGTAGTAAAAGGTAAACTGTCGTACGTCTTCGCCCTGACCAGATTGTCGTACCGGGGGAAGCATCTGTACCTGAGCCGTGAGTTCGCGATAAACGCCGTTGATTGGATTCTGACTTTCGTGGACGGTCAATTTGCCAACCGTTACGTTCCAGAAACGCCCGTCGGGACTTTGTGGACGGATATGCGTCTTGAGGTATTCCCTAAGTTGAGGACCCAACCGTGCTACCAGCCCTGCCGACGAGTCGTTTACGGCGTGCCCCCAAGCCGATTGCAGCTCCACGAGTGGAATTTGTAGCTCGGCGTCGATGCGGTTAGCATGAACGTTGAGCAGAACCACCGAGTTCGGCATGGGGTGAGCAGTCGCTAACTCTGGTCGGCCAATGGCCAGTGCGAGTATGGTCAAAATCAATCGCCATCTGGATCGACGACTATTGACAAAGCTTACTTTATTCACTAGAAAAGGCGTTAACATCGTGTTTCGCTTATCGCTGGCCACCAATCGAAGGTAATCAATCCGCGCTGTTGTACTCGTACGAGTTAAAGCAGCAATGACATCCTAATTGCCGCCATAATCGGCGGTGTGGTCGCGCCAGACGGAGTGGGAATGAGGGGTATTTCGGATAATTACTCCACCTTGGTAGGAGAACTCGATCCATACACTTGGTCCATCAATACGCACATAATCGCCCTGGGAACTCATGGCTGTCGTGCCTGAATACGAGACATACGTATTTGTCAATTCTGAGGTGTATTTCGTTAACACGGCCGCAGCCGTAGACGCATCCAGATCATTGACGTAAAGGCGAATGGCGTTTAGCACCAGTGTCTGCTTATCGCTACTCAGACTGCCTACCTGTAAGCCTGATTTGGTCGCTGGGAACTTCCCATCCTGTCCCGGCCCCAGTACCAAATCGTTATAACTGCCGGACAGTTTAGCCGTGGTTTGTTCGGTAGCGCTTAAACCCGTCAACAAGGCAGCAAAAGCGACACGTTCCTGCTCAAATGCCTGATACGTACGATTCCCTGCGGTGACGGCTGCCTGCGGCTCGGTACCTCGGAAAGCCGGTGTAACACCTGTGACCGCTCCCGCGTTGAACGTGATGGGCTGGGTATAGTGGTGGCCCGTTAACAAGATAGCCCATAAACTAGTGGTGCTAGGCGTGCCTAAAAATGATACGAAATAATTACCAGCCCCGTACGTAGATCCTCCACCAATCGTGTTTAGGTAATCATCGGCGACTAGGTTGCCCAGCATCTCATCATACCCTTCGTTCGTATTATTTAACGCCAGTACAGCCACCATCAGGTTGCGGAAAGCCGCCAGTTGGGTATCACTGAGCGCACCCAGGTTGATACCTACGCGTGCAGACATTCCTGCTGGTAAGTTAGACCATTTCTGTGCGTTGGCCTTCGAGTAACTCAATTGCACCGTCGATACTTGCATACTGCTCAAGGTAGCTTTGAAGGCTTCGGCCAGGCAAACGATTTGAGCGACGCCCGTCGAACCACAGGTTGTTGTTGTGGCTGTAGCTGACAGAGCGGTTGTAATTGAACTGGAAGCGTTTGTTGTTGACCCCGTCGTTGACCCCGTTGTGCTGGTCGCATCAACATCCGTTGATTTGCAAGATTCAAAGCTGGTACTAAAGCCCAGTAGGATCAGTAGGAAAAGAGTTACGTTGTTGCGTTTCATAATGTTTGCTGAATACGTTCTGTCAGCGCCTGATTGCTTATTTACGAGTACTTAAAACCGTTGATCGCTGTTGCAAAAACCGTCCGTGTTAGGGTAAAGAGTCGAAATGTTGTGGTGAATGAATCACATACTGGCAAACTATTCAATTCACCTTAGTGCCAAAAACGATGGAGTTCGCTGCCAAAACAAAAATCGGCTTTACTAAGCGGATATAGGAAAAGTAGTGGTCAACCCCGCCAGGTTAGGGGTAATTACCTTGAATTTGTGGTGAATCATAAAAATTACGGGGTTAAATCGAACCAAAGAAAAAGCGCACCAGCGCCCAAATTGGATGTGATGCGCTTCAAAACGAGGCACCTAAACCGACATTAGTTACCCCATAATCGCTGGTATAATCACGCCAGACGGAGTGGGAATGAGGGGTATTTCGGATAATTACCCCACCTTGGTAGGAAAACTCGATCCCTACACTCAGTCCATCAATGCGCATGTAGTCATTCTGACTGGCTACGGAGGTCGTACCCGAATAGGCGATATAGGTGCTGGCTAACTTCGACGTATATTTAGTTAAATAGTAGCAGCCATCGTATTCTCTAAATCGTTTACGTATAGCTTGATAGCGTTCAATACCAACGTCTACTTGTCTGAACTTAGCGTACCAACTAACTTACAGACATACTTTAGTGCTGGGTAATTTAGCGTCCTAACCCAAGAATAAGTTGGGGCAAACAAGCCAATTTTTTATTGAACAGAGGAAGCGTTTAGGGCTGATCTATTTCATGAACAGACTAAAAAAGTCTTTTTCGTAGCTACTTCCGACAGGAATTTCCTCCTCTCCGATCAGTATCATACGGCCACGAATCGACTGAATTTTGTCAATTGCGACAATGAAAGACCGGTGAACGCGAATGAATTTATTGGCTGGTAGTTTTTCCAGCATGGCTTTCATCGTAAGCCGCAAGACTAAAGGATGGCCTTCCTTTAAATGAATTTTCAGGTAATTATCCAATCCCTCGACAAAAACAATGTCGGCAACGGTAACTTTTACCAGGCCGTAATCCGCCCGAAAAAAGAGGTGCGCCTGCCCAGGGCCTTGATTGTTCATGTCCTGGTTCTGCTGGAGTGTTCGCCACCGCGCTTGGGCTCGCTGCGTCGCTTTGAAGAAACGATCGTACGTGTACGGTTTTAAAAGGTAATCGACGGCTTCCACTTCGTAACTTTCCAGCGCATATTCGCTATATGCCGTCGTAAAAATAACGAGGGTTTGCTGGGTGATGGATTTAAAAAAATCCAGTCCCGACTCCTTCGGCATGTTGATGTCCAGAAAGATCAGATCGACGGGGTTTGCTTCCAGATACAAACGAGCTTCGCCAGTTCGGGTAAAGGTTTTGACCAGATCTACCGTGTCTATTCGGCTACAAAAGGCTTCGATAACATCGAGGGCCGGCCGTTCGTCGTCAAGGGCAATGGCTTTCATTCGGATAAAGTCAGATTAAGACTGACTTGGAAATCGGTCGGGTTATTGTCAATGGTTAACTGGTGGGTATCGGGGTAAAGAAGCCGCAACCGCTCTCGGGTATTTTGCAAACCCACACCCGTTGAATTTTCGAAAGAACTGACCTGAACTTTTTTATTGGCGACATAAAGATCCAGGTTACTACCTTCAATCCGGATTCGAATATCAATCCGCGATTCCTCGTCCGGACTTACCCCGTATTTAAAGGCGTTTTCAATAAAGGAAAACAAAAGTAAAGGAGCGATTTCTCCGTGCGTCTCATCCCCTTCAAGTCGGTAGTTCACCTGAACCGCATCACGTAGCCGAGCTTTTTGAAGATCAATATAGTTACCAATGTAATTAATCTCTTTAGCCAGAGCCACTTTATCTCGGTGCGCGTCGCGAATGATATAGCGCATGAATTCCGAGAGTTTGACAATGGTATCGGCTGTTCGCTCATCCTGCCGAATGGCGAGCGCATAAATACTGTTGAGGGTGTTGAAGAGAAAATGCGGCTGTATCTGCGCTTTAAGCTGCCGAAGTTCAGCCTGCAACTGGTCATTTTCAACCTGATGGAGCCGACTAGCCGTCTGGATGGAAATAGAGATAAGCGAACTGACACTTCCTAACAAGAAAAAGATGGCTAGCTTGACCGGAAGGAGCAGCGTAAAAGGCGGTCCATGAGCGTCGTTCGGGCGTTCACCATCTGGCGGATGGGGTGGGCCATCTTGATGTGGCCCCCGGTACCGATCAAATGGCTTAACAACAGGTCTATTCTCGTCGTGATGTGATTCAAATTGTGGGGTATAGGGGCCAGTCATCATCATCTCCTCCACAAAGAGTTGACGAGCCCAAACCAGCGGAGTATTTTCTTTTGGGGGTTTGAAGAAAAACCACTGCTCGATCCGATACGGGAAATAAACGGCGGCCAAGACGCAGCTAACCGCTATAAGTGCGTATTTCCAATAGTGTTTTGTTAGAAACCAGCGGGGTACTAATACCGTATGATTCAAGTATGAAAACAGGACCAGCAGCGTATAAGCTAGTCCATTCTGTACCAGATGCTCGTGCGGTCTTAACGGAGACCAGCTTACACCACTGTAGACCGAATAAATCAGTGGTAGAATTATCAGAGCAATTCCAATTAGTAGATTCGTGCTATGTGACTTCAACCAGGCTGCCATTCCACGGAAAGATGCGTACAAAAGTACAATAACACCCTACCCGGCAGACATAAATGTGGTTGAAAGACCAATTTTTGGGGTGAACAACACGCTAAACTGACGCGGTTCGATAATCGGTTGTCCATCCGGCTATCGAACCGCGTCATAAAATCAATTTACAAGGACTGCTTGGTGATTCGATGGATCGAACAGCCTGCGCTATTGAGGTCCCTCATAAAGGCAATTGTTGCCAACTGTTTCAGCTCCAGTTTGATGGCCGCAACGAGGTAATCGATATCTTCCTTGGGGCGGGCCGCTATTCGAAAATACTGACTGGTACAGCCGATTTTGTTGCCGCAGTTTCGTACAAAGCATTGCTGATTTAGCAATAATCGATCTCTAAGTAAATCACCGTTGATGGTATCGGTTAATTTGACGTAGATGAAGTTGGCCGCAGACGGAAAAACGGTAAATTCACGAATCTCCTGAAAAGCAGATCTCAAATACTCGCGGTCAGCAATAACCTGTAACCGACTTTGTTCGTAGTCGGCTTTACCCTCAACCACCAGCTTTAGCAACAATTCAGTAATCCCGTTGACGTTCCAGAAGGGCACGTGTTTCTTGAGGGCGTCAATGTTTTTGGGATGACTGATGGCGTAGCCCATTCGCAAACCATGTAATCCCAGGTTTTTGCCTAAACTTTTTAAGACCCAGGCATTCGGAAATTCCGTAACGACATCTTTGACGGTAGGCGGCTCGCTCTGCGAAAAATCAATAAACGATTCGTCAATGATGAGGGTATCGAGGTACGCTAACTCCTGCATAATCCAAATTACGTCTTCCTTCTGCAAAATGGAGCCGGTAGGATTGTTTGGATTACAAAGCACAGCGTTTCTCACACCTGTTCGTTTAACGGCATCTACAAACTCATCCGCTGTCAGACACTGGTTGTTCAGATCGGAATAGTAGGCGTAGCGTACATGTCGTCCTAACCCTTTTGGTTCATCTGTCCAACGTCCGAATGACGGCACGGGTACCAGCAGGTTGTCTTTCACGTACAGCGTGTTAAGCCAGGAAATCAGCTCCGTTGAGCCATTCCCTGCAATCACCGAATTCGGATCAGCAATATCGGCAAACTGGCAAATCAGTTCGGCGAGTTCCGAATTGCTGCTCGGATAATACTTGAGTGCATAAGGCATCTTTGCGTACAGCGCATCCATAATGGCGGTCGTCGGAAAGTACGAGTTGACGGGTATGCAGTAATCTTTCAGTTTGTCAACACGCTCAAAATTATCCGTCAGACTGGCGTACGAAGGGCTGTGAACCGTATGCGTAAATAGGTTCAGATCTGGCTGATTGACTACCGAGGTGGATTCAACAAGAGTCATAATAAATTGGGATTGATGTTGAGTAGCCAATGGAGCAAACGTAGGTCAGTTGGTTTGTCAGAAATACGAAACCGCTGAAGGAGGTGTTGTTTAACCAAACCGGTTTGTGATGAATCCGGCAAATGCTGGGGTGAAAGAGCTAATTCTTTTCTGATTAATCGTCTGCGAAATCCTCTATAGATCTTTGTCGGAAATGTACTCCGAACGTTTGATTGGAGATACCCATTTATCGACATCGACCCGAATAGGAGCAAGTAAAAAATCCTGAGTTACTTATAAACACAAACTAGCCGTTGTGAGCAAACGCTTTTTTTACCTTAACATACAGCGTTTGCTTACAACGGCTAGTTTTGATGGGCATAGTCTAGGGACCTGGTTCGTTGTAGCCAGAGCCGGTAGTTACCTGACCACCACTCGTCCATAGACCTCCGCCCTGTTCTCCGTTGTTCTTTGTGTTTTCGCCACTAGGCTTATCTCGGGGGCCATCTGGGTCTGGTGTGTTTTCGGGATCATAATTATCGGCATGGCTACCCACATAGGTTTCCGTCTCGCCCGTTGTGCCTTCTTCGCGAGGGGCTTCCTGCGAACCATTAGTTGGGGTGTTTTCGTTATCGGTCGATTCTTGCTCTTTGTTCATAGTGATAGGAGTTTGATGCGAAGGCATTGTCGATTAGTGGGGGTGCGCAAACTGATCATTCATTTTCTGTGCTTCAATTGCTTTTTCCAGCGGAATCTGTTCGTTTTCGTGAGGTAGATTTGATTCCAGCGTTAGCGAGTACGGTACGTTTTGCGGGATAAAATCGTCTTTTGCTCCCGGTTTGCTGTAATCATACGACCAGCGGTATACCGCCGGTAACTCTCCCGGCCAGTTGCCATGTCCTGGATTGATCGGAGCCGTCCATTCGAGGGTGTTTGACCGCCAGGGGTTCTGGACAGACTTGCGTCCTTTGAAGATGCTGTAAAAGAAATTCCAGATAAAAATCCATTGCGCCGTAAACGTGATAATGGCGGCAATGGTAATAAAGCTATTCATATCCGCGAACTTACCTTTCATGAAGTCATAGCTCGTAAACGAATAATAACGACGCGGAAAACCAGCAATGCCCAGGTAATGCATAGGGAAAAACACGAGATAGATGCCCACGAAGGTCAGCCAGAAATGAATGTAGCCTAATCGTTCATTCATCATTCGACCAAACATCTTGGGAAACCAGTGATACGTTCCGGCTAGAAGTCCAAAGGCCGAAGCCGCTCCCATGACTAAGTGAAAATGAGCAACGACGAAGTACGTATCGTGCAGTGGAATGTCCAGGGCTGCGTTGCCGAGTATAATACCCGTTACCCCCCCCGAAATAAAGAAGGACACAAAACCGATGGCGAACAGCATCGCCGACGTGAACCGGATATTACCGCGCCATAGAGTCGTAACGTAGTTGAACGCTTTCACCGCCGATGGAACGGCAATAATTAGCGTCAAAAACATAAAAACCGACCCTAAAAAAGGATTCATGCCGGACACAAACATATGATGCCCCCAGACAATGAAGGATAAGAAGGCAATACCGATCATTGAGGCTATCATGGCCCGGTAACCGAAAATAGGTTTACGCGCATTGGTTGCCATGATTTCGGAGGTTATACCAAAGGCAGGAAGTATCACAATGTACACTTCAGGGTGCCCCAGAAACCAGAATAAATGCTGAAACAGAATCGGACTACCGCCTACGTTGGGAAGCGCTTCACCTTTGATGTAGATTTCGGATAGGTAAAAGCTTGTACCAAAATGCCGGTCGAAGATAAGGAGCAGTACTGCCGAAAACAGAACTGGAAACGAGATCAGGCCCAGAACCGCCGTTAAGAAAAATCCCCAGACTGTTAAAGGTAACTTGCTGAAGGACATGCCCCGTGTGCGTAAATTAATGACTGTAGTAATGTAATTGATTCCGCCCAACAACTGAGATACAATAAAAAACGCCATGCTGATCAGCCAGAGCGTCATGCCCAATTGTGATCCCTTGTGCGCCTGTGGCAGAGCGCTCAGGGGTGGATAAATCACCCAGCCGCCACCTGCCGGACCCGTGTAGACGAACAGCGACGAAAACATGATCAAGCTGGCTATAAAGAAAAACCAGTACGAAAGCATGTTCAGAAACCCCGATGCCATGTCGCGGGCACCCACCTGAAGAGGTATCAGAAAGTTGGAGAAGGTACCACTTAAACCGGCGGTTAGCACAAAAAAGACCATTATGGTTCCGTGCATTGTCACCATCTCCAAATAAAAATCCTGATCGATCTTGCCCGACTCGGTTATCCAGTCGCCCAGTAACGGTCGTAAAAAATCAACTTTCATATCAGGGAAGCCTAACTGAAGCCGAAACATCACCGACAAGCTGATTCCAATTATGGCCCAAAAGATGCCTGTGATCAGGTATTGCTTGGCAATTGTTTTATGATCTTCCGAAAAAATGTATTTCTGAAGTTTGCTTTGCGGTTCGTGTTCGGCATGGGCTGCATCAGCGGCATCCGTTCCGGTTGTTAGATCGTCAACCCGGTGGCTGGCATTGCCCGTTCGTAAGTTGGCATATCCAGTAAAAAGCCAGCCCATAAAGATGGCGGAAATAATTATGACGCCCGTTAGAAACATACGATTGAGGAGTTTGAAAAAAGAGGATGTAAGAAGGTACCATGGATGAGTAACGGAGTATAAGTAACGCTCACGTTGTGTCGTGAGCAGTTACCACAGCAAAGAATATGAAAAAGGAAAGTTCGGTCGGTCGTCAGTTGGCTAGTTAATCGGTGTTGTCATTCAACGAGTTGATCACCAGCTTAGCTAAGCCGATACAACCCTGTTTGATCTTGGCCTGATCGCCCGGCATCTGGGCTCCTACACTAAACACGTGGTTGTTGTAAAGCACATGAAGTCGCTTTTTGGCCGGTTCCCAAATGGCTTTATCGCCCACGTCATTCACGGCTACACCCGTGGCTGTATTCTTCGCAGGGGTAGTAATTGGTGGCGCAGCTTGCGTCATTCCTTCAATTTGACCAGATGGGTCCGCCCCCCGAGTTGAATCCTGCTCAGGACTTGTTGTCGTCAGGCTAGCTGGTACTTCGGAGTTGGTGCCCTGCGGAGCTTGCCCAAAAAGAACCGGCTTGCGTGGGTTGTTTTGGGCGGTTGCTTTATTAGCTTCCGGCTGAAAAAGCTTATTGAAATAATACTCTGACTGAAAGGTGGATTCAAAGGGTTTGTCGCTTTCCAAGTAAAAACCAACCCGATTGTTGCCCCATCGTAGTTCACAATCGTTCAGCCCGGTGTATTTCGTCAATTCAACATCCTCGCCCAGCTGAAACAGATTTTTGACAAATTCTTCGGGCAGATAATTGCAACGGTCGCGGTAATGGTAGTCCGTACTCAGCAGCCATGTGCCACTTACGCGTTTGGCTACTTCGTTCTCGCCGTTGCCAGCTGCGTAACCTGAATCCATCTCATAGCGATCTTGGGTGCCACAACCGGCAAGGCACAAGGTCAATAACAACGTGTTTAATCTCATTGGAACTATGGATAAAAATGGGATTGTACCTACGAACAAACGTGAGTTTGGTAGCTAATGAAGTACCCTCACAGAGGGCAAACTCCAGCCGTTTAACCGCTGCTTAGCCCGACAAAAAATTGTTAGGAAATGGCGCTATTCTCGCTTTTTAGAAAAATTAGTAGAGATCAGTCGTCTAGTGAAGCCCAGCGAACGCAGTTTGTAAACAGCCAATTGAACAGAAACAAATGGCTATAATGGCTCGAGGAACAGATATATTGCAGCCATAAGAAATAAGGGTTGAACCTGTATCTTCTGGCTGGTTATTTGCCTGACTACTGGCTGGGTGAATCACTGTACACGGTAGTTGATTCGATCATGGCGTCTGAACTTCGCTTGTTGGACGACCCGATAAAGAGTTAGGCGCATTAAGATGCGCTCCATCATAAACGCCCATGCCCAAGCGGTAGACTAACTCCGTTCCCAACCAGCCGGTAATACCCGCCAGACCAAATCCAGCAAACGAACAGACCAGCGCCAATGTAGACGGAATGTTGCTTGGTTCGTCGCGTCGCAGTAACCAACTGAGAATAAATAAAACCAACACGACGACATTACCCAGGCCGTGAACAGCGCCAACCTGCTTGGCTCTCGTACCCGATGGAATTGCCAGCCAGTCAACAAGGCCCGGAACAGCAGCGACAAACCCACCGATGATACCCGCGACGCTCATCCAAAAAGCGACAACAGACATAACCGGGCGATCCGTTAATAAGTAAACTACATCAAAAATCACAGAAGTAGACAATAAGCCTAGCGGAAAAACAATAAGAATGGGGTGGGCAGGATGACGCGCCACTTTGAATTTACTTTCCATAGTCGTTGGGTTGATTATTTGTGAATAACCGGGTTGATTATCTTCCTATATAGGCTTACATACGTATAGTCGACTACCACAGGAGTGATCTGTGCGTTAATCGACTATACGTGTCTTATGTCAGTGTGTAACTATTAGGGCTTGTGACTATTCTCAGGACTGAGCCGCTTTTTGATTGACCTGACTAGTTGCAATGGTCGTAAGCTTCTCATCTGTTTCTTTTTCCTCGCTAAGGGTTTGTTCGAGTAAATCGGCAATCTGATCCTGACCTGCCTGTTGTGCTAATGTTCGGGCCGTACCATACGCGGCAATTTCATAGTGTTCAACTTTTTGAGCAGCACCGATTATAGCAGCATCGGCAACCTGACCATCTTCGAGTTGGGCCAGCAGGTCCTGCGCTTCTTCGATAATGCCCTGCATGGCCAAACAGGTTTCGCCGTCTGGATCAATGCCCATCTGCTGGGCAATTTGTTCGAGCCTTTCTACTTGTTTCTCGGTTTGTTGTTGATGCAATTGAAATGCCTGCCGCAGTTGATCGTTCTGCGCATGTTCCATAAGCTGCGGTAGCGCTTCAAGGATTTGGTTTTCGGCGGAGTACAGATCCTGGATCGTGTGCTCCATAAATTTCTGTAAGGTTTTCATGTATACTACTTTGTTTGTAGTTATAACTCGCGCCGTCAGGCTGCATCCGTAAATTGCATACAGGCGTAGCAACTAGTAAGGATTTGGTGCAGCCCCAATGTGCGTATGTACATGAGCGTTAATTGTTCTTGGGCGATTTTGAGGACGTACTAGCTGGCTTGGTACCGGATTTATTTCCTCGGTTGATATTGCCCTGGCTTGACGTTGTACTACTGCCTGAGTTGTTTCCCATCTGGCGGGTTGACTTGTCCGTAGACGCGTTTTTTTGCTGCGACGGTTTTGTCCTCGTACTACCTGTCCGCGCTTTACTGTTTGGCGAAGCATGATCGCTTAAGTTTCCACCTGCCTGTGCCCGTACTTTTCCGCTTCCTGCCAGTGCAAGCAGAAGGATCGCTATCCGTATCGTTTTCATGGGTTGAGTTGGTTTGAAAGGCGTGTGCGTGTCGACACGCTTCCACTCATAACAATCGTTGCTAGAGTCGATTGCGCAATAGATGAGATAAATAAGGCAACGGTACGATGACGAAAGGGAGTTGAAGGGAAGGATTGTTCGAGGCTAGCGCCTGACCGTTCTGACGCAGATCAACGGGTACAAATTTGTCTAACCGATTGATCTGATTGCATTAGTGGAAATGCTTTCTGCTTACAATGTTTTTATCGTTTCGTAATCACCTACTTTTTGTAAATACAACAAATGGCTCATTACACCGTGGATGTTGCTTACGCGTTTGTGGGCTTCTGGAAACGTGGCAACATGGAGTGTTGTGTGCTCATTTTCGTCTTCCTCTCCTGTCGATTTACCCTGTAATGCCTGAACGTCGGCTAAAGGCATTCGCCGTTCCAGGTAAAAGAAATACAACGCTTCGTCGCTGGTTGACGTAGCCGAATACAGTGGCTTATCGAAAAGGGGCTTTAGCTCCGCTGGCTGTACATCCAATTGTGCTTCTTCGCCCAATTCGCGGGCGGCAACTTCAACCGGCGATGGGTCGTCCTGATCAATCATTCCGGCTGGATGCTCGTACGTAAAAGAGCCGTCGCAGATGCGCCGTTGCCTGACCAGAAGGACGTATTTTTCGTTTGTTTCTTCCGCTATCAGAACGACAAGCATCGAAACGGCATCCCCTTTAAGAAAGCAGATCGGATTCAGTTTTTGGCCTTCCGTTGTGTCCGCGTCAATCGTCAGTAAGGCGTACAAAACGTTTCCATCTTTTTGTGCATGATGAACGTACAACGGTTGCACGTTCTTAACGCTGTTTCCGTTTTGCTCTAGATGAGCACGCCAGTTTTTGTATTTAAAAGCGTCGGTAAGTTGTTGAGCCATTTTCGGTAAAGAGGAAGTGTCGAATCAAAAGAAGCCCTGCCGACTAGCAGCTGGTCAATTCACTAGCGTTGCGGACTTAGAAACATTTTTACGGAATCAGATCGGAAAATGAAGCCCCGGTCCTGCCGTTCAACGGCATACTCTTTGTTATCAATAAACATGCTGTCGTTCTGTACCTTCCACGTAAAGGGCGTGTCTTTCGATAACATGCCGGTCTGGATATGGCTCATTCCTTTGCCGTCTTCGCTGAAAACATAAATGGCTTTAGAGTCAATCAAGGTGACGATGTTTGTGCTGTCAAGTCCTTTAGTCGAGTCCACGTTATAGGTTGCCATGTATTGTTTGCTCTCAAAATCGAGTCTGCGAATACCGGTTTCGCAGCCGGTGAGCAAACCGACACAAAGGACCCCGAGAGTTATTATCCCGTACTTCATGGTAAATTATCTTTTTAAATGTTGAGTTGATCAGGTTGTCTAGTCGGACAAACCACTTGTATCGTGGAGCTGTTTGATCCGGTTTTGAGAATGATTTCGAACGGCGAAAGCAGAACAATTAAGAACGGGCCAGAACAATAAGGACAAGTCCCAGCGCATAAATGATTCCCATTAGCCAGAGATAGCGATTTGCTTTGGGGGGTGCATCTTTAAATTCATGCCAGGCGAACAAACCCCACAGTACCGAGACGATGGTAGCACCCTGGCTAAGTCCGAAGGAAACCGCATCACCTGCCTGCTTGGACCCCAGCAGTAGTGCTATCATTCCTACACCCCAGATTAATCCACCACCCATGCCAGCCAGATGCAAATTAAGCGGAGTATCAGCGTAGGTTGCTTGATTGTCTTCGTCGGTAAGAACAAACCGCCGGACCAGGTATTCTACCGGAAGGTTACTCAGGAGGACGCCTAACGCAAAAAGGACTAAGCCCGTATACGGTGTTAAGAGTCCCGACTCCGGTTTGTCCAGATCCGTTACCAGTGATTCGGAAGTAAGACGAAAGAAAAACCCGGCAACTAAACCGCCAGCCAGTGCAATCCAGATGCCCCGGTTACTATTCTTGTCAGCATCCTGATCGCCTTCTTTTTGCTTGGATTGATAAGCCAGCGAGCTAAAGACCATAGCGATTAGAATAGCGCCCCCGCCAATGGCCAGCAAGGGAATACTACCCTCTGGTTTAGCCAGGTAATTGACAACCAGACCAATGGCTAATGATAGGCCCGTCCCAACCGGCATTGCAATGGATATTCCGGCAATGCTCATACCCACTGTAAGTAGCATATTGCCAATGTTGAAGACAACGCCACCTGCCAGCGCAATAAGTATGTAGTTCAATTCGGCTTGCTTTACATCCGCCATCACCGAACGGCCCTGGTCGCCAAAACTGCCTAATGTAAACGCAATGATAAGAGAAGCAAGAAGAATACCGTAGACGTAGTCGCGATAAAAGACATAGAGCGGAGAGGTCTGCGTGACAAATTTCTGCGCGTTTGCCCAGGAGCCCCAGAGGAACATGGTAGCTAAACACAAACCGATACCTACTGTTGGTTCATTAATTGTAAACATAGGCTGTTGCAAGGCAAAACAGGCGAATCGGCAGGCACCCGTATTGGTCAAAAAGAGTTAGCCCGCCAATCCAGCCATACGGGTTGATTGTCAACAAGCTATCCAGCAAGTAGTAAATGAGCGTTGTCTGGAATGGTCACAAATGGCTTGCTAACTTCGTCATAGACAGCAGAACTGACATTTATGAAACCGCTTCCTTGCCAAAGAAGCTAAAAAAACGAGGATTTGGCCTGATTGAACCGATAGTTACAGGCTTCAATACGTGCCACTTGTTGATGATTTTAGGGGCGTTTAAACGAAGTAGGCGCATCCCGAAGTATGCGCCCGTGAATAATTGATAAACATACCTACACTCAGTGTTTTATCACTTTTATCGTTTGTTGCTGACCACTAATGGTCGTGTGTAAGAACAGCATACCCGGACCCTGTTTTCGTACGTCGAAGGTTTGTTGCTCACGAGTCATTGGTTGTTCAATCAACCGTTGCTCTACCAGTCGTCCTCTGTCGTCAGTTAACCGTAGTACAAGCGATTGTTTCTGTATACCTGTTACTTCAACCGTCAACAGATCGCTAACAGGGTTACCTAGAATTGCCACCGAAGGAACCGCCGACGGTTCGTTAGCCGCTAAGCGCGCTCTAGCGCACGCTGCTTTCAGGTCTAAAACATAGGAGGCTACCTGATCACCTTGACGAGCCAAAATTGTTATGGGTTTCGCATCGTAAGCGGTCCGTAATTCAGCATCCACCCGTTGATTTGGATTGGTTGTCCAGTTCGTGATACCAGCCGCAGCAAACTCAATGGGCGAACCATCGCCACCGATTGCGTGGAATGTAATGGCACCCGTACTACAGTTGTACGTAGGCGGAGCAAGCTTAAGCGTACTCGCCGACGAATTGCCTTGCTGCACATTTGGACAAACAGTGGCCAAATCAAACGCATAATTAACTGTTTGTCCGCTTTGCGTGGCCTGAATAATGACCGTTTTAGGATCGTTACGTAATTCCTGTTCTACAATGCCAAAATTGTCTGTCAGGGTAGCGCGCGTGATTCCCGAAGCACTGTAAAGAATCGGTGTACCGTTACCGCCCGTGGTGTTAAACACGATAGCACCTGTCTGGCAGTTATACGTAGGCGCTGTTAAACGAAGTGTAGTCGCCGTTGCTGAACTGCCGAATTTTATAAGCCAAACCGCTGTCGTATTACCGGATCGACCCGTAACGTCGCCATCGGTTGATGTTGTTGTTCCCAGAGCTAAGTAGCCCCCGTCGCTGTTAGCCAGCAGGTCGGCAGGCAGGTCGTTACCAGAGCCGCCTACGGTTTTTGTCCACTCAGGAGCGAGTTGACCAGAGAAGCCTTGCAGCCGAAAATTATTGGCCGGAGCACCCGTTGCATCGAGAATGGTATAACCTGTTCCACTGTTAACTAGCCTGGCGGATGCTGTTGATCCCGCAAAGGTTGCAATCTGGTTACCGTCTTCTTTTCCCAATGGTGAAATGGTCAGCAAACGGGCATTTCCGCCCGCGCTCGATCCGATGGCTATGTACGTGTTGTCAGAGGATGGTTTAGCCACGATAGCCGATAGCGAATCAACCGTTGGGTACGTGCTTTTCCAGGTAATCTGGTAGGACTTGTTAAGTTTGATGGCCAGCCCTTTCGATGTTCCGGTAACTGTTGTCTTGCCTGCTAATAGATAGCCGCCATCGGCAGTATTGAGTATGGACTGTATGGCTGGTTGTGATCCTTGTTCGGCATCGGTATAGTTGATGCGCCACTGACCAGAAATAACACCCTCCTGGTTTAATCGGGTCAGCGTAACATAGGACAACCGATCACGAAAAGCACCAGCTACTAATAAGCTACCATCGGGAGTAGTTATCAACGAATTATCTGTCAATTTACTAGCTGCGCCCGTGTCGGCACGATCAATGATGCGCAACCACAACCGATCACCAGATGCATTCAGTTTGGTAACGTAGAAGCGGTTTTGCGTATCCTGCGCCAGTATCGCAACACCGCCATCCGGCGTTGGCGTTATGCCAATTGTTTGGCGGACGGGAACAGCCATTACCGATTTGTCTTCTTGAGTAGCTGGTACGGGTTTATTCCAAATGACATCACCAGTTTCCGACAGACAAACCACACTTTTTCCCAATAATAAACCGTACCCCCCTTGGCTTATTTTAACAGCCCGAACCGACGTAATACTCGTCAGATCGTTGGTTTCGAAGGTCCGCTGCCACTGGATTGTGGGTTGCTGCGTTTGCGCACGGGTAAGATGACCAGAACAAAGTACCCATGCCACCAACAACCAGCGGCTGGACTGCAAAACGTATTGTTTTTTCATAGACTGATGTGAAAAAATGTAGCGCTTCTGTAAGACCGTCGTGCCAAGGCTAAGGTTAAAAAATCAGTTGGAAACTGATGAAACGGCAACGGCGGGGTTGTACAGCGAAACTTGTCTGATTTACAGGGAATTTATGGGTACGGGAATGCGTAACGGTACCGTTCGCTCATGCATCAGCGGCACTGGATAACGTTTGACGAACCTGGCTAACTTTTTGGTCAAGGTCTTTAACCATAGAAAGCAGAAGCGGTTAATCGAGCAGCAGTATCTAACCAACGCAACAGCGCCTATGAATCGCTTTACAGAACTAGTTAAATCGTTGCTTGATGAGTCCATGTCGCCACAGTCGCGCCAGCAGTTTTTAAAATTTACGGGTCGGACGCTGGCAATCGGGGCAACGGGGAGTTTGTTAACAACCTACGGTCAAAATCGACCACCCAAAAGCACTCCATCCGCCCAGGTTCAGGCTGACACAGTTCCGCGTATTCAACCTGTTTCTCCCCCGGTGGAAATACCGGCTAAGATCGATGAGCCAATCAAGCTCGAACCCATCCGGGGTGATGCTGATCGACAAACGCCACCTACACCTTCGCCACAGCCGCCCGATTCGCGCGTTGGTTATGCTGTCGTCGGTTTGGGGCATTTGTCGCTCGAAAATATTCTGCCTGCTTTTGGCGAATGCAGAAAGTCGAAACTGGTAGCGTTGGTCAGCGGGAATCCACAAAAGCTTCAGAAAGTAGCGCAGCAGTACGGCGTTAAACCCCAAAACTGCTACAATTACGATACCTACGATCAATTAAAAGATAATCCGGAGGTGCAGGTAATTTACATCGTTCTTCCCAACGCGATGCATGCTGAATACACCATCCGGGGGGCGCAGGCAGGCAAGCATATTCTGTCCGAAAAACCAATGGCTGCCAACTCGGAACAGGCGCAGGCAATGATCGACGCGTGCAACAAAGCGGGGCGAAAGCTGATGGTTGCGTACCGGATTCAGTACGAACCTTATAACCGATATGTTCGTGAACAGGTCCGTCAGAAATTATACGGTGCTCCCAAATATCTAGAACTGCATAACGCTCAGCAAGAAGCGAATCCGAACCATTGGCGACACATCAGAGCGCTGGCCGGTGGAGGAGCCTTGCCCGATATTGGTTTGTACTGTTTGAACACCGCCCGTTTTTTACTGGGAGAAGAACCTACCGAGGTATTTGCTTATCAATACAGCACTCCCGGCAATCCGTTGTTTCGGGAAGTTGAGGAGTTGGTGTCGTGGCAGATGCGATTTCCGAGCGGTGTTATAGCAAACTGTGGCACCGACTACTTTACGCATGAGTCCCGCCGGTATCGTGTGCTGGCCGAACGGGGTTGGTTGAATGTCGAGAACGCATTTGCTTACAACGGTTTACAAATGCAGCAGGCTTACGCCGTTGGACAAACCGAACATCGGGATGAAATCGAGATCATGGAAAAAAATCAGTTTGCTACGGAGATGGACCACTTCTCGGATTGCATTCAGCAAAACAAGCAGCCGTTTACACCCGGAGAAGAAGGCTTACAGGATCACCGCATCATGGAGGCTATCTACCAGTCGGCTCAGGAAGGGCGACCCGTCAAACTACCGCTTTACACAAAACTTGATCCTTTCCGTGGACCCGAACCACAGTTGATGTAAATGCCAGCAAAAGGCATTTACATTCGTCAACACTTCACTCAGCTAACTCAAATTGTCAGTAGCTCGTTAACAATAGACTTATACGACAAAGCCTCTCACTGCGGTAAGCAGGAGGGGCTTTGTCGTATAAAATATCCGCTTTTACTGCGTCCGTGAAATCACGAGAATCTGCGTGTGGTAATTAGCGCTGATGATTACATTTTGTGGAACCGTCGTGATACTGATTGGAACCGCGTATGGGCCACCCGTCGCCGGTATCTGAGTGCCGATAAGATTAATAGCTACCGTTGCAATCCGCTGACCCGCAGCGACTGTTACAGTCGGATTTGTCAACTGGAAAGCGGTTGCTGGCAGCAGGGTATAAGCCGTATTATTCGCCGTGTTGTAGGCTGTCAACGCAGCCTGATCGATAGCCATCGTTACCGAAATATCCTGCGTTGGCGGATTGGGGGAAGCAATATTTACGTCAACAGGAGCAACGGTGCCGGGGCTAGTGGCTGATACCGACACGGTTTTAAGAACACTGCGGTTAGCTGCATACGGAATCTCGGCAACGTAGCCAGCGCTGGCAAAATCGACAAAGTGTTCGTCATCTTTGAGGCATGAAGTCAGACTCAAAGCCAGACTCAGGGCTATAATGCTCTTTACTAAGGTATTCATCATTGTTAGGTTCGTTTGACGATTACTTCATCCAGAAAATCTTGCTGGTAAACTGATTGATTGTACCCTGTGCCGCTACGTTGGTGGCATTGTTGCTGTATTCGCTGGTTGGGTAAAGCAACCGAACCGGAATCTGCCGTACCGTTGTGCTAGGGTCCTGCGAAATCGGAATTGTTGCCGGCAAGCCTAAACGACGGTAATCCGACCAGGCTTCAAACGGTGCTGTTCCATTCTCTGAAGCCCATTTCTGAGTGATGATAGCTTCCAGCTTATTGGGAGAAGCTTCCCAGTTTACATCAGCAACGCCCGGCTGAGCATAATAGGTAGTGGCCTCTGCGGCCGTTCGGCCCACGTTGAGAAACGATTCCGTAATTGCCGATTGGTACAGCGCTTTGGGATCGCCCTGGATCCAGCCCCGCTGCGCAGCTTCTGACTGCATAAATAAGCTTTCGTGCGATTGTAAAACCGGTGAAGACTGACTGACGTTTTGCAGAACGCCCGGTCCAATATCAGAAACCTGGCTGTTTACCAACGGATCAGTAGTGCCGAAATACGTACCGTTAAACTGGCTGGTTGTCCCGGCTACGGGTCTGTAGTAAGCGTTCAGTCGAGGGTCATTTGTCTGCTGATAAAATGTGATACCGTAGAGATTACCCTTGTACTGGTTATTAAGCGTTGTTGGGTTGCCATTGATCGCGTAAAAAGCGCCGTAAAGTGGATTTTGCTGATTCTGCGAATTCGAATAACCTGGATTTACGCTTGCATTCTCGCGAGGTCCCAGAAATCCGTAGCCTGATGCATTGATAATGGCTAATTGGCTTTGAATAAACTGGGCACGTTCTGGCTTCTCCGACTGGCGCAGCAACATCCGCAGCTTTAACGTATTGCCGAATTTAAGCCATTTCGAAACATCACCTCCGAACATAATGTCGTTGGCTCCCGGATTAAGCGTGCCTTCGCTGTTGTTCAGAAAGACCATTGCTGAGTCGATCTGTTTAAACAGGTCTTCGTAGATCACCTGACCACTTTCGTAACTAGGCAGAATGTTGGTTGTCCCCTGTAACGCCGAGCGGTAAGGAACATCACCGTAGGTATCGACCAGAATATGAAAATGCAGTGCTTTCATAATTTTAGCCATACCCCGCAAAATAGGCTGATTCAACGTTGTTGCCTGATTCTCAATATAATTGTAGTTACTCAAGTTTAAATAAGCGCTGGACCAGATACTGTTGTTAAATCCCTGCGTAAACTGGTAGTTTTTGTCAGAAGTGGCGATGGAATAGTTTCCGCTCCAGTTCCAATAGCCCATCCATAGATTCAGGAAGTAAAAATTAGTATTGGCTGTAGTGCCACTTCCTGGTGGTACATTTCCGGACAGATACCAGCCGGTAGTCGCCAGCGCGCTGGGTAAAGCCAACTGAGGAGTGGCTGTCGTCACCTGGTTGGGATTATTGTTTATGTCTAGGTAGTCGTTGCAGCCAACTACGGCCATAAACAGACTGGCACATAAGCCTGCCTTTATGTATTTTATAAGTCGCATAGTTTTTGACGAAAAGGAGATGATTAAAAGCCAAAGCTGAGTCGGAACCCGTAAAACCGCGTTGGTGGTGTCTGGTACTCGGTCGTCGTTCCGACCGCGTTGCTGTTGTCGTTGGCGTTCGATCCACCCGAAAATTCGGGGTCGGTGAACACGTTTGTTTTTGGGCGAAGCATAATTAAATTTCGACCCGTCAGCGCGACGTTCAAGGATTTAATGAATTTGGTATAGCCCAGGATCGACGTGGGAATATTGTAGCTCAGTACTACCTCGCGCAGTTTCCAGAAGTCGGCGCTTGTCACGTAGCTGTACCCTGCGTTGTGATAACCCGAGTTTGTCCAGAAAACCAAGTTGCCGTCCCGCGTGGTTACGTTGGTGTTGTTCGCATATTGAGTCGTACCGTCTGAATTCTGACCGGCAACAACAACGGAGTTGGGGAATACGAAATTTTGTCGTCCTGCATAAACAGACCGGATGCCTGCTCCCGTAAATTCCAGTGCGTTACCGATTGCATTATAAATGACGGCTCCCCCCCGATATTCGACGACCGCAGATAGGGTCAAGCCTTTGTATTTGAACGTGTTTGTTAAGCCAAATCGGTATTTAGGCTGCGTTGTTCCGGCATACCGGAGATTAGGATCAAGGATTGGATAGCCAGTTGCATCGACCACGGGCCGACCGGCAAACTGCCCTGTCGGGTCATAGTTGGCTGCGGTTGGGTCCGTTGTCTGAACGCGTTGAACATCGCTTACATACAGGGCCGGATAAGCAAATCCTTTTGCCGCAAAGACATTCGATGCGGTAGGCGTCAGGTTTGGCCGATAAGGATCAGTGCCGTACGGAATATTGATTCGGGGCAAATTCTGATACACGTCCGTTACCAGACTTTCCAGGTATGTAAAGTTCGTGTTGAGATCCCAGGTAAAGTTTCCGGCGTTAACCAGCGGTCTGATGGTGCGTAAATCCAATTCGATACCGTGGTTTTTCATCGTACCCGTGTTCACCAAAGCCGATGCATAACCCGTTGCCCGCGATACGTCGATGGGTACCGTCTGGTTCGTCGTTGTCGTGTTATAATAGACGGCTTCGACGTTGAAGCGATCGAACAAACCAACTTCCAGTCCAACTTCGGCGCTCGTGGTAAATTCCGGTTTCAGGTTCGGATCATTCTGCTGCGTACTTTGGCCAAAGCCTGCTTGTCCCCCAAAGGGAAATCCAGTGCCGGGATTAAACACATTCTGCAACTGGTAGGGTACTACGTTTACCTGCCCGACTCGGGCTACGCCCCCCCGAACTTTAGCGTAACTGAGTACTGAACTGTTTTTCAACGAGGGTATAGCCTCCGTCAGCACAACCGAAGCGTCGACACTCGGGTAGAAGAAAGAGCGATTGCTGGGAGCCAGTAAGGAAGTCCAGTCGTTGCGACCCGTAGCGTGAATAAACGCAAAGTCCTTGTAGCCAATCGTCAGGTCGCCAAATACACCGAGGAGACGATTCTGACTGCTATATTCCGATACCGTTGGGTTGCCTAACCGGTTAGCAATGTTGTAAGTACCCGGCACAACCAACGCTCCGGCATAATCATACGTTGATCGACTGTATTCCTGACGGGTTTGCTGACCCAGAATCAGTCTTGTTGTAAAATCACCAAATTTGGGATTCAGCGTGACGAGCAGATCGCCCGTAAAGCGAGTTCTAAGCTGCGTCGCATCCTGAACCGTCGCGTTTGTATGCCCACCCGCCGACGAAGCAATGTTACCCGCTTCCCAAGGGTCACCGGTAGCGTATTCCGAAAACGTTACATCAGCGATGTACGCTTTTAACTGCGAGTTGTAGATCTGTCCACCAATTCGGTAAAGCACATTTAGCCAACTGGTAGCCTGATATGCGGCATCAGCGGAACCCTGGAGGGTATACAGATTGGTTATTCGGCGTGAGTTATTACCCGTAATTTGCCAATAAGGGTTGGGGTAGTAGGCATTGTAAAAACCGTTGACATCGCCGAACGGAGACGTTATATCGTTGAGCGGATAACTGTTGAGCGGAGCCTGCGGTTGCTGGTTCAGCACATTCCAATACACGGGCCGGTTTTGATTAAAGTCTCCATTTTCCGTATTAATGGTTTGATAGGCAAATTGAGCGCTCGCATTTGTCGTGATCTTGTTTACGGAGCGGCCTCCCCGAATCCCGATAGTGGTTCGCTGGTATTTGTCGTTTGGCACTACCCCTTTCTGATTAACACGTTGCAAGCTCAGACCGAAGTAGTTTTGTGCATCACCGATTCGGTACGAAATGTCATTCTGCTCAGTGACACCCGTGTTGAAAAAGGCCCGGCGCGGGTCTTTACCGGGTGCTGAAAAGGGAACCATCAGTGTATCAAGCCGTACGTTACCGTTTGCATCCCGCACCTGAACTCCGTAGCCGAGTGGTTGCATTGAGCCGTCGAAAGCGGGGCCAAACTGCTGGTTTTCGTAGGGAACGTACAGCCGGCGGTAGTTTCGATCATAATAAGGAGCGCCTTCGCCACCGTTGGCCCCGAACTGGGTCTGTAGTCCAGGCATGTAAGAGATACTTTCAAACTGCGTATTGTTCGTGTACGTGATCTGAGGCTTGTTATTCTGAGTGCCGCGTTTTGTTGTGATGATAAGCGCACCGTTTGAAGCATCCGACCCGTACAAGGCTGCCGCGCTGGGACCTTTCAGAACGGTAGTGCTTTCAATGTCATTGGGGTTGATCGCTGTTAAAAAATTAATGTCGGAAATGACCCCATCGACGATCAACAGGGCCTGGTTGTTGCCTAAAAACGAGCGATTGCCACGCAGTGTCAGGCGGACACCGGCTCCCACCGCATTATTAGTCGTGTTGATCTGAAGACCGGACACTTTAGCCGTTAGACCATTGGCCACGTTGACGGGGGCCGCCTGGTTAATTTGAGCGCTGTTGATACGAGCCACCGAGGTACCAATTTCACGTTCAGTCCGCTGGATACCGAAACCAGTTACCACGACTTCGTTTAGCGTCGAAGCATCCGCAGCCAGCACCACATTAACCGTTCTGCGATTGCCAATAGCCACATCCTGCGTCTTGAAACCAACAAACGAAAACGTCAAGGTTGTGTTGGGCTCTACACTGATGCGATAATTTCCATCGACGTCGGTCGTTGTTCCGCGACTTGTTCCTTTGACCACCACACTCACACCTGGTAAGGCCGAACCATCATCGGAGGACGTTACGCGACCGGTAACAGCCGCTTCCTGCGCAAAAAGGCACAGACACATGAATTGTAACACTAACCAATTGACGATTAGAACTTTTCTCATAATAGTTGAAGGAAAAAATAAAAACTGTATGTAAACGAACCGTTGCTTCTGCGACCGCAGAATGCAAATCTCTTGACTTGTAAGAATCTTACTGTTAGTATTTTAAGTGCGAAATGACTTGTCTGGATTTGGGGTATAAGTGAAAAGTTAGTCGATCTGATTTATCTGATAGATTATAGTATTCCCGTGCTAACGGGGTAGCTTATTAAGACTTTTTCCTTTTCGTTTCTGGTATAACCAGACAGTTTGATAGATAGATAGGACACCAGTATGCGTTCACAAAATGCACGATAGTACAGGCCGAACCGGGCGTGGCATAAAATGTTTTGTCGAATGCCAGATAGCTATACAAATTCCCAGATCATCGTATATCCCATCGAATCCGCAGACTATTTTATAATCTCTAATTCTCTCCCACACTTGGAGAGAATTTAAAAAGTATATTGGCACAGTAAATCCATTGCTGTTGCCCCTCTATATGATTATTACTGTTTTATTCCACTGACTAGTAGCATGCATAATTTTCGATCTGTAAGCCGAAGGACAACATTGTTGTTTGTCTATTTTTTACTCGTTCACACGGCTTTTGCCCACTCCCCTATTCAAAGCCGTCAGAAGCCTCTTCACCTCTTTATGATTGGCAACAGCTTTTCACAGAATGCGTCAAAATACTTGCCTCAATTAAGTCAGGAAGGTGGACACCAATTGATAATTGGACGCGCCGAGATTGGCGGTAGTTCGTTACAACGGCATTGGGACCACGCTGAAGCTGCGGAAAAAGATTCCAATGATCCCAAAGGAAAACCCTACGGAGGAAAGTCGCTTAAGATGCTTTTATCGGAAGGAACGTGGGATGTTATCACCATCCAGCAGGCATCAATTCTATCCGGTGACCTAGAAACGTATCAGCCCTATGCCCGTAAACTGTATGATTACGTAAAAAATCTTCAGCCAAAGGCCACTGTAGTTTTTCACCAAACATGGGCATACCGCGTTGATTCAAAAGATTTCAGTCGAATTGCGAAGGGAGATTCAGCTAAAAACGCGGAGCAGATGTGGCAAAAATCCAGGGCCGCTTACCATACGGTTGCCGACGAGTTAAGTACGCCGGTCATTCCTAACGGTGACGCATTTTGGCGAATTACCTCTAGCAGAAAATGGGGTTTTCAGGGCGCAGGAAACGTTGAAGCCCAGCATTTACAACCGCCGGTCCTACCCAATCAAACGTACTCGTTGCATGTTGGCTATTACTGGAACAACGATAAACTAGGGTTCGATTCGCATCACGCTAATGATGCCGGTTGTTATCTAGGATCGCTGGTCTGGTACAGCTTTCTGTATAACGAATCTCCCGCTGCTTTGCGCTACACGCCCCCAGGAGTGGATGCTAACTTTGCCAAGCAGTTACGAAAAGTTGCCTGGACCACGGTTCGTAAAGAGAAGAAAGAATCAGCCCATCGATGGATCGCTGTTAACTAAAAGATCGGTGTGTTCCCAGCATAACCCATATACGTCAAAAAAAAGAGAAAAATAAACCGCGTTGTGTTTCATAGCGCACAATAAAAGGTCTGCGCATCCGTTAGTAAAGAGTTATGCTTCTCACAGCCCCATTGATCTACCAGTGGGGCTTTTTTTGTACTACAGAACTCACCTTATAATTCTCTTGGACAAGCTAAACTTGTCTGCTTCTCTTTTGCAACAATATCATCCGTTGATAGTAGACCAGCAATCTATCTATAGACTTTCTAAGATGCATTCAGCCGGTTAGAACTCGATATAGATGGCTTATGAGCAGGTTGTTGCTTTCAGAACAGACACCGTACTTCCAGAAGCGGTGATGACTTAGGGGAATAAAAGTTCAAGACCATGTGTATTCAGGCCATGCCAACGTATATTGACCCATTTTTCTGCCATTTATGAGCCAGGACAAACTGGGTACAAAGCCGCATTATCAACTCTTAGATGGATTGCGGGGGGTAGCCGCTATCATCGTCGTATTCTTCCACCTGGCCGAACCGCTAGCCAGCAGCCGCCTTGACAATGTAGTGAATCACGGTTATCTGGCCGTTGACTTTTTTTTCCTTCTTTCCGGTTTTGTGATTGGGTATGCCTACGACGACCGATGGGACAAATTAACGGTTGGCGGCTTTCTATTTCGCCGGATCGAGCGGTTGCAGCCACTCGTAGTACTGGGCATGACGCTAGGTGCTATAGGCTTCTATTTTACTGACTCAACGATATGGCCGCTTATCCATACCGTTCCTGTCTGGAAACTGATCGTCGTTATGCTAATCGGCTATACGCTCATACCCGTACCTCTTTCGATGGATATACGCGGCTGGCAAGAGATGCATCCGCTTAACAGCGTAGGCTGGTCGTTATTTTTCGAGTACATCGCTAATATTTTGTATGCCTTAGGTTTACGCAAGCTATCGAATAAAGCACTGGCTTATTTTGTCGTACTGTCAGGTGCTTTGCTTTTGCATTTTGCGGTTACGAATCCCAACGGCGACGTTACGGGTGGCTGGACACTCAACGCTGAACACATGCGCATCGGAATAACACGCACACTGTTTCCATTTTTTGCGGGTCTGCTGCTGTCGCGGGTCTGGCGGCCTACCTATATTAAAAATGCTTTTTTGTGGAGTGCCCTGCTGGTTGCAATTGTTTTGCTGATGCCACGAATTGGCGGTGCAGACCATCTGTGGATGAATGGTTTGTACGAAGCTTTTTGCATCATCTTTGTCTTTCCACTCATAGTTTATATCGGGGCTAGTGGTGTGGTGCATACGCAGTGGGAAGTTAAACTTTGTCAGTTTCTGGGTAAGCTCTCTTATCCTTTGTACATGACGCATTATGTATTGGTTTATTTTTATGTGGCCTGGGTAAGCAATCATAAAGGCATCACCCTAGAGCAAGCCTGGCCCTATGCCCTCCTCACGTTTTCAGGCGCTATCGGGTTAGCTTATGTGAGTTTAACGTGGTATGACGAACCAGTGAGAGCCTGGTTGCGAAGAAAGATGACTATTAAGAAGAGAAGTGTATTGCTATGACTTAGTACGATCTTATAACGCCAAACGTAACCAGTTGGAAAATCATTTCCAGCGCCTGAAGCTAACCCTTTATGTTTTATTCCCTCTTTACTTGTCTGGGTCTGGCAGTCTGTGGATTAATCAGGCCCATTCCCACCAGTACTCAGTCGGTGGCAACAAGATCCGTATCAACGGGTGCTCATGCAGCTGAAACTGTCGTGTTTAAGAATGGAGAAGATGGCTATACGTGCTACCGGATTCCAGCAATTGTGAAAGCCCCCTCGGGCGAATTGCTAGCCTTCGCGGAAGGCCGCAAATCAGACTGCGGAGATTTTGGTGATGTAGACATTGTGCTCAAAACCAGCCGTGATAATGGTCAAAGCTGGAGCCCAGTGCGCATTGTCGCTGATTATGGACTTGCGCAGGCCGGAAATCCTGCCCCCGTTTTCGACCTAACCGACAGCCGTTTTCCTAACGGACGGCTATTTATGATTTATAATACCGGCATAGCTTCGGAGAAAGATGTACGAGATGGAAAAGCCATTCGGGAAGTATGGTACAAAACCAGCACCAACGGCGGTCAGACCTGGTCAGAACCTGTGAACATCACAATCTCCGTTAACCGTCCGAATAAGCCGGAGATCAACGCGAGTTTTGCGTTTCCGGACGATTGGCGATCATATGCCAATACGCCAGGCCACGCGCTTCAAATGCAGAATGGGCGTTATAAAGGTAGGCTGTTTGTTGCCGCGAATCATTCGGAGGGGAGGGAACAACCTCAGTTCCGCGATTACCGGGCGCATGGATTTTACTCCGATGACCACGGCAAAACCTGGAAGCTGTCAGCAACCGTAAGCTACCCCGGTGGTAACGAAAGTACTGCCGCCGAAACCTCAACGGGTAGCTTGCTGATGAACAGCCGCAATCAGTCTGGTGACGTTAAAAATCGATTGTTGTCCTTCTCAACCAACGCGGGCAAAACCTGGGACCGGGTGACAATCGCCAGTGATTTACCAGACCCAATTTGTCAGGGTAGTATGATCAATTATTACACCGCTAACAAACAGACCGTGTTGCTTTTCAGCAATCTGAACAGCCAGACGAAACGCGAGAAATTAACCATCCGCGCTAGTCAAGACGATGGGAAAAGCTGGTCGGCAGGAAAAGAAATTTATAATGGCTCGGCTGCGTACTCAGACCTGGTTGTACAGCAGGATGGTAAGGTTGGCGTTTTGTACGAGAAAGATGATTACACAATGATTACCTACGTCAGTATACCGTACCAAGATTTGGTTCGCTGATGTTGACGGCTGCTAATGAACGTGGATGACGTCTACGCTTTAACCAGTCTGAAGTTGTTGCAAATCACGTCTAAACCGTCGAATAAACAGCCACTCGTTCGCCGAAATACCTTTGTGCGCCCGAGCCACGCGGAGTAGTAGCGTGACAAACCGTTTTTTTAGCTTATCCGTCAATTCGGTTTGTCGGCTCACCAGCCGACGCATACCGAAGGCATAGGCTTCTTCAGCGGATTCCCCTGCATTCTCGCGCAGGAAATAACCATTGAGCGCCAATGAGCCGTGAGGTTCTCTAACCAAGAGGGCTTTGGCTACTATAATTTCTTCTTTGTGAGGCCTTCCCTCTAAACAAGATAAGGCATAAACCAGGCTACCTAAGCCCAGTGCTACATCGGGTGAATACATAATAAGGGAGAAGGGAAAAGAGTAAAAATATACGCTGACGGACGGAATGGCTAGCAAACTGCTTCATTCGTCCGTCAACGTTCAACTTACCTTTGTCAAGCCTATGCTGGCTTAGCCGATAGCGTTAGTTTCCACTGGTACTTGGTTGCTTTTGGTGTACACCAGCCGTTACCTCCGAATCCGTAGCAGCTGGTCGTGACTCGCGACCCCGCTGAATTTTATAATTTCGAAGAGCTACGTCTGATTCAGGCGTGTGCGGTACAACCATGCCACCAACCGGCTTGGCACCTGGAGCCTGATGTTTGTAACTAACTGCGGGTCCCTGATTCAGCGTAGGGGCGTTCACGGCAATCCCTTTTTTTGCGGCCCACTGACGGGCAGTCGCAGCTTTGTTGGGATGCTTGTAGTTATGAGTTGAGTACGTTACGTCACGTCGCAGCTTGGAGTCATCCTGCGCCGAGGCACTCAGGATGGTAAGGATACTCAGGGCGGTAATAACGAGGTATGTTTTCATGGCTTTTGTCATTTTTGTTTGATCAGCCAGGCTTAAAACAAGTATGTTTGAATCATTGCCTGATTGACATGACAAAGGTCGCACCCCCGTGTTAGGCTCCTGTTAGAGCCGCATTAGAACGGGATTAGAAATGCAAAATATGCACGGCAAACAACCGCATACCCGTAAATTAACCGACCAAGGGGAACGACGATGACCCGATCAGCGGGTACGCTGTTGAGAACAGACAAACGAAATGGGTATGCGTTAGTGAGGTAAAATAACCGTAAAGGTTGTGCCTGCTTCGGCCGATGAGTCAACCTGGATCTGGCCCTGGTGAAGTCGGATAATACGCTCTGTGAGCGCCAGGCCGATGCCATGCCCAGGCTGGCTACCGGCATTACGTCCCCGTTGAAAAGGATTAAAAATAAGGGTTTGTTGATCCTGGTCGATAACGGAACCGGTATTATGAACCGTCACGCAAATCGTCGCCCCCCGCCTGGATAGCTGCACCTGCACCGTATGGTCGGGCGAAAACTTTCCTCCATTATCCAGCAAATTAAGAATGGCCGTTCGCAGCAAGGTTTCATTGCCTTTGAGTTGCCACGTTGCTGGGGAGACTGGCATATTCGGAGAGTCGATGCGTAGATCGATTGTGTATTCCGGTTGAATCCGTTTCAACTCCAGGCGAATTTGATCCAGTAAGGTATCCAGTTGCACCAAACCCATCGGTACGGTCGAAATATCCACACTGGCGTTGGCCAGCGACAGCAACCCGTTCACCATTCGATTTAAGCCGCGCACATCCTCCAGAATGGAACGGAGGGTCGCGCGTAGTTCTTCCGGTTCATCGTCCGCCAGTAACGCTACTTCTACCTGTCCCGTAATAGCCGTCAGGGGTGTTCGTAGCTCGTGAGAAGCACTTGACACGAATGAACGCTGTAATCGGAACGCTTCTTCAAGCCGATTCAGCATTCGGTTGAATCGCTGGGCCAACTGGTTTATTTCATCCCGGTGAGACCCTTCTGATAAGCGTAGTGAAAGATTGGAAACGGTGATATTGTCAATTTGCTGATTAATCTGACTAATGGGCCTAAGCATGCGTCCGGCAAAAAACCAGCCAGCTAATCCGGTTAGGCCGATCATAACACACCAGCCCAGTCCAAGCAATTGACCTAAATTTGCTACGGTGCGCTGTCCATAGCTATCGACTGCGGAGGCAACAATGAC
Organism: Spirosoma liriopis; assembly: GCF_023196085.1. Taxonomy (NCBI): domain Bacteria; kingdom Pseudomonadati; phylum Bacteroidota; class Cytophagia; order Cytophagales; family Cytophagaceae; genus Spirosoma; species Spirosoma liriopis. The sequence continues at coordinate 82,413 of NZ_JALPRF010000006.1, forward strand.
AAACGGCAGCTGGTGGTTGGTAAATAAGATACCCACAATCTGCCGATTTGACTCCCGCCAGGCTACCTGCCGGTCCTGCCGGATCTGATCGAGGTGATTAGGCGTAATCGTAAGGTAATCCGTTCCACTTTCGTACACCAGCCGATTGCGTGAATTATAGATAATGATTTCTTCCTCGGGCAATACGGTCAGGTGATTCTTGTCCAGTACTTTGTACAGGGCCGGATCTATTCGTTCCTGGCTCAGTAACAGCTGGCCTGCAGTTGAAGCTTCCGCCCGCAGGCGCTCCTGAAATTGGCGCTCCCGGTAGCCTTCCGCCAGTTGATACAGGAATCCGCAGAACAGGGCCAGCAAAAGAGAAACAATAGCCGTAAATAGCAGGGTCAGTCGGGTGCGCAGGCTCATTTTTCTTTTAACACGTAGCCCATTCCAATTAAGGTATGAATAAGCTTGGAAGGTGAATCTTTGTCGATTTTAGCGCGTAAGTAACTGACGTATACATCGATCACGTTTGTACCCGTCTCAAAGCCGATATCCCATACCTGCTCGGCAATATCGACCCTGGAAACGACTCGTCCGGCATTTCGCATAAGATACTCCAACAGGGCATATTCTCGGGCGGTTAGTTCGATGGTTTGCCCATTTCGTCGCGCTACCCGTTCGTGCAGATCAAGCTCCAGATCAGCTACACGCAGGATACGACCCGGCTCCTGGACCGTTGTTGACCGGCGCAACAGCACTTTTATGCGGGCCAGCAATTCCATAAAGTCAAATGGTTTGGCCAGGTAGTCGTCAGCCCCGGCCTCAAAACCCAGCAGCTTATCGGCGATGGTATCGAGGGCGGTCAGCATGAGAATTGGTACCTGGCTAGGCTTATTGCGGATGTATTCGGCCAGTTCAAGCCCCGTCGTATCGGGCAGATTAACGTCCAGAATAATCAGATCAAAGTGCGATTTGCCTAACAGGATTTTGGCTTCCTCACCCGTAGCAGCCACTTCAACAGAATAGGACTGGGTTTGAAGGCCTTTTTTGATGAACGTTGCTACTTTCAATTCATCTTCAACGACCAGCAAATGGGCAAGGAAATCTGATGTCATATCGCTAGGGTTAGTGCCGGGTTCAATTTTGATCTTCGGTCGCTCGAATAAGGTTCGTTTAGGCCCGGACGCAAAGCTACCTGAACGTTTCGAGGCCGTAGTCGCTTTTATAAACTCTCGATTTTGCTATAAACCTGCGTATCGTCTACAGTTTCCGAACGGCTAGTTGCTAACGGCTTTCTGATACCTTTTTCCTTTAGCAGTTGACCGATCTCATTGGTCATGTAAATCGATGCTTCGATCTCTGCTTTGCGAATAGCAACACTTTCGATATTAAAACCGAAAGGGATGGCATGTTCTGTGCAGTAATCGGTCAGCGCTGATGCAATATCAAGACACACCTTTACCGATTTCTGAAGAATATCATCTGATTTCTTTAACTCTTCCTGCAATTCGAGTGGTACATGAATCCCCAGCCACTCCATAAACTGAAGCGTTTTGGCCGAACCACAAGCAGTAAGCGTGAAAATCAGGGTTGGGGGATGGACAGCCTGTTGACGGCAACGGTGAGCGAGATCGTCAATTATCTGTTTGGCGTAGTCAAGATTAAAAACACATTGGGAAATGAAGTACGATACGCCACAACTCATTTTATCCAGTATTCTGACATCTTCATCGTGTAGCACCTGATGCCGTTCGGGAATGGTTACAGCGCCAATGACGGAGGTTTCCTGGTGCCTGCTCCAGATCTGGTATGCTTCCGACAGACTGGTTTTTACGGGAAAATCCGGAGCGGGCACGCCGACAAAAACTGGATAGAATTTCTGTTGGTGAAGGTCTTCCAGCCAATAAGACAGCTCCTCGGGGCTGAACTTGCCAGCTGGACGGTAGATTATTTTTGGAACCCTCAACTCACCCAAATAGGTAGAAGCAAAGCTAAGCGGGTCCAGCGCGTTGATAAAAGGAAAGGGCCGTTCTTCTGTAGTGCGAGCCGACTCATCCTGTACGTCATAGACGACAAGCCCATCAATGTCCAGGACAGCCAGTCGGTCAATTGTTTTTTGGGCAATCTCAGCGACGCGTTCAGGGAGCGTGCTCGTTTTGGGGGGCGTAATGCCGTACAGCAACACACCTGACTGACCGGATTTGATCTTTTCGAGAAACATTGTTGGTACTTGAGCTAGAGCTTTATGCTTGAATGTCTAAAATAGTGGCTACCAGTTATATGGCACGAGTCATTTCGTATCAGTAGACAGGTGATGTAGCAGTCATTGGCGCCTTTCGTTGGCGAAATATAGTCCAAATACGGTTTATTATTACGCTTCCTCCTTACCGATCGATTTGGCGGCATCAACAGGGTTGATACACGACACAGTCATTTTAGCGGAATGATGAAGGGCGGAATCGCCCGCCCTTCCCTATTTTACCGTACGATTTCTGTACTGATTTGCTCTCGTGCCAGCTTAGCGGCTGCTACCATATTTGTTAAAGCCTCCCTGGTTTCCGGCCATTTTCGAGTCTTTAGCCCACAATCCGGGTTCACCCACAAGTTGTGCGCTGGCAACAGATCTGCGGCCTTGGATAGCAACGTCGTCATTTCTTCCGTACTCGGAACTCGTGGCGAGTGAATGTCGTAGACACCGGGTCCGATTTCGTTTGGATAGTCAAAATGAGCAAACGCATGGAGCAATTCCATTTGGGAACGGGAAGTCTCAATCGTGATTACATCTGCATCCATAGCGGCAATATGTTCAATGATGTCATTAAACTCGCTATAACACATATGAGTATGAATCTGCGTTTGATCGTCAACACCACTGGCCGTTATCCGAAAGGCTTTCACGGCCCAATTCAGGTAGTACGGGCGCTTAGCTTTGCGCAACGGCAGTCCTTCTCGAATCGCGGCTTCATCGATCTGGATGATGCCGATACCAGCCGCTTCCAGCGCCTGAACTTCGTCATGGATCGCCAGCGCGATCTGATTGGTAGTTACCTCGCGGGGCTGATCGTCACGGACAAAAGACCATTGCAGGATCGTTACCGGGCCGGTCAGCATACCTTTCATGGGTTTGTCGGTCTGGGCAGCCGCAAATTGGCTCCAACGTACGGTCATGTCATTCGGACGGCTGACATCTCCGAAAATTACGGGCGGTTTGACGCAACGGCTGCCATAGCTTTGTACCCACCCGTTTTTGGTAAAGAGGAACCCTTCGAGTTGCTCACCGAAATACTCAACCATATCATTCCGCTCAAACTCGCCGTGGACCAGTACATCGATACCGATTGCTTCCTGCCAACGAATCGCGTCGATGGTCGCCTGCTCAATCGATTGTTCATATTGCTCAACCGTTAACTCTCCCTTTTTTAGGTTAGCCCGTAACTGACGAATTTCATCCGTTTGCGGGAAAGAACCAATCGTTGTAGTTGGAAAGGCTGGCAGATTGAAACGTTCACGCTGGATCTGCTGACGAACCGGGAAAGCGCTGGTTCGTTGGGCATCCGTGATGGCTGCCACCCGATCTTTAACCGGTTGCTTGTGTACTTTATGCGAAGCGTGTCGGCTCTGGATTGCTTTTTTATTGGCCTCCAACAACGTCTGGTTTCCGTCAACGATCTGCCCCAGTTCACGTACTTCATTTAGTTTTTGTTTCGCAAAGGCCATCCAGTTTTTGATTTCTGGATCAAGCGCGGTTTCTCCGTCCAGATCGATTGGGCTGTGTAGCAGCGAGCAGGATGGAGAAATGATCACGCGGTTCTTTCCTAGTTTCTCAACAGCCTTGTCGATCAGCTTCAGCGATTTTTCGTAATCGTTCTTCCAGACATTTCGTCCGTCCACAATACCCAGAGAGAGTATAAGCGGATCGGGAGTTAAAGCCAATACTTCATCCAACTGCTCCGGAGCGCGAACCAGATCAACGTGCAACGCCATGATGGGTAAGCTGACAGCCAATGCGGTATTGTCCAGCAAAGCGTCGAAATAAGTAGCGACCATGAGTTTGACGTCACTTACCTGACTAGCAATCTGTCGATAGGCAAACTCAAACGCTTCTTTCTCTTTCTTCGACAAATCGAGGGCTAAGTAGGGCTCATCCAGCTGAATCCATTCGGCACCTAGTTGTCCGAGCCGATTGATGATCTCGACGTATATCGGAACCAATTTATTGATCAACTCAATGCGGTCGAAGCCTTCTTGTTTTTCTTTACCCAAGAGCAGATAACTGACTGGACCAACCAATACCGGCTTGGCCTTTTGACCGAGCAGTTGCCTGGCGTTCGTATACTCGGTGAATACATGTTCGTTAAAAATACGAAACTCCTGATCGGCGGTAAACTCCGGCACGATGTAGTGGTAGTTGGTATCCAGCCATTTGGTCATTTCCATCGCCGTAATATCCAGACCATCCTTCTGGTAGCCCCGGGCCATCGCGAAATAAAGATCGATTTCCTGGTTATGGGCAACTTCGGACAGCACAGGTCTGTAACGCGGAGGGATAACGCCCAGCAGCAGGCTTGTATCCAGCGTCTGATCGTAAAAACTAAAATCATTACACGGAATTAGATCAATACCAGCACCCAGCTGCGTTTGCCAGTTTTCTTCTTTGATCGTCTGAGCAACCCGATTTAATTCCGTCAGGTCGATCTTGCCTGCCCAATACTGTTCGCTGGCTTTTTTGAGTTGTCGTTGTCCACCAATCCGAGGGTAGCCCAGGTTTTGTGTCAGCATTTTTGTTGATTGTTTTGATGAAAACAGGTGAAACGTGCTTCACTAAACGGGACAAGGCTTCGAGAACAGAGCGCACGGCGACACAGAAGCCGACATACAATCGGCTGAAAGGTATAAGGTCAGACTACGTGTTTTATTCCGCGAAAACATTGTCTATTCCCAAAAAAGGCAGGTCTCCTGACTTGTAACCTGGCGTCCGTTCTTCCCAACCTTTGACGGTCAGTGAACGTGCATGGGACGACAGTTTGTGCGTTACGTACAGTTGCGCGACAGTTCGGCTTTAGACCACATCAGCGGCCTGACCGATTCCCTTTTAATTCCGACTCTCGTCGAAAACCTATTTCAGGCACTTTAGAAAATAACGTTAAATTGAACCCTATTGACGGATAAAATTCGGGTCAAAATTATATTACCAGATTTAACATCTACTTACTATATCTTAATTAAGATAAAAATTCTACTTTCGTGGTTGTAATAGTTATTTATTCTCTTTGTAATTGATTCTTCTGTCCACAACAGAAAATCCTTCTATGGAAAAACTAGACGATATAGACGAGCAGTTACTCAAACTTCTGGGAGAAAATTCGAAACAGACTATAAAAGAATTGGCGGATCGGGTAAATCTGTCTCATACGCCGGTTTTTGAACGGGTAAAGCGTTTGGAGTCTAATGGCTACATCAAGAAATACATCGCTTTGATTGATGCCGAAAAGCTGGGCTACGGATTAATCGTTTTTTGTAATATCAAGCTTAAGCAGCATGATAAACGCATTGGACATGAGTTTGTAACTGACATTCTTAGGCTGGACGAAGTAGTTGAATGCTACAATATTTCCGGGGATTTCGACTTTCTTTTAAAGGTGTATGCTAAAGACATGAAACACTACCAGGACTTTGTCTTCAATAAATTGGGTTCGGTAACCAGTATCGGGAGCACCCACAGTACGTTTGTGATGAGCGAGAATAAGAACACCTATAACGTTAATTTTTAACCCGACTTCGTCACTAAGGCACGACTATGCTATCTATAATGCCCTGACAACCAAACAAAAACAAAAATCCGTTTTCAAATTCACCGAGTTGAAACCCTGGCGAATTTGAAAACGGATTTTGCAGTACCTGATCGATCAATGCGTGTTAGAAAAAAGACGGACGAGCATATCGCCGATTCCCAACAGCACGGTAAAATGAATGAGCACCAGTGCCGTCCAGAGCACGACATCCTGCCTTAAGAAAGGCTTCGATTCGGGCAAGGTAACACCTGTATCAGCTAATAGCTGACGTAGATCCTGACGATTTGGTAAGGTAGTCATAGCTGTTTAGCTATTAGGTTGATTTAACCAAAACATATTTCCGGGACGCATTCGGAACGCTTTTTCGGGCACGACGCCACCAAAGCAGAAAGCCGGTAATAGCCAGTAATCCGGGCGTCAAGCCAATAAGTGCATACAGCATTTTTACCGGTAAGCCACCGTAGTTGCCTACATGCAAAGGAAAAAATGTGGCTTCAAGGCGATCACCAATAGGAAGCGCTGCTAAGCGACGAAGCTGAATCAGCTTACCCGTTTGCTGATCAAGACTGACCAAGTTGCCCGTTCCCCACAAAGCCCATTGACCTTCCAACGGACCATTGACCCGAAATTTTCGCTCGGGCTGAGTCGGCAAATAAACGTACGAGGGCTTTAAATCGGGCATTAATTGCCTGGCCTTTTGAAGTAGAGCATCAGCCGATAATACCATTGTTGTATTCGGATGCGTAGGTATTTGCTCGGTTTTCCAGGTTTTCGCTTCGAACGCAAACAGGTTCATCCAGAACCCAGTAAAGAAAATAATCGCATTCAGCAGCAGCGACCAGACGCCGACGACCCGGTGTAAATCGGAGCTAATGGTACGCCAGTTTTTTCTATTAATCCGCACCCGAAAACACAGTACTTTCCAAATTATCTTTCGGTAGACAACCAAACCTGTCAACAATGAGCCTAACATAGTCAGTCCAAACAAAGCCGCCAAAGCCGCACCGGGTACACCCAATTGAAAGCTGAAATGAAACTGCAATAGCCATTCAATGAAGCTAGGGCTGAAATCACTCGATTTACCTTCGCGCAGAATAGTATTCGTGTACGGATTCAACGAAATAAGTCCCAAATCGTACGTAAATAAGCGAGCGTCATTCAGGTATAACCGGAAATCGTAAGCATCCGTAGGACCAGCATTCGGATTCATCCAGGCAATACCATCCAAATTAGGATAACGGGCAGTAATCGTCTGGTAGCATCTGGTCAACGAGCGTTCAGAAAGCGGACGAGATGGCTTTACCATCAACAAATCATGATTGGCTAGTCGATCCAGTTCGTGTCGAAAAACCAGCACCGACCCACTCAGCCCTAATAGAATCAGGAAAACACCCGTGATTAGCCCCAGCCAGCTATGAATAGTAAACAAACGACGCGTTAGCTTCATACAATTCTACTTTTAAATTCGTTACTCATACTCCCGCCGAAGCACGTCAATGTCCTGGATCAACTTCTGGGTACCTTCCAGCGTGGTGCCATCATACATACCCCGGATATGTTTTTCCTTGTCAATCAGCACGAACGCTCCACTGTGTATGTAGCCTCCCGGGGCTGTAGAATCCTTGCTAGCCGTTACCAGATAGTGATTCTCACCGATGTCGTAGATTTTCTCGCGATCGCCCGTCACAAACTGCCACATGTTTCCCGCGACACCCATGTCGTTAGCGTATTGCTTCAACACCGTAGGCGTATCGTGGTCTGGATCGATGGTGTGCGATAAGATGCGTACGTCGTGACTATCCTTATAGGCTTCATAAACAGTCAGCATGTTTTTTTTCATGATCGGGCAGATGGTCGGACAGGTCACGAAGAAGAAATCGGTTACGTAGATTTTGTCCTTAAAATCGTCCTGGGTAATGGTTTTCCCATCCTGGTTAACGAATGAGAAGGCCGGAATAGCGGGGTACTCTCGCTCCGTAACTTTTTTACCATCGACGATTTTGGTCACAGTTTCGGACTCCCCGATATACGGCAGTTTTTCGTCGGTCAGGTGGCAACTACTCAGAGTAACTAATAAGCCCGCGGCAAGAAAGATGGGTTTCATCATCGTTTCAGATAGGCTTGTGCGTCAGTAATACTCTTTCGCATCAATTCACTCATGGCATTGACGCGTTGTTGCTCCTCCTGTAGATAAGCCAGTGCCTGCTGCTCAGTCAATGTAGCGAGTGTATCTCCGTTGTAGTGATGCATCCAGTTCATCATCGACTGGTCTGCCTGTTCCAGCGCAGCCTTTACCGCGAGCCCCCGCTGGTGAGCATTTGCTGAGGCAGGTTGTTTACTTTGTTCGGCGAGTTGTTGGCTTATCGTTTTTTTCAGCCGCATCAGTTCACTCATGGCGAGCATTACACTATCGTGAACGGCTAGTATTTGCTGCTCAAGATCGGCCACGGATTTTGGTTTCGCAGCGGCTTGCGCCGTCGAATGGGATGCGTGTGCAGTCGCATCGGAAGTTGGTTTCGATTGGCAAGCGAATAGCGTTATCGCAGCCAGCATAGCTACGACTATTTTAAATAAATTCATTGGGGATCGACTAGTTGTTCTGTGGCCAGTAGACAGCCACGGATGATTTAGAAACTGTGAATGTTACCTGGTTAGACTGAGCGTCAGCCACGTGCGACTACCGACACAATAAGTTAACTATCAATAGATTACGTGTACGAATGGGAGCCAGTCGTAAAAAAGAGGGTATACTAAAATCGGTTAGTTTAGGCGCAGGGCGGACGAAGCAGACCGCTAGCCGGCGACATGTAGGAAGAAATCAGATAATGAAATACCTGACGATGGCTAAACGCAATCTCACGCGCAAAATCAAATGAAAAATGCGTTTCGCAAAATAATTGGATCGGCGCTGTTTGCTGTACTCGCTCCGTCGTTTCTTTATCCTGTTTGTCCTGCTGGGCTTTCAGGCGTTTTGCCAGATAACACTTTCCGTCACAGTGAAGCTCAGGTTTGCTGCGGTTCTCGCAGAGGACACGGGCAATGTAATCTTTGTTGAGGTGATAATAGGCAACGGTTCCCCAGGGACTAATGCTAGGCAAGAGCACAGCTATCAACAGGATGTATGTCAATACGGAACGCATGGTGCTGCAAAAGTACGTCGGATTTGAGAATAGTCATCGTAAAAATTAGCAGTTATCCTGTCTCAACGCTCTTTCTGTTTCCAAAAGCAAGTCATACAGGGAGTGCATCTATAGCACCATTCCGAAACAGGTTACTTCTGCAAGCGGGATCAAATCATGGAAAGAAATACGCCTTGTATTTGGTAGAAAAATGGGCGTAAACGCATCAAGTATTTTCTAAAACCAGGTCAGAAAAACCAATACATTTGCATGCTTTCCTGACAACTAACCATCAGCCCAGGAAAGTACTTTCAACAACTCATTTTATGAAAAGACGTTCATTCGTTAAAGCCTCTCTTTTAACCGGTTCAGTATCAAGTTTCGTTAATCCGCTGAGTCAATCAATAGCTCCTTCAGACGCTCACCAAAGTCAAAGCCCAGAGTTTTACGAGCTTCGGATCTACAGTTTGAAAAATGGGAAACAACTGACTATTCTAAACAATTACTGGCAACAGGCCGCCATTCCAGCGCTCAATCGGTTGGGCAGTAAAAACATCGGTGTATTTACCGAATATCTTCCGCAGGGGTTTACCAAGCTGGCGGTGGTTATTCCGTTCAACTCAATGGACGATTATTTAAAAGTACCGGATCAGCTGGCCAAGGATAGCGCCTACCAGCAAGCCGGTGCAGATTACCTAAATGCGGAAGCAACGGCACCAGCGTATGAGCGCATCGAAAGTTCGCTGCTGAAAGCGTTGGCGGATATGCCCCGGCTGGAAGTACCCCCTAAAAAGCAGCGCCTGTTTGAATTACGTCGGTACGAAAGTCATAACGAAACCGCCGGCAAGAAAAAGATCGAGATGTTTAACCAGGGTGGGGAGATTGCCATCTTCAAACGAGTTGGGTTAACTCCCGTCTTTTTTGGCGAAACGCTGATTGGCCCAATGCGCCCTAATCTGACATACATGCTAACGTTCGACGACATGGCGGAGCATGACCAGAACTGGCGAACGTTTGGTGGCGATCCAGAGTGGAAAAAGATCAGCTCAATGCCGGAGTATGCAGACGCTAAAATTATATCCAATATCAACCGTACCTTTCTGGTACCCACTGCCTACTCGCAGATTTGACGAGGAAGTCGTGTCGTCAGGCGATTTAGTTAACCTATCTATTTTCCGTTCGGGGGTGAGCAATCGGCTTACCCCCGGACGGGTGTACAGTCAGGGGTAAGCCGATTGCTATTTAGTGCGGCTATACTGTTTCGGGTTTCTTCCAATGTGCTCGTTGAAGACCCTTGAAAAATGGCTTAGATTGGTAAAGCCGAGTCGATAACCTACCTCCGAAACGGATAGTTTTTCCTCTTTTAATAGGCGAGCCGCTTCTCTCATCCTAAAATCCTGGTAATAACTGAAAAGGCTATTGCCGAAGATTTGCTTGAATAACCGTTTCAACTTGGATGGACTCATCCGGGCGCTAACGGCCAATTCGCTAATCACCGGCGGAGTTTCCAGGCGTTCCAGTATTTGCGCTTTCACACGGTAAATGGCCTGGCTATCCAAACCGTTTATGGAATAAAGCTGCTTTTCGTCGCGCTTTTTCAACGCCATCAACAATCGGCAAATCAGCTCCTCCGCCTTTATTTTCAGAAAAAACAGTTGGAACGTTTCGTCAACTGATTCAGTCAACAGTTCGTCTATGATACCCTGTAAAGACGGAAAGATCATTTCTTCAAACAGCAACGGTTGTTCGTTGGCTAGCAGGCTTTGCAAAACCGGCGATTCGTCTGACACATCAACCAATTCCTTCAAATAATTCGTATCTACTTCTATATTAATCGTCGACGTGTTGGTATGGATCGGTATAACAACGTCAGTATTCATACTACTGGTCGCAATTAAAACAGAAGGGGCTTCCTTACCCGTTGTTGCGGTATTTGGTTTGTGAATTACGTTCTGAAACTTAAAGAGAATCATCCGTCCGGCTGCGTTAACCTCCGGGTTTTGGAGCAGCAGATCATCCTTAAGTTCATAATTCAGGATCAGCATTCGGATATGCGCATTAAAAACGTATCCGGCGCAATAACCGCTACCAAACTTTTCGGGAATAACCAGTCTTCGGTTTTTTATTTCTGCCCCTACTACACGAGCAAACGTTTGTAAAACCTGTGGAATAGTTTGCCAATCGTCTCTGACCATTGTAATCGTTTACGACTATTTTTTGAGCGAAGAGGGTTATTTAACTCCGAAAAGGTACTGGAATTTTGTATCGGCGTCAAACAATACAAACGTATGGTACTTCAAGATAAACAGATAGCCATTATCGGTGCAGGCCCCGTCGGTCTGACAATGGCGAAATTACTACAACAGCAAGGTATTAAGGTGACGGTTTACGAAAGAGATAAGGACGCACAAGCGCGAGTTTGTGGCGGTACGCTTGACCTGCATAAATCTTCCGGCCAGAGAGCGATGGAAAAAGCAGGGTTGCTCGAACGGTACTTCGCCTTAGCCAGACCAATGGGCAGAACCCTAGCCGATGAGCGAGGCCGGGTACTGTTCTCTAAGAAACCCACACCCGAAAACCAGTATGATAACCCTGAAATCAATAGGAACGATTTACGGAAAATGCTGCTGGATAGCTTAGCCAGTGACACCGTTGTCTGGAACAGTAAACTGACAGGGCTAAACGAGCACAACGGAAGCTGGCTCCTGCAATTTGAAAACGAAAGTCAGGCGACAGCTGATTTTGTCATTGTGGCGAATGGGGGAATGTCTAACGTACGAGAAAAGGTCACCGACAGTAAAGTCGAAGATACCGGAACCTATTTTATACAAGGAGAGGTACTTGACCCTGAAATCAACTGTCTTCCTTTCTTCCAGTTATCCGGTGGCAATATCCTGATGAGTTCTTACCAAGGCAACTTGTTGGTGGCAAATCCCGACAACAACGGGGCCTTGACCTATAATGTCATTTTTGCGACACCAGCCGGGTGGACCAATGACAATAAAGTCAACTTCCAGAACAAGGATAGCGTTCGTTCATTTCTCTCCGAACGATTCGCCGATTGGGACGAACGCTACCACCAATTATTTCAGGCTACTTCTACTTTTTGGGGGTTACCAACCAGAAAACTACCCTTGGATAAACCCTGGAAAGGGAATCGTTCGTTACCCATAACGCTCATTGGAGATGCCGCTCATTTGATGCCGCCCTTTGCGGGTCAGGGCGTTAACACAGGCCTCCTGGATGCATTGATTTTATCCGATAGCCTGACTAGCGGAGACTATCAAACTGTGCAGGCTGCTATTGACGATTATGAGCAAAAAATGAAGGTTTACGCAACAGCGGCCCAGCATGACTCAACGATGAACGAACTAGAGATGCGTCATCCTGACTTCTCGTTTCAAAAATTCGTTAAAAGCTAATCAATTTGTGGTGTCGGTTTTGAGAAGCCGACACCACAAATTGATTAGCTTTTAACAGAATGCCTATTACAAATATCCCGCAGAATCCGTGGCACTATCATACAAATAAAACATATAGATGCAATGAACCTAGTTTGTATGTCTAAGAAATCAATATGCAAAAAAGTGCTTAAAATATGATTTAGAACGAATTAATGGCTGTATCGGTTTGTTTTCTTATTGAAAGCCAGTCGTACCAACTCCTCGGCTTTTCTACCCAGTATGTTTGAGTTATATGTCGGCGATGTGGTCTATTACACCACAACCGAGCAGACGTTGGCCAAGGATAAAATTAAAGCAATTGTCCGTAGCAAAGAGAAGGGAAGAGTAAGACACGTTTACCAGCTCTTCAACGGGCTGAGTAAATTGGAAAGCGAGTTGTTTTTGAGCGTAAAACGGGCCAAAGACCATTTTGAGCGCTGCAAAATACAGATTAGTGTACCTAAAGGATTAGAAACTGACTGAACAATAAAGCCCCACGCTGTATAAGTGGGGCTTTATTGTTCAGTATAAGCGGAAGGACGATTTCTACTCAATCAGTCCTGAGTTATACATTTCGCGGTAGTACCGTTCGATTACGTTGTCTGTTACTCGTTCGATCAGCTCGACGGGTAAACTGTACCGTTTGGAAAGTGCGTTTTTGAGTGCATTTTCCAACGCCATTATCGAATGAAGCGTCTTGTCCCAACATGCTATCATTGAACTGTATACGATCTCATCGTACGAGAGAAAATTGAAGCGCGTTGGGGAATCAAGAGTTGGCTCCTGCTGTGGAATCCCCCGGTTTTCCTTCCGCTTATTCCACAGCTTTGCAATGCATGAAAATTCGCTTTTAAAACCTGGATCGTTGTAGACTTCTTCGACCAGTTCATTATGCCTCGAAACTATACGCTGTACCGTTTCAGGCTTTGATAAATCCCAGTACCACCAGTTCGCAATACTGCCTTTTTCACGCTCGTAGCAGCGTTGGTAAGCGGTTTTGAACAATCGCAGCAAAAGCACAAACGAATTGTCTAGCTCCGTTTCAGCCAGATTTATCCGTAGCCCTTTGTTTAACCGACTCGTATACAGTATTGAAAAAGGTGATTGATCAGGTTTGGTAGGCGGTACATCCGTTAAGACTTGTTTTATATCCTCTTCATTGAGTTTTGACTGCCGGGCCAGCGTAAACAAACTAAGAACACGCATCCTTTTTTGTTCTTCATTGAATTGGCTAAAACGCTCTAGTAAAGCAAGTTCCGAAACAACTCCCTGTCCAAATTGATTGAACGTAATTTCGTCTGATAAACTCAGTCTTTCAATCATGATCGTTGTGGATTAAGCTTGCCGGAATGAGCAATACTCGTTTTTACCAAGTAAACAACGTTCAGCGTATACTTACGCCAGTCGCTGTATCCGAAGTTATACAAAAATCAATAGCACTGGTATTAACAACATAAAACAAAACTACGCATCTCTCCTGTCTCGACTTCCTTTATCTATCGGTTAATAAAACAGGTAAGCCAGACTTAGTTAAGTCTGGCTTACCTGTTTTATCCATTTATTCAGCAGTTCTTAAAATACTTCTTGCCTTGTAGCTTTCTTCATGGTTTTCCCCAAAACCAGTTTGTTAGACACTACATGCGACGTATGTACTGCAATCTATACACAAACTAAAACCGTACATGTTCTTTACGGCATTTCATGCACTTATAAGCCTTTAACGGTAAAAAGAAAAGCAAGTTTTTTACTAACAAGGGTCTGGAAGTACGCTCACTATCCAAAACACTCCCGCAGTGAGGGCAGCCTGATTTGCTGGTGAAACGTCGAAAAGATAAAGAGACGGTGAGCAGTCGTACAGGTACGGTCACCACATACGTGAATACACTTAACATCAAAGTCATTTTGCTAATTAGGTTAACACTTTTTAGTTACAGGTAACAATTCTACGCATAATTGTTAAGCAAGTGCGACCTAATCACAAATTAGCTTTATCTTATTTACTGGGTGGTATTCTTATTTAAAGGATAGATAAAAACGGACACATATGGAACGTTGCTACTCACTAAACATCAACCCTTTCGGCAGAATAGCTATATATTCTATTTAAATCGAGAATTTGTAGCAGATGTCCGTACGTAGCAATAATCATGCTTAGCAGATTGAGCAACCATGATAGACAAATATGCAGTTTCTCAATCGGCTAAGCCAATCTAGCGCCAGCCACCGCCTAGCGACCGGTAGACTTCGACCATAGCGCCTAGTCGCTGCCGTTTAATATCAGCCAAAGCTAGTTCAGCTTGTAACGCGTTACTCTGAGCGGTGATTACTTCGAGGTATGTAGCCATACCACTTTTAAACAGGAGCTTTGCATTTTTAACAGCCCCTTGCAATGTCTGTACCCGCCCGATAGCGATCCGCTCCTGCTCCTGCAACCGTTCACTTTGCACCAGCGCATTGGCTACCTCCTTAACGGCATTGTTTATACTTTGGCGAAACTGGATCAGGGCTGCCTCCTGCTGAATCGTTGTTACCTCCAGTTGCGTACGGAGCTGTCGTCGCAGAAAAACGGGTTGCGTCAACCCTGCCGCCAGATTGTAAAATAAGGAGTTGGGGAAAGCAAACCAGTTCTGCGCCTGAAACGAATTCAAACCGCCCGAACCCGTAATGGTCAGCGCGGGGTATAAGCTAGCCTGCGCAACGCCAATGCGGGCGTTAGCAGCCACTAACCCTAATTCGCTAGCGCGCACATCCGGGCGATTGGACAACAGCTGAGCCGGTACGCCCGCTAGCAATGTATCAGCTACGGGATAGGTAGTAAGTCGATTGCCGCGTTCAATACTTCCCGGCCAGTCGCCCAGAAGTTGCCGGAGTCCATTCTGTTCAATAATCAAGCCCTGTTCCAACTGCGCACGCAACAGGTCGGCAGTCTGACGTTGCGCTTCGGCTTGCTGAACAGCGAGCTCCGTTACATCGCCAGACTTTTTTTGAAAGCGTACCAATTGCACAATCGTATCACCAAGAGCCAGGTTGCGTTTGGCAACATCGAGTTGTGCATCCAGCAGCAGGATGTTAAAATAGCCCGTTGCCACATTCGCGACCAGATTAGTACGAACGGCATTAGCGGCTTCCTGCGTCTGTAAAAAAGTAGCTATCGTCGCTTCGTTTTGCCGACGAATACGTCCCCATATGTCCACTTCCCAGGATAGAGCGAGATTGGCCGAGTAATCTTCCAGATGCCGCGTGCCAATAAAGTTCTCCAGACTCAGTCCGTTCAGACTATTACGCGATGGGGTAACCGTAGAAGCCGCCACCTGCGCGTTGACCGACGGTAGCAATGCATAACGTGTTTGCCGGACATAAGCCTGATTCTCTTCAATACGCTTAATTGCCAGTTGTAAGTCGAAATTGTTGGTAAGCGCGCTCCCGATCAGATTTTGCAGTTCAGCATCCTGAAAAAACTGACGCCAGGGCATTTTTGCCACACTGGACGTATCGGCGGTTGAAGCTTGTGGGCTAAACTGTTCCGGTAGCTTCGTGATTGGCCGCTGGTAGTTCTGCCCGACTTTGCAACTCGACAGGATGGATAGAATGAGAAGAATGCTGAAGTATGGGCGCAATGATAGAATAAATCTTTGCAGCATGATTAATTACGATTTAGCGGACTATCGGCAAAGGCTTCTTCGGCCAGCGCCTTCCGTTCCTCGTCGGTTTTAGGCCGACGGATCTTCTCTTGAAGTCCCTGAAAAATGACGAATAAGACGGGGATGATAAAAAGGCCAAACAGAACTCCTGTCAACATTCCCCCTGCCGTTCCTATACTAATCGAGTGATTTCCTTTAGCCGAAGCACCCGTTGCACCCATAAGCGGGATGAGCCCGACAATAAAGGCAAACGAAGTCATCAGGATCGGGCGCAGTCGCAACCGCGATGCTTCCAGCGCCGACGCCAATAAGCCCATACCCGTCTGCCGTCGCTGCACCGCGTATTCGACAATCAGAATGGCGTTTTTGGCTAAAAGCCCGATGAGCATAATCAAACCGACCTGCACATAGATGTTGTTATCGATTCCGGCCAGATTGATGAACAGGAAAACGCCCAGAATCCCCGTCGGAATAGACAGCAGGACGGCCCAGGGCAGAATGTAGCTCTCGTACTGCGCTGCCAGGAGGAAATACACAAACACTAGACTAAGTCCGAAGATTAAACCCGACTGGCCACCCGCTGCGATTTCTTCCCGCGTCATCCCGGTCCATTCGTACGTGTACCCCACCGGCAGTTTTTGTTTCGCAACTTCTTCCACTGCCCGAATCGCATCCCCTGAGCTATAACCCGGTTTAGCCATTCCGTTGATGGCGACCGATGTGAAAAGATTGTTTCGGGTAACGGCTTCGGGTCCATACACACGCTTCAGCGTCACAAACGTCGTCATCGGAACCATCTGTCCCGTCGCATTTTTGACATAAATGCTGTTCAGCGAGGACGGATCAGCCCGATACGGAGCGTCAGCCTGAGCAATAACCCGATAAAACTTGCCAAAGCGGTTGAAATCCGACGCAAACGTACTCCCGTAATACACCTGCATCGTTTGCATGATGTCGCTGGTTGAAACGCCTAGTTGCTTCGCTTTCTTTACGTCCAGTTCCAGTTCAAACTGCGGGGTACCCGTGTCGAATGTCGTAAAGGCAGCGGCAATTTCGGGCCGCTTTTGGATTTCCTCAATAAACGCGTTGGCTGTAGCACTCAGCTTATTCAGCTTCCCGCCTGTTCGGTCCTGCAATAACAATTCAAACCCATCGACATTGCTAAAGCCCGGTACAGTTGGCATGGTAAATACGTCTACCCGCCCTTCTTCAACACCAGCAACCTGCTTGCTTACGGCATCAACGACCTGCTGCAAATCCTTCACCGCTCCCCGCTCTGCGTATGGCTTCATTTTAACAAATCCGGCTGCATACGACGGGCTCGCCGAGTTCGCAATCATGTTGAAGCCACTAATTTCAATGTGCTGTTCAACGGCTTGGGTTTTATGCAGAATACCTTCGATTTTGTCCGCAACTTTCTGCGTACGCTGTAACGAAGCCCCCGCCGGTAGCTTCAGCGAATAAGCGATAAAGCCCTGGTCTTCGGATGGGATAAAACCCGTTGGGGTTGTGCGCATGAACCAGACCGTTACCGCTGTCACTAACGCCAGACTGCTTAAGCCGACCCACTTGTGGCGAATCAAAAACCGTAGTCCACCAACGTAGCGATTCGTCAGCGATGTAAATCCGGCGTTGAAGCCCGCAAAAAAGCGGTCTAAAAATCCTTTCTTCGAATGACCATTGTGCGCTGCACCGTCAACATGATGTGAATTTTTGAGTAGCAATGCGCACAGTGCCGGACTCAGCGTTAGGGCGTTAACCGCCGAGATCAGGATGGCGATTGCAAGCGTAAAGGCAAATTGCTTGTAAAACACCCCAGCGGGACCGTTCATGAAACCAACCGGAACGAATACCGCAGCCATTACTAGCGTGATAGAGATAATGGCACCCGAAATTTCCTGCATGGAATGCAACGTAGCGACCCGCGCCGACTGGCGGCTTTTCTCCATCTTAGTATGAACCGCTTCTACCACCACAATGGCATCGTCAACCACAATCCCAATTGCCAGTACGAGTGCGAACAGCGTTAGCAGATTGATCGTAAAGCCGAACAGTTGCATGAAAAAGAACGTACCAACAATGGCGACCGGCACCGCAATCGCCGGAATAAGCGTGGACCGAAATTCCTGTAAAAACAGGAACACCACGATAAACACAAGCACAAATGCTTCGAGCAGCGTATGCGTAACCTGGTCAATAGATTCGTCGAGGAAGGTTTTGGTACTATATCCGATGGTGTAATTAATTCCCTTCGGAAACGCTCCTTTGGCCTTATCCATGATCGCCAGAATAGCAACCTGAATATCGTTGGCGTTAGAACCCGCCATCTGGTTGATCGCAATACCCACACTTGGCCGACCGTTTACTTTTGTATCGCCACTGTAGGTAAACGAACCAAATTCAATCCGGGCTACGTCCTTTAGCTGAATAGCCGATCCATCGGCATTCGCTTTGAGGATAATATTTTCGTACTGTTCCGGCTGGCTAAGTTTGCCTTTGTATTTGATAACGTACTCAAACGATTCCCGACTGTTTTCACCGATTTTACCGGGAGCCGCTTCCAGGTTCTGTTCCCGAATCGCTCCGAGCACTTCCTGGGGAGAAAGGCCATAAGCCACCAACCGATCCGGTTTTAGCCAGATTCGCATGGAATAGTCTTTCACCCCGAACACCATCACTTGTCCGACACCGTTCACCCGCTGTAACTCTGGGATCAGGTTGATCTTGGCGTAGTTCTGCAAAAACGTTTCGTCGTATACGTCCTCATCACTGTTCAGGTTGAGGATCATAATCATACTGTTCTGTTGCTTTTGCGTCGAAATGCCCGCCTGGATGACTTCGGCGGGTAAAAGACTCGTGGCTTTGGCTACCCGGTTCTGTACGTTTACAGCCGCCAGATCTGGATTAGTGCCGAGTTTAAAGTAAATGTTGACTGCTACTGACCCATCGTTACCCGACGACGATGTCATGTACGTCATATTTTCGACCCCATTAATGGCCTCTTCGAGGGGGGTAGCGACGGAGCGGGCAACCACCTCGGCATTAGCGCCGGGGTACGAAGCCGCAACCTGCACGCTTGGCGGGGCAATTTCGGGGAATTGCGTGACGGGCAGCGTGACCAAAGAAATGACACCCAATATGACCAGCAGAATCGAAATGACCGTAGCCAGTACCGGACGTTCAATGAATGTTTTAAGCATGGTTTTGCCAGAAGCGCTCCAATCGGGCAAAGCCGATCAGAACGATGAATTTCGTTGAAGTAATTACAGTTCGCGGGACGTTGTCAGGCTATCGACAGCAACAAGGCGGGGGGTAATGGCATCCCCATCGCGAAGCCGATCCAGCCCTTGCTGTACAATGCGCTCGCCGGGTTTTACACCTTTGGTAATCAGGTAAAAGTTACCGCTTTTTCCGGCTATTTGAAGTGGTTTACTCACCACTTTGTTGCTATCGGCAACGGCAAAAACAAAAACCCGATCCTGACGTTCGAAGGTCGCTTCCTGGGGTATAACCACCGCCGATGGATGCGGCTCAGGGATGCGGACCCGCCCACTGATGCCAGATCGTAATAGCCCTTGTGAATTGGGGAAAACGGCCCGGAAACTGATAGCTCCCATCGTTTTGTCGAACTGACCCGATACCATCTCAATCCGACCGTGCTGAGCATAGGCTTTGCCATCAGCAAGCACTAGTTCAACAGGCGGCAGCTTACGAATCTTATCGGCCAGACTACCACCGGACGCCTGTTGGGTAAACCGAAGGAAGTCAACTTCGCCCATCGAGAAGTACGCGTATATTTCGTGTACATCGGATACGGTTGTCAGAGGCTGTAACTCGGCACGTCCGACCAGGCTGCCCACTTTGTAAGGCAGACGACCAATAAAACCACTAGCGGGTGCGGTGATTAGTGTACGGCTGAGGTTGACATTGGCGTTACCCACCATTGACTGGGCTTGTGCGACATTCGCTTTAGCCGCTGCATAGGCCGATTGCGCGGCTTTAAGCTGGACATCCGAAACGACGTTATTTTCGACCAAAGGCGTTAGTCGAGCCACTTCCAGAGCGGCTTTATCCAGATTTGCTTTGGCGGCCAACAAGCTGGCATCCGCATTACCGACTTGCTCGCGGTACGTACGGGTATCGATGCGAAACAACGGCTGTCCTTTGCGGACGGTAGCCCCTTCATCAACATAAATTTTTTCTAGGTAGCCTTCAACCTGCGGACGAATATCTACATTGACCCGGCCTTCGAGCGTGGCCGAGAACTCCTGATACGTTGTGACTGATGCCGTTTTGACTTGAACGACGGGCAATGTGGGAATCTCGGTCGCCGTTGATGCTTCGTTGGTCGATGATCCGCAACCAAACTGAATAAGAGTAAAAGAGAGTGCTAAACAGCGGGGAAGAAGTTTGTTATTCGTAGAGAGGAATTGCATGGGATTGAAGATGCAGTAGTTTTAAACGAACAGCAATCCCAGCCAAACTATTCCTAGTTCATTAAAAAATAATTAATTTATAAGATAACTACTTATCTATCAGATTATTAATTTTCAAACAGCGAGTTTTATAGGAACTGATCAGGCCCGTGAAGCTCTGTGTGTCATAGCAACTGACGATCATTTATCACTCAAAGTACCCCGTTCATTAAAAGGCTACTTATGATCAGCGTGGCTCTACATAAGTCGAGTCGGGACTAAAGTAGATGGGTGGAGCCTTCGGCTGTTTTTCCGTTTTCCAATCTGAATTAGGAGCCGTTAAACCTGAATTTACCAGATCGATTAACTCTTCGAGAAACTGGCCTTCCTGATGATGAAACGTCTTACTCGCTTCACCACTACTATCGTTCTGCCCCTGTGCTTCAACCAAACGCCAGCGCTCGATTAGTTTACTGGCGACTGTCTGTAATAGCTGCTGCTGATTCATGATCGAACTATTTGTTTACGTCAAACCGATTTGAAGTAGGTAACTACATTAATGGTGCATTTTGTTATCCAAACAACAAACAGTACGCTGTAACTAACTGATCCTCAAACGAGCAGTAAGTTATATTTTATTCAATGAGAAGCGACGGGAACAGTTAAAAGGGCTGGTCTTTAATAAAGGCTATTTTCCTACTCGCAACAGGCGCTTCGTTAAAAACTTGCGCACGGGTTCGTCGTATAGTTTTAAGCACAAGTAAGCCAATAGAATAGAGCCAACAACAAGGGCTATAGCGCCGGGAAGCGATTGCTCGAATGTGAGGTTTTCGTTTTTAACCCAGGCGTAGTATAAATAGATAAACGGGTAATGGACCATGTACAGCGGATAAGAGATATCCCCTAAAAACTTACACAGTCGGGTTGATAGCTGGTCTGTAGTTGTTCCTGAAGCACCCAGATAAACCAGGGTAGGAAAGATTATAATAACACAGATCGCATCATATAAACCGTTCATCCACAACTGTTCGCTGCCACCGATTCGAGGAATGGCTGATAGAACAATAATCGATAAACCACCGATCCAGAATGCTCCTTTTACGTGGACAGGTTTAAACACACGAGATAACAACAACCCCGCCGAGAAAGAACACAACAGACGCAAAGAACCACCGAGTAGGTTGTCCCCCGTTAATGAGAACCCAACGCATATATCGCCGTAAGGTCCCCAAATAGAAAATGCAGCTAACCCGATACCGGCCAGTACAACCAGTACAGCAAGCGCTTTGGTGGAAAGTTTACGGATAAAGAAGGCATAGAGGATATTGCCGATGTACTCAAAAAACAAAGACCAGCTCGGACCATTCAGCGGGAACATTTCGCCAACACCCCGAATTTCAAAGCCGGGAGTTGCCGGGATCAGGCAAGCATTTATAAGGGTTGCTACCAACAGCGCCGGCACCGATACTTTTGACACGTCCCAGGCAGCGCAGCCCTGGAAGTAAAACATAACGGCTCCGATAATGGCCCCCATCACGACCATCGGATGCAAGCGAATAAACCGACGTTTCATGAAGTCGTTTACCGTCATGGTTTCCCAGCGGTCATCGTAGGCGTAGCCGACTACAAAGCCCGACAGGATAAAAAAGAAATCAACAGCTAGATAGCCATGATTGATTCTTTGGTCTAAATGACTGGTTGCAAAGGCTTCAAATAAGTGAAAACAAACAACGGTTATTGCCGCTACGCCACGTAATCCATCAAGGATGTTGTAATGTGGTTTTGTATCCGCGAATGAAGCCGATGAAGTTTTACTTTTTGACGTTGAACGTAAATCCACCATAATTTACTAGAAGAGCCTACCCAAAAATGACCAAGCACAACGGCCACAAAACATCATTGTGTATTGGTTACAATTGACCTTCTGTTTTAGTGCGGTAAAACAGAAGGCCAAAAATACGGCGCAGCGTGTTCTATTCCTGTCGGTCTTTACTTCATTATTCAACAAGGTCTACTCTAGTTTGCTTTGCACGGCTCAAAACAGTCCTTATTTCTAGCTACGAGATCGTTTGTCGGATTAGAATTAAAAATAGCGGCAGAACAGCTTATCAGTGTTCGATTGTCATTGTCCGCACTTTTCCGTTTTCAAAGCGATATACGTGATTGAGCTGCTCATCACTCATCACATGGCCGTCCAGATCTTTAATTACTTGATGAACCAAGATCGCGATTTCTCCATCGGGTCTTGTTTCAAAGGAAAGCGGCTCTACCGAAGGATTGATTTGCTGCCATTGCCGGAGCCAGTAAGCGCGGACTTCATCATGGCCCGCTACATAGCCCCCCTCCCACCCGTTTGGCCAAGCGACATCGGTATGCAGATGAGCGAGAACCGCATCAATGTGACGGGCATTGAAATCCTGATAAAGCTGACGAAGAAGGGATTGATAATTCATGGATTGACGAACCGTTTAGTGTTGGTATTCGAAGAGCCAAAGCTAAATCCTGTCCACCCCGGTCGAGCGTCGGCAGAAATTGAGATTTTACCAGATTTTCTTGAGATAGCCACGGCCAAACACGCACCTGATAATTGTGCGCACTAAACGAAAGCGATAACTAGTACGAAAGGTAATCTGAATACTACAAGATTTTCGCTTGCCGACTATCGGCTCAGCGTCCATCAACTCTCAGCTTGGGCCGCAGCGTGTGCTTAGCCCGAACAGCAACAATTTGCTCAAAGCGGGGAATAAGCACTTCAGTAGGTCTAAGTACCGCTTCAGTAGTATCATCCTCGGTAATCGGCCTGGTCTCTGCGCAAATTTGTCCCATCAACGCCGGTTTCGAATAGCCGGTATTCGTTCAACCAGTCATTCAGTTAAACAACAAGCTCATGCAAACCGTAAAACAATCGGCAACGACCTCAACCGCTTCGCGCACCATTATCAACCCGATCCTCAAAGACGAAGTAATCTTTCTGGAAACAAGCCGCGAAAGCAATGGCTACCACACGTTAGTTGAAGTAACGCTTTCAGCGGGTGGGGGTAATCCGTTGCATTACCACGAAGATTTCTCGGAAGAATTTACATGTCTGGAAGGTGAGTTAAGCATTCAGGTTGGCGACCAGATTATCCGCCTTAAACCGGGCGAATCGGCAACGGCACCTGCCTACAGCAAACATCGCTTCTTTAATCAAAGCGCTCAGTCGTGCCGCTTCCAGTGTCGGATTGCACCCGGCTGCCCCGGTTTTGAACAGACCCTTCAAATTACGTATGGCCTGGCCAGAGATGGGCAGTCAACCGCGCAGGGTATGCCCAAGAGCCTATACGCCCTAGGCTATACGGTTATGATTAGTGGAACCTACCTGGTCGGTTGGATGGCCGTGCTGCAACCTGTCTTGAACTGGTTGGGTCGCCGGGCGGTCAAGAAAGGAATTGCCGCCGAACTACAACGTCGTTACCTGACCGTCTAGCAGTTTGTACAAGCAGGTTTGACGTTCAGTTTTTCCCGTTGACCTGCTTGTTTTTCGCTTGATTCGCTTCCGCCATCGTTTATCTTTGGATTAGCTTGATTCCTCGTCTATGAAACAGTGGGCTACGTTTGACCGCTATAATTTTCTCATCTATTTACTGACTTACCCCGCTGTTATTATTTCCAATTACATCATTTTTGGGCCGCTTTACTTTCAGGATAAATCGCTGTTCATTGACAGTACGATTATTATCAATATCTGGGGAGCAGTCATCTTTGTCGTGCTCACGTTATGGATGAATTACATGCGTTATTGCTACGGAGCACCCGATCAGTTCGGCCAGCGACTTCTGTACTCCATGCTCATGTACGTCGCTTTCATGATGTCCGCGATTCTAATCCTTTATTGGCTCTACGATCAGTTGGGGTATCCGTACAAACCCGAAACCATTCCCTGGGTACTGATGATTGGCTTTGTTACGAACGTTATATCGGCGGGCTCGCACGAATCCATTTACACCTACAATCAATTACGCCAAAGCACCGAGCGGGAGTACAAACTCAAGCAGTTGCACATGCAGCAACAGATGGATGTGCTCAAACAGCAGGTTAACCCACATTTTCTGTTTAACAGCCTGAATTCATTAATCACGTTGATTGGGGAAGACCCAAAGCAGGCCGAAACGTTTACCGAAGAGTTGAGTTCTGTGTACCGGTATGTGTTGCGGGCCAGTGAACAAAACTTAACCGATCTCGCGACGGAACTATCCTTTATTCATTCGTACGTTCACCTGCTCCAGACTCGATACGGCAGTGGTTTTCAACTGTCGATTGAGGTAGACAAGCGGTTCCAATCGTACCAAATTCCTCCACTCACCCTACAATTGCTCGTCGAAAATGCCGTCAAACATAACATCGTTATGAAGAGTAAGCCGCTGACGGTTCAGATTCAAACCGACAGCTTGGCCAATCTACACGTTCGCAATAATATTCAGCGAAAAAGACAAGGTGTTATGTCAACGGGCGTCGGTTTAGCAAACATTCTGTCGAAATACGAAATGCTGGGTCAGCCGATGCCTTCGGTGCGGGAAGAAACCAATCAGTTTGTCGTAGCTCTGCCCTTAATTCCGGTTTAGCGTATTGTGTTGCATCTGGTTTCAGGTCAGTAGCGGGCTATACCGTTTCAGTCGCGTTTTTGGGGTGTTGATACAATGTCGCGCTGGGTGCATTGTACGGTCTGGCTAGTTTCGTGAATCGACTCACCCAATTCTTAGCCCAGACAATTTTATGAATGTCCTTATCATTGAAGATGAAGAATTAGCGTCCCTCCGACTGACTAAACTGCTGGCCGAATTAGCGCCCGATATACAAATCGTCAATGTAACGTCCAGTATAGAAACATCGGTAGAATACCTTCAAACCAAACCGTCCCTTGATCTGATCTTCATGGACATTGAACTGGCGGATGGGCAAAGCTTCGAAATTTTCGAACAAACGCCGATTTCGACACCTGTCATCTTTACAACCTCCTACGACGAATATGCGATTAAAGCGTTTAAGGTCAACAGCATCGATTACTTGCTAAAACCCATCAAACAGCCCGAACTGGCCGCCAGTTTACACAAATACCAGCTTCTCAACCGCCAGCCTGAAATACCAACCATTCAGGTCGTTGCTATTGATTCTCTTGTCGAACAGTTGCGCCGACAGAATGAGCCTGCCGAGTACCGGCGTCGTTTTCTGGTGCGGCACCTGTCGCAGTGGCTTCCCATCGAAGTAGGCGAGATTGCGTTTTTTCACTCGGAAGACCGGGTCACTTTGTTTCGCACCTTCAGAGGCCAAAAATATTCACTGGATTACACACTGGACGAGTTGGATTCAATGCTTGACTCTACCCTGTTTTTTCGGGCTAACCGACAGTTTATTGTTCACGTAAACGCGGTACAGCAAATTCACGCTTATTTCAATCACAAGCTCAAACTTACGCTCAACCCTTGCCCCGCTGCGGAGGTTCTGGTAAGCCGGGAACGAGCCACCGACTTTAAAAAATGGATGGGCAAATAAGTCACTGTAAACAGCGCTTATTTGCCCATCAAAACGTCAATCTTAATTGCTTCAAAAAGCTGAATTTTTAAGGTAGTGAGTAAGACACAATGTAATTTTTACCCGCTTCCAACGCCATTTCAAAGGTTTGTTTTCCTTTACTGATTAGCTGACCTTCTTTGCAGGCAGGCTTTTTAGCACTTTTGAAACGGAGCAGTCCTTTCCCTCCTACCGTGTTTACTTTGATCTGTCGCGTGTTGACCGATACCGCAATATCGCCCTGGGGTGTTGGCACTTTACCTTCTATCCATTGCAGACCGCCCAAATTTGGCTCGATCACGTAATTAGCGTATCCGGGCTGCACCGGTTTTACACCCAGATAATACTTACCCAGCAAATAAAGCGGACTGGCTCCCCAGGCATGGCACAGGCTTTTCCCGAACGGACGACCGTACATGGCGTAACGGGCCGCCCCTTTTTCTTTCGGATCATACGCTTCCCAAAACGTAGTAGCACCCTCCTGAAGCATTCCCCCCCAATAGTCTTTTATTTCTTTCGTTACGTAGGCTTGCTGACCAATTTCGGCCAGTGCTGCCAGCTCATAGAACCGCATGTACGGTGTCGTGATTTTCTGCACCTTGTCGTTCATCAATACGTTTTTGGTAACAGCATTTACCTTGGTGGAATCGAGATAGCCAAACATTGTGGCAAACATGTTGGCATAACGGGTAACCTGCCGGTTTACCTGCCCATCTTTCCGGCTGTGGATAAACGCCTGCTGATTGGGGTCCCAGAACGTTTCCAGAATTTTATTTTTCAGATCGACCGCCAGTTGATTGTACGTAGTTGCTTTTTCATTGTCGTTCATGAGCGAAGCACAAAGCGCCATCGTCTCGAGACTACGAGCAAATAAAAGTTGCTCGGCACTTAACTCACCTTCCTTCGTCATGGGTGCCCAGTCCAGAAAGACCCAATCACCGGGTAGCCCTTCCAGCATACTATTATTGTTTCTTCGCTTCAGCACAAAGTCCATCAGCGTAACCATGCGCGGATAGATGGTTTTAAGGAACGCTTCATCGCCGGTATACAGGTAGTAGTCGTAGATCCCCGTAAACCAGTACAGCGAGTAATCCAGAATGGTGTTGATGTGGGATTCTACCGGTTCGGCTCCACGCAGCGCCCAGGTAGTTCGCTTCACGGATTCATTGTCGAAAAACGAGTAGTAATTCATCAGGTAAGACTGTACAGCATCACCCGACCAGACCCAATGGTCACGTTTGATACCGTCGAGAAAGAACTCCCGCGTGTTCAGTTCGAGGGTACGAATCGATACATCCCATATCTTGTTTAGTTGCTCGTCGGAGCTTTTAAAGGTTCCGCGCTGAGCAAGCGGCAGGTACTCGTATAACATGGACACATCGGCAAACTGAATGCCCGGCTCATGAACGATGTTGACAAAGCGAAACGCCCGTGCATTGCTGGCCGTAAAATCAGTTGAGTTACCGTTTATCGTGTAATGATCGAGGATTTCGCAGGAATCAACCGACAACGCTTCTTCCTGCGACTCGCCGAAATAGAGCGATAATTTACCGGTACCCGTCAATCCTTTCAGCTGAACAAAGCCAATCGTTTCCTGACCAAAATCGACTAAAACCGATTGCGCATTACGCTTTATGGACGTGGCCTTCACTTCTTTCGTCGGTAAGCTATAGCGGGAAGGAAGCTTCTCGGGACCGTCGAAGTTCCAGCTACCCGCGTACCCATTGGTTGCCTTACCGGGCATGTTGTCCGCCGAATTGTTATGAACAACTTCTACTGTCCAGGTGGGATCGGAATAAATCGTTTTTCCCTGCACGTAGATCGATGGTGGGCTGACCTGATTATACACCTGAAAGTTGATGCTATGCTTTCCGGCAGGCAGTGTAATCCGACGAATATCGCTTTGCACATATTTCCCGTCAATCGTTACGTTGTACTGCCCTTCGACAGCTACCGTAATTTCTTCAGGCTGCGGTAAATTCAATTGTTTCGAAAAATTCACCACAATCTGATGGCTGTACAGTCGCCAGAAGGGCGGTATAAATGCATTCCGTTCGGTGCGTTTCGTCTGCATTTTATTGCTCAGCCAGATTTCAAAATCGCCCGGATACCAAATCCAGGTCGCTCTGGACTGAGCGGCCAAGTGAGTTGAACAAACAATAAACAGAAGACAGCAAAGAAACAAACGGTTACGCATGGGCGATTTAGGCTTTTGTTTACACAATTGAGCGGTGGTAGATTCTACCTAGTCACACTACAAAGTGACGAACTAAACTATCTTACCGTTCAAGCCGTATAAAGTAGAGTCGTTGCGGTGCAGCACCGCTAACAACCATTTGACCAACAAGTAGCGTATCCGATGATTTTAGTAATATTTACCGGGTTGCGAAATGCAGATTTCCTGACTGGCCAGTTGCTGTAAAAACTCGGTGGGGCTAAGGCCCATAAATTGCTGAAAGTCCCGAATCAAATGGCTCTGATCGTGGTAGCCATGAACGAATACCAGATTAGCCCAGTCGGGCGAGGCCGGGTACTGTGTAATCAGTTCGGTTACCATTTTTTTGAAACGCAGAAACCGAGCCAGTTCTTTGGCCGAAACCCCCAAGTTGGTCTGAAAGCGAAGCTGTACGGAACGGGTCGAAAGCTGACGCGTTTCGGCAATGACTTTCACTGGATCGATGGCTACGTTGTCGAACAATACGACTCCCTCCAGGATCGAAAGGGAGTCCTCATCGGCGGGGGCCATATGCAGCAACAGGTAAGCATTCAGCAAATCGAGCCGGTCAGCCAGCGATGGCATTGCTTTTAACTGCGCCCACAACTCCGCAAAAGTTTCATCGTTCAGTCGCATTCCGATGTCGGCATCCGCTTCACTTCGCAGTGAATGAATGGGTTGACCAACCAGCCGATAAAAGCCATTAAGCGTAAAGACGACAACCATCATGTCTGCGTCGGGCGGGACGGTATACCGCAGAAGCTTGTTGAGTGGTCCCAAAACGGCAGACCGCTCAACAACCCAGGTATAATCAGCTACCGACGCAGTTATTGCCGGGCCAAAATTAACGATCAGCATCATTTCATAGTTGGGCACCAACTGCTTCTGGATCGTCGGTGCTTGCGCTGATTGGCGAATGCAATAGATGTGTCGCACTACGTCCGTCAGCCGCTCGTCGGGTAGGAGAACCTGTTCTATGCTTGCATCGTCCGTGTTCATACCAGCTTTAACGAATCGTCGGGTTATTGGGTTTCGGTTGCCCCTGTTTCGTTTTCGTACAATCCTCTGGGTGTTACCTCCACTACTTTTGGTCTGTCAATCCACAAAAAATACGGTTATGGCTGTACATACTTTAGTGGGCGCTAATGGCACCATCGCCACCGCTCTTATTCCCATTCTGCAAGCAAACGGTGAAACGATCCGGCTGGTATCCCGCAACCCTAAGTCCGTAGCTGGAACCGAAACCGTGGCGGCTAACGTGCTCGACCGGAACGCATTAACACAAGCCGTAGCGGGTTCAAATGTGGTTTACCTACTCATCGGTATCGACTACAACGCGGATGTCTGGCAACGCGACTGGCCGATCACTATGCAAAATACCATTGCCGCCTGTCAGGCAACGAACGCTACCCTCATCTTCTTCGACGACGTATACATGTATGGTCGGGTAAACGGGCCTATCACGGAAGAAACGCCGTACCGACCTGTCAGCCGGAAAGGGAAGGTACGGGCGGAGGTGGCCCGCATCCTAGAACAGGCAATGAGCGAGAGGCACATCCGGGCAGCTATTGCGCGGGCGGTAGACTTCTACGGACCAACGGTGACGGATAAAAGTGCGCCGGGTGTGTACGTGTTCAGCAATCTTAAAAAAGGCAGCCGGGCGCAATGGCCCATTAACGCCGATGTGCCTCGCTCGTTTAATTATGTCCCTGACGCGGCCAAAGCGCTTTATCTACTGGCGACGCACGAGAAAGCGTTAGGCCAGATCTGGCATTTGCCTACACCCCGAACGGCGCTAACGGGCCGGGAGTTTGTTCGAATAGCGGCTCGCGCGATGAACCGTCCGAATAAATTACTGGTGCTACCCAAGTGGTTGTTAAAGCTTATCGGCTGGTTTAATCCTTTCCTGAAAGAAGCGTACGAGATGAATTACCAAGATGAGTTTCCGTTCGAGTTCGACTCCTCAAAATTTGAGCGGGCGTTCAACTATACGCCGACGTCTTACGAAGCGGGTATTCAGGCCACCGCGTCGTGGTTCAAAAACCAATGAGGGCTGCGTATTCTTTTCGTGAATTGCCGCTACAGAGTACTCTTTTAAAACGGTATACTTTCCAAACACAAAATCGGCACCGAAGCGTTTCGGTGCCGATGGACTACTGATCATCTACGCCATCAATCGCGTTTGGATCATCATTTTGCTAAATAACTAGGTAATGTTAGAACGCTAATGTATAGCGTAGCGAAATGGACCGACCGGGTAGGTTATACCCTCTTTTTTCGTAATAGTTCTCATCCGTCAGGTTTGCGATCTGTACACCAATGGTATGCTGTTTTGCTACTGTCATGGAGGCACTGACATCAATAACCAGATAAGCCGGGTAAACAATTTCAGGGTTGGCTGCGTCGGTAAAGTCGGTGTCTTTCCGATGACCAACATACCGTCCCAGCAACCGTGCCCGCAGTCCTTTGTAGGAGTTGTAATCCAGCCCAGCATTCCAGTTCTGTTTGGCTACGTTCATGATGTCCCGCTGCGTTACGGATCGATCCGTTCCAACGATGGTTTCGGTATACCGGAACATACTGGTGGCGTTGGCGAATAACTGTAATGAATACCGGTAGTTGCTCAGCGCACCAAAATCGTACGCTAGTTCATATTCGAGACCGCTGATTTCCGAATCGGCGGCATTCACGTACGTTGCACGCGCGACGATCACGTCGCCGTTGGTTTGCGCTTCATTGACCTGCGTTACGACCCGCGCAATCCGGTCTTTTACGTTTGTATGGAAATAGGTAACCCCGGCACTGAAACCGGTCTTCGGACGACTGAATGTCAAACCAGCGTCGTAGCTAACGCTATTTTCATTGGTCAAATTCGAATTTCCAGTCGTAATGGTAATCTTACCCGCCGAGGTACGTGTTTCAGAATACCCG
Source organism: Spirosoma liriopis (assembly GCF_023196085.1). Classification (NCBI taxonomy): domain Bacteria; kingdom Pseudomonadati; phylum Bacteroidota; class Cytophagia; order Cytophagales; family Cytophagaceae; genus Spirosoma; species Spirosoma liriopis. The sequence goes on from NZ_JALPRF010000006.1 coordinate 113,498, forward strand.
GCCACATTGAACGCATCGGGCGTAACAAAGGCCCGTCCTACTGTACCTTTTGCCTGTAAGCCAGGTAACAGACGCACAACGGCACCTAGGCTTGGGCTAACGAATGGAGTTGTTGCCTTACCGGGTTTAAACGTCGTCAGCAGGGGCGTTTCCTTTACGTCAAACGTGATGTTGTCGTATCGGATGCCTGGTTGCAGAATAAGTCGATCGTGGTAGACATGCAGCAGCCCCTGCGCGTAAAGAGCCGACGAGCGAATGGCATAATTAGGCTGTGATGGGGCCCGCTCCGTCGTGGCATCGTTCCAACTGCGCGATTGTGTACTGGCATCAAGGTAATCGTAGCCCACCGTCAGCGTGTGTGGCCCTAACTGCCAGTTGTCTTTTAGCTGTATGCCAACCCAACGATTCTCTGTGCTCGACGATTGATACGGCGTCACTGGTTTACCCGAAACGTTGGTCGTTTTGAAAAAGCTGTTTTCGCCGGAAGCAAACACCCGTAAAACGGGTTTGTGCGCGCCCACCTGACCACTGACCGCAACTTCGCCCGCCTGCCGGTCGGCATCTTTCAGGCTGGATTGGGTAGTTCCGTAGGTAATGTCACCGGGCGATTCAACATCCTTGGCAATAAATTTCTCGCCCCGCGCATCAACACGCCAGTTGGTGCTGAGCTGGTAACCCACTCGTAATGCGCCCGAGTAATACGTTAGTTTGGTGTTTGGACGAACCTGCCCGTCATCTTTACGATCATCGATAGTTTCGGCGGGTTTGTTGCTGTAATTTTTTACAGCCTGATCGCCATCCAGCTTGTCCCGGAAAAAATTGCCACTGCCCAGCTTGTAATCCTGCGCCCGTTTGAAATAATTAAGCGACGCATCGAAGTCGAGTCGTTTCGTCAGGTTACCGCCGACATTTCCACCCGCCTGGTACGTCTGGAACGAACCGTATTCTGCAAAGGCGTTGCCATGAACCGGTCCTTTCGAACGCCGGGTAATTACGTTGATGACCCCGCCCATCGCCTGTGAACCGTAGAGTGCCGAAGCCGGTCCCTTCAAAACCTCCACCCGTTCAGCGTTATTCAGCCCAATGGTTGACAGGTTCGTAGCACCCGCTGGACGGCCATCAATAAGCAAAAGGGTGCGTTGATTGAGTCCCGAAAACTGCGGTCTGAACCCACGAATACCAACGCCCGACGATAAACTAGGGTATTGAATAACATTGACAGACGCCAGTTTTTTGAGCAGATCGGTAACGTCCGTAGCGGGTGTCTGGTCGATGTCATGTCGGCTTAGCACCGTGATCTGCTGGGGAACCAAATCGCGTCGAACTTCCGAACGGGTAGCTGTAACGACGACTTCCGTAAGGTCCCGGTTGCGTACGGTGTCGGGGGGTGTTGATTGACTCCAGGCCGGACCAGCCAGCAGACATACGATACCACTTACTGAGCTACGGTTGATGACTTGGGCACTGATGCGTAAACGGGTACTTAAACGTAAAAATAGACTCACTTGACTATACATTAGGGGTAGTTTAACGAGATGAAGCGGACTAAGGCTGGACAGATTCCCAGAGAGTAAATAAGCCAATGGCAATGGAAAAGATACCCACGGCATAATTGACAAGCCGAATGGTTTGCCGCCACGTATCGACCACCCTTGTCAGCGAAAAGGCCAACAGATACCCGTAAATGGTCATGGCGACAATGATACCAGCGCTTTGTAACACGATAATCCAGACGGCGGTAGAAGCGTCACGGGCGGCCAGGGTCAGCGCAACGGTACAGGCACCTCCCGTACCGGCCAATCCATGAACCATGCCGACCCAGAACGAGCGGCTGAACGACGTGTTGGGAGACGCCTGAACGTGCTCGTGCGCTTGCTGATGATTCCGTCGGATGGCGACAATGCCCAGCCAGATCATCAACGGTCCAACGGCCAGTTCGACTTGTTCGGCAATATTCAGCGACAGCGCCGATTTGAACAACAGAATCAGGCAGGAAAAAAGAATCAGCGTGAACGAATGGCCCAGCGCCCAATGCGACGACCGCCAGATAACACGCCAAATATGGTATTTAGCTTGTTTGTTTTTTTCGGAGGCCAGTACCGATACGGCGGCCATGTGGTCGGGTTCAAAGGAGTGCTGAACACCGAGGAGAAGTGAATCCAGCAAAAGAGGATTGATCATGCGTCTGCGCTACTAAATGAACCATTGATTGGCCTGCGGAGAACGCACACAAAAAGCCGATGTACACCCGGAGGGGTGCCGCATAATGCTCTCTGTTGCTTTTCGTCCCGAAAGCATTCCAGCTATTTGTTCAAGGCAGGTCTTCTGGCTCGTTCCGTTCTGACGCCTTCCCATTCGCAGTCGAACAGTGGCTAATTAAGTCAGAACCTTTTTGTGAACTATACAGCAGCGGGGACTGCTCCGATTTACACCATCGAAACGGTGCGACGGATTCCCTTTTAAGCGCTTCCCAGTAGAAAGCACACCCGTAAACAGCCACAAAAGTATAAAATATACCGTACCTTTGATGAGAATACGTTAACTACTTCATTTCCCCAACAGGAAAAGGGTTCTGCTCACGGGCAGATCAAGAGGGAATCGGTCAGGCCACCCCGGTGGTGTCAATCCGAACTGTCGCGCAACTGTACGTAACGTTACAAGTTGCTGCCCAACAATGTCCACTGGCTTTCCGGGCTGGGAAGGACGGCAGCAATGTTACAAGTCAGGAAACCTGCCCTTATTCTTGCTGACAATGCTTTCGCGGTCTGAAGCACGGTCAAGCTTGGCGTACATTGTCGGCCCTTTTTTGGGTACCGGAATGATGGGTTTATTGTACCCATAGCCTGGCTGGCTGTCCCCCTCCCGTTCGCATGGCGAAATGCAGCCTGACGTTTTTTTAAACGGGTTGTCAATGGAACGCATGCCTGATCTAGACGAATTTTCGCATTTTTTGCTGGCAGCGCCATCCAGCGGTTCCGGCAAAACAACGCTGACGCTGGGATTGCTACGGGCACTTTCGGATCGGGGCCTGCGGGTACAGCCGTTCAAGTGCGGGCCTGACTACATCGACCCCTATCATCACCGAACGGCAGCCGGTACGGCAAGTATCAACCTGGATCTGTTCATGGCGTCGCCGGAGCACGTGACCGAGTCGTATCAACGCTATGCCAGCGGTGCCAACGTGGCCGTGACCGAAGGCGTGATGGGCTTGTTCGACGGCTCGAATCGAATGCAGGGCAGTAGCGCAGCACTTGCCGAATTGCTGACTATTCCCGTCGTGCTGGTCGTCAACGCCAAAGCAATGGCTTACTCGGTGGCTCCATTGCTGTACGGGTTCAAAAACTTTTACAAAGGCATCAACCTGGTCGGGGCGATCTTCAACTTTGTCGGATCAGAATCGCATTACCGCTTTCTGGCGGAGGCTTGTACGGACGTAGGCGTCGAAGCGCTGGGTTATCTACCGGCAAATCCCGAATTTACCATTCCGTCCCGACATCTTGGTCTGCATATCTCTACCGAAACGGATTACGAACGCATCATTCAGACTGTTGCCGACGCTATTCCAAAGACAATCGATGTAGACCGCTTACTAGCGATTACCCGCGCCCAACGGTCAGAACGCACCACAATGTCTACGGCAGAACCTGTATCGGACCGGCGCATCAGCGTAGCCCGCGACGAGGCATTTACGTTTGCTTACGAGCAGAACCTAGACGTACTCGCTCGCTTCGGTCGCGTTACATTTTTCAGCCCATTGCACGATACATCACTGCCCGAAACGGATTTTTTGTACCTCCCCGGCGGCTATCCGGAACTGTACGCGCAAACGCTGGGCGACAACGACACCATGCGGGAAAGCATTCGGGCCTACTGCCAATCGGGCGGATTAACATACGCCGAATGTGGTGGGCTTATGTACCTCGGTCATCATATTGAAGATAAACAGGGCGCAGTTTTTCCAATGGTGGGAGCCTTACCGCTAACCACGTCTATGCGTACAGCGAAACTGACGCTTGGTTACCGCCGAGTGGACTGGAATGGATTGGCGCTGAACGGACACGAATTTCATTACTCAACGTTACAGGAATCAGTTTCTTCTGATTCACTCGCAACGATCACGAATGCGAAAGGGATTCCGGTCGAAACCAAATTGTACCGGGTCAGCAACACCTTCGCTTCGTACGTGCATCTATACTGGGGCAACAACCCGGCATTTATTCATCAACTTTTATCGGCATCTCTAGTCGATAAAAACAGAGCAACGACCGCCCTAGCGGACTAACCCTTATGGCTGACATCAAACGCCAGCGAGTAACCCGATCCGACGGTAAAGCCATAAACTTGGTTCAGCGCCGGGGGCACTTATCGTATTGCTACAACGCCTGTTGCTGCGGTCGCACCGACCGGGGGTACGCAGCCATTCCGGTCGAATTGTACAAAAGCGAGTGGATGCGTCGGAAGATTCGCAACGTCGTTCACATGACCAAAGGCGGGTGCCTCGGCCCCTGCACGCTGGCCAACGTGGTCACGCTGCTGTTCGATGGGCATTCAGTGTGGTTTCACTCCATCAATAGCGACTGGCAGATCATCGCCATTTTCGATTACATCGACAGCATGATTGCCGCCGACGGGTTTCTGGCCCCACCGGCTGAACTATCGGAATACGTTTTTCAATTTTACACCTGGAAAGGCTCCGAAATAGCGACCCAACTCGGTCAGACGGCAACGCCAACTGGCGGCATCGTATTTCTGACTCATGCCGACACCGACCTGCTGACGATGAACCGGGTCTTGCAGGAATTACCGGACGATTTTCCGAAAACGTCGGGGATCAGTCTGCTGGCGATCAAGAGCGAAGCGCAGATGGCTCAACTCCTCGACCGGGAGATCGGTGCCGCTCAGATCATTGTCCTGCGTATCCACGGTCGGCCAAGCAGTGTTCCCGGCTTTAGTGAATTGGTACGTCGGGCCAAAGAAAAAGGGCAGCATTTGATCGTCATTAGCGGTACGGGCGAATTGAACCCTGATTTTGCCGCCGTTTCAACGGTATCACCCGCTATTCTGCACGAAACGCTGGCGTATGTACAAGCCGGAGGCTATCAGAATTTCACCTCCCTGCTTCACTTCTTATCTGATCACCTGCTGATGACGGGATTCGGGGCCGATGCACCCGTCCAGCTACCCGAACATGGCATTTACCACCCGGATCTACCCGAACAGGCCAATCTATCAGACTGGGTACAGCAGCATAATCCGGATCGGCCTACGGTGGGCCTTACGTTTTACCGGTCGCACTGGCTTAGCGGCAACACGGCTTTTGTGGATGCACTCGTTCGGTCGTTGGAAGACAAAGGCCTGAACGCACTGCCGATCTTTACGTCGTCGCTTAAAGCGGTTGATCCGGTCACCAACGGTCCATTCGCGTTCAGCTATTTCCAGGCCGAGCACGGTGGCATTGCCATTGACAATCTGATTAATACCATCTCGTACGCGATGACCGATGTTCGCCCGGCGGACGAGGAAGCGGATTCAGGGCGAGCGCTGGCCCAGCTCAACGTTCCCATTTTTCAGGCTATTACGCCGGGAATGGCCCGTGGTCCTTGGGAGTCGTCAAGCCGGGGGCTCAATCCGCTGGATACGGCCATGAACGTAGCGATTCCTGAGTTTGACGGACGGATCATTACGGTTCCGGTTTCGTTCAAAGAGAAAGAACGGCATGCCAAAGGCTACGTTCCGCTGGATGATCGGGTGGAGCGCGTAACGGGGCTGGCCCTGCGTTTTTCTCGGCTGCGGAATCTGCCGAACGCCCAGAAAAAGATCGCTTTTATTTTCACAAATTCAAATACGAAAGCCTCGCAGATCGGTAATGCCGTTGGGCTGGATGCACCGGCTTCGCTGATGAATATCCTGTACGCGATGCAAGCGGAAGGCTATCAGATCGGCGAACTACCCGCAACGGGAACGGAGCTGATTCACCAGCTCATCGACCGTTGTGCGTACGACGAAACGTATTTGACCCCGGAGCAACTCGCCAGTGCTGCCGGTCGGGTGTCATCTGCGCGTTATCAGGAATGGTACGCTCAGTTGCCCGAAGTGTTGCGCAAAAAAATGGAGAAGCAATGGGGACCGCCCCCCGGCGAAACCTATGTTCACAACGGCCACATTGCGTTGGCGGGTCTGGATTTGGGTAATGCGTTCGTAGCGTTGCAACCGCCCCGTGGCTACGGCATGGACCCCGACGCCATTTATCACCAGCCCGATTTACCACCGACCCACCATTATTACGCTCTGTACCGCTGGCTCCGCGACGATTGGCGGGCCGACGCCATTGTGCACATTGGTAAACACGGTACATTGGAGTGGCTACCAGGGAAAGGCATTGGGCTATCGGTCAATTGTTTTCCCGATGCATTTCTGGGCGATCTGCCGCTTTTCTATCCGTTCATTATCAACGACCCTGGCGAAGGATCACAGGCAAAACGGCGCGCTCATGCCGTCGTGATCGACCACCTGACGCCCCCCATGACCTCCGCCGACAGTTACGGAGAACTGGCTCAATTGACGCAGTTGGTCGATGAATATTATCAGGTCGAAACGATGGACCCGGCCAAGCTGCCGCTCTTGCAACGGCAAATTTGGACGCTCATCAAACAAACGAATCTGGACGCCGATCTGTCGGCCATGCTCAGCCGCGACCACGGTGATCACAAGCACGATTGGGACGATGAAATGACGCCCGAAGGTGTGCCAGTCAGCCTGACCGAAATGGACGGCAAAGATGTTGCGCACTTGATCGAAGACATCGACGGGTATCTCTGCGAGTTGGGAGCGGCTCAGATTCGAAACGGTCTGCACACGCTGGGCGAAATGCCGACGGGTGACGCCTTGGTCGATATGCTGCAATCACTTACCCGGCTACCGAACGCCACGACGCCCAGTCTACCCGCCGAATTAGCGCAGCTTTTCAACTGGAACCTGAACACATTACAAGCGAATAAAGGTGCGCGACTTCAATCCGTTTCGACGGTATTTACGGAACTAGCCGGACGCCCCGTGATCACCCATTCGGATGCGCTGGAAGTCCTTGACGAACTGGCCAACCACTTGTTTCGGGTGACTCAACAGTATCGATTCCACCCTGACCGCATCGATCAAGTGCTGTTCGAGATGTTTAACGAATCACCAGCCCAAGCCAAGTTTGACGGCATTCGACAGGTGTTGCGTTACGTATGCAGTCGGCTAATGCCCAATCTGGCGCGTACCGACGACGAAATCACTAACCTAATGCACGGTTTATCCGGTGGGTATGTTCCGGCAGGGCCAAGTGGCGCACCGACTCGGGGGATGGCGCATATTTTGCCGACAGGTCGTAATTTTTACGCGGTCGATCCACGAGCGTTACCATCGCAGGCAGCCTGGGAAGTGGGTCAGCAACTCGCCCGCGAAGTGCTTGACCGGCACTGGAAAGAAACCGGAACGTATCCCGAAAGCGTGGGTATCAGCATTTGGGGTACGAGCGCCATGCGAACCAGTGGCGACGACGTAGCCGAAGTGCTTGCTTTGCTTGGCGTCCGACCGGTCTGGCAGGTCGAAAGTCGGCGCGTGACAACCGTGGAAGTGATTTCGCTCGACGAGTTAGGCCGCCCCCGAATCGACGTCACGACCCGAATCAGCGGCTTTTTCCGGGATGCTTTCCCACATTTGATTGAGTTGTTGGACGAAGCGGTTCAGCGCGTCATTGCCTTGGACGAACCACTCGACCAGAACTTCGTCCGTAAGCATTACCTGGCTGATTTAGCAGCAATAAGCGACCAGGATATGCCCCTCGAAGAAGCCGAAGAGCGAGCCAGTTACCGAATCTTTGGGGCAGCGCCCGGTAGCTATGGAGCAGGTATTCTGCCGCTCATCAACGAAAAAAATTGGCGCGCCGACGCTGATTTTGCTCAGGCTTACGTCAATTGGGGTGGGTACGCCTATTCGAAAACCGCGCAGGGTGTCGACGCGCGTACCGAGTTCAGACAGCGGTTGTCGGGCGTGGAGGTAGCGCTTCACAATCAGGACAATCGCGAACACGATATTTTTGACAGCGACGATTACCTGCAATTTCACGGCGGCATGATTGCCACGATCCGCAGCCTGACGGGGCAACAGCCGAAACACTATTTTGGTGATTCACAGAACCCCGCCCAGCCGGTTGTGCGCGACTTGAAAGAAGAAGCATTACGCGTTTTCCGGTCGCGGGTCGTCAATCCGAAATGGCTGGAAAGCATCAAGCGACACGGTTACAAGGGTGGTTTGGAGCTGACCGCTACGGTAGACTATTTGTTTGGCTATGATGCCACCGCGCAGGTTGTCGATGACTGGATGTACGAGCAGGTGGGCGAAACCTACGCTCTGGACCCCGCCATGCAACAGTTCTTTGCTGAAAGCAACCCGTGGGCTTTGAACGCCATCGCCGAACGGTTGCTCGAAGCCGCTCAGCGGGGCATGTGGGCGAACCCATCCCCCGATATGTTACAGGCCTTGCAGGAGGTGTACCTGAAAAGCGAAAGCATGCTTGAAATACGCAGCGAATAACCAGCAACCAACATATTTTGACAGCTTCCAATTACTTTTTTATCCGACTCACCCATTCATGATTTACCCGTTTTCGGCCCTCGTCGGTCAGCCCAGGCTCAAACAAGCCCTTCTTTTGTGCGCGGTCAATCCGGGTATTGGCGGGGTACTGGTCCGGGGCGACAAGGGTACTGCTAAAAGCACGGCTGTTCGCGGCTTGTCAGCAGTGATGCCGCCTATCCTGCGTGTAGCCGGTTCTCAGTTCAACTGTTTGCCTAATGAACCGTTGAACGAATGTGAAGCCTGTCAACAGCCCAACTGGCAAACGGAAGAGGTAGCCGTTCCGTTTGTTAACCTGCCGCTCGGGGCAACCGAAGACCGGGTGTTGGGTAGTCTGGATTTGGAAGGTGTGTTGGTAGAACGGAAAAAGAAATTGCAGCCGGGATTATTGGCTTCGGCTCATCAGGGTATCCTGTACATTGACGAAGTTAACCTGCTGGCCGATCACCTGATCGACAGTTTGCTCGACGTTGCGGCTATGGGTGTCAACACGGTTCAGCGGGACGGTTTGTCGGTGAATCATCAGGCCCGGTTTATGCTAATCGGAACGATGAACCCCGAAGAAGGCAACCTTCGCCCTCAATTCCTTGACCGGTTTGGATTAGTAGTCGATGTAACGGCTCCCCGCGATGCTACCGAGCGAACCGAAGTCGTTCGACGCCGTATTGCCTTTGAAGCCGATCCCGTGTTATTTGTCAATCAGTGGGATAATGAACAAAAGGCCATAGCGCGTCAGATTCAGCAGGCTCGCCAGTTGTTACCCGAAGTACGCATGACCGACGGGTTACTGACGTTCATTAGTCAGCTGTGTACGCAGTTGAACGTCGCCAGTCTACGGGCCGATATTGTCTTGTACAAAACAGCTTTGACACTAGCGGCTCTAGCGGGGCGCACCGATGTAACAGCGGACGACATTCGGCAAGCGGCTGAGCTGGCTCTCCCCCACCGGCATCGAAAAAAACCAGCGGAAGAGAATCGACAGTTCGAAAACCAGCTGGATGAACTACAGCCGCCATCGGATGCCCCCCACCAACCACAACCTAAAAAAAACAACGATCAATCGGAAACAGCTCCACAATCGCCCAACGGTAATTCATCACAAAGCGACGAATCATCTCGTGACGAATCACAGCAGGAACAGGTTTTTGGCGTGCTGCCTGTCCTGAGTACGCAATCGCTGGTTACCGAAACAAACGTCAGTCAGCAACCCGCTGTGACTGGACGACGTAATCCAGTTATGAATGCGCCACGCGGTTCGTACGTGCGAGCGGTTCCCGATCAGCAACCAATGGATCTTGCGGTATCAGCTACCTTGCAGAGCGCAATACACCGGGGAGACGATGAGTGGAAAATCACCCGTGACGATCTGCATCAGAGTGTGCGAGTCGGAAAAACAGGTAACCTGATTTTGTTTGTGGTCGATGCGTCCGGGTCGATGGCTGCCAGCCGCCGGATGGAAGCTGTCAAAGGGAGTGTAGTAAGTCTATTGACCGACGCTTACCAGCACCGCGATCGTGTGGGCGTTATTGCTTTTCGGGGAGTAGAGTCGCAGCTACTATTAGCCCCTACCCGCGATATTGAGCAGGCTGAGCAGGCGCTACAGAACCTGCCAACGGGCGGACGAACGCCATTACCACACGCCTTACAAATGACTGCCGAACTGGTGCAATCGCTCCAAAAATCGGACAAGAGACAGCCTTTCGTGGTCATTTTAAGCGATGGTAAAGCTAATGTACCCTTACCCGGCGGTGGTGATGCCTGGCAACAAACGATTCGACTGGCCAACCAGCTTCGTGATCAATCGCTATCGACTCTGGTTATTGACACGGACACTGATTACCTGCGATTGGGTCGGGCGCGGGAGTTGGCTCAGGCTCTAGGCGCGGAGTGCGTAGCACTGGACGATCTGACCGCAGACACGATAACCAAGACGGTATCCTCACGGCTTAACCTTCGAGAAACTAATGCGTAAGCTTCGTCCCATTATGTTTGTCGGTACGGCGTCCGACGTTGGCAAAAGCGTTATCACGGCGGGATTCTGCCGGATTTTCAAACAGGACGGCTATCAACCTGCCCCGTTCAAAGCCCAGAATATGTCGTTGAACAGCTATGCGACCCCCGATGGCCTCGAAATTGGTCGGGCGCAGGCGGTTCAGGCCGAAGCGGCTGGCATTGCCTGTCATACCGATATGAATCCGGTATTATTGAAGCCAACAAACGACAAAAGTTCGCAGGTCATCCTCAATGGCAAGCCCATTGGCAATCAGTCCGCTTACGATTATTTCATGGGAAACAACCGGGCTGAACTCTTTACCGCTGTTAAGCAGGCGTTTGACCGATTGAGCAACCAGTATTCGCCCGTGGTGATGGAGGGAGCGGGTAGTATTTCGGAGTTAAATTTAAAACACCGCGACATTACCAACCTGCGTATGGCACAGCATGCGGGTGCGGCAACGTACCTGATTGGCGACATCGACCGGGGCGGATTATTCGGCAGTGTTTACGGCACCATTGCTCTGCTGACGCCAGAGGAACGTTCAATCATCAAAGGTATTATTGTCAACAAATTTCGGGGAGATGCTCGCTTGTTTGAAGACGGACGCCGGATGCTGGAAGAACTGACCGGTGTTCCAGTCGTGGGCGTATTACCTTACTTTCGGGATATTTTTATCGAGCAGGAAGATTCAGTTTCATTGGAACAGAAATTTCGATCTACGGTAGCCGGAAAAGTAAACGTAGCGGTCGTTTTGTTGAAACGCTTATCCAATTTTACCGACTTCGACCGATTAGAACGCGATCCACGCGTCAACCTGTTTTATTCAAACCAACCCGACGAACTCCGCAAAGCCGATATTGTTATCTTACCGGGTAGTAAAAACACCATTGAGGATTTGTTAACGCTGAAAAATAACGGCGTAGCCTCCGCCATTGTGTCGGCCCACAAAGACGGGAAAACGGTGATTGGGATATGTGGTGGCTATCAGATGATGGGCGAACGTATTGACGACCCTGATCATTTGGAAAGTGCTATTGAGTCTATTCCCGGCTTAGGCCTACTGCCCGTTCGAACCGTTTTGCAACCTACAAAAACGACGCAGCAACGCCAGTTCACCTACCAGCAGCAAACGGCTCGTTGCGTAGGGTATGAAATACACATGGGCGAGACAACGGTGCTTGGTACATCCAATCCGGTAGCGTACCTGGACAATGGATTGGCGGACGGCTACCGGCACAGCCATCGCTGTTGGGGTACGTATCTGCATGGCATTTTGGATAACGACGTTGTTATAAACGATCTACTGACCGACTATTCGACGCAACAATCAGAATCCCCGTTCGATTTTCAGAAATTTAAAGACCAGCAATATGACCGGCTGGCGGATGTAATTCGGGCGAACATCGATATGGACCAGGTGTACGCGACTCTTCACGTATGAATCCGAACACTTTGCAAAAAAAGTTATCTTTGATTATTGTACACTTATAAATGAACTGTTATGTACAAAGCCATCGAAGGAATCTACGAAAACGGTAATCTTACCTTGACCGAATTACCACCTACAATGAAAAAGTCAAAAGTAGTGGTCCTATTCATGGAAGAGCAGGAATGGCAAAAGACGAGTGGTGATCATAAAGGAGTGAAATTGGGTAGTTTAGCCGGCCAGTATAGTATCCCCGATAATTTCAATGACCCGCTCGACGACCTGAGTGATTACATGTAATGGATTATTTAGCCGATACACAGGTTTTTATATGGGCAATTGTCAGCCCGGAAAAGTTAAAGCCGATTGTTCAAAACATTTTACAGACAAACACAATTTGGGTTAGTCAGATAAGCTTATTTGAAATTGCGATCAAGCAGAAAATTAATAAGTTACCTGAACTCTCTTTGCCTGTAGAAGCCTTGATTAGCCAGCTTTATCGCGATGGTTTTCAGCTAATGCCACTCCGTAACACGCACATTGCGGCTTACGAATCCATTCCCTTATTCGCTAATCACCGCGACCCTTTCGATCGACTCCTGATAGCCTCTGCTCTGGAAGAAAATTTAACTATCATATCCGCCGACGAACAGTTTCGGGAATACGTTCCCCAAATTCGGCTACTTGAAGCTTAGTTTATGCTGCACGGACATGGCGACGATAGCTACCGCTACTCGCGCACGATTACAGCCGACTTTAGTACCAATGTGTGGTATGGCGGTGAGCCTAAAGGTCTTAAAGAATACCTGTTCAGTCAATGGGCAACCATCAACCGATACCCGGAAGTACTGGCCGAGAGTCTGGCTAATCAGGTCGCCGAACACCACCGGGTGACGCCAGAGCAAGTACTCATCAACAGTGGTACCACCGAAAGCATCTATTTGATTGCTCAGGCATTTGCCGGTCAGACGACCACGATTGTAGCGCCCGCCTTTGCCGAGTACGAAGATGCCTGCCGGATGTTTCAGCACAGGCTGACCTTCCTCGACTGGAATACACTTTCCGATCTGCCGGCATTGACGAGCGATTTAGTCTTTATCTGTACGCCCAACAACCCAACGGGAGCCATTTTCGGGCAACTGACCGACTGGATGGGAAAAAATCCGCAGACCCTTTTTGTGATCGATGAAGCGTTCATCGAATTCACCCGTGAGCTTGATACCGCAATTGGGTTACTCGACCAGTTTGATAACCTGCTCGTCATGCGGTCATTGACAAAAGCCTACGCGATTCCGGGTCTTCGACTGGGTTACGTTGCTAGTAAGCCGGAACGTATAGATCAGCTCAAAGCTTGTAAACAACCCTGGACGGTCAACGCGATGGCACTGGCTGCGGGGCGATTTATTTTTGAACAGTTCGAGCAGTGTCAATTGCCTTTGGATCAACTCCTGGCTGACAAAGCCCATTTCGTTCAGCAATTGCGTCAGAATGATCAGCTTCAAGTATTTGACAGCGATACGCATTTTTTTCTGGCGGAAACAAACAAGGGTACAGCCGCCCAGTTAAAAGCTTTCTTGCTCGAAAAGTACGGTCTGCTTATTCGAGACGCCAGCAATTTTCGGGGCTTGGGAGCGGGGCACTTTCGAGTCTGTACACTATCCCCTGACAAAAACGCCTTGCTAATCAACGCCTTGTCCGAATGGGAAAACTAGTACTGGTAATCCTCCCGCTCCTGATCGGCTACGTGCTGGATTTGCTGATTGGCGACCCCGACAATTGGCCCCACCCGATCCGACTGTTTGGCTCGACCATTGCCTTTTGTGAACGTCGACTCAACCACGGGGTATTTCGACTCTGGAAAGGGGCTGCGTTGACCATCATATTGTGCATTCTGGTTTACCTGTTCTTCTACTTTTTACATCAACTGTTGCTAATTATTCACCCCGTCCTATTTGTGCTCGTCAATGGGCTTTTTGTCTGGTACGGCCTGGCGAACAACAACCTGATTACCGAAGGTAGAGCCGTCTTTCGGGTACTGGAACGGGATGGGATCGAAGCGGGGCGTCGGCAGGTTTCGCGGATCGTTGGGCGAGACACGTCGCGGTTAAGCGCCCAGCAAATACGGATTGCCGTGCTCGAAACCATGTCCGAAAACCTGAGTGACGGTGTTATCGCTCCTCTCTTCTTCTACGGGCTAGCGGGTATTCCGGGAATGATGACCTACAAAATGATCAATACGCTGGATTCGATGATCGGCTACCGTAGCGACCGTTACGAGCAATTCGGTAAGTTTGCCGCCCGGCTGGACGACGTTGCCAACTTTATTCCAGCCCGATTGACCGCTTTGCTGATGGGCTTAGTCAGTGGAAACCGGCGCGGACTTCGATTTTCTATCCACTATGGTAGTCTACATAAGAGCCCAAACGCCGGTTATCCCGAAGCGGCTTTAGCGGGTATTCTCAACTGCCGATTTGGGGGTCCGAATGTATACCACGGCGTTTTAGTGGACAAACCGTATATCGGCGAACAGGAGCGATTGATCGAGCCAACTGATATCGAGCGCACCAGCCGAATCAATCACTTCACCTGCTTGCTCATGGTCATCTTGGTGATTGTCGTCCATTTGGTGAGTAACAAATATGTCTAAGTTTATCATTACGGGTGGACCGGGTGCCGGTAAAAGTACATTGATCGAAGCCTTGCGGGCTGCTGGTTTTCGTTGTTTTGACGAAATATCCCGGCAGTTGATTCAGCAGGAAGTCGCGAGCGGAAGTCAGTGCCTACCCTGGATCGATCTGGATTGTTTTGCCCGATTGGCCCTGAAGGGTATGATTACCGATCATAAGCGGGCAAGCACATTCGGTCAGGATCAGGCACTGTTTTTTGATCGGGCTATTCCCGACATCATTGCGTATTTACGAGTGGGCAATGTACCAGTCGATGCCTTGTTTCAACAGGCTGTTCAGCAGTACCCCTACCAACCCACGGTGTTCGTCGCTCCCCCCTGGGAAGCAATTTACGTCAATGATGCAGAACGCTGGCAGACCTTCGCCGAGTCCTGCGCCTTGCATGACGCTATAGTAGAAACTTATCAGCAGTTGAACTTTACCTTGCTCGAACTACCCCGAATTTCCGTAGCAGAACGGGTCGATTTCGTTTTGTCTACCGTAAGCCAGTACGTTCCTATGTCGATAGGAACTCGTAATTCGTCCACCAAGTTAAATTGATAAGCCTATTTAAATGAGTACGTACAACATGTCCCAATCAATCGACACGATCAACCAAATTATTCGTAGCCGTCGCAGCATTTTTCCGCCCGACTACATCGACAAAGAAGTTCCGCGTGACGTTATCGAAACCATTCTCGAAAACGCGAACTACGCACCCACGCATCGACTGACCCAGCCGTGGCGGTTTACCATTTTTCGGGGCGACGGATTAACCAAACTCGCCGATTTTATGAGCGACACGTATCGGTCTAATGCGACTCCTGAATCGTTCTCGGAAGCAAAATACGAAGGGACACGGAACAAGGTGTTGAAGTCATCCTGCATTCTTGCTATTGTGATGGAAGTACACCCTGATAAGGTGCCGGAGTGGGAAGAGGTGGCGGCTGTATCTTGCGCAGTCGAAAACATGTGGCTTACGGCAACAGCGTTGGGCGTTGGCGCTTACTGGAGTTCGCCCAGCAATCTGGCTGCTCTGGAAGCCTTTTTAAACCTGACACCTACCCAAAAATGTCTTGGGTTTTTTTACATGGGTTACCATCAGGCGAAGGATAAACCAGCGGTTCGTAAACCAATTGCCGAGAAGCTGACCTGGATAGAAAGTTAAGGCCAAAAAGAAAGCCAGACGACGAATAGTCACCTGGCTTTTGATTTCACTCTGTGTGCAGAAATACTGTCACGTTTCCGTTTTTTTACTCTGCTTCAAGCGAATTACAAATACATAACTCTGTCCAACGGGCTATTGTTTTCGACTTTTACGTTTTTTTAAAAATTCTTTTTCAGGCATAGCGGCAAACCCGATACCATAAAAATTGCTTCCTCAGCGTGCGTTGCTACGTATTGATTGGCCCAACCCTGCAAGTCGGTAAATTTTCGACCAAGCTCGGTATCCGCATGTAGCCCCATGCCAATCTCATTGGAGATAATAAGAAACGTTCCTGACAATTGACGTAGCGAATCAATTTCAGCCTTAAATGCGTTGAGCGTTTGCTCTATATCATTGTCAAACGCCATAAACAGGTTGGTGAGCCAAAGCGTAACGCAATCAATGACCACTACCCTATTTTCCAGCGGCAGGTTGTTTAGATCGCGTTCGGATTCAAACGTGGTCCATTCAGGACCTCGTTCGTTTCGGTGCCGCTCTACCCGCCGACCAAATTCATCATCCCAAATGTGGGCTGTAGCCACATAAACCGGCGAATCGCTGAGTTGGCGGGCACGCTCCTGCGCATACCGACTTTTGCCGCTCCGTGCTCCACCCGATACGTAAATGATCATAGTATTGAGTGCTTTTTTTGACAGGATTGACAGGATTTTCCTTTCTTAATATTAATCCCGTAAACCCTGTCAGAAAATAACTGATTATTAATGATCTGTGAGATAACTTGTCAAAAAGAAATCATGTCAATCTTGTAAATCCTGTCGAAGAATAATTTATACTTCTGACTTGAAGCGCTTGTATAGAAAAAGCTGCCATTTCTCTTCAGCTACACCAGCTTTGTCCATTTCGGCCCGCGCCAGGGTAAAAAACAAATCAGAAAGTCGGTTAACGTAAGCCGGAATAGCCGGATTCACTTCATCAGTTTTACGCAACGAGACCAGCCGCCGTTCACCCCGCCGGATCTGTGTGCGCGCGACGTGACACAGTGCGGATATTTCGTTACCTCCCGGCAACAAAAAATAATCCGATGGCGACGACATGGCGGCTTCCAGTGCATCAATCCATTGCTCGCAGAAAGAAGCACCATCTTCCGGCATCGGGTTTTTATTTTCTTTTTTAGCGTCGGAAGGCCGGGCCAGGTGCGACATCATATCCATCAAATCTTTCTGGATCTTGTGCAGGTTTGGCTGCCACGGATGATCAACACCCAGCTTCACGCGCAATAATCCGATTGTTGAGTTGGCTTCGTCCAGCGTTCCGATGCATTCAATACGAACGTTATCTTTATCGACCCGGCTCCCCCCAAACAACCCCGTGGTACCTTTGTCGCCTTTTGTGGTGTATATTTTCATAAGATTTTACTGTTTTAAAACAGATTTTGTCGTAAGAACCGAGTTGTTTTTCAGCTCTTGCAGTGATGCCAATAGATCGGTAATTGAGAAAAAGACGCTATCATGACCGTTCATGGTGTACTGCCACGTAGCCCTACCGCTCTGATTGGAAGCGGTAATTGTACAAACCGCTTCGTTTGACGGGCCAACGATGAAGCCTTCCCGATAAAGCGCCCGACGAGTCCAAAAAAGCAGGTTTTCGTCACCAGTGAGATGTAGTGTCGGACCTATTTCGTTGGCATGCATCGTGAATGTCCCGGTGTTTCGGTCAAAGGAAAAACCTTCTTTTGCGAACGTAATTTCGAAAGCGCCCGTCAGCACTAAATCTTCTGGAGCACCCACAGCCAGATGGCCGTTTGCATCCAGCAGCCAGAGTTTGTCCGCCGTTTGCAGTGCTAAATCCAGCTCGTGCGTTGACAGTAAAATCGCTTTCTGCGTTTGGCGGGACAATCGGTGTAGCAGCCGCATCATCTCCACCCGATTTGGTAAATCAAGGTGAGCGGTCGGTTCGTCCAGTAGGATCAAGTCGGTATCCTGCGCCAGCGCACGGGCGAGCATTACCTTCTGCCGTTCGCCATCGCTTAGCTCATGCAAACGACGATGAGCAAACCCAAGCGTCTCCGTCATTTCCAGAGCGTTTTGTACCTGTTCGTGATCGGATATGGTCAGGTTCCCGAACCAGCCCGTATGCGGAGTACGGCCCAACGCTACCAATTCGCGAACCAGCAGATTTCCGGTATCGACTCGCTCCGCCAGCACCAAACTCAGCTTCTGCGCCAAGGCTGTGGGACTTAATTGAGCTAACTCCTGACCCGTAACAAAAATCTGCCCTCCCAATGGATCCTGCAAACCGGCCAGCGTCCGCATCAACGTTGACTTACCCGCGCCGTTCGGACCCAGCAGACAAACCAACTGACCAGCCCACAAACTCACATCCAGCGATTTGGCCACCGTTCGACTGACCTGCCGACTCCTTAAGTAGCCGATTGTCAATGCCTTGGTGCTTAACAAGGGTTGCTGTTGGTCCATCAGAGTGCAGTCCGTAAATTGTTTCGACGAACGATAATCCAGATGACCACGGGGGCGCCCAGCAGCGATGTTACGACGTTGATTGGTAACACAGCCTGCGTACCGGGCAGTTGAGCAATGCTATCGCAAACCAACAACAGTACCGTTCCAATCAGGCAGGTCGCCGGAACCAGCAGCCGATGATCTGACGTGTTGAGCAGCGAGCGAGTGAGATGTGGAACGGCAATGCCGACAAAGCCAATAGGACCACAGAACGCCGTGATGCTACCCGTCAGCAAACTTGTGCTTGTCAGGATCAACAAGCGGCTACGTCGCACATTCAGGCCCATGCTCCGCGCGTAGTTTTCGCCCAACAACAGGACATTTAAAGCTTTGGACGAAGCAAGAGCCAGCAACAAGCCACCGGCTACCACGCCCGCCAGTACATATAGATGCGTTTGCACGACACCACCCAGCGAACCAAATGTCCACATCAGGTACTCCTGAAGCTGTTCAGGCTGGCTGAAATACTGCCAGATGCTAACGATGGATAACGTAATGGTACCAACCATAACGCCGACGATGAGCAAAACAACATTGTCGCGCAATCGACCGGCAATCGACAAAACCAGCAACAGCACCAACGCCGATCCCAGCGAAGCCATCGTTACCAACAACCAACTGTCCGATACGCCCAGTTGGCGAATCGCGTACAGACTGGCGCTACCGCCACTGCCCAGCATAACCAGCGCAACACCCAGACCGGCCCCCGCTGTAATACCCAATTCGGAAGGCCCGGCCAGTGGATTTCGGAAAAGAGCCTGCATTTGTAAACCGCTAACGGAAAGTCCGCAACCGACTATCACCGCAGTAATTGCTTTAGGCAACCGTATTTTCTGTACGATGTACAGCCATGCTCTGTTCTCCGATTCCTGCTGAAAAACAATGCGGGCCACTTCCTTGAGCGGAATAGCGACCGACCCTAAACTAATGTTTGTGAGAAAGCAGAGCAGGGCCAAACCCGTCAAAACGAACAGCATCAGCCGACGCCAAGGCCATTTGGACGAGAAACGGCTCGCGTCATTCAAAGAAGCAACAGTGCTTTTCATTACTTCAGTTGCCGGTAATAGACCAGTTCGTGTTTCGGTAAAAGTTCGGGGTGGAGTATCTTGATCAGGTCAGCAAGAACCAATTGCGGATTCAATGCGCCTGACTCCCAGAAATCGTTTGCTCCCTGGGCGTTTACCCGCTTGCTGTAGCTGTACATCCGCCCCTGCTTAAACGCCTTGAAATCAGCGTACCGGGCGTCTCTGGCTAATACGCTCTCTTTCGAATCGACCGACATCATGCCTACGTTGAGCCAATAATCGGCTTTCAGGGCTATCGGATAAACCGCTTCGAAGTTGAGAGGCAAGCTACCCGTAGCCCGCCGGTTTACCCAAGGATAACTGCCACCCGCATCCAGAAAAAAACGGGTCATGTAGCTATCTCCATCCGGGACGAACCAGGCATCTTTCGCATTCATGCCGCTGATGATCGACGGTTTGTATGACACCTTTTGCGTAAGCGCTGACAACCGTTTGTACTCGTTCTCAACCTGACTAAACTTCTGATTGACTAATTTTTCCTTGTTAAGCAGTGCCGCCATCAGTTTCACCCACTCAGCCCGGCCCAGTGGCGTTGTTTCCACCCACTCCGAATTGATAAGCACCGGAATGCCCGCATCCCGTAGCGTACGATACCGATCCATTCGGGCCGTTGGGCTTCCCATCGCCATCAGCAGATCGGGCTGCATGGTAATCAGTTGCTCTTCATTGATCGTTTGGTCGCGCCCAACTTCCTGGATTTTTCCAGTTTCGATCCGCCGGAGCACTTTGGGCGACGAGACATATTTCAAATTAGCTAGCCCAACGATCAGGTCTTCGGCTCCTAGAAAAGCGGCCAATCCTACGTGCATTGACGACATGGCGACCAGCTTACGTAACGGAATTTCAATGACCTGACTGGCAGCAAACCCTTTTGGCGGTGGTGTACCCCGTTGCACCAGCACATACCGGATAGTATCAACCTTTTTTTCAAACGGGCTAATAATCGAGACGATCTTGTAAGGGCCAGTGTACTTAAT
Source organism: Spirosoma liriopis (assembly GCF_023196085.1). NCBI lineage: Bacteria > Pseudomonadati > Bacteroidota > Cytophagia > Cytophagales > Cytophagaceae > Spirosoma > Spirosoma liriopis. The sequence goes on from NZ_JALPRF010000006.1 coordinate 133,948, forward strand.
GCTAAAGCCTTTGGCGTAGCGAACAGACACTTGCTCACCAACTGGAACGTTAATCGTTGGTACCGGTTTAGACGGAACTGGCCGAGCGGTGCTACTGGCAAGTACTAGGGCGAACAAAAAGGTCAGCCAGATAGGAACGGCTGATTTTGGCAGCCTAGCGGTTATTTTTCTCTTAATCATGAATAGCCGAGCTTTTCTTCCGAAAGCTGTTGATCGATTCTACAAAGGCAGGTATTCTGACTTCCCCAGCCACAAACGGCCTTCCCGTTCAAGAACAGTGGCGCACATGGTATGTGACTTTCATCGTGGGGTTACAGCAGCGGAGACTGTTGCAGCTTTTCACTGCATTCCCTTTTAAAGCAAACACAGGCTACCTTTCGGTAATTTATTTGCTACCCTTAGGACAAAGGTAGCCGGAAAAAGTTGAACATTATTTACTCTCGTAAAGAGCCCTTTTTTGCATTATTTATTTTTAATGAAATAATATAACTTTATTGGCGTAGCTTTATAACAATCCCTACAACTTATCCATATCGGAGTTATGAATCGTTTCACTATACTTTCGGCTCTTTTGTTTATCCGTGCCGCAACGGCCTGGGGTCAGTGTACCGTCACAAAAGATGGCTTTGGACAAGTCGTGACGATATGTGAGTCGTATGTGTCTGAAGCCGCCTATCGTTTTCCGGCTTCTTCCCATCAGCAAGTCATGTTGTTAGGCAGCGAATTCTATACATTTCCGGTATTGCAGAAAGGTACTATACAACTCGATGAGTCAGGTAAAGCAATCCCTTGTTACTTGGCTTTCAATCTGGTGAATCATGAAGTAACGTGCCAGATTTCAAAAGATATTGCACCTAAAATTGTGACACCCTATGCCTTTACAATCAACGGCAACACGTTTATCCGACAGCCAAAGGCAATGCTTGGCATCAAATACGAAGCGTATGTCATGTTGGTTTATAACGGCCAAACGAAATTATTGAAAAGCCTGACCAGCCGACTGATCCAAAAATCGATTCGGAATGGTTACGAGAAAAGCAGTTCTTTCGAGGGCTACTATCAGACGAAGGAACGGTATTACATTCAGATAGGCGATACACCTCCGCAACCCGTAAGTCTGACCAAACGCTCATTAGAAACTGTTTTGCGAGACCCTTCCGGCCAGTTGTCCGCCACGATACCTGACAAGCGACTAACTGAAAGTGATGTCGTCAAGATCGTGACGAACTACGATTCCAGACTGCCGGAAACGACCCTCAACAACACGCAGTTGAGCAACGACATTGGGTTTACTGATTTTCTACAAAAAAACGTAAAGTACCCGAATATAGCCTGGAACAACGGCGCTTACGGGCGCGTTTATGCCGGTTTCGACGTGGACGAAACGGGCCAAATAACGAATGTCAAGCTGCTTAGTCCGGATAACGTCGGTTTTGGTTTTGATCAGGCGGTTACGCGAGCTTTTGAAAAACTGTCAAAAGTGAAATCAGATTACGCCGGTAACTATGTTTTACCCGTAACGTTTACCTATACGAACCGGTCAGTAAGTTCGACAAACAACGTTCCAATCAATACCCTTCCCGCTGATCGCCTGGAAGGGCGTACGGTTCTGCCTGAACTGGTGGTACCCGTCGTTATTTCAAAAACAGGCCTTACAAGCCGGGAAGTCTGGGGCTATTATAAGTAATTTGTAGCCACTTGCTACCTGTAGTCAGGGCTACCCGTTCACAAGCGGGTAGCCCTGACTATATACCCGGCTCCTTACTTGCTGGCAACGGTTACATGAACCAAGGCTTGTTCGTTTGCCTGGTTTAAATCATTGATGAATTGATCAACTACTGCTTCCTGAGTAGTCCAGCTCGTTACCAGCCGAATAGCAGCCTGCTGATCGTCAATTTTCTGCCAGACATAAAAATCATATTTCGCCTGTAATTCCTGGATAACCTGAATCGGCAGAATAGGGAAAATTTGATTGGTAGATGATTTTGTCAGAAACGAATACCCTAACTGGCTAAACGCAACGACAAGCTTTGCCGCCATCCGATTGACGTGAGCCCCGATTTCGAAAAATAGATTGTCGGTAAAAAGCGCTTTGAACTGAATACCCAGTAGTCTTCCTTTGGCTAATAGCGCTCCTCGCTGTTTGAGTGTATACGCAAAATTTGGTTGCAGCGCTGGATTGTTGATCACAATGGCTTCACCCAATAAAGCGCCACTTTTTGTACCACCAATGTAAAAAACGTCGGTATAGTCGGCCAGATCGGGAAAGGTTATATCGCTGGCACATAATCCGGAAGCCAGCCGAGCTCCGTCCATGAACAGAAACAAGCCATGTTCGCGACAACAACGGGCCAAAGCAATCAATTCTTCCCGGACATAGTGTGTCCCTATCTCCGTTGGATTGGATATGTACACCAGACGGGGCATGGTCATATGGACCGCTTCAAACTTTTCCAGAATGGTTAGAATATCAGCTGGTCTGAGTTTACCATCTGCACTTTGCACCGCTTCGATTTTGTGGCCCGTTGCTTCAATCGCACCCGTTTCGTGAATCAAGATGTGTCCGGTCGCGGCAGAAATCACGGATTCATACGGACGTAGTACCGACGAAATTACGGCCAGGTTTGCCTGCGTTCCTCCGGAAACAAAATAAATGGAAGCGGATGGATTATTTGTCTGTTGACGGATTAGCTCGACAGCTTGTTGGGAGTATTCGTCATCGCCATAGCCACTTTGCTGTACCAGATTGCTGTCAACCAACGCTTGTAAAATCGACGGGTGCGCCCCCTCACTATAATCGTTCTTAAACTATACATAAACTATGCACTTCAGTAATAGATGCTCATAACGCATCAACAAAAGTACGGGTTATGCGAATGAATGACCGGTTTTAAACTACATCTGCTGCGCCTATTTTTTATTCTATCGACTAAATCTGTGTTTCGTAGTATCTTGTTTAGCTGCTATGGTATTAATAGTAGAGTCCATAAACCCTGATATGACTCGCGAAAGGACGTCTTCTAACAAACTGTCAGGTATACAAGTTATGATTTTGACGAACTGATTGATGAATGGTAGGAAGCTGTTTCTTGGAGGAATGTTGGCATCAAGCTATGCGTGAAGGTCCTGAAAACAGGTCTTTTCATTAATTAAACTCGTCACCCACGTTTATACGTATAACGTAATCACTAGCTAAAGTACCAACAAAATGAAACACATCAAGAGTATCATGATGGCGCTGAGTCTGATCGCTGGCCTCAGTTCATGTACGCCCAAAATGACCTTTCGTAACTCCACCATTGTTCCGTCCGCCAGTGGGACCGTACAAGTGAAAACAGATAAGAACAAAAACTTTGTGCTGAACATAGATGTGCAGAATCTGGCTCCACCAAAAAACCTGACTCCATCAAAAAATACGTACCTAGTCTGGATGACATCGAACGAGAGTTCTACCAAAAAACTGGGTCAGCTCAATCCTTCGGGTAAAGTATTGAAAGCAACCTTAAGTGCTACTTCAGTTGATAAACCACAGGAAGTTTTTGTCACAGCGGAAGACAATGTTGATATTCAGTTTCCTGATGGGCCAACTATTCTGACAACCAAGTAGAGTCAGACACTAGTCTCAACGGATAAGCTGTACCTATCAAGCTGAGCAATCTCTGGCATGTGGTATAATTTGAGTAACGAAATAGCTGCGGGCACTGGTCAAACCACCACCGGCAGCTATTTCGTTTTATAGACAACTTCGCGGCAAAGCTTACCAAGCTATTCGATTCTGCAACAGAAAATTGGCTACTAGCTAAGCGGGCAGGTAGACACTAAACGTAGCGCCCTCGCCCAGCGTACTATGGGCGCTGATACTTCCCCCATGATTTTCCACCACCCGCTGACAAATAGCTAATCCGATACCTGTACCGGGAAACTCATTCTTTTTGTGCAACCGCTGGAACACCTGGAAAATCCGGTCAAGAAAGCGAATGTCAAAGCCCACACCCTGATCAACTACGCTGATCTGATGATAAGACGGAACCTGTGAGCTAGGTCGTACCTCGGCTGGTAAATCATCTAAAGCCAGGTAGGCATACTCAATGCGAATTTGAGGAGTTTTGTCAGGAGCAACAAATTTAAGCGCATTGGTCAGCAGGTTCTGGAATAGTTGGCTTAATTGCATGGTATCGCCCTTCACGACGGGAAGTTCATCAACCAATATGGTCGCTCCTTGTTGTTGGATCTCCCAATCCAGCACTGACAGCACTCCTTCCACAATGGAACCTAGAGAAACTTGGCTAAAGGCTTGCCTTCGCGTTTCGATGCGAGAATAGGTAAGCAGATCTTTAATCAGCGTAGACATACGAGCCCCGGCTCGGGTGATGCGTTGCAAGTGATCCATTACCGATTCATTCTGGTAACCATTCAGTTGCTGGGTCAGAAGCGTGCTGAAGGATTGAATCTTACGTAAGGGCTCCTGCAAATCATGGCTGGCCACGTAGGCAAACTGTTGCAGGTTGGCGTTTGAGCGTTGTAGATCCTGATTTGCGTGCCACAACTCCTGTGTACGCTCGCGCACCTGGTTTTCCAGCGTAAGTTGAAGCGCCCGATCCTGAGTAACATCCCGGCTAAAACCAAAAATCGAAACGGGATTACCTTTATCATCGAATTCGGTCTGGCCCATCGAATGCAACCAGTAAACCTGGCCAGACGTGTTATTTTTTAATCGGTACTCTACTTCCAGTTTTCCACCCGATTCTATAAACTGCGCTTGTCGAAAGGCCGCTTCAAATTGGGGCAAATCCTCCGGATCAATCGCTGAGATGGCGGCTTGCAGTGTCAATGGTTCTGTACTCCCTACCCAATCCTCTACAACCTTGGAAAACTCGGCAGTTTGCGTAGCCACGTCTATCTTCCAAATGCCGAGTTGTGACAAGTCAACGGCATTCTGCAATGCTTTTTGTGTCTGCTGATACTGTTGACGCAACGTTATCTCCTCGGTTACGTCAATGGCTAATTCCATAATTGCGTAGATGGCACCGTTGGCATCACGAATGGGCTGATACGTGAAGTCGAAATAGCTGGTTTTTAGAATGCCATTAACGACTAAGTCAGTCCGCATATTTCGTCCTACATAGGGCACACCAGTGGTATACACTTGATCGAGGATTGTCAGAAAAGGCTGATCTTCTAATTCAGGTACGGCTTCTCGGAGTGTTTTACCCAGCACCGAGTTACCCTTACCCCAGTACTGAATCATCTGGTCGTTTGCAATCTCAATGTGCATATCACGACCAACAAACAGACAAATAGCGACAGGTGACTGTTCAATCAGGGATCGGAAACGGGCTTCGCTCGCTTGTAGCTGCCGACGTAGCATCGTTTCCTGAAGCGCTTTCCGGCGTGCGGTTAGCAGATTCACCACCTGCTTGCCCAAAATTTTCAACGCAGTCAGTTGTCCGGCATCAAGTTGGCGCACTTGAGAATCCAGGACGCACAATGAACCAAGAACCATCCCATTTTCATCCACTAAAGGCTCACCGGCGTAAAAGACAATATGAGGATCTCCTGTCACTAACGGATTAGCCCGAAAGCGGTCATCCAGCCGGGCATCTTCAACGATCAGAGGGCCGGCTGAATTGGCCAGATTCTGCGCACAAAACGATTGATCACGCGGAGTCTGACGGAAAGATAAACCCCTGTTTGACTTGAACCATTGCCGCTCTGCGTCCACTAAACTGATGAGCGCAACGGGTGTTTGACAGATTTGGGAGGCAAGCAGGGTAATATCTTCATAGTCCTGTTCGGGTAAAGAATCTAATATAGTATAACTGTCCAGGGCCGCCAACCGCTCCCCTTCTTCAGCCGAAGAGAGTGGATTATTCATTAATCTTGGATTACTTTTTCTCTGGTAAAAGTACTCAAAAAGGCATAGCAGAAATTAAGACCTTATGTGGAAGTGTAGGTCACAAGCAGACATAACATGACACGAATTCAAATTTTATCTGGACAAAACGATGTCTTTCGCTTACCCTCAAATCAGCTTTTGAATATCGCTTTCAATTGCTTCGGGTTTGGTGATGGGTGCGTATCGTTTGTACGGTTGTCCATGTCTGTCAATCAGAAACTTGGTAAAGTTCCATTTTATGCCACTTCCCAGGAATCCGCCTAACTCTTTTTTCAGGTATTGAAAAACAGGTTGTGTTTGAGGTCCGTTCACGTCGCACTTTTCAGTGAGCTGGAACGTGACTCCGTGGTTGAGTTTGCAAACCTGCTCAACGGTTTCATTACTTTCGGGCTCTTGCCCCCGGAACTGATCGCAGGGAAAACCAAGCACAACCAGTCCTTTGTCCTTGTATTTCTGGTGGAGTGCTTCCAAACCATCAAACTGCGGAGCTAAGCCGCATTGGGTGGCGGTGTTGACGATAAGCAACACTTTGTCTTTATAGTCAGCCATAGGTATAGTTGCCCCCTTCGGTGTTCTGGCCGATAACTGATAAAATGTACTTTCCATCTTTAACGCATCTAGAGTTTATGTACCAACCTGCTCCAACCAAAAGTTAAAACTTGTTAGTATAATAATATGTTTTTATCGTAAACGACAAAAACGCCTACGACGTAAAGGTAGAAATTTTGCTTACTCAATCAGCCAAAACCAGTGCTGGTAATCCGTTCGGATACATAAATAGCAGCAATGACGTGTTTTTGTTGCATACCCACCCCGATACTTCCGATTTTTGCGCCATGAAAAAAGTACTTGTTTTGTTGCTGATTCTGTCTTGCTTCGGAGCTTCTGCTCAGGTTGCGCGCAAACGAACCGTCAAATTGATGGGAAGCCGATTCGACATCACCATCGTCGCGGCTGATTCGCTGGCAGCCGAGCAACATATCGATACCGTGATTGCCGAAGTGACACGAATCGAGAACCTGATCTCAGACTGGAAAGCAGACAGTCAAATTTCGAAGGTTAACGCAAATGCTGGCATCGGGCCAGTTCGGGTTGACCCCGAGGTATTTGCGTTGACGGAACGGGCTTTACATTTTTCCAACATCACGAAGGGCGCCTTCGACATTAGCTTTGCCGCTATGGATCGGATATGGAAATTCGACGGTTCGATGACGGAGATGCCCAGCCCCGAAGCCATCAAAAAATCAGTTGAAAAAGTTGGCTACCAAAACATCATTCTGGACAAGAAACACGGTACCATTTTTCTCAGACGCAAAGGCATGAAAATTGGCTTCGGTGCTTTGGGCGAGGGCTATGCCGCCGACCGTTGCCGCGACATGATGCTGGCACGTGGAATAAAGGCTGGTATCGTAAATGGTTCGGGTGATATGAGCACCTGGGGCAAACAACCGGACGGAAGCGACTGGACCATTGGCATCACAAACCCGCTTCACAGAGACACCCTTTTTGCGTTGGTGCCGTTATACCAGAGTGCGGTAGTCACATCCGGCAGTTACGAAAAGTTTGTTGTGTTCAACGGCAAACGCTATGCGCACATCATCAACCCAAGCACGGGTTATCCGGCAACCGGAGTTAGTAGCGTTACCGTCTTTGGGCCTAGCGCCGAAACAGCCAATGGATTCAGTACCTCCCTGATGGTACTCGGGAAAGATGCAGGCTTAAAATTAATTAAGAAATATCCCAACTATACCTATATCCTGATTACCGACAGCGGCCAGATTTATTCCTCCCGAAAGCTAGGTTTGAAGAACCTCACTCTATAGTTGATCGTGAGCAATTTATAACTACGAAAGCTTGTTCTGCGTAAGGTTATTGTTTTGCTGCAACAACCGCTTTTATAATTCCTTTCAATTACTTGATCAAAAGTATTTATAGCATTTTTCACAACTAATAAGTTATACAACTAAACAGGTTTGCTTATTCTGCCATAGAAATGGACCAGTGAGCAAAGGCTGTTGAGAAAAGTCTTTTTTATTAGTTTTACCCCTAAAACGAAAAAATTATGAGTTTGTACGATCAGGTGTTCAGTCACAACATAGAATGGGTACAGAAGCAATTGGACCTCGATCCTGCCTATTTCTCTGACATGGCTAAGAGCCAGGCTCCCGACTTTCTTTACATCGGTTGTTCCGACAGCCGGGTATCTCCCGATGCGTTCATGGGTATCAAACCAGGCGATGTATTCATCCATCGTAACATTGCCAATCTGGTTCCAAACAACGATATCAGTTCGCTAGCCGTGTTGCAGTATGCGGTCGAGAGTTTGCAGGTCAAGCACGTCATTGTCTGTGGACACTATGGATGCGGTGGCGTTAAAGCGGCTACGACCCACGATGATTTTGGCTATATGAACACCTGGCTTCGTAATATACAGGACGTTTACCGTATCCACCGCGATGAGCTTGACGCCATTGAAGATCCCGAAGCAAGACATCGTCGGCTGGTCGAATTGAACGTGCGGGAACAGTGTTTGAACGTGATGAAGCTGTCGTTTGTACAAAGACGGCTCTTCGGAAGCAAAGACATTAAAGTGCATGGCTGGGTATATGACCTATCCAATGGAGCACTAAAAGATATGCAGGTTTCGCTCGACGATCTAGAGCCAAACCTGGCGATTTATCGGTTTAAAGATGCCGTTCCCACTCTTTAAGGCGTCGTTACTTCGCGATAGGCCTATGCTACTAAAAAATATAGTTCAGGTTTAGAAGCATAGCCATAAACAGCAGTTCAGTGGGTATTGCATCGTAGAGCTTCAACCAATCTTTTAGTTACGCGCTACTTTTGTAATATCCACTCAGCTTATGCACCATATAGTAACCCGCTTCTAAACATCTATGTCTCAATCAACAGTAACGCTCAACCCACATCTATTCTTTGGCGGAAACTGCCGGGAAGCAATGGCGTTTTACAAACAGGTTTTCGGTGGCGAATTAACAATGTCTGCCTTTGGCGATGGTCCCGCCAATGCGCATCAAGACCCGAAAGCAAATAGCGACGAGGTAAAAAATCTGATTATGTACGCAAAGCTGGACGGAGCCATCGTGCTGCTAGCTAGTGATAATCCATATCGTTCGGGACCTCAAAGTTCGGGTACGTTTAGCTTATCGCTAGGCGGTTCGGATGAAGCCCAGTTAAAAGCGTACTTCGACAAACTTTCCGAAAATGGTACGATAACCGCCCCTCTGATCAAGCAATTTTGGGGAGATATTTTTGGTATGGTAACCGACCAGTATGGAATAAACTGGATGATAACGATTACAAACCGATAAGTATTTGGGCTAAATTCTGAGGTTGCCGGTTTATCAGTAGCCTTTCTCTTCTCCACTTACGCTATTCCACGCGACTATCTAATAACAGTCCATCAGAATCTGACTGTGTGATTGATAGAAGCTGACGCTCTTACCCAACCTCGTTTCGCAGACCGTTTCTAACAATTCAAGTACATCTTTCTGCATGGCAAGTGATCCACAAAGCATCAGTACACCGTTGGCAGCGAGTACATTAGTGAGTAGGTCAGTATCAACGGCAAGCAAGTCGCTGACGTACTGCTTGTCACCTTCCCGCGAATAAGCAATCTTTAGGTTTGTGAGCTTTTGCGCCGACTGATTTGCTACTAAAAAATCCTGGTAGAGAGAAAACGACGCGCGCTCACGAAAACCACAGTATAGATGACACGGTACTTGCTGTTTGTTCTGACTAATCATCCCCAGAAATGGCGCAATACCAGTCCCGTTAGCAATCATGACTACAGCCGAGGCTTTCTCCGGAAAGTGGAAATGGTCATTGTCTACGATGCGGGCCTGAATGGTTTCTCCAGTCGTTAGCCGATGCAAAAAGCCCGAACCTATCCCATTCGGATGCAATCGAACACTTAACTGAATATCTTTTTCGACAACACCAATTGAATAAAGCCGCTCTCGATGATCGTTCGCCGGATAAATAGCTAGCAAATCACCAGATGCAACACTCCGTCGACGTTGAGTCCGAAATCGGATTTGAAAGGTTCCATCTGGTTCAGCAGTATGCACCGTGTCGGTTACGGTTAGCGTTTCGAAACGGGGGGCGGGTACCTTCAGCAAATCTGACTTGACCGTGATGGGTATGTTTGTTTGCTGAGACCAGGCTTCGGCCCATAAACTAAAGTCTTCTGGCGATTTATCGTTGACCGTATGAATATCCACAAGCGGAGTGGCCCATTGCTGCCGGGAAAGCAACTGATTCACCTCAAAGGCAAACTGACAGAAATCGGGGTAAGAACGCGACCCAAAACCCACAACGGAATAGCGAACCGGTTGTGATTGGGGGTACTTCTCAACGAGCGCAGCAAACCGTTTGGCGTTGGTTGGAGCATCACCAAGTCCGTACGTCGCCGTTATGGCGACTAAGTATTCTGCCTGAGGGAAAACGGTATAACTGTTGAACTCAGTCAGAAACGATTTATGTCCTTGCTTGAGTAGTTGTTCGTGAACGAGTTGGGCAAACCGAAATGTACTGCCGTTCTCCGATCCAACCAGAATAACGAATCGGCTCTGGTCGGCGGTATATTTGTTTTTTACGCGGTTGGATCGCCGTTTCCAGGTGATCGCAAACCCGGAATAAATAAAGAAGAGGATGTTTCCCGCGGCCAGAGCAAGTACGACCGCCCACACCGCGCTAGCCCGGCCCGTGTGTAGGTTCAAACTCAGGTTGGTCAGCAAAACCGCAGTCGGATACCGATCTTCACTAAGGATGTCACCCGTCAGCTGATTGACCGTCAGCTCGCGGTCCTTAAGCTTTAGGTTGTAATAATCCTCAACATCTTCTGAAAACGGAAACTCGATACTTTGCACCTCCGAAAGCCTAGTACTTTTAAAGAGGGGAAAATCGGCTAGTTTTCGCAGGGGTTTTGACTGAATAGCGTCTAAATCAACTTTCGGACTAATCTTCTCCGTCTTAATCAGTTCGAATCGTGCCAATGACAGGTACGTACCGGAGAGCGCAATAATGAGTATGGGAATTAGCGAGAGTCGCCCGAGCACAACGTGGTAATACTGAGCAAAGTTGTCTCGTACGATACGCGTAAAAAAACGCTTCACCCCCCGTTGACGCTGAATGATCAGTATAGTGCCGGAAACCGTGATCAGCAAAAGCAGAAACGCGGTCAATCCAATGTAAAAACGCCCGGCTTCATGCAGAAACAGCGAACGATGAAGCGAAGTGACCCATTGAAAAAATTCGCTTTGTTTGCTGGGCGTACCCAGCACTTTACCCGTTTGTGGATCTACGTAAGCGGTCAGGTTTTTACCATCGGCATCGCTCCCATTGATCTGTACAAAGCCATTAGCATCAATGCTTAATTCACTGATTTCGGAATAGTTTTTCTTCAAAACCGGCAGCGTCTGAGCCAGGGTAACCTGCTCAAACTGATCGGAACGGTACGGCTGACTTTTTTGTAATACCGGTTCGAACGCCAGAATTATACCCGTTACAGAAGCCAGTAACAGCAAAAGAAAAGAAGATACAGCCAGGGCCAAGTGGCTGTATCTCCAGACAGAAATGGTCATAGGTGGGGGAAAGCAACTTAGTTGCTAGTAGTTGGGCTAAAGCGCACGTAGCGAATGTAGCCCGTACCTTCACTTTTGGCCGAGAGTGCTTCTGAGGTCAGAGGAATTTCCAAGTCTTTTACGTAGTACTTTTTATCCTCTACGGCACTTTCAAACCGCAATTTGTAATCTTTGTTAATCTTTGAATTGTCGATATCCAGCACGGTCACGCTACGGTCTCCACCGGCTACCGATGCCCCGGTTATAGCGCTGATGTTGGGCGTTTTTTTACCCAACGCTTTATGCCACTCCTTTACATCAGGATACCATTTTTTGTCAGAGCCAAGCACATACAAGGTTTTCTCATAAGCGCCTTTTCCATTGATAAGTGAGACAACAATGTACGCTCCCTCGCCCATGTAATTGGTCATCTGGATCATACACTTGTACTGGCTGGAAGCGGATTGAGCTAGCGAAGCAGAAGGACGAGCAAATGCTAAGACCAAAGCCAGCAAGCCGATTTTAGGCAAAAAAGACATATACTATTTCAGAAAGTTAACAGATATTTGATTTTTGGTCAGTGATTCATTTTCACTGGCCAGATCGAAAGCGGTTTCTTTGAAGTTGGTAGGAATGTCTTTCTTGGCACCAATCGACAACAGGTATTTCATCATCGCATCGTCTTTCGATACCATGGCCGCTTTGTGCAGGGCGGTAATGCCTTCTTTATTGCGAGCATTCACGTCGATCTGGAGGGGTTCCAGCCGTTTCACCAGCGAGATATCATTCTTAGCAACCGCCAGGTGGTACAGCGTATTGCCATTTTTTTGCGGAGCCTTCACGTCTAACCCCTTATCCTGAAGCAGTTTTAGTTTAGCAGCAAATTCATCCGTTTTTGGTGCGCCTTCGGGTCTTGCACTGCCCTCCGGACGTGGGCCACCTTCTGGACGTGGGCCGTTGCTCATGGTATTGGATTGCATCAGGTAAGCAGCTACGTTATCACCACTTTTGTCGGTCACGCTAACATCAGCACCTTTGCTTAACAGATAGCTTACCACTTCCGACGAATTACCTTTTACAGCCATTGCCAGAGCGGTTACGCCTTTCTGGTTAGCCTGGTTGATGTTTTTCACCTTAGGCGTCAGCATCTCAAGTACAGCAACATCCCGATTCGACGCAGCAGCATTCATGAATGGCGTATTACCTTCTTCATCGGCTTGATTCACATCGACGCCTTTGTCTAAAAAGAACTGAACGATTTCGTTCTGCCGAGGTCTACGAACAATAGCGTGCAAAGCATTTTCTCCGTTTTTATTCGTCACGGTCGGTTTGATGTTGAGGCTCATCAAGTACTGAAATACCTCAATGGTATTCGTACCTCGGCGTCCGCCCTGACTTGCCATGATCAGCGCATTATCCTGAGCGGGCACGCCCCGTTCCAGCAGCGTTTTCATTGTGTTGATATTTCCGCCCCGGGCCGCATAGCTAAATGCATTGTTGCCAGCAGCATCCGTGCTTTTCAGACTTAATCCTTTTGATACGAAATAATCCGTTAGCTTAAGCTCTTTGTCATTGGCAATGGCCAGCAACAAAGCGTTTGCCCCATCGTGGTTAAGGTCTTTTTTGAGATCAGCACCGTTCCGGATGCATAATTCATACACCTGGGTATTGGGTTGACCACCGGCAGCTGCGAAGTTCAGCACAGTCATACCGTGGCTGTCTTCCACATTAGCTTTGGCACCTTTCGAAATCAGGTACTCCATAATTTCCACGTTACCCCGATTAGCAGCCCAATGCAGATAAATACGCCCATCATGAGTAAGCTTGTTGACATCGTTACCGGGTTGCGACAACAGGTATTTGATCGATTCCGTCGAAGCGCCCGCATTGATAGCCATCACGACTGGATCAAAACTCATTGGGTTAAGCTGGGAAGGGTTGTTCCCTTTCGCTACTTCTGCTTTGATCTGATTGGCATCAGGCTGATTTTGCCAGAATGCCTGATCCAGAAGCACATTTTTTTGTGCCTGTGCAGATAAGGTAATGACGGTAAAAAGGGCAATCGCTAGTTTTTTCATGCTGACGCACTTAAATGAAGATCAGATGACCAGGTGGTTAAATTCAAGGAAAGTATGAATCGAGGGCAAAATTAATAAGATTAAGTCTAAATAAGATCAATAAATATCGTTTGATGCTGAATATTTTGGCACTGCCCACGACATCGGTCAATGAGAATGGCTATCTGGTATAATCATACAGATTTTCAGTCGACATTACAGCTGACTTTTCACAGAGAAAGACAAGAATAACGCGTAGAAAACAGGCTTCAATTTTAATTGAGATTTAATAGAAATAATAGCTAATTTATGAACAAACCTTTTATTGAAATTTCAATTAATTTTTGAACGACAATAAGAGCATAAATGTCAAATAATTTATATAGCACAACTTGTAATAATCATACGACTAAATTTTATCTAATGAAATCAACAGTCTTTCATTCAGAATTTTATACTTCATTTAACTTCATAGAGTGTTCATGCTTTGTGAATATAATACAAATTATTTACACTAATACATACGTAATTGTAAGTTAACTATTTCACTAAGTTTTATAATTAATTAAAGTATTTAAAACGGCAGGTTGGAGCGAAAAAAATCGGAACTAATTTTGCCACAGTTTAAAATAAGTCTAAATAAATGAAACATTTATACAGTGTCTTCCTATCCTCTTTACTACTCTTAACTTGCCTGACAGCGATAGCCCAGTCGCATGGCTCGGTAAGTGGCGTTGTGAAAACGAGTGAAGGTAATCCGGCCGCTTTTGTAAACGTTAGCTTGAAAGAAGCACGCAGAGGTACGATAACATCCGAAGATGGAACGTATCAGCTAAAGAATGTTAACCCCGGTTCATACACGTTACAGATTACCTTTGTAGGTCTTCAAAATCAGGAGAAAACGATTACCATAAAGGCTGGACAAACAACGACCAGCGATTTTTCATTGGCTGAAAGTACCTCGCAGCTGAGCGAAGTTGAGGTTACGGGTAATAATCAAGTAGTTAATCTGGGTAAAGCAGGTATTGCGCCACTGGACTTACCCCAGATGACGGGCGTTGTCAGTAACGTGCTGATTACCAATCAACAGGCGTCTCGTCTGGGCGATGTTCTGAAAAATGTCAGTGGTGTATCATTGACGCAACAGCGGGGTGGTGTCGCGGAGACATTTTCGGCCCGTGGCTACAGCATTGGTATTGCGGGTGCGGGCGGAAATATCTTCAAGAATGGCGTTATCTCGAACACCATGGGCTTCCCCGAAGCCAGCACGCTGGAATCTGTTGAAGTATTGAAAGGTAGTTCGGCTTTGCTTTATGGCAACGTATCGGGCGGGTTGATTATCAACATGGTTACCAAGAAACCACGTTTCGATTTTGGGGGTGAAGTTTCCATGCGGGTCGGCAGCTTCGGTTTTTATAAACCTATCATCGATTTGTATGGTCCAATTGCCAAAAACCTAGCATTTCGAGTCGTTGGTACTTACGAAAAATCGAATAGCTACCGGGATGTTGTGAAGACGGAGCGCGTTTACGTTAACCCATCGTTATTGTACAAGCTTGGTCAGAAGACTACCGTTTTAATGCAAGGTGATTACCTGAAATCGAATCTGACACCGGATAACGGTATTGGCTCGCTGAACCAAAACCAGGATGCTATTATTCCAGACGTTCCCCGTTCGCGCTTTATCAACACAAACTGGGCATACAACAATGTCGATCAGACGTCTGGCTCGTTGAATATCGATCACGCGTTCAATACAAATTGGAAACTAACCGTCATCGGATCAGCTCAGGGTACGAACGTAACCGCATTCGGTGCGGGTGTACCGAACAACAATGTGGCCCCTAACGGAGACTGGACACGGTCGCTCAGCCGCACGCTCACCAGTGAGCAGGATTACACCGGACAGGTCAATCTGAACGGCAGATTCAGCACAGGATCAATTGGTCACCAACTGCTGGTTGGTAGCGATGTGGTCGGCGTTGTCAGTGTCAGCAACTCGTTTACAATCAATTACGGAGCTGGCAAAACAGCCTACGATAAGATCAACATCCTCAATCCAAATCTGTACGAGACGCGCACTGACATCCCGGATGCAATTGGGACTAGCAAAACAACGTCTCCTTCGGTTCGGAACGGGATTTATGTACAGGACTTAATCAGCCTCTCGAACAAGGTAAAAGTACTGGCTGGTGTTCGTTGGTCACAACAAAAGACCGTTCAGACTACGATTCTCAACTTGTTGACCGGAGCCGAAACGCGCGGAACCGCTGAAACGAAAACCGATGCCGCTTTTTCACCTAAAGTAGCGTTACTCTACCAACCAACCCGCAACACGTCATTTTTTGGTAGCTACGCCAACAACTTCACCATCAATAGTGGAGTCGATATTTACGGTCAACTCCTGAAGCCGTCAATTGTCGATCAGTTTGAAGCGGGTGTCAAGAATGAGCTATTCAATGGACGGATCACGGCAAACGTCGGCGTTTATCACATTGTCAACAGCGATCTGGCTCAGATGGCTCCGACAAAAGCCGATGGCACTCCGAATGCCGATGCGAACGTGAAAGAGTTTACCGGGCAGACCACCAGCGATGGACTGGAGATTGATTTTACAGGTAACCTATCCAAAAACCTGTATTTCATCACCGGATACGGGTACAACTACATGCGGTATACCAAAGCCTCGTTGGTGAAAGGCTCGCCCATCGAAGGAGAGCGGTTGACCAACAACCCTGCTCATACGGCTAATGCTACCATTTTCTACACGTTTGATCGGTCGCCCCTGCGGGGCTTAAAGCTGGGTGCTTCTGCTTTCTACACCGGCAACCGCTATGGTGGCAATAATAACCAGTACGGTCAGACACCTGCATTCAGCCGTCTGATTCCGCTTTCAGGCTTTACAACCGTTGACTTGTCTGCCGGTTATGGCTTCCGCAAAGTATCGGTTCTGGCTAAAGTGTCGAACATCACGAATGCCCTGAACTACTTGATCCACGACCGGTACAGCATCATGCCAATTCCTCCCCGGCAGTTCACCGCAACGGTATCGTACCGATTCTAAGGAGATTAAGTGCCAGATTGTAAAAAAGTCGGGGTGTCGGTTTATTGAAGCCGGCACCCCGACTTTTTTGTGGCCAAGTGACGAATGGGTAAAACGGCCTGCCCTCGATGAACACTCGTTCAGCCTGCTTACCGATCAGTAAAGAGTAGTCACGATGGCTCAATAATCGGGGGCAGAGAAACGGACTCACTTTAGCTTTCGCTAATAAAAGCAATCGGCCATGAGCAAAAAAATCATTGTCTGTTCAGACGGCACCTGGAATGATCCCGAGCAACTTGACCGAGGTAGCCTGGTACCAACGAATGTCGTCAAAATTGCCCGAGCCTTGGCGCTAGCTAAAGCCCCCGACCAGAAAGACATTTTTTACGATATGGGTGTCGGAACGGGTAAAGGATTCGACCGTTGGTTGGGCGGCCTAACCGGAGCGGGCTTGCTTCACAACATTTTTCAGTGCTACCAATTTATTGCCGAGCGCTATCAGCCGGGCGACAAGATATATTTGTTTGGGTTCAGCCGGGGAGCGTATACCGTTCGGAGCGTGGCCGGATTGATCGGTAAATTTGGCTTAGATAAATCGCTGACTATGCCTGAATTGTTGAGCCGGCACACGGATAAACCGCCAATCACTACCGAACAAAACCGGCCCGCTGCCCAATCTGCGCGTAAAGCGGATGAGTCTTCCCAACATTTGAACGAATTGCGCGACGCTTACCTGAAGTTGAAGGAAAACCCAGACTCAAACTCCGTTGAGCACTACCGAAGCACACATGACTGCTACGACGTTACCATTGAAATGCTCGGGGTATGGGATACGGTGGGCTCGTTGGGTATTCCCTTGTTACTGCCCCGCCAGCTAATGAGCGAAGCCACTCAGAAATGGATTAGTGATACGCTGTTAGGCAAGTACCGCTTTTTGGATGTGAGTTTGAACAGCCGCATAAAAGCCGCCTACCATGCCTTATCCATTGACGAGAATCGCAGGCCATTCAGTCCAACGTTGTGGAGCCATTCTGATACGCAGGTCGTACGACAAGTCTGGTTTCCCGGCATTCACAGCAACGTGGGTGGTGGCTACGCCGATACCGGACTTTCTGACAATGCTCTCTTGTGGATGGTTGCACAGGCTAGCAAAGACGCCCCCAACGGTGGTCACGATCTAGCGTTCAGTCAGAGCTATCTTGACCGGAGCATCCGCCCCGACGCTTTTTATGGCGAAATCCGGGACGAACGCGTTCGACTGCTCAAACGAATTCTCATGCAGAAAGGGCTGCGGAACATCAACGAATTATGTGGTCAGGTTGGCATTCAGCCCGTGATTGCCCGAAGTGCTTTAGAGCGAATGACTTCGACCATTTGTAAGAAACGCTATGAGCCTATACTCCCTGACAAGTATGCTATTGAGGAAGGATTCTAGCCTTCCTCAACGCCCTAGATTTATGCTCTGATGGGTTTATAACCTATTTATTTACCCCAGATACAGGCACAAACTGAGCGGACAAATCCGGCGTTTTCATGTCTTTGTCGAGCGGAAACATCGGACGCTTAATCCGCTTGTAAGGCAACCGAAACAAATCCTGATCAACACCTCCCGGTGTTAGCGCCATGATCCAGTCGGCCCGCATGGCATACAGTTCCGGTTCCAGGTACCCAATTTTGACTACCACGATGTCAGATTTTCGTGGGTTTAGACCGAGTTGGGTAAAATCTTTTTCCTTGTGGTAAGGCTTACGTTTTTGCGTGACAATGACGTGAACACTTCCGACTTTAACCGCTACTTCCACTTCCGCGTCCTTATCACCTTTTACGATAGATTCTACCGTTCCTTTTAGCATAACAGGTGGGGCAAAGCGAGCATCAACAGCGGCTCCCACTGTACCTTCCACATGCCCGCCAACGCCGGCTGCAAGCGCTTTTTTTACCAGTTCCGGACCAGGAATTGACGCATAAATCAACGAGGGGCCATCAGCTCGTTGAAATTCCGGACGTGCTAAGATTTGGGTAAGCGTCCAGGTAACGTCGCCCGCACCACCGGCAGTCGGGTTGTCGCCTGTGTCACTGATAAAATACGGATGCTTCGGACTGGCTAAGGCTTTTGCCAGCGCCTGATCCAATGTACCCGTCGGAGCAACAAAATCAAATTTCGCCCGCACATCCCAGAAAGCACGCGCCAATTTTTCGGCAGCGCTAGCCACTTTAGCCTTATCGTCACCAACGGCCATCACCACCGCATGATTCCGGGGTTCGTCGGCCCAGGCGTAGCTGATCCAGATAGCCGCATCAACAATACCCTCCTGGTTGTCGGCCAACGGCGCAACCTGTTGGTATAGGCTCTTACCCGGTTCGATACGGGTACTGGTTTGTTCACCCGGCAGCAAAATTGGAATAGGTATCCAGGCTTTATAAGCCGGTTTTCCTTTACCGCTTTTGATTCGTTCCAGCAGATTGACTACCGCCCGTTCTTTTGTCTGCATCGCGTCTTCGTGCGGGGCCATGCGATAGCAGGTTATTAGATCCGAATGTTGAGCCAGTCGCCAGGATACGCAACCGTGCAAATCCATTGATGTAGAAATTATCGTTTTGTAGCCGACTACATTTCGGATACGGGTTATCAAATCCCCTTCCGGATCATCGAGTCCCTGTACACTCATGGCCCCGTGAATATCAAAATAAAGACCATCGTAGGGTCCGTATTTTTTAAGCGTATCCAATGTTTTATGGACGAGCGACTCATACGCTTCCCGGGTTACAGCGCCCCCCGGCAACGATTTACCGACAATCGCTGGAAGCCAGGTCGCCTGTTTGCGAAGCGGTGCAATAGGCATCATGAACGGATACGCATTGAACACTTCCGGACCATATCGGGCATGAAAAGCTTCTTCTTGGGTAACAGCGGGCGAAAAGGTGCTGGACTCAATGCCTAAACCAGCAATGGCAATGCGTGGCAGGGGCTTTGCTGAAGGGGCGTTACTAGACTGGGCTTGGCCCCCTCTGCCGAAAAGTAAGAGTGCCGTTACGCACAACAAGATCTGTTTCATGGGCACAAGTTAACGCATTTGAAAGAGCAGACAAGACTTTTCGGCGGTTCCTCACTAACCCATTTCCTGCGTGCTATTAATCCAAAGCGTTGTTCAACTGTTAGTAGCCCCTCTCAGATCCTAACGTTATAGGCATTGTTGCCAACTCTATAAATTCTGTTCGGCTGGCGTCTGCCCTGCCGCTTCGGCAACCTTCGAGTCAGAACCCGTGAAGACACATTCCAGAATCGTAAAACCAGCTAAAGTGGTCGGTATTTTGCTAATTACCTTAACAGATTTGTTCTGGATAAACCGTTCGATCTGGTAATTCCATTCTTCATCGACCACATAAAAATGCGGAACCTGTTCCTTGTTGAAGTCAACGACTGGCATAACAGCCCCCACATTATACTGCGCTTTTACCGCCGATAGTGTATGGTAACCGACTGTAGCGCCGGGATCGTTATCCGGATCAAATGCCGATTCGTAATCCAGCAGAAAATGAATGGGCCGGTCACGGTTATAGTACCAGATAGGCAGGAAATTGAGTGATGATTCTAAAAAGACAGGTGCTTTTTTGTCCAGTTGATCGACATAAGCCATTACCGATGCGGGCGTCAGCACGAGTTTTCGGCTCTGGTAGAACAGAAAAAATGTTAGGCCAAGCATATATACCGGCAGTACCCATTTCAGTCGATCCAGGCCATTCACACGCTGACCGGAGATACCGGTAATACGGGACCCGGCAAAATAATAAAACGCATAAATCAACTGATAAATAACCAACAAATGGTTAGGCCATAGGTATCGGCTGATAAAGAGCGAAGTGTGTAAGAACGTGACAGCCAGCGTAATTGTGATCGTGGCCGCGTAGATAAAGCCCGACAGCAGGTAAAGCATAAAGGCCGGATCAGCCACGGCAGCCTTGTGCCCTTTCCGTATCTTCGGCACAGCGATATAAAGAAACAAGGCGATCAATCCCGCGAAACGTAATATTGCCACCAGCGGTAGCTTGCCGGTGCTTTCTTCAAGTTTGTTCGAAACCGTCGGCTGTAGTTCGCCTACAACCCGAAAAAAAGTCATAACGTCAGGCAACGGAATCCACGAGTGAGGTTCACCGGTTTTAGCCTGCACAGCAAAGAACGGATACCAGCCCAACAGCCATACTACTCCGATCACCCCGAATGAACCCAGCACAAACCAATACCGCCGGTCGGTTGACCACAGCCATAGTACCCCGAAAAATGCCCCGGCAGCGGCCAGATAGAATAAGCCAAAATTATGGGTCAATGTCATCAACAATCCAACGCCAATGTGGGCCGCCAATAAGCCTGTGCTAGTGGGTCGCTGAATTAATCGGTGGATGATGGTGAAATAAATAAAGGTTACAAACAGAAATGGTACGTAAGAGCGTATCTGACTTGCCAGCGTAATATTGAGGTACGTAAATGCCGCGATTCCGGTGATGAGCAGGAAATTGATGGCGGGGTTTCCGATCAACTTGGTGGTGTAGCGGAAAAATAAAGCTAGCGTAGCGGCAAAGAAAACGATTGATACCGATTTGAGGAAAACAACGTCCAGACTAATGGCATGGGCGATCAGCCAGTAGAGATTGAAAAACACAGGAGGGGTCTGCTCGAAACCGCTAACAATCGCGCCGTTGAGGTGGGTATATGAACTGTCCGAAATAAGCAGATAGCTTAGAATTTCATCCATCCACAGTTGATTTTCCTTGAAAAACAGTGCCGTTATAAAGCTTCCGGCAAATACCAGAAAAACAATGAAGCTTAACGATTGACTTTTAATTGATCCAGCAAACATAGGATTCGGATTGGCAGCTAGGTTCGATGAGGATATTACAGAGTAATTTTTACGCATCCATTTCTGAATGAGTAGTTTCCCTTTACAAATAAAAGCACGAACTTGGTTTAATCCAACTTATTGGTCAACTAACGTATATTGATTTAGATGCCTTAAACCCTATATCAAAAAGAAAATGAGTGAATGGCCCTTCGAAAAGTTATATAGTCATACTTATACTTAATAGGGTGCAATGGTATAAGATTAAAGTCATTAGCGGATGTTTTGGTAACGCTCGTTTGTTACAAGGTTGCCGTCAATACGCCTTGTCTATCTGTATTTATTTGACTTGCTAATGGAAAACCGGTATACTGGTACTAGCAGAACTATATTCATTAATGATTATTACTAAATTCAACCAATTGACTTACAATAAATATACACTAATAAATAATATACTTTTCTTATTTTGCCTCAACAAATAAAGTAGTAACAAATTTATTCACGCAAATCTCTCAAAGCGATCGTAGGCGGGTAATTACGGCTCATTCCCTGGTCAGGAGTATGACTAAATTACACGGACGGATCAGCTTAAGCTATTCGTGTTTAATCTATGCACATTTTTCCTTACCCATCTACTATTCCAAGTCTTTTACACTACCGATTGACACGTATAGTAAGCGTATTTTGTCTGTTGGCAATCAGCTTCACAACTGGACGCGGTCAATCGACACCAGCGCCCGCTTTACCGGACCTTACTCAATACGTTGATCCTTTCATCGGTACCGATCTTAACGGTCACGTTTTTATGGGAGCGAATGTGCCGTTCGGGGCCGTACAGCTTGGCCCTACTCAGCTGTCTCAGGGTTGGGACTGGTCGTCCGGCTACCATTATTCCGACTCACTGATCGTCGGGTTTTCTCACATGCACCTGAGCGGAACAGGCATTGGCGATCTGGGTGACATCCTGTTCATGCCGACTACGGGTCCTGTCAAACTGACGAAAGGAACCACTCAGAATAGTCGGAGTGGGTATACCTCCCGATTTTCGTACGGAGGCAGCTGGGGATGCACTATTTATATCACCAAACCCAATCCAGACGCCCTTACCTGATCCTTTATCTAATCAGCCGGCGGCAGCACCAGACAAAGCGGATTTAAGTCTACGAATGAGTGCCAGCACCCTGACGCCACGAATGAATGAGGTGGTCAGTTACACCATTACGGTTACCAACAGCGGGGGTCGGCCCGCTCAGGCTGTGCGCATTGTCAATCCACTGCCGGACAAAACAATCCTGGTCGGCGAAACAGGCTGGTCAGCGGAGAATAGTGTGCTCAGTCAAACAATACCTTCGTTACCGGTGGGCGCGAGCGCTCAGCTTATTTTACAACTACAAATGAACCAACAGGGACCGCTGATTAACCGGGCTCAAATCAGTGCGAGCTCCGTAAGTGATCCTGACTCAACCCCAAACAATGGATTTGAAAACGGGGAAGACGATCAAGTATGGCTCAAGGTACGCGTTAGGTAAGTAAGCGACGGCGCAAAGCAGTCACTGGAAGACTGAAACTGGTGTTATCAGCAATTTATTATTCTGCCTTAAAGTTTCTTGCAGACCGGAGCCGAATCCTCATAATGCCTGCCAGAATGGGCTTATACAACTCGTAAGGCGTTGTTTATGGGAACACTAAACAACAAATACAATGCAGTTCATTCCAACAAAGGTCCACGGTATACTAGACTATCTTAGTGGCCTTTTATTTATGGTTTCTCCCTGGCTGTTTGGTTTTGCCGACGGAACAGCCGCCCAGTGGGTGCCTGTCGTCCTGGGTGCGCTAGCACTTGTCTACTCGATCTTTACCGATTACGAGCGAGGTTTTATCAAGGTCATTCCGATGCCAGCTCACTTGAGCATGGATGTGATGAGTGGGGTGGTCATGGCAGCGTCGCCCTGGCTTTTTGGCTTTGCGGACCGCGTCTACTTACCCCATGTTATTTTTGGCCTTTTTGAAATTGGAGCAGGCTTGATGACTCAACGAAGGGCTTATTTGGATTCTTTAGGACAGCATCTGTCTGACGCTAAAACCAATTTATAGCTGTTCACTAAGCAGGCAGGGGCCGACCGGTATAATTTGTCTGCTATCGTATAGATGCTGAAAAAAATCGGTGGAATAGTTTTTTTCCTGTTGATCATGGCCGTTGGCTTTCTGATCTGGACTAGTCCGGGTAAGACCAAGCCTATTCGGGGAACCAACGGACAGCCCTTACCCCGTAGCATCGCCAAACTCGAAGCGGTAACTATCAACGGCACTACGCAGTGGCTACTTATGCGCGGTGCCGATAGTACAAAACCCGTTCTTTTGTTTCTACATGGTGGGCCCGGCTTACCGGAAGCATCGCTGCTCGTAGGTCATGAGCTCGAAGAAAAGTTTGTTGTTGTCAACTGGGATCAACGTGGAGCGGGCAAATCGTATGACGGCACTGTGTTCGACAGCACATTTAGGGTTTCTACCTTTGTCAATGATGCCGTTGCCGTAAGCCAGTGGTTAACGAAGCGATTTCGGCAGCCTCGTATCTACCTCATGGCACATTCGTGGGGCACATTTTTGGGTATCCTCACCGTACAGAAACAGCCTGAATTATTTTCGGCTTATTTCAGCATAAGCCAGATTGCCAACCAGCTGGAGGCAGAACAGATTTCATATAATTGGGTGTTAGCCGAAGCCCGAAGACGGGGTGAACGCCGACAGGTAAACCGGCTGTTAAGGCAAGGCCCTCCCCCCTACCCGGCTGATGCCTGGCTGGACTACCTGATGTGGCAGCGTGAGTTAGTTGCCGCCTATGGCGGTGGTATGTACCGGGCCAATTTCTACCCTCTTTTTATCCGAAGTATTTTGCTTTTCAACGAATACACAGTGCTCGACAAGATTTATTATGGATTCGGTGCCATGAAAAGTGTGCGTTATCTGTGGCCAGCCGTCGTAGCCACCGACCTGTATAAAACAGCACCCGCGCTTAAGGTTCCTTACTATCTGTTTCAGGGAATACATGACTACCAAACGCCTTACGTAACAGCCAGGCGTTATTTCGATCAGGTACGAAGCCCGCGTAAACGCCTGTTCTCTTTTTCCAACTCGGCACATAGCCCTATTTTCGAGGAGCCTGAGCATTTCCATCGCTGTCTGGATAGCGCCCTTGCCGATGTACAAAGCATGAACCGGTAGCATAAACTCCCGGTTTTGACGAACGTACTGATTCACTTAGTGCGCCCTTATTTTTCCATCAACTTTTACGACAAAAAAATAATCGATGATAAAGCGCAGGACCAGAAGCTTTATTACCCACTAAAATTTAACCTATTCACGAACAAACCTTTGTACAGATACTTTCTTAAAAGTAGTAGCTGGTTTTGCTAACTTAGACCAGCCAATGTCAACAACGTTATGAAAAACAATCGATTGATCATTATTTCCTACCGTTTGCCTTTTTCCTTCAAGACGGAAAATAAAACAACCACCTTGAAGCCATCGGCGGGCGGCTTGGTAACCGCCGTTAAATCGCTGGATCTGAGCGCATCATCGCAGAAGCCCATCTGGATTGGTTGTGCGGATTTTACCCAGAGCGTGTGGGAGAAAAGCAAACACCTGGTCAACGATGATTTTGAATACGTACCCGTTTTTCTGGATAAGGCCGTTAATAAAGGATTCTACAACGGTTTTTCCAATTCCGTGCTTTGGCCGCTGTTCCACTATTTTCCAGGCTTCGTTGATTATCACGACGAATACCTGACAGCGTACCAGGCAGCCAACCAGGCCGTTTGTGAAAAAGTAATCGAACATTTGAAACCGACCGACATGGTTTGGGTGCACGATTACCATTTCTTGGCTTTGCCTCAGCTGATCCGCGAGCGCGAGCCAGAGGCAACCATCGGTTTCTTTTTGCATATTCCTTTTCCTTCCAACGAGTTACTGCGGCTGTTGCCCAGACGATGCCGGGATTACCTGCTGGAAGGATTGTTAGGAGCCGATTTGATTGGTTTCCACACGAATGACTATCTGATTCATTTTCTTCAGTCAGTCAGTCTCAATTTAGGCTTGTCGCATAATCTGGCCAAGGTTCTTTACCAAGATCGGGGTGTGCAGTGTCAGGCCTTTCCCATCGGTATTAATTACGGGCTTTACCACGATGCCTACGCTCAACCGGATGTCGTTTCCGAACGCGATGAGTTGAAAAAATCCTACCCCGGCAAGATAATCTTCTCTGTTGACCGGCTCGACTACACCAAAGGCGTCATGCAGCGACTGGATGCGCTAGAAGCCTTTTTACAGAGTCATCCGGAGTGGAAAGGAAATCTGGTTTTTATTCTGGTTGTCGTCCCGTCGCGCGACGAAATCCAAACCTATTGGGAACGGAAGCAAATGATCGAACAGGCGGTGGGTCGCATTAACGGTAAGTTTGCTACGTTGACATGGGTACCAATCGTGTACCGCTACGCATCTTTGGCGTTTCCCCAATTGATTGCCCTTTATACCGCCTGCGATGTGGCGATGATAACCCCACTCCGCGACGGAATGAACCTGGTCGCCAAAGAATTTATAGCCACGCGCCAGGATCAGCAGGGCGTTTTGCTACTTAGTGAGCTTACAGGTGCGGCCAATGAACTCGGCGACGCCTTACTGGTAAACCCATTGGATGAGTACGAGGTAGCCGACCAATTAAACGTTGCCCTCATGATGCCCCCTGAGGAACAACAACGCCGAATGGCCGTGATGCAACGTCGCGTTGAGCAATACGATGTTAAGCAGTGGGCAAACGACTTTTTTGACGCCTTGGCGGCCACGCGACAAGGCAAGCGCAAAAACCACGTTCGTAGCCTGAAAGGCACTGGAAAACACAAACTAACCGAAGCGTTTGAACGGGCACAATCCCGCCTGTTACTGATCGATTACGACGGAACGCTGGTCGAATTTACCAATAAGCCGGAGTTAACGGCCCCCTCGGCACAGGTGAAAGAACTATTGAACACGCTCACGCAAAATTCCCAGAACAAAGTTGTGGTCATGAGTGAGCGGTCCCATGAGAAGTTGGAGGAATTGCTTGATGGCCTACCCGTCGACATTGTGGCCGAGCATGGTACGTACCTCAGACAAGAGGGTGGCTGGCGAAGTTCGGTGCTGGATGATGGAAGTTGGAAAGATACGGTCCGGCCACTGATGGCCGACTTTGTCAGTCGCTGCGAAGGCTCGTCGATTGAGGAGAAAAACCATTCTCTGGCCTGGCATTATCGCAGTGTTGCCGATGATATCGGCTTTGACCGATCAAGGGAAATGCTCACGACGCTCATGGCTTTGTTACCCCACCAGCTACGGGTTATTGATGGCAATAAAGTTATCGAAGTCAAAAATGTAGACACCGATAAAGGACGAATGGCGAAGCAATTAGCTTTTGCTTTTCCGTATGATTTTGTGCTGGCAATTGGCGACGACCGTACCGACGAGGATATGTTTTCGGCCTTGGCAGGACAAGATCAGTATACGATCAAGATAGGAAAAGGCGCGACTAATGCCGCCTACCGGCTTGACAATGTCCAGCAGGTGCTGGATCTACTAAGCGAATTTGCGAACCATCCGGCCAAAGAACCAGCGTCCAGTTCGGCGGAGTAGGCTGTTAAACCTGGAGCGGTATGTTTATGCTGACTATCAGCGAGTGTGCGCAAGCCTGAACATACCGCTTCGGGTAGTTTTATACCGATTACGGCTGCTTTACGGGCAAAGTCGAAACTGGGAAAATAGACGGTCAGTAACCGAAAATGTTCATCAATTACGTTATTTCTCTAAATTCGAGTGGCGAAATAGCGGTATCACATGAATATTCTGATTATTGAAGATGAGGTAAAAACAGTTCAAAGTATTAAACAAGGACTCGAAGAGCACCAGTGGGAGGTTGATGTAGCCTACGACGGAACGATGGGCTTTCAATTGGCAACGCGCTCTCCGTACGCCCTCATCATCTGCGACATTATTTTACCGGGCATGAACGGACTGGAGCTTTGCCGGAAGCTGCGGGCAGCGAATGTAGCCACGCCCGTTTTGATGTTAACCGCCCTGGGAACTACCGACGATAAAATTGTGGGCCTCGACGCGGGCGCAGACGATTATCTGGTCAAACCGTTTGAGTTTCGCGAGCTTATGGCGCGGGTCCGGGCGCTTACCCGTCGTCATAACAATGTCGCTCCAACCGCTAATTTGCTTAAAATTGCCGATCTGGAATTAAATCCGGATACCAAAAAGGTAGTGCGCGGGGGTAAAGAAATTTCCCTGACAGCCAAAGAGTTTCAGCTACTGGAATATTTTCTGCGACACCAGGGGCGCGTAATTTCTAAGGTTGAACTGGCAGAAAAACACTGGGATGTAACGTTCGACACGGGAACCAATGTGATCGAAGTATACATAAATTTTCTCCGCAAAAAGATCGACAAAGACTTCGATATTAAGTTGCTCCATACCCAGATTGGTATGGGCTATGTCGTAAAGTTAGTGTCATAATGATTAACATCCGTACCCGCCTAACGTACCAGTTTGTTTTTCTGGTCACGCTGATCTTACTGTTTTTTTCGGTCGGGGTTTACTTTTTCAGTAAGCTTTACTTGGAAAAACGATTCTTCAAGCGCCTTCAGGATCGCGCGATTACCACAACTACGCTACTTTTTGATTTACAACAAACGGATAGTACGGTTCTGCGACTGATTGACTCAGCCGATAAAGTGCCGTTGCTCAACGAGAACATTTCGATTTATAATGACAGGACAAAGGAAGTCTTGTTTTCTACGAATCCCGCGAATACCCAGTTTCACCAACAGTTTATCTCCAAACTCGATTCAACGTCTCAGAGTCTGTATCTGCACCAGAACGATTACCAAATCGTTGCGATTCACTTGGCACGGGGCAACGGCAGTAACTGGGTGATCGTCAGTGGCATTGACCAACCTGGAATCGAAGCGCTGAACGATCTCAAAAAGATTCTTACGGTTATGGTGTTGGCCGCAATCTTACTACTTGGCGTTTCGGGCTGGCTTTTTGCCGACCGGGCACTAGCACCCATGTCGGGTATTATTCAGCAGGTTAATACCATTTTTCCGGCCAACATGGACAGGCGCGTGGAACACCCGAATCAGTCGGATGAAATTGGTTTGCTGGTAGCGACATTCAACCAATTACTCGACCGAATCCAACAGGCTTTAAACACCCAAAAAATGTTTATCGCCAACGTCTCGCACGAGTTGAAAAATCCGCTTACCAAAATCAACTCGCAGATTGATGTCGCACTGATCCAAAAACGAAATCCGGAGACGTACGAACGAACGCTGCAATCGTTGCAGGAAGATGCCCGTAGCCTGACGCAACTCACAAATACTTTGTTAGAACTGGCTAATACGTCTATCCGAGCGAACACGATGTATTTCGAGCCGGTCCGAATGGATGAACTCCTTTGGGAAACGAAAACGCGGTTGCAGGACTGGCACGAAGACTACACCGTTCAGCTAACGTTCACTGACTTTCCCGACGATGAAGAAGCGTTGATCACACAGGGCAATAAAGCTTCGTTGCAGGTTTTGCTCATGAATCTCATGGATAATGCCTGTAAGTTCTCTCCCCAGAAAACGGCAACAGTTGATTTTCGCTCACAGAAAGGAAAGATTATTATTTCCGTTTTCAACGAGGGATCACAAATACCACCCGCCGACTTGCCGCACATCTTTCAGCCTTTCTTTCGGGGGAATGCCACCGCTCAGTCGAGTAAAGGACATGGGGTTGGCTTAGCTGTTGTTGCACAGGTCACTCAGATGCACAAGGGGGAGATAACAGTCCAGTCTACCCCAAAAGGAACCACCTTTATTTTAACGTTATCCAGTTTAGCTCCATTTTAAGGTAAATTTAAAGTCAGTTTAAGTTCTGCTTAAGTTCGGTTTTGTTGCTTTGCATATAATCTACTAATTCTAGGAAGATGGAAGTTGAAGCAACAAGTAAAAAGCAAGAGGTGCTAAACCTAACCGTTGGGGCTTTGGCTGGCATTCTGGCGTTACTGGTGTATCTGTTCATCGGCTCCCGCAACGAAACCCTGGAAGTCCAGAAATTGCTCACCTCCAAAGTAGAGCAGTTTGCCCTTACTCAGAACAAACTCGATTCCATTTCAACGGTATTGGACAAAAAGATTGTCGAAGTGCGACAGCTCGGCGGCAGCGTAACGGAGTTGGAACGCATTAAGCGACAGCTGGAAAACGACAAAAAGAAGCTTAAATACGATCTTTCCTTTTCTGTTCAGAAGTATACGCTCAAAATCAAGGATTACCAGAATTTCCTGGTTTTAAACGAGGAAGATATACGCAAGCTGAAAGACGAAAACGGACAACTTCGTAACCAGGCTCGGGTACTGGAAGAAGAAAAACAAACTATTTTAAGCGAAAACGAAGGGCTAAGAAGCGAAAAAGCGGCTTTAACGCAAACGGTGGTTGACTATTCCGCTCAAAACGCCGACTTAAAGGACAAAGTAACGCTGGCTTCAGCCATGAAAGCCGTAAACGTAAAAGTCAATGCCCTGGCTTCCAACGGCA
Source organism: Spirosoma liriopis (assembly GCF_023196085.1). Classification (NCBI taxonomy): domain Bacteria; kingdom Pseudomonadati; phylum Bacteroidota; class Cytophagia; order Cytophagales; family Cytophagaceae; genus Spirosoma; species Spirosoma liriopis. The sequence continues at coordinate 163,973 of NZ_JALPRF010000006.1, forward strand.
GAGAACGCGACGGTGGTTCCTACAAAGCGTCGCGCATCGACCGTCTGAAAATAAGCTTCATCATGCCATCGAATCCGGTGGCGTTGAAAAACAATAAAGATATCTACGTACGCATACTAGACACCAACGGGGCTGTCGTCAGCGAAACCGGTATTGGCGGAGTGTTATGGTTCGAAGGGCGGGAGATCGGGTATAGCATCCGTCAGTCGGTTCCCTTCGAAAATAACGATCAGCAGGTTGATATTTTATTTCGCCGGGATACGGCCTATAAGCCGGGTAATTACTCGGTGGAACTGTATTCTGAAGGATTCAGGATCGGCAATGGCAGTTTTGCTGTCAAATAATAGCAACGGATTTTCCGTTCGCACCACCCACCTCCACATTGAAAGCTATGCTAACTTTTTATAAACTAATTAGCCTTTTGGTATTGCTTCTGCGACACGCATGGGCAATGCTCACAAACGTAGCAACGATTTTCTGGGCTAAATACCGGCAGTTTCCTCTAGCCTATACAGCACTCAGCTACCTGTTTTTTACGGTGGCTTTTTGCTATTATCCAGTGGTTGGTCATTGGCTTACCGGGTTTGTGATGATGACCTTGCCCCTGGCTATTCCCTGCGGATTGATTGCCTGCATTTATTTGCTTTACAAGCGGCAAAGCCAGATAGCTATGGCTGGATTGATGTGGGTTTTGTTCTCGTTTGTCGTCGTTAAGAGATTGGTAGGGACAAGCGCTGTTGACTTGGAGATCAGCCAGGCACAGACATTGAATGTATTGAGTTTCAATAGTGAAACGTTCCCAGTCAGTACGAACAATAAACTAGACGAATCTCTTTTGAAAGCGGATATCGCCTGTTTTCAGGAGTACTCACCTAATTCTCAACTTGAAAGTCAATACGCTACGAAAGTTGAGAAGCTGACCTGCTTCGATAAAGATCGCCAAATTGGACTGGCTCTACTTTCGAGATACCCGATTGTAAAACAGTATGGACGGATCTGGAATCGAACGCAGGGTCCCGATATAAACGGATTTTTGTGCGCCGATATCGCTTACGGAGCCGATACGATCCGGGTCGTTAATGTTCATCTCTGGTCGATGGGTGTGCGTACCAATGAGGCTATGGAAGCCTTGAAATCGGGGAATATCGGTCGCTTTTGTTTCGAGCTAGGCGATACATTTCACCGGCTGAAAGAAGGGTTTGAAAACCGGAATGAACAACTTCAGGAAGTGGAACAGTACGTGGTAGGCAGTCGATATCCGGTGATTATCTGCGGAGATTTCAACGAAACACCCATCGGTTACTCGTACGGAAAATTAAGCCAGAACTTTAAAAACGCGTTTGAAGAAGCCGGTCAGGGGCTCGGTTTTACATTGAACCGACACCCCTATTGCGTTCGCATCGACCAGCAATTCGTTAGTTCAGATTGGCACATCAAAGCCTGCCAAACCTTATCAGGTATTTCTTTTTCAGACCACTTTCCGGTAATGGCTCAATACGTGCTGAAGAAGTCATTCAAAACTTCCGTCGAAGCGTTATCAGAGCAGAAAGCAATCAGTCCATTAGCCTACAAAACGCCAGGCCAACCGTAGCTAGTAGCCTTTTACTGTCTGCTATTTCACCCGTTCGGCAAGAGACTGCGTTTAGCTTTGTCGCTCTAAAAGGCACGGCTATCTTTGCCAGCCATGGCTAGTTTTAAGCCGTTAACGGCGCAGATAAATGAAGAATGAACAAAGGTTTGGGGGAAATTGCCCAGCATTTCTCCTGAGTTAATACCCGCTTCTTCACTGAAATAGCCAAGATCATTTTGGTACGCTAATCCCGCTTCGATAATAGCCTTTGCTTTGGGCAGATTACCGGCGATGGCATAATGATGGGCCATCCAGAATGTTCCGGCTAAAAATGCCCCCTCCTTTTTCGAATCAAACTCTTCCAGATGACGCCAGTATAAGTGATTTCGGCAGTAGTCGGTTTCCAGCGCCTGTACGGTTGCTTTCATCTCCCGACTGTCGGGCTCCGTGTAGGACCAGGGCGTAAACAAAGCAGCCGCAATGTCTACTTCCTCCGAACCCGCATACACCGCAAATGCACCCTGTTTGGTCATGCAGTGATCGTGCACAAACTTGCGGATTTGAGAAGCCGTTTCTTTCCAATAAGCCGCCTGGGCTGGCGAATCAGCGTATTTGGCTATGAACTCTAAGCCTCTGGCCGTATAGGCTTTACTGGTTGTATAATGCTTCCTGACTTCTTCTTCCCAGATACCGTTGTCTTCACGTTTCCAGTTTTCGGCCAGAAAGTTGGCTACTTTACAAACAGCCTCCCAATGCTCCCGTTTACCGAATCGATCATAAACCAGCTTAGCCGCGATAAGTATGTTCGCGTCACTGTCTAATTGCAACTGTTTACTGGCGGTATTACCAATCTGCACAGGCCGACTGTTTCGGTAGCCGCCAAGCTCTAGCTGCTCCGCGCTAGCTATAACTTCTTTTTCTACACTATAAAAAGGAGACAGATTGGCTTGATCATTTTTACCCAAAGCCCCACACATAAACGAAAGAAAGTTTTCTTCAACTTCCCCAACTTCGTCAACCTGGACGATTGACCCGGTGATGAGGGCAACATCCCGCATCCAGACAAAGCGATAATCGTAGTTCCGTTTCCCGCCAATCACTTCGGGTAGCGACGTGGTGGCAGCCGCTATTATACCGCCCGTTTTGGCGTACGTTAACTGTTGGATAGCCCGGATCGAATCGTTCACTTCTTTTTCGTACGGTCCGTCGTAGACAAGGAGCGAAGCCAGTTGCTTCCACACATTCTTTATATGACGCAGGGAATCCTGTAGCAATTCAACTGTTATTGGGGGATGCGGTTTACGTTCATCAACCAGGACGGCCCAGCCGGTTTCGTTAGCCGGAATGCGAAAGACGAGTTCGTTTTCTTCCAGCGTTGAGGGGTGCGATGTGTAAAGGCACAAGCTAACAGAAGGAAAATTGACGGACAAGCTATCGTCAGCCAGAACAGGAATGCAATCTCTCAATCCATAATCGGGCTTTAGTCGGATACGGTTGGTGATTTCCCCAGTAGCATTCGAGAACTGGCGACAAATACCCGTAAAAGCAAAGTCTATGGGCATCCAATCCGTAATGGAAAAAGGTTGCCCGGCTACCGTATACTGTGTTGTCAAGACACTGCTTCGTTCGTGGTAAGCCCGGCTTACAAATTGTTTATCTTCCGCTTCAACAAGCCAGAAACCTCCCTTTTGCTGGTCAAGTAGTAGCGAAAACACGGCCTCGGCATCAAAGCGGGTCGGACAAAACCAACTGATTGTACCTTGCTTATCCAGTAAGGCACCCGTTTGTCGGTCACTGATAAGGGCTAAATCGTTAATCTGTGGCTGACGAATCATAGTACTTGTTTAGACAAGTAACTCGTAAGCGAACCTAGAGTTTGCTACGTACAGCATTCCATCGTCCTGGAAGAAGCAATATTGATTGAAAAACCTCAGTACCGTCTAGCACTCCTCTACCCGTTCTCTTATCGACTTGCGACAAAAGTGGTTACGCGATTAGGGACAGGTTTTAGTGTTTTCAAGTACGTGTAGATTGCTCCTAGATCCGATTCGGTCATACCAGCGTACATCGTCCAGGGCATCAGCGATTGCCGGTCTCCGGGTTTAACTTCGGGTGCCATGTACCCCCGCGCTGGGTCATACGCTTTGAAACGAGCAACAAAGGCTTCTTTTGTCCACTGGCCGATGCCCGTTTTGGTGTCCGGCGTTATGTTGGCCGATTGCACCTTGCCACCGGGAATGACAAACTCTCTTCCTCCGGCAAACTCCAGACCGGCAATCGCTTTTCCCTGATCCTGCTGAGAATGACACTCGGTGCAGCCAGCGGCATTGACCAGATACCCACCGTAGGCCAGGACATCTGAAGTATCAGGTTTCGTTTGGAAAGCAGGTTTTTGGGGAATGGTGTTGAGAATAAAATTCATCGGAAAATCAGCTTCCGAGGCTGGAACAGCATTGTCAATCGGTTTCAATGTACGCACGTAAGCCACGATTGATTTCACGTCCTCCATATCCATTCGACCGTAAGCAGGATGGGGCATCACAGGAAAAATCGCTTTGCCCTCCCGTGTCACCCCCGATGCAATAGCGCGAATAATTTCACCGTCACTCCACTGACCGATTCCGGAAGGCGTAATATTTGGGGCGTAAAATGTACCTGGAAAGCCCACCTCAGGACCAAACCGGTCTCCCCCTTTGCCCGTGGTACCCGCCACAGGTGGCCCCGCAAAGCGGCTCCAGTCGCGGGTGCTATGGCAATCAATACAAACATTGACGTGATTGGCCAGGTAACGGCCCCGTTCAATCTGGGCCGTGGTCGCACTGACTTTGATAGTGGGCGCTTCGCCTACATTGGGCAAAGCATATTTGACATAACCCAATGCACCTACAAGTCCAGCCAAAATAACGGCTAGACTAATCCCGAGTATGCGAACTGTCTTTTTCAACGTAGTTATGGTTAATCGTTATGAAACAAATATGCTCACTAGCCACCTGTTCGAATAGAACTTCACGGTTGAAACGGCAATAATGCACGATGAACCCAACAAACGAATTGATCAATTGAAGGCGGTTCACTCTTAAAATAGCACGACTTAGGCTTTATGTTGACCGGGAAAAATACGGTATTTCCAGAGAAGCTTTAAAAACTCGCTGTGAAGTGGGTGTCTACCTCAATAGTGGTGTTGGCGGAGTCGACCGCACGATTCTCAAAGCCAACTCCACCTCTACCTACTTCGGACACGATTAATTTGAGTAGCTGACTTAATGACTCCCCTTGCTGTACTGATCACGCTATGTAGACCACTCAGCAAGAGCACAACAGCAATCAACAGCAGCAATCCACTACCTCATTATTAAACAATTTTTTTTGGTGGCAATCTAGCTTGCGAGTTAAAACTAAGCGAAAACAGGTAGTACGCTTATGCTTTCTGACAATGCGACACACGCTCATCGTGATGCTTTAGGCTTACGACATACCCAACGAAACGCGTTACGAGGAGAACGAAATCTACACTATGTAATTACCTGAAAGAGTTTGGTGTCGATGTACCTGCTCCCATCCGACTGCTCGTATCGGAGATCCGACATCGCAAAACAGACAATCTAATTAACAAAACACACTTATGGAAAACACAACAAAGTCCGTCAATCCACACACAGCTGTCGAATCGCTAAGCGGCAAACGCATTCTCTTGTCAGGCGGTACCACCGGCATTGGCCGCGCTATCGGAGAGCTGATGAGTTCTTATGGCGCTAACGTGTTCACGTTCGGTCGTCATCAGGAGCCTTTGGACGAAGCCTTGTCGGCCATGCGGAGTGCGGGCGGTCAGGCGGATGGCATAGTCGCCGATAGCGCTCGGGCAGAAGACATTCAGCGGGTAGTCGAACAGGCAGAAACGAAACTGGGCGGGCTGGATATCCTCATTAACTGCGCGGCACTGGGAGCCGAGTCCATCGCAGAGATGGCTGACGACGATTGGCGATACGTGATTGAAACAAATCTGGTGGGTTATTTGGCGCTCACCAAGGAAGCCCTGCGCCTGATGGATAAGCAGCAGAAGGGTCATATTGTCCTAATTGGCTCGATGAGCGCACAGGTTCGAGAATCGGGTTCGTCCGTCTACGTGGCAACGAAATCGGCGATTGAGGGATTTGCCGAAAGCTTACGAAAAGAAGTCAATCCGAAAGGCATCAAAGTAAGTTTAATCGAACCAGGTGCCGTAGGCTCCGATATGCAGTCGACGTCCCCGGACGAGGAGCGAGAAGCCCAAGATAAAGGCGAAATGCTAAAAGCTGCGGACATTGCCGTTTGCGTGCAGTACATTCTGACCCAACCGCAGCGCTGTGACGTTGTTAGCGTTCAGATTCGGCCCCATCTCCAGCTGATCTAATCCCATGTTTGATTTCCCGCAGCCACCTTTTCGCACATCGGTCGTCTCGACTAAGGAACATGCGGTACTGGACTATCTGGTCGGTACCGTGATGATCGGTGTGCCCTGGCTGCTGGGTTTCTCCCATGATCTGAGAGCCCTGTGGCCATTGGTAACAGCTGGTGGGCTAGTCCTGTTGCTTGCCGTCGTTACCGATTATGAAGGTGGCCTCGTTAAACAGTTGCTGATGATGCTTCATCTGGCGTTCGATCGATTAATCGGCAGCCTTCTGGGGGCATCGCCCTGGCTGTTGGGTTTTGCCAACCGAATTTTTCTGCCGCATCTGATCCTCGGCTTACTGTTGCTGGCTCTGGGATTACTGACCGAACGGTTACCGGCCAACAAAAAAACGGTGCGTACCAAATAAACTTAATCCTATTCGTTTGACAGCTTTTGCGTTTTACGACACGCTTAAAACTTACTCATCACTAAAGCAATGTGCACGAACTCAACGATGAAAGCCGCGCTCAAAACAGCGACTGGTGAATTTGAGGTAAAGGAAGTAGAAACACCCAAAATACTCCAATCCGATTGGGTCTTGGCCCGAATTCGCGTTGCTGGCATCTGCGGTACGGACTTACGACACTGGAAAAAAGAAGAACCTGATCTGGAAGGTAGGATCATGGGACACGAGGTTGCGGCTGAAGTTATTGAGATCGGCGATGCGGTTAAGAATGTCAAGCCCGGCGATCGCGTGGTCGTTGAAACCGTTTTAGGCGATGGCACCTGCGATTGGTGTCGGGTTCAACAATACAATCTGTGTCCTAACCTTTACCCGGTCCGGATGGATACCGTTTCGCGGGATTTTGCAACTTACCTGGTCGGACCCGCTGAGAAATTTCACAAATTACCGGATCACGTCAGTTACGAAGAAGCTACCTTACTGGATACCTTTTCGGTGTGCATGCACGCTATTCATTTAAGCGGAATCAAGCTAAATAACAAGGTAGTTATCATCGGTGCCGGTCCCATCGGATTAGGCCAATTGCAGTTGGCTAAGATCAGCGGAGCCGACGTAATTGTAACTGACGTGGTCGACTCCGCTTTGGCCATTGCGAAAGAACTTGGAGCCGACGCCGTTGTGAATACAAAGACGGAAGACGGATACCAGAAAGTTATGGAATTTACCGGTGGGCGCGGAGCCGATATTACTTTCGAATGCGCGGGCGGACCTTCTATGCCCATCACATTACCACAGGCTACGTCCTTCACCCGCATTGGTGGCAAAGTTGTTATTGTCGGTGGCTTCGAGGCTGGACAAAAGGGTATTGAACTCGATTGGGCCAAGATTCAGCTTGGCGAAATTCAGTTGATTCCGAGTGCTAGTTACTCATTTTGGGGTATCGACTCTGAAATGCAGATGTGTCTGGATTTACTGGCTAAGGGGAAGCTGAACGCAAAAAAAATGATTACCCATCGCTTCCCGCTCGATGAAATCAACAAAGCGTTCGAAACGGCTGAAGACAAAGAAAACACGCATGCTGTATTCGTCGCGCTAATTGTCTAACTAGGTTAGTTTCTTCCGTATAGGTCAGCTCGTTGTACTATTCATAACGAGCCGACCTTTTTCGATTAGGCTGAACGGATTTTCAAGAAGGAAGGCCGATTAGCAACTACCTCTCTCCTATCGATTCGTCGTTTAAACCGTTCTGGTACTTGTCGTTCACCGCGGTTCGATCGAACTTGGTCACCGGGATTTCCTGTGAGCGACAATCAAAAAATAGATGAAACCGGAATTTGCTCAGCTTCCGAAAAGGCGGCTTGGTAGCCAGCTTTAATCCTTTCCAGCTCCGTCCGTTTGCCTTGAAGGCTAAGGGCCTTGTGAAGTCCTACTAAAGACCAGCCATTGCCCGGATGGTGAATTAAATCTTGACGGTATACTGCCTCTGCTTCCTTCGCTTTATCCAAAGCCAGCATGTAAGCCCCCAAATACTGTCTGGCGGGTAAAGGCCAGTCGCTAGGCTCTGTGTAGATTAGTTGATCTTCTAGTGCAATCGCCTTTTGAAGACTCGCTATAGCTTGATCGTGTTGTTTGTCAGCAAAAAGGATCGAAGCATCTAAAATATGACCAGCAATCTGAGCCACGGGAAGCGGAGCGTTAAACGGTATACGCCTTTTTTCAAGTATTTTATCCTGTAACGCTTGCTTAAGTAATTGCGAATACTGATGGGCTTCTGCCGTTTTTCCCAAACCGACATACGCCATACCACGGGCGAAATGATCCAACAAAGATGCGTAGGTCCAGTCGGCAGAAGGTTTGGCTGTCGTTAAGACTTCGCTCCATTTACCCAACCGAACCAACGTCATTGCCGGAAGCATGTACAGATACTGATCATACGTATTTTCCGCTCGCGGAGCGACTGATTTGCGGCAGCGGAGCGCGTTTCTAAGGCCGGTTTGGTACATACCCCCGCTTAAGGCACAGTATGTTTGCACCGCAAAATAATGGGGCGAGTGTTTTACCAAACCCAGGTGTGCGGCTAGAGAATCATACTGTAAAAGATTTTCATCCGCCAGATCGTTGACAACCACCCCTTGAGCGAAAAGTCCATTGCGTTGGTATTCATGACTCGCCATATGAACCATGTGGGCTACCCCCGGAAGCTGTGCTCTGAGTTTATCGGCATTAGCCAGAGCCGATTCAGGATGTCGGGAAGCTTCGGTAAGATGGATATGGTAATGTAACGCTGCCGGGTGATTGGGGTATTGCTTCAACACGCTTTCACACAAATCGACCACTTCCTGCGTCCATGCTCTAGGCTTACCATCAGGCGTCCAAAAATCCCAAGCGTGTATCAACATGACCGCATCAACGTAAAACATCTTGCTATCCGGGTCATCGTATTCCTTAAGGAGTTGCCGGGAGGCCTCGGCGTAGGCTAGGTTAAGTTTTTTTCGTTGCGTATCGGCGGGATCGGCTGAATAACGCGTGTTCATTACCTGGATTAGCCTCTTTTCTTTCGGATTGGCATAAGGAACAAGCTCATTCATTCGTGCCAGTACAACCATCATATCTTGGGGAACCGTGTACAGATGAGCCGAATTGTAGTAAGGCCCTCCCGCCAGAGCCTGCCCCCAGTAACCCATTGGGCAGGTAGGGTCCAGACGGGTTACCTCTTTGAAAGAAGCTACAGCTTCCTTCATGTGATAGCTGTAATACATCGTCAAGCCCTGGTCAAAATAAAACTGAGCACTGTCAATCCGGGTCGAAATCTTGTACGAATAATGTCCCCAGCCGGGCAAGGCGACTATAAATTTACCGTTCTCCATTGGATTGATAGGACCATCCGATCCGAACCCGCAAACAGGTATGCCTTCGCTTCTTTTTGAAATAGGATCATAAGCAGCATGAAAGGAAAATACTGTCGTTAAGAGAGCTATCAGGCAGAGCACGTACAAAAACCGTTGATGATTCATATGGGCCTCGTTTGAAAAATTAATCGGCGCGCTGGGCACTACTTGCAGGACTTGCGCATTCTACAGACTCGGTAAAGCGGTAGAATTTTCTTTAACAAGACTACAGATTTTCAACAAAGGTAATTGATCTACCTGCATTTAACCTTTATAGTCAATCAGGTAAACTTCTCTCCTTTTTCAGCCTAATTTTACGAGCCAATAATCAGGCAGGTTCCGCATGAATATTCTTTTTCTGAAAGTAACGCTTATTCCCGTCGTCATTGCGCTAATTACACTCGTAGCCCGGAAATGGGGAAATAAAATGGGGGGATTAATCGGTAGTATGCCGTGGACAGCCGGGCCCATTCTTTTGTTTTTTATTCTTGAGCAAGGTAAGTCATTTGGGATTCTGTCCGTTCAGGGGATAATGACGGGTATCTTAGCGTTGATCGCTTTTTGCTATTGTTATTCTTTTGTCTCCCAAAAAGTAAGCTGGCTTCCTACCCTCCTATTATCCTATGGCGTTTACGCAGCTACAGCCTTGTTAATCAAGCACCTGGATTTAAATCTTTGGGCCAGCTATCTGTTGGTAATAAGCTCTGTTCTTTTGGCGTTACGCTTTTTCCCTGTTCCGACTGTATTGTCTACACAAGCTCGTCGTTTACCTTACGATATTCCAATCCGAATGGTTGTTGCAACCTTGTTTGTGTTGCTCATCACCGGATTAGCCAGCGTTCTCGGACCAAATTGGAGCGGCATTTTGACTCCGTTTCCAATCACTACCTCGATTTTAGCTATTTTCTCCCATATGCTTCAGGGAAGTAATGCCACCATCAATACGCTGCGTGGGTTGGTTATCGGACTACTTGGATTTACTACGTTTCTTTTCCTGCAAGCGTTTTTGCTACGTGAGTTTTCGATTGCGCTTTCTTTTGGGATTGCCTTCGTAGCGAACTCGTTCATCAATGTGGTCGCTAGCCGAATCTGGTAAACTCCATTGCGAGTGGCTCTTAACTACTGTCTGGCTGACTTCTTGAGCATAGGCTGGCGGTAAAGCTGATACAGGCCCCATAACACGCCTAATCCAGCCACGACAAAAAAGACCGTCCGCTCGTGGTAGCGTATTTCGTGGAATAGTTCTTCGGCTACCTGAGCGATGCCATTACCCGCCAAGGCAATGACCAAAGCCCAGACAAGCGCACCAACGGCGTTTAGCACCAAGAACTTGACCAGTGGGTACCTCGACAAACCCACAGCCGCCGGAATTACAGCCCGTAATCCGTACAACGCTCGAAACACAAGCAGTAAACCTGCTCCGTACTTATGCAGCAGCCGCTCTACCCGGTCAAATCGCTGTTGCCATCGGGGTCGTTTTTCGATGAATGTTCTTCCGTAGCGGTGGCCCAGATAAAAATAGATCTGCGTTACAACAAACGAACTAAGTACGGCTATACCAATGACCGCAGGTAATGAAAAATAGCCTCGATGGGCTAAATAAGCACCTGCAATCAAAAAGGCTTCTCCTTCGAGCATAACGCCCAAAAACAGAATCGGATAACCATAGGTCAACATCAATTCTTCAAACGACATAACTTGGTAGATTGGAGTCTGCCTTGCAAACCGCCAGAATAGCCATATGGTTATTCCTTTGCCGCAGACCCCAAGGCAGACGATTCTATTGGTGAACTTTGTACTACACTAATTTGATGTTTGCTTCTTTAAAATCAGACAATAAATTTTGTAGTAACTGGCTTTTCACGCTGGCCTCCGAGTAAATACTGCTAATCCAGACCACTACTTTCAACTCGACATTGTCGGGTCCGATGGCCGTCACAACCACATCCGGTGGCATGGTTTTGATAGCCCCGTCGATCTCACTCGTTTCTTTTCTGATAATTTCCTTAATGGCCTGCAAGTCCGTGTCGGCACTCACTTTGAGCGTAAATTCCGTTTTCAGGTACGTATCGCTTGAGGTCCAGTTAACCAATCGATTCGATAATAAATCGCCATTCGGTATAATAACTTCTGAACCTTGCGATGTGATCATCTTGCTGGAACGAATGCCGATATCCCGGATACGACCTTTTTTGTCCGCCAGTTCAACGTAGTCTCCTATCCGGAACGGTTTCTCAAAAACTAATATGATTCCCGAAACAAAGTTGCTTACGATGTTTTGCATACCCAGACCGATACCTACACTAAGCGCTCCCAATACTACCGTCAGTTTATCAATCGAAATACCCGATGCCGCAACGGCTAAAAACACCCCGGCTACGATGATAACCAGACGAATCAAAGCCAACACAGAACTCACCTGATCGATTTCCCCATTGGCAGCTGGCAACTGACTTTCGCCAAACAGCAAGCCGATATTTTTTTGTAACAGGCTAGCCAAATAAACGATCACCGAAAATGACAGTAGATTGCTTAGGGTAAAGCTGATGCTACCGAAGGATCGGGGTCTGATCAGTATCTGATAGATAAAATTAAAGATCCCATCAGCAATACCCAGGTTGATAAAAAAGACGAGTAACCACAGTGCAACAGCAACAAAAGCCAAGCCCTTTTTAAAGGAACGGCGCGTGTGCTCTACGTTCACCCGAGAAAAAATGCCCGCCGAACTGGTGCTTATTTTGATCTGTAAATCCAGCGCTTCCAGCACAATTTCAATGAATACACCCAATCCCGTAATTTGCACCAGCCCAACCACCGCCGTAATAGCGAACGTTTGGGCCAGGCTGATCCGTCCAAAAACGTTTAACACAATAGCGAGTAGCTGAAGTACCAGATAGAGCCTGATTACAGGCCGGATGATCCGATCACTAATATGCCTGCGCTGCAATCGCTTGAAAAAAGCAACACCGATGTAAATAAATCCGACGTTTAAAACGATAAGCCAAAGGCGCATGATAAGCGAGTCGCCTACCAAGGTGTTGGTAATGACTAACAAGACATATAAGGCTACGTTCAGTAGCCACATCCGCAAATCTTCTTTCGAAAACCGCTTCCATAAATGCACGGTCAGCGCTACCAATAATAGAAACTGGGTAAGCTCGATGTACAGAGAAGGCGAATTAGGCTCAAACAGCGGAGTTAAGTTGAGCAGCACAATCAAAGAGGCAACAATGGGTATGGGTCTTATATTTTCGTACTGAAGTTCGCCCAGTTTTTCGCTTAAAGCAGGATTGTTTGCCTTCTTGAAATTAGTGAACACCCACACAAAAAACCCTATTGATAGCAGTATCAGCAGAAAACGATTGTCCCAGCTGGAAGCAAAAAAGTACTTCAGAATTTTGTTCTGCCCCTGATAACTTGACGTCAGTACGTCCTGCACACTACTCGCGCTGAGTGATGCCGGTGCATCCCAGATATAAGGCGACTCACGCTGAAACGCGTTCTCGTTTGACTTTTGTACCCGCTCGTTGATGTTCGTTTGCAGCGCGCTGATGTTTAGATACGTTCCCGATACATCGGCCAGTAGTCGGCTTACGGTATCCAGCTGGGCGCTGGTGCGCGTACCGGCCTCCTGCAATTGTACCCGAAGACCTGATAACTGATCGGCATATAGCTTTCTATCCGTGGTGTCGTTGCCAGCTACCGTTAGCAGTGAATCATTACTAAGGGCAACTACCCGGTCAAGTCTGCTTTGTAAATCGTTATTAGTTTTAGAAAGCGTCGTTCGCCAGTTTGACAGTTTATCCAGCGCATCGTTCAGAAGTAGACTGTAGTTCGAGAGCGTTTTTGCATCAATTGCTTTGTTTTGCGCATTTATATCAGCCGTAACCGGTGCTATGTTCGTTTTTACGTCGGCCAGTCCAGCCCGCACACGAGCTACGCCGTAGCCTCTCTTGTTGGCTGCCTTTATTTCCGTGATTACAGACTGTGCTTTTTGTATCTTAAACAAAAGCGTATCCGGAATAGTCTGGGTTGGCACGTTGTCTCGTATCGAATCCTGAGCTACAACCGGCACAGCCGCTAACAAGACAAAAACGCTCAGTAGAAACGATAAAAAACAACGTTTAACGACAGCACCACGGCAGCAAGAAGGAGTTAACTGATTAAGCATAACAAACAGGGAAATCATCGAAAAAAATCGGGAGACATTCATCAGCCAATTGGTCTATGAATGAACTACCTATCTAAGTAGAACGCAAAACGGGGTAACCTTTGTTTAGCAATGTAGTCCAGTAAACCATTAAATACCTGATCCGACATTCCTTTCAGTAAGCAGCATTCAGGAAACTTTGCCAGAAAATTTTCCTGATTTTTGTAGCCTGAAACAAGTGAGAACACATCTTAGCTTGACCCTTATCGATCACAAACCCGTCTGAGTATCAAATGAAAACACTACTATTATTTAGCTTACTATTTTGCGTTAAAGGTTTGGCGTTTGCGCAACAACCGGACTGGCACGGCAAGAAATGCGCGGTGGCGCTAACCTATGACGACGGACTACAAGTTCATTTAGACAATGTGATTCCCGTGCTGGATTCCCTGAATCTGAAAGGCACTTTTTATTTAGCTGGTAACTTTCCGGGCGTTAAAGCCAGACTGAACGACTGGAAAAAAGCGGCTAATCGTGGGCACGAATTAGGAAATCATACCTTGTTTCATCCCTGCGCCGGTGGCCGGCCAGGCCGCGAATGGGTTAATCCTACGTATGATCTGACGACCTACACGCTGCCGCGAATCGTGGATGAGATCAAAATGACCAATACACTGCTGCAAGCCATTGATGGCAAAACAAGGCGCACCTTTGCCTTTCCTTGTGGTGATCGAATGATTGGAGATAAAAATTACTATGACGTTGTGAAGGCTGATTTTATTGCGGCTCGTGGTGTCACCAGCGAAATGCGGAAAGCGTCAGAAATTGATCTCGGCAACGTTGGCTGTTACGCCATCAACGGTCAGTCCGGCGAGGAGATGATTGCTTTGGTGAAACAAGCGATGAGCACAAACTCCGTATTGGTATTTCTATTCCACGGTGTTGGCGGTGAACACAACCTCAATGTCAACCTGTCTGAACACAACAAACTAGTTCGTTTTTTGAAACAGCACGAAGGCGATGTTTGGGTCGCTCCTTTTATTGACGTCGCTCAATCCATAAAGAGCGTTCAGGCAAAACGGTAAAAAACGATAAATGGCTACGGGTATCTGTCCGTAGCCATTTATCGTTCTGGAACTACTAGCGAATTACGCCCAACGCTTTTGCTTCGACTAACGTAAGCGTATCTTTGAATTTATCGTTGATTACCCATTCTGGTCGGCCACGAAGTTCGCGCCAGGCGTCGGCCAATCCATGACGAATCAACCATGCTCCGCGCACCTCAATCCGAATTTCCTGTGGTGCGGCATTGCCCACCGCCTTTTTGATCCGCTGTATATGGTGAGTGTGATCAACAGACTCGGCTTCTGGTTTTACGGGAGTGCTGTTCGGTTGACCAGCTCGCTTCGCCACCTGTTTAATAAGGGTTGCGGTAACGGGTTTCGCGGTGTATTCAGCTTCTTCTACGACCTGCTTCCAGACTTCCTTACGGACTTCTTCTGGTACCTCAGCCAGCACCGTAGCGTGTGATTCGCGCGTCGGTAAAACAACGTTAACACGTTTGTCGGAAATTTCCGACAAATCGTCCAACCCCGATTTTTCCGACAAACTATTGACCACTTCAGCAGCGCCCATCAGTTCATAGGCTCGCTGACGTTTCAGTTGGAAACGGTCGCGGCAGTAGCCTTCGAAGGTTCGGTGGTTCGCTCTATACAGCTTGTTCTGCCGGATTTCCATCAACGCATTTCCCACGGCCAGAAAGGTGGTGATTCCTTCATTGATAATCTGCTCGCAGCTGGCAAGCCGGTCGGCTTCTTCACTCGTCAATGGTGATAGCTCCACAACGCCATCCGACTGCAATGACAGAGCAGGGACCGCCGAATCGGGTAGGGGGTCGCTATGGAGATCAGTCAGCAGGTTATCAAATGATTTGCCTTTTTTCATGATCGAGTAGCCGTAGCGGTGGTTAATTGTAAAAATTCTTCGCAGACCCCATCAAAATCCTGGGCTCCCCGCGAGCTAGGCGCATAATCAAAAACGCTCTGCCCAAACGCGGTGCATTCCATCAGCGACACATCCTGCCGAATCGAGTGTTTGAACAACCGGATGGTGTTGTTACTCGTCAGTTTTCCGTATACGGTTTGCCCAAACTTCGTCCGCAAATCAAACTTATTCATCAGGATACCCGCCAACTGAATGTCAGGATTTAACCGACGACGCACCTTAGCTACGCACTGTAGGATCTCGTCCAGACCCACATAAGCAAAGTTTTCCCCCTGCATGGGTACTACAAACCAGCTAGCAGCGCCTAACGCTCCGAAAGTAAGTGCACCCAAACTTGGCGGGCAGTCAATAACAACATAATCGTAGGAACGTCCCTCTAACTGTTCACGAAGCAGATAGCCGCTATCTGGCTCCATATTTAACTGATGCTCGTAGCTCAATAACGTCCGGCTGGAAGGCAACAGGTCAACAGTTTCGCCTTTTACCAGCGTTTGCTCCCAAGTGGCTTCACCCAGCAGCAATTGCCCGATGTGATGGGGCGCTTGCCTGCAACCGGCCGCTAAGCCAAGATTGCATTGGGAGTCAAGATCGATTAGCAATACCTTAAAACCACGCCGGGCCAGAGCAGCGCCTAAATTAAGTGAGGTAGTAGTTTTACCAGTGCCACCTTTGTTGTTAGTGACCGCTAAGGTGATGGGATAAGACATAAGGCAAATTAGTAACAGCTGGCTTCTGTGGTCTGTACACTGGCTACAGCAAGCAGAGCCGTTTTATGCAAATATAAAAAGGTTTGGCGCTTTCTTTTATGTAGACCTAATCCGATTGACTGAATTCAGTGTCTGGATCCTAATACGTTTTAACGGTCTATCGAATCGACTAACCAACGGGATGTAGGTTGCCTGGTTCAATGCAACTGGACGCCCAGACTTTGAGCCACTACAGCGTATTTTTCCCGGATTTGGGCCAACGCCTTCGGCGATTGCTGCTCGTACCAATGAATCAAGTCAGAGTATAGCAAGCCGTAACCGGCATTTGTAATGGCCGCCATAAATGCGTCTTTCGAATTCTGACCACTCATGGCTGTTGTCAACTGACTGGCGACAACCGAACTCAGGCTCATTCCCAACCCAGGTTTTTCCTGATTTCCTCTTAAATGTTCAAGATAGCGACGATATAAATCGGCTGATTTCCGAAAAGCTGAAATCAGCTCAACCCGTCGCTCATTTTCGTACTGGTCAAGTAACGTAGCCTTGGCCGCTGCATTTTGCTCAAAAACCAACTGCTGTTGCTGGCTACGCTGCTGATGGGCCGTTCGTTCCGCTTTCTGTTTTTCTTTGGCCTGCACATCATCGCTAAGCTTCGTCGAATGAACCATCGCCACAATGTAAGACGCAATACTCTTTTTGATTTTCACACCGTTTTTTAGTTCGGTGAGCACATGGTCGATGCCCAGTCGGATTTGCTGTTCGGGCAACCCTTCCACCCACTCTTCAACGGTTCGTCGTGAAATCTCAAAGCGTTCTACCAATTCGTATAATTCGTCTACGAGCCCATTAACGGCTTTTTCTTCCACCTGCGTATCGACAGACTCCTGCTCGTTCGGCTGGTCAATTACTTCGACGGGTGTAAACTCAAGTTCAACCTGTCCGGGTTCTGCCTTGGGTAAAGTCTGCCAGCGAACAACGGTTTTACCTTCCAGCACAAACGTCACGGACGTAATCTGTCGCTTCTGTTTTGTCTCGACCAGTTCCTTTACCTCCAGATCCGTGTAGGTGTTAATATCGCGCACGGCCCGCATGATGATCTGCTGCTTAAAGCTACCGTACTTAACATATAGTTCGGGACTTATGCTAAGAATATCACGCAATCGCTCCAGACTGTACTTCGGTTCTTTATTGCCCAGATTGAATTGGTTTTTTAGAACAGCGTACATTTGAATTGTATAGATGCTCTGTATGCCGACTACATTGCGCAGATCGGCAGTCAGGTACTCACGCTTCAACTCAAGTAGATATGGTTTGAGCTTGGCGTGGAATTTAACGCGAATGTGATTTCGATCACGGGCATTAAGCGGTTCACTGGATTGGTCGAGTAGGGGTACGGTTGTCTTGTATGGAATACCGTCAATCTCTTCGTAAACCTCCAGAAATTTCTTTTGCAATCGCAGCGCTGCGGTGCGTATATCGTCATAATTGCGCGCGCCACGACTCAAAGCAAACAGCTTGACAACATCGCCAACATTAATAATCGTCGAACTAAACTCACTATCGGTCGGCTGAATCATCGTGAGCATCGTACCAAAGAGTCGAAACTCGTGCAGATCGAACTTAGAGATTGCTTCGAGTAAGCCAAACTTGCCAGCTTTTAAGCGAATAGTGTACCGATAATCCGAGTCTTTCTTTGTTTGGACAAGCTTGTTCTGCGTAGCGTTCTTGGCCATGCCGATTAGTGGTTTAGCGCCTTTCTAAGCGAATATAAGAAAGAATCGCCTTGTCTTATCATTACAAACTGTAAGCGTTTGACCGTTTTTTCAGGAATGCGTCCAATCGCTTACAGTTCTGCGTTCAATCACTTATCGTTCCGCGTCCAATTGCTTATACTTCTACGTTCAATCGCTTACATAATTTCTTATAAAACTCTAATAATCAGATAAATATCAAATAGAGTCCCCACTTAATAGAAAAATGAACTAGGGTGGTTAGTACAGATCATCAATTAGCCCGCGTTCAATCACTTATACTTCTGCGTTCAATCGCTTATACTTCTGCGTTCAATCACTTATCGTTCCGCGTCCAATTGCTTATATTTCTGCGTTCAATCGCTTACACTTCTGCGTTCAATCACTTATTTATATGCTTGTAATAAATTGACCTTCAATGACTTATGAGGGCCTTAAATATTAAATATTTTAAAGATTGTTAAATACTTAAAACAACAAAACAGAGATTGTTGCTGAAAATTCAGTTTGATAGAAAAGAAAAAAACTAGTTTGACAGCTGCAAACGAGCCAAAAACAGAAAAATAAAATTATTTAAAAATATCTCCCCGGCGCGTTCAATCGCTTATCGTTTCGCGTTCAATTGCTTACAGTTACTGCTTTTTGAGCATATATCGCTGCTTATTATGCAAGATGGATAATGATTTGAACGTAAATCAAGGCATTGGGTAGCCGAAAACCGTTTGTTGAGCCAGAATTGAAAGCTATACTCTCTGCGAATGTGATGTCGGGCTCGACAAGAAGACATCACAAACAAGCTTTACGAATCGCTTTTCAGATCAGTAAGATTCTACAGGGCATGATAAGTCCAAAACGGGCAGCTAGACGATAGTAAATAGCTGTGGGAAGGAGGAGAACCTAATTGCCGGTCTGAAAGATCAGGTTGTCAAAAAAATAACTGGGTCAGCGATTCTTTATCAAGATTTGTTTGCTTAAGACATATCAGATAAAAGTAAGCCTTGTCGACCAACCTTGGATTGTATTGAACCTGCATGAAATCGATGCCATGTTCATAGAGAAACGATTGGTAGTCTGTTAGATTACGAACGGTTCCCCGCCCGATGAACAGGTTTTTTAAATTGTGATACTCTAAACCAGCTGCCTGAGCCATCTGCTTAACCGATATAGTGCGGACAGGCTCTCCAGATGTCAGGCGATTGTGCTGTACTTCCTGGCTTTCACGATACAGATGAAACGTGAATGTGAAGACTAACTTCCAGTAATATGCATTTGACGCTGGAAGCTGTTTTATTTCTTTAAGTTTAGCTAACACCTGTTGTCGCTCCTGTTCTTCGCTCAACGGTTCAGTTGTGGACTGGCTAGTGGGTGCGTCCAAGGAATTGATAACCCGCTCGCTCAAGATCAGATGCGAGTAGGTCGACTTCTCATCGGAGGTTTTGTGAGGGCGGCCACGACCTACCTTCGGTTGTAATTCAGCTGATTCATCTAAGGAATGTTGCGGGGCGTCGACCATAACTAATCAGAAAAATTTGAGCTGTTAACCACTCGTAACAGAACTCGGTATTGTAAGGACCATTACGAGGAATCTGTGCACTTACAGTGCCCGTAAACCGTTTGTAGCGTTCATTCACACTTGCTTCACAAAGTAACACAAAAAAGATTGTGGTCGTTTTACAACATCGCTTTGGAAATCTTTGTGAATAGATTCTGCACAGAACATGTCTGTTGCTTGGAACACACTTGGATAAACTAAGCAGCAATAGGACTAACAGCAAGGTGTATCCATCGATCTGCGTAGTAAATCTTATACTTTCTTAGACGTTGCGCTCAATCGCTTATGGTTGTGGTTGGCAAGCAATAATTCAAAATATTCAAGCTAAAGATAGAAGAGAGCGCTGGTCAGAAAAGGCTACGAAAAGAATAATGTACGTGTTGTTTTATCTACTTTATTCTTACTTTTCTCATAGATGCAAACAGAATTACATTTCTCATAGACTGCTACAAATGAATTAGTACAGCAATACCATTAAACAATAGTGATAAATACTCTATGGTGGTAAGCTGCTTAATTCATGAGACTGTATCGTAGAAAAGCATATAGATAGCGTTCTTAGCAGAAAATAAGGCTGAAAATAAATAAAGTTATTTATTTTCAGCCTTATGTGGCTCCATAAAATACGCTGTAAGGGTTTAAATCAACTTGTAAATACACAAGTTTCGAAGGTATGTTGATAACTCGTTGGTCTGGTAATGGATTACACCGCTTTTTCTAGGGACCTGACAAGCAATAATTTATGCTTCTTTATTAACTGATCAGATAGATTGATTTAGCAGTTTACTAGTTGCTTTCAGAGTCGTGTTTAAAAGAAGCGAGCAGCTGACACAGTTGAACCAGATCGGTTTTGAACGGTAAGTAATTGAACGCAAACGATGAAAAACGCTCCATTTAGCCAGATTTTTCTATAAAATGAGCGTTCAAAACTGGCTAAGAAGTTTGACGCATCAGCAAGTCTCTAACAAGCAGATCCGTCAAAGACTTGCTGGTACGCGCTCGTAACCTAGCGATGAACACGCTTGACGGGTGCGTTGTCCGCTATCAGGTTTTGATCTTTCAATTCCTGCCAGAAAGCGTCTGGTATTTCGGTCTGCAAAGACGCGACATTTTCAGTGACCTGTTCTTGAGTTCTGGCTCCGGGTATGACTGAAACGGCTACGTCCGGAAACAAGGCAAATTGCAGGGCTGCTGTTCTAAGATCAACGTTATGCGCTTTGGCAATGGCTTTTAATTTGTCTCGCTTAGTCAGGTATTCGGCTGGAATAGGCTTCTTGGGGTCATAATTATAGCGTTCGCTTCCTGATAGAAATCCCGCGTTCAAATTGGACCCCATCACCAGTGATAAATTACGCTTGCTGATCTCGGGGAAAACGTGATTTAAGGCGTGTTCGTGATCAATCAGTGAATATTGGGAGGCTAGTAAAAATATGTCTGGGTCGGCTACTTCCATCGTCTTCAAGATGGGTTCCGGACAGTTGACGCCAAGTCCCCAGGCTTTTATGATGCCTTCCTCTCGCATCCGGCTAAGTTCAGGAAAGGCTCCCTGCTGGGCTACTGAAAAGTGTTCTAGCCAATCGCCGAGTAATTTGTTGTCGGGCGACAAATCATGGACGAACACGATGTCCAGGCTATCGATTCCCAGTCGCTGGAGACTGTCTTCTATGGACCGCCGAACACCGTCTGCTGAATAGTCAAATACCACATCATTTGGTGAATGAGCGTAGGGGAAATAGTCAGCGCCTTTGTTGTGTTTACTCGCTTTCAGCAACTTGCCTACTTTGGAGGAGATGATATACGCATCGCGTTTTTGATTATGCAAAAAGTGGCCGTAACGCCGTTCCGCTAACCCTAATCCGTACCAGGGAGAGACATCGTAGTAGCGAACACCTGCTTGCCAGGCTGCTTCCATCGTTTGCTGCGCTTCTACATCGGATATTTCCTCAAACTCATTGCCGATTGCTACGCCACCCAGGCCAATTTCAGGTATGTTTTGCTGCGCCCAGGTAGGGGCGGTAGTTTGTTGTGCTGTTGTTGTCATAATAGACGATTGTTGTTGAACAGGGCTTAAAAGCCGCTAGATTGGATAAGTAAACAACTCATTTATCCCGATGTTCATAAGCACGTACGACGAGAATTTAAGCGGTAAGCGCACGGAATAGTCGAAGGTGGTTCGTGATTCTACTATTGATGTCCCTTGAAGACGACTAAAAAATGTCAGCATGGTTAACGAAGCATCGACTGAGCGCTTGATTATTGATTTTAAAGAAGAAGGCCCGTCAGATAGGACTATTGCGGTACTGCTGCATGGGTAGTCCGATGATGCTACCACGTGGAATGGCGTTATACCAGCCCTGGTGGTAGATGGAAATCGGTTCGTTACACCCTGGCTACGAGGCTTCGGTAATACTCGATTCAAACAAGAAAGTGAGGTAAAGATCGGTAACTCAGACATTCATGCTTACGATTTGATTGCGCCATGATGCTGCGTTTGAATTTCGTATTCATTTATGCACTGACTTAGACCATATGCTGATCTACTATTCTGGTAAAGGGTGAAACAAAGAAGAAAGCCCTTGTTTAGCCGTGGCTCGCGTCCGGTTACCCTGACAGGATGCGTATAGCGAAGCACGCCAGCAAGAGGTTTCGGCATAGTATAACGCTGTATTCGACGATAGGATGTAATTGACAACTCGCTAAAATTCTGGATTTAGGCTAATTTTTTATGCTTCGTGGTTCTTTTTGTAGTTAACTAGTCGCAAGTAGACAAAGCGAGAAGGCTCACACAAGGTCCTTACTCAAACCATAGAATGAACATTTCAAACAACAAGATCCTGATTACAGGCGGAGCGTCTGGGATTGGTTTAGGTCTCACAGAACGATTTATTCAGGAAAATAACACCGTCATTATTTGCGGTAGGAGGGAAGCTGCTCTGGCAGAAGTCGCTGATCGATTTCCGACCGTTATCACCCGGCCGTGTGATTTGTCTATCGCCGAAGAGCGACAAGCGTTGTTTCAATGGATTTCCGAGGAACACAGCGACCTAACGGTATTAGTCAATAATGCCGGTATTCAGCAATGGATGACTGTCACAGACGAGAATTTTTTCCAACGCGCTACTGACGAAATTGCGATCAACATTGAGGCACCGCTTCATCTGACCTCTTTATTTATCAAGTTACCCTCACTTACCACGGTTGTCAACGTAACGTCAGGGCTTGCGTTTGTGCCGCTTACCAAAGTTCCCGTCTACTCGGCAACAAAGGCGTTCTTCCACTCCTTTACGCTGTCGTTGCGCGCGTTAGTCAAGCCTAATGGCATTGACGTGATCGAAGTGATTCCACCCGCGCTGAACACTGACTTAGGCGGAAAGGGTTTACACGACCAGGCACCACCTGTAAGTTCTTTTATTGACGCTGTTTTCGAGCAACTGAAACAAGGGAAAACCGAAATAACCTTTGGATTTAGCGACGCGATGGTTAAGGCCACGCCCGACGACCTGCGGAACACGTTCGCCCGAATGAATCCTTCTGCGTAGAACAGGGAGTCACAAAACCAATCAACGTTCTCTGATTTCCGAATCGAGTCAGTGTAGCCTTTTACGCTTGCCAAAATCCATTATCTCACTTCAGTAAAGCGTTAACAAACGGTTTGGGCTAAACGCAGTATCCTTAGAAAATCGGACTGCGTTATGAAGATAGGCGAACGACTGCTGAAACAGCTCAACAAGAAATACGAACCTTCGAAATTAATTAAGTTTCAATTTGGCCGCTATGATGTAGCGACCAAGACGGACGAAGAAGGCAATCCCATACTGGCATTTGTCGGTAAAGCAGATGAACGAGGAATTATTAAAGGAGACCAATTTTCTCGTAAGCTGCTCAAAGACGCGCAGGGAGCGGTGATGAAAGATCACTGGGATTACAAGGGAAAGGTATAAATCACATGCTGGCTATCGGACAAAGTTGTAGGGTCAGGTTCTCAAACCTAACTCCACAACTTGGTCCGATAGAATGATCATCAACCTATTTGCTTATCTAGGCATTTCGATGCTTACTGCTTATCGCTTAACGTAAAAAAGTCTTTAGGAATGTGGGTAATACGACATGCTAGATCACATTCGCCGGAAGCCACAATGTAGTAATCGCCCGCATCGACAAGTCCTGTCGTGAAGACTACATCTGATAAATAAAGCTGATCCTTAATCGGTTCGATCAAGGCGGGGTTTGCTTCGAGTACAGGTTGTTTATCGTCGAGGTAAAGAATTTTGGTTGGATCATCCTTATCCAGCAAGGCCCAGAACGTGCGGTAAATTCCAACCTGCCCACTCAATTCTACGCCGTGATAAAGCATTAGCCACCCCTCGTCGGTCAATATAGGTTGCGTACCTCCGCCTAGTTTCATAGTAGAGGCAGTACCTTTTCGCGCCCGGATGAACGGTTCGTCGAGTGGCTTCCAGTGCAAACTATCCGGCGACTGAGCAAGGTTGATCGATGGACCCGCGTAGTAAGGGCTTTCCGGACGGGTTGCGAAGTATAAATCGCCCAACGGTCGGGTAAGCGCAAAAAAACGTCCATTGATCTTTCCTTCAAAAAAGACCATGTCCTTGTTCTGATGGTCCAGGATGATACCGTTCAGTGTATAAGTAAGGCCGTCTGTCGAGGTATACAGCGTAGTAGAATGGCGCTCCGAGCTGACCGAACACGTGGTCATGTAGTACGTATCATCAATTTTGGTGATCCGGGCATCTTCAACACCGTATTCCTGATACGTTCGCTGAGGGGCAATGATTTTGTCGTAATGAATCCGAACCACCTGCGTTCCGTCAGCAGTCAGTTCTACGGGTAACAGCCATGACAGCGAGGTTAGTGCCATAACTTTGTACGTGTTGCCCAGCAACTGAAACTTGCGTGGATCGGCCGCATTGACACTGTTGAGCGGATAGGTATCAAGATGATAACCACGTTCCGCATCCCAACGAATGGCATGTATGGTTTCGCCGATTATAGGTTGATTGATCGCTTCGGCAACCCGAATCATAATCAGCAGGTTACCAGAAGGCAATCGGGTTAGGCCAGGATTAAACGCACCCAACACATAGGTGTCAGCCTGAATGGACTGGCGCAACGGAGAGTACTGCAAGTCAATGTCATTGGGTGAAAATACGAGTTGGTCTACTAGAAAAGCCATGATTTACTGGTCTGAGTTCACATTCATTATTCCGCGACGACAAAAGAGTAAGCAATTAGAAGATTTGCAGATACGGACAGATTTGTAACGAGATACCATCGCAGCGTTGAGACTGAGTCAGGATGTACTGCATACAAACGGCAATATCTTCGGCACGTAGTAGTGCCTTTCTCGCTTATCTTAAGGGTCGTCGGTGCCTCAACGACAGTGAGTCCATTTGCTTACTTCATGATGTAATTGCATTCGGTGTCCGTGGGTAACTCATTTTGATGCACGAACTATTTAAGCTGGTTTCGTCCAGTCGACACGCAGGCGTAGGTTACCTGGAACTTCATACTGCTGGTAATTTTTGTCTTGATGAATCGGGGAAAGCGGTTCACCCGTCTGATTGTCCTCATCACGCATTTGCAACTGGGGAAGCTGACGACCCTTGGCCAGTAATCGTATACGGCACTTGTTTTCTGCTGTACCGCCCAGCCGATAGACCGCGTAGCCGCTATCTTTGGTTACCAGCTGATAGTCTGCCTGACAGATTGGGTACTCTGCATAAAAAATTACGGGAACATCGTCAAAGTTCTTGTAGCTATAGGTGGTCAGGATATAGGCCAACGCTCCGCCGTAAACCTCCTGACCAACTGTTCCAGCTTGTTTCCAGCCCGTCGATATATCTTCGAGCGGAATCGGTAAATCAGTTAGGATGCGGCCTTCCCTAGGCTGCTGGCTGACCATCTCTAGAGGAAGCTGACTTGGAAAATAGTACCGACCCCGGTGCAGCAGATACTTCATGTACTCCGAAAACAAGAGTCGAACGGAGGGAGGAACGTCATCATTGAGTTCGATCAGGTAGTTGTGAATCGTAGCAAAAATTTCGGCCTCTTCGTAAGCGGCTACGTACTCCGCATCCCGGAGCGGGGCTACACCCAGAAATGTGCTACGGTGCTGACCGAAACCAAAGTTGCAGTCCCAGATCCATAAGCGGGCAATAACATTGGCGACACCTAGTTTGCTTAGATCAAAATACAATCGGTTGCCTGTCAGTTTCCAGAGTTTTGCCAGCGTTAAAGCACTCATCAAGGTGATATTGCTCTGGTAAAGCAGTTCAAATCCTTTTCCGCGCAGACGTTCCGCTGATTTTTTGGCCTCCGCCAGATAACGAGGTTCGCGGGTCAACTCATAGACCTGCAACATGACGTGCGTATACAGGCCCGCTACATCCAGTTCTCCACCTCTGCCCTCTGCTGTTTCGGCCTTCAATACCTCCAGACTTAAGCTGTCGTAAAAGACTGGCCAGTTATAATTGAAATGGTGAGCGGCCCCAATGGCAAAGTCGATAGAACGAAACAAAAGGTCCTTAGCTTCTACGTTACCGTTTTGGGCCAGTCGTCCCAGGTTCATGAGCGTGTGTAACAGATACCAGGAGTCTATTTTATTGTGATCTTCTTCCTCGCTCGTTTCTTCTTTTCTGAACGGTTCCCCCGGTAACCAGCGCATCAGGGTAGCCCTGGTTTCATCGTAAAAGGTAGGTATGCTTTTCTGCAACTGATCGACCAACGGTATTGCACGACCCAGCCAATCCTGGTATTCGGTCAACGGAACCAGAATGGCCAGCTGAACCATACTTTCCGGCGGCTTCTGAGTAGCAGAAACGTAGGCATTGACGTAAAAATGATTTTTGATATGCCGACTGCAATCCGGTGATTCGGACAGCGCTTTGATGGTTTGGTTCGCCAATTTGGGCCAGTCGAAATAATCGGTCGCGGGTTTGGGCAGGTGCCGATAAATGGAGTCAATCGCTTCGAGGAACTGGTCTGCGGCCTCGAATTCACTGGTCGGAATCGTTTTGCTCAGGTAGATAAACGCATCCGAAAGAACGACTTCCGTTCCGGCGGAAAGCGGTTGTTCTGAAGCGGGTAATGAAAAACCCACTTCGGGCCATTGAGCATTGACGCTGCCTGACGGATCGGTGTGGGTTAATTGACAGTAGGGGTTGAGAGCAGTAAGATTCTGAAAATAGAAGATCGTGCCTTCTACGGGCTTCGTCACGGACCAAAAGGCTAATCCAGCGGTAGGGCCATTTTGCGTAACGTAGACCATCCCCTCGGTCGTAGACGGATCATAATCCTTATCCAGGACATACACATCTCGGGGCAGTGCTTCCAACGAAAAATCCTGGTTAGGCGTCAGCGAGGTAGTGTAACGCAGCACAACAGGTTGCTGAGACGCTAGCTCAAGCTTTACCCGGAACAGGCCCAGTGCTCCCTCAACCTGGAAATCGAGCGTTGTACTGGTTTTTTTGTTGAGTTTGACAGAACGAATCGTCTGAGGATCAAAGCAAGTCCGTATCGCCAGTTTTCCGGCGGATTCAACTTCGTAGATAAGCCAGAAGGAGTTAGGTGTTGAGCAGGTTTGTAATTGGCCCTGTTCCAGTGACCAGGGTACATCCTGATAGTCGGTAGCCTGTTTTAGTTGATGATCGAGACCAACAACCCATTGTGAAACCTGCTCCGCTTTCACAAAAGGCTGCCAGTAAGGCGCTGTTTCGTCCAAATGCATGAAGGTATGTGCTCGGTTCTTCTGCGAAAACAGTCATTGACCGGAAATGACTGTCAGGGTACTTTAAAGTAAGGAAGTGGTCCCGTTTGCAAGTAAGCATAACTGCGATCAGAATCAGGTTTGGTATCACGCTAACGAATCAAATGATGGTGCTGCTACAACCTGTTCGTCGTTAGTAGTTGATTCGTTTCATGGTTTCGGTAGGCGATGTGTACCCAGACCGGATTGAGATATTCCTTGGTTCGGTGAAGTTTAACCTGCTCAGCGTCAAGATGCTGCCTTGCCCAATCATATACCTGTCTGTTGTTTACCGTACGCATGGAATCGCAATCAATATCGACTGCCAATCCTGCCAAGTGGGCCGACGTGGCTGAACCACCCTCCGCACGATTGAGCGCCGGACAACGGAAGAAGGAGCGGATGGGTAATTTACCAAAGCGGTCAAATAACGGAACAAGAATGTGATGATACACCAATACCATGTTGGCGTACTGCTGCTGAGTTGGGGTATTGTTGATGCCCGCTCGAACAGCGGTCGCAGATTTAACAGCCTCTACGTACGTTAAATAAGGGCCAAAGTCGGGGTACAGTACTGGAGGTTGTACAAGAATAGGATTACGGTTCATGGCGAAACTTGGTTTAAACGTAAAGCTTATTCACAGACAAAACCTGACGTTATCAACTCAAAATTATAGCTGAGTGCGTTAACCCAACACAATCCATAGGTTATCGCTTTACGGATCAGCCTAACGCTTTACCGAGTAAAATTCTGTTTTTTTGAGGTAGGTAAGGCATCAGCATTTAGTGCATTTACCCAGGGTATATTCGTGCTGATCGCTAATAGTTTAGGCAAAAGCCCGAACCAAACCTTGAAGCTGACCGACTAATCTTGAATACATTATCTCTTTGGTTATTACTATCTCGTAACCCAGTTTCTCGCAACTGTCCTCATCAATGGGCTGATCCGGTTTTGCCAGGATAATGACCGGAATCGTATAGCAGATAGGTGTAGCCGCTACTAAAGCCAAGGTTGTGTACCCCTGGTAGCGATCCATGTCCCAATCCATAATCAACAAAGAAGGCACGGGGTACACCTGACTAGATAGTGCTTCCAGTAATTCGGCTTTATGCGTGAAAAAATACAGAACCGCTGAGGGACAAGCCTGACCAAATGCCTGCCGGTATAAATACTGGTCGTCGGGCCGGTCATTAGCAATAAAAATGACAAGAGCCTCGACAGCGTTATCTTGGCTTCGCATACTACTGATAGAGAACGTATTTGCTGTAAGCAGACTAGCACCCGCTGAATCTGCTTTTAAACACTACATAAAGCGCTAGTCAGAACCTGAGTGTCAGATTACTCGTCCTCCGATACATCAACTCCGGATTCAATGGAGGCTGCTTCGTCGTTCGTGGTAGCCGAGTCAAAATCGTTTGAGTCGTAGTTTGTTTGATCCAGCGTCGTTTCCTGCGGTTGATTTTCCATGGTGATTTAAACTTGTTGTTTAGTAAGAAAACAATCATTCCGGCGGTAGGGTAGCAATGCGAATTAAATATGACCGAGTAGTAAGGGAACGGCGCGTAGATCGCATCGGTTAAATCAGCCTTTTTGACTTCTTGAGCCCGTTTTGTTCGCTTACGCGGAACGCACTGTTGATGTTTGCCCGGCCATTAGTTGTGCTAGACTACGCCAACGATCAGCGTTTTTGTTCGGTTAAGTCCTGCCTTAGAACTAGTATATAGTTTACTTTTTGACAGGGTTGCTGTTGCTGCCGTAGCGGTAGGAGTGGCTGTCTCGAAGGAAGCAGAGATTGGGTGTATATCAGTACCGATGAGTAAGCACGATAGAGGAGACTGGTTTGTTATTCGTTATTTTTGACATGGGGCAGGCCAAATAGCCTGATTCGTCCGCACAACCATGAATTATAAATTAGTCATTTTCGATTTCGACGGTACGCTAGCCGATTCGTTTCCCTATTTCCTGCGGACCGTTAATGTTCTGGCGGAAACGTATAATTTCCCGACAATCAATCCCGATGACGTTGATCAGTTGCGTGGGCTTGATGCCCGTCAGATGATGAAACGCGCTAACCTGCCTGTCTGGAAAATTCCTCTTATTGCCCGATCATTTATTCGGTTGATGGCCCGTGACATCGATCAGATTCAATTGTTTGATGGTATCCGTAGCCTGTTGCAGCAGTTGGCGGATGCCGGCGTCCGACTGGCTGTTGTGAGTTCAAACAGCGAGGATAATATTCGGAAGGTTCTCGGTCCGCAAAGTGCAGTGTTGATTACGTATTATGGATGTGGTACGTCGCTTTTCGGGAAGCAGCACAAATTCAGGAAGGCAATGTCCTTGAGTGGCGTTACGCCGAATGAAACACTTTGCGTAGGGGACGAAATTCGTGATATTGA
Source organism: Spirosoma liriopis (assembly GCF_023196085.1). NCBI lineage: Bacteria > Pseudomonadati > Bacteroidota > Cytophagia > Cytophagales > Cytophagaceae > Spirosoma > Spirosoma liriopis. The sequence continues at coordinate 193,586 of NZ_JALPRF010000006.1, forward strand.
AGCCGCTAAAGAAGCTGCTACTGCTTTTGGTGCCGTGGCCTGGGGTTATACGCGCGCTGATGTACTTACATCCTTCCCTGCCATTTCCGTTTTTCACACGCCGAATGATATAGCGCGGGCGGTACTCGGTCATACGATTGGCTTCGGTCAGCAATAAAATGATGTAGCTCAGTACCGGTAGCAAATAATGCTGATCGGTTTACGCTTAGTTAGCCGGTGGTAATAAGTAGGTGGCTTGTTTACGAATAAAATAAGAGCCTATTCCCGTTGTAATACCGGTGGCTATCATAACCACTGGCCAGAACTGGCCCATTGGTAGCGTGCGGGTAAGTAACTCGGCCCAAAAAGCAGCGTAGAGTCCGACAACTGACCAGTTCATGAAGTAATAATGCCAGTGCATCCAGTTCTTTACCCGCTGGCGCAACAGGGCGGGGGCAATTCCTGCCATTAGTGAGAACAGACTTATTATAGCCAGCGCATGAAACGGACCAAATCGGCCAAACAGGTTATAGATTTGAAAAGCGGTGATATTTAACACGACCATACTGGCTACATAAGCATAGCCGATGCGTTTATGAAAGAGGCCTCTTTTTGGCTTAACAATTACGATGGCTCCCATTAGCATAGCCAACAAAGCTGAAGCAGTGTGTACAAGACCTAAGGTAGAGTGAATCATCAGCAAGAATGAATTATTGTAGCTAGTTAATCAAAAGTAAAGGCCGGTAAAAAGACGAGAAAAGCCTTTTTGATCAACAGGGTTCTGATGCTGACAAAGCTGGTTTTACAAAGGATGAAACTGGCGAAACAAGGACGTAGCCGCACTATTCTTCAAAGGCAGGAACTAATGGGCAGTGGTGGCTATTTCGTAGTCAGATCTGTGCCACAATAGGTAGGGCTCAGTTCTTGTGGTTACCTTTGCCGCAGTTTGTAGAAGAATAACGTTCAATTTTGACTTACGACTTCTTTTTATGATGCCTGATTCTTTGCCGGGAACCTATCCTTTTCTAGCAAGAGGTGGCGAAATGGGGGCGTTGATCCGGGCTTTTGATTGGTCTGCAACCGTGCTCGATACACCCGACCATTGGCCACAAAGTCTGCGTACGACGGTAACGACTCTACTTAATTCAGAATTTCCCATGTTTCTTTGGTGGGGGCCGGAGCTAATTCAATTTTATAATGACGCCTACCGCCTTCTGTTAACCAATTCTGATAAGTATTCAACCGCATTAGGCCAGTCTGGGCAGGAAAGCTGGGCCAATAATTGGTCTTTCGTTAAACCGTTACTTGATCGGGTACGAAACGGAGAATCCATCCGGGTTGATGACGGTGTAATTCCTAGTTTCTGCACTAATGGACCTGACACAATCTACGGTACATCCAGTTACAGCCCGGTCTATGACGATGCTGGAGCGGTTGCTGGTGTGCTTCTGATTGCTCACGACACCACTTCACTTAAAAAAAACGAAGCAGTTTTTCGAAATCTGATCGAAGAAGCACCTGTGGCGACCTGTCTGTTTGTTGGGCGGGATCTGCGCATTGAAGTGGCGAATGAACCCATGCTTAACTTCTGGGGAAAAGGGCGTAGTGTATTTGGGAAGCCCGTTGCTGAAGCCGTGCCTGAATTACAAGGCCAGCCTTTCCTGGCTACCTTGGCGGAAGTATTCGAGACGGGCAAAACGTACGAAGCAAAAGCGAGTCCAGCTTGGTTAGCGGTGAATGGCGTGTTGGGTACGTATTATTTTGACTTTACTTACAAACCACTTCGTGACGCCAACGGTGACGTATACGCGATTATGGAGATGGCCGTAGATGTTACGGCTCAGGTTCTTGCCAGTCAGCAATTGATCGAAAGCGAGCAATTCACACGTAATGTGTTTTATAATTCGCCGGTAGCAAAAATAGTTTTCGTAGGGGAGGATATGACGATCCGCACTATCAACGAGAACATGCTGACCATGATAGGAAGGAACGAATCTGTTGTTGGCAAGCCTCTCCTGGAAGCCGTACCCGAGTTAGTAGTAACGCCCCTAATGGAGCGGCTTAAACGGGTATTGGCTACTGGAGAAACGTACCGGAACCCTGGAGAAAAGGTTAACCTGGTTCGCTATGGCCAACCTTATGTTGGCTATTACAATTATGTTTACAAAGCTTTACACAACGCACAGGGGAAACGTTATGGCGTGATGGTCACGGCTACGGAAGTAACCGAGCAGGTACTGGCCCGGTTGGCGGTTGAGGAAAGCGAAAGCCGACTACGAGGTGCGATTGAACTAGCGCAATTGGGCACCTGGGAAATGGACATCGCTACGGGTAGCGTCACCTACTCTGACCGTATCAAATCCTGGTTTGGTGTCGATGGACTCAAAATCGATGTTAGTGCTTCGTTCAATCCGATTCACCCCGAAGATAGCCCTCGCATTGAAGCTGCTATACAAACGGCTCTTCAGCCTGGCTCATCAGGAGTTTATGATGAAGAGTACCGGCTTATAAACTATCAAACGGGAGACGTTCGCATCGTTCATGCCCAGGGTCGGGTCTTATACGACACGCAGGGACAAGCCTATAAACTCGTCGGGACAGCTCAGGATGTTACCGCCGAGCGTCAGCAGCAGTTTGCGCTGGCTCAGTTGGTGCAGGAACGAACAGAAGAGTTGGCGGCCGCTAACGAGGAGCTGGCTGCAACGAACGAAGAACTGTATTCAGCCAATGAAGAATACGCAGCGATAAACGAAGAACTGGAAGAGTCGAACGGGCTGCTGTTCCGATCCAACGAAAATCTTCAGCAGTTTGCTTATGTAGCCTCTCACGATTTACAGGAGCCACTACGCAAGATTCAGCAGTTTGGCGATCTGCTCAAAAACCACCTGGGGGATCAGCTGGGAGAGGGGAGCATGTATCTGGACCGTATGCAGGCAGCTGCTAGCCGCATGTCAACGCTCATTAAGGATTTGTTGAGCTTTTCGCGTCTATCCACCCAGCGAAATACGGTTGACTCTGTTTCATTGACGGAAGTTGTGGAGACCGTATTAGCCGACTTGGAACTTGTAATTGCTGAGTCGAAAGCTGTGCTGCAACTAGATATACTACCAGCGGTGGAGGGTGATCGCTCGCAATTGGAGCAACTCTTTCAGAACCTGCTCAGTAACGCCTTGAAATTTCATAAGCCAGGTATGGCTCCGCATATTCAGGTACGGGCCGGTTTGGTGACCTTTGATCAGTTGCCCAGTGGTATAAAGCCAAGTCGAATGGCAGCGTCTTACCACCGTATTGAGGTTGCCGATAATGGCGTAGGTTTTGACGAAAAATACCTTGATCGAATTTTTCAGGTATTTCAGCGGCTACACGGCAAAAGTGAGTTTTCTGGTACTGGTATCGGTCTGGCTATTTGCGAAAAAGTGGTTACTAACCACGGTGGGGCGATAACAGCCACGAGTCATCCCGGTCAGGGGGCTACGTTTATTATCTATCTGCCCGTTTGAGAAATTGATAAGAGTGCTTTATTCAGTTAATCGTATAGCAATCAAAGCACTCTTATTCTTACACTTTCTGAGGAGTCATCCACTTGCCAACCAGTGGTGGTTCGTAGGTTAGCATCTGCTCCAGCAAACTGTCAATGGTTTCTGCCACGAGCATCATTTTTCTGTTTTCTGGCCTAAGAAGTCCACTCGAAACCATCGTATCCGCCAGCATAAGTAAGCCGTTATAAAAACCATTGATGTTCAGCAAACCCATTGGCTTTTTGTGAAGACCAAGCTGACCCCAGGTGAGCATTTCAAAATACTCTTCCAATGTACCATACCCACCAGGCAGGGCAATCACCCCGTCGGAGAGTTCGTGCATTTTAAGTTTGCGCTGGTGCATCGATTCCACCTGAATCAGTTCCGTAAGTCCCTCGTGGGCGATCTCTTTCGTTCGCAGAAAATCAGGTAAAACACCAACAACCCGTCCTCCGTTAGATAAAGCCCCGTCGGCTACTGCACCCATCAGTCCAACTTTAGCGCCACCGTAGATGAGATCAATACGGCGGTCGGCTAACTGCTGACCAAGTTGATAGGCTGATTCCATCAGGAGAGGGTCATTGCCTGGACTTGATCCGCAAAATACAGTTACCTTTTTCACAAACGCTTTAGTGAATGCTGGCTCATCCGTTCATTGGGCTTTGACGTAAAGATGCCTTTAGCAACAATGCTCAAGCCGGGCTTGCTCATCTGGACTCTCGTACGTGCTTTTCGTACCAGGTTGGCGCTAGACTAACTGTCTGGTACCAGTACACTTGTATAAGTTCAAAAAGCTTTTTCCAGTCCTGTAAAGAAAACGGTTTTCTGAAAAATGAGGTAGCTCCTAACTGGTAAGCCTGCCGACGGTGCTGGAGTGAAGGACTGGCCGAAAGAACAATAGCCGGAATAAGTCGTCCTATCGGATGTTCTTTGAGTAAAGCCAAAAAGTCCAGACCTGTTTTTGAGCCAACCAGATTTATGTCAATCAGGACAAGCTTGGGGCCATATCCTTCCAAATTATAAAAGTAAATGACCGCTTCTTCAAAACTGTCGACTCGTATAAAACTGGCTTGGGGAAAACTGATTTTGGCCGTGCGCTGAATAATATCTACTATGGCAAGATCATCCTCAAGCAGTAAGATTGGAAAACGGTGCATACTAGTTGGACACCCGTTGAGGGGTAAAGGCCAACAGGTAGTCAAAAATACAATTTATGAGCGTTATTTCCTACGTAATATAGCTGGTAGAGGGTTTGAACAGGAAATTATGCCCGACTTACTGATAACCGCTCGGCAAACCAAGGTGTTGGCCAAGCGGCATGACATGTTGCGTCTGTTGTTTGACAGGCCAAAATGGATCGTGTCATTTAGAAATACGGGGCAGTCCTATTCACCCATACCGTTTGTAGAAGTGAATAAGACTGCCCCGTATTTCGCACTGTTTATAAGAGAGTAAAGCAAGAAAAAGACCGATTCACCTCTCTAGTAGCAAACTGACTACGCATAGCCAAGACGCTATAGCTGACAATTCTACATTAAGGCTGGCCTTTCCCACCACCAGAACCGTAGATGTTACCCGTGGCGAAACTGCCATCACTGGCGGCCAACTGCACATAGATGGACGCCAATTCTACCGGTTGGCCGGGTCTGCCTAAAGCAGTATCACTACCAAACTTAGTTAGTTTTTCCTGGGTCGCTCCACCGCTCACCTGCAACGGTGTCCAGATAGGGCCCGGTGCCACTCCGTTGACACGGATGCCCTTTGGACCAAGCTGTTTAGCCAACGACTTGACATAGTTCATGGTTGCAGCCTTTGTCTGTGCATAGTCGTACAAATCAGCGGAGGGATCGTAAGCTTGTTCAGAAGTCGTTCCGATAATTGTTGAGCCGGGTTTCAGGTGGGGTAGGGCTGCTTTGATGATCCAGAACGGAGCGTAGATGTTGGTCTTCATTGTCGCATCAAAATCTTCGCTGGTAATGTCCATGATCGATTCACGAGCCTGTTGACGAGCCGCGTTGCTAACCAAGATGTCGAGTCCACCTAGACCGCGAACCGCTTCGTCCACCAGCCGCTTACAGAACGCTTCGTCGCGCAAGTCGCCAGGAATCGCAATCGCCTTACGACCAGCCGCTTTTATGAGCGCTATAACCTCCTGAGCGTCTGCCTCTTCATTGGGATAATAATTGATCGCAACGTCTGCTCCTTCACGGGCATAAGCAATAGCCGCAGCACGGCCCATACCTGAGTCGCCACCGGTAATAAGGGCTTTGCGACCCTGCAAACGACCTGATCCCTTGTAGCTGGTTTCGCCATGATCGGGACGCGGCTCCATCTTGCTGGCCAGACCCGGCCAGGCTTGCGACTGGCTTCGAAAGGGTGGTTTCGGATATTTTGTCGTTGGATTTTCGAGGGCGGGTGGCTCGTTATTCTCGGTCGATAATACATTAGAAGCGGCTAACACTGGCGTTGCCACAACCGTAGCCAATCCAGTGCCTATTCCGTGAATAGCCTGGCGTCTACTTAGCTGATTGTCTTCACTCATTTTAATGTTGTTTGTTGAGTTCGGCCCAGTTTGTGTACTGGTATGCCTTTTTTTGTAATTGGCTAGCCCACTGTAATTGACAGCGGCTAGTTTTGCGTTATGCGACGGGTTAACCGTTTGTTGCCGCATAGTGTTAAGTTTCTGCGAGCCACAAATCGATGAGTTTGGCATTTTATATATTTTCGCTAGAGCAGGCCGGGTTTTAGGCTATCCGAGATGTGGCTAGTCTGGGAGGGTGGACAGAAAGGTTAGCCGTTCAGTCAAGGCAAAACAGCGATTGAAAACCGAATGGCAGAGCGGAAAGTAGTGACCAGATCGACGCTACGCCTGAAGAGAAATTTGTCCGAAAATGAGGTAATGGCTTTATTGGCAACAAACATTTCCCTGCGACGGCTTAGGACAATTGCAGTGAAGCTGGAAACGAAAATGAACCCGCGTTTTGACAATGAACAAGGTGGTATAGTCAGGTTCTTAAACCTGACTATACCACTGTAATGTTGTGGTGTCGGTTTTAAGAAACCGACACCACAGTCCCTAAAAGCAAGCTTATTTGACGGGTTTATCGGCTCGCCAGTACGGTTCTTTTGCGGCAATGAACTCAACGGGTACTTCCGGGATAAATTCTTTGAGCCATTCGGCACAGTATTTCATGCCCGCTTGCTCTGATAGAAAATGGCCCAGAATGATCAGCGCTTTCTTTTGGCCCGCAGCAATCGCATCCTGCACGTATTCGACCAACTCCCATTCGTGCGTTTCGCCCACGACTACTACGTCCGCCTGATTTACGTAAGAAATCCCTTGGAGTAGACTGACATTTCCCCAACTGGCCATTACGCGCTTGACCGGCAATTGAGCATCGCCGATGACCCGCATTGTTTGAATGTTCAGTTTGTTGCTCATGTTTTGGGCAAAACGAGCGAGCGTCGTTTGCGGAAACGTAAACAAACGGTGGTTTTCCGGATCGACATTTTTCTGCCAGCCTAATTCACGAATCATGCCTGTAGCAATGCCGTCCGGTTTGCGGCCATGCCAGTGATCGTGAAAATGAAAGATGGCCATGCCATGTTGCTGAATAAAATTATGCTTGTACTGGTAGAGGGAATCCTGTTCGATGGATTCGGTACGATCCTGGTGAGAATAATACGTTGGTTCGTGCGTAATAATCAGGTTGAGATTCTTGGCGGCTGCGCGCTGAACCACGTCAAGAGTAGCCATCATTGTGCAGGCGATGCCTTTGACGGGAAGTTCAGGCGTACCCTCGATTAGCCGGTCAACAGTTTGCTCACGCCAGGGGATACCTACCTGCGTTTTAATACGGTCAATTAGTTGTCCTGTCGTAAGTGCTTGAGGACTATGTGGCCGTAGCATCCGAAAAGCAGGAAGGCCAAGTGAAGCCATCAGAAAGGTACGCCGGGATAAAGAGAGATTAGTCATAAGTTACTACACACCAAGAATTCGATCAGTTCGTAGCTGAAACAGTTGAAGCGCTTCCAGCTTAGTGAGTTTTTGCTTAGAAAACAGCAAAATCGAAAATCCTACTGAACAAGCCGGGAGAAATGATTCATGTGTGCGGGTATCTTGACTTTTGTTTTATCAGAGTCGGCAACGTCACGGTAATTGCTATTCAGGCTAAGTAGCTGATAGAACATACCGGTAGTGGTCAGAATAGAGGGACAGAGGAGTAATAACTGCTTAATATTCCAGAGAAAAGGTTAACACGTCAGTTGCTGAACGATTGATATCTTGCCATCAAAAAAGCAATGATACGAACGTCAATTATTCTGGAAGTAGATGGGCACTGGCCAATTTGGCATTCGTCGGCGGGGTTTGCAAAAAACGTAGAAGAGGCCAACTGGCTGTTCAGCTTTTGTGGCTGGAATAATGGATCTGCGCTTTATCCACGCATTTGCTACGAACAGTTACGCCACGACTGGGTACAACCTGATCCGGTAATTTGTTGCAAAGCCAGCGAGCCCCGGATATTGGGGGCGTACCTTTGTTTAAATTGAAAAATATCCAACAATAGATATCTTGATCAATCAGCGATTGTGACAAAAAAGGGATCTGTTGCGTAAACTTTATGTCGCTTGTTCTGCTGTACGTCAGGTTGAAACAGTTAACAATGGACATTCATAAGCAATAGCCATACCTGACTCTATGGAGTCCAATAGCGGTTTTATTGCCATTGCCCTTACGAAACGTGAGGGCAATGGAGCATGGTCGTAATTTGTTAGTTCACTGGGGTTGGCAGGGTTACAAAATACACACGATTGAGATCGACTTTCCCGGTAGCTGGCAAAATTTTGGTGGCAAAACTATTTTGCCCATTGTCAACAACGCCAAAATCATCGTCGTTCGCAATAGCCAATCGATTGTTGCTTAGCAATGCGATACCTTCGGCTTTATCATGCGGATACACCGGCGATATGTCTTTCAGAAGATCGAACACCAGCGTCTTGGTAACGGGAACTACACCGGCGTTAGCTAAGCCTGCTTTGTCCTTGAGTTGCTCAACCGTTAAGCCACTGTACAGTTTGCCGCCGTCGCCATTCGATGGATCGGAAATATCGGTTGCACCGGCCAGGTCGAATTTATAAATCCGTTTGAAGGCGGCTGGTTTAGCTGGATTTCCGCCATAATCCCCATCGCGTTCCAGCGCCAGAAAAGTCGTATTAGAGATTGCCGCAATTTCGCTACAGCCTGTCAGACTAGCGTTCTGCATCAGGTAGACGTACTGTTTGGTCGCTCCTGTCTCGATCTCGAAGGTCACGATCCGCAGGACAACCGAACCGGATACTGCCGAAGAAGACGGATTGTACATGGGTGATTGCATCAGACCTACCAGCGTTTTGCCATCGGGTGTAATGGTCAATCCTTCCATACCCCGGTTTGGCCGACGGCGGGCAAGTACTTTCGGCAAGGTGCGCCCGCCCGTACCTGTACCGAATGGGTTGATACGCTCAATCGTTTTACCTGTCGCGTCAAAATGTACAATGTGTGGGCCGTATTCGTCACTTACCCAGAATGTTCCATCCGACGCCAGTACAAGCCCTTCCGAATCAAGTCCATCAGCGCTGGGCGTAATCGGCTGTCCGTTTAAGTCAAGTGCTGTCTCGCCGGTACTGCCCTGACCGCTTGGGTTTGGTAGTCCCGTTAGCAACTGACCGTTTGCATTTTTAAGGAGAATCGTCTGTTCCAGTACCAGTTGATTACCCACAACGCGAAATTTTCCGATCTGTGGAGTAAAGTCAGCTTTTCCAAAAATGATCGAGTTAGCCGCTGTTCCTGTAGCGTTAGGCCCTCGGTCGGTTAATAAGTAAAAGACATTTGGATCGGTATGGTCGGCTGCGATGGACGAACCAAATCCACCGTTGTAAAGAACTGTTCCGTTAGCAGCGGTCGATAGTATTTTTGGATTCGACGCTTCGGCGTAAGCAGGATAATTGACTACCGGAAGGAGGTGGTCATTGCAGGAGGTAACGAAAAGACCGCCGATGAGTGCGCAACCAATAGTAAATGAGGTAGGTATAAATTGTGTTTTCATGAACATAAACAGCCTTGTTACAAACACGCAAAGCTATTAGGCTCACTATTACCCTATTGTAAATTTAACGGGCTATCTATTAAGGATTTATGAACAGTACTGAGTTCAGCTATCCGATTTACTACGAAGCAAACAATTCGTTCAAACGGTTTTAGGAGTAGGCTGCATAAAATAAGTATCGATAAGTGCACCAAGCCCAACGCCTATACCGTAGCAAAGCAGATCACTCCAGACGAAGCTAAAGCCGAGGATTAGTCCGCCTACGGTTGTGGCCCGCAGGGCATCTATCCAGGGAGCATGGTACAACTGACTAAACTCAATACCAAAACAGAAACCTAAAGCCGCTGCCGCAATAGCTTTGGTAGACCATTGGCTAAACATGAAAGCGAAGCCCAGGAAAATCATCAAGGCCCACAATCCATCACCGACGTACAGCTTCACGAACGAATAATCGCCGAAAAAACGTCTCGACGCAAACCCCATCAACAGAACGCTGATGGTAAGTAATCCGTAATGAATGCGATTTCTCGCAACTATTGATTTTTGCATCTCCAGATTAATTTGCGGGGTGAATTTAAAAAGCATATCTGTTCATTCAACCCCGGTTGCTTTTCGGAGACCGATTTAAGGTGCGGTAACCGATCAGACGAATGGAGCACTCTTCTAGTAGCGGAGTATTTATTTCATTCCATGACAGGATAATCGCCGGTCGATTGGCAGCCATTGCACCGGCGGGGGTTAGCTGAGTCGGTTTCGTTTCCCGCTTTCCTGACGTTAAAATGCAGGCCAAATTTATAGACCGTTAGCGTTGGTTATTGTCCGGATTCAATGCGTTCCCTGCATATGTCTATCGTCTAATAGCCTTTGCCATTGATAAACAGTTTGAGTCAATTCAGGTTTGTTAAGCAAAAACGTTTGCAGAATTCTACCAGTTAAACGAATAAACCGAAGTCACAACAGCTTCCGTACGGCAATTGGTTTTGCGATACCCTAGCCGATTACTCCATTCGTTTGACAGATAGCACAGTTAGAATTTTCACGACCTAAATACTCAATGGGCTTATCTAAAACACAAGTGCTGTCTTTTTCAGAAACGTGTTTTAGACAACCACAACACCTTACTGAAGAGCTATGGCAGATATTAAGAAGGATGTACGTGATAACCTTTATTGGTACAAAGACGCGATCATCTACGAACTCCATATCAAAGCATTTTGCGACGGAAATGGCGACGGCATCGGCGATTTTCAGGGTCTACTGGAAAAGCTGGATTACGTGCAGGAGCTGGGCATCACGGCTATTTGGCTGCTGCCCTTTTATCCGTCGCCCCTCCGCGATGACGGTTACGATATTGCGGATTACTACAGCATCAATCCCTCGTACGGAAACATTGAGCAATTCAAGGTTCTGCTTCAGGAAGCGCATCAGCGAAACCTTAAAGTGATTACGGAACTGGTTATCAACCATAGTTCCGATCAACATCCTTGGTTTCAGCGGGCTCGTAAGGCACCGAAAGGCTCGCCCGAACGTGACTTCTACGTCTGGTCGGACGATCCAACCCAGTACAAAGATGTTCGGATCATCTTCCAGGATTTTGAAGCGTCTAACTGGACTTGGGATGCGGAAGCACAGCAATATTACTGGCACCGCTTTTTTTACCACCAGCCTGATTTGAACTACGATAATCCGCTGGTGCAGGAAGAGATTTTCAAGATGATCGATTACTGGTGTGAACTGGGCGTTGACGGATTTCGTCTGGATGCCGTTCCTTACCTGTTCGAGCGGGAGGGAACGAACGGGGAGAATTTGCCGGAAACGCACGCTTTTCTGAAAAAGCTACGCAAGCACATCGACGATCATTTTCCGGGTGTTGCGTTTCTTGCGGAAGCCAACATGTGGCCCGAAGATTCAGCTTCGTATTTTGGCGATGGTGACGAATGTCACATGAATTACCACTTCCCGGTAATGCCGCGTCTGTTTATGGCTTTGCAGATGGAGGATCGGTACCCGATTACCGATATTTTCGACCAGACACCGACCATTCCGGAGACCTGCCAATGGGCTATTTTCCTGCGCAACCACGATGAGTTGACGCTCGAAATGGTGACCGATGAAGAGCGGGACTACATGTACAAGACCTACGCCAAAGATCCGAAAGCCCGAATCAATCTCGGTATTCGGCATCGGCTGGCACCGCTTATGGGCAACGACCGGAAAAAAATAGAACTGCTCAACAGTTTGCTGTTTTCGCTACCCGGTACGCCTGTCATATATTACGGCGATGAGATTGGTATGGGTGACAACGTGTATCTGGGCGACCGCGATGGCGTACGTACGCCCATGCAATGGTCACCGGATCGGAATGCGGGTTTCTCGAGCACAAACCCGCACAAACTGTATCTGCCAACAATTCTGGACCCCGAATACCATTACGAATCCGTCAATGTTGAAACGCAGCGCAGTAATACGTCGTCGCTGTTCTGGTTCATGAAACGGATGATCAATCTGCGGAAGCGGTCTAAAGCATTTGGGTGGGGCAATATGACCTTTTTGCCCGTCGAAAACCCAAAAGTGCTCGCTTTCACACGTACTTACGAGGAAGAGACACTATTGGTTGTGATCAACCTGTCGAAGTACCCCCAACCGGCAGAGGTTGGTCTGAGCGGATTTAAGGGATACGTTCCGGTCGAGGTTTTCAGCAAAACGTCTTTCCCGGCTGTGACCGACAACGAAACGTATTTCTTTACATTGGGAGCGCATGACTACCAGTGGTTTATGCTTGAAAAGACGCAGGCGATGACGGCTGCCTCGGTTCAATTGCCAACCCTGCGTATCAACGATTGGAATGACTTATTAAAGGGTAACAATCGGCAGGTATTGGAAACCAAAATCTTACCGGACTACCTGCTTAAAACAGACTGGTTTAGTGAGCAGACGCAGACAATGCAGGGAATTACGGTCACGAACCAGGCTACTTTGCCTTTACCCGACGGTACAGCCCATATACTGCTGCTGGAAGTTGCTTACGAACGGGGCTTACCCGAAACCTTCCAGTTAGTCGTCGCGCTCGCTAAAGAAACATCAGCGGCTAACCTTACCGGAAACTGTCCACAGTCTGTCATCGCTAATCTGGAAATTGGCGACGAAACGGGAGTGCTTTGCGACGGTCTTTACCTGACGGATGTGCAGCTGGCATTGCTCCAACACATGACCGAAAAAAGCCTGACTTCGGCTAGTAAACTGGTGTTCCAAAGCACGCCCGCTTTGAACACGTACGTTCAGGAGCATGGGGACATAAAGCCAAAGTTGAGCACGGCCAACCGTGGTTATGCAGCCATCAGCTACGATTCCTGCTTTCAGCTGAAGCTGTACAGACGGGTTGAACCAACCATCAATCCGGATACTGAGATTGCCCGATTCCTGTCCGAAAAGGCCAAGTTTGAATACGTTCCTGCTTTTGCTGGTTCGGTTGAGATGAAGACTACGGACAAGCCCGTCACACTGGGAACCATGCAGGATATGATTTTCCGGCCCGGTGATGCACGAACCTACGTGCTGGAGCGAATTAATAACTTTATCGAACGAATCCTGGCCCGTGATCAGAATCAGCTAGCAGCTGCTACTAATGCTACCGCTGGTACGTTAAGTCAGCCCATTTCGTTCGACGAATTACCCGCTGTTACGCAGGAACTTATTGGTCAGCGGTCGGCTGAGCAAGCCCGTTTGTTGGGTACTCGAATAGGTCAGTTGCACATGGCATTGGCTTCCCAGACGAGCGTGAAAGACTTTGCCCCGGAAGATTTCTCGTTGCACTATCAACGTTCGTTGTTTTCGGGATTACAGTCGCTGGTGCGTGAAAGCTACCAGAGCCAGAAACGAAACCTTCAGCGCTTGCCTGATGATCTGCAACAGGAAGTAGAACAGATGCTGAGTCGTAAGGACGAGGTACTAAATACGCTCAAGCGAATCTACCGGAAAAAGCTGGATACGACCAAAACTCGGATTCACGGCGATTTGCAGCTGGATAAAATTCTGCTGACAAGTACTGATATTGTTATTCAGGATTTTGGCGGAGACCCGTCCCGTAGTTACAGCGAACGACGTTTGAAACGGTCGCCCCTGCGTGACGTAGCCTCAATCATCCGTTCTTTTTACTACGTTGGTTATGAAGGCTTTTTGCACAATAACCAAGTATCGCCGGAAGATACAGTTCGGTTGATGCCTTACGCAGAGTTTTGGGCGCGTTACATGAGCAACTTCTTTATGGGGGCTTATCTGGAGACAGTTCAAACGAGTTCGTTCATTCCAAAGCAATCCGAAGATTTGCAGATGATGTTGGAGACGTACCTGCTTGAAAGAGCCATAACGGATTTAAACCACGAGTTGAATTACCGTCCGGATTGGGTTCGTGTTCCACTGAACATCATTAAATCAGTTATTGGCGAACCAACGGACAAATCATCGGAAGCAGACGTAACGGCGGCTTTAGTCGATAACGAAGGATAACGGCAAAACGGGTCTGTTTAGCAGCAGGCCCGTTTCTGTCCGTTTACTTCGACAGGTATATCTTGATCAATTCAGAAACGATGCATTCGTGGATAGTAAGCTCAATCGAAGGGCAACTATCGGCGAATGCATTCTTAGTAAACACCACCATGCAGCGAAGACTTCCGTTTTTTTTTCTACTTACCCTGTACCTGCTCACCCTAGGCGCTGGCTATGGACAGAAAGTTCGTGAGAAATCAGGAACAGCCAAGCAGGTATTAGTTAGCCCCGATGTTCAGTTCGGTCCGCTGTTCGAAGCGGTTCAAATGAACAGTGTCTTTCCTGATTCAAAAACGTTTGCCGATTGCACACCCAAATTTCCGCCGGCTACGATACTCGACAATTATAACCAGGCTCGTCAGCGCGCGGATTTTAATCTGGAAGCGTTTGTGATGCAGCATTTCACGATGCCCGTAAAGCCAGCGTCGGGTTACACCAGCAAAGCCGGTCAATCGATGCAACAGCACATTGCCGACTTATGGCCGGTGCTGACACGACCCGCGACTCCATCGGCGAAGCCGGGTCAGCAGTCCGGATCGTTGATTCCGCTGCCGAATTCGTACGTAGTTCCGGGCGGGCGTTTTAGCGAGATCTATTATTGGGACAGCTACTTCACGATGCTCGGCTTGAAAGCATCCGGAAAAGCTGATCTGATTCAAAACATGGTCAATAATTTTGCTTATCTCATCCGGACGTTTGGTTTCATTCCCAATGGAAACCGAACGTATTTTCTGGGCCGGTCGCAACCACCGTTCTTCTCGCTTATGGTCAACCTGCTCAGTGAAGTACAGGGCCGTCGAATGTTGCTGCGTTATCTACCGGAATTGCAAAAGGAATACAAATTCTGGATGGACGGAAAAACGCAACTAACCAATCCGAATACAGCTTACCGTCGTGTTGTTCGTCTGGACGAAGGAATATTTCTTAACCGCTATTATGACGATAATCCGACACCGCGTCCTGAGTCCTACAAAGAAGATGTATTACTGGGTAAGAAAGTAAAAGACCCGCAAATGCTGTATCGGCATATTCGCGCCGGAGCCGAGTCGGGATGGGATTTCAGCAGCCGCTGGTTCAGCGACGGAAAACGACTTCGGACTATTCATACCACCGATTTTATTCCAGTCGATTTAAACAGTCTGCTCGTCAATCTGGAGCTAACACTGTCGGAATGTTACCGACTGAAAGGAGATTCTCGTCAGGCAGAAACGTATCGAAAGCTGGCTTTACAACGTCGTCGAGCCATTCACCGGTACTGCTGGGATGCGAAAAATCAGTTTTTCTTCGACTATGATTTTATGGCCAGAAAGCCTTCCCGGATTTACTCGCTGGCGGCAGTCTATCCGCTTTTCGTAAAGATTGCGTCGATGGAACAGGCGACTGCCGTTGCGGATAAGCTAAGGAAATCGTTTTTAAAGCCGGGTGGTCTAACCACAACCTTGGCTAGTACCGGTGAGCAGTGGGACGCGCCAAACGGATGGGCTCCTTTGCAATGGCTATCAATCCAAGGGTTGCGGTATTACCGACAAAACACGCTGGCGGATCAAATCAAAATGAATTGGGTAAGCGAAAATTTACGCGTGTACAAGGCCTCGGGCAAGATGGTCGAAAAATACGACGTTGTTCATACCGCAGCCGCTAAAGGTGGCGAATACCCCAATCAGGACGGGTTCGGATGGACCAATGGCGTGTTGGCTGTCTTGCTAAGTGAGCAGTGAAGGGTTTAACAACATGCTCTAATCGCTATTGCTGCCCAGAGTTTTATCAATAAATCGTTGGGGCTGTTGTTCACTGTACGTTGAGCAACAGCCACTTGTATTCTAGACAAAGGTTTTATCTGTATAACCCACTAATGGTCCGAAGTAAGCTTTAGCAGAATAAGTCCAGCTACGATTAATAAGGCTGCGAGCAGGCGGGTAGGGGTAAACGATTCACCAAGGAAGAGTATACCAACCGCGAATGCCCCAACGGCACCAATTCCGGTCCAGATTGTATAGGCTGTACCCAGTGGTAGAGAGCGCATCGCCAAGGCCAGCAAGCCGAAACTGGCCATCATCGCGAGAATAGTAACAATGGAAGGCAATAGTCGGGTAAATCCATCCGACAGTTTCATGAAGTAAGACCAGACAACTTCCAACAAACCGGCTAGAACTAAATAAATCCAAGACATAACGATTACCGTTTTTTAAGTCGGGTCGTCCCGAATCGGTTTCCCGCTATGGGGGAGGTCGTCCTCCTGGCCTTATCAATCCGTGCAAGAGCAAAGAATAGATGAGGATGCAAAGTTAACACATATACTGCTTTCGTAAAAAGAGCTCAGCAGCTAGGGACCGGATCAGAGAAGCTGATAGTGTTGCTTTTGTCAGCTATTCGTAAGAACGGATTTATTTAATGTTCAATTACTGAAACATCAATTCACTGGAACAAAAGAAACTTACAAGGCCATTTCGTCTACATAGTCCTAGCTCTATCTACTTTGTTTGTTAATGCAACATTATCAATCGTAAGTAACGTATTAACAGATTGTTAAATGCTAATAGTCTAATAAATAGCTCTGCTACTTTTGCTGCTACTAGACGATTACGTATACGGACTAAGTCTCTGACCGTATGCGGATTTGTCTTTACTAACTAATCCAAACTATAGTATGCAGCACGTTTTCTTAAGTAAAGTCCTGCGGCTCTTCTGGCTGTTGTCGGTCATATGGCTGACTCAACCCGCCAGTTGGGCGCAGACAAATCCAACTCCCGTTCCCCTGGCTTCCCAGCCCAATTTCACGTACACAGAAGACTTCTCCGGCATTAGTGGCTGGACCAACGGCTTTACAAGCGGTTCTGGGGCGAATCGATTCGCACCGATTGCTGTCAGCGGTACCGCCAACATTCCCAATGGCTCCCGCATAACGACAGCTTCATCAACGTTTTCGTCCGGGACATCGGGCGGAGTGCAAAAAGGATCGGGAAACATCGTTCTTTTATCAACGGGTGGGACCGATAACATGTCGAGCACCGGGTTCGATTTTTTAGTCGACTTTACCGGGCTGAAAGCAGAGTTACTTCGCTTTGATGTAGCTCAGATCAGCAACCAAACGGGCAACCGGGCCGGTACTATCAAAGTATATGGGTCGACGGACGGAACGACTTTCACTGATCTGGGGGGCGATTTTACGGCAATCAACAACGTAGTCAGTTCAGCGACAGTATCGGTTCCGTTATCAGCCGCATACAACAATGCATCTACGGCCCGATTCCGCCTTTATTATTACAATGGAGGAACCAACACGGGTGCTAATATTACTGGGTCGAGACCAAAGGTTTCGGTCGATAACCTAACTGTAACGGGGTCTTCGCTTTCTACAGATCCATCAATCGTCGTTACGCCATCAACGTTGAGCGGGTTAAGTACATCGCAGGGAACTCCATCGGCTCCCCAACGTTACACGCTGACGGCGAATAACCTGGTAGCGCCCGTAACTGTAACCGCGCCATCGGGCATTGCGATTAGCTTATCAGCAGAAACCGATTATACATCGACCCTCTCGCTGCCTGCGACGACAACTTCAGCCATCGTCTACGCACGGTTAACGGGTGCCGCTGTTGGTGCCGTTACGGGTTCTATAACCAACACAAGCAATACAACGCTAACTGCTCCGGTTACCGTTAGTGGGCAGGTCAATGATGCAAATGCGCCGGCTCTAGCAGTTAATCCAGTTACCTTGTCCGGCTTTACGGCTGTACAGGGTACACCGTCTAACGCCCAGACGTTTACCGTAACGGCGACAAATTTGGGGGGTCAGAAAATTAGATTGTCAGCGCCAAACGGGTTTGAAATCGCTACAGCTGGCAATTCATCTTATAATGCCAGCCTGTCAATTACACCCACTGATACTAAGTCAGACATCGTTTTTAATGTTCGCACCAGTGCTTCGGCTCCGGCTGGTTCGCTCAGCGGTACAGTAACTATCAATAGTGGTTCGCTCAGCACAAATGTTAGCCTTAGTGGCACCGTCAGTGGCGGTGTGACCATTACGCGGATTTCATCCATCCAGGGAATTGGCTCTACGTTTAATAGCGCCTTTGGTGGTGTACGGACAATTGAAGGGATTGTAACACGGCTTTTTTCTGGAACGAACCGGCTAAATGGATTTTACGTGCAGGAAGAAGACGCTGACAGCGATGGCAATCCGGCTACCTCAGAAGGTATTTTCGTGTATGATCCAGCTGGACTCTTTACCGGAACCGTTGGCGACAAAGTACGCATCACAGGTACGGTAGCTGAATTCACCAGTTCCAGTAATGGCAACAGCAGTAGCCTGACGCAATTAACCAAT
>NZ_JALPRF010000007.1:0-203381 GCF_023196085.1 Spirosoma liriopis
TGGCAGGCAAGGCAGTTTGCGGTTGGGTTTCTTCTTTCTTACACGCGGCAAGGAACAAGCTAGAAGTAAGAACAGGTAATGCTAAGAGTAAACGAAGCGATTTCAAGGTTGATTATGATTTAGGAGTAGAACGCGTAAACTGAGCAGATAAACAAATTATACCAATTCTGCTGTATATATGATATGGCTACGGTCCGCCGCGCGGTTGCAAAATACCCAAACGGTTAATTGCTTACTGATTGAGCCAGCGAATGGCTGCTTCGATTGCTGCTACACCCGATAATAATTCGCCAGCTTGTACCGAATGACCATACACCGTTTTTGTGCGATCAGCCACCACACCAATGGTTAAGGTAAGCCGTGCCCCATCACTTAGTTTGATAGGGGCATTGGCCGACGAAACACCACAGGTAGGCAAGCCAAAGCTCTGGGTGTTGGCTCGGCCTTTGAAGGCAATTGCAATGCCTTCCCCTGAACTAGCGGTCTCAGGATTAGTCAACACCGCCACTTTAGGATTCGACTTTTTAAGCTGGTAAGGCGTTGGTAAGCGCACGATCACGTTGTTATCAAGAAAGCTGGTGCCATCCTGATAGCCCCAGGAACCGTACGTGTCATCGGGATACTTGAAGTAGCCACTTATCCCTTCTCCCAGAATAGGACCGATGCCCGCCAACATACCATAGAGTTCTCCCCCTCGGTTCCCGCGTAAATCAACAATCCATCCCACCAATTGATCACTATCGGCTGCTTTGATGGCTTCCTGAAGCGCTTGGGCATACTCGATGTCCCACAGCCCGTACTTAACTCCATTCGCATCAATGCCTCCTGTATGACCTACTTTGATATAGCCGATGCGGGGGGTAGGGGGAACAGCCACGAGGGCAAAGTCCGTGCAGTTGAGTGTTCTTGATCCATACAAGACTGTTCCGCCTGTAGCAGCCGTGTAAGAGCTGTGATTATCTTCTAAAAGCGTTAAGGCTAAAGTAATTGCGGGATATGTATCGGCAATAGTCTGAGCGCCCTGAGCTTTCGCATTGACTTTACCGGCAAAGACTTGCCAATCAATCTTGTTTCGATTGGTTGAATACTTACTCATCAGGCCAATTAGTTCAGCGATATAAGCCTGCGCTTGAGCCGAAGTAGCTTTAGGCTCTTCTTTAGTACAGCTCGATAAGACGAGCAAAAGGAAAAAGACAGGAAAGAGCGTTGACTTTGCGAACGGATGGGTCATTATTGTATAGTTAGCCGGTTGAGTCAAGAAGTAAAAGGCTGCTACTCTATACTAGTTAAACTTGTTAAATAAGTAGGGTGGCTAGGTTGGGCTACTATAGTTGCAAAACGTCATCAACCACATCTGGCACATCTCAGAGCTAAAATCCACCCGTTATTAGGCGAGATAGGGGCTTAGGCAAGTAGTCTAGAGACTTTTGCAACCGCGCGGCGGATCGTAGCCACATACCTTATACATCTTGACGGAGAAAAGTACAATCATTGGATAGGCAAGCGTAACCGATTGCGAAATAACCGTTTTTTGTCATTTCTCATAAAATGCTCAATTAATGAGTTTTAAGGAGGTTTTGCAGGGTAATCAAGTAGCGATTTTCATACTTTAATAAGAAAAGTACGAAATGGTAAATACACCACTTGAGAACACGAATGGTTATCTGTGAAGCAGCAAGCTATCAATAAAGAAACTCGCTTAGGGTCGTCTTAAAACCGACAGATGCTCAAACTCAACAACTCGATTCACCTTAACCTGCTGGGCCAACTGCTCCTCAATCAGATGTATCTGTTGAACTTGTGACGCCTTGAGTTCCGACCGTTTCTGCTGCTGGGCTTGACGCAACACGCTTAAGCTAACCAATTGATCGTGTAATACAGGGCCTACCTTAGTCCATTTCTGGGCTTCAGGAATTTGATGTAACTGCTCTTGGTGCTACTATTCCAGGTGCCGCCTAGCTTCCTGCTCTTCATTCAGCAAATTCTTCCACTGGTAACAATGGCACCACCGCAGGTGTAGCAATCGATCATAAACAGATTGAGTAGTCATCCTTGGTTGGAGCTGGCTTCTATGAGCGCTAGTTGATCAAGGGCTTGTTGATAGAGTTGGGCCATGTGCTGAATGGCTTTTTGCTGCCGATCCAAATGGATGCTATAGGTTTCCATCAGCGAGGACTTTACCGCCTGATCATGGATATGCAAAAGCTATTGCTGATAAAATCCTTCGAGCATCTGATGCATTTGTTTAAAATGTATTAGATGCACTTTCAAGTGATTAGCGTGTTCACGCAACCATTGCACATCCATAGCCCGTGTAGAATAGTACCTTTTAAAAGTAGGTTATTGCAGACTAAGTATTGCCACTTTGTCTACTAGTAGTTAGGGAACGGCCGTAAGCTGATAGTGAAGTGAGATTCGTACTTTGGGAAGTGTAGTACGAAAAGACCAGTTTAAAATACCCTCCCCATTGAGACGAGGACGAGCGTTTCTGGATGAGCGTTCCCTATAAGGCGTTTGAACAGCAAGCAGGATAACCTAGGGCTGCTAACTGGATCGTTACCTAATTCTTCGAACGAACTAGGCGACCTATAGGCTTATCTTCCCATTTAGTCATTACTAAAAAGCACCCTGCTTTTTAGTAATGAACGACCTTTTATCTGCAGCAAGCGCTGACCCAAACGCCAACCAGCAGGCCCACGACTTACAGGCCACCCAGCAGTTACTACGCGCTACGCTGGACGCTTCCACCGACATGATTCAGGTCTTTGAAGCGGTACGAAATGGACACGGAGAGATTATTGATTTTACCTGGATCCTCAATAACCATGCTGCCCAGGTCATCTACGGCGATGTGGTGGGTAAAAGCCTGCTTGAACGCCAGCC
This sequence comes from Spirosoma liriopis, assembly GCF_023196085.1. Classification (NCBI taxonomy): domain Bacteria; kingdom Pseudomonadati; phylum Bacteroidota; class Cytophagia; order Cytophagales; family Cytophagaceae; genus Spirosoma; species Spirosoma liriopis. Next base: position 2,884 of record NZ_JALPRF010000007.1, read on the forward strand.
CGGGGTAATGGAAGAAGGTATTTTTGCCGCCTTTAAACAGGTGATGGAAACCGGTGAGCCCCAGCACTACGAAAAGCACTATGTCCACGAGCAGTTTGATGGCTGGTTTCATCAATCGGCCGTCAAGTTGAATGATGGGGTCGTCACCACAACGACCGACATTACCACTCGCAAGCAGGCCCAAGAGCAGCTTCAGCAAAGCCAGACGTTTTTGCAATCGGTCATTGATAGCCCCCTGGATGTGATTCAGGTCTTCAACGCCGTGCGGGATGAAGCTGGCCAGATCCTGGACTTTGTCTGGGTGATGAATAACCAGAAAGCCGTTGCCCAAAACGGGCAAGTGATCGGTAAAAGACTGCTGAAACAAAATCCTGGCGTGGTGCCGACGGGCGTTTTTGAGCATATGGTCCAGGTCGTCCAAACCGGGGTCGCTTACGAACAGGAGCAGTACTACCCCCATGAGCAGTTTGATGGCTGGTTCTATCAGGCGCTGGTCAAAACCGAGGATGGCGTCACTATGACCACCCGAGACATTAGCCACCAAAAACAAGCCGAGTAGGAAGTCCTTCATCTAAAAGATGAAGTAGCGCAACGAGCCACCGACAAATACGAGTCCATTTTTAAGTCGATTGATAACGGCTTAGCCATCGTGGAAGTCCTTCCCGACCAGCAGGGGCGTGTCACGGATATGATTTGGCGGGAGGCCAATGCGGGGGTTGAACGCAATGCAGGCATCAGCGGATGGGTGGGCAAACGGGCCAGCCATCCGCTGATGCCCCATCTGGAGCAGGCATGGCCGGATGCGATGACCCGGGTTTATCAAACGGGTGAGCCCGTGCGCATGGAAGCCTATAGTGCGGACCTTGACCGCTGGATTAGTACGTTTTATGGCCGCATCGGGGGCCAAGGCAGTCGGCTGATTACCTCAGTTTTCCGGGACATCACCGAACACAAATTACGGGAACAGAGGCAGGCGTTTTGCTCCAGTTCTCTGACCAGCTGCGACAGCAAGTAACCCCCGACGCGGTAGCCCAGTGTGCCCTCGAAGGGCTGATCGCCCACTTGCGACTGGATCGTAGTTATATCGTTTCGTATTATCTGGATGAACATATCGCCTTACTCGACTACCAGATCGGCAATGACACCGTACCGCCTTTGCCCCAACGCTTAGATCTGTCTGAATATCCCGAGGCCTCTAAAGCGATACTCGACCAAACCCTGGTGATCGAGGATAACTTTGAGCGACAGGGCTTATCGGAAACCGAAAAGCGAAACAGCGCCAGGTTAGGAATGTGGGCCATGGTGGCGGCAACGCTGCGTAAAGGGGAAAACAAGCCGCTTTGGTCGATGGTCGCCATCAACTCGACGCCCCGTCGTTGGCGAGCCGATGAGATCCAACTGATCGAAGACGTAGCCGAACGCACCTGGACAGCGGTGGAGCGGGCGAAAGCGGAAGAAGCCCTGAAACAGGCCGACCGGCGCAAAGACGAGTTTCTGGCCATGCTGGCCCACGAACTACGCAATCCCATGTCTACCATCCGCTCGGGACTGCAAATCCTGCGGCACGTCGATGCCAACGATGAACGAAGCAGCCACACGGTCCTGATGATGAACCGCCAGACGGATCATCTGGTGCGGATGGTGGATGACCTGCTGGATGTGAGCCGCATCAGCCGGGGTAAGATTGAGCTTAAAAAAGAGCGGGTCAATCTGGTGGAGATCGTGAGCCAGGCCGTTGACTCTGTACGTTCGCTCTATAAGGAGCAAGGAAAGCGTTTGCAGGTTGAGCTACCCACCGATCCGATCTACCTGGAAGGGGATGTCACCCGGCTGAGCCAGGTGGTGGCCAATCTGTTAACCAATGGCGCTCGGTATACGGGGGATAGGGACCAGGTGTGGGTCCGTCTGAGTCACCAGCGCCAGCAAGCCATCTTGCAGGTGCGGGATAACGGCATTGGCTTAGCGGCTGATCAACTGTCAGCCATTTTTGAGTTGTTTGTGCAGGTGGACATCTCGACGGCTCGCTCCAAGGGCGGCTTAGGCTTGGGGTTGACGTTGGTGAAGCGGCTGGTGGAGCTGCACGGGGGGCAAGTGGAGGCCCAGAGTGAGGGTGTCGGCCAAGGCAGCACCTTCACGGTTCATCTCCCAACGCTGGTTGCGGCTGCTGAACCAATCCCTACCGCTACGCCACCGGTTACCAACCCAGCCGCAGTCAAGCGCATTTTAGTGATCGATGATATAGCCGATGCGGGGTTTACTTTAGGGATGCTGTTAAAACTGAAAGGCTATGAGGCCCACACCCGGACTAGTGGTCAGTCGGGCATTGAAGCGGCCGAAAGTTTACAGCCCTCGGCCATTCTGCTGGATATTGGTATGCCAGGTATGGATGGCTATGAAACGTGTCGGTTCATTCGCCAGCAAGCTTGGGGTCAGGCTTTGGTGATTATTGCCTTAACGGGTTATGGCCAAGAAGAAGACCGGCAACGAAGCAGAGAAGCGGGTTTTAACGGGTATTTGGTGAAGCCAGTGGATTTGGAAGCGCTTACAAAAATGCTCACAGATTTACTCGATAAGGACCCGAACAACGTAGGGTTGGCGTAATTCCTAAATCTCTTAAATTGCTTGTTTTAATAAACAGGTATTTATGACCGTTTCCAATGCTGTTTTTAGTAGGAACTTTGATGAAGTTAAACCTTAACTCTACTAATTAACTTATCATCATGGAAACTGAAAAAAACGCTGTCGACAAGCAGACATTGGCAAACGATCTTCGAACACAACTTCAGGGAATACTTGAACCAGCACTTGTTGATAGTGCCGTTAACCAGCTGCTAACTACTACAAACCGATATCCGGCAACAGGGAGCGTAGCTAGCATGATCTTCTATCTCAAGTTTCGGGTTGATGTTACCAACGGTAAATCGTTTGAGGGGAATGCAGGTGGGGTTTCATCACCAGGGGGCGGAGCACTATTTGGTGATGTTTATACCGACGATATTGACCGGCTTTACAGAGATACGGTTAGCTTTCAGTTCAATGCTACTCCCGTTTACACTAACTTGAATTTCTTTGATTCCCACAGTAACTTCCTGGGCAGTTTTCAGTCAGGTAGCGTCTCGACCGTGTTAGGAACAGGAGGAGGAAAAGGTTCTTGGTCATAACTTAGAGTCACAATGTACGCTAATAAGTGCCCATTCTAAAACAGGGAATAGTACTTCAAATCTTCTCCCTGTTTTAGAATTTTTGGCTATCAACCAGGCTTTTAGGTTGAAAAGCTATCACTAATTGGCTAAACAACAGTCACTCATCGCATAGAGCGATCAATAGTAGCTATTAACTATAAATGTAGTTAATCTTTCTGTCTCCCTGGTTTTTGCTTTTCTCCCCTTCGTATCAACAAGCCTTGTTGGCTACTTTTTTAGCTTTGACTACTCTCAGTTTTTGGGCTTATTAACACTCTTAAAAGCCGTTAAATCTCAAAGTAGGCAGGTTTCCCAAGTTTCGCCTTATAGAGAACTGACCAATTCGTTGCCTATTTTGACCAGTAGGTACCAAAAGCAGAGAGTTGTCGCCTAGACCTTTCTGGTCCATGAGTTCTTGTTCTATCTTGCCAGCATCATTGGTTCATTTCGGATGAATCGATTGATGTGGATAGAAACGGAAAGCCTGCTCCCAATTGAGGGCAGGCTTTTTTGTGCTCAGCGTAGGCTATGGATGGCTGACGGATAAAGCCGATGCGGAAAACAGCAGCCATTGGTTACAAACCAAGAGTACTGTTAGTGAAAATTAGACGTATTGTCATAATGCTCCTTAGTGAGACAAGGAAAGATTTGAGTATCCCTAATTCGGGCGTTTTAAAAATTTGTTGTTCTTTTTACTTAACTCATCCGTTCGAGAAGTGGTATATGTCTTGATGCCTTGCTGCTTATAGTACGCAAGTCCTTCCGTTCGGTCGCTATGCCAATGAGTAGCCAGGCACATGACCACGTTTTTATGGTGTCGAGTTTTGATACTATCTAGCAAGGGCTGAAACTGGGTCGTATCCCAAGGGGTATCAAACAACGCAATTCCGTCATCAGAGACTAGGTACATACCATGCGCTGGTATTTTGTCTCCCTCATAGTTGTTATAAGTCGTATAGACATAAAAATCGCCAGTCAAGCGTTCAATTTTAAGTCTATCCGGGTTAGCCTGTCCATAAGCTGAAAATCAAAAAGAAAGCAAGTGTTATGGCTAGTGAGAGGAATCGCATTTGGTTGTTTTGAAACTGGCCGTGCGCAGAACGGCTATAATGGATTTTTGTTATTTCAAACGTCAGCGTGTTGTAGGAGGTCGTATGGAATAATCAAACCAAGAAACTCTAGGCTAAGCACGGCTTCAGACAACGCCAAAATTAAGGGTATTTGGTCGAAGAACGTCAATATCTCAACCAACCGGTCAACAAAAAGCAACCATTCAAATCTCACCAATTGCTCCTACTTAAGACGAGGGAATGTCTATAATTCGGGCGTTTAATAAGGCATCAAAGACTCCCTAAATTACTCTAAGGTTTTTCTAATCCTGCACCAAAGCTCCTGTAAGCTTGATTGCCTAACTTGCCCCTTTAATCTTAAACTCATAAGAGGACAAGAATCCTTTGTTGTCGTCTTTACCCCTGCGCTATGGTCACTACACTGGTTGTCGTGTTTTTGCTAGGCTATTGGCTGATTACATTAGAACATCCGATCCGAGTCAATAAAACAGCAACTGCGCTCATTACCGGTATCCTTTGTTGGACTACCTATATTCTTGCAGTGCCCGGCCCGGAGCCGGTTCTGGAAGCGCTCAGTCATCACCTGGTCGAGATTGCCTAAATCTTGTTCTTTTTGCTGGGGGCCATGACTATTGTCGAGCTGATCGACATTCACGGGGGCTTCACCATCATTACCGACCGCATTGCTACCCGCAATCCCCGCATTTTATTATGGCCCATTGGCGGGTTGACATTCATTTTATCAGCGCTACTGGATAATTTGGCATCGGCCTTGGTGATGGTCTCAGTTACCCGCAATCTAGTGCGGCAGGCTGAGCAGCGTAAATTGACTGCGGGTATGATCATCATTGCGGCCAACGCCGGAGGGGCCTTCTCGCCAATTGGTGATGTAACAACCACGATGCTGTGGATCGGTGGGCAGGTGACGACGGCCAACATTATCAGTGAATTGTTCTTACCCAGTGTAATATGTTTACTGGTGCCGCTTATTGTGTTGTGTTTCAGCATCAGACCTGAAGCCAAAAAACAGGATGGCATGGAGCAGGAGTTCACCAGCCGTCCCTACATTACTCCCTTGGCCCGGCGTGATCGACGAGTGGTATTTTCCGCAGGCTTAACGGCTATTGTCATGGTGCCCATCTTTAAATCCATCACCCATCTGCCACCCTATACGGCTATGTTGTTAGCGCTGCGTCTAGTCTGGGTTGTTTCGGAGCTTATTCATGCTGATAAAGACGAGCAGGACCGTCAGCGCTTTTCAGTGGCTTATGCGTTGAGCAAAATTGATGTGCCCAGTATTTTGTTTTTTCTAGGTATTCTACTGGCGGTCGGGGACTTGGAATCGGTAGGTATCCTAGAGCAGGTCGCCACTTCTCTAAATGAATCGGTGGATAATCTGGATATAATCGTGGGCATCATCGGTATTGCCTCGGCGATAGTTGATAATGTACCGATTGTGGCGGCCGCGATGGGTATGTATGATCTAGAGACCTATCCTACCGATCATAAACTATGGGAGTTTCTGGCTTACTGCGCTGGAACCGGGGGCAGCTTGTTAGTGATCGGCTCAGCGGCAGGGGTGGCCGTCATGGGCATGGAACGGCTGGAATTTGGTTGGTATCTACGTCGGATCAGTGGTTCAGCGCTGCTGGGTTATCTAGGGGGTGGCATAGTTTATTTGGCCGCTTATGCGGTAAGCCACTAGAGCACAAGGGATAATGACGTGATGGTCCTATCTATTGCTGCACAAATCTCCAATAAGGCGCTTTAAATTAACGTAGATGGACTTCGTATGTGTTCTTACTTGGAAGATGATCGTATTTTAGATCACTCACTAGCCTATTAAAAATAAAGAGGGAACTCATTGCCCCTCTTTATTTTTAATGACTTTACTCATCAACTACTACGTTGTAGCTCGGATCTTCCAAAATATTCACCTCAATGATACTGGCCGCATTGGCTAACAGCCGCCGACAGTCGGCGCTGAGGTGTTTCAGATGAACAACCTTGCCGGCCTGCTGGTAACTGGCCGTGAGCTTACTCAAGGCTTCAATCCCGGACATATCGGCGACACGGCTCTGCCGAAAATCTAGAACCACTTCGCCAGGGTCACTGGCTATGTCGAACTTTTCGCGAAAAGCCATTGCCGAGCCAAAAAACAGTGGTCCGTACAGCTCATAATGCTTCACCCCGGCTTCATCGACGTATTTGCGGGCACGGATGCGCTTGGCGTTTTCCCAGGCGTAGACTAGCGCCGAGAAGATGACCCCAACCAGAACCGCCAGCGCCAGATTGTGCAACAACACGGTAATTCCTGAAACCACAACCATGACCAGTACATCTGGCCAGGGCATTTTGCCGAACGTTTTTAGACTGGCCCATTCAAAGGTGCCAATCGCCACCATAATCATCACGCCCGTCAAAGCAGCCATCGGTAGCTTTTCGATGATCGACGCACCGAACATAATAAAGACCAGCAGCATGACCGAGGCTACCATGCCCGACAGACGGGCACGCGCGCCGGAGGAAATATTGATCAGACTCTGGCCGATCATGGCGCACCCGCCCATGCCCGACAACAGGCCTGTCGTCACATTGGCGATGCCCTGGGCTACACATTCTTTGTTACCCCATCCCCGGCTATTGGTAATTTCATCAATTAAATTCAAGGTCAGCAAGCTTTCAATCAGGCCCACTCCGGCCACAATGGCGGCATAAGGAAAGATGATTGACAGCGTTTCAACTGTAAATGGCAGGAGCGGAATATGAAACGGTGGAAAACCGCCCTGGATGGAAGCAATATCGCCCACCGTGCGCGTGTCGATGTCCAGACTAATAGCGATGAGCGATACGACAATGATTGCTACCAGTGATGACGGCACTGCTTTGGTCAGCCGCGGTAGGCCCCAAATAATGAGCATTGTCAATCCAACTAGCCCTACCATGGTGACCAGCGGTGTGCCCGTCATCCAGTGCAACGTACCCACGGCATCGGCCATCTTGAACTGATCCAACTGGGAAAGGAAGATGACAAGGGCCAGTCCATTGACAAAGCCAAACATAACTGGGTGTGGCACCAGCCGAATAAATTTGCCTAGCCGCAACAGTCCAGCCAGAATCTGAATCAACCCGGCTAAAACGACAGTAGCAAAAACGTACTCGACCCCGTGTGACTTGGCTAAAGCAACGATGACGACGGCAATGGCCCCTGTAGCTCCGGAAATCATACCCGGACGACCGCCTAAGATGGAAGTTACCAAGCCAATGGTGAAGGCAGCATAGAGTCCTGTCAGGGGCGAAAGCCCCGCAATCAGGGCAAAGGCGACGGCTTCGGGAATCAGGGCGAGGGCAACAGTCATCCCGGAAAGCACCTCGGTTTTGTAATTAATGGGTTGGGAGAAATCGAATAAATTCAAATACTGTTTCATGTTACCAGAACCTAAAAGCCAACAAATGACCCGGAGCCGACAAAATCAGCCCATGCGGGAAGAATACACTACGTTAAGCAGAGAATGGCAATCAGGGGGGAGTAACTGGATAGAGCGAGCGATAGACTAGCATGGGGTAAAGATAAGCCTTTTTTCAGGATAAGCCAGCCAGGCTCCTCCAGACTGAATAGTAACACGCTGACCTAGATGGATCCGCCAAAGGAAATCAAAAAGGATTTCGCTTATCAAGTTCTGCTCGACACAAAATAAGTAAATAGCGTATTGGATTTATCCTGAAAAAGAGCCGCCAGCTAGAGAAATTGCGTAATCTTCTGACAATTTCTCGTATTTCTTTAACCCTTTTTTAATCTTTGCCGTTACGTACACAACTATGCTGCAACTTACTCCCCCCTGATGAACTCATACTGACCCTCTCCTGGTCAGACCATCACACGGCTTACACTATAGGAGCCGGGGAGCTTTCCTATGTTTTATTTTTTCGATGATGCCTACCGGTTGCCGGTAGCGTTACGCACTGCTATTCCGTTCCGAACGTATCGGGATGCTATACGCTTCCATTACTTTTTATCATATGAATACAACGCTCAAGAAGAACGTGCAGGCCTTCAACCGGAATGTGCACGAGAACGGTGGCTTCCTGTATACCACCAATGCCCAGTTTTCCTCCTTCGTGGCCAACAAGCGAATCTCCGACGCGATCTTTGCGCTCATCAAACCCAGCTATAAAACACTGGTTGATATTGGCTGTGGCGACGGAATGTACACGCATAACATTAAACAAAACTTCCCCCAGTTGGAGGTATACGGGTTTGACCCGGCCGAATCAGCCATTCAAATAGCGCAGCGTAATTACCCATCCGTACACTTCGAGACGATCAATTTGCTGGACGATCAGTTACCCATTCCTGCCAAAAAATACGATGTAGCCGTCATCCGGGGTGTTTTGCATCACTTGTCTGATCAGCAGAAAGCCATTACCAATGCTTTCAAGCTATCGGATAACCTAATCATTATGGAGCCTAACGGCAACAACCCCATTCTAAAGGTTATTGAGCGCACCTCCCGCTACCACATTGAGCATGAGGAACAATCATTTTTTCAGTGGGAATTGAAGCGGTGGATCGGCAAGGCCGGCGGCCAAATTCACTCGTTTGAGTATGTGGGGTACGTTCCCTTTTTCTTTCCCACTTTACCAGCCAAGCTTATTTATGCTGTTCAACCCTTTCTGGAAAAAATACCCCTGCTAAAACACGTATTTGCAGCTCAGTTCATTATTGGCTGTTCACGAACCGAAACGAAGCAGCCTGTCTAGCCCCATCCGTTTATGATTATTGGATTATCTATGGTTATTGGATTGATGGAGGAAAGCGAAGCCCAGTGGATTGTCGATCTGCTGGTTTCCAATGTTTCCCTAAGCGAGTCGCCTGCCGAGCAAATTCCGTACGCAAAGGCACTGGTTCAATTGATTCAGGCTACGGGCGACCGCCATGAGGTTGCCCGCATCCTGACGATTATTACGAATCAGGCGCACCAACTAGGCCAAGCCATTGATTGGCTTGAAGCTGAGCTGCTGTTTGAAACCAAAGCCAGGACGAGTCAATCACGCCAACAACTGCTGCTGGATGAAGTAGAGGCTGAGGGGGGGGGTAATGACTACTCGCTGGATCTGTATACTATACGTTTGCATCGGTTTGCCTTGACTAAATGAGTTCTTGTCAAGGTTTTCGAAAGATGGAAAATCGTGCTATTAAGAAAGCGGTACGAGGCTTTTAATTTACCTATTTATGAGTATTAACAAAGGAACGGCAATACGCCTAGGGCTGCTTCTAATTGTGGCATTCGCGCTACGTCTCTATCATTCAAGTACCTATGGCCTTTACCTGGATGAAAAGTACACGTTAGTTATCTCTCAGGGGGTTGTCATGGAGGGAGCCAACCAGCGGGATGTGTTCTTTACGCCAGGCAAGCCCTATTTTACGCCCCAGGAATTCTGGAAAGAAAAGACTCTTGCTGATTTTATTACCGCTAACATTCGGGGCGACATTGGCAACAGCCCCAGCTACTACGCGGTTCTGTGGTTGTGGACAAAGCTATTCGGCTTAAGCGATTTTTCTATTCGCTTTCCCTCTGTACTTTTTAGCACGCTCCTGGCCGGGCTGGTATTTGTGTTTGTCCGCCGACACTTTGGCTCAGAACGTCTGGCCTTGATCAGTGCTTTGCTGACGGCTGTTGAGCCCTTTTTCATTGCTTACAGCCACATGGCCCGCAATTATTCGATGAGCTTCTTTCTGACGTTGCTGGCCACTCATCTGTTTCTGTTGATTGTGGAACGAAAACAAACCGGCCAAGCCAGCGCCAAGCTCCTGCTGGCTTACGGTCTAACGTTCGTCGTTGCCTTACTCTCGCATTACCTGACCATCACAGTCTTTTTGTGTCATGGCCTTTATGCGCTGCTTTTTGTCCGTCCCCTGCGTACTTGGTTACCGTTTCTGGTTACTGGCCTAACTGGTGTAGCGCTGGTATCGCTCTGGTTTTTGTTCGGTGGGGGGACGTACACATTTCAAACGCTTGCTTATCAGGCGCAGTTTTACCGCACGATTGCCCTGACCAACCCCTACACAAGCGGTTTTGGTGTCGTCCTACCCGCCACACTGATTAATGTGGCTCAACGGTCGTTACCAATCTGGTCCGATTTGTTTATTATCTCCAACGGGCTGGGGCAAACCGATGCGTTGGGGGTTCGCTATCTGGCGCTTGCTTTGTTTTTTGGCCTGATTGCCGCCTGGATATTGGCGCAGTATTACCAACAACGACCCTTACCGCGCTGGGTCCCTGTTTTGTACGGGCTGCTTCTGATTGCCCCCCTTCCATTTGTTGCCGTCCCTACACTTCAGTATGTGGTGACAGCGGCCTTGCCTTCGTTGGCGTATCTACTGTTGCTGGCTATGCGCCGACAAGCGGCCGAAGGGCATTTGGCGCTGTTAGTCTTTGTCATTTTGCTCGCTCTGGTTCCCACTCTATTTCTGATCGGGATGGCTTTCCGCAACGGTCACACGTATGGTATCACCCAGCGATACTCTGGTTTTTCCTTTCCTTTCTCGGTTATCCTGGTTGCTCTAACGCTCCAGCAGTTAGTAACGGCCCCTAACCTCTTGAAGGGAATTCTCGGCATTGTGCTGCTGATCCAGTCGTACTACGTGACCCGGCTTTTATACCACATCTACCAGGACCGAGCCCCCAAATACACGTACTTTGCCAGGCCTCGGGGGGCCAACCCCTATTACCTGACGGCTCAAAAAATACAACAGGCTTATTCGCCTGGCGATACGATTCTGTATCCTTCTGTTCGGTTACAGCCTCGAGACGAGATCGAAAAAACGTACTGGCCTTATTCGATTCAAGATGCTCAGTTGACAAATATGTATTTGCCCAAGGATGCTGCCTATATCCAGCGGATGGACACAACCCAGGCAAATAAAATCATTCTGGTGAAACGATCTGGCCAACGGCTGAAGCTGTTCGATCTGAAGGGTAGCCTTTACCGGTATTGACGCTTGTTTTGTCAGTTATCTTCTGGAAGAAGTCGTAAATTTATCGCTATATCAGTAGCCTTGCGTTCTGGTGGAATACAAGGCTACTGATCGTTCCGCCTTGAAGAAAAGGGACAATGTTGAAAGGGGCTGAATTCTACTGACCGCTTCAAATTATTCTATCTCACAAATCGCTCGCTCGTGAGACTAAGTGGATCGCGATCCACTCAGGGAGTCCTTATTAATGACCATGGGTTCTGTGCGGTATCCTCAACCAAGCACAGGAAGCAGGCTGGACAAATCCCTAATCGGTAGAGGCAGGGGAGTATAAATAGGTGAAGAAAGGTCCCCGGGAGACATTTGGGAATTTATGCAATCGTGTTTAATGACCCTTTTCACTAGTCTACTTACTGCGAGTTCGCTCAATCTATTGAAAATACACTATTGAGTGACCGTTGAAGAGGTGCTTCGATTGATTTACTCCTACTGTCCCGGTTTTAGGCCGTTTGTCGATTTGTACAAAATGAAGCGTGCCACAGCAATACATTTGCTAGAGTAGACTCCCTATAAACGATTAATGAGCTAAACACCATCTCGCGAGCCACTACTATTAGCAATAAATCAGGGTTGAACCAGATTGAGTTTATCATCATTCACTGTAGCATACTTAATCCAACCATAGCTGATCAACCCCTCAGCACAGCCAGCCTACCCCCTACGACATGCTGCACATCAAGAACTTTAGAAAAGTATACAATCGCTATGTGGCTCTTCAGGTGGACAACTTTACCATCACCCCCGGCATCTATTGGGTTCAGGGCGTGAACGGGTCCGGGAAGAGCACATTGCTCAAAGCACTGGCCGGCATGATCGCCTTTGAAGGAGATAGTATCCTCCACCAGCAAGTTAGTCTCAAGCACCAACCCACGGCGTATCGCCGGTTGGTCAACTTCGCCGAAGCGGAACCGGTATTCCCTGATTTCTTAACCGGAGTCAAGTTAATCGACTTGTTCAGGGCCGCTAAGAAAGCGCCGTTCCATCAGCAAGACTATTACCTGGAGAGTATGCTGATGACCACCTACATCGACGATCCAGTGAGCACATATTCCAGCGGTATGCTCAAAAAATTGGCGTTGGTGTTGGCCTTTCTCGGACAACCGGCCTGTGTCTTGTTGGACGAACCCTTGACGACCCTCGACGCTGATTCCTTACCGGTCTTGTATGCTTGGATTGCCAACCAATACCTTCAGCAGGGAACCACCTTTTTGTTATCTTCTCATCAATCCTTCGCCGGGCAGGCTTTACCGGTGCTACAAAACCTATTTGTTGAGCATAACACCTTACGAGCCAATTGATGAAAAGAGCGCTAATCCGTGTGTTAATCAAAACCATGGTCAAAGGCTTTTATCAAGCCCACACTGGTTTACTACTTTCCCTGTTTATCCTCATTTTTATCAATTTCTTCTACACCCCTGTTCTAAACCAAACGCATCTAACTCAGGAGCAGATCATTCGCAATGCCTTGAAGCTGGTACTGACCACCGTGAGCGAGCCGCTAGGCGTATTGGTTTTGTTTAGCCTTTGGTTGGTTTACAGCCTAAAAAGCGGGCAATACGTAGCCCGGCGGCTAAAGGCGGTGGATGTTCAGTTTTTGTTTTACAGCAGTAACGCCTTCAGCCAAGCGAATCAGCTTATAGCCTGGTCAGTTGTCCAGTTGATCATCGCATTACCCATTGCCGGTTTAGGCGTATTTGCCATGATAATCGGCTTTGCTTACGGACATTGGATCATTCCAGGGTTAATACCCTTTTACTTAGCCGCCCTGATTGTTGGCAATGCTTTCTTCTACACGCACCTGATCACTAGTACAGTTTCTAATACCGTTGACAACAATAGATTATTGGGACTTAGGAACTGGCCTAAGCCCCTGTTTAGTTTATTCGTCTATGAAGTTATTCATAAAAAGCGGGTTACTTACCTGGTGACCAAGTGTATCTCGGCGATCAGTCTGGTGCTCATGCTCAGTGTTTTTTCCGACTCTCACACCGATATACGTCTATTTGGTCTGATTAGTCTTTGTATCGCCCTAGCCCATAGTTTACTCCTCTATGAATCGAGTGTGTTTGAATCCTATTCCCTTCGTTTCGCTCGCAGCTTTCCTATTAGCTATTGGCAACGGTATGGTCAACAATGGTGCTTATACAGTTTACTGCTGCTCCCCGAGCTGCTACTGCTTTTTACGCTGAGTGACTGGAGTGAGGGACTTCTCTGTAGCTTACTGGCCACTAGCCTACTGCTGTTGTTTCGCGCCGTACTTTACCCACTTGGTCAGCGGATGGATTGGTATTTGCGAATTGTCTTTGGGCTCTTCACCGTATTTCTCTTGATCATTCTGTTCGGGCTAACCGAGTGGCTTCTCGTCGGAGCGCTAGCCAGCAGCTGGGGACTAAACTACTGCTATTACTACTCGTCTTTAGAGTAAGAAGGCGGCTACGTTCGATTCCTATTGAATGCCTGAACAGCTAGTAAACTGTTTCCGATATTCTCAACAAAACTGTTAGGTTCGCTGATTAGACAAAACCCAGATTCATGGTTGGCCTTTGTCATTAGAAATCAAGACCTTTCAATAGATAGCGGGGCGAGCTAATCAAAAAACTAGGTATAGACCTATCGATGCGATACAGACCCCGCTAGCTGTTGAATGCAGAACCGGGAACTCATAGGAATTGAGGCAACAGGCCTACTATCACACCGGGCCGCCGGGCGGTTTCGTTCGCCAGTCTGCTTATTGATAGTCAGTAACCTAAATCCGCTAAACCATGACCACTTACAACTACTTCATTGGTATTGATATTGGCAAGACGACTAATGCCGTTTGCGTCCTCGACGCCATGGAAAACCGTCAATTCGAACCTTCCATACCCAACTCCAGAGCGGGGATGGAAAGCTTGCTCAAACAGCTCAAAAAACTGCCTGATTCCAGCTTGGAAACGACGCTGTTTTGTATGGAGCATACGGCACGGGCCGCCCCGGGATATACTGCCAACCGATGCTCAGCTTTTTTTATCCCATTGGCGCTAATCTATGGTTGCAATCAGCCGTCCATATTAAACACTCGTTGGGCTTAAAAAGAGGAAAAACGGACAAAGCGGATGCCCGACTAATTGCCAAGTACTGTATCCGTCATCAGCGTGATAAGCGGCTCTTTAATCTGACTGATAAAGTGTTAGCTATGGTTCGCCAGCTTGCCCAGCAGCGAGAGCGGTTAATGATAATGGCCAAGGCCTTTACGGATTTAAGTCAGGACTACCAGGCCATGGGGCTGCTGGAAGAACTGAAACTGCATCAGCAGACCAGTGCGCTGGCCTTAGCCGCCTTACAGAAGCAAGTCAAGCAGGTAGAGGCTCTGATTGAACGCCACATTAAGACTTCTCCTGAGTTAAAATCTAATATGGATTTACTCATGAGCATACCGGGTGTGGGCCGACAAACAGCGTTGTTCATGCTGATTTTCACTGGAAACTTTACTCGGTTTACGGATGCAAAGAAGCTAGCCAGTTATGCCGGGGTTGCCCCTTTTGCCTATGAGTCTGATTCATCCGTAAGAGGTCGAACGAAGGTGAGTCGGATGGCGAATACCAATCGGAGCGCCGAAGCGATTGAAACACTTGCTACATATGGCCGCCTTAGCCGCTGTTAAAACAAAAGGGTAGCTGAGAGATTACTTTGAGCGGAAAGTAGCCGCGGGGAAGCGCAAGATGAGTGTTTACAATGCAATCGCTTCGGCGCCCCGATCGTAACAAATTGGTGCATCGGATGGTCGCCGTCATGGAGCGGGGAACATCCGATGCAATGATATATGTCAAATAGAATAATTTTTTTAGTTGACAGGGCTTGTTTTGTTCATAGGAATCGCTCCCCAATGAGACGAAGCCGAGTTGATGTCTCCGCTTCTTAAACTGGGCATTTCAGCAATCGCATCGCTTACAAGCTCGATTCGGCTGTGGTTTTCTCCTTGAACTTCGAAAACCCTCCGCTTTATCAGCACGCAAAGCGCCAATAATCGTGAAGCAAATCAATGAATGTCATCGTGGTTCGAGTAGTAACGAAACAACATCTGGGAGTGAGCCAAGGCGCTTGAGAAGGGTTGAAGTAGTCGCATCAGATAGATCCACAAACCAATAGCGTAATCTAGTTCACAAAAAAACTAATTATTATAGAGATGAAAAATTTTAGTCTACTGACATTTTAAAAACGTAAATAGTACTTATATTGGTCCTTGTATGAATATAATACTATGAACGACGAATTTTTGATAATCTTAGTAGATGATGATCCCGGTTTGTTGGGTATACTGACCTACGCAGCTAAAGAGACTTTCCCACAAGCCCGGTTTTTGCAAATGCACAATTCCGCCGAGTTGGAGACGTATTTTCACCAACTATGCGGTTATGGACCTACTCTGATTTTATTGGATCTGAATCTGAATGAGTCCAAAGATGGCGTGGATATTCTAGCTAGCTTACGGTATGATGAGCAGACGGCTCGTATACCGGTGGTGATGCTGACAACGAACGATTCAGACGCGAATGTTCTGGATGCAATCGTGCTCGGAGCGGCTAGTTTCACCAGCAAGCCCACCGACTTAACGGGCTGGAAAACCTACCTAAGTAATTTACGGCAGTACTGGGTAAACACCGTTCGGACTGTTCCCGTCTGGTTTTCCAATTAGATAACCAGTCACAGTCTGGCCTAGTTGGTGAAAAAGTTTGAGCAGCGATAAGATCGTTCCGACTTTTTTGCCTACTTACCCAGAGAGCCAGAACAGGAAGTAGCAGATTAAAACCTAGCACTTGCTGGCTAACTGCTTACCGGCCTTTATGGACATTGCCCCTTTAACACTCCTGAATTTTGGTCAATTAACCCAAGCGGTGACGACTCCTTTCCTGAACTTAACTCTGGCCACGGTCAATGATCATGTGGTCAAGTTGAATTTAATGACCAGGACTTTTATTGGCATTATCATCCCAATTCAGATGAAACGTTTATTGTAACGGAGGGCATTTTATTGATTGATCTGGAAACGTAAACTGTCAAATTACACCCGGGCCAGCTCTTCGGTACTCCCCAAAACGTGGTCCATCGAACCCGGCCCAAAGGTGAACGTTCGGATAATCTAACAATCGAACATAGGCAGTTCGAAACGGTACGCATTGAGCGGTAAGGGCGAAAGCGGGGCAATATCTTTACCAGGGAGGATCTGGTGTCCAGTGGAAAGTCTAGCACTGCTGCGCAGCGTGGCAGGGTCACGAGAAAAGCAGAGGCAGTAGCCAACCCAGCATTAATTGCTGTATCTCTCATTTACGAAACGAAGGGGCGTTCATATAGAATCTTCAAAAACGGGGCATTGCTTCAAAAACGGCAACTTACTGAACTCGCCTGTTGTCTGACAGCCCTAGGATAGCACTTGTTTTTTTTCTCATTTTGTAATACTCAACCGAACGTAGGTGGCTAAAATCAGCCACGCCGTTGCAAAAGTTCAGTAGCGGTTGACTCGATTTAATTCATGCGCTCAAGTTGGCCAAATTTACCCCTGATACCAGAAAGTTGAAAAGGGCGTTTTGGCCCAGTGCTATAATCAGCTTATACAAGCTTGATCCATTCTTAAAGAAGCAGATGATGGCTTAACTTTGTGAATACCTTTCGGCTTATAGACATACCCTTAGTTATCAGCTATGGCAACAACCGATCCGCAACAAAACGCGTCGCTTGATCCATTCGCGTCCGCCTATGCCGCTGCCTTTGCCAACATGGACCAGGGCTTCTGCTTCCTGGAAAAAGTCGATACCCCAGCCAATAAACCCCCGGATTTTCGCTATCAGATGGTCAATCCTGCCTTCGAAAAGCACACGGGTTTAACAAATGTAATCGGCAAAACCAGTCGGCAAGTCGTTCCCCAACTCGACGAACGCATCATAACCCTCTATGAGCAGGTTGCCCGAACCGGGCAGTCTACTCAGTTTCAGACCTATGTCGCCCCGCTCGACCGATGGATCGAGGCCAACGTTTTCCCTATCAGTCAGCAGCCGGCTCAAATCGCTGTCCTGTTCACCAATATCACCGACCGCAAACGGGCCGAAGAAGCTCAGCAGGTGTCGGAGGTGACGTACCGCACCCTGTTCGAAACCATGGAGCAGGGCTTTGGCATCGGTCAGATCTTACCCGCCGACCAGCAGGCTGGGCGACCCATGGACTACCAGTGGCTGGAAGTCAACCCCCGGTTTGAGCAGCTGACGGGTCTGGCCCGCGCCGACGTGCTTAGTCAGACGACGCGCCAGCTCATACCCGGACTGGAGGAGACCTGGTACGAAGGCTATGGCCATGTAGCCGCCACGGGCGAGACGGTCAGCTTCGAGGCTTATTCGCCGGTGCTGAGCCGCTGGTTTGAGGTGTACGTCTTTGCCCTGGGCTCACCGGCCAGCCGGCGGGTGGGTGTGCTGTTTAGCAATACCACCGAGCGCAAGCAGCAGCAAAAACGGCAGGCTCTGCTGCTTAAGCTAGCCGATGCCATCCGACCCTTAACTGCTTCGGGGGACATCATGACCACGGTGAGCGAACTGATTGGGCGGCATTACGAGGTAGATCGCTGCGGGTTTGCCGAGCTTCCCCCGCCGTACAACCAGTTGGTGATCAGCCGGGACTGGACCAAGGCAGGAATGCCAAGCCGGCAAGATGCATACCCGCTTTCCAGCTGGAGCGGTGAGCTTATCCGCCGGTTACGTTCGGGACAAACGGTGGTGGATGATGCGGGTAAGGATAGCCAAAACCCGCCCCCAGAAGCGCCCTCTAAACGAGCCGGCGATAGGGGTTCCCGCATCTGGGCTCCCCGGCTCAAAGAAGGCCAGTGGGTCGGCTCGTTCTTTGTGGAGGATGCTCCGAGTCGTTTCTGGAACGAGGCCGACGTGGGCCTGCTGGAAGAAATTGCGGAGCGCACCTGGGCCGCGGTCGAACGAGCCCGGGCCGAAGAAGCACTCGGGGAAGAATACCGGCGCAAAGATGAGTTTATGGCTATGCTGGCCCATGAACTACGCAATCCCCTGGCTTCGCTGGCCAACACCTTGTTAGTCCTCCAGTTAACCAGAGGCACCGATGAGAACCTGTCCTATCCGCAGGCCGTCGGGCAGATGAGCCAGCAGGTGGGCCACATGAGCCGCATGGTCGATGATCTGTTGGATGTAGGCCGCATCCGCTATGGGCTGATCCAGCTCCACAGGAAGCCTCTCGATCTGGTGACCCTTATGCGGCAAACCGTCGAGACCGTTAAGCCATTTTATAGCCAGCAGCGTCGGCAGTTAAGCGTATCCTTACCCCCTTACGCGCTGCCGATGCTGGGTGATGAGACGCGGCTGGTGCAGGTGGTGATGAATCTACTGACCAATGGGCTCAGGTATACTAATCCAGGGGGGCATGTCTGGGTCAGTCTTCAATTGGAAAAGGACGAGGCTCAGCCAAAGCAGGCCTTATTACGGGTTAAGGATGACGGTATTGGCATTGCCCTTGACCGTCAGGCAACCATCTTTGACATTTTTGTGCAGGGCGAAACCACCCTGGACCGGCCCAGGGGTGGACTGGGCTTAGGTTTAGCCGTGGTGAAACAACTGGTTGTGTTGCATGAAGGTAGCATTGAAGTGCACAGCCCAGGCGTCGGAGAAGGCAGTGAATTCCTGGTTCGCTTGCCGCTAAAACCGGAATCGGCCGCGTTAGAATTGCCCCACTTGCCGGTATTCAATACGGCTACCGGCAAGGGACGGGTACTGGTGATCGAGGATAATCAGACATTGGCTGATATGACAGCCCGGTTGGTGGCGTTAAGCGGGTATGAAGCCCGTGTCAGTTACAGCGGAATGGATGGGCTTGTGGTGGCCGAGCAGTGGCGGCCAGATGTCATCCTGTTGGATCTGGGCTTGCCCCATCTGGATGGCTTTGAGGTGAATCGGCGCTTGCGGGAGCAGTCCTGGGGTCAGTCCCTGCCAATCGTGGCCCTAACGGGCTATAGTCCCCAGTCATTCCAGGCACGAACCGAGCAGGCTGGTTTTGCGGCATATCTGATCAAGCCGCTTAATTTGCCACAGCTTCGCAAGTTACTAAGCGAAGTTGTCCCTGATCAGTAGGCTCAGCCTGCTTGCCAGAGCGAAGCCTTGGGAAATGAGTTTAATCATCAAGCATCCACTGACTAAACAAACTCAGCAGCAATGGAACTGCACTGGCTTCGGGATCATGTCCAGGGATTGAAACTTCATTTAGATCAAGTCAAGCTGATGCAGCATTAGCTTGACTTGAATTATCAGCGGTCGGTGGCCTTACAAACCGCCCCTGATGTACAGTCAGCCTAAGTGGAGAGCTATTCTTTTCATTTAGATCGCCAGCAGCGGGCGGCTGAGTCGATGAGTGACCTATAAGCGTTAACCCAGCTTACCCAGCTAGAAGCGCAGCAGGATGAAAAAGATATAGTCGAGTAATCTTCAAAGAGTGAGTTTAATGGAATCTCAAAAATCCCTCCCCAATCTGAGATGGATAATGCATAACATGATGCCTCTATAGTCGGGCGTTTGATAGAATAGCATTTAGTTCAGGCTGAATTCATGAGCAGCACATAAGCCATCCGCTTCCTATTGATGTGACTGTAGTCGGTTAGTGCATTATAGCTTGTGCTGAAACAGTGAAAAAACGTAGTGGAGGTATCATAAATGCTACTCAAGCCAAAACTAGACAAATTAAATCTCTTAATTAATTTATTGATTATCAATACGCTTATCCGATCTAAGTACTTGTCTGCAATTTCTTTCGTTTCCATACTTTGTAAGTATGGAAACGAAAGAAATTGCAGACAAGTACTTCAAGGCAATGGTGGGGGGGGACTTTGACCAGATGGCTACCTTAAAGACGCCTGATGCTGTGTACTGGTTGAGTGGGGAGGGATCTTGGCCCTTTGGTGGTTACCAATCACTGGAGAACCAAGCAAAATTATGGGGCATCGTAGCCCAACGTTTTCCCCAGGGAATGAACATGACGCTTCAATCGATCAGCAGCGGGCAGCGCTTCATGTCCATATTCGGGGCGCGCGAGCGGATAGCCGCATTTACGAAAACGATGTGATGCTAGTGTTGACCTTCAGGGATGACTTAATTAGTGGGCTTTATGAATATTTGGATACCATTATGGTTAATGAATTGTTCTGTGGCCCAATGGATGATATAAAGTAAAGTAACAGTCAATGATAGTAGCCATATAATCGAGATCTATCAGTGGTTTTATACCTCGTTGGCATTCAAAAGGATCTGAGTTCATGGATAAAAGAGAAAAACTACTGCAAACCGCATTGAAATTATTTGTATCACAAGGATTTTACGATACCCCTACGAGTAAAATTGCCAAAGAAGCAGGTATAGCAACGGGAACGTTGTTTTACTTTTTCCGACTAAGGATGAGTTGATCATTTCACTTTACTTAGAATTAAAAAGACAGGCAGCAGCCCATATAAATGATGCCCTCTCAGCAGTTAAAGCCACTAAGGAAGTCATCAAAACGTATTACGTAGAATCGCTTAAATGGGCGCTCCATCATCCTAACGAATTCTCTTTTCTTGCGCAGTTTTCCAATTCGCCCTACCTGAAAAAAATAGGCGCTGAGCAAACTTCGGTCCAGATTGAGCCCGTATTACAACTTTTTGGTGCCGCTATCGCCGAGCAACAGATCGCTGATCTTGATGTAGCGTTATTGTATGCGTTGATCAGTAATCAGGTATTTAGTGTGCATCAATACCTGTCTGCAACGCCATTCACCCGCCAACAACAGCACACCATCATTGAGAACACTTTCTCTATGTTCTGGAAAATAGATTGAACGCTGATGAGCAACGGACTTAAGCGAAGCCATGAAATTAATCCTAACGGGAGCCACAGGCATGATGGGAAAGGCCTTCTGCTCGCT
The DNA here is from genome assembly GCF_023196085.1 of Spirosoma liriopis. Lineage (NCBI taxonomy): Bacteria > Pseudomonadati > Bacteroidota > Cytophagia > Cytophagales > Cytophagaceae > Spirosoma > Spirosoma liriopis. Next base: position 24,105 of record NZ_JALPRF010000007.1, read on the forward strand.
TCACTTGATCATCCCCATATTACCCAGGTCTTGATGGTGAACCGACGATCTTCTGGGTTAAAGCATCCCAAACTTACCGAACTGATCGTACCTGATTTTACCCATTTAGTCTCCTATAGCGTTCACTTACCTGTCTACGATGGCTGTTTTTACTGCGCAGGCATCAGTTCCTTTAGTATGGATGAGCAGCAATACAGCCACATCACTTTGTATACCACCATGCTGTTTGCAAGAGACCTTGCCCGTTTCAATCCAGGTATGGTTTTTGTTTACTTATCTGGGCTTTACGCTGATAGTTCAGAAAGGGGAAAGATAATGTGGGCACGGATAAAAGGCAAAACAGAGAACGCATTAAATGAGCTACCGTTTAAAGCTGTTTGCAGCTTCCGACCCGGTTTTATCATGCCGTTGAAAGGGCAGAAGAATGTGCGGTTACTGTATAAAGGACTTAAGCTAATCTATCCGTATGTTTTTCCAAAGTTGACCTTAACTTATGATGAAGTCGCCACGGCATTGATTCGAGTATTGAGACTTGGATACGACAAAACTATCTTAGAAATAAACGAGATGAAATCACTGGCCAAACAGAGTGAGCTGGATACCTATAATTTCAGGTGATTCCACCGTTGGTACTGATCATTAATCTTCTTCAGATAGATACATGTTAACTGAGGTTTCGGTAGAAAATGAGATTAAACGAGTAATAGGGCATTAGTAAAGAGTCAAAATTTATAGAGCGGGGCTCGCTTTTAAGCGTAGAGAGTCAAGGAGAGGAACGCGTTTTGAGCCGATCAGCTGGGAATTGGGTGTTGTAAAAGTCGATCCGTCAAAAGACTAGTTGGTGAGGAGATTCTTTGTCAGTGGAGAGCCTAAAAAGAGCGAACGATGCTGGCTGGCTATTTGATGGCAAATGGACTTTTGCAACATCCACGAAGAGTATAGAAAGGCAATCTATCATTCTTCTAAAAACGCTGATTTTATCGGTCTATGAGAGCCTTTAGAACCAACTCAAAAATAGTGTGTGAGCGCTGATGACCATACCCTTGCCCGTAAGCGCTTGATGTTAGACTGACCACTAAATCAACTTGAGGTACCACAAAGAGCAGGTTGCCACCATTGCCCGAGGCAAACCAGTAAGCATAGGTTGTTCGCCCGATTGACTTTGACGAGTGGTACCAATAATAGCCGTACCCCTGAGCATACCAATTAGAAAGCGTAAATTGCTGTTGCTCCACCCAACTTATCCAGGCCGAGCTGATTAACTGTTGGCCATGCCATGCCCCTTTGTTGAGCATGAGCTGACCGATCTTGGCCATGTCCAGCGTCGAGAGATATAAGTTGCCCATGGGCGCGGTTTGACCGCTGGAGCCGGTGTACCAATAGACTTCGCGAATAGCCAGTGTAGTGAACAAATATTCTCGGGCAAAATCGGCCAACTTTTGACCCGACACGTGCTCAATATGGCCCCTATTTGCATCAGACACACATCATTGTAAACAAATCTTTCGCTTGGTTTAAAGGCCATTGGTAGCGAAAGCGCAAAACTAACCAAGTCCGGCTCGGTCAACCATTTGGACGAGTTACCCGGCGAGGCCGGATTATTATCATCAGCGGCCAGCCCGGAAGACATCATCAGTAGATGCTTGATCTTGATGTCCGACTTAAGTCCTTTCGCTTGGGGAAAGAACTCCGCCAGGCTTTGCTCTTCGCTTTTAATCGAGCCTTTGTCGATAGCAATGCCCAATAGCAGGGCAGTAACACTTTTTCCTGCCGAGCGAATATCATGAATGGTCTCCCGCCAATAGGAGTTGAAATACTCTTCCACCACGAGTTTTCCGTCTTTGAGAACCACTAAATCGCTGGGCGGAGTTGTGCGAATCAAGCTAATTAAGTGCTGAATGGAATCGGGGTTGATGCCTACCACGTTGGCTTTGGTCATAGGTAGTCCAACCAATGGTCGTTTAAGCCTTTGTTCGGTCGGATCGTTTTGGGCATTGGCATCGAGCGTTATCCACGCGATGCATAGAACAAGTACTCTAAAGCGAATCATCACGTAGAAGCGGTTAACAAAATAAGTCATACCAGTCATGTCAGTCATCTTTCTAGATATCTTCATTGAGCAACACGCTAGTTAACCTATTGCTGTTTAATTATCACTGTAGTTTGAAGCATACCTGATGAGGAATAAAAAAAGGATTTATCACCATGACTTACTGATTCTCAGCAATCGCTCCAAAATTAAATCCATGTCTCCACTACTGGGCGTTTAATGACACGGATTATTGATTCCGTTATCCTAGCTATCCGAGTATCCAGGCACAAGCGAATAGGGGAGATAACTGGCGACGGAGAAACCCAAAGGCGTACAAAATGCCCCCGCAAATGGTCATCATAAACTAATTTTCGCTACTGGCTCACGTAAGCGAAGAGCTAGTATAAAACTTATAAGCTATATACAACGTCTATTCGCTTATTTTTAGACGACCTACCGGCGACAAGCCGAAATTGGTAGATGATAATTAAAAAACCTTACCTGTATGAAGACAATTTTGACGTTGCTTCTTGCCCTAAACGCTTGTGTTTGCTTTGCCCAAAAGGCAACACCACTTATTAAGGCACATTCTAATCAAGCAACTATTTACGTAAAATACGATCAACGTAATTCCGTGTATCGATGGCACATCAACCCGAACGTAAAACGAGATGTGTTTACGGTTGGTAAACTGATCAAACCGACAATGGTGACATTTAAAACCGATCGTGATTCACTCACCTTTACGATCAAACCCGGACAGAGCAGGGAGTTTGTTGTGCTGCTCAATGACAAAGATTCTTGTGTCACACAAATTCAGACTATTGAAACAAAGAACTTTGCTAAGCTCTCGCCCGAAATTCATGATTCGATTCCCTTCTTTGTCAATCAGTATAACACTAATTTTTTAAAGGTCATCTTTGACCGCACGAATTCACTTGTCCTTAATTTTGATACCGGGGCGAATGACGTAGCACTTACCACTGATGCGTTGAAGCGTAAATTTAGAGCCAAGCCAACGCTTTACAATACGGATTATAGCCTGCAAATCGGCAGCAAACTGTATACAAGTAAAGTTCATGACATCGAAATGGCCGGCCACGAGACGGATGGACTGTTGGGGTGGAACAACTTTGACGGAATGGTCGTCGAACTCAATTATGACGCGAATAAACTGATTGTCCACTCTACAATGCCTAAACAAATCCTACGTGATAAGGATTACCAGACCTTTAAAATGCGCTATATCGACAATAAGCCGTTTATAGAAAGTGAACTTCAGCAACGCGGAACCAAATCTAAAAACTGGTTTCTGTTTGATTTAGGGTATACCAGAACCGTTATGCTGGATAGTGATTTATTGAAAGAGACACATTTTCCTACCCATGATATGAGAGTACTGAATAAAGTAATCATGCATGGAGCTAGTGGCAATGAAGTTCCGGTTATTACGGCTACTTTAGACCTGTTGAAGATTGGCAATTTTACCTTGAAACATGTCCCAATTCAAGTCATGCAACACGCGAATCCGATGCACGGACTGAACATTCATATCCTAGGTAACGATATTCTGAAACGGTTTAATACGGTGTTAGATTTTCAAAAGAATGTGGTTTATCTCAAACCCAACAACCTTTACGATGCCGCTTTTGCCGACAAAAAGAAAAGCGGCACCTAACCTTGGTTTGACAAAACGTACCAATGATTACCAGTATGTAGTTTCGCACAGAAGGCTCCTCTGTGAGATTAATAATTCATATTTTTTACAGGGAGGGGCCTTACGGAGGTAGCTAGTCTCTATAAAACAAGTGTCGCCTAGATCAATACAAGGTAAAATTCTCTAGATAATCGCCATGCTCTCTGGCGGCAACCTTTACCACAAACAGCCGCTTTATGACTCACGGCTACCCAATGGGTTGCTTATAAGAGCCGTCTCAAGGGCCATTCGACTACGCTTGGGTATCCATCAACACCCCAAAAGCCGCTATGAACCTAGATAGCTCGGCGTCGGTCTGTTCATCCGTTACATTACCCTGACTATCTAACTTACCTTTCACCGCCGAGATCAACAACGTGGTTTCCGCCGTGAAGCGAGCCATTAGCGTCTGCATGATGAGTTGTAGTTCAATATGCCCCCGTTGCCCATCAGCCGAAGCCGTAATTAGACCGACCGGCTTATTGGCAAACACCGTCGTCGACACGCACCATTCCAATATGTTTTTCAAGCGACTCGGAATACTGAATAGATATTCCGGCGTACAGATGACAACGACATCAGCGTGACTAATTTGGTCTCGAAGCTGTTGAACGAGTTCCGGGCAGTTGTCAAAGGCAAGTTGTGGGTTGAAGGGGGGAAGGGCTCCCGATTGCTGGAAAATAGTGGTGGAGAAGCGGTCTTGAGTTCGCTCGGCGAACTGTTTCATCAGCTGCAGATTGGAGGAAGAATTACTAGCGCTCCCAATGAGAATTAATACGTTTTTTAAAGAGACCATATTGCTAACGAGACAAACAGGTTGGCATCCCTATCAGGTTGGTATAACCCAATAGGGAAAGAAATCATTGCTAGACTGGAAAAACCGAGCGTATCTGGATACCGCCGTTTTGCTCGTTACGAGTGAGGAATTAGCCCCTGATGGTCTTGTCGAAGCTGTAGCCGCTCCCATCGTAGACTAAGTGCATTAGCTTCTGTATCACAAAACAACCTCTATTCTCGGCACGCTCAGAATGACTGATCTAATCAGTAACCATTCTACAACCAGAATGGACGCCCTTAAGCGTGGCCTTTCTGGTCCCATTTTATGTTCAACAACCTTGACCATCAAGGTTCACAAAGATACCTCTCCAACCTAATTTGACCAATAACAACTCAGTGAACGTTGTGGCCTGGGTTTCAAGCTGTAATCTCAGATGTATGAATTTTCAGTAAATCCTCCCACTTAAGACGAGGAGCGAATCGAGTATGTATAATTCGGGCGTTTATTGAAACGGATAAGACAAGAGTGGTAACATAAAGTACAGAACTATAGGCTACCATAAAACACGTCTATAATCTGGTCAGATCGATGAAATGTATCCATATTTACCTGTCCGGTCTTGTTATCAACGGCCAGCCTCTACAGATACGGCTTTAAATACGGAGCAGTTCGGCTACCGGGCTGTTGAACCACTTTCCTCGGAGGCCCCTGCGCCACCACCTGACCGCCCTCATCGCCCGCGCCCAGCCCCATGTCGATCACCCAGTCACTGGCCCCAACGACCCGCATGGTATGCTCGACCACAATGACGGTGTTACCCCCCGCCACCAGCTTGCGAAGCTGACCTAGTAGCTTATCTACGTCAGCCGGATGGAGGCCCGTTGTGGGTTCGTCCAGGATGTAAAGTGAGGAGCCATTGTTAGGGCGTTGCAGCTCGGTTGCCAGTTTGATCCGCTGGGCTTCTCCGCCGGATAACTCCGTGGCGGGCTGACCCAATCGCAAATACCCTAGTCCTACTTCACCCAGCGCCGTTAGCGAACGCAAAACGATTGGTTCTTCCTCAAAAAAAGAGAGCGATTCCTCAACCGTAAGGGCCAGTATGTCCGCGATGGTTTTGCCCCGGTAGCGGACTGCCAGCGTCTGGTCATTGTAGCGGGCTCCGTGGCAGACCAGGCAGGGTTTATAGACGCTGGGCAGAAACAACAGCTCGACCATTACAAACCCTTCGCCCTGACAGTGCGAACAGCGGCCTTTGGCTACGTTGAACGAAAACTGGCCAGCATCATAGCCGCGCTCGCGGGCCATCGGGGTGGCGGCAAACAGTTTCCGGACGGCCTCAAAAAGGCCTGTATAGGTAGCCATGTTCGAGCGCGGTGTGCGGCCAATGGGCTTTTGATCGACCCGGACCAGGCGCTTGATACGCTCCAGACCGCTGATGATTGTACCGGCCGTAGTGACCGGCCTTTCTTCCTCCATCGAATCTTCTTCGTCCTCATTGGCCAGTGACTGCCCCAAATGGTCCGCGACGAGCTCGACCAGCACCTGACTAATCAGACTGGACTTACCCGAACCCGACACGCCGGTCACCGCGGTCAGCACGCCCAGGGGGATGGCTACGTCCAGTGCCTGTAAATTATTGCGGCTTACTCCGACCAACCGGAGCCAGTCCGACGGGGTAAGGGGTGGTGCTAAGGCATTTTTCTCCGAGGCAAACAAATAGGGTCGGGTTTGCGACGCGGGGATATGAGCCAAACCCGCCGGTGGGCCACTGTAGAGAATCTGACCACCTTGCTCACCAGCCCCCGGTCCAACATCGACCAGCCAATCGGCCTGCCGGATTACATCCAGATTATGCTCGACAACGAAGAGGGAATTCCCAGCCTGTTTCAAGCCCGCCAGCGCAGCAAGCAGCGCTTCAGTATCAGACGGGTGCAGGCCCGCCGAGGGCTCATCCAGTACGTAGACCACCCCAAACAGATTCGAGTAAAGCTGGGTAGCCAGTCGCAGCCGTTGCAGTTCACCCGGCGATAGCGTCGGCGTGCTCCGTTCCAGGGACAAATACCCCAACCCCAGTTGAAGCAACACCTGAAGACGCGCTACCAGATCAGTGGTGATTCGGCGAATCACTTCCGCCCGCTCGGGCTGGGCTTCTTTTGGGTCATCGGTATAGGGTTGAAGAATCGTCGTCAGGCGCTTGAGAGGTAGTTCTGACAGGTCGGTGATATCCAGCCCGGCAAACGTGATGCTTAACGACTCCGGCCGTAACCGTTTTCCGTGGCAGGTTGGGCAGCGAGTTTGGAGCATGAACGCCGATACCCGCTTTTTCATCAACTGACTTTGGGTATTGGCAAACGTATGCAGCACGTGTCGCCGGGCGCTGCTAAAGGTACCCATGTAATCGGGCGGCTCCTTTCTGCCAATGGCCCGGCGGGTTTGCTCGGGGGTATAGCCGGGATATACCGGAACAACGGGTTGCTCGTCGGTGAATAAAATCCAATCGCGTTGGTCCTTAGGAATCTCCCGCCAGGGCTTGTCTACATCGTAGCCCAGCGATACGAGAATATCGCGCAGGTTCTGACCGCCCCAAGCCTGCGGCCAGGCGGCCACCGCCCGCTGCCGAATGGTCAGCGAAGGGTCGGGCACCATTGATGCCTCGGTAACCTCGTAGATACTGCCCAGCCCGTGACAGGTCGGACAGGCCCCTTCGGGCGTATTAGCTGAAAAAGATTCCGCGTAGAGAATTTCCTGGCCCGGCGGGTAATCACCGGCTCTGGAATATAGCATTCTCACCAGGTTACTGAGCGTCGTAACACTGCCCACGGATGAACGGGTGGTTGGTGTACCTCGCTGCTGTTGCAGGGCAACGGCCGGGGGTAAGCCCTCAATGGCGTCGACTTCGGGAACGGCCATCTGGTTGAAGAGTCGCCGGGTGTAGGGGGATACCGATTCTAGATACCGGCGTTGGGCTTCGGCATAGAGGGTACCGAACGCCAGGGATGATTTACCGGAACCGGAGATGCCAGTAAACACCACCAGGGCATCCCGGGGGATGGCCACATCAATATTTTTAAGATTATGCTGCCGGGCCCCGCGTACGCGGATGAAACCCTGATGGTCTTGTTCAGACGAAGAATTCACTAGGCTTATAGGTGGCTTTTCTTGGGTAACCGCTGCTGGTTCGTCGTTGTTAGATTACGAACCAGTTTGAACTTTTATTATTAGTCCGGAAAGTGGTTTTTTGTCATGCTGACGAATGAAGCATCTTCGGGAATTTAAAAACATCCATTCCCGAAGATGCTTCATTCGTCAGCATGACAAAAACGCCCTGTAAAGCAGGTGTAAACCCACTTTACAAGGAGTCTAACCGGCTATTGGGGAGCAAAAACGACCCGCATTGTTTTTTTCTTATTGAACAGATCGTAGCCTGCCATGCCCTCATCGAGCGACATTTTGTGGGTCAGCATAAAGCTTGAATTAAGCTCTCCTTTTTGCAGATGCTCTAGTAACCGGGGAATGTACCGTTGTCCGTGTTGCTGACCCATTCGGAAAGTCAGAGCTTTGTTCATAGCGGCCCCCATCGGGATGCTGTCTACCAGGCCGCCATACACGCCAATAATCGAAACGGTTCCGCCTTTTCGACAGGCCAGGATAGCTTCCCGCAGCACGATCGGCCGATCGGATTCCAGCCGGACAAACTGCTTGGTTTTGTCGTAGTAATAATCCAGCCCTTCGCTGACGGCTTCCATGCCTACGCAGTCGATGCAGCGGTCGGGGCCACGCCCACCGGTCATCTCCCGCAACGCTTCCTGAATGTCGACTTTCGAGAAATCTAGCACGTCGGCTCCGCTGATGTCTTTGGCCATTCGCAGCCGGTCGGGTTCCCGGTCGATGGCAATCACGCGGGACGCACCCAATAGAAAAGCACTTTGAATGGCCATCTGCCCAACCCCTCCGCATCCCCAGATGGCTACTACGTTGCCCGGCTGGATGTCGGCAATATCGGCAGCCATGAAGCCCGTGGGGAGGGCATCCGAGGCAAACACGGCGGCTTCGTCTGGCAATCCTTCGGGAATGACAAAGCAGCCCCGATCCGCATACGGTACGCGGATATAGTCGGCATGCGAACCGGCGTAGCCGCCAAAGGCGTGGGAGTACCCGAAAATTCCGGCCGGCGAATCACCATAGACTTTTTCCGGTATCCAGGCGTGGGGATTGGAGTTGTCGCAGAGCGACCATTGCGTACTCTGGCAATATTGGCACTCGCCACACCCCAGAATCGAACACACCACGACGCGGTCGCCTTTTTTCAGCTTCTTCACCTCGGAACCTATTTCGACTACTTCCCCCATAAACTCATGGCCAATGATGTCGCCTTCGCGCATCGTTGGTACGTAGCCGTTGAGCAGGTGCAGGTCGGAGCCACAAACCGACGACAGAATAACCCGCAGAATCGCATCTTTGGGGTTGATGATGGTTGGATCGGGAACCCGCTCCGTGCGCAGGTCGCCAACACCGTTATAACATACCGCTTTCATGTTTTTCGTCTATTTTGGCGTGTTCAGATACAGGTTTCTTACCGGACTGTTGCTCACTTTTGCGACCGGACGGCTGCCCCTCGATGGTCGTAATTTCGCCGGTTTCCAGCAGTTGCTTGAACCGGCGCAGGTCCTGTTTGACCATCTCCTCAAAAGCGGGGTTGAACAGCTTCATGATCGCGCCACCCAGTTGCCCGGCGGGTGGACGGTACTTGATCACCGCGTGAACTTCCGTACCCTGCCCATTGGGCGCATCGACGAAACGGACTTCGCCGGCGTTATCAATCCGGGCATTAGCAACTGATTTCCAGACCAATCGCTCGTTCTCTACCTCCTCAAGGATCTGGGCATCCCACTCCACCGTTCCCAGCGTTTTGGCGAGGAGACCATCTGAGAGCTTCGCGACCCAATGCGACCGTTTGTTGTCGAGTTGCCGCACCTCGCTCAGATGAAACATAAACTGGGGCAGGTTCTCCAGTTGTCGCCAGTAGGCATAGACTTCTTCGCGGGGTTTGCTGACCGTCAGGCTTTTGGTGATTTCAATCGAATCCACTGTCTTGTCTTCAGCGGTTGGCTCAGCCGTATTTCGTCCCAGCACCTGGTTCATGGGGCAATAGCCCGACGCCCCCCGGTAGACCATAAATCCGCCCAGTGTAGCCAGTAATAGCCCGCCAAACGAACCACGCCGTAAGCCGTACGTGGCTAACAACGCTCCACCAGCCGTCGACCAGATCCGCTCCGTATTGCCAACATTGAGTTGACCCGAACCGCTGGTGTCTGGTTCAATCGGACCCATGCCCTGTACACGCGACACGGGCTGCTTTTTGTTTGCCATAATTTTAGAAAGATGTAAGGTTTGTTAAACAGGCAACTTCATTCGGTAAATGGCGTACGGGGTGGTTCGTTTGTTTTCGCCTTCATTGTAATCGGGCTGCTTATTGATCTGGGAGCAACTGATGTACAAATAGCCATCCGTCGACATGGAATAACTATCCGGCCAGATCAGCCTTTCATCGGACACGACATCTTCTAGCGTGTGTTCGGGCGTTAGTCGGACCAGTTTGTAGTTCTGGTAATCGCCCAGGTAGAGGTTGCCGTTTGTATCGAAGATCATCCCGTCCGTAACCGCAAACCGGCCTAAATCTTCTACCGCAGCCTCCCGTTGATCGTCCGGCAAGGCTTCGTCCCGCAAAACCTCCGTTCGGATGCGGTAGAGTTTATTGTCGGTGAGCGGTTTGTAATACAGCCATTCGCCATCCGGTGTTAAAGCAATGCCATCGGATTGAAGGTGTACCGGCTGCCCCTGCTTTTTAAATTCCTTCCCGTCCACGATCAGGGTAAAGGAAGGGTCGTGTTTCACCGAAGGATGACTGCTTAATACCTGTCGGATTATTCCCGTTTCCAGATTAACCACCACAATGCCCCCTTCATTGGAGTTCGTCAGATACGCTACCTGTCTACGGGTATCGACCCGCACATCGTTGATATAGCTTTTAGGGCTCAGTACACCCTCAAATCGGTACACGTCTTCGATGCTGTCGGTAGCCAGGTTGAACTTGACCAGCTTGAAACTGGTGTCATACACCTGTTCCATGTTCGGGCAGGCCGGGTCTACCACCCACAGGTTGTTTTCCTCGTCCACATACACGGCCTGCACACAAACCCATTTGTTCGTTCCGTCGTCCCCTTCCTGCCAGCTGTTCCATGGCTCGTCTGGATACGGTTTCACCTGATTATTGGGTAAAATTTCGACAACACCGTACTGGTGTGGCCCAGGCCATAAGGGATAACAGGTAAACAAACGACCGTCTTTCGCTATTGCCACACCGGTTAACTGGTAGGTATCGTCGGAAAAGACTTGTTCCAATTCCTGACTGTTCATACTCATGATTGAATCGGTTTAATTGACAGGGTACCCGTAACTAGATTCCATTCGCTAGCCGGGTCAGAACGGATCAACTTAAAAGGGTAAAGAATAAGGTCTTTTTTCGACAGGATTGACAGGATTAACAAGATGTATTGCGTTAACTATGGGCAAAATGCATCCTGAAAATTCTGTCAATCCTGTCGAAAAACCAGTTTACAAGCCTATACACTAAACTTGTAATCCTATCCGCTTGCTAACAGCTACTTACGTTTCTCTTTTCGGTTCAGCAGCAAAACACCGACCGTGATCACCAAAGCCGTGGTAGCGGCCTTGGTGACAAAAGCAGGGCGGTTGTACTTCCATTCCGCTCCCCAGCCCCGCTCAATCCAGGGATTGGGGATAGTGCCGTGTCTTAAGTCACTCAGCTTTCCCTCGATGGCATTGACCCGGTCGGCCAGTATGAGCGTCATCCAGTGCGTAGCGGTCGCTTCGCTATACTGATAGGCATAGCGACGGATAGCCCCACTGAGTCCCGAAGGCGGTGTTGACGTACCGAAAACCCGGGTAACGCCCGGTCGCTCCACCGAATGCAGAATCTCCATGTCAATGGGCTGCTGGGGCGCTTTTACATAGTTGAGTCGTTCGTGGTCCGCACCGTTCCAATGCTTCATGGGATAGGTGGGATCATTTTCCGGATCAGCATCCATGCCCCAGCCGGGGATGTCTTTAACGCGGGTATCCAGGTTGCGGTCCGCAATTTTGCGGTCCTGAAATTCGTCTATTGTGTCTTCTAGTATGGGTTGCATACGATAAGGGGTTAAGCCGCATTGGCGCGTGGCGGAATGAGTAAGGGTTTAATGATATGGTCCAGCTTACTGGAGAACATGCGGTACGCATCTGACACTTCTTCCAGCGGTATCCGGTGCGTAATCATTTCCTTGGGATTGATGCGGCCGCTCATTATGTGATCGATCAGTTTGGGTAGCAGCCGTTTCACCGAAGCCTGGTTGGCCCGCACGGTAATACCTTTGTTCATCAGACTGCCGACGGGGACCAGATTCCAGGGAGGACCGTATACCCCGATAATGGACACAATGCCACCTTTTTTGACCGAGTTGATGGCCCAGTGCAGGGCCGTGGCATCGCCGGCTTGCAAAAGCAGTCCTTTACCGGTGATAGATTGCAGGAAACTGCCCGTGCCATCGCAACCTACCGCATCAATACATACGTCGGCGCCAAAGTAGTCGGTGGCCTTTTTCAAGAATAACACCGGGTCTTTCATTTCCCGGAAATTGTAAGCCTCAGCATAGGCAAACTGGCGGGCAAACTCCAGGCGGTAGTCGACGTGGTCGATCACAATGACGCGGGTCGCCCCGAAAAACCAGGCAAAGCGGGCGGCCATCAGCCCCACCGGACCGGCCCCAAACACTACCACGGTATCGCCTTTCTGGATGCCCCCCTGCTCGGCAGCCTGGTAGCCCGTGGGCACTACGTCCGTCAGTAGGACGGCGTTTTCCAGGTCCATCTCCTTGGGAATTACGGTGGGGCTCACGTCGGCATAGGGTACCCGAACATATTCGGCCTGTCCGCCATCGTAGCCCCCGCCCGTGTGGGCATAGCCAAAAAAGCCGCCAACGGCAGTGGCTTCCGGATTAGACTCGTTGCAGTTGCCATAGAGTTCCTGCTTGCAGTGCGGGCAGGTACCGCAGGCAACGTTGAAGGGAACCAGCACGTGGTCGCCCACTTTGAGCTTTTGCACGCCCGAGCCTACGGCCTCGACAATACCGGTAAATTCATGGCCAAAGGTCATACCCACTCGGGTATCGGGCACACGACCGTGATACAGGTGCAGGTCTGAGCCACAAATCAGGGATCGGGTGACCCGGACAATGGCATCGTAGGGATGCTTGATCTCGGGTTCAGGCTTACTCCGGTCTAGCCGGATTTGCCGGGGCCCGCGAAAATTCATTGCTAACATAGTAGCCACTGGTTAAATGTGATGAAACGAATCGACTGAACTCATCAGGCTGTCATGCCGCGTTGACGAGGGCATGATTAGACACCTACCGGAAGCGTAGGCTACAAAGACGCAGATTCCACCAAGACGTATTTCAGTCACAAGTACCCATGCCTAGGCTCGTAGAGCGAAGTGTTTAGGTTTTCAGAAGGGAATGTCGCGTGTTTCGAGCAAGCCAGTGAACACGGGATGATTCGTTTCTCCTTCAGGCTGAGCAATATCATTCCTCCCTATGCTTGCTTAGCAAACCGGTGTAGTGGTCGCCAACAAGCATATTCCTTTGTCACCATGTAGAAGAATGGTCAATCTTCTACATGGCTGTGCGCGGTTGTTCAGATAGTCCATCGCCATCAGTATCGTTCGGACCAAATCAGCAAATTCTTTTATGAATTTCCTGGACAAACGGGTAGACCGCATCGGTCAAGCTTTCGACTTGTCCCCCAGAAGACTCTCTTGCCGGCAAGGCAGTTAAACATCTGAATGGATAATGAGGTATTGGTCCTGCTGGTAATGTGAAGCGATGAGGGTCAATGAACTCGCAGCCTTGCGGCTCGAAGGGGTGTTGGAGTAAGCCATGCTTGGGTCGATGGCTATCGTTTGGTAGATTTGCTGGATAAGTGTAAGCAATCGTTAGGCTATCGTAAGGGAGGCAACTATCCGTATATTCTCACGAAAGGCTACCCACTGAGATGAAGGAGCCTTGTTTGGCTGGCTTTTTTACTGGACAAATAACCAGGCTATACCGCCCAGAGTAAGGATAATAATCAGCCAGTTCATAAAAACCTCCAAGCCACTTTCAATCACAAATTGCTTGGGGGTTTCTTCTCGGTAAAACACCCTCACCTCTTGGTGAGCGCTAAAGTAATTTAGTTCATGGAACACCGAATGCTCAGGCTGATGCTCAATCCAGGTATTAGTACGCGTTTTAAAGCGAACGATGGGGACCCAAAGCTGGCGCAGTGTGAAAAAATCACTCCGCTCGAACGAGGTAATCGTTCCAATTGTCTTATTGGCCCTTTTAATCAATCGATAATAAGAGATCAAGAAGAAACCAGATAAAACAGACGAAAAAATTCCGCCAATCAGAAGGGGTATCAGAAATTTCATCGGTCATTCAATTTCTGTTGACAAGGATTGGGTAGTCTACATTTAGTCTTACAGGTGGTCTGGATGGCTTTACGGTGTGCTGGGCTTGAGGGCATCAGCAGTGATTCAAAGATAGGCCGGAGTCGGTAGCCATAACAGCGGATAAGTACGTATTCGACTAAGTAGAGTACCGGATTTGCAAGCTGGGTCGACATCTGTCACCCGACTACCTATCCTTAAAAGGATCATAAGTGGCTGATAGAATTAGCGAGAATACGAATTACCAACATCTCACAAGGACGCTCATTTCCTATTTAAAATATGGGTAGTTAGTTGGGTGTTGACTGAACGAACTAAGTTGCTGGCAAGCGTTTGCCCTTACCCCTACCACTTCGACTAAGCAGCTAAAATTAATGGTATGACAGCAATCTTGTTTGTGGGCCGTATCCTGGTTGTCTTAGCTATGTTCTATGCGCTGCATAAAAGACGCAAGGACTGGTCTGAGTTACTGGGTGCTACCTTGTTTTTACTTACATCTATCAGTTACAGTCTGGATAGGAACTGGTTTTGGGCAGCCCTGCAGCTTGTAGTGATGTCCGTATTTGTTTATAGATGGCTTGTAACTAGAAAATCAAACTAGGACAACTCTTACTTCCAGAGACTGCTACAGGTTTTGGCAACTCAACCGTTATTTATATTGAGCAAGCATGTTGAATAAGCAGCATTCTTATAAATCGCTCCATTCTTGCCACACGTGCCTTACAAAGGCAAGTCACGGATTGTGTACTAAACGACTAACCTATACTATTATGTGGAGTAGCGTAAGCAGGGCGTACAATGCACATCTAAAACCATCTTTTATTCGTTGCTTGACCAGATTAATTCACCTCTATTAGTTAGTCATCGATTAAAGGCTACCTTTGTATATGAGTCAACCTACCTATACCGCTATCCCGGATACTTCGGATAACAATTATTGGGCAATAAAATGCGAGCCTGGCGATGTGCGCAGCACCACGTTTGTGCCCCGAGACAAAGAACTTCATCAGCAGCTAAAGAGTAAAGCGTGGGCCGTTATTCAGGCTTCACTCAGGAAGAATAACAGAAAGGTCAGCTACTAGATAAGACCTTTCTGGCTTTATCGGCTTAGATTGCTACTAGAAAAATAAGGCAAATGGCTAGAGTTTGACTAGTGTTGTATTATTCGGGCGAATTTTGATACAGTCGAAGAAGCTAGCTATCATTCATTCTTGTCATGCGACTAGCTAATTGAGCTGCTTCCTGGGTGACCTCCTCGGGATAATTATTCAATTCTAAGATTCGAATCGCATTTGTATTCCTTAGAGGCCCCCCCTTCAGCTTGTAATCAAATAATACCTTATCCTGCTGTACAATCTCGGTAAAATGAAACAAACAGAAAGAATCTTTTAGCAGCTCGGTTAACTCTAGATCATGAGTCGCTACAAATACTAGATTCGACTGCTGATTGAGATAAGATAATACCGCTTTTCCTGAAGCGACCCGTTCAACCGTATTGGTCCCCTTAAACAGCTCATCTAATAAAAATAAATGACAGTCATTTGATTGACTTTCCTCAAGCAAATTTCTGATCGTCAGCACTTCCTCGAAGTAGTAACTCTTGGCGCTCAACAGATCATCACTAATTCGGATGGCTGAGTGAATCTTAAGCTTTGGCATTCGCCATTGTCGGGCAAAACATGTATTGAGCGTTTGGGCCAGAATGGCATTGATACCCATCGTGCGGATAAAAGTAGTTTTGCCCGACATATTGGATCCACTTAATAAGACGGATTTACCCAATAAATCAATCGAATTAGGCACAGCCCGGTCAATCAGCGGATGGTAAGCATCCCGGGTCAGCAGTTGTTTTTGGTCAACAAGCAGGGTTGGCAAGCAGAAAAAAGGCAGGTCTTCTCGTAAGAGATAAATCGACATAGCCACATCTAGTTCACCAATGTATTGGTAAACAGACTCGATCTGAGATCGCTTTCGACTAATTTCTTCCAAGACATTATAAAAGATTAGTGGCTCGATTAAGAAGAGGGCTTTAATCAACTCTAGCGCGTACTCGGCCACTAAGCCGACTTCACTTTGCAATTTTGCCTCCAACTTAAACAAGGACATCTGTGGTCCCAAGCGTTCAATGGCCTCAATTGATGGCGTAATAGTAGGAAACAGGCTTTCAAGAGCTTGATGCTGGCGTAACTGCTTGGCCACCTGATTCATGCGGGCTAGTTGGGGAATGGACCCGGCGTACTGATACAGATTATTCTTATTCCAATAATGAATCCAGAAGTTAACCGCCAGTAAAGGCAACAGCAGTAAAAGCGTTTGCGGGAAGATAAAGGCCAGTAGTACGCTGGACACGCTGGCGATGGCTAAGCCTTTTACCAGCCAAAACCAGCCCGGCTTTGGGTTATGCTTTTTAAGAAATAACGACGTGATCGCGTAAACATTGGTGTTGGAAAGGGACGCTAATTGGTCCAAAAGAGTCATTCTGAGGTTTGCGTGTTCATCGATGAGGTGAATGATTTTCTCCAACCGCTGGGTTCTGTTAGTAGTCTGGTGTAGGGTACGAAGGGTAGCATACAGCATCTGCGGACCTACTTTCGAGCTGGTCCTGTCAATAAACATAAATAGCTCGTCGAGGTCCAGGTCCTGACAGGTTCGGTCGGAGATGACCTGGTAAACACTTGTTTTATCAGTTAACTGAAAAAGCGTTTGATTTTGTCCCACTCGAAAGGTCCCTGCTTCAGCTTTTTGGCCTGGTCAACTCGCTCCTCTAGCTCTGTTTCCAAACGTGTCATTTTTTTATCGCTATAACCAAACAATAAGCGATAATAGGGCTCGCTTACTTGCCTTTCACCAGCTGGTTAGACTTAGAGAGCTGGCCTCTAAACAGGAGTTTTATAAAGTACAGTAAGTACATACGCCTACCCCTGGGTCACATTGTTTCAAAATACCCTCCCACGTGAGACGAAGAGAGATTTGCGTGTTCGTTAAACGGACGTTTAATTTGGTGGCCAGTTCTGATATCTCTCTACTACTATCTGTTGCATATCCAAATGCGGCTTCACATTATCGAAGCATCCTATTTGGGTGCAAGTACGTTAACGGGCACCGGTAGTCGCTCTTTTGCCGCCAACTCGTGGAGAATTCGCTGGGTTATTGACTTGCGAGCTTTCGAGAAGTGGGGATTGGCATCATGGGCATCTTGCTGAAGGCGGGTCGCAAAAAAATACACCTCGTCCTGGGTTTCTACATACCCTACGTACCAGCCGATATCGACCCCGTCCCGTCTTGTCCAACCAGTTTTATCGCGATAGATTCCCGTGCTGGTTTTCTCCGAAACCATGATCTGTTTCACCTTCTCCATCGTCTTTTGGGAAAAAGGAAGTTTGTTTTCGTACAATTTGACGAGAAACTCGATTTGGTTGATCGGCGTGATCGCAAACGCGCCGTAATTCCAAAAGTCCGTGCCGACTTGGGAGAGGTTTCCATTTCCATACTTCAGTTGTGGCAACACCTCTCGATAGCGCTCTCGGCCCACGCGTTTGGCGACCTCTTCATAAAACCAGATCGTTGAGTTTTTATAAGCGCTTGTCAGGTCAGTATCTTTGTTCCAAGCCTCTATGACCGTTCCTAGATGGGATCTCCTAGTTCCATCCCATTTAATCACCTCATTTTCGTCGTGAACGGCTTTATAGTCAAGGGCAAACAACGAGTTTGGAATCTTAAATGTAGAAGCGGGCAGGGTGGGCATTTCAGCATCTTGCTTGTTGGTAAACAGCCACTTTTTGGTCTTGTACTGGTAGATGGTCGTGCTTCCTTTGAGGGCTAAACTGTCAAAGTGCTGTTGAAAGCCGGCTTGTCCAAATGAATTCAGTGCCCAGGCGATGCCAAGCAGAATCAATAGGTTTTTCATCATGTCGAGTAGACTACCTGGCAGAGAGATAGACCAATATGCGAATAGTTCAGTCGTGTAGTAATGCTGTATTTCTTCTCTTTTCAGTAGACATCGGTCTTGACTTAGTACAAGGTTTGATCTTAAACTAATCGCTAACACCAAAGGCCTTGTATAACTGGACTGGGAAAAAGATAATTAGTAAGCGAGTAAGCGTAACCGATTGCTAAAGAACCGTTTTTATCGGTTCTCAGAAAAGGCCCAATGAGTAGGTTTTATGGTTGGCTACACGCCTACTCAGCTTGCTGCTCTCGAAGTTTTGTCAGCTTCTCCAGCGTATACGAAACCGGTTGATTGAAATCGGGCAACTGCTCATCCGAGTCAATAACGACACCAAATTGGCGGAAAAGACTTTCTAAGCCAGTAGCTCCCCCAGGCATCATCATACCCAATATTTTTCCAGAGCAGTTGGTATGATTGGTGAAGGCGTGAAGCACAAAAGGTGGTACACTTAAAAAGGCACCTGGCTGACAAAGGATAGGGTTGGTCATATCCTCCACGTAGAACGAAAACGCGCCGTCTAGAATATAAAACGTTTCCGCTTCAGGATGCGAATGGGGCTCCACGCTCGCTTGGGGGGGGAAGCACCGTTTCACTGATCATAAAGCTGTTATGAGTATCTTCAGAAGTGGCTTTAAAGGTCATCAGCCCAATCCGAAACAGAATTTTCTCCCCTTCTCCTGCTTGAAGGATAATAGGTTTCCAGGTTCCACTTGCTTGATTAGTCATTGGACCAAATTATTTCGTAAGTGCTTTTGTGTTAGCTAATTTAACAAAGAAAGGAATTATCACAAAAGGCTCAATAAGTGCTCTTATGTTCGTGACTCTGAGAAGTCTGTAATGAATCTTGTCTTTATATAGCTTAAGCTTGCTCAACCTGTTCCTTGATCAGAAAAAGAGTCGTTCGCCAATAGAATTCTAAGTGTTTCTGAATCGACTCAGTGGGAAAGTTCTCAATCGTGAGCCGTAGGTGGGTAAACTGATCAACAGCGCTTAACGTAAACTCAAGAATGGAATAGTTTTCTGCCATATCGGGCAGTCGCGAAACCGAGCTCAGATGCGTATAGGCTAATTTTCGTTCCTGATCAAAGCGTAGAACAATGCCTTTGTTTTCAAATTTTACGTGATGAAATCCACGAATGGTGATTGGGGTATTGATTTGCCAATTGGTAATGACCTGGATTTGCGCTTCTGGTTCTGCTAACCATTCTGTCATTCGTGCGGGCTGGGTCAAAGCAGCCCACACAGCAGCTGGTTTAGCTTGAATTGTAACATCGGTTGAGAATGGTTCAATCATTTCTGGCTTGGGATTCAAGGATGAATAAAGGGCAGTATCAGTCACGTTAGGCTAATCAATCTACCAAAGATTCAGATTCTCATAATAAGCTCCTTTACTCGTAATTTATAAAAGAAACTCCTTGGGTAGTTCTGCCGAAAAACCATGCAAGTTCGGCAGAACTACTCGGCAGTTATGTGTTTACTTAGGGCCGGTAGATACTTGTGAACCCAGCACGCTATGGGTAAGCCGAAGACAAACAGCCTACCCAAGCTGTTGGCTTTGATGAATATCTGATCATATTCTGTCGACTTAAAGGCCTTAACCGATTTACTGGCCAGCTGGTTATTAGCTACGTAGTTAAGCCAAAGCTACGCTCAATCTTCCAATTGACTCTTCTCATTTTCCACTACTAATCGAACCGTGATCGGAGGAGGCAGACCGCCGGTGTCCATCAGCACGCGGTCAGCTTCATCCCGAGCGAACAGTAATCCGCTAGTCAATCGAAGTAAATCTCGGCAAAAGCAATGTATGATCCGGTAACTAGGGCTCAGTTTAGTCTTATGGTGTTATCCCTCTACTCAGAGCGGGCTACCATGACCTATTTACCTCTATGATTCGCGTAGTAATTAGTAAAGCATTCACAACAGGGATACTGCTGGCCTTGGCATGGCTGACGAGTTGCCCAAACGCAACCGCGCAGGACTGGACCCTGGGCCCTTTCGTTCGGCCGGCTGGTGCAAATCCCGTTATTTCCCCTAACCCCAAAAGCACCTTTCCGGATCCGATGAGTGGCCAACGCGTTGCTTGGGAGGCCAGTGATGTGTTCAACCCAGCAGCGGTCATTCGCAAAAACAAAATTTATATCCTCTATCGGTCCGAAGACAAGTCGGGGCAGGGCATTGGCAAACGCACATCCCGGTTGGGCCTGGCGACTAGTAAAAATGGCCTGCGCATGAAGCGCCGTTCGTTGCCTGTATTCTATCCCGCCGATGACAGTCAGAAAGAGTTCGAGTGGCCGGGTGGCTGCGAAGATCCTCGCATTGCAGTAACCCCGGAAGGCATCTATGTTATGCTGTACACCCAGTGGAACAGGCAGGTGCCGAGGCTGGCTGTGGCTACATCTAAAAACCTGACCACCTGGACTAAACATGGTCCCGCCTTCTACCAAGCCTATGGGGGCAGGTTCAAAGACCTAGCCAGCAAGTCAGCCTCTATTGTAACCAGACTGGTAAAGGGTCGGCAAGTGATCACCCGCGTGAATGGCAAATACCTGATGTACTGGGGTGAAAAGTTTATGAACATCGCCACCTCAGATGATTTGGTGAATTGGGAACCCATGCTGGATGAAGGGGGCGCATTGAAAGCCGTGCTCACCACCCGACTCCATTATTTCGACAGCGACCTGACCGAATGTGGCCCGCCTGCGATCTTGACCGATAAAGGCATACTGGTTCTCTATAACGGTAAAAACAAGCCGGGACCGGGCCGAGATACGGCTTACACAGCAAACACCTATGCCGCAGGCCAGGTGTTGTTTGATCAGCATGATCCATCCCGGGTTATAGCCCGCCTGGACAAACCCTTTTTTGTGCCGACTGAGCCGTTCGAAAAAAGTGGCCAATACCCGGCTGGAACCGTATTTGTAGAAGGCTTGGTCTATCATCGGGGTCAGTGGTTTCTGTATTATGGCTGTGCTGACAGTCGGGTGGCCGTAGCGGTGTATGACCCGCAAAGTAAGTAGTGTGCTATTGGTCGCGCTTTACTAACGAGTTTCTGCACCTCTTATGGTGTTCTCTTTACCGTGCGCTTGACTAAACCTTAGGTGTAGTTGGGCAAAAAGCCCCTCACGGGGACGGTCAGGTATTTCGTGTCGTGTTGTCGGCCATCAAGGAATGCTTAATATAAGTCTGCTAATGTAACCATAGACTTACGTAGCTATTTTATTTCAAAAAAATTTGCGAAACCATACGGTTGCGCGTAAATTTGCAACCATATGGTTTCGCAAAGCAAAATATAAACAGGATGAGACGAGATATTTTTCAGGCCATTGCTGACCCCACCCGACGGGCAATCATCACCCTGATCGCCCTGCAGGCCATGACGCCCAACGCCATTGCCGATCACTTCAACTCTACCCGGCAAGCCGTTTCCAAACACCTGCGCATCCTCACCGAATGCCAATTGGTCAAACCTCAACACCAGGGCCGGGAGATCTACTACTCCCTGGAAGTGGAAAAACTAAAAGAGGTGGATCAGTGGGTGAACCAATTTAGGGAACTATGGGAAACCCGTTATCATCAACTTGACAACGTATTAGCAACCCTTAAAAAACAAGGACAATGAACGATTTCACCGTTGACAAAACCGCAAAAACAGTAACCTTTTCCCGCGAGTTTGATGCCGAGCTGTCCTTGGTATGGGATGCCTACACCAAGCCAGAACTTTTAGATCAATGGTGGGCACCTAAACCCTGGATCTCAAAAACAAAAGTTATGGACTTTATCGTGGGTGGCCGCCGGTTTTATGCCATGGTCAGCCCCGAAGGAGACGAGCATTGGTCAATTCAACGCTACACCTCCATTAGTCCCAAAACCAATTTTACATTATGGAATGCGTTTGCCGATAAAGATGAAAACCCGGAGTTGCCTGGTTCAGAATGGGATTTAAGTTTCAGCGAGCATACGGGGAAGACGACGGTACGGATCCGTATTTATAATGAATCGCTTGTACGCATGGAGAAGATGCTTGCCATGGGCTTTCGGGAAGGAACGGCTATGAATCTGAAAAACCTGGAGGAGTTGCTGGTCACTTTATCGAAGGGAAAGTGAAGCAATAGGTTATCGCTATCATCGGCTTGGCGAAGGGGGTCGGAGAGTTCTCGAGTTGGGCTTGGATATTTACTCGGTAGTCGTCGTTTATTGAGCAGACCGCTTTCAACTACCTCCACCCTCGCCAAGCCGTAAACCGGTGCTTGCGCCTACAACACTAGCTAGGTGACGCACCGTTTATTCGGCTCGCGGCTGGACCGATTGTTGTGCGATGGGTTTGGGTCGTCCAAAGAGAACTGATAGTGAGCAACCACCGATTGCTCACTATCACAATACGCTCCCTCATGAGACAAGGAGCAACTTATATACTAATAATCCGGGTGTTTAATTAGAGGGTCAGTTTTACTAGCTGTCAACGACTAGCCCTAGCATACGGCTGCATGTTTGCAGGTAATACTAGTCAATTAATCATCTAAAACGCTGATTGCTAGTTGAGTCTTGTGTTCAAAGGACTACCCAGAGGCTTACATTGATTGATAGCTGGGCCGCCGGGCGGTCTTAGCTGACATACGAGTTAAAGCATCGCTGCAGGGCCTGACCAGGCAGTGCGGTCGCTCCCGTTTGTGAGTTATCCAAGATGAAAGTCCGACTAATAGTATCTTAGAATAATAGCACTGAGCAAAGCTAAAGGCATACGGTTTTTCTATAAATGAACTTCGTTGTCCGAATTATTGACAGCGGGGCCGGGATAGCGACGGAGCGGGTGATATTTCGCTGCTGTCTCGGCCCCATTAGCCGTTATCTTACTTGCCCGAATACGCTACACGGTAAATTACCCCGTTGGCATCGTCGGTGATCAGCAACGACCCATCCGTATGCTGCGCAATGCCGCACACCCGGCCAAACTGTTCCTTATTGCCGTTGACTAACCAGCCCGTCACAAAATCTTCGATGCCCGTTGCCCGGCCTTGCTCATCGAAACGCACGCGCACCACTTTGTATCCCGACGGTTTGGCCCGGTTCCAGGAACCGTGCATGGTCACGAAAGCGTCGTTCTGGTATTGGTTCGGGAAACTGCGGCCTGTATTGAAAACCATGCCCAAAGGAGCAGCGTGGGCATCGTACAACTGAACAGGCTTCGTCGTCTTTGCGGCATACTGTTCGGGCGTTTCGTCGGCTGGTTGCGGGTGGGGAGGCAGCTTACCATTGGCATATACGTAAGGCCAGCCGTAATCGGCCCCTTCTTTAATTTCGTTGAGTTCTTCCCGCTGATCCTCGTCCCCCAGCCAGTCGATGCCGTGATCAAATCCCCACAGTGCCTTTGTGGCGGGGTGCCAGCCAAACCCGATGGTATTGCGAAGGCCTTTGGCATAGACCCGGCGCCCCGAGCCATCGGTATTGATCTGGATGAGTGTGGCCGCTTCTTTATTGCGCTCGTCGCAGGCATTGCAGGTGCTACCCGCCGACAGGTACAGCTTGCCATCAGGACTAAAATTGATCGTGCGGTTGGGATGTTGCCCCGCGTCGGGCAGATCGTTGTAAAGGGTTTTTAAGTCGCTCAGGGAGCCATCGGGTTTGATGTCGGCTACGTACAATTCCCGAATGGAGGTCATATACAGCTTACCGTCGCGCAGAGCCAGTCCGTGCAGGTCGGCTTTCTGAGCCACGTCTTTAACGAGTTCAGCCTTGCCGTCTTTGTTAGCGTCACGCACCAGCATAACGGTTCCTTTGGTGCGGTCCGACACGTACACGTCGCCGTTGGCTGCCACTACCAGCATACGCGGGTTGCCCGTTTTTTCGGCAAAAGTGGTGACGGTAAAACCGGCGGGGGCTTTCAGTTGCGCTATGCGCTCGGTTGTGGCATCAACCTGCTGGGGCTTGAACACATTGACGGAGTAGCCGTCTTTCAAGGTGTTCTGGTAATCGTTCTGGGCGCTGGATGGCAGCGCACCCAGCAGAGCGGCTGCGCTGATGAGTAACGAAATGGCTTGTTGTCTCATAGGGTGATTAAGTATTGCAAACAGGTTGTTCACTGAAAGCAATCTTCTAACTACCTGTTAATTCGACTTGTTTTGGGGCGATTTTTACTAATTTTTGCTGCTGTAGTAGCTGCCCAACCTCTCTTTACCCTCCCCTTTTTGTCTAATGGGCGTGGCTCTGGGCCCGCTCCGACATACCGGCCAGTGCAGTTGCAAAAGTGCAAACGTAGTCAAGTTGGTTTAATCAATTAGCCATGCCAACCCAATTTTGCCTCTCAAACTGGGCGTCTAGTGAATTAACGTTTATCATACAATACTAACTGCTTCTTCCCTTTAAAAAGGCGTTGAACTTATTAAATAAGGCTGGTTAGTATAGCTGGATAGAAGGGCAAATAGCGATCAACGAATGGTGATCGCTACGCGACGGTTTTTGCTCCGTTCGCCTTCCGTCGTGTTGTCGCCAAGAGGCTGTTTACTGCCAAACCCTTCGGTGGTAATCCTTTCCTCAGCGATCCCCCGCCGTGTTAGGTACGCAGCCACTACTTTCGCCCGATGCTCAGATAAGGCCAGATTCAGCCGGGGATCACCCACATTGTCGGTGTGGCCAGTAACGTGGATGTGCCACTGTGGGTTGGCTTTCATCGATTGAACTAGGTTATTCAACTCAGTCGATGCCTGGGCCAGCAATACGTAACTGCTCTGCTCAAACTGTACCGTTCTTAAGATAAAGGTAACTCCGGAAGAAATTGCTGGTGACGGTGCAGCATCCCCTCGACGGATGGGCGTGAACACGGCGGCTAATGTGTCAGTAGTGGGTAGCCTTTTGGGATGTACTACTGTGTGGTTCGGGATGGTTTTGGCCGTTTTTAGTTTTCTAGTTAGTGCTGGTTTGGGAATCGTTGTCATAACGGCTGATCGCTTGGTGATGACTGTACTAATCAGTTTAGGAACGACCGTAACAAGCGGAGCTTTCTGAAAAAAATACTGCGCTGCTATGGGCTCACCGCTTTCGGCGAACGGATTTAAGGCGGAGTTGGGCGTTGGCGGGGGCTTCCAGTAGAGGTAAATTTCGCCCCATTCGATGGCATTGAAATAATCAACCCGCAGATCGTAGTACTGTCCGGCTTTCAGCGCGATGGTACCAGTATAATGTTTATAGGAGTTGAGCTGCCAGGAATCCAGCACCAGCTTGTTGCCGACCCAAACCCGGATGCCGTCATTCACTTTGGCAAAAAACACATACTCTCCCGTAACAGGAGCCAACAGTTTGCCCCTCCAGCGTATCGAATAATAGGATCGGGAAAGACCCTTTCCCGGACTCCGTCTGTCCCAGTTGAAACTAATCGCTGGATCGATTCGGGAGAAAGCTTTCTGCTCAAAATTCGTACCAATGTAGTAATCCCCTTTCAGTCCTGACTGAGCCCAAGCCTGTTGTGCAAGCAGGCAAAGCAGTATATGGCCATAAAGTAGGATTGGTTTCATAAGCGGACTTCGTCAATAATAGGATTAGTGACCTGCACTTGGATGAGTCTATACTTTGGATTAGGATAACCTTCAGAGGGCATTTGGCAAAACGTGGGCATTAGCTCGCCCACAGTCCGTTCTTCAGCCACCTGAGTAATCTGGTAACCCTAAATTGGTTTTAACTGAGCCAGTCAGTGCAGCACAAGCTCTTTCAAAGTTTCCTGTTAAAATTTCTTATCTACTAATTCATAGTGAGAAGAAAAGGAGTGCATAGATTTAAATCAAAAATATATAAGAAAATTATATATACAAATAATATAATCAGAATTTAGAAGGGGTTATGGATGTGTCTAACAAAACGCTATTTGTCAACAGGTTGTCAAGAGACAAAAGGGAGAAGATGGCTGGATGGTAATTGATTGAGCGGAGGGCACGAACTAAATGACTATTTAGCCGGTAGTACGGAATGAGAATACAGACGTCTTACCGGTATATTCCCGTTTGCCATATCTCACAAACCGCTCCCAGTTGAGATAAAGTAGGTTTTGTAAGTCAGCACGTAAAAGGAGTGGTTATCGACTTCCATTCCAACTATTGTCGTAAACTGAGAATCATTTAGGCAAAGAACTACGATATGAGAGCCAGATTATTCCTACTTGTAAGCTTATTGTTGAGTCTAGGCTCTTGTAAAACAAAAGAGGCCCTTGCCCCCCGCTGCGCTAATGCAGGAGCGTTGGTTAAACAGGTTAAAAATGCAAACGGCGTGGTTTACTATGATTCCGCTCAAAGCAGCTACTTTATTCGGGTCCCCAATAGCTTTGATTCCCATGATCTTGGTTACACTTGTAACTTAGCTTCTAACTATCAAAAAACGGGTCTGAAAGTCAACTTTAGCGGTACTTATTACCAGAGTGACAAGCAACTTGGCTTTGTCGCAGGTGATAAGAATTATTACTTATCCCTTCTTTCCATCCAAGAACAATAATGCCTTCATCCAGCGTCAGATGAATGTTCTCAGAAAATGCTCCCAAGTGAAATTAGATGATCTCTAGGCTATCTACTACTTAAACTGGGTAATGATGATGACAATGGCCCATAGAATAAACCGTTTGGCTCTTCTAATCAAGCGTATCGAGTTCGACCCTTAACCCCATTTTACTCCTCGCTCTAGTAATGCCTTTTCTCCATTGATTTAAGAAAGCGCAGCGCCTTGGCGGAAAATGCTGGTGCACCCATTAGGCTTTTCCGGGCAGCCTTATTATATAGATAAAAGAACGCAAACGGGTTCTCGATATGCTGAATCAGTTCATTGGTTAAGCCCTGTTGCTGAATCAGTCTACCCATAAACATCCCAGGCACATGACCCGTAGCCAGAACGATTGAGTTCCAATATGAAAAACTTGTAAAAGGCTCGCCCGCCCGATCCGCTAATTGCTCAAAGGCTTGATTAAGTTTCGCAATACATGAACTAGACTGCGTTTCGTAAAGAGTCAAAAATGCCTCTTTCTCTCGATAAGGTGATTGCTTATCAAATAGGACAAACGGTTTGTCAATCAAATCGGCAATTCCCTCCTCACTAATGCCATTAATCGCCACGAAAGCCGCCTGCTGGTCTTGGGGTACCGATTTGAAATGGCGAAGTTTTATGCGACAGTAGAATAGAGCGTAATGGAACAGTTCATGACCCAGAAACGCACCAGGTCGATAGGTCTCCATATCGTATGCCATTAATAGGTCCATTGTGATACCGTATTCACGGGCACTGCCATCGTAATTGTATAAGATAAAATCGACCCTGGGAGCCGGGAAGCAGTTCTTCCATTTTTGGGGTAGCATTCGTTTGGTATAGGCCATCGCACTATCTATCCATCAAATGCAGTTGGTCAATCCTGGCAATGTAGTTCTTTAAGTTGAGCTCTTCCTTTTCGTAGCGGATGATCCGCTGTAGCGAACGATCCGTTTTGATCTGTTGCTGAATGCGCTCCTGGTTTCCAGGGGTGTAGACTAACGTAACTTGTTGGATAAATTGATTCCAAGCGGTCGTGTTTACGCGCTTATATCCGTCGGTTTCTTTCAACTGTTGCCAGTCTTCCGGTGTTAGCTCTATGCCCTCTCTTAATCGATCGGTCAGTTTCCAAAAGGCATAGCAAGGTTGAAAGTTAAACTGCTGAGAATGAACAGCCGGTGCAACAACAAGGAAGATCAGTGTGAGTGCTACTTTTTTAAACATACGGTGAGTCAGGCTATGTTGCATCAGTACTGGGTATTACTGGTAAAGTAGGACAGATACAGAAATAGTACGAAGTGATTGCAAAAAGAAATTCTTAAATAATGCTCCCACCTGAGATAAAGATCGACTTGAAACAGTGTACTTCAGACGTTTTCAAAACAAATACGATGCATGTACAATGAGCTGAGCAAGCATATCGTATGGAGCACCAGGCTTTCGCCCTCAATTTACCGATAGATAAAACCCTGTGGCAGAGATGACTTTATCATATCTATATTGTCCACTCACTCGGTAATCGTTTTCTACCTGGCTAGCCATTTATTCGACCACTACTCTATGAGACTTATTGCCCTAGGGATCTTTCTGATTATGAGCCAAGCTCAGGTGTGGGCTCAGGCTAGCCTTAAACGCTTACCCATCATTGACATGCATCTACATGCCTTTCCCTTCACCGCACAGGGGCCCCCACCAGTCACCATTGGTGCCCCCTATCGCGATTGGTCGGCCCAGGACCCCAAACAGGGCGGGGGTATGGGCTACGCCAATCAGTTGCTCAAATCAGCCTCGATGTGTGTCAACTGCTTAACCTCCGCCCCCTCCGATGACGCCTTACGCGACCAAACCATTGCGCTACTTGATAAGTATAACATCATCGGGGTGACCAGCGGGCCGATGGCTTATGTACGACGCTGGCAACAACAAGCTCCGGATCGTATCATTCCCGGCGTGCTGTTTACCATGGGAGACCCCGCACTCACCCTTGACTCGCTACGGCACTATTTTCAGACGGGGGCCGTCAAGGTGTTTGGCGAGCTATGTCTACAGTATCAGGGTATCGCCCTGTCCGATTCAGTGGTCGAACCCTACCTCAAACTAGCCGAAGAGTTTGACGTCCCGGTCAGTGTACACATTGGCACGGGGCCGCCGGGGGTGGCCTATTTCGGGGATCCTAAGTACCGGGCTCGCCTGCACAGCGCTTTGACGGCGGAAGAGGCCATGATTCGTCATCCGAAACTACGGGTAGCCATCGCGCATGCGGGTTGGCCGCTGGGGGATGATTTGCTGGCCACCCTATATGCACACCCTCAGGCGTATGTGGATCTGGGGGTGATCTGCTATATCTTGCCCCGGGCCGAATTTCATGCCTACCTAAAACGGATTATGGATGCGGGTTTTGGCAAGCGGGTGATGTTCGGTTCGGATCAGATGGTGTGGCCCGGGGCGATTGCAGTCGGCATCCAGGCGATCGAGCAAGCTCCTTTTCTGAGTGTGGCTCAGAAGCGAGATATTTTTTACAACAATGCCGCTCGGTTTTTGCGACTGGATACGGCTCTTGATGGCCGGAAATCCGTGGTCGGCGGCCATGCCATTAGAAAGTAGGTCCTAGGCAAGAATAGTGGCGTGTCTTGAGCGTTGGGAGTTAGGCTCCTATGTGAGACGAGGGCTATTATGAGCCGCAGAAGCGCTAGAGCTGCAAAGTTGTCGCAAATACCTCTGTTGATGTCGGCTTTGCCTCATGGCTACTCTCCCGAAGCGCTTACGTTTGTTTTAGTTGTCAAGAACGCTGGATTAAACCTATATCCGGACCCCTACCATGGAAAACAGTATAGCCTTCGACACCACTCTACTTCAAACGGGTAATAAGACAGCGATCCGAGTACCGGATGAGGTTATCCAGCAGCTAGGAGCGGGTAAGCCCCTCCGTCCTGGTAACCATTAACCACTTCACCTATCCATCTACTGTAGGGGTGATGAGTGGGGTTTACATGATTCCGGTTAGTAGTGCCGTTCGCCAGAGTGCTGGCCCAAAAGGGGGCGATCCAATCCGGGTGATCGTGCGTCTAGATTCCCAGCCCCGGGTGGTGGCTGTCCCCCTTGATTTTGAGCAGGCCTTAAAAGCCAATCCAGGTGCTAAGGCCTTTTTTGGTTTTCTGTCCCCCAGTGGTAAAAATAAGTATGTGGGCTTACTTTACGGCGCAAAATTGGCTGAAACTCGCCAGAAACGAGTTGACAAAGCCATCTCGGATTTAGGCGAAGCAAAAAAGTGACAGTTCCTTCGAAAGGCTAATGATGACTCGTTAAGATATGCTCCAATGAGACACACATAACGGATTGTATTTGACGGATTTTAAAAAATAAACGTCTCCCAGTTCGCTCGCATGTGAGACGAAGTGGATTAACATCACGTCACCTTGGCCTATTTCGACCAAAGGCGAGGGTCAATTACTAGTGGCTTCTCGTCAATCACTCGTATGGAGCCATAGCTGCTATGGGCCGGATGCAATAAATAGTTGATGCCATCGGGCATAACCGATGAGGGTACACCTAAGGCTAACACATCCGGCTTGGCTAGCCAATCGGCTACAAGATGCTGACTCCGATTGTACGTGTTTTCCTGCCAATAAGGCGGCAGTTGAGTCGCATCCAATACTCGCTGACTGTCAATGGGTAACTCCAGACTCAACAACCGATAGGCGGGTAACTCATCATAGGGCACTTGAGGCATATGCACTAAGATTTCCACCAAAGCGAGTGCCGGATGTTCGGCCGTATAGAGAATGCCAACACCCGGCGGATTCCACCGGCCTCCATTGAGCCAGGTACCGGTAACATCTAGGGGTTGGGCGGCATACTTCTGGCGCACCACTCGATAAACAAGGGCCATAGCTTATCCGAAGATGCCATAGTCAATTCGGCCCAGTACCCGATCTACCAAAGTATAGCCCGTAACCGTATCTAACGTCTGAAGGGGCGTTTGGTAGTCAAGTTCACGTAGGGGGGCGCGCATCCAGTTGAGGGCAGTTGACGCACGTCCTTCAAAGGTATCTAACATGTGTAGAAGTAAGTTCTCTAGCAGCAGCAGTCGCTCGGAAGCATCCTGACTGATGCGTTGATCGACTTTCAGTCGATGCAGGTATGAAGCTGATAAGCCTAAAGCAATAGCCATTTCTTTGTCAGTTAAGCCAACTAACCTTGCTACGCGGTCGGCTTCCGCTCGTAGCACGCCTTGTCGACTGCGGGCGATGATCTCCTGTTCGGTCATGAGCCGGGGTAACAGGGCTTGGTTAGGCGGTAAGAAAGGCAAAGTGATGGCCATTAGGATGAATTTTTTCACTAAGATAACTATAAAAGTTCACTCAATCAAGTTTGTCATCTGCTTGGCCAGCCTGATAGCACGTAATAATAAGCGTACAGCAAAATGAGAGTTTCTCAGGAAGATGCAACTGACGGATTGTTAGTCGCATCTTCCTGAGAAACTGTAGATAAGGTAGTGGCTTATCAATCAGCCCTACCCTGCTAATTCACTTACGAAGTATATGGTTAGCCGCTGTTAGTTCAGACTGGCTTCCTTTCCTGTAATGAAATACTAGTATGCTATTGCCGCGCCACGGTGGCTATTGATACCAACACCGCACGGTCGCTTGGTGTTTAACCTGTTTGCTTCATTAGCTAAATTTGATGGCACCGCAGCCGCGGACGGTCGGCCACCCGGCGGGATCTGATCCGGGAACGAACCAAAGCCGGTTTAGCTGCAGCTCGGGCCAGGGGACGTATCGGCGGGCGACCCAAAGGACTCACGCTTGAAGCTCAAGCGAAAGCCCGGGCCATGAAGTCTATTCATGCTCTTAAAACCCATACGATTTTAGAGATTGGTCAGTTATTTTATCTCAGCCGAGCAACGGCGTACCGCTACTTAGCTTGGCAAGAAGCAAAATAACGGTTGCTTCATAAAAAGGGCGCTTAAAAGACGCCCTTGACAAGTTGAATAAATAAAAATAGAGATCAGGCTCTTTGGGCGTAACTTTAGTTGTACCACTGCCAATGAGTATAATTGCATTAACATGGATCAATCAAATTACGATTACATAATTGCTGGCGCGGGCGCTGCGGGTCTAAGCCTGCTGTGTTACCTCCTTGCGGAAGAGAATCTTGCCCAAAAGAGTATTCTATTGATTGATAGTGACTTAAAAAAAACCAATGATCGAACTTGGTGCTTCTGGCAGCAAGAGCAGGGTCCGTTTGAATCATGCCTAGAAAGCCAATGGGAAAAACTAATGTTTCATTCGCCTGATTTTTCGGAGCAAGTTGACATCGGCCCCTATAAGTACAAAATGTTGACAAGCATCGCCTTCTACCAGCATTGTTTTCAACTCATTGAGCACCATCCTAAGGTAGTTTTCAAGCAAGACCAGATTACATCCATACACCCTAACGGCTCAGTGGTCGGAACAAAAGACAGTTATAAAGCAACCTATGTGTTCAACAGCGTCTTTCGAAATCCGGCTCAATCAACCCACACCCACTACTTATTGCAACACTTCCGAGGCTATTTCATTGAGACCGATCAACCAACTTTTGATGTGGAGAAGCCCGTGTTGATGGATTTCCGAGTCGAGCAAGACCAGGATTGTCGGTTTGTCTATGTGCTACCAACCAGCCCCTACCGGGCCTTGGTCGAGTATACCGGATTCTCAACCACTATGTTGGAATCCGCCCAGTATGATCGAGCTCTTGATGGGTATATTCGAACTTATTTAGGGCTTAATGACTATCGGATATCTCACGTCGAGTCGGGTGTGATTCCCATGACCAACGCTGCTTTTCCAGTGGGTGAAGGAGCCATTGTTAACATTGGCACGGCCGGTGGAGCCACCAAAGCCTCAACGGGGTATACCTTCAGCTTTATTCAAAAGCAGTGTCAAGCAATCGCCAGGCGGTTGGCATTTGGCCAGTCACCTACCAGCGCAGAGCGATTCAAGTTAAATCGCTTCGCGCTGTATGACCGCATCTTTCTGCGCGTGCTAAAGGAAAAAAAGCGGCCTTCTTGGTTAGTCTTCAATGATCTGTTTAAGCAGTTGCCAGCGGCCCTTATTCTCCGCTTTCTGTCCGAAGAGACGAATGTTTGGGAAGAATTTCGATTAACCAACGTGATGGACAAGCCTACCTTTATTTTAGCCGCGTTGCGAGAAGCTACTGCTCATTAGAGGATGGTATTCTCATCTTCATTGTATTGGCATAGTGTACTGTTTAGGCAATAGGGATGCTATTTGTTTGTCAACCCAAGGTCATTCGTTTGCGAACGTGCGCTTATGCATGTAGCTAATAGTTATCTTATCTCTTTAAACGCTCCTTTTTCGTTTTCACCATGTGATCTTGAAAACGTCTCATTTACGCAGTCGGCTCTCGAGTGGTATAGGAGATTGGCCAACGACCTCTACTGCCGCATAGGAAGCATGTTGGGGGTGCAACAGGAGATTGTACGACATTTCCAAGATGACCGACGGTACCGCTATAGCTAAACAAAAAGGGGCTTGCAACCATTCGGTTAGGATTGTTTGGGTTTCGCCCAAAGTACCACTCTTCCAATAATTAGGTAGCTTGGTCGGCTCAAGCCAAAAAATACTGTCAGTCTCGATAGGCAAACGTAGGGTACTCAACCACAGTTGAGGTAGTTCTCCTAAGGTTAAGGGAGGTAAATGCACCAATGTTTCCAGCAAGGCTAGTTCTGGGGTGCGACTAGTGTACAGGATACCCATCCCTTTGGGATTCCAACGGCCTCCATGTCGGTGGCTTCCCACGACGGATAACGGCTCCCGATGATAGGGCTCTTTGTTGATACGGTAGACGTCCATTTGCTTACCCTATCAGGCCCCATTCAATGCGGCCCAGTACATCTTCGGCCAGTGAGAATCCCGATACCGTATCCAGCATAGCTAGAGGGGATTGGGCGACCACCGCTTCATTAGACAATGTAGAAGGCATTTCCTTGTTAGCTGGCTGAGTCGCTTGCTCAATGGGTTGAGTAAAGCTACCCATATCTCGAAGAGAGTTAGGAGCGGTTAGCTCAAGGCTCAAGTCCGTCTCTGGACGGTAGGCCAATTCAACCAGGGGTGTGCGTAACCACCGAGACAATATGTCGGCTCGTCCGTCAAAGACGGCAAGTCCTCTTTGGATAAGTCTCTCCAGCAGCAAGAGTCGTTCACTAGCGTCCAAACTCAATCGTGTCGCCGTGGCTTTGCCATGCAGACCTCTGATGGACATGTTCAGAATACGGGCCATCTCTTTATCGGTAAGTCCCACTAAGCGAGCGACTTCATCAACGCGTCGGCGCAAGACGCCTTGTCGGGCCTGGCTGATAATGCTGGTAATTGGCAGAACCACTTGCATAAACTAGGTATGAATGTACAGTGCAAAACTACACAATGTAAATGGTAAATTTGCACTAAAAGTTTCTTGGCCTTCGTACAAGCCTACCCTGTTAACCTGCCTGTTTCAAGTTAACTTCGTTTGCCAAACGAGACTAAATGCAAGCGAGGTAACTTGGCCAGGCTGCACCTGGCATTTCCCTTCAAATGACTTACCAGTAGTACAATCTTAAAAAAGAATCTTCTTTGGGACAAAAAGTTTTTATGATCTAATCCTGGAGTGTAGTGCTAAAAGATGGTTTTTTTTATGAAGATGCAACCCGTAATCAGGCTACTGCATCTTCATAAAAAATTGTGATTTATTAATCAACCCTTTTTGAAGTACTATTATGCTGTTTGAATATGCACGCGTTTCTACCGCCCCGGCGGCCCGGTCAAGATCAGAACCTAGCTCTCCAGTTGGATGACCTCAAAAAAGCAGGTTGTCAGAAAATCTTTCAGGACCGCGGTGGCGGACCACAAGGTCTCTTCAGCTAAAATACGACCGCAACTTCAAAAGCTATTAGAGGTTCTTCGAGAAGGAGATACGATTATAGTTTGGAAACTGGATCGGCTAGGTAGATCACTAAAAGAGCTATTTACATTGACCAATGACTTTCAAATTAAAGGAATCGGATTCCGTAGTTTGAATGATGCCGCGCCACGGTGGCCATTGATACTACGACCGCTCAAGGACGATTAGTGTTTAATCTTTTTGCGTCGCTGGCTGAGTTCGAACGAGATATGATTCGCGAACGAACTAAAGCCGGTTTAGCGGCGGGACGTATCGGCGGACGCCCAAAAGGACTCTCGGCCGAAGCCCAAACAAAGGCACGGGCTGTGAAGTCTATTCATGCTCTTAAAACCCATACGATTTTAGAGATTGGTCAGTTATTTCGCCTAAGCCGAGCGACAGTTTACCGCTACTTAGTTTGGCAAGAAGTAAAATAATAGTTGCTTTATGAAATGGGCATTTAGTAGGACAAGGGAAGCATGCCCTACTCGTCGTTTTTGTGAGTTTGATCCCCTCTATTTCGGAGGAACTGATTTTCTAGTCGTGACGGTTTTTCGGGGCGGCCCGTGCCATGCCTTTCTTAAATGCACCCAACCCAAGCCGATAGGGGCTGTCCTAGCGTCCCAACCTTCTACCCATGTAAATAACTTACCGGCGTCGTTCCGGTCCAGCGTTTAAACGCCCGCGTAAAGGCGCTCAACTCGCTATAGCCCAGAATATAGCTCACTTCCTTAATCAGGTACTTACCCGATTCCAGATAATGTACCGCTAACGATTTGCGGATAGAGTCGGCCAATTGTTGATAGGTAACCCCTTCTTCCTGAAGCTTTCGCTGTAGACTACGAGCACTGGTATTGAAGTTAGCGGCAATGCCTTCAAGAGTAGGTATCCCTAGATATGCGTTGGCTAATAGATACGTGTAGATACGTTCCTTTAACGGTTGGCGATCGGCAAGGGTCTCGCTCATAGCGCTAGCCTGCTGGAGCAGTACGCTTTGCAGTTCGTAGTTAGCGGTTAAAATGGGTTCGTTCTGGTAGCGATCATCGAACGCTAAAACGTATTGATCCGCCTTTTCAATAAGTTGACAACGTAGTACTCGCTCATACTCCGCTAACTCGGCAGTAGGATAGGGTAAAACGACTCGTTGGGGCTTGAGCCGAGCTAATACCAAGCCGTCAAGCTCGTGCATAACAAAGGCCAACGACAAGTCAATCAGGTGGCGAAACCCAAACGGGTAGTCCTGCGCTTTGTCGGTATCTGGAATGAAGCGGACCATAAATTGCTCATTGCCCTGACTTATACCCATAGCAAACAAGTCAGTAACCAGATGCAGAAACTCGGCGGCATGAGTCAAGGCTTCGCCCATCGTGCGGCTGTTTTGAACGATCTGGCCGACGATACCCAAAGCGGCTAACTGCATCGACTCGCCTAAATGCAGACCAAACAGCGGGTGATTACTTAAGTGACTAGCGTTCATCCATAGATCGTTCACCTGTTTTGAGGTAATCGCCACTTTACCCCGCCGTCTGATTACTTCCCAATCCAACCCCGACAGCTTACACAATCGCTCGGGTGATATATCTTTCTGCACTGCATAGGCCAGCAGGCTGTAGACAAATTGTAGCTGATATTCTTTCATGACCTAATTTTTTGAACAAGGTAGCCTGATTACGTCGCCGCACCAGAGGCTGGCGTAAAGTGGTAATTGATTGGCGCCATCGGGTAAGCAGCAGGCGCAAAGGCCTGAATACCTTTGTCACATCATCAAACGCTACTTGAACGCCATGAAAACGCAGCCACTAACACACTCCTTAATTGGCATGGCCTTAGCCTTGTCGATCACGCTTAGTAGCCGAAGCCAGGCACAAACAGTCAGAACGACTGCCCTATCAGGAACTAGTCAAACAACCATAACTCCAGCAAAACCAAACGAGATGGAAAACCAAGCAACACAAACCGTCAACGCATTTTTAACCGCCGTTCAGAAGGGTGACCAAGCTACTTTAGGCGCATTGATTCACCCATCTATTAACTGGAACCAGCCTGGCAGCAACCGCTTCTCCGGCGCGAAACAGTCAAACATGGAAGTCTTCCAGATGGTAGGCGGCATGGTTGAGGCATCGGCCAATACGTTGCAACTGACCGACATCAAGCAACTGACCGTCAACGGTAACAAAGTAGCCTGCCTGATTCATTGGAAAGCCATACAGCCGGGTGGTGGGGTACTGGATGTCGACAACATTGATGTATACACAGTCGAAAACGGCAAAATTGTCGACGCCACGATTTACTCAGAAGATATCGCACAGGAAGACGAATTCTGGGGCAAGTAATTAGCCCTTCACAGGTAGGATTAACTGCTGACGATTAACTTGATCCACTTATGGATTCCTTGAATGCCCTACGCAAAGCCGTTTGGGCTGCCCCTGCGGGGTAGTCAGTTTTACTGAAATCTCCAGTTTAGCGACCGACTTAAAAAAACGGGCATTTCGAGCTATTAATTTTACAACCTACTTTGCGGGGGCGTACGTTTGTCAAACTGCCCTAAGCTATAACCTATCGCTACTTGTTAGGCTGGTTTGTAACCCCTAGCGATGGACATTGGAAAGAAGTACGCCAAGTTAGCAACTGCTGACCTGGCGTGCTTTAAAAAACTCTTTTTTTTAGAAGACCTCTGACATAATTAAGCAGTCAAAATGTCGATTATAACTGCTGCCAGCCGCCATCGATTACGATTTCTGCCCCTAACATAAACGAAGAATCAGCGCTGGCTAAAAACAGGTAGCCATTAGCCATCTCTTCAGCCGTACCCACCCGCTTTATCGGTACTCCGCTTGCCAATTTCGCTCTCAACCCTTTTACCTCTTTATCCGATAAGCCTAGTCTGCCGTGAATGGGTGTTTCTATGTGGCCGGGAGATAGCACATTCACTCTGATCTTTCTGCTTACTAAATCTGCCGAAAAATTACGAGCTAACGCTCTAACAGCTGCTTTGCTGGCAGCGTAAGCTGACGCGTTTTCTGTACCGGCTACCGCGGCAGCAGAACCGGTGATGACGATTGAAGATCCGTCATTGAGATAAGGTAGTGCCTTTTGTATGGTAAAGAAAGTTCCCTTAAAATTGATGTTGGAAATCTCGTCAAATAACTCCTCCGTAAAATCAGTCAACGGAGCCCCTTTGAAAATACCGGCATTGACAACCAGCACATCAATCTTCCCAAATTTGTTTTCAATCTGTTGGTAGGCTTCATCCAGCGTAGTCAAATCAAGAGTGTCTACCTTAATGGCTAGCGCACTATTACTAATTTCCGCAGCTGCCTCCTGCAACGTTTTCTCATCACGGCCTGTAATGGCTACTTTGGCCCCTTCTTTTGAGAAAAGTTTGGCCGTTGCTAGACCGATGCCACTGTTACCACCGGTGATAACGGCTACCTTGTTTTCTAATTTTTGGCTCATTCGTGATTTGGTTTTATAATTGTATCACAAAGGTACTTTTGATGGTTTCCGTTATATACTATTCAGCAAGATTGTAGTTACCTGTTGGTAACTACTTAAAAACTGTCAAGAATGAGAGATGAGCGATTTTGCAAATCAGAATGCTCGCTGACAAGAGCCGTCGGTAAAATAGGCAATAAGTGGAAGCCTATAATTATTAATATTTTGAATGAAAGGACATTACGATTTGGGCAATTGGATGCTTTTATACCGATGATAACCAGGAAGGTGCTAACCGAACAGCTAAAAGAGCTGGAGGAAGATGGCATCGTCACCCGCCAATCATTCAGTGAACTACCACCGAGGGTTGAATATTCACTGACCAAGCAAGGGTTGCAGTTGCTGCCTATTTTTCGAAGTATGATGGAATGGAATAGTGCACATGAGGGAACCATTATGCCGATGTAGTGAAGAGTAGAAGTATGCTCCCCCGTGAGACAAGGAATTGGCTGATCGCCTGACTGCTCTTTCAATGCTCAATCACAAGGTCCGAATCAGTGACGATCCAGGCCTTGTTATTATTACCACTTGAGTGCTGAATCTTTTCGCTACCCTGTATCTGTACAGTAGTAGTTCACAAATGAACAGCCACTGTACAGATACAGGGTAGAAAGTCTAAGTGAAGGCTAGACAAAAGACGGTAGCGGTATTGCTTCCCAACGCTTTCATCTGTATTTTTAAGTTCGTTCGGTCGTCAGCGACTAGCCGAACTTATACAACTCTTCATGCCCACTTGTAAACTTAAACTGGCTCAGCCTTGCTTTTTTACCGGAGTAGTGCCGACAAACAGACACTCAACACGTTTCTGATCCAGCGCGCCGGCTCACAGGCTTTTTTTGAACCAACCAGCGTTGTTTACTACCGCTTGCAAAGACCAGTCCGTTTCTATCTTCGTGATGCCTGGTTTGAGCATCCGCTGTTTAGACAGGGGGTAATGCATCGCCGTTCCGGACCGCAACTTTCAGCAACAGTTCGAGTTGGCTTAAGCCTTAGCGACTACTGACCGACTGCTAGTTTTTGCCTAATCAACCGCTCGACTATGGCCTACCTGGAGTATAAGCCCAATCTGGCCTTACAACCATTTATCGATGCCTTCTGGATGGTCAAGCCCCAGGCCGGTAAAACTACCCGCATTTTACCCGATGCCTGCCAGGATGTAGTTATACCAGTCCACGATCCTGGTCATTGTCAGCTAATGGGTACGATCACCACTTATGTCGACTCCCACTACCCAACGTCGAACTCCTTAGTTGGCATTCGCTTTAAACCGGGCGCATTAGCCAATTTTATCCCCGTCCCTCAGCATCTTTTGACTAGTCAGGTTATTGAGTTGGACGCCGTTTACCGTCCGCTAGCCGACACGCTGAGCCAAATTGAGCTAGTCAACACAGATATATCTCTGTCGCAATGGATTACTGCCGTGGAGCCAATCCTGTTGAACCAGCTTGTTACCCATGCCAGACCTGACCCCCGAGTAACCGTTGCGGTTTCGTCGATTCTCCAGACAAAAGGACAAATTAGCGTAAGTGCCTTAGCTGACCAGGTCTGCTTATCCCAGCGCCAGTTGGAACGCCACTTTATGCATAGGGTGGGACTGGCCCCTAAACCTCTGATTGAGCTGGTTCGTTTCCGGGCGTTGACCCAGCTTCTCAAACAACACCCCGACTGGTCATTGACCGAGATGGCTTTTCAAATGGGCTATTATGACTCCGCGCATCTAGCCCGCACCTTCAAACACTATGCGGGTGAAGTAGCGTCTGGTTTTCAAGGCCGCATAATGTCGGGTTTTTACAAAGCGAAGGAGGTGAACGCTGGTAAGTTTGCGCCATGATTCATTGGCGTCATTTTCATTACAAACCGATTCGCAAGCAATGCAAACTTCTGACCAACGATCCGGCTCGAACTTACTGGGCTTACAAACGGTAATTTATGCCGCTCCCGAACTGGATACGCTCAAAGCGTGGTATGCAACCATGTTGGGATACGGTCCTTACTTTGACCAGCCTTACTACGTAGGCTTTCAGGTTGGTGGCTATGAGTTGGGCCTTGATCCACACGCCACCCTGCAACTAGGCAGCACCATCACGTATTGGGGCGTAACAAACATCATGACGGTTTACGATCGGCTTTTAGCGTTAGGCGCTGGGGCTGATACGCCGATTACTGAAGTGGGCGATGGAATCAAAACCGCGACGCTCAAAGACCCAGCGGGCAACGTACTGGGTCTGATCGAAACCCCACAAGTTAAGCGTTGATAGTCGTTGCGGGTTCAATAAAAGCCGCTGCAGAAAAGGAGGGGTACCTAACGTTCACGCTGTTCATACCTGAACTGTCCAACCGGTGGTATGTTGGTAGGCATGCCCTGGTGGATAGCTTCCTGCCCCTTTATCAGGAAAGCTGCCAACGGCCTTGTCCACTGGACAGACGCAGCATAGGCTCGTAGTATCGCTCGCTACAGGATCGCATTTTATCTCATACCCGTAAGCTACCCATTGGCTATTAGCAGGAAGTAAAACTCCCGCCAGCAAGCGCCAGTGGGAATTACGCATCAGCCCGGTTACCTAATGGTGTCTATCTCGTTATGTTTAACCCGGTTCACCCCTGGCCGATCCGATGCCCAACATACGGATTGGTTAGTCAGGCTGGATTGCTTGCTTTACAAATACGGGGAATCCCCCAGTCAGCGGGGAGAAATACCCCGTTTAACCGAATGGCTGAAGCGTAACTTTTGATGGCGACCATCAGCCAGAACAAGAACTTTATATATATAGCAATCAGGTCTCAGCGGCCCAGCTTAACGTATTGACCCATAGCTATTTACGGATTGAAACTCGGGAAACGAAGTAATTAATTCGTCGGCATTCCCTGATTAATACAGTGTTGTTTCATCGGAACGGCTAGATTTACGTCAAAATGTAGAGAAGTTCAACAGACTTTAAGGCCCTATCTTCTTACCAAGATACTTAGTGGGAAGATAGGGCCTGGTTCTGACTGACAAGCCATACGGACCCCGTTGGGCAGCTTAGCCTGGTCTACTTTCGAGGCCCAGGATCCTGACTAACAAGGCTTGAAATAACTATACTAACCCCAAATGAGACCATTCACCAGTTGGCCCAGAGTTAAGAAGCAATCTGTGCAACTAATCGTTTTCTTTCTGCTAGCTACCCTTTCCCTACAGGCCCAGATCAGCCAGCCCAGAATTGATAGTATACTCCAGGCCTATAGTGCCATTCATCAGTTTAATGGATCGGCCTTGGTCATTCAGCAGGATAAAACGGTGTACGAAAAAAGTCTTGGCTACCAAGATGCAGCCTCAAAAAGACTACTCACCCAAAACAGTATATTCCAAATTGGGTCGCTAACTAAATCATTTACGGCTGTCCTCATCTTAAAACTAGCCCAGCAAAATAAACTCTCCCTCAGCGATCCCATCAGCACCTACCTACCCGACTACCCCAGAGGGAATGAAATACGAATAAAACATCTACTGACCAACTCGGGCGGTATCTATGAGAAATTCAGAAAGCCCACATTTTATAACCAACTAAGGTCTACTCATCCATTCAGTACAGAAGAAATGTTGGCCTTTTTCAGCCAGGAGCCGTTAGATTTTGATCCCGGTACTCAGTTTAGCTATTCCAACTCGGGCTTCGATTTACTGGGCATCATTATTGAAAAAGTAACCGGGTCTTCGTATGCCCAAGCGATGCATAGCTATATTTTCAAGCCCCTCAACATGACCAGTAGTGGGTTTGATTTTTCTAGGCTTAGCAATGATAACAAAACAACTCCCTACGCCTATTTATCCTCAACCAAACAAATTGACGTTAAAGCCTGGAATGCCAGCCTGACCTTCTCCTCAGGGGGATTATACAGTTCAACGAGAGATTTACAGAAATTTTATCAAGGGCTCACCGAATTTAAGCTAATTTCCAAAGAAGCGCTCGATCAGGCAACGACCCCTTTTTTAGGTGGGTATGGGTTTGGATGGTACATTGATAGCCTACAGGGGGATCGGGTCATTGATCATGGCGGCAATGTGGAAGGCTCGACCAGCTATTTTTTAATGATGCCTGAGCGCCAGACCTGCATTATTTTGTTGGCCAATATCACCTCCACGTCGTTAGAAAAAGTAGGCAACTCGATCTATGCCGCTTTGCAAAACAAGCCCTACCGTATTCCACAATCTAAACGGGAAATTCAGTTAACCGAACAGAGTCTTCTAAACTATGTGGGCAGGTTTGAGGTATCAACGCATTACCAAGTGGGCATTACTAAAGAAGCAGGCAAATTAGTGATGAAGCTTAACGATGAGCCTAAAATGACCCTATTGGCTGAAGGAGAGGACCTCTTTTTTATTGATGATTCAGACATGATACTCGAATTTATTAGGAAAGGCGGCAAAATTGATCAAGTAAGAATCCGGCAAGGTTTAACCACTAAAGTAGCCGACAAAAAAGAATAAGAACGGCTCTGGCTTCGGGTCGCATTGATCCCTATTTTCCAGAAAACACGACGATAAGCGGGTTAAGAAGATAGTGACCGCACCCTGGACTGGGGAGGGGGTTTGCCGGCAGCAAGGGCTACAAGGCTTGCGACAATTTTAGAATCAGTTTGATTCCACACAACTGAAAAAGCATTCTTAAAATAACGCTCCCACCTAAGACGGGGAGCGAATGGAGTATCTATAATTTGGGCGTTTGGCGAGATGGTAAATTTAGAAATACTGGTGTATGGCTAAGTTGGGTGTGTTGTCCGTTTCGTACCGCTGCGGCGGCCCGTTTTCGACGTGGCGCCGCCGAGAAGTGATTCTTGGCCTTTGTACAGATAAGTTAAGCAACTCAACTGTCTGGCAAACCTGGACCATCTCCATTAACTCAACTTATTAATTAAGCGTTGTCTTCCCAGATCACGTGTATGATCTGCCACTTTGCTTGCTTTTTCATAAACTGTAACATTTTATGGCCGCTGCCCCTGTATTCATTGCCTCGTAGCGTCCCGCTTTTCTCATATCTTGAAAAGCGTTGGGCAATCTGACCGGTGATCTTAGTTTCGGCCACAACCTCATATTCGCTGAATCCGGTCAGTGTACCATCGGTCAGGATCTTCTTCCTAGGTTCGATGAATGATTGAAGATCATAGATCTCCGCCCCATCGGCCGTTTTTTTGATGATCTGTGCTTGCTGATGGCAAAGTTCGTTAATGCGGTCAAATGGGGGGGCTTCCGCGATGTTGGTGAATAAGGCAAAAAAAGCTTGCGTTAGTTTATCGATTTGAATCTGGTCCGTACTTAACGCATATTGGCGCAGGGGTCTATTGTCGACTTCCAATATGGTTTCAAAAACAAAATTCAGCTTCTCCAGTAATTTGATGGATCGACTATTTGCTTCAGTGGTTATAGCCAGGATCTTCTCTGACAATATGGACTCAGGAAGCGCATGTAGCACGGCTTGGGTAGCTTCGGCAGGGTAATCTTTACCGGTATAGACTTCCAGGAAGGCAAAACCAATATCATAATGAGCCAAGTATTGTCGCTTGATCAAGGTAATGATACCGATCGGCGTCTGCTCGTTCTTCAACCTGACGGTCCAGTAGTGTATGTTGGGATTAGTGATGATATTCTCAATGTAAGCTATAGTATCAGTTGCCGTTTTAACGTTCCGGTCACCGATGAAGCGTAGCCAGCCGGGAGAATTGACCAGCTGTAAAATAAAATCGTGATCGTTTACGCTTAATTCATTTAAGAGGAGCCTTTTGCTGCTCATTTGGGAAGTGCTATTGATCATAACTTATGATCTAAAATTGTCGTTAGCTATTCGTGCTATTTAGTTAATGCCCATCGAGCAATGTTTGCTATGGCTCACTAGATTGATTAATTATCCAAAATCATAGCATCTATAAAATCGACGAACGACCCAAGGTTCAATAGTGAGCCCATATTTGATCGGAAAACCGGCTTCCTGCACCAACCCGCAGGCGAGGTCAACTTTCATTCACCTCTATTGAAAGCAGGGATATACCCGTACCAGAACCGCCTTATAGTACGGAACGGATCTGAATATTCATGGCTGTGTCTATCCCGGGCGTGGTCATCCATTCATAGTTTATCAAGACGTCGAACTCTAAGCTTGACTTTAGCTTTTCAGAAGATGCCCGCTGGGGCTTTGTCGATTTGGTCACCAAGCTTAGATCTATTGTTATGCTACCTAGCGAGTTTCTATTGGTAATACTACCCTACTCGAACCTGTTTTGCAAACGAGTTTTCGCTTGTCTTAGCCTCCTATTAGCTGGATAGATTTTCTGAAAAGGCGGCCGTCGCTGCGGTTGTGGCCTAAACCAACGCTGCTTTCTCTTACTTTTTCTGCGGGCTTAGGTGACTATATGGTCAAAACGCGTAAGCCAGTCAAATCACATAAGCCTAGCAACCTTGCTGCGCTTAGATTGGACGATTGCGAAACTATCTCACCATACAAAAGGTGATGAATCTAGTATCAACAAAGGCTCCCTTGAGACAAGAAGCGGTTGGCGTATCTGTAATTGAGCCGGTCAATTAGACGGCCCGTTTTACTTTACTAGATTTCAAGTGGCCCGCCACCGCGGCACTATAACTTACATACCCCAATGAGGCTGCCTATTTATTGGGGTGCCATTCCGTTAACGAGCGTCACTTGCCGCTCTTCGGGCTTCAAGCTCGTTGAGGATTCGCTGGGTTATTGACTTGCGAGCTTTCGAGAAGTGGGGATTGGCTTCATGAGCATCTTGCCGAAGACGGGTCGCAAAAAAATACACCTCATCCTGGGTTTCTACATACCCTACGTACCAGCCGATATCGACCCCGTACCGTCTTGTCCAACCGGTTTTATCGCGATAGATACCCCTACTGGTTTTCTCCGAAATCATGATCTGTTTCACCTTCTCCATCGTCTTTTGGGAAAAAGGAAGTTTGTTTTCGTACAACTTGACGAGAAACTCGATTTGGTTGATCGGCGTGATCGCAAACGCGCCGTAATTCCAAAAGTCCATGCCGGCT
Organism: Spirosoma liriopis; assembly: GCF_023196085.1. Classification (NCBI taxonomy): domain Bacteria; kingdom Pseudomonadati; phylum Bacteroidota; class Cytophagia; order Cytophagales; family Cytophagaceae; genus Spirosoma; species Spirosoma liriopis. The sequence continues at coordinate 69,045 of NZ_JALPRF010000007.1, forward strand.
TGGGAGAGGTTTCCATTTCCATACTTCAGTTGCGGCAACACCTCTCGATAGCGTTCTCGGCCCACGCGTTTGGCGACCTCTTCATAAAACCAGATCGTTGAGTTTTTATAAGCGCTTGTCAGGTCGGTATCTTTGTCCCAAGCCTCTATGACCGTTCCTAAGTGGGACCTCCTAGTCCCGTCCCATTTAATCACCTCATTTTCGTCATGAACGGCTTTATAGTCGAGGGCAAACAACGAGTTTGGAATCTTAAACGTAGAAGCGGGCAGGGTGGACATTTCAGCATCCTGCTTGTTGGTAAACAGCCACTTTCTGGTTTTGTAGTGGTAGATGGTCGTGCTTCCTTTGAGGGCTAAACTGTCGAAGTGCTGTTGAAAGTCAGCTTGTCCAAATGCATTCATTGCCCAGGCGATGCCGAGCAGAATCAATAGATTTCTCATCGTGTCGCGTAGACTATATCGTTTGCAGCCATTATCTGAACAGGAAAGGGTTGATAAAATCCGCTCAATAGTGGCCTAATCTACGTCTTTAGTCGACCGGTAAAAAAGCGTAGGTGACAGCTTTTCTAACTAATTGACGCATTCCTAGACCAATGAGCCATGACCCTTACTCAACAAGTACAACTCCTAAAAGTGTATAGCCTGTTGCTAACCGGCTTCGTGAGCTGGCTTGGGTGGCGAATCTTATTGCCTGATCATAAACCCCATCCCTCTCCGGCCGAGTTGACCGTGGAACGGATCAACATTGTGGAGCCCGATGGCCGACTCAAGATGGTGCTCAGCAACCAGCACCGCCAGCACCCAGGTCTCATCAATGGAAAACCAGTGCCTTCCCGGCAACGAGAGGCAGGTCTGCTCTTCTTTAACAGTTCGGGTGATGAGTGTGGTGGCTTAATCTACGACGGTACGCCCCAGCAAGCAGACATGGTCTTATCGATGGATCAGTTTCGGGGGGACCAGCTCTTGCAGGTGCAGTACGAAGCGGAAGCCACCCCTCAAGGCCTGCTGAAGTCCTATGGCCTAAAACTTTGGGATCGGCCTGAGAAGCCTGATCTGGCTCAACAACAGATTTTGGTTGATTCTTTAAAAAAAACGTTAAACCAAGCTGGTTTTCAGCGAGCGATGAGCCGTTTGCGAGCCGCTGGCTTTTTTGGCCGTGACCGTTTGTTTGTAGGCCGCACTAAGCAGCAGGAAGTAGGTTTGTTTATTGATGACAAGCAAGGCCGTGCGCGCATCAAGTTGTATGTGGATGCCACTAATCAAGCTAAACTCGAATTGCTTGATCAGAACGGCCATGTTCATCAGCTGTTTCAAGAGGAATGAGTTTAATCGACGATTTTGCCCAAAGGAGCCCCTATCCGCCTTGATTGGGGGCTCAAAACGCCCGGCGAACACCATATTTAGGTATTGGATCAGGCCATGTCACGCTCATTGTTTTGTTGGCCGATGATCGCAGCGTCGGTTGGCGAGAGAATAAATAGTTAGCATCCTTTCCTCACAAAAGGCTCCTAGATGAGACGCAAATACCACTTCGTAAATGGCAGGGATGGAATACTCTCTGGCCATTTACGAAATGATCAACGTCAAAAACATTCAGCGGAAATTGTCAACGAGCGTTCTGATGCCCACTAACTCATTACTAGTTAGCGATAAACCTACTTGGCAGAACTGTAACTGCCCAGTTCCTCCAGCAAGGCCAGCGACTTGATAACAGGCTCCCATTCCTTGCCCTTGAACAAAAACCGAAACCACTTCTTGTCCCGGTTTTCATACTTAATATTGAAAAAGAGCCACAGAGCGACCACAATAAAAGCTAGTGTGATAAGCCCTTGGACCATCAACCAAGTGGGATGGTTGAGCATTTGTTCCTGAATACTAAACGTTGCCCACACCGGGGCATGTAAAAACATCAACCGTGAAATCAACAGCGTAGAGCTTCGCAACGAAGCGAGTCGGTGCTGCGTCTTAATCAGTGGTTCACTTAGATCCGTTTGAAAAATCAGCCCGATCTGGTAACCGTAAATTAAAATCACAATTGTGAGCAACACCACGTGGATAGCCAGCGAATACCAGAAAAATGAGCTTGCATATGAGTAGGTGTGGACAAGCACAACACTTAGGAAGGCAACCCAAAGCGTGCTGGCGATAATAATAAATAGTTTCATGGGCACCATCGAGCCCACTAGTGACTTGACCTTGATGAGCGTAATCGCTTCAGCATTACGCCGATTCAACATCAGGTTTTCTTCTAGTTTCTGGTCATAGGAACGCCACAAGGCGATCAGTTCGGAGTCTTGCATGATCATACTGTCGGTTTTGATAGGGCAAATTGCTGTCTTAGCTGCTCCTTGATTCTGGCAACCCTGGTGGAGACATTGGTGAGGGATATGCCAAGAATATCAGCAATCTGTTGATGACTGTGTTCTTCCAGATAAAGCAAAATGAGGGCTCGGTCCAACTCTCTCAATTGGCGAATGAATCCGTGTAGCATGGCTAAATCTGAGTCCATATCACAAGGTTCATCCTCACTTAGTAAACCCAGGATTTCAGTTGTCAGCGGTTGATTGCGTTTATCTCGGCTCGTCTGCTTACGGTAAAAGGAAATTGAAACGTTTAAGGCAATCCGATATAGCCAGGTCGTTAGGGCGTATTGGTGATTGTAAGTAGGAAAGGCCAGCCAGAGTTGAAGGGTAATTTCCTGAATGAGATCTTTGCGGTTTTCGTTATTTCGGCAATAAGCATTAGCTACTTTATAAATAATACCCTTATGGCCCTCGAGTATGGTCAAGAATTTGGCGGTGTCTGCTGGCAGTGACATAGTGCCTATGGTTTTGCAACTGAATCGAGTTTGCTTTTCGCTCTAATTATTCGCAGCACAGCTTAGAATATCACAGAAATGCTCACATTTTTTTGATTATCATAAACTTGATTAAGCTATGGTCACCTTTTTTGTGTTGGTTAAGCCAAAATACCCGAGATGGGAGTAAGCCAGACACGGATTAATAAAGGATTGCTTGACTGAATCCTTGTACTTACGGTCTCGAAAATTCCTCGAATAATTTACGGACAAGACAGGTGTACAGGAGAAATCAGCTAGCAACCGCTTTACGCTACTGAATGAATTGTGCAAGTATGAAGCTTTTCGTGTTAGCTATAGTCTCGCTAGTTTGCCTGGGAGCCGCTTTAGCACCAGGCCAACAGGAGCCCCCTCCCCAAGCGGTCACCCTCAACAAACCCCTTTCTCTGGAGAAGGATAAACCCGTCTACATGCTGACCTATTTCCGGCAACGGTATCCGACACGGATTGAGATTGATGCCAAAGGGAACACCATTGAGGTACCGCTGCCTAATCCGATGTTAATTAATAAGCTCCATATTGCCTTGTCCACCGATGGCAGGCATTGGACGCCCTTAAACGACAACAAACCGGTATGGGACCAACATGTCCGGGATCCTTTTGTGCGTAAAGGACCCGACGGGGTTTGGCGACTCTTGTCAACGGGTGGAGGCTCTGGTAACGACCGGCCGAAAGTCGGGCCTAGCTGCCTGTATATTACCTCCCGGGATCTGATTCATTGGCAGCTTGAAGGGCCTTTGCCGCTGATGAAGGATGTGCGCAATGAATCGGGTGGCTTAGCCCGAAATATCTGGGCACCCGAATGGTTTTATGACCAAAAAACCGGTGAGTATTTGCTGGTCTGGTCTTCTTCTTTTGAGGATGCAGGCTGGAAACAAAGTCGACTTTGGTGCTGTCGAACTCGGGATTGGAAAACCTTCACTCCAGCCAGGGTATTTTTTGATCCATCCTATTCGGTGATTGACGGTAGCTTGCTAGAGGTTAAAGGGACCTACTATTTGTTTCACAAGGAAGAGGAGTTTGGGGTCAAAACAGGGGAAAGAAGGGCTATCCGGGTAGCTACCTCAAAAAGCCTGGCAGGGCCTTATAGTCTTGTTGAAGGCTCTTTAAATAAGGGCCAGATTGTTCCCGTCATTACGGAAGGACCGACGGTGATTAAAGACCCGCTCAAACCCGGCTGGCTTTTGTTGTATGATTATTGTATGACGGATCGTTTTGGGGCCTCTTACTCGCCTGATTTACGTCATTGGACGGTTGAAGAGGACGTAGCTTTTCCTGCAGAAGCCCGGCATGGTTGTATTTCGCTCGTAACGGCTAAAGAAGCACAGACTTTGCGCGAAACGTTTGCCCATTCACCCTAAGTAGACCACTACCTGTAAAGCCTTCGCTTCGTCAAGTTTCACGTAGTATTCGCTTTTACCAAAACGGGTGTACCCTTGGGAGCATCAACGTTTGAATAGATATAGATTCTTTGAGAAACTAATCGAGGTGATCGTCTTTTAAAACGCTCCAAAGTGAGAAGAAATAATTAGTATGAAAATGGCCAAGGCTATAATTATGAAACGTGACGCTTCGGTTATTTGGCTAATCGTAGACCGAAATCATGGCGCTTATCCACTACCCGCTTAATGAGCCCAATCTGGCCACAGTGGTACATTGTGTGCTTGATATTCCAATCAATGGCCTCCCGTTTTGTAGTGGCGATTGGATGAGGAGTAGGGGTTGGCTCTAACGGATTATCTAATTCCGAAACTTGCAGCGTCGCTAGGATCGCCAACGACTTTTGCTGCATAACCAGCAAGTCAGCTCCTAATTTAGCTGACTCTACTTGGCCTACTGATTGGGCAGGACCAGATAGGGTGAACAACTCACTATAGTCTCGGATAGGAAGCTGCTGGAGAATGTCCATTTGGTGGCCTCGAATGACCATTATAGAATGGAAATACTGACTGATAATCAAATGGCCAACTTGCCAATTAATACTGGATTCGACCGTCGGCGGAATAATCTGCCACTTATCAAGGGGCAGTGCCTCAACTAGCTTATTTGTCCACTGGTAGGCATTGGCCGTTTGGTTAACCAGCATTTGGGTTTCAGTCATCAGTAGCGAGCGAGTTTAGTGTAGTAAAAAAGCCATTATGTTCGAAGGGTCTAAGGTAGAGTAACGAACTCAAAAAGATAGTGTGTGTGCGTTTGGCGATAAGCTTTTTTGCAGGATTAGCGTGAAAAGCCTATCAACCAATCCAGACTCTCTCATCAAACCGCTCTTTTTCATTGATTGCCGATTTTCGTGTTGGATAACTTACGTATCCTCTCCGGTTAAGACGGCTCTAACCAGTCGATAAAACAGGTATGCTAGCGCTTCTTCTGACTAAACAGCCACTCGAAAAGACCGCCCTCAGCGTAGGTCTGCCGGACAATATTGTGGCCAGCTCCACTATACTCGGTATAGTGGGGACTACCCCCGTGCTGGCGTAGGGCCGCAACCATCAGCCGGGAATATTCCGCTCGGTTGACGCTGTCGGCCGATCCGTGAAAGAGCCACACCGGGATAGCAAAAATCGATTTTGCCCGAGCCGTGTCGGCAACGGAGCACACGGGGATGGCCGCCGTAAATAGCGTCGGCCGGCGCGTTAGCAGATCAAGACTACCTTCTCCCCCACTCGAATAACCAGTGATGTACACTCGGTCGGTATCGATGGCTAGCTGATCAATCAATTCATCAATCAGCGACAAGGTTAGCTGAGCGGGCCGAGTTGGCTGATCCGACGTGCGTAGACTCTTGGGGAAGTGAGGAAAGTCAACCCATACTTGCTGGCTAGGGCACTGAGGTACTAACATAAAGCAGGGATAGCGTTGACGACCCGTGTCACTGGTTAGCGCAGCCGGCACCCGCAACAGCGGTCTTTGGTTGTCATTGCCCCGCTCCCCATTGCCGTGCAGATAGATAAGGAGCGGGTATTTCTTACGGGCATTGTAGTCGAGTGGGTACAACAGGCGGTAGCGTAGTGTATCGCCCCCCTTTACGTAAGTGCGTGGGACAAATTGTTGATGGTCCGGCCCAACAGGCGTTGGCTGGGCTATGCTGGTTTCAACTACATAAAGTAACAGAGCGAGTGTCACAAGGAGGCAGGTACGCATCGAAGGCTGTTTGCTTGGAGCAGCGAAATAAAGCAGTCGTGCCTAACGACACAAAAAAACTTTCCATTTAACTTGGTCTACTGTTACTCAAGAAAAACAGTTGTTTAAGAGAAAGCGCCAGAAACATGTTGAGTGGTTGAACACTGATACACTCTTCTGGGGCAATAGGCTGTTCGGTTAACATAGGGCGTTTGCTGATAGAGGAATTAGTTTGCCGACGCTGGTAAACCTGCCTCCAGTAGAACGGCAACGGGCAAAATTGCCAACAAAGTGTTTTGGCCGGACTTACCTGTAATTTTAGCCGGCTTTGCTAGTGGCTTCTGTCGACTGTAAGCCCTAAACCGATCAGTTTTCTTTGGTATCACTCCGGCGCTTTTCATCGTTGGCCGCAGAGCTGGTTTTTATTTTGGCCACTTGGCCACCGAAGTTATAGATGCCATTTAGTCTAACGGTTGTTGTCTCGTATTGGTTATTCCAGCGCTGGCGCAGTAAAATCGATTCTTGACTATACTGGCTTTTGTAGGTGTGGAACACATCGGTCACGTTCAGCGAAACGGTGGCCCGTTTGCCCAACAGGGATTGCCGTAAACCCGTCGTCAAGGTGAAATAAGCATCAGTTGTGACGTTACGTTCCTGGGCTTTTCCCCGGTAACGAAAAAGGACAAGCCAGGAAAGCTGTTTGGTAATCGAGAAGCTATTGTAGGTATCAACATTAACGGTACCAATGCCTACTATTTTCGGTTCATCACCCACCAACTGATACGCTGATTTTCGCAGATTAATACTGGTACTCGTATACCACCACGACTTAACCAGGCTGTTATAAGCGGTCAGCAGGCTATAGGTCTGCGTGTAGCGGTTGTTAAGGGGCCGAATCGTTATACTGTCTCCGGCGGGGTTTTGAAACGCCACATACGTGAAGTCGCCAACGTCAATGCTGTAGCTAGCCGTGATAAAGAGAGCGTTACGGAAGGCATACGTGGCCGAACCAGTGTACGACGACACGGGGCGCAGAGCCGGATTGCCTTGTACGAAATTATTAGCATTGACAATCCGCAGCAGCGGATTCATATTCTCGTAGGTCGGTCGGTTGATCTTTTTGTCCACGCCGACGATAAACCCATGTTTGTTGTTGATTTTGTAGTCAAAAAAGGCTGACGGAAAAAGCTGTACATACTGTTGCCCGAAAGACTGGTTAGCCTGGAGTTGCCGGCCCCGGTTATAGGTCATTTCAGCACGAAGTCCGAGCTGATACGATAGTTTTTTTCGTTCCTGACGAAACGTCGTGTATAGAGCATGAATAGTTTCCGAATACTGATAGGTGTCTTCCTGGGAATCGTTGCGCACCAGGTCCACGCCCTTACGGTCATAGAGCACATTACGGTTATTTGTTTCCACGTAGCTGGACTTGAAACCCGTTTCCAACTGCGCCTTATTGTTGAAGGGAGCGGATAGATCAGCCTTAGCCGAATAGATATTGAACGCGTTGCGCTGATCGAGGAATGTATGCCTTGCTGCATCAAATGGCTGATCAAAAAACCGTTCAGTAGTATACTGATTCGAATTACTCGTGTTTCGGTAGTAATCCACGTCGACTGTCAGTTCCTTGCCAAGCGTATCCAATTGGTGAAGCAAATGGAAGCCCGACGAAAACGTGTTCGTTGTCGTTTTTACCTGATTGTCAGAATTTTCTCTAGCCTGCGGCTCTTCAATACCCCGAATCTGGGAATAGGCCGTCTTTCTGAACAGTTGTAAAGCATTGGTTACGGCCAGGGATAGCGTCGTTTTTTTAGTCAGGTAGTAATCAAGCCCTAGATTGGGGGTTATGTTATTGGTTTGCCGAATGCTCCTGATTGCTGATTGAGTAGCACCGGCAGAGGAGATTAGTGACTTAACAGGGATTGACTTAATAGAATTGTCAACGTAGTACTTATTACCATTGTAATCGGTATTGATGAGCAAATTGTACTTGCCCGTTTTAAAGTTAAGATTAAATCCGCCGTTGACTTTGGGGTAACGTCCAATGCCACCTCCCCCGTACAGATTGCCTTTGAGCCCCTCCCGAGCGCCCCGTTTTCGGACGACATTAATCACACCACCATTCGCAGATGCGTCGTATTTAGACGAAGGCCGGGCAATCAATTCAATTTTTTCAATCGACGTCGAAGACATACCTCGTAACAGACCCGCCAGGGCGTCGGCCGATAGGGGGGTAGCCTTGCCATCGATGTAAATCTGTACGTTGCGACCATTCAAACTGATTTGATTGTCCAGGTTCAGCTGTACACCCGGAAGACGATCCATCACGTCCATCAGCGACGATCCGCCGGTCAGCTGATCAGTGAGGTTGATAACCAGTTTATCCGCGCGCCGTTCGATAAATGGTTTCTGGCCCGAAACCGTAACGGCGGATAACATTTGTGCCAACGGAGTCAGTTGGAGGGTTCCCACCGGTAGGTTACCACCGGCCTGTCCAACGTCAATCTCTTTTCGGATCGATTCGTAACCAAGCATACTCGTTTCGAGAATGAATGTCCCTGCTGATACACCTACTAGTTTGAACGTACCGTCCAGCTCACTGACTGTCGTCTTGATAATCGCTGAGTCAGCTTTGGCTTTGAGTATAATGGCCACAAAAGGCAGTGGAATTTTTGCTTCATTCATTACTACACCCGACAGGCTCATCGGTGCACGCTGCTGAGCTAGTCCATCATTGGCAAGATAGAAAAGGAGTAAAATAGACAAACAAGCCGGGCCGCTTGAACTTAGTACTGTTCTCATGACATAGTTGATTGAACCACCACATATTGGATTGAGCAAATATATAACTAAATTATTAGTTATGTAACTATGACTTAAGTTTTACTACCTTAGAGGGTCGCTAACTTGAATTTTCGACTAGTACTTTTGGCACCACTAAGCTATAGATGCAGTTTCGATCTTTGTTTTAATCATCCATAGCCAGGCGACTTTAAACTACAGGGCCCATGTTCTAAGCCCTAACCACCCGTTGCTTAGTAGGAAAACGGTAATGATCATAAGTGATAACGCTGTTGCCAGTAGATACCAAGAAAGAAACCGGTTTCGAGACGCGTTAAAATAAGATAGGCTATACACAAAGTTGACAACGGATAGCAGGCCAAAAAACAGAGGACCGGCAAATATCAATACAGAAGTGGTCGTCACATGGGCGAGCTTGTATAACAGATGCGAACTGCTATAGACCGTCCCGAAAGCCAGCATGGCCGTAGCCAGGAAAAGGGTGGCCAAGACGGGCAAACCACTCATTAGTCGCTCCTGATGGCTGTACCTTTGTTTTGTTATAAAGATCACTAGGGCAGGAACGAAGGAAAGCGTAGCCAGCAAACAGGCAATCAACAAGATAGATCGGCTAATGAGCGCCCAGGCTCCTGATACCTGCTCGCAATAGCGGCCATTTATGACCAACACCCGCTTATTTTTGTTTCTAAAAAAGCCAATATTCGGTGTGTTTGAAGCGCTATTGGTAAAGGTCAGTGGTCCGGTAGGCAAGACCTTAAATTTCTTCACGAGCAAGTTGAATTGTAACGTATCATTTTCCTCGCCAACCTTCAGCAACAACAGCCTGTCGATAAAACCCAATAGTTCGAAGCGTGGATTTTCTACCTGATAGTAGCCCAAATAAGGTGTGATGGCCTTTTTGTCCAATGCCGTAGTTTTATCTTTTTTGGGCAATCTACCCTTTGACAAAAGCGTAGTGATTAAATTCTCGATTGATGCCAGCCCATTTCCGTTCGAACAGACCACAAAACCCAGGCCCAGGTCTCGGTTGTATCGGTAACACGATCTGAACGTCCCCAACATCCCACTGTGTCCCCGAAAACCGTCAAAATTCTCAATACCAGCGCCATAGCCACCTAAAATACCAGCTCTGGATGACAACGAACTTTGCGATTGTTCCATTTTTTCGATGGATGATTGCTTGATAACGCCATGCGTATTCCCCAGAAAGCATTGAACTAACCGGACCATGTCTTCGGAATCAGCCCACAATGCCCCAGCCGGGCCGATTAGAAACGTAGCGGAAGGAACCTGTTGGAGCTTCCCGTCCTGCATCGTGTATTCTTTCGCATCCCGCAAGGGGTATTTGCTGTACAAATTGAAGTTAGAGTGGACCATACCCAACGGGCGCATGACAGCCTCTGTCAAATACCGGTCATAACTGAGACCAGTACGTTTTGCAATGAGATACCCCAAAATGGCATAATTTACATTGTTGTAGCTGAATCGCTCCGAGGGTCTCCACCGACAGATCATCGAGGGGGTTTGCAGGAGCATCATTTGCTTGGTATCAAAATCAGTACGCGCAAGCGAGTACATTCGATTAAGCTTGAAATCATCAAAACCGGTTGTATGCTCCAGCAAGTTGACTACCCGGACAGGATCTGTGCTTTCCCAGGGGTTATGAAAAGGAATCTCAGGAGCTAGGTCCCGAAGTTTGTCCGTCAGCTTGAGTTTCCCTTCTTCGGTCAGCTTCATAATCGCTAGGGCGACAATACTTTTGGTAATTGACCCCATTCTGAACAAGGTTTGCTTATCGACCCGACGGTGAGCAATAAGGTCAGCATAACCCATACCGCCCGCGTACAGGACTGAATCCCGACCCGTAATCCCCAGCATAAGCCCAGGAATCTTTTTTTGCTGAACAACAGTGGTAATTGAATCAACCAGTTCCTTAATGGAACTGATCGGTTTGACTTTCTGGGCCCATACCTGCCCACAGAATAAGGCTAAAACTAAAATGAGGAGCTTTTTCATACCGCAAATCTTGAGCGGAAGGCCTTGGTCCTCAAAATTTTAGGCACAGACACCTGATGGCCAGGTACAGAAACGTGTTTTTAGGGCATAAACAACTCTCACCGTTAGGAGAAGATTGGAGCCACTTTCATTTGCAAAGAGTTATAGCCAATTTTGAGAGTGAATCTGTCAGAAACCTGGATTGTACAGCAGTTAGAAAAGCGGACCAACGTACACGTTTTCTTTGCCCTTACGTTACTGGTTATTCTCCTGCTAATCGTCTTATCAAGCCGGTACGCCATCGACTTACTGCCGAGAGCACTTTTCATCTATTGTTTCATTTTAGCCAGTGTTTATGCGGGCCGGTGGCTGGGATGGATTTGGCTGGTCAAACGGACACTATTCGCCGTAGTGATTGCCAGCGCAACGCTCTTTAGTATCTTCTCAGCAGCGGGTATTTACGGCTGGATCTTTGTTTCACACTACCACTCGGAGAATTTCTTCGTGACTATCCCGTTGTTCACAGCCCTATTTATGACTTTAGGGGCTGGGGCCAAAATTGCCAGAGCCGTCATCAAGCAGCAAATTACCGAAGCCAATTTACTTCGGCTGCATAAAGAGAGCGAGCTGAACTTGCTGACTTCGCAGTTGAGCCCCCATTTTTTATTTAATACGCTCAACAATATATACGGCCTGGCAATCCAAGGAGATCAGCAAGTGCCGAATTACCTGGTGAAGCTCTCGACGCTGCTCCGATATTCGGTCTATGTGTCGAATGAGCGACTTGTGCCGTTGGGACAGGAAGTTGACTACCTGCTGAATTACATTGACTTTGAATCAATTAGAATTGGCAAAAAACTACAGTTAGCGGTTTCGGTCGATCCTGTCAATAAAGCATTACCGGTAGCCCCAATGCTTCTGGTGCCTTTTATCGAAAATGCATTTAAGCATTCTAAAAACGCGACTGGCCAGTCAGTGAGGATTGACATTCAATTAACGAGCAGCGACAGCTCCATAGACCTCTTTGTCAGAAACTCACATAAACACGCTTCCCGAAATGATGAGCCTGATCGATCAGGCGGGATGGGGCTTCAAAATGCCCGGAAACGCTTAGCGCTCCTCTACCCAGATAAATATAACTTGACGCTGGAAGACGATAACGATTATTTTACGGCCCGATTGAGAATAATAACCAGCTAACGTGAACACCCTTTCCTGCCTCATTGTCGATGATGAACCCATAGCGAGGGAAATACTTGCTGCCTTCTGCGCCCATATACCGGAGCTTCGTGTCGTTGGCCACTGCGAAAACGCCTTTGAAGCCAAGTCAGTACTGACCGAAACGCCAGTTGACCTGCTGTTTCTGGATATCGACATGCCCGAACTCGATGGTTTATCTTTTCTAAGAACATTGACTCAAAAACCACAGGTAATTTTTACGACGGCGTACCGGGAGTTTGCGGTAGATGCGTTTGATTTAGCGGCTTGCGACTACCTCTTAAAACCGATTCCGTTGCCACGCTTTATGGCCGCGGTTGACAAAGCTATTACTACGCTGAACAAGGCTACGCAAAATCGTAATGAGGGACACTTAACAAACTGCGTTACCGGTTCGGATAATTCTCTTTTCTTAAAATCCGACGGCAAACTAATCCGAATCGTAAAGTCTGATTTTCTCGTCGCCGAAGCGATTGGTAAGCAGGTAAAGATTACGTCCGAGACGAAACTACTGACGGTGACTATCCCCCTTAGCGTTTTAGAGCAAAAGCTCACCGGCGCCGGGTTCGTGCGCATCCATCGCTCCTTCCTGATCAATGTCTCTAAGATCGATTACATCGAAGGCAACCGGGTCTACATCCAGTCAACTTCCATCCCCATTGGCGAGTATTATAGAGAAGCGTTTATGAAGCAAATCGGGTCCTGATAACCGTTGATCAGGAGTTATCCCCTACTTCAGCTCCTTAGCCTATACTTGCTAAAAGCAGATGGCTGCTTTTCAAGCAATGCTTTGCCTATTTCTAGCGCATTTGAGGCCGGTATCAAGATTTAGCTTGTACAGAAGCCATCCATTGGACGGCTTACTTAGTTCAAATAGTCCATCGTGTCGGCCAGCTCAAACTCGGGACTCGCTTTGATTAAATGCTTTAGAATGTAGAGATGGGTGTTGCCATAAAGCACTAGAATACGGTCAGATGGACTGGTGATCAGCCGCTGAATGTTGGAATAGATGCGCAGGTTTCGGTTGTAGTAGCGGGAGATGAAGCCATCCGCCCCAATCGGTTCTCGGTTGGTTCCCCGTTTTGTCGTCACGAGCCACCGCCCGATGCTACGTGATTGGGTATCGTCCGTGTTTAGAAAGCGCAAATAGTCCACTACCGATGCGTGGTATTTTAAGGAGTCTTGTAGCTTCGCATAGGTGGTATACTGCTGGTCCCAAAAGGCAAAAGAAGAGTCGGCCTGATGTTCGTACTTGGTGAACATCGTCAGCGAATCGACTGGACTGAAGCGAATCCGAAAGGGGGGCGCATCGATTGGAAAAAGTTCACGATGGCCTAAGCGGTCCGCTAATCTGAAGCCCAACTGGTAGAGTTCATCCTCCTCGCTCACGCGTTTGTCTCCTCGAAATTTTCCCGCTCGGTAGGCAGCATAAACGGAATCGATGTACTGTTTAGCGTTCGGGGAGGCCTCGATGGCAATCTTAGTGGGATTAAAGCGGGCAATCCGCTTGATTACTTCACCCAGCTGGGCCTGCCGGCTTGGGCTTCGTATATCCACCCGTAGATAGGCCGGAGTGGTATTAGCATCAACCCGTTCGCCCGCAAAATGAAACGTTCCTAACAGGAGCACCTGGGGCTTGGGCGAAGCAAACAGCGCATCAATCTGTTGGCGCAGGGGTGCGGTTTGCGCCTGTGTGGAAGAGCTTGAAAGAACAAACAGCAGCAAGTAGACCAATCTCATACAATTAAGTAAAGCATATATGCTACAAGGACGCTCTTATCAGTACAACGTTGCTTGCTGAGAGCAAATGAGCGAGACTATATTCCAGAAAGCAGCTTGCTGCGAAACGACAACTCACGATTATGACCTGAGTTTCCAACAGAAGCTTTTATAAAAAGCTTCTGTTGGAAACTCAGGTCTACTGCATCAATAAAGCGTTTTGCCCGACGAAAATCAGGTCTAAAAGGGGCGGCTAAGGTTGACGAGCCTGGTTCGATTTCGAACGACTCGTGCGGTTTCGCACAACTAACGACAATCTTGAGATGCTTATCTATTGTTTATCAGTAACTTAAAGCTGGCACGTTATTCGGTGCTCAATGCAGAAAATACAATCTTCCAACTGCTATTGTGCTAATGGTGATACGGATTCTGCTTTTGCTGGCGACCAATTTGGCCCTTCTACTACCCGCCTTTTGTCAACCTGTGGGAGCCTTACCGGACTCCACCGTTGTAGCCCTAAAAAAGGGAATGACTGGGTTTCAAAACCGCTATCATTCCCCGAGTGTGGTGCTGGCTATTGTGCATCAAAATCAAATTATCTTCGGGGAAGCCATGGGCTATCTTGACCTAGCCCAACAAATACCCGCTAGTCTCGACGCCCAATATTCGCTGCAGTCGCTGACCAAACTGTTTACCGCAACGATGTTTATGCAGCTTATCCAGCAGCACAAGCTCAGACTGGATGAGCCGGTAAAAAAGTACGTACCTGAATTCAAGGTTGATGGCCAAGTCTCTACCCAGGAAGCGACGACACTGTTTCAGCTGGCTACCCATACCTCGGGCTTACCGCGCAACTCGCCAGCGGACCTGGGGTTTACCAAACAAATTGACCAGTGGGTTTTGGCCGGAAGCCTTGAAAAAGTAATCGAGGCTGCTCCAAAGAAGGCATTTTTACAATCGTTGGCATCAGTCAATAAAGAGTATCCTGATTATCAGCTGCTCAATTATGGCAATCGACACTATTCCAATTTGGGCTATTCACTACTGGGCATTGCTTTGGAACGTGCCGCTAAAACGGACTACGCAGACTACGTGATTAAGCGTATTTGTCAACCCTTACAGATGGCCAATAGTGCCTTTTTTCCGGAAAGTCCCAACCGTCGTGGGGTCGCTAAAGGCTATTTCTACGACGAGGCTACCCACGATTATCGGCTGGTACCCCCCCTCAAGCCCAATTCCTCGGTTCCTGCTGGTGGGCTTTATGCCAGCGCCAGAGACTTAGCTAAGTTTATTAGTTTTCAATTCCAAACCAATTCTAGGACAGCGGATCAAGTGCTCTCGCCAAAGAATAAAGCGATGATGCAAGCCTTCAACATTGGCTGGAAACCCGCCTATCCCTATCTGATTCATGAGGGCGCCATGCTGGGTTACCGTTGTGAACTGGTCGTGAATCCTGGTTCACAGGTCGGCTGGGTAATTTTGACGAATACGACGGATTTTGATTTTTCACGAATCAATGCCTACATCAGTGGGCTAGTAGAACCGATTTTTAGCCCCAAGCCGGTGCGCGATCTGACCCAGTTTACGGGTAGCTATCGGTTGGTAGGGGGCACTGATAGTCTACAGATCTGGTTAAAAGAGGGAAAGTTATACTCCAACTATCTGGCGGGCGTTTTACCCGAATCGGCTTTAGAAGCGAGGGGCACTTATCACTTTAGCGGTCCTGGCAAGGGTGGCTACAGCATTAGCTATGAATTCATGCCGAACAGTATTTCTCATGGGATGGTCTTGAATATGGGGCAACTCATGTGGGAGAAACGCTAACTGGGTTGCTGTTGATATTGCCACGGGATGTGGAGTACTCCTCTAGCTTTTGAGTGCTAATCACAACCCCGGCTCACAAGGCAAGTCCTCCTCACCATCTCACAAATCGCTCCCACACGAGACGAAGCAAACTTCATGTAAGGTGGTCTTATATGATTAGCCATTTTGTACATACTGCTTCTGGGGATCGCTTAAAAAACGGCTATTAACTAAACTCACCTTTTGTCTGACAGCTGTCAGACAGCGCTTGTTTTTGTCTTCCATTCTGTAGTACTTAACTTATTTTAAATTATACAACTGTTTTTACTTATGACTTCTCTCATCAGAAGCACCGCCGACGACACTGCGTTCAAAACGCTTATTAGCCAATTAGATTACGATTTATTACAGCGCTATGGGCCTAAACAGAGTCAATACGATCTACACAACACTGGTCTACAAGAAGCTAGGGTTGTTCTCGCTTTTAATGAAAATGAACCGGTAGGTTGTGCTTGCTACAAAATAGTTGAGCCAGCAGGTAGTGTCGAAATAAAACGAATGTACGTGCAGCCTGCTTACCGGCGTTTCGGAGTGGCTCAGCAACTCCTAGCTCAACTTGAGGATTGGGCTAAGGAAGAAGGTCACCATATGGCTGTCTTACAAACTGTAATTAAACAGCCCGAAGCGATTGCGCTTTATCAACGATGCGGTTATAAATCAATTCCTTGCTACGGCGTGTATGTTGGCGATGATGACAGTGTGTGTATGGGAAAAGATCTGGCTTAAGTCACTAAGTAAAAAGGTATGGATTAACATAATATTCAGTGGCTGTTGCAAAAGGCCTTGAAGGATTAATCTACCTCTGTTTGGGTGCCTTATCAGACCTATCTCTACATTAAAAAATAGGGTTATTAATGGTAAATCTAGGCCATTGTCCCAACAGCCACATCACTTATATAGCAAGAAAACCCACTCCTCCAACCTTTTTAGAAGGGATGGAATCTACATAGCACAACCCTTTATTTTCCTGATTAGATGAGCAGATCTGCACTACTGATTGCCATTTTAGCTAGCTTTCTGTCCACAGCTCAAATGTGTAGTTCCAAAGATGATCTTAGTCCAGAAGGAGTACGTTTATCTTGTTTTTCAGACAAATCTCTGACAGATGTTTCTTGGCAAAAAGACCAACTGCAATTCTTTCAGAAACCTAAATGAAAGTGGTGGTATACACCTACAAAAACGAGTCTTTTTTGGCTTTTGAGAATGGGTTTATTAGTTCTGCTATGAGTTATATCTTCGATTGCTCAGGAGTTACAATTATTAAGCGTAGTATCAATTATAATACTTTCCATAGTGAAGCAAAGCAACTTAAAGTTCTGTTAGAAGGAAGCTATTAGAGTTGTATTTTCCCCCTAAACACGAACAGGTCACCTTTATCGATTATTGTTTTAATCTCATAACATAAAATTAGTGGCTGTTGCAAAAGTCTATTGGTCTTTGGTCAGTCTTACTAGTTGAGCCATATTCGACCCTATTTTGCTTCGAAAACAGGGGACTGACAAGGGCGATTCAGGTCTGTATCGACTTTTGCAACAGCCACATTCACTTATATAACAGTTTTGGTTTTGTAGGTACTACCACTCGCAATCCTTTCTTAGACTGAATATACGTAGCTGGTATAAGTCCCCGTTAGACTTCTGCGACCTTTATTATACACCATCAATAAGCTATGGAACAAGTAAATAGGAACAAACAGGCCCTGCTTTATGGCGGCATTATGCTGCTAAGTTTTTTCATATCTAGTTGTTTCCAGGAGCCTACCTGCTCGAAGATTCCACAAATCAAGTTTAAGGGATTTAGTCGGTATGCCCTTCAAGCGGGTTCAGGAGTTGGTCAATCAAAACGCGATTCACTACAAATCACCATTGGGTTTACTGATGGGGATGGAGACCTAGGTGACGTCTTGCCAATAGATAGCTTGGAAATAGCTCGTTACAGGCAAGCAGGTGGTTGGGGGAATTATAAGATTATTGCGCTTCAATTAAAGAATGGTCAGTATCAACCCATTCCTACAGGTGAGAATACAACCTTATTTTTCCCTCGGTTGAGTGGGAAAGGTAGAACAGGGCCTATTGAAGGGGACTTGGAACTGGAACAACTTTATCCTTATGGTAACAGGTTTACAACTATCCCCACCAAATATCAGATTCAAATCCGAGATCGTGCTTTAAATGTTAGTAACGAGATAGAAACTGGTACGATTCACCTTCCTTATTTCTATTAGATTAATATAAAATCACTTGTGCAACAACAGATTACAACTATTACCCAATTATATAGCTCTACAAAGATGTGATTCATGGGAAGAATATAGAAGTCATAAAAACTCACTTTTATTCTGATCTTACAATGAAAAAACTATTTATTTTCCTCTTGGCCTTCTGTACAATTTTCATCTGTTTAGCTTCTAATAGTCTCCAAGCACAACAAGTTTTGACGCCGAAAACACGTCCGTTCAGTTTAGGTTTTTTTGCCGGTTTGAACTATACAAATTCGTTTGTAGATTCCTATTATTTCAAGTCTCAAGCTGGCCTCCTGGCTGGTATTGATATGAAGTATCGATTCACAAATCAAACATCTTTACATATGCAACCTTCTTGGACACAGGTTGCCGAGGCTAATGCTCAATCTAACGTTAGCAAACTAAGTCTAAACACCTTTAAACTACCCTTCGTGTATCGGTATTACGTCTCTCCTAATCGAAACCTATTTTTTGTTCAGGCGGGTTTGAGCTACAATTATCTCACAAGCAGCAACTTTAGGAAACAATATGATTTTGTCTGCATTACTGCCCCCTGCCCAAACATAGGGCCAAATACTCCGTCTTCAAACAAGTCTACAGTTAGTGGAATTGCTGGTGTGGGCGTTACGATCGAACTGCAAAAAATCAGTATTCCTGTTACACTACAATACGAACGGTATTTTGGTAATTATTTGTTCACCACTAACAGTTCCTTCATCTCTGATGGTAACCCAACGCGGGTGAAATTTGAGAGTTTTGCTCTAACAACAGGAATCAATTTTTGATATGGATAGTATAATACAGCAGTTAAGATTTTAGCGTATGCTACGGATAGTTGTTGACAATTATTAAAAGAGGTGGTCCAATTAAACACCGGTTTCCCAACACCATGTAACGACCTTATTAGAAGAAGAACACTACTTAAGTTAATGCCATCTCTTGAATCATAGTACCTTTTATTAAAGCCCCCATGAGTTCGTGAGAATTTTATATAAACGATTTGTCGCTGTTCGGTTAATTAGGTCAGAAAAAAATTGGTAAATAAGATCCCTCTTGTTTCAGGCTATACAATAAAACGCTTCACCCGCCGTTTTACAACTGTTATGCTTCTTCAGCCTCATCGCTAAATCCGTTGGGGCCTTTTCTTTGGCTTACTGCTTACCTTTGTGGATATGGAACCCATATCTGATCCCCCCCTCCCAGCCTGATTCCGTTGCGATCCAGAAGCAGCGCGTGGAAGACGCTACTGAATTTTTAAGTATTTGTGATGGCACCGGCCACCCGGCGCTTGTCGACGGGCTATGACAGCGGCTACTACTGGAAAGACGTTCAACGAGCCCTTCGGATTGCTGCGGGTTTAAAGAAGTGGCCTGATTGATTAACTCTCATTTATACTATGCGATAAGTGACCAGCATAGTGAGCTATTTTTATTAATTTAGTTCGTCACGTTTTCACAACGCACGTTCATAAAATGGAATTATTAATCCACTTCTCGAATCGTGGCGAAAGTCCATAAATTGAAGAATCAATTCCATAACCCTAATTGACTAACCTCACTACAGCACCAAAAATCGCCATAGCCTATTGGTGAAAAGTTTATAAAGTAATCGTTACCTAACGAAACCATATACTGACTATTATCTAATTAGATTAACTATTGTTAACTAATTTACTTATTCACAAGTCAACTTGACAACTATTTTATTTGTAAGTTAGGTAACTACTTTACTTGTCAATCAATTAACAAGTAAAGTAGTTGACAAGTTGGCTTGTCCGATGACCATACCAGCTCAATACTCCTCCTAAAGGCCCAGTTTGCCCGACGCATTATGTTTACGAATATTACGCCGACGATCATAGCGCTGAATCATCGTCGTCGTGCGGTGTTTGGTTTGATTCATCACCTCCACATCATCCGCGCCGTTGGCTTTGGCAATGGTGACAAAACTAGCCCGCAGCGAGTGAGCCGTAAACGGTGCGCCCAATTGCTGCTGCACCAGTACGTTCACCCACTCGTCGGAAAGGCGCGCACTCGTCACGCGTTCCCCCTTCCGAATCCGCACAAATAAAGGCCCCTGCTCCCGGCCTAAAATGGTCAGCCAGGCCTCAAGCGCTGCGATGGGACAATACTCCGCTTCGCGGGCATAGCCAACGGCTTTCTCCTCGACCTCCCCGAATTGATTGGTTTTCGAGCGCTGCAGCCGAATGACCATGCCGGCCTCATCGATCAGAACATGATCCACATCCAATTGGGCTAGTTCACTGCGTCGAAACGCACCCGTGAAACCTAGTAGTAGAATGGCCCGGTTGCGTAAACCGGTCGGGGTATGGGGTAAGGCGTCCAGGGCCTGGCGAAACTGCTTGAGCGAAAAGTCCGGTGCCTGTTTCTGACGCACGGTCTTTTTGAGCTTGAATCCTTTGAGAAACACTTTGAATTGCTCGTCGGTGGTTGGTGAGTCGAGCCGCTGTTGTCG
Source organism: Spirosoma liriopis (assembly GCF_023196085.1). Classification (NCBI taxonomy): domain Bacteria; kingdom Pseudomonadati; phylum Bacteroidota; class Cytophagia; order Cytophagales; family Cytophagaceae; genus Spirosoma; species Spirosoma liriopis. The sequence goes on from NZ_JALPRF010000007.1 coordinate 89,335, forward strand.
GTGTAGTTTAGCGATGCTGGCCAGGTGGCGTTGAATGGTAAAGTAACTGCGGGTTCGTCCCAGGAAGGTGACGTATTCGACCAGGGCCACTGGTAACAAAGGCGTTGACTCGTAGCCATTCTCTCCACACCATGCTGCATATTGCTTGATGTCAGTCATAAAGGCCCGGTGAGAGTTGGCCGATCCTTGCAGGCCTGCCCGCAGAAACTCCCTGGCCTGCTGGCGAATTTGTTCATCGACGCGCAGAGATAAACTTTGGTCGGGAGCGGATAGGATGGTCAGCGTTTGGGACGGGGTATCAAGTTGGCTCATAAGTTGGCATGGGAAACGAGAGTTGGCGTCGGGCCTGTTTCGAACCAAATTGATCGAAACCGGACCGTTTGGGCAAAGATACGATTACTCGTGATAATTAAATATTATCAAGAATAACTAACTACGCAGGTGTGTATGAACTTTAACTGAGATTTATCGGACTTAATGATTCTATCTTGCTTCCTATTGTCAAAATGATTTATGCGGGGCCGCTTATACCTAGGTTAGATGGGCAGTTTTGGTGAAAGGGGTAAAGAAGGAGCAGACTGATAATATTTAGGTTTGTTGACGTTGAGGAACTGGTTTTGTGTACCTATACAACGAGCAAGATTGAGGCCTAGTTTGTAAGGTAGAGCAACGTTGAGAACACATACCTTGATAAGTTCGATGAAAAGTTTTTATTCAGACCGGCCCAATTAGGAAGCGTTTTCGTGAACGGATTAGGACTATCGAAAAATTTGTATTTATCTAATAATAAACTAATGATAGATACTAAAAAATGAAATTAATAAATTTGTCTATTACCAATACGGCAACTGTATCTGTACAGTTAATGAAACCAAGTTGAGCCTTGTATAATAAGCAGTACAGAAAAGTTTTGATAACTCGTAAGACATATTCTAAGGAAGCATGGTTCTTATCACTAAATTTCTCTACAGCTAGTAAGCCATGTTTGACGTCCTGTTTGCCCACATTCAAGAAAAAGTCGACTTAACCGAACTCGATAAGGAGTCCATTCAATCTTTTTTTTCGCTCAGGAAGTTGCGAAAACGTCAGTACCTGCTTCAACAGGGGGCCATCTGTACCCATCTCTCTTTCGTGGCGAAAGGACTGCTCCGATCCTTTACGGTCGATGAAAAAGGGCGCGACCATATCAGCCTGTTTGCCTGGGAAGGCTGGTGGATTTCCGATTTTAACAGCTTTCTGTTCCAGGAAGAAGCTCAGCTAAATATCGATGCCATTGAAGAAACTCAATTGGTAATGATTTCTCGGGCTGATTATGAGGCCTTGACCCTGAAGGTTCCCATCATGGACCGCTACTTCCGGCTGCTTTATCAGAACAGTCTGGCCACCAAGGATCGACGCTTAATTAGCTCCCATACCCACACCGCCGAGGAGAAATACCTCCAACTAGCCCACAGCTATCCCCATATTCTTCAGCGCATTCCTCAACACCTGATTGCCTCCTACCTGGGCCTGGCGCCGGAAACCATCAGCCGAATTCGCAAAAGTCTCGCCCTGCGCCAGGCCGATTAATTGATCCAGATCAAGGATATTTCTTGCCCTAGATCAAGAGCCAACGGCTGTAACCAGGCTACCTTTGCCTACAGATTAACAGGCCATCTCAGTTCACGTTACACTTACCTGGCTTCATTTTGGAACCCGATTGATGTTCTCCTATGCTCGCTAGTTGGTTACGAAGGGTACCTACTGAGGTGATTAAGTAAAGTGATATGATGAAAAATACAGCATTAGTCGTTGGCGTGAGCGGGATCACCGGCAGTAACTTGGCGCAAAAGTTACTGGCCAACAACTGGACGACCTACGGGTTAGCGCGTAACCCGGTTTCGACGCTTGAACAGTTGCATCCCATCCCGGCCAATCTGCTGGATGAAGAAGGTTTGGTCCAAGCGCTCGAAGGAGTTAACCCCACCCACGTCTTTTTTACCACCTGGATGCGCAACGACACCGAGGCCGAAAATATTCGGGTCAACAGTGCTCTGGTGCGCAACCTGCTCAATGTTTTATCACCCAAGAAGTCAGTGCAGCATGTGGCTTTGGTCACCGGACTGAAGCACTATCTGGGCCCGTTTGACGCTTATGTCAAAGAAGGTGTTCTGCCCCCGACACCCCTTCGGGAAGAGCAACCTCGGTTGGCGCTCGACAATTTTTACTACGCCCAGGAAGACGAGGTGTTTGCCGCAGCGGAGCGCGATGGCTTTAGCTGGAGCATCCACCGGCCCCATACGGTAATCGGTAAAACGGTGGGAAATTTGATGAATATGGGCACGACCCTGGCCGTCTATGCCAGTATCTGCAAGGAGACGGGGCATTCCTTTAACTGGCCGGGTTCGGCTGCCCAGTGGTATGGTATCTCCGACGTGACCGATGCCCGAATACTGGCAGATCAACTAATCTGGGCAGCTACCACCCCCCAGGCTCACAATCAAGCCTTCAACATTACTAATGGGGATGTGTTTCGTTGGAGTTGGTTATGGCCTCAGCTAGCGGGCTGGTTTGGCATTGACTACCAGGGCTTCGATGGCACCGTTCGGCCACTGGAGCAGGAAATGGCCGATTGGGGTCCGTTGTGGGAGCAGTTAGCGAGCAAGTACAACCTGAAGGAACCGGACTTACAGCGGTTGGCATCGCCCTGGCATACCGATCTGGATCTGGGCCGGCCTATCGAAGTAATGACCGATATGGCGAATAGCCGTAGGCTGGGTTTTAGCCGTTACCAAAGTAGCCGAGAGTCGTTTTTTGATTTATTTGAGCAATTGCGTCAGGATCGAATCATTCCTTAGCTGGCTAGTTAGGGCGCTTTGGCTCACGGTCAAGAAAAGAACTATGTAAAAAAGTGATCAATAACATTCCAGCGACAAAAAAGCCCTGTTGAGTCAGGGCTTTTTTGTCGCTGGAATGTTATGGCAAAGATGTTCAGTCCAGATCGTTTTTTAACGTCTTTATCGCTTATCCTGATGGAGATATAATCCTATAGCTCTCTCCGCTTCATACCAACTTATCGGGTGTCATAGGCAGATCTCTCAACCGTTTGCCCGTGGCATTAAAGACGGCGTTAGCGATCGCTGCGGCTACACCGGTGATACCAATCTCACCAATACCCCGGGCACCGATGGGTGAAATATGCGGGTCTGGCTTGCCAATAAAATGAACATCGATGGGCGGGATATCCAGGTTAACGGGTACGTGATAATCAGCCAAAGTACGCACAACGGGATTGCCCCAGCGTTTATCGTACTCCGTAGCTTCCATTAAAGCGGCACCGATGCCGAAAATGACACCGCCAATAATTTGGGAACGGGCCGTTTTTTCATTCATAATGCGGCCCACATCCTGAACGCTGGTAAAGCGCTTCACCCGGATGGTGCCAAAATCCTCGTCCACCCACACCTCGGCAAACTGCGCCCCGAACGAATGAAACGCGTAGTGTTTATCATCGCTGTTTTGTTCAGCGGGAATCTGCCGGGGGGTACAAAGGGCGCTGGGAACGGTAAGGCCCGCACCGGAAACCGGCTGGGTAGTGGCGCAGGCTTCCAGCTCCGTCCGCTTAGCCCGGCTCAGGATGGCGGCATAGGTATCGCTCTTCTTTTCGTCGCCGGTAATAACTAGTTTACCCTTGGCATAACCAATCTCATCTGGCTTGCGGCCATGGAGTGGGGAAGCGGGGTCGGCAATGGCCAGTGCTGCGAGATCGTTTCGCAGCAGCACGCAGGCTTGCTGCGCTGCTGGGTGAATGCTGGCCGTCGTTTGGGAACCGCCTGCCAGCGGTGCCGGAGGAAGACTGGAATCGCCGATCTTAACCTGAATCTGATCCACGGGTACACCCAGGGCATCCGCTGCTGTTTGCGCCAGGACGGTATAAGTTCCGGTCCCAATGTCGATTGACGCCGTCATCACCGTGACCGCTCCACTGGCTGTCATGGATACCTTGACCGTAGCCGCGCTCCGGCCACCGGGATAGGTGGCGGTCGCCATGCCATAACCGACTAGGTATTGGCCAACCCGTTTCTGGCGGGGTTCTATAGAGCGGGCCGACCAGCCAAATTTCTCGGCCCCAATCCGGTAGCAGTCGATCAAGAACTCACTGGAGAAGTCATGACCTTTCATGGGGTCCTGACGGGTATGGTTCGCGATTCGGAACGCGACCGGGTCCATCTTGAGCTGATAAGCCATCTCATCCATCGCCGATTCAAGGGCAAAGGTGCCGGGCGTCTCGCCGGGTGCCCGCATGAACGTAGGGGTACCCCGGTTTAGTTGGGCTACGTTGTAGGTAACCTCGCGCAACGGGGCTTTGTAGAGCACAAGCGACTGTTTACCACTGGGTTCAAAAAATTCGGTCAGGTTATTGTACGTATCGGTATGATGACGGAGTACGCTCAATTTCCCGGCAGTATCCGTGCCCAGCGCCACACGCTGAATGGTTGCTGCGCGATGCCCTACATTGGTCTGCATCATCTGCCGGGTCAGCGCCAGTTTGACGGGGCGGCCCGCTATCTTGGCCGCCATAGCAACCAGCAATGTGTGAAGCCAAAGACCTTTGCTACCGAAACCGCCCCCCACGAAAGGAGCGATTACGTGGACGTTCTCCGGTTTGAGGCCCAGGAAATAAGCCGCGATCGTACCCGTGAGTCCCACGCCCTGGGTTGCATCGTAGAGGATGAGCTTGTCGGTACCTTCCCAAACGGCTACCGTGGCGTGTGGTTCCATCGGGTGATGATGCTCGACCGGGGTAGAATACGCGTTATCCACGCGATGAGCCGATTGGGCGAGTGGAGCCGCGGCCTTACCCTCACTCACCTGTGCTTCTTCGCCCATAAACATCTTCGGCTTCTTACTATTGGGCAGCGCAGCCTTCAACTCAGTGGCCGCTTTCTGGGCCGCATACCGCACCATCAGTTTGTAGGCTGCTGCGCGGGCCTGTTCGTAACTTTCAGCAACGACCACAGCAATGAACTGGCCGGGGTAATGCACGTTCGTATCTTGTAAAGGCGGCAGGTTCTCTCCCAAAAACGCGGCCCCGGCTTTCGCTTGTGCCGACCGATCCAGGGGTTTTAGCTTCAGGGCATTTTTGTAGCTGATAACGTGAAGCACGCCAGGCTCTTTTTTAATGGCCGCGTCATCTAGGGCGGTGATTCGTCCCTTGGCAATCGTTGCCCGGACGGGGAACGCATACGCCATGTTGGGTTGGTTAAATTCCGCAGCGTAGGTTGCCTTGCCCGTTACCTTCATACGGCCATCGATGCGGCTGATTGGTTTACCGGTTTCACTCATGGTCTGCTTCGTTGTTGGTTGAAGGATGTTACTTTGGCATTCCGTTTTGGGTCCCGCCTTCCAGCCCGTACACGCCACCCTGCATAGCCCCCTGTAAAGCCCTTGTAATGGCTTTTCCAGCCATTGCCACCTTAAATTTATTATGCTCCAGAGGGCGGGCGTTTTTAAGTTCGGCTTCGGCGGCTGCCCGGAAATTGACCTCCGTCGCTTCTTTACCCGTCAGCCACGTTTCGGCAACCGAAGCCCGCCAGGGTTTGTGCGCAACGCCCCCTAAGGCCAGTCGAACCTGCTTGATCTGATTGCCTTCCAGCGATAGTGCTGCCGCGACGGATACCAGCGCAAAGGCATACGATGACCGTTCCCGGATCTTTAGATAATACGAGCGGTCGGCAAACTCATTTTCTGGCAATTCAATCGAGGTGATTAATTCGCCGGGTCTAAGGGTGTTGTCTTTTTCGGGAGTATCACCGGGCAGACGGTGGTAATGGGCAAATTCGATGGTACGTTTGACGTTATTTTTACCTTCCACATGCACCAGGGCATCCAGCGCGGCCAGAGCTACGGCCATGTCCGATGGATAAACCGCGACACACTTTTCCGACCATCCGAACAGGGCATGGTTGCGATTGATTCCGTTTAGCGCACCACAACCCGAACCAGGTTGGCGTTTATTACAGGGCATGTTTACATCATAGAAGTACGTGCAACGGGTACGTTGATTAAGGTTGCCCGCATTAGTTGCCATGTTTCGAATCTGCGCGCTGGCACCCGCCAGAATAGCCATCGAGAGGAGCGGGTAATTTTGACGGATTAATGCATGATTAGCCGTGCTGGCGTTGGTAGCCGTACCGCCGATGGTTACACCATTTGCCGTCTTTTCAATGTCAGCGTGTTTTAATCGGGTAATATCAACCAGCTCCGACGGATGCATGACATCCTCTTTCATCAGGTCGACCAGGTTGGTGCCACCGCCTAAGAATTTTGCACCGGGATTCGCCGATACAAGGGTAATGGCCGTGCCCGCATCACCAGCCTTTGAATACTTGAATGGTCTCATAATTGACGATTGCTAAAGAGAATCAAATCGTACCGTCGGCAAATTGCCAAACCTGAGCCACGGCCTTGTCGCCATGCACTTCGCGAATGGCGTCCACAATATTAGGATAGGCCCCACACCGGCAGATGTTGCCCGACATGCGCTCTCGAATTTCTTCATCAGAAAGCTTCACCGACTTATCCGTCTGACGCACGTTTTGGGTAACGTAACTGGCTTCGCCGTTCTTGGCTTCACTCAGCAGCGCAACCGCCGAACAGATCTGGCCTGGCGTACAGTAACCACACTGAAATCCATCATGTTTAATAAACGCAGTTTGCATGGGGTGAAGGGTATCGCCATCCGCTAACCCTTCGATGCTTGTCACGGCCTTGTCCTCACAGGTGGCGGCCAGGGTTAAACAGGACAGAACGCACCGACCATCAACCAGCACCGTGCAGGCACCACACTGACCATGATCGCACCCCTTTTTGGAACCCGTCAGCGCCAGGCGCTCTCGCAAGGCATCCAAGAGCGTCATGCGTGAATCCACCAGCAGGTTCTGCGCGCGACCATTAAGCTTGAAGGCCACGTTGACACCGTTCTCGACTATTGCCGGGGGAACCGGTACGGCGGCTGTCGTTCGGGCCATGAGCTGTTCGATCCCCAGGAAATGGGTAGCGAGTAAGCTGGTGCCGGTACAGGTAATGAGTTTTAAGAAGTGACGGCGCTTCAAACCGGACGTAATGATCTCACTCATTTCATCGGGCATCAGGTCTTCAAGGACCTTTCGTTCGGCGTCGCTCAGATCCGGAAACTTAGGTTGGTCTTCCATGAGGTCTGTTTGAAGGAGATTCTAAAGATAAGCGTTTAAAACAGGACTTGTTTTGATTTAGACAATAGACTTTTCAGGCAACGATACAGCTTTTTATAGCTGAATGCATCCAGCAAATTTTGTATTGAGTAGTAGGTCAAAATTCACAACCAAATCCATCAATGTATCCATGAACAGGTAAATTTCCAAAATAGTATTTTATTGTTATTTTGAATATAAAATAGGCATGTGCTTTCGTTTATAAAATTTGTACTTTTCCTTGTAATCGCTCAAAAAGATAATCTTTTCGTGAACGGTTTTAGTCAGGAACGACTAATGATCAACCTCGTTAATTATTACTAGAAAACACTAGCTTTTTAAGTTGAGCATTAGCAAGCTAATAATTCTGTAACTTCAACGCTCACAACCTGCTTTCTGAATCAAAAATAGATTTCTCACCTTCACGTCTCTGACGTGAGATAGACACTATTCTATCATGAAGTTAGGTTACGCCCGAGCCTCTACGCAAGATCAAAACCTGGCGCTTCAACTGGATGCCCTCAAAGCAGCCGGCTGCTCCAAAATAATTCAGGACCGCGGTGGCGGACCACAAAGCCAGTGGATCAAAGACTTAACGGCCTGAGTTGAACAAGTTACTAGACATCTTCCGAGAGGGTGACACGTTGATGATTTGGAAGCTGGATCTACTGGGTCGTTTCTTGAACCATTTGATCGAGATTGTCACGCTGCTCGAGCAGCAACACATCGGCTTAGTAAGTCTGAACGACCCTATCGACACCACGACTGCTCAAGGTCGGCTCTCGCATTTTCGCCAGTCTGGCTGAATTTGATGGCACCGGCCACCCGGCGGGAGGTGATTCGAGAGCGAACCTTGGCGGGTTTAGCCTCTGCCCGTCGACGGGGACAACTCTTAGGCCGTCGTAAAGGGCTATCCAAAGCGGGTGAGTGGAAGGCTCGCATTGCCGAAAGTCTTTACAAGGAAGGCAAGTACTCGGTGGAACAAATCGCCCGCGAGTTCCATCTCTCAAAAACGACCTTGTACAAGTATCTGCGTGTAATAGGGGTTGAGATCGAATCTGCAAGTCAAGAGCCAGTTACTACAATTTAGAAAGTCGTCAGCTTTGTGTTTTTAAACTTCATTTATCAGCACAAATGATATGTAAAATCCCCAAAACTAATTCAGACTTAATTTCCAATCCTTGTAGCAGGTAACAGTAATCGTATAACAATCTTATAACGACCTCATATAGCCATATATGTGTTATAAGCTAGGCGCTGTCCGAGAAGAGAAGAAGTAAGAAGTAGATAAGGTACCGTTCCCTCACGAGGAGTGGTTTAAACCCTCTCCAAGATTGAACCTGGATTAACTTGTCATTAAAGTATATAGAATAAAATCCACAAGCTTCTACACCGAGTTATGGCTCTGATTAGCTCTCTATAAATCCCTAATCAATTAACTCAAGGTTATGAAAAAGGCAATCATCTTAGGAGCCATGCTGATAGGCATCGCAACCTTCAATGCTCAGGCGCAAACAAGTGGGTCAAGTGGTAGTAGCAGCAGTACCGGCAATGGCACCACCGGATCCTCTTCCCAGAATGGATCATCGAGCAGCAATGGTAGCAACGGCTCAACGATGGGTTCGGGGTCAATGAATAGCAGCAGCCAGGGAGGCCGCAGCAAGTCCAATCGTTCCGGCTCAATGAGTGATGGTTCAACCAGCAATGGAAACCGCAATCAAGGAAGCAATTCAATGAATACCCAAGGGAGTACCTCAACCTCTAGTCAGGGTAGCTCATCTAGCCAAGGTGGCCGTAAAGGAAAAACGTCAAAGACTAATTCGAGTTCATCGAACTGATAGCATCTAGCGACTAGTCAAACGGTTTTTGGTTAAATAACCAGAGTGCACGGTGCATAACACTTTGTCTGAGTTACACTAAGATTCGAGTTTATTGACTCCAACGTTCTCTTTAAGTAGGAAACTCTGATAGGTTTTAAACTGGCTGAAAGCCCGACAAATTAATAAATATTAATCTGTCGGGCTTTTCCGTGTATTATCTCCTTGACTAGTTGGAAGTTAACACTAAGAGTACGTCACATATCTGCAACGATTTTTTTGGCCATTTTTCACAAAATAGTTGGTTAACAAGCTACTGATAAGAGACTTATCAAATTTGTTTTTATTGGTAGACCACTAAAGCCTTCGGCAGAGCACGCCACGCACTGAGGAAATAGTAGTATTGTACAAGCCACTATCAGACGTATATGAAAGGAAGTAGTTAGTGAATAACTGCACCGATCTAATTCTATTTGATAATAAACTAGAGATAGACGTGGCCGTTCACTACCGCATTGACGAAGTTGTCAATGGCCTGCTGCTTTCTTTCAAAGTCAGTATGAATAAAAAGGGATGCCAGGCGTGCTCCTTCCTCTTCAGCAAAATCGAAATCATGCTTCTCTATATAGTCGACACCGCTACTTTCAAACCAGTGCTCAAACTTTCTTCGACGAGTTCATTGTGAACCATCTGAATCTTCGTAGACAGCAATAATGATATTGCTTAACTGCTCAAACCGCTGAGCAAACAGATACTGAACGGTAGCAGTTAGCCAATGATCTTCCGGTATACCCTTAGGGGGTTTATACATCCCAATTGGAAACAGATCAAAGGAGTAGAACTGGCAGCCTAACTGATCGGCAACAAAGAGGTAGCCATAATTAAAAAAGTGCGCCACGTAGCGCACTCCATAATCGGTATCAAAAAGAAGTTAGTGCCTGTTGAAATGTCTTGCCGTTCGCAGCTATATGGTTTGTAGTTGGTCTGGCTTTGTTTCACTTGAACTTACTTTTTTGGCACTCGCCCGCTGCTCTCTCAGCGCCCGTTTGTCATCAAGAATTTTCTTAACGACCGGACTTTCCTTGGCCGACGAAGGGACTACATGTTTGATCGTTTTCATAGGTCAGCCCTTTGCGTTATGGTTTTGTAGAAACTAATCAATAAGTTTAACAAAACACATTACACCTTTGGTGTGGCATCTCTGCGCCTTTCAATGCCTCATTAATGATACGAATTTATCGAAAAGAATGTTTCCCTCGAGGAAACTTGTATATGCTTTTTTAACAGAATGGAATGGTTCCGCTTTACTTCTCTCTTGCCCGTCTGAAGCACCTTAAATCTTATGCTTCAGATAACAAAACGTCTTTCTGCCTATCAATGAATATAAACGCAAAAAGACAATAGCCTCATTCATAATAAACTCTGCATTTTGGTGCCTTTTTGCTACTATCTGCTCTAAAATATCTCTTTGCGGCAGTTGTCAACACTTATTTTGAACCGACGCAAGCAACATCGGGGACTGTCGACCTTTACCTTAGTGGGTAGACTTCGTTTTTTTCATCCCCTCACGGCACCTATCCGATTTTCTTGAGAAAACGACTGGATCGTATCGGTGCAGACTTTGATTTACGCCATGGTGAATAGTTTTTGAAGCCTATCTTTTGCTGACGAGCCAAATAAAGGTTTTACTTTTTAGTTTAAATAATCTAGAACACTGGCCTCATCACCTTTCAAACTATTGATCATTCAGCTTGCTATTTGTGCTACCGGAAAGTAAAGCCATATTGCTACTAACGAGCTAAATTGATAAATAGAAGCCTCAAGTCGATGTACAACTTTTGGTCTAGTTCTCGGCTGGAAGTCAACTGCTGACCAGAGATAGCCCTCCTATTCAATCTATTTATCCTCATGGCAGATATGGGCTCATTTTCGGGCAACCCCATTACCGAATGGCTTACTGAACCAGGTGCTGATCGGCAGATGAAAGTACAGAAAGAGTTTTTCTACATTGATCCAAAAGGAAGAAAGTGGGTAGCCCCAGCAGGTAGTATTGTCAACGGGGCCAGTATCCCCGCTGCCCTCTGGTCAATGGTTGGCTCGCCCTACACAGGTGAATATCGACGAGCATCCATCGTTCATGATGTGGCCTGCGATGATGCGGCTGTATCTCGCAAGGAAGCTGATGAAATGTTCTACCACGCCTGCCTTGCCGGCGGATGTACTCTGTTTGAGGCTAGGGTATTATATGCGGGTGTCCGCATAGGGGCAGCCTTTCCTGATGTACGCTTTTGGACAGAAGCGGTTGCCGCTAGGCCGTTAGCTGTACGGGGACGTTTTCAGCCAACACTTACCCAGGAAAGTGTACAGAACACATACCGGGAAATTGCTGCCGATATTGAGTCCCGACCCGAGACAATGACATTTGAACAACTCGAAGGTATTGTTGATCATCATCTGGCAGCAGAGGTCGCTCAGTGATACAAATGCATTAGCGACGTCAACGTATAGAATTAAAGCCAATGGATGATGACACGAAAAATTTCTTCGATGTATTGATATCGGCGGCTCAATTGCTAGGTCCAATCGGGGCTGGTTGAGGGCTTATTACCGATTCTTTAGGGAGGGTTCACATAAACCACGTATTGAGTTCTCTCTCCGATGTACTTTTTATCAGAAAGTAGGCAGCACTCAAGGGGTTTTCTTTGTGGTTACTGCAACTAATATAGGGAATGCTGAACATAAATTTCAGCGTATTTCTTTGGTCGTACGTGGGATAAAAAAAGGTTATGACTTGGTGGGCAGGAGCAGCGGGGCAAGGTATCTTATTGAGCAAACCATTTATCTCATCGGATACAATGCTACTACCCCTAGTTGCTTTTCTGGCTTTAGCTTTTCACTATCGAAGCTTTTTACAAGTCGGTCAATCTTACCTACTGAAAGGTGTTCGTCGGGGAGCTCGTTTGCTAATCGCGGGGATTTTGCTGATGCACTGGGCTTGTTTATGCTCACCAGCTTCGCCAACGGTTTGGCTTACATCTTGATATGGATAGGTACGTCTTTGTTATACATTGATTTGTTGCCATTAGAGGGGATTGTTGATAAACGATTAGTTCAAGGCTTGGTTGCTATTAAGCTTACGGCACTAGCCGGTAGCTTTCTGCATGTTTGGCCAGTACTAATTAGTAACACATTTGATCTGCTTGGTGTAATCCTTGCTTGGCTACTATTAAACTCGCTGGCTAGTCACCAAGAATTACATGAGGCTGGTTAATAAAGATTGTATATTCTCTACCGTGTTAGCCCGTCTCAGATGAGATCGGGCTTTTTTGTTAAATACAGTCTTGCCAAGCCATATCTTCGCAGTAGTCTACTTGAAGTAAAACTTTACTGGCTACACTAACTGATTTAGGCCAATTAAGACGTACGTAGGCTATCAAAATGACCGTTTTGCCTCAATTTGGGTGAAATGTGGTACCTCTCCCTGAGGGAGTTAGTCTAATTTTGCACCAGCGTTTGACACACTCAAGAGCCCCCGGCTCAGTGGTTGTCAGTCTTGTTTTTTCGCCTGGCGGGCGATGTTCCTTTACGATCACGATCCACGGGGTGATTTTTCTCTTCATATATCTAACACCTTAACCCTTTACTATATGCTGTTTTGAATTTTTGGCACCCTCATGATGCTTTTTGGCCCGCTGGTGAAAACTTATCTCCGCAATTTTGAGCCGATTTGGACAAACTTATTTTGATGAAGACCATTGAGCTATTCCAGGGCCCTTCCTGTAGCGCGCAGGCCGACTAGCAGGTCAATTTGGGATAAATGTTATAGTTTTTGGGCGATTTGCGATAGTTGCCCCCCTAGCTTCGGTTTATCTTTGCTACCGATTCCCAGGACATTTGTTGATTCATATGTACAGGAATTAATGATTGATAAGGCGTAGCTAATGAGGTCACGTTCAGCCAAAACAGCCTCATTTTCGTTACTGTATATATGTAAATACTAGTATATTTGTATGTGTACGAGACGCTTTTTTTAGCCCTTTGGCTTAATAGTTTGCGTGTGAAATCTATAAATTCTATCAATCAAATCAATTTAGTAATAGTCAAGACAACCAAGTACGTTTATGAGAAAAATTTCTACGTCTTATCTTTTTGCCAATCTGTGTCTGCTCATTAGTGGAATGGCATTAACCTTTTCCGCATACGCGCAGACTAATTATTCTGAAGGCAACGATTTTCCGGGCATTGCGGGCGCAACCACTTATACACTAAATCAGGCTGGCGACTACACCTTCTCGGGTACGATTCAAACGCCAAATGACCAGCAGGATGCATTCAAGGTGATTATACCCGTTGGCTTCAAGATAACCAAAGCGGTCCTTCAGGCTTCGGGGGGGAACAGTCAGCAGCAACCATCCGGATTTGTTTCCTTTGCCGACAGCTACCCCGGCTACTCGTCGGCTTCCTTTTCAAACAGCAGTGGCGTAAACGTCACCCGCACGGGGGACTTGGGACCCAATTCTGAGAGTAATCCATACGTTGGTCTTGCCTCAGTTGATTACAGTGTTGGAACCAGCTGGTCAATTCGAGTCACGGTCGTGTCGACTGTGGTAGAGAGTACGTGCTTTGCGCCAACCGTTCCGACTATTTCCGCCACACGAACGTCTATCTGTGCCGGAAGCAACACCATCTTAACCATCCAGAGCGGAAGCTTAAACGACGCCACCAATTGGATATGGTATTCGGGGAGCTGCGGAGGCACGCCGGTCGGTACCGGTTCAGCCATACAAGTAAGCCCTGGATCGACCACAACTTACTATGCACGGGGCGAAGGGGGCTGCGTAACCCCCGGTGCGTGCGCATCGCAACAAATCACAGTCAATGCGCCCTTCTTCCCAAGCTTGAGCAACAACGGACCCTTAACCTGCGCCAAGACCAGCGTCATCCTGACAACTACCGGTGGTCCGTCGGGTGCCAGTTACACCTACAGCCCCGGTGCTCAGGCCAGTTCGCCCAGCAGCCTGACGGCGGCCGTCAGCCAGAGTGGTCCCTATAGTGTCACCGTGTCGGTGACCGGGGGCTGCTCCGCCATTGCGACTACGACGGTCACTAGTAACACGGTGGCCCCTCCCGTTGTTGTAACGCCAACCAGTCAGACCATCTGTTCCGGCCGGGATGCGTACTTTTCGGCATCGGGTGCCGACGCCTACCGCTGGAGTAACGGGGCCAATACAGCCACAATTGGCGTTAACGTTGCGGGTACTTATACCGTCACCGGTACCCGGACCAGTAACGGTTGCACCGCAACGGCCACGGGCCAGCTCACCGTGTTGCCCACCCCGACGCTAAGTCTAGATAATGCCCGCACGGCCTCCTCTTCCCGCTGTGATACGCCCAACGGCCAAATCGGCTTTACCACCAGTGTGGCCGGGGGGGAGTACTCATTTAACTATCGCATCAGCGGACTGAGTGGCGTGCAGACCAAAACGGTCACCGTAGCCGACAGCCGCTTTGTGCTGGCAGGGCTGAGTGGCGGCAGTTATTACGGCTTCAGCCTGAGCAGTGGTGGTTGTACGGGCACCAATAGTGTAACGGTGACGCTGACTAGCCCCGTGCCACCCAGTGTGAGCATCAATCCGGCTTCCCAGACGATCTGCCAGGGCCAAACGGCGAACTTTACGGCCCAGGGCGCTGATGCTTATCTTTGGAGTACGGGGGCAACGACCGCCAGCATTTCGGCCGGCGTGAGCGGAGCCTACTCGGTGACGGGTACGGCCAGCAATGGCTGCTCGGCTACCGCCACAGCAACTTTAACGGTCAATGAAAAACCGCTGGCTCCCAGTGCTAACAATGTCAGCGTTTGTCAGAACAGCACCCCGGTTTCGCTGGTAGGAAGTGTCACCCAAGGCTCGAACCTACGTTGGTACACCAGGTCTACGGGCGGCACAGGTTCGAGTACAGCGCCAACTCCGCCAACCAGCACCGTCGGATCAACGACCTATTATGTGAGTCAGCTCAACAGTAGCGGTTGCGAGAGTGATCGCACCCCGGTTACCTACACCGTAACCCCCCTGCCGAATCCTTCGATCGTAGGGTTAGCGGACAGCTACTGCCAGGGGACAACAGCGGTGACGCTACTGGGTTCACCCTCGGGTGGGGTTTTTACGGTTGATGGCAGTACCGCTACGGTATTTAACCCCGCTAGTCTGTTGGTCGGTCAGCATACGGTTGTCTATTCCTACACCAACAGCAGCGGCTGCTCGGCCACGGCCAGCCAACTGGTTAGCGTCAAAGAAGTACCCCAGCCCCCTACCATCACCACCCAGTCCGGCGGGTCTTACCCGGCGGGGGTGAGTAACCTGACCATCTCCCAAAACACGGGCAATGTGATTCTGACGGTGTCGGGCTGCCAGGGCGGCTCCATCAACTGGAGTGGGGGCAATGCCAGCACGCTGGCGGTCTCAACGGCCAATTTGGGCACCCAGAGCTTTACGGCTACCTGCACCAGCAACGGCTGCACCAGCCCCACCGCTACGGCCACGGTCACGGTAGTGGCGCCCACGCTCAAAGTGCTTTCACGTGATCCCGACAACGGCCAGCTGAACAACAACACCATCAAGCCCTACCTGCTGTTGCAAAACGCGGGTACCACGCCGATTGCGTATAGCACCATCACGCTGCGCTACTGGTTGACCACGGAGAATACCATCCCGCTGAACTTCCAGAAGAATTACATTCAGATCGGCCAGAACAACCTCAACCTGCGCTACGTACCGCTCGATCCTGCTCGTCAGGGGGCTACGGGCTACATCGAGTACAGCTTCAGCGGGGGAGCCGGTAGCTTGGCCCCCAACGGTGATTCGGGTCCTTTGGAGATCCAGGTAACCAAGCAGGATTATAGCCAGTTCGTTCAGAGCGACGATTACTCTTACATCAACAATAGCAGCTTCACGCTTAACCCCCGCATCACGGCTTACCAGAACGGTACCATCTTCTACGGTACCGAACCGAGTGGCACAGGCAGTACCCGCGAAGCAGTGCCGGAAGCGGGGTCGTTGCTAGAGGTAAAGGTACTGGGCAACCCGGTCGTCGGCCAATCAGCGGAGGTAGAGATCAGCGGGGTAAGTGGCCAAACCGTACAGCTGAAGCTAGTAGATCTGCAAGGTAAGACACTGCATGGTCAGAGCATCAAGGAGGCAGGTAGTGTTGAACGGGTGAGTTTGCCTTTGGCTAACGCACAGGGTATTTTTCTCTTGGATGTGAGTACGGCTACCCAACGCCAACAAATCAAGCTCTTGAGACCTTAATTTTTAAACACACCCTCAACCAATAAGGCCTGGATCGTCACTGATTCGGGCCTTGTTATTTGTATTAGAACAGCGATTCTTACTCGATACATTACTTCCAGCGCTCTCCGTTCTTCTCGATGACTTTATTCCTCGTCTTCTTTGTCAAGACCCATCTTAATGATTTCTACGCGTCGGCGCGCTATGGCTAGCTCTCGAATGGTATTACCTACCCGAATGCTCACGGTATTAATATCACGACTCGTAAAATTCCACGTCTCAACTGATTCGGGATTGATGGCTGTACTTTTATGAACACGAATAAACTGAGGAAATTTTTTAAGCACGCTCGATAACGTTTCTGCTTTTAACCGGCGACGACCGTCGCTACAATTGAAAAAGGTATAGTTGCTATAACCCTGGAAATAAGCAACGACATTCTGGAATGGATTGAGCATTTTTCCTAGTTGGTTCCTTTTTAGGACAATACCCTTTAATCAACGTTTAGTGCAGAAGCATAATTTAGAATGTACATGCATAGTTGCTTATTCAACCAATCCGCTCAATTCTAATAATGAAACGATACAGCTATCTCGGTGATCGCATGACTGATACAACGCTAAAGGGCCAGTCATGCAGGGCTATTCTGCGCGAAGACGGCAAAACGATTCGCGGAAAGAACGGATCAATGCTCGTTGAATTTGATAACGGACGGATGGCTACGGTTATCGGTCGCTTACTGAGAAAGCTGTGAGCGATCAGTTTTAACGGCGTTTTTATTTAAATGATACCCGCGCTAAACATAGATCCGTGGTTTATTCTACATGAAATAGACCGCGGGTTTCAAAAAATAGTATATTCCTTAAAAAGTTACTATATATTTACAAAAAGTAAAAATATTAAATAAAGATACGGTTAGCTTTTATCATTAAACGCTGATTTATCCTCATTTTAATCGATCCCTGGTAACTGCCTTTCACTTATGATTCGTCCTCTACGTTTTTTCCAGTTTCCCGTCGGCGGGCTGCTGATCTCACTGGGTTTGGTCCCGGCCTACGCTCAACAGGTGGTCAGTACCCAGCCCTCGCCTAACGCCAATGCGGTTCCCCGTAACTCGCCCATCTCCCTTACGTCCAGTGAGGCTTTGCCCGCCAGTGCGGTGCTAAATGTCTTCTCGGCGCAAACCGGTGGTAAAAAGGCGGGTAGCAGCCAGGTAACGGGATCCACGAGTGTTTTTACCCCCGCCATAGGCTTTAGGCCCGGCGAACGGGTGCTGGTGACGGGTAGTGGAATAAGCGCTGGTGGGCTGAGTCACGTCTTTGAGTTCACAACAGCGGTTAACAGAGGGACGGGCGCTTTCTTTGGTAACGATTTCGCGTTAGCGGGCTATAACCCCGTACAAGTAACGAGCGGGGACGTAGACGGGGATGGGGATCTGGACCTGGTAACGGCTAATGCCGACGACTACTCAGTGAATGTGCGGCTTAATAACGGTCATGGCCGCTTTTCGGGCGCTACCCGGTTGAGGGTAGCTGATGGTAGTCCTTTGGATGTTAAGTGTGCTGACATAGACGGGGACGGGGATCTGGACATAGTAACGGCTAATTATGGTAGCAACTACGCCGGGTTATTCTTTAACGACGGCAAGGGCAACTTCTGGGGCTCCCTTGAAACCGATGCATACATCGGTAATCTAGATAGTAACAACCCCAACAGTGTAACCTGCACAGATATCGATGGGGATGGGGATCTTGATATTTTGGCCTCCAAACGAAACGGTAACTCATCGGTGGCTATACGGTTCAATGATGGTCATGGGCGCTTCTCGGGCTCTGCCCAGATTCGGGCAGACAACAACCCGGTTGATGTAACTACGGCGGATGTTGATGGGGATGGCGATATGGACTTGTTAGTCGCTAATGGCTCCAGCACCAATAACGTCAGTATACGGCTTAACGACGGCAAGGGTAACTTCTCGGGCTCCACCGAAGTCCGGGTGGGCATCAAACCGACCGACGTGGCTGTTGCCGATCTGGATGGTGATGGGGATCTAGATCTGTTAGCGACCATTTACGAAAACAACACCGTTAGTGAACTCTTCAATGATGGCAAGGGTAACTTCTCGGGTTCTACCCAGATCGACGTAGGGCTAATGCCGGTAAGCGTGACGACCGGCGATTATGATGGTGATGGGGACATCGACTTTCTGACGGCCAATGTCTACGAAAACTCTGTAAGCGTACGACTCAACCGATCACCTTTGCCTGTTCACTTAACCGACTTCGCGGCCCGACTCCAGGTGGACTGGGTTCAACTTAGCTGGAAGACCAGCTGGGAAACCAAATTTTCGGGCTTTGAGATGCAACGGTCAACGGATGCGCTGGAATTTACGTCTATAGGCTGGGTAACCGCCCAGCCCAACGCGGTGAACGGCGCTTCTTACGGCTTTCATGATCTGAGCTTGCCACCCACCGCATCCGCGTTATATTACCGGCTTAAGCTTGTTGATTTGGATGGCAGCGTAAGCTATTCGACGATCCGCTCGGTGAGTCAAAAGACACTTGGTCTCGGGATGCTCGTGCTAGGTAATCCCGTTCGGGGCAGTCTCAAACTAATGCTAAGTAGTCCTTTGGCCCAATCAGTACAGCTAAACCTGTATAGCACAACAGGCCAGCTAGTTCATCAGCAGGCACTGACAGTGGGCGAGGGGCGTAGTGAGTGGGCCCTGGACTTGGGGCCCGTGGGGGCGGGGGCGTATGAGCTGGTACTTAGTGACAACATAAGCCGGCAGAGCCAGCGGCTGGTGATTGAATAAATACCAAGCGGGCCTGGAGATTCAGGCCCGCTTGGTATTTATTTCTCTGCCCCCTTATGCTCAATCACTTCCAAAACTAACCAATATGTATATGGTGTGTGTAGAAGCAAACCGCCCGACTCGTTTTTGTAGCTATAAAGCTTTTATAAACCTCAGTAACTAACTAGTGATCTGCTAAATAAATTTTTTGTCAAGTTAATCAATTTTACCTATAATTAAATATAACTATACGCGAGTAAGCATCTGGTTATATTTGTACTTCACAGAACGGCTTTACTATTATATTAGATCTACCTTTTACCTATTATTAACCAACTACTTAACTAATCTCTCCTGTATCGCTCAATGCCACAAACAGCTCATTCGAGTGGTTGACAAATTCTCTGGCAAAACCGTTGTGGTAACCAATTGCAAAGGAAACCGGTCAGCTGAACCAGTTCACTACAAGCGAATTACCGAGAAAGGATAAACTTAATACTTTGTTCAGTTGTACGCCGATGGGGGTACATTTTTACCTGACGTCCGATCCTCAATCGTTGACCGGTACGCTTTTTGGGAGGACCTCAAACAGTTGCCTTTCCCAATCATGCATTATATAACCAAGGGGTGTTTTTGCAGTATATTAGTAAAGCCATGATAAGCATACTGCACTCCTCAATCCGAATGAAAAGGTTGACGTGGCGTTTTTTAGGGACATCTGCCAGGTAGGAATGATTGTATCAGCGGCCTTTATCGACTTACTCAGCGGAGAATTAATCACTTTCCGATCGTACAAATCCGTAGTAATCGCCAGATAAAGCTAGCTTTCATTGGTTCGGATATATGTCAGGTCAGACACCCAGACCTGACTCGGTTTTACGGGATTAAACTGGGGGTTTAATGATACTCAGTCACTAGGTAGGTACGCCTTGAATCCGTGGTCGTGACCGCATTTTCTTCTGAATGACACTTCAATTAGCCTGCTTCATAAGTCGGGCCACACGAGGCCTAGATATCTTTACGCCTTGAGCATGAATGTCTTGAGTGGTTTTTGGACTTCTATACCGGCCTTTGCTAGCGGTGAATAAGCTACTAGTTAACTGGGTGATAGCCTCATTATCTCTGGCCCGTTCAGTAGGTCGTTGAGCTAGCCAATAATAGCCACTGCGGCTTACATGAAGTACTTTACACATCGTCTCAACGGAAAACTCAACTTGGAAAGTTTTATAAATCCGAATATTTCCCGTCTCCTATGGAGAAGATGCTTACTGCCTTTTTTAACGTATCGGGCTCTAATTCAGCTTGTTTGAGTTTCTTTTTGAGCCGCGCTATTTCTTGTTGTTCTTGGCTGAAGTGGGTCTAGATGACGGCTCCAGTACTATGAGCAGCCGCTTGTTCTCGACGCCATCAATTCAATATCTGGGAAATAATACCCAGTTCTTGGGCTATCTCTTTTAAAGATTCTTTAACTTGTGATAGCTCCACGGACATCTTTTTAAACTCTTCATCGTACTTATTTCTGGTTATTTTCATGATTCACTAAGTTAGATGAAGCTTAACTTGATGTCTAGTCAAATGTAGCAGCTTCGGTGATCTGCGCCACCATCTCATCGGCTATATCATAACACGAATAATTGCCTGTTTTTAAACTATATCAAAGGCCTAAAGGATGAGTATCTTGCTTCAAATACCTAACAAGTAGATTGTTGACTGACAATACTTATGTGCTTCATTCAAGTTTGCATATGACAACTGTATCAACGTCTAAAAGCTGGCCAAATTCGCTAATTCTTCGTATGTTAGTGCAACCAGTTCATAAAGAGCGGTTGCTAATTCATGGGTTGCTTTGGATTACTATAACACTATTTCAGTTGTACATGCACACATGGATACTGAAAGGCGCTCCTTGGCAAGCTTACCTTGCAGTGATGCTGTTTGATTTGCCCACTATAATTGTTAGTTACTACTTATTTGCGTCCGTTGGCTTACCCAAACTTTATAGTGGTAAAAGACTTTGGGTGGTCTTTTGTTTGGGGCTCATTTATACGCTGAATACCCTGGCAAATTATGTTCTATATAATTGGATCGCTAATACATATCACATTCTAACTACTGTACCCAAAGCCTTTGGCAATGATGGTTTTTTACACGCACTTTTCGGTAGAAATACTTTATTAATAAACTGGTCATTTACGCTATCAACCTTAGCCATTCCGGTAGCGGGCAAAATAGTTAAGGATATGCTGATGGTGCGCACCAAAGCCGCTGAACTTGAGCGTGATAATCTTAAGTTAGAATTACAATTTTTACAAGCCCAAATTCAGCCGCATTTCATTTTGAATTCGCTGAACAGCGTTTATTCGATGGTGGCCGGAACGAACGACGAAGCGGGGAGTGTAGTGCTGCGTCTGTCGCATATGTTACGCTACGCTTTGTATGAAACCGCGAATCCAACTATTTCGCTCGCACGGGAAGTGGAATTTCTGCAGGAATATATTGGATTGGAAGCGGTTCGACAGCACGAGCGCACAACTTTGTCCTTCCATCATGATGGCCCACTTGAGCCGTTTCTGATACCTCCTATGCTATTGGTAACGTTTGTTGAAAATGCATTTAAACACGGTATCAACTCAACCTACCGACAAGCTTGGGCCGATATTAAACTTCAGACAACCGACGAAGGTAAGCTACGTTTCCGAGTGGAGAACTCAAAGCCTTCCGATACTATCCGTCACAACGCGCCGAAACGGCCCATCGGGGTTGGTATCATCAATACAAGACGTCGGCTAAACCTTCTGTTCCCAAACCGATATACATTGATCATCCATGATGAAGTCGATACGTTTACCATTGATTTGATATTGCAACTTGAACCAAAGGCTACAATCGAAAATTCTAGTGTTGCCTCTAGCACCTCTACTTTATAATCATATGAAAAAAAATATATATACATGTCTCGTCGTTGACGATGAACCACTGGCTCAAAACCTGATCGAAAAATTCATTTTACGGCTCTCAACTCTCCGCTTAATTGGCAAAGCTAACCATGCCATTGCCGCTATCGAAGCCATCCAGCAAAATCGCCCTGACATCATATTCTTAGACATTACAATGCCCGAAATGACGGGGTTCGAGTTGCTTCAAACACTAGCTACCAACCGCCCGCAAATTATCATGACAACAGCGCATACGGAATTAGCAATAGATGGATATGCCTACGACGTGACAGATTATTTAATTAAGCCTATTCCATTCGAACAATTCCTGCGGGCAGTTAATAGAGCTATTGATCGAATAAATGGCACCAATACGCCTGTTGAAGCAAATCATAAGCCTGTTGAAGGACAATATTTCTGGATTAAAGAGGGTACAAAACTTTTACAGATCAACACTGATGACGTTGTGTACATGGAAGGCTTAAAAGACTATGTCAAAGTGCATCTAGCTGATCGAGTGGTTGTTACCTACCTCACTATGACTAAGATGGAGGAATTGCTGCCAAAGGGCCAATTTATTCGCATTAACAGGTCGTTCCTGGTTCGTAGGAAAGCGATCAAAGCCATACATGGCAATACAATCGAAACGCTTAATAAGCAGGAACTTATCATAGGAAATAGTTACCGATCCGCCGTAATGGAATCTTTGCGGAATACGTTTATTGGACGTGCAGTTCCGGAGTGAAAGCTATATCTTCATTTGGTCGAGAATTTTCTCAGGTTAGTCTAAATATATTGAGTGTTGACGCAGGTACGTTTACATTCAATCATTAATTATTACTAATGCTCTAACCTTTATAAACCAATGAAAAACGATTTTACTATCTCAACCGCTTTAACATTAAATAAAGAGCGTATTTCCTGTTTAACTAAAACGCATAAAGGAACTGACAAAAAGAAAATTAACACGACGTGGCCGACAACATCGTAGTGATGCGTTTGTTCGCAGTAAAACGTTGTAGCTGATTTGAGTAGTCAGCTACAACGTTTTACTGCGAATTCTATCCAACCAGCCCAGGCACCAGTTTTTAATAGTCTGATACCTGCTTTTTTAATACAGAGATCATGTTATTTAGTACGCTTGATTTTTATCTACTGCGTGTTCCGGCTTTACCTTTGATAATGGTGTCGCCTGTTCAAGAACAGTCCACTGGTCAACTGCAGACATTGTGGGACGATAGCAAACTAAATGAGGCACTTTTTGTTAGCTCGCCTAGATTGCACAAATAAATTATTAACCACCTGTGCAATAATGGCTGCCCACTGCCCACCACCCTGCAACGAACGCTTTGAAAACATGCTCTGCGCATAAGCAGTCGGGCCACGCCATTCGGATTAATGGCAGGTTGCTCAGTGGGAACAGTAACCAACAATACGCAGGTGACCTTCAATAGACATACACACTTTGTTCCACATCATCGACTCGACATGGATTGCGTAGCCCAAATAGTCCGAGAACTAGTGAACAAGTAGACGGTAAGGCCACAACTGCGGTTCTTTTCAACAAATGCCTCCTACATCGTTGGTGACGAACTACGTTACATAGAGTATGATGATACAGGGTCAGAGCGCCATTATTATACAGCGTCTGTGACAGCCTCGACTCCGCTAATGGCCATACTATAGCGGGCACAAACGGGGGCGACGCCTGCTCAATTGGCTGAGCTGTTAATAAAACTGCTATTGATCAGGCTACTGCGGCAACATTTGTAGATCAGCTTATTGAACAGCAATTGTTAGTTAGTGATCTTGAACCTATGCTGACGGGGTTTTCCGTGCTAACGCAACTAAAAAGTCGCTTACAGCAGTTAATTGGAACTGATTTGTTAATAGAGACCCTAATGTCCTTGCCCCGTTCGGTGAGCCAGTTTTGACTAGAATTCAAGCCGCCTGGCGGTACTCAACCGGCGTCATAAACTTCAATGCTTGGTGAGGCCGTTCCGTGTTGTACTCCACTAACCACCCCGCCACTATTTGACGTACCTGCCGGATACTCGTAAAAATATGAGCATCTAACACCTCCCGGCGAAACGTCCCGTTGAACCGTTCGATATATGCATTCTGCGTGGGTTTGCCCGGTTCGATCCAATGCAAGCTCACTTCCTTATCCAAGCACCAATCCTGCAATGCCTGACTGATAAACTCGGGTCCATTATCACTGCGTAACCGCTCAGGTTTACCATACTGCTCCACTAACCGATCTAATAACCGGGTGACTCGTTGAGCGGGTAGTGAATAATCCACTTCGATGCCCAAGGCTTGTCGGTTATAATCGTCCACCACATTCAGGGTGCGAAACTTGCGACCCCTGGTTAAGTGGTCCGACGTAAAATCCAGCGACCAGCATTGATTGCAAGCCGTGGCTTTGGGCAGCGGCTTACGCACAGCCTCGGGTAGACGCTTTTTCGTCTTTCGTCGTAAACTCAATCCTAACTTTTTGTATAATCGCCTGACCCGCTTATGATTCACTAGCTCCCCCTGCTTGCGCAACCGGCGATAAATCTTGAGCACACCCCACTGTTTATGGCGTCGAGCCAACTGCTCAATCCGACAACACAGCGCTTTGTCCTTGTCTCTGATGGCGGCTGGCTCAGCCACTGCGTTGCGACTCAGACCCACCCAGTGACAGGCTTTACGTTGACTAATCTGTTTGTAGTCAACCATCCACCTGACTACTTCTCGACGTTGGGCGGGCCTCACCGCAGCGGCGGACCGTCACTTTTTTGCCAGTGCCTCCTTGATGATTTCGTTTTGTAAACTCAGCTCGGCATACATCTTCTTGAGCCGCCGATTTTCGTCTTCCAGCTCTTTAAGGCGCTTTACTTCGGAGACCTGCATACCGCCATACTTGGCTCGCCAATTATAAAACGTGGCCTCGCTGATGCCATGTTGACGGGTGATCTGCGTGACGGTCTGTCCGCTATCCTGTTGCTTAAGAATCGCTACGATTTGCGATTCGGTGAATCGTGCCTGTTTCATTTCCCCTTTGTCAACCTGTGAAAGTTAGTTTTTTTACTCTACTTTTCACTGCCTCACTTTTAAGGGTTCAGGACACTAATGAATGTGAAGACTCAACTAGCCAAAGAGGGTACTAACGCTTGCATAACGTATCTAGTTGTTCATCAAATGCTTACTCAGCACTTTTCTGTTTCACCTCTTAAATCTCTAATTCAGACTGATTCCTTTGTAAAGACTTCAGTTAACCAACTTAATTGGCGCGTCTTGCAAACTATACTTGGGCAATTAAAACGCTTCTGCCATTACAATGTTCCCGGCGTGATGCGAGGTTGGTGAGCTTCTCACAGCGTTTTAGAGATCGCTATGAAGACCGAACTGTACCGCTATTAGTGGCTTTAGTGCTGATATTGAAGTAGGTTATGCTAAGGCTGTTGGTGAAAGATCTGATTATTCGTTCCTGCTGGATGGTCTGACATTTGCCACAACGCCTGAACCCAATACCGTTACCTGGGGTCAATACGAGAATCTATTGGAAGAAATGCTGAGTCGAGCTCTATGCGGTCGTCTATTATCCGTTGAACTGTAAGATACCGTTTTAGTTTCATTAAATACGGCTGACACATTGACACTACCTTATAGTTTTTATTTGTTTGGCAACTTGCTGGGTGCGTTACCCGAAGCTATAGATGGGGGCGATTTTCAGTTCAATCTGTTGGCTGCAGAGGGACCATTGGCGGCTAATCTATTAGGGCAATTTGGTTCCCATTCGCCCAGCTTGACGGACCACGTGCGAAGCTGCCTGCAGTGTGAGGAGGAGCAATGGCCAGACGCTATTTATGTTGAGATCATTCACTGGTATAGTAGCCGGGTGGGAAATGTTCTACAGCGGCCAATCCTGCGTGAGTTTGAGATTCCGCTTGTAAGCCTTGCATCAGTAGATGAATCTAATCAGCTCAAAATGAGTGATCTGTTGGTTTTAGTACGCTCCGATAGCAGGGTCATTTTATGGTCAGAATGTCATCAGAAAGAAGTCATTCCCCGGCTGTCTACAGCTCACAATTATAGAACTGGCCTAAGTATTTATCAGTTCTTGGCCGACTTACAAGGGCAGAACAGCTCGTTGAGCTTGTATTGGGATTGGAGACCACTTCGTGATCAGGTTTTTTAACCCGCATTACTTATCGAAACCTAATCCTAAGTCGGGCAAGGTGGACTTTGCGTTCGTCGACCCTACCTCTTTCCTCAACCGACAGTTTGATCAACCACTTACGTATAGCTCATCAGTTGCCCCATTGGGTTGCCGTCGTAGAAGGAGACAATGAACCGGTGCTCGATCTGGAAACGGACTTGGGCCAGCAACTACTGCTGACGAAGTCCAGCGGCAACCGACCGTTTGCCTGGTAGAGTGTGTAACAACGCCTGAGCGGAGCTGGCGATGAGCAGGGTGCTTACGTTAGCGAATTGGTCATCCCCTGCGAGAGACTCCTGCCTACTCTTAAGAAAACTGCCCCCGTTGAGCCAATAAACCATAGATATAGTACAACCTTGTCCGCACATGAGTTGGTAAACCGGTAATTTCAACCAGGTAGCGAATAGCTATACATTAAGTTATATTCAGGCGACAAATAGCGGACGAGCTACTCAAGGAATTGATTTTTCCGTTTTTGCAGCAATCAAGGATAGAAGGTACAGTACAAAACTGGTTCTTTATCCGATATGTCGATCCAGAACCTCATCTTAGACTACGGCTCCAGAGCAAGACTCTCCAGTTCCATGACCTAGTTCTCGAACGACTTCATAAATGGACAGAACCGTACCGAAAATCGGGGATTATATATCGGGTGCAAATTGATACATACGAACGCGAACTTCACCGGTACGGAAACTCTATAATGACCGAAGAAAGCATATTTGAAGCCGCCAGTTGAGCAACGTTACGTTATTTAGCTTAGGAATCTGATCTCGCTGATCGCTGGAAGTTTGCCTTGCGAAGCTGCAATACCTTATTGGCCGATTTTAAGCTGGGTAATCGGGAAAAGGCTAACCTTCTACGGCACTTGCAGGAACAATTTCTAGCTGAGCATCAGGCTGACCGTACGCTACGGCAACAACTCAATGCCCGCTTCCGGGTTGAACATGAACAGATTATACTTAACCTTTCCGATTATACCCCAACAGTTCATGAAATATCTGCGATCCTAACGGAAAGGTCGATACGGCTGCGTTCTCTTATACAGCGTATCTCAATAAAACGAAGCACCTTAGTTGATCAACCCCCATTGTTAGACCTATCGGACGCATATCTTCATATGAGTATAAAGCGCCTTTTTGCTTCTAAACAACGGACGCAGGAGGTGGTAATCTATCATTTTCTGGCCCGTTATTATGAATCGAACCAAGCTCGTCAGCTACAATAATAGGTTTTTAAGCTTATGCGTTTCGCGATCTGTCGAGTAATTACCGTAATTGGTCTAATTATTTTGTTCAGCCTTCCATATTAGTCTAATCTTAGGTCAGCAATTATAAACCAACTCCCCTAGCTCATGGAATCAGGCTGGAAAAACTTTTTACAAAAGGTGAACCGAAATCCTACGACGAAACGAATCTCTGGACAGGATCTAGAACTAGTTTCTAACGAACTTGCACTTGAAGTGCGGGGGGGCGATAAAGATTACTCGCCAACATACGAGCATATAGTGGCTAAACAACAAAAGTTTGTTGACCCATCAATTCTCCTAAAGCCTTAATCAACTTAAATAAACGTATATAGGTATACGTTAGCGTTATGAAATGGAAAAACATATTCTCGCTGCCAAAGCGGAAAAATCTTCGCAAAAAGATTATCGAACAGCTCAATCAGCCCGAAAGCCCCTTTGATTCCACCGAAGTGATGGGTGGTACGCCAGCAACGCCACAACAGCCGGAGGTTGGCTGGTTAAGAAGTGAAACTTCCAACACGCCTAAGTTCTAAAACACTCTCTGCTTACGCAATATGATAAAACGTCGCCAGCCGCGTATTCGGGGGCTGGTGCTAAAAGTAGCCAGCCGTTGCAATCTCAACTGCTCCTACTGCTATGTATATAATCATGACGATACGACCTACCGGGAGCAGCCCCGCCTAATGAGTAATGTAACAGTTGATTTATTACTCAGCCGGGTAGGCGATTATTGTCGCCAGCACAGGATTAAAGATTTTCAGTTTATTTTTCACGGAGGGGAGCCATTACTGGCTCCCATTTCATTTTACCAACAGTTTGTCAGCCAGGTAGAGAAATCACTTCCATCGCATACCCATGTTCATTACGCCCTGCAAACCAATGGTGTGTTGCTCACTAATGCATGGTGCCAGTCTTTAGGCGAGCTAGCCATTCGGGTAGGCATTAGCATTGACGGGACGGCAGCTGTCCATGATGCACATCGGGTCGATCATCGAGGTCGTGGCTCCTACCAAGCTGTGGTAGCAGGCCTGCAGAAGGCGCAGGAACATCCCGCATTTCGCTACCATCCGGGAGTATTAGTTGTAATCGATCCAACTACAGAACCGGAGACTTTTTTAAAGCACTTCGTTGGGTTAAACGTGCGGTCGCTTAATTTGTTGCTGCCTGATGGAACGCATCACAAATTGCCCCCACATTTTTACTCTGACAGGCTACAAACGCTTTATGGCGACTGGCTCGTCCGACTCTTCGATGCGTGGATGCTTATACCATCCAATGTGCGCCCACGCATTCGCTTTTTTCAGCAAATTATAAACCTAATTTTGGGCTTCGCGGAAGCGACAGAAGCGATTGGTCGTACACGTGCTCTATTTTTGGTTATCGAAACGGATGGAAGCATCGAAGCGGAAGATTCATTGAAGGTGTGCATGCCGCGCATTACGAAAGAAGGCATGCACCTGCGAACGCACTCACTAGAATCAGCATTAACAGCCCCACTAATTGCTCAATGTGCCGAAAGTCAACGGACCTTACCTACTGCCTGTAGACGCTGTCCTATTCGGGAAGTATGTGGAGGAGGGTTTTTTGTCCATCGTTATCACCCAGCCAGCGGCTTCGACAACCCCTCGGTCTACTGTCACGATCTGTTAAAGCTGATCACCCACATTCAGAACCAATTATTAGCTCAGTTAACACCATTACTACAGTCGCAGGCGAAAGTTAACCCTCTGTCCTATGAGCAGGCACTAGTTCTGTTGAAAGAGAGGGAGGTCAGGTAAACACAGGGGTTGGACGAGTAAATAGTGGCGTTGGTCTAAAGATTTTTTAAGGCGCCAACTAAAGATGCAACTTTTAGCTGTCAATGTGACACGGAGCGGCACGAAGGCGCCACAAGTGCTTGATTCTGTTATACTAAACAATTTAACTTTTTTATCATCATGGCAAGCAAATCACTTACAAACATCATCAATCAGTTAAAGGAGGTTGGGAACGAGTCGGAAGGCTTTAGTGAATTGACCCCTGAAGAAGCCGAAGAACTGGCAGGTGGAACTGATGTTAACTTGGGCTGTCCTCAGAATCAAAGCTGCGGACCAAACTCAGGCTGTGGTGGTACGCCCAAGTAAGGGATAGCATAGACCACTTGTGCATTATCGAATGGTACACAAGTGGTCTTGATAAATACTATTTAGACAAACAGCAAACTAAAGAATTCAATATAATATTTACCCAAGGCTACTATGAATCGTAGACTACTAGCTAATGTTCTCTATCAATTAAACAAATTAGAAGAGAATGAGTCAAGGGAAGGCGCTAGCGAATTGACCCCTGAAGAAGCCGAGGAACTGGCAGGCGGAACCGTCAACGGTGGTTGTCCTATCTCTGGTCTTATCAACACGGCTTGTCCAGGCAACTCTGCCTGTGGTGGTACACCAGCCTAATTTATGGCAAGCCTCATTAATCAATCTTTTGGGGATAGAAGAGCAAACCGTAGAATTCATTCTTGCATCGACTCGGATATACTATAAAGCACAGCGTCATGAGCTCAGAGAGTTTAACACTCTAGAATAGAATGAGAAGAGGCAAGACGATTCCTGGTGAAGCAGAGAAACTGATCGGTGCCAAAAAATCACTTAATGTAAGTTGGTCAATAATTGGGGAGTAGTGTTGAAGTTAATTCAATAGGCTAGATAAGGAAATCTACCTACCCCATTATTTATATAAATCAGCCTTGTACTGAATGCAAGCTTGTCGTTAGATATCTGCTAACGCACTTACTATAATCAGCAGTTGTAGTTGGTTCTGTTGAAAGAGAGGGAGGTCAGGTAAACACAGGGGTTGGACGAGTAAATAGTGGCGTTGGTCTAAAGATTTTTTAAGGCGCCAACTAAAGATGCAACTTTTAGCTGTCAATGTGACACGGAGCGGCACGAAGGCGCCACAAGTGCTTGATTCTGTTATACTAAACAATTTAACTTTTTTATCATCATGGCAAGCAAATCACTTACAAACATCATCAATCAGTTAAAGGAGGTTGGGAACGAGTCGGAAGGCTTTAGTGAATTGACCCCTGAAGAAGCCGAAGAACTGGCAGGTGGAACCGATGTTAATGTGGCTTGTCCTCAGAATCAAAGCTGCGGACCAAACCAGGCTTGTGGTGGTACGCCCAAGTAAGAGATAGCATAGACCACTTGTGCATTATCGAATGGTGCACAAGTGGTCCTGGTAGACCATTCTTCAAGCCAAATAGCAAACTGTAGATTTTGTTCCTGTATCAACTCGAACATGTTAAGAAACTCAAGTCAGTAGGTCTTGTCCTCAATTAACGAAACACACCAGAGGATAATTACTCGGAGTTGATAACCAAAATCACCCCTAAACTAGCCTCAAATAAAATGCAGGACGGAAAGCAATTTCACTCGTGGCAAACAACAATGGGTACAGCGTAGGCTTAATACTGTAAGTTGATTCGCACCAGGATACTTTTTGACCAATTAATTGATTTTACTTATTAATTATTTTTATAAACCTGCCTTGTCATGAATTTTAAACGTTCCCATTACATCGTAGTAACGGATACAATAGCAGGCCTAATTCCGAAACGGGTACTGCTGGCTACACGAACTGCCCGCGTACTAGTTGTCAGCGAATCGCTTCATCAAAAACTTGAGCGTGAGGCTTGGGATGAGATGCACGACAATGATTTTGATAAGTTGCGTCAAATAGAGGCAATTGTACCTGTTTCCGAAGATGAACTATCGTTGATTATCAATCGAAATAAAGCAGCTGTGGCTGATAGTCAAACGCTTTATCATGTCATCCAGCCGACTGCTATGTGCCAGCTTGGATGCGGCTACTGCGGCCAGCAGCACACCAAAGACTACATCAGTGGTAACGCAGCTGAGCGAATTTTGGAACGTATCAAAAGTAAGTTTGATCGCAAAAGGTATAATCACGTCGAGATTGCATGGTTTGGTGGAGAGCCGCTAATGGCGTACGCGCAGATTCGCGCCTTAACCCCCAAAATTCAGGAGATGGCCAGACTGCATAATTGCACTTATAGCGCAAAGCTGGTCACTAATGGATTGAGTTTAAAGGAACCGGTTTTTCTGGAACTTGTTCGGAAGCATGACATAAATACGATAGAGGTTACTCTCGACGGTACAGCTGAGTATCACGATGCTCGTCGCCATACCAAAGAAGGATTGTCAACATTCAATCTAATTTTTCAGAACCTAATCAAAATTTATAATCGTCCTGATTTTAAGGAACTGGGTTGTTCCATCTCGATTCGTTGTAATGTAGATGAGCGAAATAAAGAGAGCGTGTTACCATTGATTCAGCTATTGGCTGAATACAATTTACAGGACAAAATAGCTTATTTCTATGTGGCTGCAATCCACTCTTGGGGTAACGATGCCCATAAACTCTCACTTGAGAAGCAAACCTTTGCTGATGAAGAGATTGACTGGATTATGGAGCAGTATAAATATGGGTTTTCGCCAGGACTAGTTCCTAAATTGAATCCTGTTGTCTGCTTATCGGTTACCCCCGATGCTGAAGTATTTGATGCATTTGGTAATGTGTTTGACTGCACTGAGGTGCCCTATGTGGAGACTTACGAAAATTCCAAATACAAAGTTGGCAACGTTAATGATGGTCTGGATTCGCTATCATCGCATCGGGAGTTATTAAGCTTCCACGACGAAATTCTGGCAGGAAAATATTCTTGTACCAGCTGTCCTATGCTACCTGTTTGCGGAGGAGGTTGTCCTAAGTCATGGCGTGAGAACATGGCGGCCTGCCCGACCAACAAGTTCAATATCAAGGATAAACTTCTCATGCATTACGCAATGCGGAAAAATGGCAAAGAGGAATTTGTAGCCTTGTTAACTAATTCATAAGCCATTCCTATGAACTTTAACCATGCCAATAATACGGTTGCCGATTGGGAAGCGTTGACGGCTTCACTTCTAACCTATCAACCTCAGTCTTGGAAAGGTTCTGAAAAAACCAATTCGGATATATACACGGATGTTCTTACTCCTATAAGCCGACAAAAGGCCGGCTCGCATTGGCGTTCAGTAAATTACTTCTGGGACCAATATCAGACAGGACTCAATTACGCTCGGCAGGGCAAGCTGAGTAGTGCTGAACAAGTATTTGCCCAAGCAACTATCGCGCGCAGTGAATTTACTAACAGGGCAATGCTAAATCAACTAATTGATGTTTCAGCTTTGCCAGCATTGGCTTATCTGTGCTATAAACAGGGAAATTATGCCGAAGCTGAGCGCCTACTGATAAAATCCATTGATAGTGATGCCGAACTGGTTGCAGAAGGTATGTACATTTTAGCCTTTCATCGGGTACAGCAATTACACAACCTAGCCCGACTGCTATTTCGGCAGGGTCGGCTAAAGGAGGGTGCTTGTATGATTGACATAGCGCTTAAATTCTTGGTTTATCAACAGGTTCCAGCAATTGGTAATGGAAAAAGATGGTCTGACGAACTGACTTATCAGACTTCCGGTCAACTTCGCTCAGACATGCTCTGGCAACTGACCAACGAAACTGTCAATGTATTTTTGACATACCCTGCTCAGTCCATCGAATTGTGTCAACTTACCTTTGGAAACATGACAGGCTGGGATGCTAAAACAACTCACGAGACAGAGATACAGGCTTGGTTTACATTGATTGATCTAATTCAACTTAGTCATGGGGAAACCCGCTTATCAGATATCGTCAACTTTCTTATAACCAGTCCCCCAATATTTGATAACCTTAAAATGGTGCTAGTATTGATCATCACTCAAAATTCGGGGGTAGCTGCTAGGTGGCAACAAAGGATATTTCACTTTATAGCCCAGTTAAAACTTGGTCCAGTTCAGTATAAAACCTGCTCAACATTTGTGGCACAATTGCTTCACAACGATTTTTGATACGAGTTGTACTACTTTTTCGCCTTGTAGACATGACCATTTTTATGAAAGCTATCTTATATGTTTGCATCAGTTTCTTGATAGCCTTGGGTGGGTTGAATGGCGTAAATGCTCAGTCCATCATTGGTAAGGTGCATAACGTTAAGGCGGGAGCTGTTGAGTTTGCTAGTGTTCTACTGACCGCTTTGAATGATTCAACACTGACCAAGGGGGTACTGACCGACACACTAGGGGTATTCGAGCTAACAAACCTTACTCCCGGTAGCTACAAACTGATTATTACTTCGCTTGGCTATAAGGCTTATAGCAATAAGGAAATTACAGTACTTGCAAATGTTGATCCTATTAACTTGGGAGTGTTACAACTGATCGATGATACTAAAACGCTACAGACCGTTGTTGTAAAAGGTGAGCGCCCGGTTGTAGAGCGAACCTTAGGAAAGTTAACGCTTAACGTCTCAAACTCTTTTTATAAAACAGCTGCTACCGCCTTAGACATACTCAAACGAGCACCTGGTCTGCGGATTGACCCGCAGGGAGGTATTACTATTAAAGGTTCAGTCACGCCCGTGGTTTACATAGATGGTAAACAATTACCGCTCACGGCCGAAGAGTTGAGAAATCTACCCTCCGAAGATATTGAGCAGGTAGAAATCATAAGTAATGCCTCAGCTCAGTATGACGGAGAAACCCGAGCCGTAATTAATATAAAGCTAAAGCGGGATAAAACGCTTGGCCTTAAAGGTAGTTCCTACGTAGGCACTTCTGTAAACCGGTATTATGGGGGATACGAACTTGGTGGAAGTGCTACCTTTAAAACAAAGAAGCTAACTTATTACGGGCGAGCAGGTTACTATGAAAGCAATGATTTTTTGCATGAAGTGAGTAAACGAATCGTTCAGACGAATGCCGAACGCACCGTGTTTAGCAGTAATGCTTTCACGCATTGGAGAAATCACCCTTTATCTTATCAGGCATCTATTGATTACTCAATTAGTAAGAGTCATATGGTTGGAATTATGGCGCGTGGTGTGACAAACCGCCAAAATGACTTCACTGACAATACGACCCAGATTGCGAACTACCCAACAGGCATAGCTATGTTCTCTCAGCGAGAGCTTCCTACTGAGACACGGACGGTTACACGGC
Source organism: Spirosoma liriopis (assembly GCF_023196085.1). Taxonomy (NCBI): domain Bacteria; kingdom Pseudomonadati; phylum Bacteroidota; class Cytophagia; order Cytophagales; family Cytophagaceae; genus Spirosoma; species Spirosoma liriopis. The sequence continues at coordinate 123,920 of NZ_JALPRF010000007.1, forward strand.
CTGCTAATGTGGCAGTCGATCTAAATTATCGGGGTACCCTTAGTTCCACGGGAGATCAGCTTTCCGTGAATCTTGATTACGCCAGTTATCAGACCGCAAAAACGCAGACTTTACGTACCATTTATACTGGCGACCTAACTGCCTCCGTCTCGTTCCCTTCAGTGCTCTTGGGTCAATTTCCATCAACTATTAGCATTCAATCTCTCAAGGCTGATTATACGCACCTAGTCGACAACACAATGAGAATAGACTTAGGAGCTAAGCTAAGCCTGACAAATACTGACAATGAACTAATCTATGACACGCTGTCGGCAACAGGAGTAATGGCGCGTGATCTTCGTCGTAGCAATCATTTCTTATACAATGAACGCATCATAGCAACCTATCTGCTGGTTGAGAAAAAAATGGGCAGAACCAGTATTGAAGCAGCTCTGCGGGTTGAGAAAACCGTTGCAGAAGGTAATTCATTGACGCTTGACAATGTAGTGAAACGAAACTTTATCCGTTGGTTACCCAGCCTTCAGATTCAACAAAAGTTAGACGAGAAGCAGAGTCTTTCTTTTTCATATGCCCGCAAGCTCCAACGGCCTACATTCTACGAATTAAATCCTTTTCAGTTTTATACTAGCCCTTTTGAGTATTCAGAAGGCAACCCTTTTTTACTGCCTGCTATACGCAGTTCGACCGAACTGGCTTACACATACAAAGATATTACGCTAACAGGCACTTACCGGGTTGACAGGAACTTGATCGCTCAGATGCCTATTCAGGATGAGATAACGAAGGTGATTCGCTACACTCGAACGAATCTAGACAAAAGTCAATTGGTAACCTTTGATATAGCAGCTCCATTGAAGATTAATAGTTGGTGGAAAACGCAGCACAGCGCCGTAGCCTACTACATACGGACCACGTCGTTATTTAATGAGGGTAGTTTTGATAACCGGGCCTGGAGTTTTGTGTTAAGTGGTCAGCACGTATTTTCGCTCCCACGTGGCTATACGCTCGAATACACGTATGATTACAGCGCTCCCAGCGCTAGCCAATTTTACCGTACCATTAGCTACGGCACAATGTCCTTTAGTTTACAAAAGAGCATACTCAAAGGAGCTGGATCGATTCAGGCAAACTTTGCCGACGCCTTTAATCTTTATCAACAAAAATTTTATGGAATTTTCCAGGATGTTAATGTTTCGACTATACAGATGCGAAACGTGCAACAGGCATCTATTCGGTTTACATACAACTACGGGCGATCTACATTTTCGCGTAGAAGCCGAACATCAGGAAGTTCAGACGAAGAAAACCGTGCACGCTAATAATGAAAGCCATGGAAACTACTCTTGTATATACCCCCGTGCAGTGTCCTAACGTGCTGGCCTTACAGCAGTTTATACTAGCGCAATGTGGTTCTGTTAATCGGACACTGGTCCGGGAAGTCGTTGAACAAGCTCCTCGGTTTCCTTTGGTGTCATTGAACGACCTTAACTACATTTTGAGGTCTTGGCAATTTGACACGTTTGCCTTCAAAGCTACCTCCGAGGGACTCATGCGGCTTAAAGGTCCGTTACTGGCTCATTGTGTCTGGCCGGATCAGGATCGCTATTTTGTGGTAATCCGGACCATTCACGAGAACGAGGTACACTATTTTTCACCCTTCCGAGGTGAGGTCAGAGAGCCAATCAGTTCATTTTCAAAATACTGGACAGGTGCCTTGTTAATGGCCGAGCCTACTACATTAGTTGAGTCAGCATTACTTTGGGATACCGATGAGGAGTCTATTGCTACTGCTGCTTACAAACGTGAAAGTGTTCAGGTTTACCCCAACTTTTTCTCGGCAGATGAATGTGCTTACATTATTAATTACGCTGAAGATAAAAAGTTGTTTACACGCAGTCAACTACAATATGAAGACAACCAAGTAAGGGACTCAGATACCCGAACCAGTTATTCTGCTTTTTTAAGAGATCTGCAACACCCTGTATTTCAAGCTATATATAATCGAGTGGCTACGTTACTGAAGGTCAATCTGAATCAAATTGAGCCTTTGCAGTGCGTACGCTACGGAGAAGGCCAACAGTTTAAGCCACACTTCGATTCAATGTCAGTAAACCACAGGCTCCATACGATTCTGGTATACTTGAATGATGATTTTGTGGGCGGAGAAACTTTCTTCCCCGAACTGAATATGAATGTTCATCCTAAACAAGGAAGTGCCCTGTATTTTCTAAATCGAGACGAAAATAATTTGGTTCTACTTAACTCAGTACATGCTGGACTACCTATTGCCAATGGGACGAAGTACGCGTGTAATATCTGGGTACGCAATCAGCCTATTACATAAGGATTTTCTTGAAAAGGACCACAATAAAAATGAGTACCAACCACAGTAACATATGAAACGATTAGAGATATTTTCCATAGCCATACTCTTCTACATCTGTGCAACATCAGTGGTTGGAATGACAATAGCAACTGATATAATTAAGCAACAAAATGAGGATACCGTCCGAACCTTTTCAGTGAAAGAGTTCGATCGTGTTAGAATCACTGGTCCCTTTGTTGTGACAATCATAGGTGGTACTGCGTTTTCTGTCAAGGCTTCAGGTCCTACCCCGGATTTAGGGGTTATGAATATCGGCACTCGAAACAGCACATTATTCGTTGAATACTTCCCAGTTAAGCGTAGTGAAAATCCAAATATTGAACACGGAGTAGTTAATGTAAAAATTACATTACCAATTCTTAAAAAAGCTGAGTTTCTAGAATTGACTCGATTTTCAATCAGAGGCTTTGATAAAATGGAGGATCTTGAACTAATAGCTAGCAGCCTGGCCAGTGGTTTCGCTATAATAAATGCCCAAAATCTAAGATTTACAGTGGATAAACTGTCATCATTGGTAGTTCAAGGAGAATCGGAACGACTAAAGGCTTTTTTGCAAGGTAAGTCTAACTTAAAAGCCTATGGCTTAAAAGTTAGCTCCGTTACTATAACGGTTGAAGGCATGAGTACCGCTGAAGTATCCGCTTCAGCGGCATTGGATGCCACTGCCAATGGAATGAGCAACATTACGTACAAAGGAATTCCGACGGTGCGACAGGATATTGACAGTAAAAGCAGCATAAAAGCTGAAACTATGTATAGGTAGTTTATGGAAAATCGATTAGTGCAATCTTGATGATAAGCAATGAAAACCTCGCTTGTTACTACGCTACGTAATGCAGATACCACACTCGACTATTTTATCAACTATCATCTTTCGATTGGATTTGATCATCTTTTCCTTTTCTTCGACGATCCCGACGACAAAGGCTTTATCCGATATGAACACCATCCGTCCATTACGGCTATTAAACATGATACTGTACTCCGCAACCTATGGCTACAAACTAGGTCAGCGATCGACAATTACGCATTTGCCGATCGTGAAGTGATGGCACGCCAAGTTATGAATGTTGATTTAGCTTTGCAAATGGCGCAGGAAGCGGGCATTGACTGGTTGCTCCATATAGATGTGGATGAACTGTTCTACTCGCCGAATCAATCTGTATGGGAACACTTTAATGAACTTTCGTCACGAGGAATATCGGTAGCCCGCTATTTTAATCACGAGGCTAATCCAGAAACTGACTGCATTCAAAATTATTTTGGAGAGGTATCATTATTCAAGCGTAATCGAGAAACATTGACTAAGTACCAGTCTAACTGGTTACTGAACAACTTAAACAGTCTTACGCCTTATTTTAACTTCTACAAGAATGGTAAGTCTGCCGCAATTACGAATTCAAGCACTCTACCGGATGGTGTACACGGATTTGAATCGATTAATGAGTCGGTATTACTGACTAATGGTCCCTTTATTCTGCATTTTCCCTGTTGTGGGTTCGATCATTTTCTGGCTAAGTATAGAACGCTAGGACAGTTTTCCGACAAGTGGTTCAACTGTGGCGAAGTGATTGAGCATATTATTCCTGTTCACAGCTGGTCGAGAGACGTAGTACAAACTAATGATATAGCTCGAATTAAAGCGTTTTATGATCAAATTTTCATTCATAAAGTTGAACATGTAAAAGATGCGGCTTTACAGGCTGGAGTATTTGAACGAATCAAGCTACCATCAATGAGTCAGCTATTGACTAGTCAACCATCCAAAGTAGCAACTCTGTTATGATACACAATTACCAATTTAAGTGTGTATATCGAATGTGACAAGCCTGATTACCTGTCGCTTTAAACAAGAATGTATGCACTCAAAGAGCCGATTGTTCCTTACGTAACAGACGACAAACACACCAGATAATAATTTCTCTTTAAGCTAGTTTTTCACAGCGCAGCGTTACCATTTAATACTGATTTTTTGGAAACATAAGATAAGTCGGTTCCGCCCAGTTAGAGAGAACATGTCTTCTAATTTAATTGATGGCTGTTTTCATCAGAAGACTCAACATTTTATACAATTTGCTAGACGGTCCTATAAAAGAGGGTAACGATGGCTGGCTACCATTTGATGGTACCATAGAAACTGCGTATTGTTTGTAGAATCGAATAGGAGGGTTTGAACTGAGTATCAAACTAGTATTATGCTGACTCTAATTATACATCTACAGTACTACAAGGACAAGTCAGATCAGTCTATTCCCGAATTGGACTTTCAGTATGACATTATTTCTATGCTTGTGCACAGCGTATACAATTAAATAGGTCATAATTAAAAGGAATGTAACCAGTTAAGGCGCTTTCTTAGGAGTGAATATACTTCACTGAACGAGTCATCATCCACTGCAGAAAGACAACTTAAATGTCCGTTTGACAACCCACTTGATAATGAATTTCTGAGTGGAATATCGCTGTTATTGTATGGGATCAGTTGATCTACCATGTTCCAGGCTGAAATTTTTTTAATTCACGAAATGCTTTTTAAATCAATTTCCGTATAAGATGGCCTCGCGATACAAATATTTCCGTCAACTCGACTTTATGGATTGCGGACCAACCTGTATAAAAATGGTAGCTGCCCATTATGGCAAAGATTATTCACTAGACTATCTGAGGGCTAAGGCATACATCACGCGATCAGGAGTAAGTTTACTAGGCATCAGTGAAGCGGCTGAAGCGATTGGCTTTAAAACATTGAAAGCAAAGCTATCCTACCAGCAATTAACTAAAGAAGCCCCCCTGCCCTGCATTTTGCACTGGAATCAGGAACATTTTGTCGTACTTTATGACGTACGTAAGTCAAGCTGGCGGCGATTACTAGGACGTTCGGATGAATCAACCGAACGGCTGCTGATTGGCGATCCTGGGCACGCGCTGGTTACAGTTGACCGCGAAACGTTTATGAAGTGCTGGGCAGGTACAGCCGACCAGAAAGGCATTGGCCTATTGTTAGAACCTACGCCAGAGTTTTACCAGCTCAAAGAGGAAACGCGGCAACGCACTACGGGCTTTCACTTCTTATTTGAATATTTAACGCCTTACCGTCGGTATGTACTTCAAGTGCTGTTAGGCATGTTCATTGCCAGCATCGTCAGCATGGTATTTCCGTTTCTGACGCAGAGTCTGGTCGATTTTGGCATTCATCGTCACAACTTGAATTTTATTCATCTCATTCTGCTGTCGCAGCTGCTGCTGTTTGTCGGCAACGTTGCAGTGGATATGATACGCAATTGGATTCTGCTACACATCAGCACCCGCGTTAGCGTCTCGATCATCTCCAACTTTTTGGTGAAGATGATGAAGCTACCGATTAGCTTTTTCGAGTCCAAAAACATCGGCGACATTTCGCAGCGTATTCAGGATCACCATCGCATCGAAACATTTCTGACCGGTGCTACATTAAACACGCTGTTTTCGGTAGTCAATCTCCTTATCTTTTCGATAGTGCTGGGCACATACAGCGGTCTACTACTAGCCATCTTTGCCATCGGCAGCTTTATTTCCGTCGCCTGGATCGCCATTTTTTTAAGCCAGCGTAAAGACCTTGATTATCGACGGTTTCAGCGAATGCGCGAGAATCAAAACACGATTTACGAACTTATCACCGGCATGCAGGAAATTAAACTTAACAACTGCGAAAAAGCTCGGCGATGGGAGTGGGAACGGATTCAGGCTAAACTATTTAAAATTAATATTCAAAGTCTTGTTTTAGAGCAGTATCAGGAAGTGGGTGCATCGTTCGTTACGCAGTTAAAGAACATTATCGTTTCATACCTCGCTGCAACACTTGTCATCGATAATCAGATTACGCTCGGCGTTATGCTCAGCATCTCTTATATCATTGGACAAATGAATGGGCCACTGAGTCAGTTGATGACTTTCATGCGCAGTGTCCAAGATGCCAAAATCAGTTTAGACCGGCTGGGAGAAGTCCACAATAAACCGGATGAGGAACTTGATGAAGAGCGGCTACTAGGCCGTTCCATTGCACTATCGCCCTGCGGACCGACTCTAGTACCAGAGGTGTATTTTGATGATGACCGGATTTCAGCAGCCCATGGTAACCCGAATCATAATCGGGGTATTATACTACGTAACGTGTCTTTTCGCTACGGCGGACCCAACTCGACACCAGTCTTAAAGAATATGAATCTGCACATCCCCGCAGGCAAGGTAACGGCTATAGTCGGCACAAGTGGAAGCGGCAAAACTACGTTGCTGAAACTGTTGCTAAAGTTTTACGCACCAACCGATGGAGAAATTCTGGTGAACGGCAGCAGCTTAACCGATCTGTCAGCTCGCGACTGGCGGCAATCTTGTGGCACGGTGATGCAAGACGGCTATATTTTTTCAGATACGATCGCACGCAACATTGCTGTTGACGGGCAGAAAATCGACGAGGACCGCTTATGGGATTCTATCCGTACGGCCAACTTACAGGACTACCTGCGTAAAATTCCGCTCGGCTTTACTACTAAAATCGGCAACTCCGGTGCCGGACTCAGCGGCGGGCAACGACAACGAGTCTTCATTGCACGTGCTGTTTACAAAAACCCGGCATACATTTTCTTCGACGAAGCAACAAGTGCTCTCGATGCTAATAATGAGCGGATCATAATGGATAATTTAGACCGTTTTTTTGAAGGTAGGACGGTTATTGTTATTGCACACCGGCTAAGTACTGTGCGCAACGCTGACCAGATTGTAGTTCTTGAACAGGGCGAAGTAAGGGAGGTAGGTAATCATTCGCAATTGACGGCTCAACGAGGTGTTTACTACGAATTAGTTAAAAACCAATTAGAATTAGCACAGGGATAATCATGCCAGTCGAACAAATACAGGGTCTCAACAATCGGCACGACTCGTACAGTGACGAAATGCAGGAAATTATTGGTCATGTTCCCCACTGGCTTATCCGATGGGGTAATGTGGTTATTTTCGCTGTTATTGCTTTGTTGCTGTTGACCGCGAATATTGTACAATACCCCGACACACTAACGGCGGAAGCGCTGATTAACGCACGTGACCAACCTCAAAAAGTGACATGGTATATCACCGACCCCAACATAACCTACCGCCCTAACATCTACGATGGGCAACGGGTTAAGGTTGGTGATACCTTAATTTTTGAAGTTGACGGAAGTAAGAAAGTAGCGACGCCCGTGCGCGCCAAGGTGTCCGGTCGAACATACTTGTTGAAAGGCGTAAACAATAATCCCAAAGCGTACATGATGCTAGTCGTCCCTCCAGTGACGCATTACGAAGTTCAACTTAAATTGCCACTTAAAGGAGCCGGAAAAGTCAACGCTGATCAGCGCGTATTAATTCGGCTAGATGCCTATCCTAGCAGCGAGTTTGGTTTTTTGGAAGGCAAGATTAGCAACGTCGTCCCTGTATCTTTGGATAACCACTACCGGGCCAACGTGAAATTAACCCGGGGGTTAATTACTAACACGGATAACAAATTGCCGGTTCAGCCTCTGCTTAAGGGGACAGCAGAGATTATGCTGGATGAAAAACGTCTGATTCAGCGCATCTTTGCCACTTTATTTTAAAAGTTTTTTAATTACATACAAACAAATAGTCTCGAAATAAACCAATGGAAGCGGCCTCTGGACAACGCATTACCTGCGGTATTATTGAAAAGACCGCCATTCAGCGTCAACTTATCAAAAGTTACATTACCCAGTTGCCCGAACTAGAATTTAGATGGGAGGCCGAGTTTCAGGAAACATCGTATGCCTGTTTCGAGACTCATATTCCAGATCTGCTTTTTATGAGCTTAGGTCAGTTGCCAGTTAAGGTAGCTCCTCTGTTACGTCCTATTTTAACTCACCACTCTGGTATTATTTTAACAACAGGGTACTATCTGAAGGAATTAGGTGAAATTCCTTTTCCGTTCGTTGCGTATCTGCAAAAACCGTTTTCATTCAAGATGTTTGCTGCTAGTGTTGACAGCTTTAAGCAACTATAAAAGTATCCGGGTTTAGACAAGGTATTAAAGAAGTTTGGTTAAGTGTTCAATCTTTTGAAATGAATTATTATATGGAGTAGGTGAGAGTGATCAAACAATGTATATTATCAAATCTTCATTACATGTAAGAAATAAAGGGTAATAAAATCTATTAAAATCGCTACTGAATAAGATCGAAAGATGGAATAGGTCCATGTCGGCTTTTAGCGCTACTCCAAGTGTCTGTAACGAATTATAATTGAAAATTTTAAGTATGCTAGTTACCTAATACAAAGACTTTTTTTAAGTAAGTATAGCTATAATTCTAAATTATACGAAAGTCTTCATAGACTAGAAAGTATATATTTTTCGCGAAAAATATATAACAATTAACTAAAATATTAAAAATGCAAATACAAAAAACGACCTTATAAAAATCTTGATTTGATCTACTTTTTTCACCAAAAACAGTATATAAAGTACCTATTAATTAATTATTAATAAATAACATCATAGTTCTTAATTTAAAGATAGTAAATAATATTATTTACAGGTTAGCTAGATAGTATTTTGTCTAGTAAATTTCTGTAACAAACTTCTGAACTAAATCTACTACTGGCATACTTATAGGCTTGCTGACTTAATCGAAAACGTAGATCATAATCACTGAGTAGTAATTCCAACAATTCCTTGAATTGCTCTGCACTATCAGCAGATAATAATGCTACATCCTTTGCATCGTCCATACCTAAAATACCATGTGTTGTTGTTAGTAAAGGTAAACCTGCGCACAAAGCTTCTATGTTTTTAATCTTAATACCCGCTCCAAAGCGAACAGGATTTATTATTATATCAACAGCTTCGTAAGCTATCATGACATTATTTACAAACCCATGCTTCTTTATATTTTTATAATCGTTTATATAGCTACATATGTTCCCATAGATGTTTAATGTTGGTTTTGTTATTTTAATGTTATCCCATACAGAATTTATAAACCAATTAATACCATCAATATTTGGTAAGTAAGTACTAGCTACATAACCAACATTCAAGGCATTCTTACGTATCGATGGCTTATATATTGTTGACGCATGTGGTACTAAAAGTACTTTCGGTTCTACCAAAATCTTGGAAATCAAATCGTAGTCCTCTGCTTTTATCATTAAGATATAATCATAAATTTTATAGAAGTCAAGTTCTTCTTGAAAACTAATGTTAGCTGTATAATTATCTTTGTACCCAGCTTCTAAAAATGACTCATTGCGCCGACTGATTATATCGTGTGTATCAAGAAATTTTTTTATTGAATCTGGTAAGCTTTCAATCAAATAAGTTAAGTGAATATATTCAACAATGCAACAATCACATTGATATTTTTTGAGTATATATTTAACTAATTTTTGTTGTACTTTCGTATCGTAGTTATTAATACTGACAAACTGAATATTAGATGGATTAAAATTATCTTTGTATTGAATGTTCTGATTAATTAGAATTACCGTTAAATTAACATATTGATTTAAGTACGATACCAATGAGCGAATTCTTACTCGGTTACCTGAACCGTGACGCCAGAAATCTACATCTGTAATAATAGCTACGTTTCTCATTGGATTTTCTTATAAAGAAAGATATTAATGCTGATTTAGTAAATATATTAAAAATGTTTTAAAATTCATTTTTTTTAGATTACCGAAAAGAAAAGTCTTATTGATTAGAATAAAAAATATTTGACAAGCATCTTGGTGTGTAGCTATTCAAATTAAAACAACAAGATAGGTGTCTACTTATTAAGCCTATTTTTATCTAAATAAGGAAATCCAATTTGTTGGTAAAGTTAATATGCCTAACTGTTCGTCGTCAAGTAAAAGTAGACAAATAGGATGAGACAATTCTTTAAATTGTCTCATCCTAAATCGCCTTAGTAATGTCTAATTTAGCCAAAAAAAATCTACAGGAAAACCGGCTGCCGCTTTCCCCTCTATGTCTGCTGAGCATAAGCCCGCTTTATCCATTATCAAAGACGTCCAGCGACAAACCAGCCAACAGTACACCGCTGAAGAAAAAAGCCGCATTGTCCTAGAAGGGTTGCAAGGCGAACAATCAGTAGCCAATCTGCCGACGACAAATTTTTAATATGAACAGTTATTATCCGCTGGAGTAAAGAATTTCACCGATAACCTTAGTCAGGTGAACGATGTGGGTTTACTAAAGTGGTTAACCAAACCCGTCTACGTAGTGCTCTGCGGCACGACTGGCAGCGATACAGCGTTGGCCTACCAACCCGATTATTACCTGCTAGCGGCGCAGACTCGGGGTAGTCTGCACACCTTGGAAGACGATCTGAACCCAAGCGCCGTTTCGCCGACCCAAACGCTACGCGTGGGGACTCATTTTTATCGGTACCGTGCTAGTCGAAAGCAGTTCAAACTCACCCCCTACACTCACCGTCCCAAACGTTATCTAGGCTTTGTGTGCTGTAGTTACGTCAATTTGTCTCAGCTATGATAACGATGAAGTATCAGTTGAACGGTCTTTTAAGTACGCCCCTTCAACTGATACTTCATCGTTATCATAGCTGAGACAAATGTGGTCTGTTATACGCATCGGTTGAACAATTACCCAAAAACCCCTTTTACTCAAACAAAATATGCGCTTACGTACGAACATAGACGGTCGATCTGATCAACTCCCCTAGCACCCCAATCAACCCTATCTACAGCAACAGCACGTTGATGCCGCCACTAATTTTTTGACCATTTGTGATTGGTTATTTACAGGGCATTTTTCTAATCCTGCGGGAAGATGTCCTGTCTAAATCAACTTCGATCAAGTTGTTTCGCTAACCTCATCACTTGGGTCGCTTGAAAACGACTTCCCCGGGCAGTCTTAAACCCCGCCCGATTTAACCGCTCAGCCATCTCGACATAACTGGTATTAGTGGCCATTAAAGCACTGATCAATTCAGCCGCTTTGCGATTGTTTTCATTATTGGCTGCTCGTAACTGATTTAACTAAGCGGCTTTAGCGGACACATCGGGCTAGAGAAACGAGTTGGCCCCTTTGCGCCATTGACCCACCCGAAGCAGTTTCTCGTCTAGGACTTTTTTAGTACGCTCGCCGACCATTTTCCGTTCCTGCTGGGCTAGAGCTGCGAAAATATGAATTGTGAACTCATTGGCATCGAGCATGTCGGCACACACGAAGCTCACATGCGAATCCATCAACGAAGACACAAAGGTCATGTTCCGACTCAGCCGGTCAAGCTTGGCAATGACCAGAAGTGCGTTGTGGCGATTGCCATAGTCAATGGCCTTCCTTAATTCAGGCCGTTGATCATTCTTGCCCGATTCGATGTCACAAAATTCAGCTACCAGCAGCGTTTGATCTTTGACAAAACTGAGTACACTGCTGCGTTGGGCATCGAGGCCTAATCCGGACTGGCCTTGCTTTTTAGTGGAGACTCAGTAGTAAGCGACGAAGGTTTGCATGGTGCAAAATGAGGTTCCACGCTTGCTTTACATAACTAGAGTGCTGATACTACCCTTGTCAGCGATATTACCGGATTTAGTTTATCGTCTTTCCAGCCTTCTGAGCGGGTTTACCGGCAATACCAGACAGCGGAGGTGTTATCGCCGAAAGATACTGGTAAGCACCACAGGATTGGACTTTTTGGGCCGAAAGGTGTTACTTGATATCTTACTTTTCACCCTCCGGTAACACTACTGGGTAATACCTCATGTAATACCCAGTAGTATCCCGAACGTTGGTAACGATGAAGCCAGCCTGCTACGACTCTTCAGTAGGGTACACCTATCCTGGTAAACCCGCTCAAAAGGCTGGAAAGGCGGTGAACCGGGTAAACTTTCGAGCTTAGGTACACCTGCTAACAAAGAAATATTTAGATTAACTCTAGGTTCGAAGCTATATGTATTGGTTATGATTGGGTTTCTACAAAAGCAATTAGCCAACACTCGACTAGATCGTTTCGAATATTAGATGACCGTTTATGATTTGTAACAAGACCTATCTTAACATCTGCTTCGATACACTTCAACGATGAGTGTCTTTGATAATAAATAATCAACTCGTCACTACCCAGACTGGCAACGCACTCCGGTCGCATTGGTCTTGCCAGACTGGTAAAGAACACGTTTGGTTATAAACCTTAATGACTTAAAATGAGTATTCATTATAGCACGTTGAATGCGTTTGTCAATTCATCACACCCGTACCGCAAATCACTTAAAGCCTATTCTCTGTTGAAATCGCTTTCACAACCCATGTGCCTAGTCATAGACCGATGCCGGGCTTGGTTATTATTAGTTATGCTGTTTCTGATAAACGCTGTATCGTACCAACCCGCGGATCAACTCATTGGCCGGTGGCAATTTCCTTCTAAAGGCTCCAGCGTTGATGTATACCGGCAATCGGGTCTTTACTTTGCTCGAGTGGCGGAGGTCGATCAGGCAGGCGAGCAAAACTTTGGCTTGGTAAAAGACAGTCTACTAATACGCAATCTTCAGTATGATGGCGAGTTGTGGTCAAAGGGGCGCTTGATTCATCCTAAGACGGGGATTGCCTTAAACGTTGAGATAGCTATGGTTAAGCCAAACACGATAGCTGTAACCGTATACAAAGGACTCAAATTGTTTCACCGCAAGTTCGAGATGACCCGCCAAGAAAAGAGATAGTTGTTAGTGAACTATCTATAAGTGGGATTAAAAGGTGTTATCACTGAGAAGGTTATAGTCTTACCTGTGCCTATTGCCAGGCAAAAATTCCTTGAAATTCATTATTGACCCAATTCCGATAAGCTTCGTTCTGATAATCACGAGGGCCACTCTCGTATGGAAATTGGGGTGTAACAGGTATATATATCGATCTTACGCAAGATTCTTTCTACTGCTTTTTGGTACAAAACGCTGCAGGTTTGCTGCGCTTTTTTGGCTGCTAATCTCTGTTCATCCATCAACAACTCATCAAACTCTTTACCGCCGTAATCTCGAACAATAGCTGCTTCTATTTGCTCAAATGGCACAAAATCAGCGTAGTCGCTACGGCCGTTGAATAAGCAGTCAAAGTATGCTTCGTATTCGGTAAAAGCCTCGTTGCCCACTTTCCAGGACAACTTTAGGTCCAACTCTTCAAGGTTTTCGAGCAAGCCATAAGCCGTAAAATTAAACGAACCTTTAAAGCGTACCTTGTTCACACCATCGTAAAAGATACCGGACTTGTAATGCGATATACCTCGCTTGTTCTAGGTTTAATCGCACGAATCTTCATCCGCTCAGAAGCTATCAACCGGGCTAAACAAGCAAAGAAGTGGTCGCCATACTTATTCAGTGCCTTCCGGAGCGTTTGAAAACCATGGATTGAAAAATCATACTAATCGGCGGATGTATTCGCTCACTCAATAATTGCAGCCTTATCATTCGCCGACAGTACATGATTAATGACCAAACGAACCCGCCCACCGTTACTGATAAATTTAGCAAATTCCAGCGCTAATATATTGATAGCCGACAAACTGAAATACCCTAATAGCAGATCAAGCCGAGTGCTTTCAACCAACGCTTCCATATAGAAAGCTAAAGGCTCATTCTCACACTTCTGTATTCCTCGCTCCTGGGAAAATCAATATTGGACAGCATGGACCCGTTGTTTGATGGTTTCAGCCGCCCGATAAATATCGCTTTCTCTAGTGTATCGACCTAATGAAATTCGGATGGCACCAGATGCCTCATCGTCAGTCAAACCCATTGCTTTCAGACATAAGACGGTTTATACATCGCCGATGAAAAGGCCGATCCGTTCGACCGAGCTATGTTTCTCAATTGGCCTATCGGAACGTTCACGTCTGTACCAGGAAGCGTGATATTTGTAGCGTTATAAAGTCGGTTAACTCCACTACCATTTATAAAAGCGCCATCAATATCTAAAAGCAATACTTCTATATGATCCCGTAACTCCTCAACTCGTTCGACATCAGCGACCTTCGATTTCTGCGCCAGTTCACAAGCCCGACCCATTCCAACTATACCTGGTACGTTCCGCGTTCCACTCCGTAAGCCCCGCTCGTGGGCACCACCATGCGTTGTAGCGGTCAATCGGACACGACGAGGATAACGTTGCCGCACAAACAAGCCGCCGACACCTTTAAGACCTAAAACTTATGCGCCGAAAATGATATCAAGTTAACGTCGTTTTCATCAATACTAACTGGTATTTTACCCACAGCTTGGGTCGCATCTGTCATAAATAAGGCGTCTACATCGTGCGCGAGTTGAGTAACCTGCTTAATTAACTGTATATAACTCAAGTTTCGTTGTTGACCATCATTACAGCTACCAAAGCCGTATCAGGTCTCAAAGTAGAACAAATATCATTAAGGTCAATTAAACCATCTCTGTCAACTGGTAAATATGTTACCTCGTAGCCATGTGTCTCCAAATACAGACAAACATCAAGCACCGCGGCAGGCTCCGTTTCTACTGTCACAATATGCCGCTTTTGATCAGGTTGATTTTCTACACAGCCTTTGATACCTAAGTTAATTGCCTCTGTCGCAGCCGCGGTAAACACTACTTTATTAGACTCACAGTCAATTTGGTACATGCTCACGAGCTACCTTTACCGCATTGCTAATCTCCTTACCAAACCCGTGTGCACTTGAAGCATTACCATAATATTCTGACAAGTACGGAATCATCGCTTGTAGGACTTCCGGAGCGAATTTCGTAGTTGCATTATTGTCGAGGTATATGTAATCCTCCATACAAGATGAACAGCTTATGACCTTATCATAAAATCGAAAATTACAAAGAATGAGTTACTTTCTGTAAGCTACTATGAGGGTTGTTTGAACGTCATCCGTTTAGAACTATAGATGATAGATACTAAGTTTTCGCTTTTTGAAAATTTGGCTTGAATAAGTCAAGAACAATTAAGCGAGTGAGTAGTTTGTTAAGCCATCCAACATGCCTCTGCTACGCTAACAGCCCCAATTAGCAAACCGAAGTATGATAAAGGGTTACGCGGACCAATCTGTGAACCAATCCGCTCGGTTATAAGTAGCGTACCCCGCTTGAATGCTAGGCGGAATACGGTCGCTTTAGCCCTTCAGGTCTCGTACATACGCCATTGGCCTCTTGCGAATATTTACAATTAAATTATGGAAGAGAAGATCAATTTGTTCACGGCTGGGTGGGCCCGTTTGGCCGGACACTTTACTTATGAGAGGTTGATAAAATAGTTTGATAATATTGGTTTTCAAAGTCAATCGGGGAACGGTAGCCTTCAATATAGTTAAACATCTCACCATACACATCCTGCAAGTTCATAATACAGTTGCAGGAGCAGTCCCACCCGAAAAGACTCTCCATAAGCTGGTCTGCCGGTGCGGTTTTTGTGGGAATCGTCAGCTTCGGCCATACTCTGCTTACATTGCCACTTATCGAGTCTCTTGCGGAACGGCTTAATATGTCCTAAGTCCGCTAAATACAGTTATTAATTTTAAGTTCATCTAAACATCCTCTTTTTGTCATACCTCGCATCTTCCCTTTTTTGTCATACCCACTTATCTTTTCAATGGATTCGACTTTTTAACTTGTCAAATGGTTTTTGAGCTAAAATACTCTCAATTTTTGTTTGAGAGTATTTTGTGAAATTTAAATAAATTTAGATAGCTAATAATGTATTGACTTTCAGTAAGTTAAGAAACTTAGTTATGACAAAAAAAGGGAGTTTTTATGACAAAAAGGGGGGGAAGCCATGACAAGAAAGGGAATAAGCTATGACAAAAAGAGGATGCTTATATGACATTATAAAAAAAGTCATAACTTGCTGATGATTCCTGTTAAGTAGCAGTGGTATGGCAAAAAACAAAGAAGTAAAACCTATTGAGTCTGAGCAACTGGTAATACTAAAGAATGCAGTGGCAATGGCCAAATATGACCTCAGTCGTAATCAGCAAAAGGTATTTTTGGAGGTGGCTATGCTTGCCAAAAACAACCCGGAAGAAAAGTTTTATAAGCTGTATATCAGAGAGTTTTTAAAAAATATTGGTGTTTCTACTAATGATACCGCAGAGCTGAAGCGGGAAATTGAAGAAATGCGTAATATCACGATTCACATACCTAAGACAAAAAGGGGGGGCGAGCTTAAAGCTAACTTCTTTGCCTCTGTCGAAATATTTGAGAATCAAAGCAGTCGATTCATTGAAATTGAGCTATCGGAAAAACTCAAACCGTACTTCATTGAGATAGCTGAGGGAGAGTTTTTTCATTATCAAATTGAAAACACAAGAGTCTTAAAGTCAAATCATTCTATTCGCATGTATTTGTACCTTAAGGCCTGGCGTTGGGCTGGTAAGGCTACGATTAGGTATGACGAATTAAGGGGGATTTTAGGAGTAAAAGAGGGTGACTACAAACTGTTTGGAGATTTCAAACGGCGTGTGCTAGATAAATGCCAAGACGAGTTAAAGCAAAGGACTGACATAGCCTTTGATTATATACTAATTAGAGAGCGTCCGAATAATCCAAATACACCTGTTCACAAAATTAGCTTTACCGTTAAAGATAATGGTAAGACTCCGGCTATCATCGAAGTCCCTTTACTTCCCCAAACTGTCATAGGCAAGACTTCGCCGCTCATTGATGTTCCTTTGCCCCCCCAAACTGTCATACCCTTAACGGTTGAGCCAGATCAAGAACTACTCAAACTGGCGTATGAAATTGAAAAAATTGATGTTCAGGAACTGGCGGTTTTAGTCGGGAATTACGGTCGAGAGCGTGTACATGATGTACTCGTACTAGCCAAAGAACAAGCTGATAAAGGGATCAAGATACAATCGCTTATTGCGTATCTGCACGTTGCTATCAAAAATGAATCAGCGAAGGGTAAAGCTAGAAATCAAGCTTTAAAACGTAGTAATATCGACACAATGAAAGTACACAGAGAGATAGAAACGGCTATCAAACGTGGACTGGATAACTATCGTGAAAAGTATTATACTGAGCTTGGTAAGAAAGCTAAGCCAGAACAAAAAAATGAGTTCTTGACTCTTTTGCTAGAAAGGATAGCTAAAAACGAGATTCGAAGACATGACGTATATGATGGTGAAACGTTGAAACAAGATGTAGTCAGATACTTATATGGATATGAATATCACAAAAAATCTGATGATGAACTGGCCGTTATGTTTATGCAAAGCATTGATAAGCTAGTTGCAAAAGAAAAAGGGTTTTGGAAATATCTATAAAAATTCATAATCAATAGTTGAAGCAGTAAGCATTAGCAAGCTGATTGCTAAAATCCTCATTCTATTTTTATTAATGATATTTCATTCGATGTCTAATATACTCATAAACAAGAAGAGGTTTGATCAACTTATGTATGTTAGGACGTAACAAACGCAGGAGTTTAAGAGCATAAAGCAGTTTGTGGAGAAACTTGGCTAGTCTGTGATTAATTATCTCGTCATTCGCCAGCTATACACTTCGGAGAAAGCGGTTTTATTCATCTGTCGTCAATAACACTTCAGGAATCCCAAGAGCCCGATAGTGTTGGAACAGCATAACTTACTGAATGCATCATCGGAAGGCTTTGCGATAGATACCTCCTGATGGTATTAAATTAAACTCGCCGGGCTATTCGATCCTATCTGAGTTGTACAATCACTCCTAGTTTTTTCGGAGCGGCTATCGACAACTTGTGACCCTAAACAAACTACTTTCTAGGAAGGACAGATGCGATTGCAGATTCAGATGCTGTTCTTTAGCTTGTCTGAGTTTCCACTCGAAATTCGAAATAATTATATGTGATTATCAACATTTTACTCATAAGTCCCATTTTGGGACTTATGAGTAAAATGTTGATAATCACATTATTGATGTTAGGAAATGCTTCTAGTTGTTATATGACTGTTTTTAGTTGAGAAGCTTTTTCAATCAGTTGTTCGATTCGTTTACGAGTCAGTACCTTTTCCTGTATTAGTTCTCTCATCAGTTCATTTAACTCCGATTCCGTTTTTTCTCTTAGCTGCTTTTTATCAGGTAGAACAGAACTAGATTTTTCCGATCCGACGACAATCTGTTTTAGTGCATCGATACTGTGAATCGGTTGATCCAGTTGTATTTTGCTTAACTTTTGAAGTTGAGCTTTCTCTACTTTAACTAATCCTGTGAGAATAGACTGCTTAAGTTCAGGGGTCAGTTGTTCTACACCAGCTGCATATTCCGCATCTCGTAAGATGGTGTTACGGCCAACATTATACTCAATAGCAAGCTTTTCGGCTGTAGATTCAACCTTCTCCGAAGTTATAGTCTTGTTAGCAACTTTTGATTGAAGGGATTCATCGACTTTATTGAATTCGCTTCGCCGATCGTATTTTCCTTTTTCCGTTTTTTCATTAAGGTATCGCAGCCCTCTAAAATAAGTGATTTGTTGCGGAGTTAAATTACGGCGACCCAACTGTAGATCGATCATAAAATCCTTTACAGACTTTAAATCAGTAAAATCCATTAGCTGGATATTAAAGCTAATGTTTCGAGATTTACAAATCTGATAGCGGTTGTGGCCGTCGACTAATACATAGAGAGAATGGTTTGGATTTGGCGAATCTGGATAAACCTGCTGCTGAGTTGTTTCCCAAAGGATTAACGAGTCTCGGCAACCATTAGCAGCAATATTTAATTCCAATTGCTTATACTCGTCTGGGGTTGGCGCGGGTATCCAGCCCCGTAGTTCATCGAGAATAGCTATTTGTTGCTTGATATGTTCTGTACTACTAAAGGCATTGCTCAGGGTCGTTTTGACGTTCTTATGAATAGCGGATTGTAGGTTCAGCTTTGCCATGAGGTAGTTTATTTAACAATCTGTAAGTAGTCAATGTATTCATCACAGAAATCAGCATAGTTCTTGGCCGCATCCGATTGACTAGCAAACGAATTGATCGGCATTTGCATAATTTGAGATTTCTGAAAGTCAACGAGGTGTTTAATCTGTGTCTTAAATATCTGACAGGGTACCGATTGTCGTACGCTCTCTTTAATACCCTCATGCACCGAATTTTTCTTTACCATCGTAAAGACAATGCCGTCAACCACAAGTTCTGCATTAAGATTTTCTTTCACTTCCATAAATCGTCTCAACAGGGAGTCGACTCCTTTCACAGCAGAAATTTCGGGCAGCAAAGTGATTAGACAACTATGAGCGGCATTCATGGCTGATGTGGTTAGTTTACCCAGTGAGGGCGGACAGTCGATAAGTACATAATCATAGTTTGGTAGGATAGGCTTGAGCTTGTTTTTCAGCCTTAGATCTCCCCCTACTTTCAGGATGAGTTGTACTTCTGTATCCGCTAACTCTATATCTGAAGGCGATAGGCTTAGATTCTCGGAGATTGGTACAATGGGTAGGGGAGAATCTGAAAGTAACGCATGAGCAACTTGCTGCTCAGGGTTTTCAACGCCAAGTATCTGACTCAGGTTACCCTGAGGGTCCAAATCAATCAATAGAACTCGAAATCCTCTGTTAGCCAGAGCTGAACCTAGGGAAGAAGTGGTCGTTGTTTTACCAACGCCCCCTTTGTGGTTGATCACCGCAATAACTCGAGCCTTTGTGTATAGGCTTTCTAAATATCCATACTTAATCAAAACAGGCTCTAGTTTAGCCAAATGATTAGCATTCAAAGATCGTGTACCAGCTAAGGTCTGAGCAATAGTACCCTTGGGTAAACCAGCTTCCTTTTCAAGTACAGAGATAGTTAAAGCGGGATTATGTTTTAGAAAAAGCTGGACACTGTGTTGAGTTAACATAGTGATACGTTATGTATAGATTTTATTACAAAAGAAGGGCAAATGAGTCGAAGATGCAATATAGTTTTTACTTCTGATAAGATTCTCATTTATTTAATAAATGCTCATGCTAGTGTTATTATAATTACAACAATAAATAAAAATTGGAATATCTATACTGATACTGGTTTCTTTCACAAGCGTCAGGCAAAGCTAATTTTCCTTGTTGTTATGTTGCGCTTTATCTTATTTCTATTCTGGATTCAGGTGGTAAGGGGGAGCGGTACA
The DNA here is from genome assembly GCF_023196085.1 of Spirosoma liriopis. Taxonomy (NCBI): domain Bacteria; kingdom Pseudomonadati; phylum Bacteroidota; class Cytophagia; order Cytophagales; family Cytophagaceae; genus Spirosoma; species Spirosoma liriopis. The sequence continues at coordinate 144,402 of NZ_JALPRF010000007.1, forward strand.
TGGCTGATGTGTGTATAACTGATAACCTAACCGCTACTCGATTGTCTGATGCGGCTGAAGTAAAAAGTCTATTCTAACGGCGCTCACCGGTGGCTCCCGCAAGCAACCAACCCGCGCGGTGCTGAGCGGAGGTAATTATGGCAGCAAGAAAGTCATTGCCTGAATGATCCCGGCTGTCGTACATGAAGATCAGGCGATCAAGGACGGCCAGCAGGTTTTCCCGAAGCAATAACAGCCGATGTCTATGAATACCATTCTGTACGCCATTTGTCAGTTGTCTAATGATCTCTGCTCCGGCTTATGTTATAGTTAGTAGTCTGTAACTGGGTGGCCGATTGATGCAGTCAGGTAAACGGTCAACTCCGCTCCTCAGCCATTCAGGGTGCTCAGTTACCGGGTATATGTGGCCTGGCCAATACCGTCATTAGCTCGGCCCGAATGGCCGCTTCGCAAAACGTTCGCCAGTCTACTATTCGGGCGTGGGCAGGCTATAACTTTTTCTTAGAAGCACAATAAACCCTATGAAAGGCATTACCCTACCGATCTACCTGGTACTGGCCTTGTCCCCGGCGCTGGCTCAACTCGCTTTTGTGTTGCCAATGACCAGTTTCAGTGCTCGGCACTCAATCCAGGGATTTAACAATAAGAACGCATATATCATATTTCTCTACGAAATTCGCTACGTAAATCTAGCAAGTATAGAGATCGCTGGAGAAGCCATTTAGAAAAGCGGCAGATGTACTTCGCTTAAAGGCGATTTTGCAAAAAAACGCTTATATATACTAACTCGACGGTGGTAACTGCCGATGTCCGTCTGTTTAGCTTTATAATCAGCTAAGATCATACTGACACATTGATGTACGGTCTGCTCGATGGCGATGTGTCAAAGTTGACGCTCGGTTAGCAGAAAATTTGAACCAACAAGGTGGAATCGTTGTGCATCTGTATCGGAAGATCTGGTACATTGGCTACAATGAATCTGCACCTGAAGAATACTCTCTATAAAAACGATGTGATGTACCCGGTGGTGGCGCTTGTCACAGAGTCAGGGAGGGTATTATTTACCTAGATAGTAAATAATACCCTCCCGTTAGTTGAAGAGTGCAATAATTCGTTGTACTTGCACGGCTTGAAACTGTTTACCTCGACGCGTACGAAAGCCATTCTCGTTCAGTGTTGCGGCAATGGCACTCCAGCTCTCACCGGCCCCACGCAGTGACCGGGCGAAGGCAGCGGCTCGTCGATTGTTTTCGTGCTCGCGGGCATTCTGCTGCCGGATAGCTAACCCTTTTTGAGTAGCCTCCGAAATGAGATTTTCAGGTTTGCCCAACTGGAAGCCAGCCCGTTTCTTTTCGGTCAATGCTTTGCGGGTCCGATTCCCAATGACTTCCCGTTCGTGCTGAGCCATAGTAGCCATTACCCCGATGGTGAGCGTATTGGCTTCGGGCATATCAGCACAAACAAACTCGACACCCGAATCGCGAAGGGTAAAAATAAAGGCTACATTACGCGTTAGCCGGTCAAGCTTAGCAATCAGCAGGACTCCCCTCTTCTCTTTGCAATATGCTATAGCCTTAAGTAGTTCAGGTCGATTATTTTTTTTTGCCTGATTCAATATCCGTGAATTCAGCCACAATCTCACCTCTATTATAAATATAGGAACTGACGGAGGTGTGTTGAGCCGATAAGCCCAGACCACTAGCCCCCTGTCGTTGAGTCGATACTCGAAAGTACGCAACGTACTGTTTGTATCCAAAATGATGTTCCACGGCACAAAAGATAAATTCTTAAGGAAGATAGAATGTATTTTACATTTTCTGAACATCCCGTTCAAGCCTTGTAAAGTAAATAAGAAATCCTATTTTTGATCAGCCAGAGCGAAGTAGGTAAAGTAAACAAGGTATGATTTATCATGAAGTTCAGTTTCTTACTCCCGTCCAGGGGGAGTGGATCACTCTCAAAGAATTTGATGACTCGACCGGGGCACTTTTGCCCGTGTCCGACTCTGCCGAGCAACTAAGCCTGGAAGAAGCCCAAACCAGACTCATGGAGCTTTCCAAGAAATACTCCTTTCTCACCTTTCGGATTAACAAAGTAATTCTGTGAGCGAATGACCGAGAAACTAATCCCGGCCCTAGCCACCACAGGCCCCACCCAATACGTCGCCTACTACCGCGTATCTACAAAAGCAGAAGGGGATTCAGGGTTGGGATTGGAAGCCCAACGCACGGCTGCGGCCGGATTTATCAAGGGGGTTATCCTGGCAGAGTATACCGAGGTTGAGTCGGGTAAAAACAACCAGCGCGGTCAACTGGCAGCAGCCATTGAGCGCACAAAGAAAGAGGGGGCTATTCTGGCCATTGCCAAACTGGATCGCCTGAGCCGCAATGCCTCCTTTATCTTTGCGCTACGGGATTCGGGGGTTAACTTCCAGTGCGTCGATATGCCCGATGCCAACACCTTAACCATTGGTATTTTTGCCTCACTGGCTCAACATGACCGGGAATTAATCAGCGCGCGCACTCGAGCGGCTCTAGCCGCTAAGATTGCCCAGGGAGCAAAACTAGGTAAGCTGGAGAATTTGACCGCACAGGGTCAGCAGAAGGGTGGGGAGACTACCCGACGTAACGCGCTAGCCAACCCGGCCAACCGGCGGGCCTTATCCGTTGCCGACATGATGTACAAGGGTGGCAAGAATTATGCTCAAATTGCCGACCACCTCAACCAGACCGGCTTTCAAACGGTACGGGGTTGTGCTTTTCAGGCCACTCAGGTCATGCGCTTACTGAAGCGACAACAGCAGAGGAAATAGGGCTGTATTCCTGCTTTATGTAAACTCGGTTGTTCCACAAACGAAACTAAATCTACATTTTCCTACGTCATGGTATGGAATACGGTAAGCCACGACATCTAGAAAGGATAGTCCTTCTCTTTTTGACCAAGATGTATGTGCCAACAGTGCTTTAGGAGTACCTGGTATACATTTAAAAGACCGCGGTTCCAAAACCTGCTGGACACACTTCGAACCCTGACGGTTTTTTTACTACTCGGGCCATCAACTGGGGTATTCGCCCAGACTCAGCCTGTGCCAAACCAAGCCTGGCTCACAGCGTATGATGAATGCCAGGACTATGGTGAAGTCTATGTAGTCAAAAAGATTACGAGGTCGTGTCATTCCTACCAAACCTTTCTCACGGATAAGAACGGGCGTAAACTAACTCCCGCTTACCGCGACATTGGCGAATTTGAAGAAGGGCTCGCCGAGTTTGTGCCTATGCAGCTGAGTCCGCAAGGACAGAGTGTACACTGATTTATCAATAAACAGGGGAGGGTCATCATCGAGCCTAAGTACATCGCTACCGTAATGGCAAAACGTGGGTCATTTATCCGGCTGGCTCTCATTACGGGCTTTCCTACATTGATCAGACTGGAAAAGAGCTGTACAAGATTCCTATTCAGCACTATTCAAAAGACTATCTAATTAATGAATCGACGTTCGATTTTACGTGTAACCACGACACTAAAGAAGATGTGCTGTGGTGGCGAAAGGGCGAATACTTTACTCTTAACTTCAATTTTACTCCCTTTGTCACCCTGCAGATTCAGCAATCCAAACACGTCACGCCGTTTAAATACCAAGGTAAATTCGGCATTATTGACAGCAATTTGATGCTGAAAGTTCCAGTGGCGCTCGATGCCATTGATGTCGACTACACCTATTCAGGCCAAGGCCTGCAACGGGTGCAATATGGGAGTATGTACGGGTACGTGAGTCCTTTAACCGGGGAACTGATTGTTTCCTTCGACTATACCGATACCCGCAAGCCAACCAACGGCTTGTTTTGGGTCAAAAAGAAGGGTAAATGGGGCTGTATTGACAAAACGGGCAAGCTGCGCATCACCCATTTATACGATGAAGCGACCGGCTTTACAGCCGAAGATCGGTCAGCAGTGACCATTCATGGCAAGTTCGGCCATATCGATAAGTCGGGTCAGGTGCGCACGCCGTTGACCTATGATTTTGCCTCGTATTTTCAGCATGGCCTCTCGATGGTTCGCATGGAGGACAAATACGGCTTTATCGATACGAGTGGTCGAATGATTATTCCGCTCATCTACGACGAAGCGTTCCCCTTTGACCAGGTAACGACGATCGTTGAGCGCTAATGGCTTCGGTATGAACTTTTCCTAGATGGCAGGGAGAAATTCATGGGCTTCTCTTATAAGCTGGATGCAGTGTTGATTATTCTTGGATTACTACTCTTTATCTGGCTCAATAGTTTGTTTCGAAGGGTAATTAGCCAGTTCAGGCCCCTGCGCTAGAAGTGCTCGAACTGGTTTTAACTTTAGTAAGGCTCAAGCGTATCAATAACCTTGCTTGAAGGTTTCTCTAATAAATGGCAAACTAGGAAAGGGTACTATCCATCATTTTATAAACGTGCGTTGTGAAAATATCATAAAACAAATAAATTTAATGTTAACCGATATTGGTTACTAATTCACTAGTTCAAGGGGAAGGTCCTTAGTCAGGCCACTTCTCTATACCCGCAGCAATCCGTAGGGTTCGTTGAACGTCTTCCCAATAATAGCCACTGTCATAGCCCGTCGACAAGCTCCAGGTGGCCGGTGCCATCACAAATACTTAAAAAAATCAGTAGCGTCTTCAATATGCTGCTTTTGGATCGGTAGGGGATCAGGCTGGGAGGGAGGTTGATCAGATATAGGTTCTATATCCATAAAGGTAGCAGTAGGCCAATGAAAAAGCCCCAACGAGTTTAGTGCTGGGGCTGAAGAAGCATAACAGATATATAACGGCCGTTACCGCGTTTTATTGTTCAGCATGCAACAGAAGAGATTCTATTTTGCACTTTTTTTGCTAAGCTTTATAAACGGTCAGCCGTCAAAAAAGTCATTAAGGAAATGAGGGGAATAGTCCACACCGGCGGCCCGGTCACAAACTCAAGGGTATGCTAGAAAAAGATACGTTGATTCGAGAGACGGCAATCACTCCGGCGACCCAGTTGAGACTTCTGAAGCTAAAAAGAATCAGTGTGCAACAAGGCCAGTATATAATCACTGTGAAATGGGCGTTATTTGAAACACTGCTTCCCTATACTATTTAGCAAAACGTCAACACAGACCTCGCCCTCTGTCATACAGCTGTAAGACAAGCCTTGTTTTTGTCTTCCATTCTGTAGTACTTAACTTCCAATAATTAGAGCATATCTGTACAGATCCTCATTAAGAAAAATTAGAACAAACAAGTCTTGGTATGCTGCTTAAATGGGTAAAAATTCTGCTTCTCCTCACCCTGGCCTCACTATCAATCAGCTTTATGCTCCTTCGCCTGAAGGTGACCTCAGCGGGCTTTGGTTTAGTCGTCAACTTTGGGCTCATGTTCTGGTTCACAACTAGAGAATCACTGCTTAAACCAACCCTGAACGCCACCTACTTTGATGCCTACCCTTTCGAAAATAAAGGAACGTTCTATCGACGACTAGGGGTCGAGTGGTACCGAGCCATCTTATTGAAAAGCGGATGGGAAAAAATTAGACAAAAGCAGACACCACTTAAAAAAGGGCTGACTGCTTTTGAGGCTTACGAACGAGCCACTCGCGTGGCCGAAGTAGGCCATTTAGTAGTTGGCAGCGTTGTCTTGTTGCTAATAGGGTACGTGCTACTGGCTTATTCACTTCAGTATGCTCGCTGGTTGATTCTATCGAATCTGCTTTTAAATGCTCATCCTATCTTATTGCAACGCTACACTCGTCCCAGATTACAGCGGATGCTGGTAAAATTTAGGTCCTTAGAGACCAGCAGCGTTTATAATTAGTTGGTCTAGGTCTACACGATGCCCCTTATACAACAAGCAGTATAGAGAAGATTTGATAACTCGTAAGACACATCCTGGAGAAACATGGTTTTTATCACTCAACTTATTTACGTCAAGGAAGGAGAGGAAGCGGTTTTTCATCAATTTGAGGATATAGCTATTCCAATCATTTCAAAATACAATGGACAGCTTTTATTGAGGATACGACCTAGTGAAAGCGCAATTATTGAGCACACGATCGATCAACCCTACGAGATCCATTTCGTTGAATTCGAAAGCGAGAATGACTTTACCAATTTTATGCATGATGAAGAGCGCAACCGGTTCTTGCATCTAAAAGAGCAATCCATAAAATCCACTATTTTGGTAAAAGGAACAAGGCTTTAGAGCCACTGCTTTTTTTAATCTCTTAATCTAAATCTGGTGGGGTTTCAAGGATTGGTGTTAGGCTAACAGCTGACGGCTGCATACTGGTTAGCTGTGACTGGGGGCGAAGCGGTTAAGGAGCAACCACTAGATCTCGTCGTTGCTCCGTCATAGTGTCCTTCTTTAAGGGGGCTACTTTTCTAGACGCTCTTAGTCCACCAATGGGGGGCAGATACCGGGCCGCCCGGAGCCGATTGGCTAACCACTTTGTCTCGGTGCGCCCCTTATTATACCGCTCAATCACCAACGCAGCGATGGGTGCCGCCACATCCCCCCCCCAACCGGCGTTTTCCACAAAAACGGCTACGGCAATGGTTGGAGCGTTCATAGGAGCAAAGCCCACAAAGATGGAATGATCAAACTGGTGACCGTATTTCGTATTTTGCGACGTACCCGTTTTGCCACAAATGTCGAGCCCAGCCAAATTGGCCGACTTAGCGCTACCACTCACAACAGTCCGGCGCATTCCATCGATGACCGGCAGGTAATAGCGATGGTCAACGCCGGTAGCATGGTGCTTTCGGTATTGTTCAGGCAGTTGCGCACCCATCGTTTCGAAGCCTTTGAGGTAGTGAGGGGTTATATACCAACCCCGATTGGCAATAGTCGCGGCTAAGTTGGCCAGCTTCAGGGGCGTAATCAGCAACTCCCCCTCGCCAATACTCAGCGAGGATATATACGAAAACTTCCAGCGATTTTTACCTTTGTAAAGCCGGTCATAATAAGGCACGTCGGGTAGGTTACCCCGTCGCTCGCTGGGTAGGTCGACACCCAATTGTTGACCAATGCCAAATTGTTCGACCCGTTCGTGCCATTTGGCTAAACCAACGGCTGAGGCTTTAAACGTGTTCGTTTCATGGTTGTTATATAACATCCGCCGAAACACCTGATAGAAGTAAGGATTACAGGAATTGCCGATAGCACCCCGTAAATCGTTACCCCCCCGACAGTGACAGCGCATCGGCGAACCAGCGTGGCCGTACACTGTATGGGGTGTCAAGGTGCCCTCCTGCTGGGCCACTAGGGCCTGAATGAGCTTAAACGTGGAGCCAGGCCGGTAACTAGCCATAATTGGCCGGTTAATCAGTGGTTTGTAGCGATTTTTAAGCAAAGATCCGTACTGGTTACTAAAGTTGCTGGCTGAAAGCAGGTTTGGATCGAAGGTTGGGGCTGATACCGACGCCAGAATCTCACCCGTAGCGGGCTCAATAGCGACAATAGCTCCCACTTTATTGATCATCAGGCTGTCGGCGAAGCGCTGTAAATCGGAATCAATACTGATCAGAAGGTTTTTGCCTTTCACCGCTAGGGTATCGTAGGCGCCCCCTTTCCACGATCCTTTGTTAACCCCATGCACATCCTGCATCATGAATTTGACGCCCCGCCGGCCCCGTAAGTGTTCTTCATAATAACTTTCCAATCCACTCTGTCCGATGTAATCGCCCGGCCGATAATAGGGGTAATCCTGTGCATCGAGCTTATCGCGACTGATTTCGCTGACATAGCCCAGCGTGTTAGCCAGCGTGTGGCCGGGATAGATTCGAACCGAGTTGATCTGGGCATGAAACCCCCTATAGTCAACTAACGCATCCTGGATGCGGGCAAACTCTTGCTTCGATAGTCGCCGTTTGAAGAGTGATGGTTTAACCATCGAATAAGACTTTGCCAACCCCATCAGGCTGTCAAAGTCTGCTTTAGACAGCTTCATCAAGGTACAGAAGGCGGTCGTATCCGCCATGATTACTCTTTTAGGCGTAACGTACAGATCGTAAACGGGTGTATTATCGACGAGTAGTTTATGGTTTCGATCGTAAATCTGTCCCCGGTAGGGGGTCTCGATGACCCGATTGATTGAGTTTTTGGAAGCCCCGAGTGAGTAGGTATCGTCGAGTACCTGTATATAGAATAAACGGGCTAAATAAATCAGGGCAACGAGACAAAAAACACCAATAACAACCCACTTACGATTTTCCTCCACGGCAATGCCTGCTTGCTTAGTTTATTGATTAACTCAACAAAGTTAATACAATAACTGTATGCTGCTGTTGCGATGGCTTTGATCCACAAATAGATGCCGACCCTATCGGATTTTACTTGCATTACCTAGTGGCCTTACTAGGTATAACCAAGGTATTCGTTGGTCACCTAGGCAACAGCCTTTCTGCTATTGTTCATTTTCGAGGCTGTATAGAATTGGTAGATACTCTTTGGTTTGCCACTTACAAGCGCGTTTACTGGTTGGTGGTTAATCAGGTGAGAGAGGGTCATATAAATTACTTGACGGGTAGTAAGGTTATTATTTGGCTGGTATCACCCCGACAAAACCACAGGTACACCTACTATGTAGACCCAGGTACTACCGTTCATTGAATAATACATGAATTAGATAAGCAGTTTGGCGTAGCCGATCGGCTAGCGAATGAAGAGAGTAGTGTTAACGAGTAAGGATAGAAACTGATCGGCACAACTGAATCACTTGGGGTTATTAAACCGTATGCAACAGATTGAATCGGCCAAGAATTCAAACAACACCCCATTTTAATGGATCGTTTTATGAGATGATTGTTACTACTAATTATTAACGCCTATCAGTAAAATAGCCCTTTAAGTTACGTTTTAGAATTAGTTAATCAACTGCGTGTCAACTTGATGCTCTTTATCCGCTTGAACGACGATGTAAATACCATGTACTGAAACTAGCCAAAAGCCTCCGATAGGTATCAACAGAACCCCAATTAAACAAACGCCAGCTAATAAGTAGCCAAATGATTTAGGTAATCGAATATCATTGTTACGCAATGCCCAAGCCATTGGATAGCCCAGGATTATCATGATCAAACCCGCAAAAACAAACCAGAAAGCGAATCCTCGGTCTAAGTGCCGATCAATGCCGTTAAATAAGCCAGCCGAATATGTAGTTACCAAGTGAAGACTGAATAGAAGGATACCTGGGAGAGTATGAAGTAATCCCGTGGCAACTAAAAAAGACCGATATTTTTATAAAGCATGGTCATTATGTATTGTAGAAGCAATGAGACTTTTGCAAAAGTTAGGTCACTTATACACCCAAGATAGAAGTATGAATCAAAGCGAATACATACCTACTTTACTACAACATAGCAAAGCATCCTATAGTGAGATTCACCTCTTATTGAATAAGACGCAATTTTTGCAAAGCGAACTTCACAACTTTGTGTTAAACAATGTAGAGAAGATAATAATATTAATTGATGAATATCTATTTGATCCAGCTTACCAATCACCAAATGATGTTAAACGACTTGGTCTCCTTAAAGGCCTTCTTTACTGGTAAACCGTTTATCTTATACTCAAGTCCGAAAATTTGTGATGACTACGTCTTTGCTGATCTACTCCTTAATTAGCTTATGTATTATTCGCTGATCATCTAATAGGACTTCTAATGCATAAGCTCCAGCCAATAGTGACGATACACTTAACAACTGTTCATTGTTTCCAGCAACGGGATTACCGTATGCTACTGAAATAGGTCTACAAAGGGGAACAAAACGGCTTGTCAGTTTGCAATGACACATTACCAAACCGAACCCGCTTGTAAGGATACCATTTTAACCGCTGAAGACCAACTTGCCGGTGAGCTTGGTTTGGAGTCTGGTAATTCAGTGACGCATGGGGGCGCAGTGAATTATAAGTCCGAATAGCCTGTCCAACGGCCGTCTCGGCCAAGCTAAAATTGACAAAGCCCTGCAGTCGGAAGTCGTATTTCAATGTACGGAAAACCCGCTCGGCCAAGGCATTTTCATTGGGGTCACCTGATTCGGTCATACTGATAGTAATAGCCGCTTTTCGAAGTCGAGCTATGTAAGCCCCTGAACAATATTGAACACCCCGATCCGAATGGTGGATGAGTGGTTTGTCGCTATTTCCTCGTTCGGTCAATGCCATTTCTAGAGCGGCTAGCGGTCCTTTTGCTTCTAATGTTTTGTGCACTGACCAACCCACGATTTTGCGCGAGTAAGCGTCCAAAATAACAGATACGTAGGCAAAGCTAGTGCCCGCTCGAACGTAGCTTAGATCACTTACCGCACCGGCGGCCCGGCCACAACTGGTTGGCAGCCGTTGGTTTGAGATCTTTAACCCGATTAGGATACGTCCTCAAGCCATGTTCAGAGTCAGGCGTTCGTACGTATGCGCGCTTCTTAACTAATAATAATCCGTTGCTCTTTAGCAGGTTGTGTAACTTGTCGCGTCCTAACTTGATCTGATGATTAGTCAAGAACGCTGCCATCATCTCGTGAAGCTTAGTCGTGCCTAGACCAGGTACCTGCCGCCGTAACCGCATCACCTCAGCCAGCACCAAGCTAGTCTGAAAACCCACTTTTTGCTGCCGCCGGGTAGCCGCATACCCGGCGTATCGAGTCAATCCAAACAGTCCACACAGCTGCTCCATGCCCACCAGGGGATAGCCCGGGCCGCCGGTGCGGACGAGTCAGTTGGTCGACGGTTTGGCACCAGACTTTTTTAGGATCTTGATCTGAAGTTGTTCTTCGGCAATTTGAATGGCCGTTTCGAAGGCTTCAGCTTTAAGTTTGAGGTGCTGATTTTCGGCTTCGGTGGCGCTCAATCGGCGCTCAAGGGCTTTGATATAGGCCTCCTGATTGTGCTTTTTCATACGCTTGAAATACCGGTAAGGGTACAGAAAAGGAGCTAGTCGATGCTTGTAATACCGCAGCGGCGGACCGTCAGCGATTGAGCTGGCGCAATTCCCGGAGCGGAATATGCAGGTACTGTTGAATATCGGCCGGCTGAGCAATTTCGGCTCGGTAGACCGATACGACGCGTCGCTTAAAATGGAGCGATTTTCTAGTTTTCTTATTTCGTTGTAATACGCTAATATACATTGGCTTACTGATTTAGTGTTGACTAAATTCAGTAGCATACGTACTGTTACATAAGTGATTTTACGTTAACTAAACGCTGACACTCAAATGAACTACTTCACTATCCTAAGCTTATTTAATAAATTTATTCCGCACAAACTCAACTTATGAAGACGGCTTTAATGCTCATTGTCCTACTATGTATTGCAACCGTTAGTTGTCAGCAATCGGACTCTATCCCTCCCAAAGAGGATGTAGAAGCACTTTATCAACGGTTTCATGGTAAATATAAAGTTGTTAGTTCGACCAGTAGTGAGCCGCTAGATGTCAATTTAGATGGCGCTTCGTCCACGAACTTACTCCAGGAGATCCTAGAGCTTAATAATTACGGGGCTTTTTTGGAGTTACGGGTCAAATCGGTTTATGGATCCGTGTTCTTGTTTTCTCAGTTTTGGCCTGAGCAATACATTAACACCTATTCAGGGTCTACTCAATGGAATGGGAGGGATACGCTCAGTTATAATCCCACCCACTTAGTCAATTATGCGAATCAAGCGGGTCCGTACCGGTTCTCCTTTATTGATGATCTAAGCCAGATCGTGGTGACAGCTGTTGGCGAATCAGACTCCATTCGGTGGGTCAAGCCTGAGTCCGTCTTCATTGAGGCTAATGACCGACTTCGCGTGATCAACAAACGACGTATTTACACTCGACAAGGCGTGAAAGAAGTAACAATTACCACCCTTTACGAGCGGTTTACCATAGTCACTTAACGTACCCTAATACTCTCTTTTCACTCCCACTATCCAAGGGACAATCCAGCCCAATCTCACGGTCTGTATAGGGCAGATGATCTAGGAATAGTTCATTAACATAAGAACTCTTACCCAAGTAGACTTGAAAAAATACAATAGATAAGACGACGGGAATGACTTCTGCTTATCAAGTTACGCCTTTTATTTATTCCCAAAAAAGGCTTGTAGATGAGATATGTACAATTTTTGTCTACAAACAGGGTGCTCAAACCGAACTGTAAATGCCACAGATAGTTCTCTTTAAGTACCGCAAAACAGATGCAACCGCTGGTGCGACTTACTCAGCTAATCGCTACCCCCATGTACCATCGCATTGTCGAAACGATTGTCCACCACAATTTTGAGCGCTTAAGCCAGGGCGACTATGAATCCATGCTCAAGGGCATGTCCCCCCTCGATTACCCATACCTTCAGCGGCCAGCATGCCCTGGGGGGAACCCGTCATAGTGTTCCTGCCATGCGGCAATGGTCTGCTCGCTTGTTTCGGCTTTTTCCCGGGCTCAATTTTGTGATTCGTAGTATAACTGTTAGCGGGTGGCCCTGGCTGACGACTATCGCCGTGGAATGGACCGACCGAGCTACCCCCGCCGACGGATCAAGCTATGTCAATGAGGGGATACACCTAATCAAAATGCGTTGGGGCAAGGTGGTGTATTTGCGGGCCAATTTGGATACGGCCGTTCTGATAGCTACCTGTGAGGGTCTGGCCACTTATAGCCTCAGCGAAGCGATAGCCGCTCCCATCGAAGACTAGTCGGGTTAATCTCTTTGTCAAAATACCTTCACTCCTAAGACTACAGGGATTGGCGTATCCTTGAAACGGTCGTGTCGATAACTGTCTGGCGACCTTATTTAGAAGCCCAATAGGCTAGGCGACGCCAGTGGCTGTAGGCTATAACGACTAATTCATCATCTTAGTCCGGTGAGCCTGCCCCCAATGCGCCAGCGCGTCCAGTACGGGCTGGAGCGTACGTCCATACTCCGTGAGCTCGTATTCTACAGTAATAGGCCTAGTGGCTATGATTGACCGTTTGACCAAGCCATTTACTTCCAGTTCTTGCAACTCTTTTGACAGCATTTTAGAGCCGATTCCTGCCACTACCCGTTGCAGTTCCATATAGCGCTTGTTGCTAAAGGCCAGGCTGCCGATAATCTTTATTTTCCACTTCCCCCCTAAAATGTCCTGCGCATCCTGGATAGCCCGTAGATACGGCTTGCAATCCGAAGAAGTTTCTTCCCCGTGCGTGCGTTTTGCCATCGTTTGTCTGAAGCCACTTCCTTCCAGGATACCACTTCCCTTTGGGAAACTACTGTACAAAGTAAAGCGATAGATATGAACTTTGCCACTCAAACAAATTAATAATAAAGCGTATATGAGTAAGCTACTAACGCTTAGCCCCGATGAAACGGGTACCACGCCCACCCCCGTTCTCTCCTTTTATCCGATTGTTCTCTCCGCACCAGAACGGGGACACGATCTAACCTTGCGGGTATCAGCCCCACTGACGGGTAGTCACCTTCCTCTTATCTTGTTTGCTCATGGCTTCGGTTCATCCGCAAACGGGTACGAACCCTTAGTCAACTACTGGGCTGCTCACGGCTTTGTGGTCGTTCAGCCGACCTTTCTTGATTCCAGAACGCTCAGCTCGGATCCTAAAGCGTCTCATGGCGAAGCGGTGAAAGCCTATCTAAGTGATCCTCGAAAAGAGGCCATGTGGCGCTATCGCGTAGCGGATATGAAACAGATCCTTGGCCAGCTGGCGTTGATTGAAGAGGCCTTTCCAGGCTTGAAGGGACGCCTTGACCTAACCCGGATTGCAGCCGTTGGTCATTCGTTCGGGGCTCAAACAGTCGGTGTGCTGTTGGGTACTCGAGTTATTGAGGGAGATGGTCGCTTGGGCGCTGACTTGTCTGATTCCCGCATTAAAGTGGGGGTCCTACTGAGTGCAGGTGGTCAGGGTGGAGAGGACCTAAGTCTGTTCGGGGCCGAACACTTCCCCCATCTAAACCAGAGTTATGCGCACCTGACTACGCCTACTCTGGTAGTAGCCGGCGACCAGGACTACTCCCCCCTGACTCAACGAGGGCCCGATTGGTTCACCGATTCGTATCACTTAAGTCCAGGGGCAAACGGGCTAGTTAGTTTATTTGGGGCCGAACATATGTTAGGCGGGATCAGCGGGTATCTAGTGACTGAGACCACAGATGAGAGTCCTGAGCGGGTAGCCATGGTCCAACGGCTTACTTGGGCTTATCTGCGGAGCGCTCTTTATCCAAGCGATCCTGCCTGGTCTATGGCGGTTCACCACCTGTTGGAGGGGGCTCATCCGCTCGGTCGAGTCGAAGTTAAATAGCGTATAGGGCTTGTTGATGCAGCGTTATTGGCCTTTGTGGTCCGGGGACTTCGCGTGAGCAAATAGGCCTGATGGAAACAAAGCAACAAACATCCCTGTCTAAATTAACTCTCTTTACTTTGCCAAAAGAAAATTCATATAGCTGCATCTTAAAGAAGGCCTTTCTGTTAAGCAGAAACCGTAGGCAAGCATTCAGTGAACTAGTCTCTACGGTCGTTCAGATCACTGAATTAGCTTCTGTACGCCACCCTCGTCATTCCGCTGGACTCCTACGCTTTGTTGGGGGGCGGTCCCACTATCTCTGCGAGCCCACTAGTATTCCAACTAGGCCTAGGTATTTATCACTAAATATTTAGTAGCTTCGTCATAACCAGTAGAAACGGTCTTCTTCTGACTATCTGTCCGATGGACATCAGACTGTTGCTGCGATTCAGAGCTTTGGAACCGACAAACGAATGGATACTTCGAATGAACGTGAGTTATGGCAGCAGTTTCAGGCTGGTAATGAACAAGCTTTTTCGACTATCTATTCAACGTATTTCTCCACCTTGTATCAATATGGCTATCATATTGTTCAGGATGAAGAATTGATAAAGGATTGCATTCAAACCTTGTTTATTGAAATTTGGCGAAGCCGCCGAAATCTGGCGACTGATGTACCTATTAAATTCTACCTACTTAAAGCAATGCGTCGGCACGTGTACCGGGCCGTTCGCAGGCAAGCCCCTTTTATATCCGTTGCAGCCCTTGATGAAACTAACCCGGTTAAACAATCTGTCTCTCATGAATTCGAATTGATCGTGCAGGAAACAAACCAGCAGCGACAGGCTCAGTTGCAGCAAGCGATCAACCAACTAACGAACCGTCAGAGAGAGGCAATCACATTGCTCTATACCAACGAGCTGTCCTATGCTGAAATAGCCGAGATCATGACGCTCAAAACACGAAGTGTCTATAATCTGGTCCATGAAGCGCTGGAAAAACTACGCAGGCAACTAAACCCATCCCACTTTACCTGGCTAGTACCCGTCTTATGTTGTCTACTCGATCACGTTCGAAGTAGCCTAGAGACTGGACCGTAATTTATTTTAAAAAATTCTTTCTAAAAAACCGGTAAAACCAACGTAAAGCTGCCATTGCCCTTCTGAAACTAGAAACGTTAGGCTGTCGTCCACGGATTACGGCGAGCAGGCATGCATCAATACGATCATTTTACGGCGGAAGAGCTGGCGGCCCATCCTGATTTTATTAATTGGGTAAAACACCCCGAATCCGCAAACGCGGCTGTTTGGAAAGTCTGGCTGAACCAGCACCCTCATAAAGCCGACGACGTTCGACTGGCCCGGCAGTTGGTAACGATGTGGCAGCTTTCGCCCACTGCCCCACCGGCTGACGCACAGGCAACGGTCTGGGCCGCTATTCAGGCCCGTAAAGACAAGCCAGACCTCCCCTACACGATTCGTCATTGTCGTCCAGTACCCTCCCCAAGACGTCGGCTGGGTATTGTGCTGAGTAGCCTTTTGGTACTGGTATTGGGCCTCATCATTTACCGAATGAATACGGGCATAGTTGAATACAGTGGATTTGCAGAGGCTCCCCGGTCGATAAAGCTACCCGATGGGTCGACAGTCGTATTGAATACGGATGCTTCAATACGGTTTTCCCAACAGTGGGCGGCTGACGAGCCACGGACGGTATGGCTGACGGGCAAGGCGCAGTTCTCGGTTACCCATCAGCCGAACAACCAACAATTCGTCGTAAAGACGCCCAATCAGCTACAGGTCGAAGTGCTAGGAACCGTTTTTTCCGTCAATGAACAGGCTCGGCAAACACGCATCGTCCTCAATAGCGGACGCGTACGCCTGCACGTAGCCAGCCAGTCGACGCCCATCAACATGGTACCCGGCGAACTGATTGATGTACCTGCGAGTACAAAACAGCCGATCGTTCGTCGGCGAGTCGAACCAGCCGTATACAGCGCCTGGACGACACGACAGTTTATTTTCGATAATACCACACTGGGCGAAATGGCCGATCTACTCATCCAAGATCTCGGCTACCGGATTGATTTTGCTGATTCTACATTACGGAATCTCCGAATGACTATCCATCTACCCACCCGTGATCCCGACATATTGCTGGCCGCTATCGCCGAGGCCAATGACCTTACTGTATCTACTCTCTCCCCAAAACACGTCCGAATCACACCGAAACGTTAAACTGGGACATTGACTCCTGATAACCGACTTACCAATAAAAATCCCCCGACTACCCGTTACATGATGAACGATTTACCCACTTACCGAACCATTGCGACTGGACTGCTGCTTACATTGCTAAGCTGTCAGTTGCTAAACGCGCAACCGGCTGCCTCTCTCCAGTTGGCGACGACTCGGCAGAGTCAGTCCGTTCGCCGTCCCAAAACCGTTTGGTCAACCCGCGAGGCCCTCGCCGAACTGGAACGACGCTACGGTGTAACGATTGGCTACGCAGCTACCACTCTCGATAACCGACCCATACCGTCGGACGACTGGATGCAGGCAGCCGACCTGAAAGCCGCCTTAAGCCGCCTGTTGACGTCCCAAAACCTGACGGTAAAACAGGTCAAAAAAGGCGTATTCATTGTAAAATCGGTCAAGCAGGCAGAACTTAAAACACCATCTTCCGCATTAACCCCAACCGGCTTTCAATCGCAGCTTTCCAACGCAGGGCAGACCCTGGCTGTAACGATACGGGGCCGGGTGACGGGCGAGGATGGACAGGCAATTCCGGGTGTCAGCATTCTACTGAAAGGTACAAACACCGGTACCGTTACTAACACTGACGGCGACTATTCGTTGACCGTTCCTGACGCAAACGGCACGCTGGTCTTTTCGTTTATCGGCTATAGTACCCAGGAAGTACCCGTCAGCAATCGTGCAACGATCAACGTAACGCTAAAAAACGACGTGCAGCAGTTGGGTGAAGTGGTAGTCGTTGGGTATGGTACGCAGGAAAAGAAAGACGTGACCGGGGCCATCTCGGCTGTGAAAGGGGCCGACATTCAGAACCTACCTTCGGGTGGTGCGCAGCAGGCTCTACAGGGTCGAGCAGCGGGTGTCAACGTCGTCCGGAACGGTGGTGCGCCGGGTAATGCGGGCTCTATTCGTATTCGGGGTCTAGGTACGGTCAATAACGCCGACCCGCTGATCGTCATCGACGGGGTGCCAGCCGGTAGCATGAACGACGTCAACCCCAACGACATTGAGAGTATCGACGTATTAAAAGATGCATCGGCCTCCGCGATTTACGGAACGCGGGCGGCTAACGGCGTTGTCCTGATCACAACAAAACGGGGCCGGTTCGACGATAAACTTCGGTTCAGCGTCAACGGCTACACGGGCGTTTCGAACCGTATCAAAACACTACCCGTACTCGACGCGCCCACGCTGGCCGCCATCAAGCGAGAAGCCTACACCAACGACGGTCTGACGGTTCCATCGATCTGGCAGGATGCGCAATACCAGACCCAGCAAACCAAC
Source organism: Spirosoma liriopis (assembly GCF_023196085.1). Classification (NCBI taxonomy): domain Bacteria; kingdom Pseudomonadati; phylum Bacteroidota; class Cytophagia; order Cytophagales; family Cytophagaceae; genus Spirosoma; species Spirosoma liriopis. The sequence goes on from NZ_JALPRF010000007.1 coordinate 162,210, forward strand.
TGGCAGGACCAGATACTTCGGCAGGGGACTACGCAAAATCTGGACGTGGCGCTACGCGGGGGTGGTAAATATTCATCGTTTGCCATTTCGGGGGGTTATTATAACGAAACGGGTATCATCGGCAACTCGTATTACAAACGCTACACGTTCCGCATCAACTCGGATCATAAAATCACCGAGCGGCTCAAAATCGGGCAGAATCTCCAGTTTACCAATACGCACGACAACGCACCCAACACGCTCTCGGCGCAGGACGGACTGCTGTGGAGCGCGATCCGGTTTCACCCCGGTCTGCCGGTGATGAACGCCGATGGCACCTATAGCACCACACAGGGGAAAGGCGCGTTCGGCGACATCAACAACCCGCAGTACACCATTGACACGCAGGATAAAGACAACGCTCGCAACCGGTTGCTGGGAAGCGTAACGGGTGAGTTTGAGATCGTGAAAGGACTCAAAGCCCGCGCCAACCTGGCTCTCGATGCAACGTTCACCAACACGCGCGAATTTGGCGTCAAAATCACCGATCAATACCGCACTAACCAGTATAACCAGCTGACACTCACGAATGATAAGTACTGGGCCTTTTTACAGGAATACTTCCTGTCGTACGACAAATCGTTCGGTCAGCATACGATTGGACTGGTGGGCGGCTACACCTCGCAGACCTTCAACGACCTGTATTCGGGAACGCGGGGCCGCGAATTTGCCAGCGAAGATGCCGATCTTCGGTACATGCGTTATGCCAGTTCGATTGTCGCCATTGGCAATGGACAGGACGGAGGCCGCAGCTACGATGCCCTACAATCGGTATTTGGCCGGGGCACTTACGCCTACAAAGATCGCTACCTGCTAACGGCTACGTTCCGCGCCGATGGTTCATCGAAGTTTGCACCAGGTAACAAGTGGGGTTACTTCCCCGCCTTCTCGCTCGGCTGGCGTATCTCCGACGAACTGTTTTTCAAGAGCGCCCTGTCGACCATTAGCAACCTGAAACTGACCGGCGGATGGGGTCAGTTAGGAAACCAGAACGTCAGCTCGTTACAATACCTGGCGCTCATTAATTCAAACTACCGCTACTCGTTCGGCGATCAGAATACGTCGGGTTCTGCACAGGGACGGTTGGCCAATGCCAACATCGGCTGGGAAACGGCTGAGATGAGCAACTTTGGGCTCGAAGCAGGCTTCCTGCAAAACCGTTTGCGAGCGTCGGTCAACTACTTTATCAAGAATACGAAGAACATGCTGCTATCGCCCCCCTCACTGGGTACACTGGGCCGGGCCACCATTCCCGATCAGAACGTAGGGCAGCTACGCAACCAGGGATTGGAGCTGGAACTAAGCTATCAACAGAAAGTCGGCAACCTGACCCTGTCGGTTAGCGGTAACGCGACGTTCATCAAGAACCGGATCACCAAACTGCTGACTCCCGGCAGCTTCCTCGGATCGCAGACCTACGGCCGCACCGATCAGGAAATTACCCGCAGCTACGAGGGCTATGCGTACGGCACGTTCTACGGCTGGCGTACCAATGGCCTCTATCAGACGCAGGGCGAGATCGACGCTGACCCGGCCCTGGCCAACGACCCACGCCGGACACAGGGGCTAATTCGTCCCGGCGATGTACGCTTCCAGGATTTGAACGGCGACGGCGTGATCGACAACAACGACCGCACAATCCTAGGCAGTCCACAACCGAAAGTCGCCTACGGTCTGAATACGGGACTAAACTACAAGGGCTTCGACCTGACCCTTTTCTTCCTCGGACAGGGTGGCGTCGACATTTACAACGCCGACCGGATGCAGGGACTCGACGCCAGTTACTCGTTTAACCTCTACGCCGAGGAAACGAACCGCTGGACCGGCCAGAACACGAGCAATAGCGTACCGCGCGTCAGCATCACCAACTCGAACCGCAACTTCCGCACCTCCGACCTGTTCATCGAGCGGGGGGACTTCCTACGTCTGAAAAACCTGACCCTCGGTTATACACTACCTAAAACGCTGATGAACCGGTTTGGTCTGTCGCAGGCGCGTATTTACGTGACGGGCCAGAACGTGTTTACGTTCACGAAGTATGCTGGCCTGAACCCCGAATTGGGCTTTGCTGATGGCGACCGGTCGCAGGGGCAGTACGCACAACAAAACGTCGATTACGCGCAGTATCCACAAGCTCGCACCTTCACGCTGGGTGCGACACTGGCTTTTTAAACCCACCGAATTCTGTCTGTAACGACACTTACAAAAGCTTTTTCTCCAATGAAACATATAAACACATTGGCTAGTCTACTGCTCATATTGAGCCTCACGGGCTGCCAGAAAAATTTGCTCGAATCGACGCCCTACGGCCTGACAGCGTCGAACAAATTCTGGCGCAATGGTGACGATGTCGTATCGGCGACCAACGCAATTTACGCGCCCTTGCTCGACGAAGACGGTTTCGCGCACACCGAATACACCTTCGATAACTGCTCCGATGACATGAACCGGGCAGGCGATCACCCCGACGAAACGTCGCTTGAACTGTTCACCTTCGATCCGACCAATACCCACATCCTGAACACCTGGTCGACCAAATATGAAGTGATTTCCCGCGCTAACGCTGTGCTGATCAACGCACCGAAGGTGACGATGGACGAGAGCATCCGCAATCGTAGCCTGGGCGAAGCGTACTTCCTGCGTGGCTTCGTGTACTGGCGGCTGGCGGTTATCTACGGTGAAGTACCTATCCTGCTCGAAGCCGATGTACTGGCCGGTAATTTCAACAAAGCTAAATCGTCACTAGCTGAAGTGCAGGCACAGGCAGAATCGGACTTCCTGAAAGCGGCCAGTCTGCTTCCGGTGTCGTACGGTGGCAGCGACGTAGGCCGGGCCACGCAGGGAGCCGCCAACGGTTTTCTGACCAAGCTATATGTGTACCAGTCGCAGTGGGCCAAAGCCATTGCCAGTGGTAACAAAGTGATTGGTAACACGGCCTATCAGCTGGCTCCTAGCTTCGACCAGAACTTTCAGCTTGATACGGAAAACAACTCTGAAATCCTGTTCTCGTTGCAATACAAATCGGGTTGGACGACTGATGACTCGCCGGCTTACTATCATACAGTGGGCTCATGGGGTGGCTGGGGTTTTCACGAACCCATCGCCGACCTCGTCAACGAGTTTGAAACGGGTGACCCACGCCGGGTTTATACCGTGTTGGTCGATGGAGATAAAGTCGATCGGAAAGCGAACGGTATCAGCACGTTTACGCCCGACCTGACCCGTGTGACGGGACATGCGTTCCGTAAATACACCGGTTTCACCGACGCCGGCGACATGGATCAGGGACTCAACGCCCCCTGGCTTCGGACGTCGGACGTCTATCTGCTGGTCGCCGAAGCTAAAATTCGGTCTGGACAAAGTGGCGATACCGAGCTGAATACCGTACGGAAGCGGGTGGGTCTGAAAGCGAAAACGGGTGCGACCATGACCGACATCATGCACGAGCGTCGGGTCGAACTGGCGGGTGAAAACGAACGGCATCAGGACCTCATGCGCTGGGATAAAGCGGGCCTGATCGACATTGTGTCGCATTATAAAAAAGACCGGGGTCCATACAAACCCGGCCGTACGTTCGTCAAGCCCAAGCACTATTATTTTCCCCTGCCCCAGCGCGAAATCGACCTGAGCAACGGGGTGCTGAAGCAGAACCAGTACTATGTGAATTAACAGGCTAGTGGTGTCAGGCCGGGCTAGTGGTCCCGCTCTGACACCATTTAAACCTTATCCAAAGTCTGTAAATGCCCTACTTATTCTTACTTGTTACCCTACTGCTGATGGGCTGTCAATCAAAGCTCCGCGTAACTGAGGCTGACCTGAAAGGAGCCTGGAAGACCGATTCCATCTACCGCTATGCCAACGGGTTTACGGAACGAAAAGCCGTACAAAACGATGCCGACAACATTATCTACGACTATGACGGTACGGGCACGATGACCATGCGGAAGGAAGCTGAAGCGCGACCTGTCCGCTACCGGGTCATCAACGGCGATTCGTTGCAGTACGTCGGCAAGACTGGTACTGTATTAAGCAGCTTTCGTATTCTGGCGTTCTCACGCGGCAAATTAGTCCTTCGCAAAATGCAGGAACCGCTGTTCTCGGGCAAGAACCAGCTCGTTTACGAAATTCGCCGATTTTCGCTTGCTAGGCAATCGGGCAAATAATAACGTCGGGTTGGTACAAGTCAGACTGGCATTTCATTTCTCGTCACATTCTAGCCAGCAACTCGTGGCGATGGGAAAACTGTGTTCATCAGTCAGACAATCAATGACAAAGCCGTTTATTTATTTTTTTCGATAAGTATCTGTATGCAGTTAAAACACATTTTAGCTCGACTAAAAACGCACTTTGGAGTAGGCGCAATAGCCTGCGTTTCGATGGCGACCACTGCCATTGCCCAACCACCGCCGACTCCCGTTGGACCAGTGCCCAACGCCAGACAAATTGAATGGTACCACCGAGAAATGATCGCTTTCTTTCATTTCGGAATGAATACGTTTGCCGAGGTTAATGAAGGCGACGGTACGGCGAGCCCGCACCTATTTAATCCTACGGCGTTAAACTGTAATCAGTGGACAAGCGTACTGAAGAGCGCCGGTATTTCGACTGCCATCTTCGTGGCCAAGCATGCTGACGGCTTTTGCAACTGGCCTACCGCCCATACAAATTATTCGGTAAAAAATAGCCCCTGGAAAGATGGTAAGGGTGATGTTGTACGCGAGTTTGCCAATGCTTGCCAGGACTCGGGTATAAAAGCAGGCATCTATCTGGGGCCCCACGACCGCCATGATTCACGGTACGGCACACCTGATTACAGCACTTATTACGCCAGTCAATTATCAGAGTTACTGCGCAACTATGGTCCTGTCTGGGAAATATGGTGGGATGGTGCCGGTGCTGATCAAATCACGTCTTCTTTTTATGATCGCTGGGCGGATACGGTCCGCACACTGCAACCCAACTGTGTTGTTTTTGGCACTAAAAACTCATACCGCTATGCCGACTGCCGCTGGATGGGTAACGAATCCGGCTTATCCGGCGATCCATGCTGGTCCACAATCAACCCAGTTTCGATTCGAGAAGAAGAATCGCATATTGCTCAGTTAAACCATGGTGAGGTGAATGGTACCGCTTACGTACCAGCCGAGGTTGATGTGTCGATTCGTCCCAGTTGGTTTTATCACAAGGAAGAGGATACGCAGGTAAAAAGTGTGGCTGATTTATGGAATCTTTATTTCAACTCAGTTGGTCATAACAGCGTACTGTTATTGAATTTTCCACCTGATAAACGTGGGCTGATTTCGGCCATCGATTCGGCAAGGGCAGCTGGATTACAACAGTTAATTAAGGCTACCTTCAAAACCAATCTAGCAACTGGTGCCGTCGTTAAATCACTCCATCCACGGGGGGGTGATTATAAACCGACTAATATGATCGATGACAACGAGCGTACTTATTACGCAACGAATGATAAAGCTGTTACGGACACAATAACGTTTAATCTGGGCCAAAAGAAAACATTTGACGTATTGATGTTGCAGGAGGTTATTGAACTGGGTCACCGTACCACGGGTTGGTCGGTGGATTATTCATCGGATGGAAAAAAATGGGTAGCTATCCCGGAGGCAACCAACAAACAATCCATTGGTTACAAGTGGTTGGTCAAGTTCAAGCCCGTAACGGCATCAAGCGTTAGGTTGCGAGTTGATTCTGGCAAGGCTAGTTTAGCCATTCATACATTTGGTATATATAAACAGCCGTAATGGCCATGACGATTTGTTGAATTATGCTTTAGATTAGCAGCTTACAGCAGACCGGCTTTGCAGCAATGACCGTCATCAATGCGCCCATCTGTGCGCTTATCAATGGCGAAGTTTGATCAATCAAACTCCGCCGTAAAATCACATACCGTTTTCAAGACTAGTTAGCAAGTCGAAGAAGTAAAAACTTTATTTTTCATCACATTAAAAGCGTGCGTTACCTATTCTCAGTAAACGCTGCTTTGAGTGGAGGCAGAATATCCATATATTTTTCTTTACTTTGTTACCACAAAAAACGCTCTGGCTGGTGGCCAGAGCGTTTTTTGTATCCTATCGTTGAAGCCTGTTAATACTAGCTCTCAAACACTACTTAATGACAGCCAAGGCAGCAGCGTAATCAGGCTCTTGACCTATTTCTGGTACCTGCTGTTCGTAGATAATTTTTCCTTCGGGATTCACCACGATTACCGCACGACTTAACAAACCTTTCATGGGGCCATCGGCAATTTGCACGCCGTAGGAATTGCCAAAATCAGTTCTGAAATCCGAAAGCATCACCACATTTTTAATACCTTCCGCGCCACAAAAAGCTTTTTGGGCGAAAGGCAGGTCTTTGGAAATACAGAGTACGGTGGTGTTTTTTAGGCCAGCTGCATCCTCATTAAATTTCCGTACTGATTTAGAACAAACCCCTGTATTTACACTAGGAAAAATATTCATGATCACATATTTGCCTTTGTAATCAGCTAGCGTATTATCCTTCAAATCAACACCCGTCAAGGTGACCTCTTTAACCGATGTTCCAACCGCAGGGAGTTTACCAACGGTATGAATTGTTTTCCCACCTAGCGTAATGGCCGTGCCGGTGGTTTGCGCCAGAGCGCAACCTGTAATGAGTATGCCTGCCAGACCCAGAAAAAAGATTTTAAAGGTTTGCATAGAGTTTTTGATATCGGTCATAAAGGGGCATTCCATTGATGGTAGTTCTCCAAATGTACTAAGAAAACATTGACCAATATCAATTAGGTATACGTTTAGAAGCGATCACTTCGCAACATCGAACCTCATTAAATAGGTTTATCTGATTTACGAAAGCGGTTATCGAATAATTTCCTTTTTTTTTACATTCCCACCTGAGACAAACGTCTAGTCCTCATCCATAGGCGTCTGTAATGGGGCTTTTTAGAAGATTTGTAGTAAACGCCTTTTGCTAAGTATAATAGCGCAACAGAAGACCTATTAATGCTGCTCCCCCAATTAGGTATAACTCAGAAAGTTTCTTGACTCGGTAAAGTAGCCCCAGCGTGCCAACCGCGATCACAATAGCAGGTACATCCACCAACTGCCGACGGGCCAACACCACCACCGCCCCGGCAATGGCTCCCACTGCGGCCACGGTAATACCATCGACGATGGCCCTCACCCCTGGATGCTTCCCCCAGCGTTTGAAGTAAGGGGCGGGCAGCACTGTAAACAGATAACAGGGCAGAAACGTAGCCACGGCAGCCACGCAGGCGCCTGGAAATCCAGCCACTAGGTAGCCAATAAAGGCAACGGTAATCACCACCGGCCCGGGTGTGATCATGGCCACCGCCACTGCATCTAAAAACTGCTGTTCGGTAAGCCAACCGTATTCCTTGACCACCCCACCATACAGAAACGGCACAATGGCTAGTCCACTGCCAAAGACAAAAGCGCCCGCTTTGGTAAAGAACAGGGCCAGTTTCCACAGCAGTGAATCGGTGGGCACCGTGAGGGCTTGCAACAAGAACGGTGCATAGCCGCTGCCTACGCCGGTTTGAAAGAAGTCCGACGTTTTAACCAGCCAGTAAATGCCCCCTGACAAGAGCACCAGCCCTAGGATCTCTTGCTCAGCTAGAGCCGTCGCCAGGGCCGAAATGGCAAAGAGAACCCAGCCCAGTGTGTCTTTACCCACCGTTTTTAGGGTCAGTTTGTAGGTGCCCATCGCAATGATGCCAATGACGGCGGCACCGATGCCATAGAAAATAGCCTGCATCCAGGGAAAGCCGTTGAACTGGACGTAGGCCCAGCTTAGGGCCAGTACCATCACAAACGAAGGCAGTACAAAGGCCAATCCGGCCAGGGTTGCCCCCGAAACTCCATAATGAACATACCCTAGATAAATGGATAGCTGAGCGGCTAAAGGCCCTGGTGCTAACTGGGCCAGGGCTATGCCTTCCCGGTAGTCTTCTTCCGAGATCCAGCCCCGCTCCATGACCAGATCACGGTGCATGGCACTGACCAGAGCGGGCGGTCCCCCAAAGCCTAGGGTGCCTAAGCGAAGGAAGTATTTAACTAGATCAGTTTGGGTATAGGACGCCTGAGATGATTCCATCGCTAAAACGAGTTAAAAGATGATGCCAAATTGGAAACCGACGGTGAAGGAACCCGCATGATCGTTACCAAAACGAACTGGTAGCGGTAGGGCCACGAAATAGCTCTTGGTTGGGCCTTTGCGGACGATCTTGTTGAGAATGGGCGTGAATCCATACTGGCCCGATGTTTCAAAGGCCAGACGAGTGATTTAGATTATGCGGCTTAATGTTTCATTGATCCACCTTTGCCTAATTGATCCAGAGCCGCTCGAAAGCCTTTCGCCAGTTTGACGGCTGCCCCCCGCCCGTAGTAGTGCAGGAACACCGTCCGGGGCTGCTCGCCCAGCATGTGATGGTGTAAGGCGACGACTTCCAACTGATGATCACGCAAAGCCCGCACGACCGCGTTGACTTCCCCTTCCAGCATGGCTATATCGCCAGCCATGTGGGCATCTTCCTGTTTACCCGCCAACGAAGCCCAGGAGTTAAGCCCAATGGCAGCCGTCATGTCGGTCCCCATCGCGATAATCTGCACGTCGTCGCGCCCGACGGTGTACTTGTAGGTGGGGCCGTTCACTACGCCCTTGTACTTCACCAATTCGTCTAAGGCTGGCAAGTCGAATAATTCCTTGCCAGTCGGCGTGGTACTTTGGGGCGTTGGGGTGGCGTTATTACCCGACTGAGCCGCTTGGTTAGGTGTAGCCGCGCTACCTGGCTGATTGGCCGGTGTGGCGACGCCCGGAAGCAGTTTCGTGTTGGCAATAGCCTGCGTGTATTTGCGGGCCAAATCGGCCGTCTGGCCCATGCCGTGCAGGTGCATGTAAACGATGCGGGGCTGCTCATAGAAGAAGTGGTTGTGAATAGCGCCTACCTCCAGACCCGCTGCGTGAGTGGCGTCGATGAGCGGATTAACCTCAGCTTCCAGCAGGACGGTATCACTCATCATGACGGTCTGTTTCCCATCAAGGGTCTTTTTGAAGGCTACCCAGCCTCCAAAGCCGAAGGGAATCGGTACTGGCACACCTTTCACCATTACGTTAAGATCATTGCGGGGCAAGGGCACTGAGTAAGTCGCCTGGGCTTCATTATAGGTCCCCTTCTTGCCCAAAGCGGTCGCAATGGCCTCTTGCTCAGAAGCCGATAAGGGCGGGGTTGGCCCTAGGGGCGGAATGGAATTGGAGCTACCTCCCGTGCATAGGGGTATGACGCCGGTGAGAGCCGCTGTTTGCAGAAAGTTTCGCCGTTTCATGGCCAGAGTGATTTTAGGGCAAGATTACACTATGGCGGAACTCGATAATAGAATGGATTTAACTACTTGAATAATCTTTACCTATTCGCCTATTTTTTCGGAAGAATACTGGGCAAAGCTTAAGAAAATCGGTAGTCGTAAATTTCTTTATCTCAAAAAGCGCTCCCACCTGAGACGGGGGAGTCTTCATGTACCTGCTTCCCATATAGGGCGTTTTAAGCGACGGACATCTATGAATTAGCGCTTAGCTAATCTGCATGCTAATAGGCTCTCATCTCGTTTTACGGCGGCAGCCCGGCCTCATTTGTGCACTCTTAGCTGACTTTACACCCTTATCGCTTCGCCCCTACCACTGCCGAGCCATTTTGTTAGCAACATGTGCTTTTCTCTCTCGCCACGGGTAGTCGGTCGTTACAGTCTCGTCATGGGCTTGCCCAATAGAATTAACTGCCTTACCATCGTCATAACCTGCCCATGAATCCGTTACCCTTTTTTACTCTACTTTTAACACGTTTACCGGTTCAATTTGTCCCGCTCGAAGGGTTTGGGATAGAACAGTCAGAAGCCCGACTGTTGCAACCAAACCAAAGGCTATGCTTACGTTTATAAGACCCAAATCAAGATAAGTGCCCAGTTCTTTTCTTAGTAAATCACCACAAAACAAGCCCCCGGGTATACCAATCAGGCCGGCAATTAGGATAAGAAGGCCAAAATTCTTGGTAACTATCCACACCAATTTTATATTGTTTGCTCCTAATACTTTTCTGATACCCAGCTCTTTGGTGCGCGTTTCTACCGAGTAACTGGCTATGCCTAAAATGCCCAAAGCAGCGATCAGCATCACAATCAGGGCAGAGCCTCCGAAAATTTCCATTTCTCCACTGATTTCTCCGTTGATTTCGCCTGAATAACGATATGCTTTTAAGTTGTAAAGATTTGCCGTTTTCTGGGGGAAATGGTCTTTCCATACCGATTGAATGGCCTTGATCGCCTGCATTTCTGTATTTGGCTTTATTTTTATAGTCAGGGTAGTTATTTCATGGGGCAAATACCGATAGAGTAAAGGACGTTGTTGGCCAATAAGCTCATTGGGTAAGATGCCAATAACTTGTATAGAGGCCGAGTCCAGCAAGAGATTTTGCCCCACTAGGGTCTTTGTTTTAGATGCCAGTAATGTTGCGGCAGCTTCATTCACCAACACATATTGCTCCGTACTTTGGGGCATACTTTCAGGAAAATTTTGCCCCGCTAGTAAGCGGATACCTTCTGCTTCAATTGTGCGTGGGTCAATACTTACGTAATTTAGTTCCAGTGTTTTATCGTTTAGCGTTACGGAATCTTTACCCATTTTAAGGGGCTCGTAGTACCAGTTGGTGGCCAAGGTCGTTTCTACCTGACTTAGCTGACTTATTTCATGTTGCAGGTTTTGATACTTCTCACCTTTCAAATCCAGTGTCAGAACATTGGATGGTACGGTTGAGCTGATGACTGTCCTGTTTTTTCGATCATAATCGGCTACGATGACAACCAATATCATAAACAGGATGGTCACAGAAAATTGAACGACGATCAACGCTTTGTAAACAGCCACTCCCCGGAACAGCTTTATAGTCTTCATCTTACGCAAAACCTGTATTGGCTCAAACGCTGACAACAGCCAGGACGGAAGTGCTCCTGCCACTAAGCCCGTGATTAGGGCGTAGCTTATCAAGCCTACCAGTAAGGGTATATCCCAGGCGAATGTCACATCATCCATATCAGGTATATACTGGGCTAAAAGAGTAACGCATGGCACTGTAAACAGCAAAGCTAACAGGGCAATTAGGGTCGATTCCAGTAGAAATTGACCCATAACTTGCCCTCTTGTTGCGCCTATGGTTTTGCGAACACCTACTTCCTGCGCCCGGGAGAAAGCACGCGCCAATGCCAAACTGATGTAATTGAAGGCGGCTAAAAGGGTTAATGATAGAATGATGAATAGCTGCGTTTTTACGTCTTCCCAACTAGTGCCCGCATTGGGGTTATTTTTAAGATCGATTTTTCCAGGGGTAATATCTTCTAGGGCTTGTGCTAAAAATTGAAGATTGCTTGTATCTAATTTCCGACTATAGTTCTGAAGCGTTGCATTAAGTTGCTCTACAGTAGCGGCTGAATTTAATTGGGCGTAAATGGCTGAACTCTTGAAACCTCCCCAATCTTGTGACATACTCGGGATGGCTCCTTTTTTTTCCAGCAGTTCAGCAGAATTAATTGATAACATGGCCTCGATGGGCAGATGAGTTTCTAAAGGCGGGTCCTGGATGATGCCCCCAACGGTATAAGAACCTAACGTTTCAAACTGAACCGTATGCCCTAAGGCATTGGAGTTGCCAAATAGTTTCTGGGCTGTTTTTTGAGTTAAAAAAAGGGTGGTGGGATTCTTGGCAAGGCTTTGTGGATTGCCTGACAACAAGTGAAAGCCAAACACGGCAAAAAAAGAAGGCTCTGAAAATTTTATATCAATCGGTACATCACCTTTGTCGGTTTGCAGGTTATGTTTTCCTGCCAGCCGTAGCTTTACCGTTTTTTCTACAAAGGAAACGCTGTCCAGTTGGGGTGCTAACAGCAAGGGGGCGGTTGCCCATTTGGTTTGTTGCCCCTTATTTGTTTCCTGCGTGAGTATCCGTACGATTCGATTTGATTGGGGATGAAAATGGTCGGTATCAAACGTGGCTTTTAGGCCTGTAAACAGAATAACCCCAACGGCCATACTCAGCGACAAGCTCAGTACATTGACCACTGAAAACAGTTTGTTTTTCCACAGGTTGCGCCAGGCGATTTTAAAATAGTTACGAATCATATCCGGATTAAGTAGAGTTGGTGAGGGGTATTCAGGGGTAAAGTAAGGATGGGTGGTAGCTCGTCGCTTTGGGAAGAAATCCTTTTGCCGGCTGGTCAGGCTGGCCACTCGACGCCGTAGATAATAGGGTCGAATGACCTTTAGCGCTTCTAGACCATACCACCAACGGGCTCGCCCGGAACCGACTTGGTTAACTCGCTGAACAAATTGCTCGTGCAGATCTCCCTGCAACTCTTCCAGCAGCTCAGAAGGCGCTAACCAAGTGAGCAGGCGGTCGGCCCAGCGGGGCGGCCGCCTGCTCACTTGGTCCTCAGGTGATGGGTCGGAGAAAGACTTGTTCATAGGCTAGGAAAAGAAAGGGGTGGGTAAAGCTTCCCAAAATCCCAGCCGGAGTTGGCGCATCTCTTGCAGTACTTGCTGACCAGCCGCCGTTAGGGTAAATAGTCGTTTGCGCCGTCCGCCCCGGGCCAGGGTAGCTCCGCCTAAGGCCGAGCCAACGAGGCCTTTTTCCTCCAGGCGATATAAGACCACATGCACCCCCGTCACAGAAGTGGTTCGCCCGGTGCGTTGCTTGAGTTCGTCGGCAATGGTGACACCATAGGCTTCGGTAGGTTGTTGTTGGAGGAGGGCCACGGCGAGCAAGACCAACTCTTCAAACTCACCTAGGTAGGTACGGCTCATATGAATCAGGCTAGAAAAGGCATATTTCTTTAGTAGTTGTTGAACAAATAGAGTGCCATTTGTGTAACTGTTTAATTATCAGAACTTTATTTTGGTTTATGTGAATTGGCTGTCCGAAACCGTACAAAAGCTGTCCGGTAATAGGCCAGCATGGACCAATTATAAGATCACCGATTTACACACGAGAACATTCTCATAAAATGCTTGTATTCTTAAACGATATGAGCCGCTCCACCACATAGGGACTGAGACGAGATAGTATCCTTAAATAGACCGTCTTTAGCTCTTTTTAACCCGAGTAGTAGCAGCTGGCATCGTAGCCTGTTTCTGTAATCGTTCATCGAACTCATGGGCTACTACTTCCACTACCTTCACCTGACTCATCAGCGGGTGCAAAGGATTGATCAGGATGTTGCGCGAAGGCGTATTTTTGACAATCACCGACGGAATGGCAAAGGCCAAGACGGGATAGCTGGGAACTAGCTTGGGTAGTAGAAACTGCGGTAGACTTTCGGGATACTTCAGCGCGTCCCAACCGACGGGCAGCTCCGATATGTGGATCGCTTCGATGGCATCCGGTAGCTCGATGCTTACCCGTACAAACGGCGGCAGATCGCGCACCGGTGTACCGTCTAAGTGCACCAGCGTTTCTAGTAAAGCCAGCTCCGGGGTCATTGATGTGTAGATTAAGGACGTACCCGGTAGATTCCAGCGACCACCGTTTAACCGAGCCCCCTCCCCCGTTAGTACTGACTCAATGAACTGCTTTTTTTGGATACGGTAGACCAAAGGCATTGCTTAACTATAAACGCCGTACTCAATGCGGCCTAAGATCTGATCCACTACCTGGAAGCCAGTAGCTGTGTCTAGCAGTTGTAGAGGAGATTGAGCTTCCAGAATCTCCAGAGGCCGACGTAACCAGCGGTTAAACTTGCCTTGATCTTCGAACACACGCAGGCCATGGGCCGCCAGGGCTTTGAGCAGTAGGAGTCGTTCAGATTCTACCTTGTTCAAAGAACCGCTGACTAAGCGACGGGCCATCGTTCGCTCATTCATCGACAGTAGGACAGCTAACTCCCGAATTGTTAACTCCAGCAACGAAGCCAGTTGTCGTACTTCGGCATGGGCCACCCCTGAGCGCGACTGGGCAATGAGCTCGAAGGGACCGGTTCTCTCGGGTAAGATGTGCACCATAGTATTGGCTGACTCAAAGATAAGTTTGTTCGTCAGGCTCTTTTTGGCATCCGACCTGGCTTTAGGAGCTTTCTCGGTAGTTGCTTTCATGAGTAACAATTTGTCAGTAACGTTACTGACATTTTACGTACATACAACCCGTATAGTCAAAAAAAAGTTTGTAGGTTGTCTTAGCTTAATCGACCATTTGATGATACTGAAGTAAACACAAACATTTATCATGTACCTGCGTCTCAAATGGGGCATTTATTGAGATGCTTCTTCACGGTTTATAACTGTGTTGACTGTTCCGCGTCGGCTGGCTGCTGTTGGGATAGTAGCTGTGTTTTTGACCTATCATTAGCGTTCCGTTTGTTTTTCACACTACAAAGTAGCCCATTGACACGTTGATAAGCCAAGTTTATCCTAAATAAGGCGGCAGAAAGCGAGTCTAAGAATTAGTTTTACCTCATCCATTTATTTAGTCATTTCTTATGCTATTTCATTCTACGGCCGGCTTAGTTCATCTTTGGGCGGCTTTACTGGCCATACTAACCGGTACCCTTGTTTTCTTAAATCCAAAAGGTGGTCTGTTTCATAAACGAGTCGGATACACCTATATCGCCAGCATGCTCACCCTTAATGTTACGGCTTTTCAGGTTTATCATTTGACGGGTAAATTCGGTCCATTTCACTGGCTAGCCGCCATGAGCTTGCTTGGTTTGAATGTAGGTATGATTCCCGTCTATCTGCGAAAGCGAATCCGCAGATGGATTTTTTGGCATTACAATTTCATGAGTTGGTCGGTAGTCGGTCTGTATGCCGGTTTTTGGGCTGAAACATTCACTCGACTTCTGCCGATGGGTAAGTTTTGGCCAGTTGTCGTTATTTCGATGTTGTTGACCGCCGTCTTAGGAGGCTATCTGATTCGGCAGAATGCTTCTCGGCTTCCTAATTGGGACTACGTACCCAAATCTGCATCCGATGGGAGAAGCCTTAACTAATAATCCTCCCGGTATGCTTAGAAAGTATAATGTCTGTCCACAGATTGAAGTAGACAGACATTAGGGCAGTTAACACAAAGCCGTGCGACGGCCGCCGTCTTTTTCGCCACGTAACGGACATAACAGTCCTTTATCAAAAATTTTTAGGAATAGCTTGTTCAATCTTTCAAGCGCTATGGACTTCCATATGGTGAGTAAGAGAACCTGTTTATTGTTGTATAATCAACCTGATGCTAACCAAATACGGATTAGCTACTAGTTTACTGGCTTGAACCTGACGCAGTTTATACTAACCGCAACCGATCAGCGGCAAGGGCTCGGCCCATGCTGGAGGGTTACAGGAAAGCTAGTAAAACCAATCGTCTAATAAAAACGCTCCCACTTGAAACAATGAAAGTTGCGTAAAGGCTAGTTAAATCAGGCGTTTAGACAGCAGCTTATTCAGAAATAATGCTGGCCCTCAGACTTCTAAAAACAGTTAGTACGTTCGCCCAGTAACTTTGCCAGCGTGGCCCTAATTTCTGGTTATACAAATAAAGGGGTACTCGTCGCCAGACCTTTAATAAATACAACCCATCGTTTATAGCAACTAATGAAGGAGATCAACCGCGTCAATTCCTTCAGTGGAGAGTCATTTCTTGAACGCTATGTTCAGCCCGGTTCACCGACCAACTGGGTGCTTAACGCTGACGTTAGCCGCTTCTTCATCGTCCCGCTTGAAGCCATGAGTCAGCGTATGACTTTGCCCATTCCCCCTACGCGCATTACCAATCACCTGATGCTATTTTTGGAAGAAGGCCAGGCGTTGATGCAGGTGGGGTCTCAAGCCTACCAGATCAGGCCGCATCAATGCCTGTTTGTGCCAGCCGGGCAAGTGTTTTCATTTGACCAAGTGGAGCCCAACCGAGGCTACCTTTGCAACTTCCATAATGACTTTATCATCGATCGGTTTGCCCGACCGGATTTTTTGAATGAGCTGGAGTTTTTGCAGGTCTGGGGTAACCCCCACGTGCGGGTCGATGGATCGACGTCCCAATTCGTGACCCACCTGCTCAGCCGCCTGTTGCACCACTATACCGCCGACGGCTTAACCCAGCCTGATCGCATTCAGGCTGGGTTAATCACGCTGCTTTGCGAAATCAAGCAGGCGCACCAGTCCCTACTGACTAGCCCCCCAACCCAAGCCCTGCTGCTGACGAACCAGTTCATAGACCGGCTATTTACGTACCTACGAACCTACCACTTAGTGAGCGATTATGCAACGTTGCTTTCCATCTCGCCGAATCATCTAAACAAGGTGGTAAAAGCAACAACGGGCAAATCCCCTTCCCAATGGATTGACGAAGCGTTGGTGCTAGAAGCCAAAGTGTTACTCCACCAAACTCAGCTTCCTGTCAGCGAGATAGCCGCTCTGGTAGGCATCTTTGACCCGTCTTATTTCAGTCGTCTATTTAAAAAACACGCTGGCGTAACGCCCCTTGCCTTTCGTAGCATGATTGAAACGTCCTAATATAGAGCTTACCTGTCCTAGCCAGCTAGGCTAAGGGATACCGATTTTTGTAGATCATTAATCGTTCGTTTCATGGATACGCATCACGTTCCCGATTTTACGCTCATGGCCGCACTAGCCGCCGTCGGTATTGCCCTTGTATACATTAGCCTTTCCTCGCTGCTTAGAGAACCCAACCGTCAGCGACTGAGTGCCATCATCGTGGCCGGAGCGGGGGCCGCTTACTTAAGTAGTGGGTTAGGCTTGTGGGAGTTTGGCTTCTGTAGTTTGATGACTTTTGTCGCCTATAAGGGCTTGTCAAATTATGCCTATCTTGGCATCGGATGGTTACTGCATACCAGTTGGGATGTCGTGCACCACCTGTACGCTAACCCGATTGTGCCGTTTGAACCAAGCTCATCAGCGGGCTGCGCGGTCTGCGACACCATCCTGGCGCTCTGGTTTTTCGCTGGTGCGCCAACTGTACTTAACGGGCTACTAGCTGGACGAACGAGTCAGGGTAAAGCAACTGCCGGATTAGGTAAATCTGAACAAGTGGAAACTTAAATGAGTACTATCTGAAAGCACCCAGTAGGCCCGTTAAGTAGCTACTGGGTGCTTTTTCGACCTTTTAACTTCAAGAGAGCAACCGAGAAATTAATCGCTTGAAAATTTGGCACCAAAACAGCCGTAGGCACGAATCAGAGGCTAGTCGATGTGGTCAACACCTGTAATTACACATCTCTTGAAACGTCTATGATCGTAACCTGGAAAGTATCGAGCTTTTAAGGCAACCGGTATTGTGATTACAATACCAGTCTATACCAACAAATCCTGCATACCAAATGCGGTCAAGGCTTTTGCGTATTCCACCTGCACAGCCTCGTTGGCTGTTTTCACTATATCACCGGTGGATGGATCGACCACCGTTCGTAAGGGACGTTTCCCCTTGGGTAAACCCATCAGCTTCACCACTGAATCGGCGACCTCTTGCGGGTTAGGTTTTACGGTTTCGAAGAGCTGCCCGATGGCGGCAAACATCTTATTTTGGACTTCAGCGATCCTGTCATAACCGGCAACCACAGAGGTATCTGAGCCGGACTGGAGTTTTTGCGCCATTTCGGTCGGAAACGTTCCGGGTTGAATAATGGCTACATCGACCCCTAAGGGTCTCACTTCATAATGCAACCCTTCACTCAAGCCTTCCAGCCCAAACTTTGTCGCACTATACACCGTTGAAAATGGACCAGAGAATGTGCCGAAACCACTGGATACATTGATGATTAAGCCCTCTGCTTGTTGACGCATAAAGGGCAACACTCGTTTCATTAGTCGCCAGGGGGCAAATACATTCACCTCGAACATGCGTTGAACATCGTCGGTCGTTGCACTTTCCGCCACCCCAAACATCGAAACGCCGGCATTATTGACCAATACATCGATTCTTCCTTCCGCAGCGATGATGGTGTCCACCGCCTTGTTTACACTGAGTTCATCGGTTAATGTTACGTCCAGCACCGTGATGTTTTCTACCGCTGTCAGCGCTTTTGCTTTATCGGCATTTTTACCGGTAGTATCTCTCATGGTAGCATACACGTTGTGTCCCAACGCGGCCACACTATGGGCCGTTAGCCATCCAAACCCACTGTTGGTTCCTGTAATCAATACGACTTTTTTGTTCATTATTCTACTGGTTAAATCAATGACACAAAGGTTCGTCGTCGTAACAAGAAACTATTTACCAATTGGTAAAAAGCGATTTTAGCGGATGTTTCTTCTGATCCTGCTCAACGATTGTTGGGTGATTCCCAGATACGAAGCGATATAAGCCAGGGGAACCTGATTGGCCAGTGAGGGGAATCTTTCGATAAAGGATAAATAACGCGTAGTCGCATCTTCTGAAACCAACGGACTTCTCCTGTCAATTGCTTCCAGCAGACACTTTTGGTAAATTTTGGCGACTATCTTGTCCCAGCCTACGATGATGTTCAACAGCTCTTCCCAATGTTTTCTGGTGAAAACGATCAATTTACAGTCCGTAACGGCCTGGATATATTCGGAAGAGGCTACGTTCGCTTCAAATTTTGGATAGTCTACCACAAAGCTGTTGGCCTCAACAAAATTATTGGTTATCTCTTCGCCCTTATTGTTGTAGTAACAAAAGCGGAAGACGCCTTGTAGAATAAAACCGGTATATCTGGGTACTTTACCAGCCTCCGAAAAATACTCGTCTTTATGAAGTTCCAGTTGCGTTGCTTTGCTGGCAATGAGCTCAATTTGTTGTTTGTTCAAATCGCCAAACTGTAGAATATAATCAAACATTTCCTCCATCGGTTAAAGATAGGAGGAGTGGTAGCCGGTTCATTTACCATTTGGTAAAAAACGGGTTTATCAAGATTTATTCTTTGGGGTTACAAATTGCAGCTACTGTCTGTATACTGAAAGCAGATCGGATGCTGGACAGATTTTAATCTGAGAGAAAGCCATTGTTTTGGGAAAGTTCTCAAAAAGAACTACTATCTAAGACCAACGAAGAGCCTATTGTATCTGCTTCAAAAACTAGCCGTTTCAAGAAACACTTTTCCACGTTTTCAACTCGGAGACCAAGGTGGCAGCGATAATTAATGATCCGCCCAATAAGAGCCGCCATGTGAAGGGCTCCCCTAAGAGAAGAAAAGCCGCAGCTGAAGCGAAAATGGGCTCAAATAGATAGATGAGTGCCACCTTCTCGGCTTCGATATATTGTTGGGCTTTATTGGAAACCGAATACATGTAGGCCGTAGACAGCAGGCTTGAAAAAGCTACACCAACCCAGAAATGCTTATCGGTCGTGATCCATTGAGAATCCGGGCTGAAAGCGGCCATGGCAAAAGCTAGCAGACTACACAGCACAAACATCAGTGTGACCGAAGGAATCAAAGTTGGAGCTGACGAGTATTTCGATACGTTGATGAGGTAAAAGGCAAAGCCAACTGTTCCCAACAGCGTATAGATATCGCCTAGGCCAATCGAAAAGCCGTCCTTGATTGAGATAATGTACAACCCGGCAACCGCCATCAGCGAAGCCAACAATAGGTTTGCCGCAATCGGCTTTCGATAGACCAATCGATTCACCACCGGAAGCGTGACCACACACAGCCCCGCAACGAAAGCACACTGCCCGGAGGGGCTGTATTTCAGGCCGTAGGTCTGTGGCACGATGCCCAGAAATAGCGGCACGGCTAAAAAGGCGGCTGTTCGGAATGTATCCGCATCGAACTGGCGAATGCTGGCTGGAAAAAGCAACAGCATGGCCAGCGCTGCTAGGCAGAACCGATAGGCCAGGAACACAAAGGGGGCCGACGAGCCGACTCCGCTTTTGACCAACGGGAAGGAGATGCCCCAAAAAGCGGTTCCGATAATCAGCAGCAGAATAAACAGATTCTTTTTATTTATGGCCATTATAGGGAATGCGACGCTGGCCAACTAATCAGCCAGTTCCTTTTTCATCAGTATGTCGGTTTGGGCGTCATCGCCAAATTGGAAGATGTGTTTGTCGAAGGCGACAAATCCATTCTTTTCATAGAAGCGGATTGCTTTCGGGTTTTCTTCCCAAACACCCAGCCATAGGCGGGTTTTGTTTTGCTTCCGGGCAATCGTCAATGCCTGCTCATAGAGCAGTTGCCCCACCTTTTTGCCGTGATAGGCATTCTTGACGTAAATGCGCTCGATCTCCAAGGCCGTTTCGCCTTGTGGTTCAGTTTGTGCCTGACCAGTATTGATCTTCAGATAGCCAACGGGCGCTTCGCCCTCTAAGGCAATGAAGAATTCAGAATCGGGGTTGCTCAGCTCCGCCGAAACGTTGGCATCACTAAAATTTTCCCGCAGATATTTTTGCATATCGGCTTCGGTGTTAGCCGCAGCAAACGTCTCAAAAAAGGTTTCTCGTCCGATCTGCTGCACCGTGGCCAGGTCGCTCCCTTCGGCTTTACGAATTGTGATTGGTTCCATGTTCATCCATATGTTTATCTTGAAGAAAGTTTCATCAACAACAGCCCAGCTACAATCAGCCCGGCAGCGATCAGGCGAGCCGCGTTGACGGGTTCGCCAAATATCCAGATACCCACCAGAAAGGCACCTACCGCACCGATGCCCGTCCAGACAGTGTAAGCGGTGCCTAGGGGAAGGGTACGCATGGCCAAGGCCAACAGGACAAAACTGTCGATCAGGGCAACAGCGGTAATCAGGGAGGGAACAAGTCGGGTGAAACCTGCCGACTGTTTCATGAAGGAGGCCCATATAATTTCCAGCAGGCCCGCTAAAAACAAATAAATCCAGGACATGGCATTGACCGTGATTAGGTCGGGCCGTCCCGGATCGTTTCCCACTGTGGGGGAGGTCGTCCTCCTGATTGATAGGCTACCCAGACGGGCGCTTATCACGGTGCAAAGATACTATTTTTCCGGCCTCCGTTCAACCGTATTCCGGCTGAACAGCCAGGTTAGAGCGGCAAGGTGTATCGAACTTTGGTTTTGCCGATGCCGCCAATTCGATCATAGAACTTGATCGCCCGCACATTGAAATCCGGGGTCTGCCATTGCATGTTCACACAATTGGCCTGCTGTCCGGCTTGCTTGACCTTATCCATCAGCACCGCGCCGATTCCATAACTCCGATAATCATCATCCAGATACAGGCAATCCAGGTAGATGAATTTCTGGGCGTCCCAGGTAGAAAAATCGAAGGTATATGTGCTGAAACCGATCAGCTTACCGGCTACTTCTACGACCAGGCAATTCAGAACTGGGTTAGTTGAGAACAATGCAGCCCACAGCCCTTCTTTTTTCCCTTCACACTGTACTCTACTTTTTCATAGGCGGCATGCCGAGCGCATAGCTCGACAATCGAATTAAGATCAGCCCCAACACATACCCGAATGGTATAATCTATGTAAATTTTCTTCGTATATGCCGCAAAATTAGTGGAGTACCGGATTATTGACATAGTCCAGTTTGAGTATAATGGAAAGTCCGGTTTGATTCGTTGATTAACGACTAGGCTATTTTAGCAGCAAACGCTCCAAAATGAGACGAATGACCAATGCTCAGCCATGATTCGTGGCAAGATACATAAGCTTAAAATTTGACCCAGTTACAGCTAAATAAATTAGTTGATTTAGTCAATGATAGCCGATACATTCGCCCAATACTTAACTTTAAAGTGAAGAAGTTTGTAACGATTCGATTATTTAAGACGTTTAAACAGGTAGCTTACTCTACCTTTTGGATTAAAGGTAGAGAGCAACCTGAAACCGATGCGTTCTTTTCTCGTTTTGAAAACGAACCCACGTTAGTAAACGATTTAAATTTGTTAGTGGCTTGGATTCAAGAAATTGGCCAGAACCGGGGAGCCAAAAGTCGATATTTCCGCTTTGAGAATGATGCGGCTGCTCTACCCCCTCCTGCCAAGATTATGGCAAAGTTAGGTAATAGCTACTGTCAGCTCCGCTTGTATTGTATTCGGCTATCGGATGAGATTGTCATCTTAGTTAATGGGGGTCGAAAAACGAGTCAGACGGTACAGAATAGTCCTGAACGAATGGTTTACTTTCGATTTGCTAGTAGGATGGCTCAGCAATTAATCGAATTGATCCAGTCCGGCGAACTAGTACTGGATGGCAAGTAGATAGTGGATTTAGAAACGATTAAACTACTGGATTAATTAAACATATCTATATGGACGCCTTCGACCGGATTGCCGCTCGAACGCCTGAGGAGACTAGGCGTTTAGTTAACAAGATGCTAGATGTAGCGGATCGCATTCATGCTATTCTTGAACAAAAGGGTATGACCCAAAAAGACTTAGCGGTTGCCCTGCATAAATCAGAATCTGAGATCAGCAAGTGGGTTAGTGGTACTCATAACTTAGAGCTGAAAACCATTATTCGAATTGAAGAAGCGCT
The DNA here is from genome assembly GCF_023196085.1 of Spirosoma liriopis. Classification (NCBI taxonomy): domain Bacteria; kingdom Pseudomonadati; phylum Bacteroidota; class Cytophagia; order Cytophagales; family Cytophagaceae; genus Spirosoma; species Spirosoma liriopis. The sequence goes on from NZ_JALPRF010000007.1 coordinate 184,720, forward strand.
GGGTGAAGATATTTTAACGGTACCTAAAGCCATCGCTTAACAGCTTTCATCGATCATCGAGTTACAATGTAGCCCCTGGTTCAATAGTAACGAAGTTGTCAAAGCAGTTATTGGCTCGGTAATTCTTTCTGTTATCTCAAAAATGCTCCATAAATGGGGCGTTTAATTAGACGGCCAGTTTTAAATGTGTCAAGTGGTCGGCCACCGCGGCTCAATCAATAGCATGCGACGTACTGTAAAGCAAGTAAAGCGCCGTCTAACTAGGATTATAAGAACGGGTAGGTTATCCTAATGAGTAGACCAGGTAGGCTAATTGCTTAAGTCATCATAAACGTAGAGGTGGACGCTAGCTCGTTCGAATCCGTTTTTACTTTCAGGCCAGTATGAAAGCGTTTTCCGCCAGAATGGGACTACTCCTGTGGCTTTCACTCAAGCTCGCTTTCGCCCAAACGCCAACGGCCTCTTTGACAGGCCGAATCCTCGACGCTAAATCAGGCGAACCATTGCCGTTCGCCACCATCTACCTCAACAACAGTTCGCAGGGGACAAATGCCGATCAGAACGGCGTTTACAAACTAACGGCGGTGCCCTTGGGTAATCAGGAATTGGTGAGTTCCGTCCTTGGATATAAGACCGCTCGTTTGCCAATACGGTTGACCGATACGCGCCAGCGTACGCTGGACCTCAAATTGGAACCCGCCGACCAGTCGCTGGCCGGCGTAACGGTAAAGGCACGACACGATAAAAACTGGTTGCGCCAGGTAAACGTTTTCCGCCGGGAGCTACTCGGGTACCGACCCCAGGCCCGCCAGTGCCGTATAACCAATGCCAATGTGCTGTCGTTTCAGGAAGAAAAGGGCCACCTACAAGCTCAGGCCAACGAACCCCTCCTCATTGAAAACGAAGCCTTGGGCTACCGCATCTATTACAATTTGCTGTACTTCGATCTTTACCGGGGGAAAATGCAGTTTGCGGGTACAAGTCGGTTTGAGGAAATGACGGCTGCCGATGCCCGCCAAAAGACCCGCTGGCAGACCAACCGGATAGCCGTTTATCAGGGGTCGATCCAGCACTTGCTGGCCAGCCTGCTGGCGGGAACCCACGAACAAGCAGGTTACCGGGTTTACCGCAGCCCCCTGACCGACGAAGGCACCGACCGGATTATGCCCTTTGTCCGCACTCAGCAGCGGCAGCACATTGACCCGCAAAAAGCCGTAGCTCTGTTTAAATCCGGCGGACTCTCCTTCGAACGGCAACTCATCAGCGACCAGCCTCTGGAGGTCTATTACGACCGGGTCTATGCCGCTAATTCGCCCTACCACGATTCGCCTTATGCCTATTCAATGCTGTTACTGCCCAATGGCCGTCTGGAAATGAACACCAACGGGTGGGTCACTAGCAGCAACGGGCTGGATGTGCGGGGGTACATGGGCAATGATCGTCTGGCCACATTGCTACCGGCTGACTGGAATCCCCCGACCAGCGAAATGCTGCTGGCCAATAGCGTCGGGAGCGGACGGATCGGAGGAGCCGATGCTAACCTGGATTCGCTGACCCGGTTTCGTAAACGCGACTACGAGCGAACGGCACCGCTGGTTTACCTGCACACCGATAAATCGTTTTACGTCGTTGGGGATCAACTCTGGTTCAGTGCCTATGTGGTGGATGCCGCCCGGCAGTTACCTGTTGTTGGGTCCGGTGCAACGACGCTTCAGGTGGAATTAATTGCCCCTACGGGTCAGTCCGTCCAGCATCAGTGGTTGGCCGTAACCGATGGCCGGGCATCGGGTAATTTTCGGTTGGTTGACAGCCTATCAGCGGGTAAGTACCAGTTGCGGGCGATTACGGCGTTGGACCCATCAATCGATAACCCGGCTTTTGCGTGTACCTTTCCCATTTATACGGCCCAGTCTGATAATCTCTTACCCCTGTCAGGATTCACCCGACCAACCTATTCGCCCCATACGGCTCGACAAGCCCCGGTGGAGGATTCGCTGGATGTGCAGTTTCTGCCCGAAGGGGGGCGTTGGCTGGCCAACGATGCCAGCCGTTTAGGCATCAAAGCCGTCGCGCCTGACGGACGGGGACGGGCTATTGGCGGGCGCATTGTTGACCAGTCTGACCGGGAAGTAGCCCGCTTTCGCACCAATGGCCTGGGTATGGGTCAGGTTTCGTTGACGCCCCAAACCGGTCAGCAGTATCGGGCGATCATAGAGTCAGGCGCAAGTCAACAGCTTGTAACACTGCCTGCTTTCGAATCCGAAGGCTGGTCACTTTCGGTCGATGCGGTAACGGATAGTAGCCGCCTGACGGTGCGCATGCGGGGCACGGGTCGCTACAGCCAACAGCCCGTTTACCTGACGCTGCAAAGTCGGGAGAAGTTGGTCTACCGCCAGAAGTGGCTGCTTCAGAAGGGAGAGGCTCAGTTTGCGCTCAGTACGGCGGGGCTGCCTCCGGGGATCTGCCGGCTCACCCTCTGGGATACGACGCGTCATGCCCGGGCTGAGCGGTTGGTCTATGTGCCTGACCGCAGCGGGGGCGTTCAGATGCGGGTGACACTAAATAAAGTACGGTATAATCCCCGAGAGCAGGTAGCCCTGGGGTTTCAGTTACGAAATGCCGATAGTAATCCGGTAGTGGGTAGCTGGTCCGCTTCTATTACCGATGCCGACCAATTATCTCTCGATACAAACCGGGCTGATCTACCGACGTATATGCTATTGACAGCGGGTCTAACGGGTTGGGTTGAATCTCCGGGCTACTATCTGGAACCTAAGCACGTGGCTGATCTGGATAATCTGCTGCTCACCCAGGGCTGGCGTCGGCTCCCCGCCAGCCAACCGGCCGATTCGACAGGAGGATGGACGCTGAGCGGTCGGGTACGGGAGCGGCAGGGGAAAGGGGTGAGTGGACAATCGGTGGTTGTGCTTCTCGAACAGGGCGGCCAGAAGATGCTCCACAGCCTGATGACCAACCCGCAGGGGGTGTTTCGCCTGGACAAGCTATTCCTGTCCGATACGGTCGGGGTACGGGCCGGAGTGGTCGGTAGTAATGGATATCGCTTGTCAATTGACAAACCGGGCTCAACGGGCCTACGCTCCGATTTTTCGCCAACTCCCTGGCAACCACCATCTAATCAACTGGCCGATGCCCGAAGGCGTCAGTTGGCCTGGCCGGCTTTTTATCGCGACTCGACGGCCCGTCAGTTAGCCGAAGTGCTTGTGCGGGCCATGAAACCGATGCTTCCCGAACGTCCTAAAGATGTAGAGCGGTCCAGCCTACATGGGACGGCCGACAATGTGATGATTGTAGAGCCGGGTAGTGTATTTGCCAGCATGGCTGATTTACTAAAGCAGATGCCTGGCGTTACCTTGTTACTCGCCCGTAACAATAGCAGCTTTGGTGATAATGAACCCTTATTTCTAATTGACGGCGTGTACGTGTATGATCAAAGTGTTATTCAAGGACTTAGTCCCTCGGAAGTAAGCCGGGTTGAGGTCTTGCGCAACCCGACCACCGCCGGTATTTATGGTGCCCGTGGCGCTAATGGCGTTATTGCCATTTATACGCGCAAAGAAGGCAGCTCGGTCAAGGATCTTCCCACGAGCATATCAACTACCATGTTTGGGTATTCCAGCCCCCGTGAGTTTTACGTGCCCCGATACGAACAGCCTGCTATTGGTTCGCCCATTGACCAGCGAGACGTGTTATATTGGCAGGCGATAGGACAAACTGATGCTGATGGCCTGGGCCGACTCGTCTTTCCGCTTAGTGATACCGCCAAACGGTTACGATTCGTTTTACAAGGCTTAACCAATGAAGGCGTCCCCATGTCGTTTACCTGGGAGTTACCGGTACGATAGACGACGACCTATGCTAGGGATTGTAGTAATTATAGATTTACTCCAAGCTTACCTATTCATACTGAATTTTAATCAGGATTCCCCCTAACATACGCCTAGAAATCTACAAATTGGCGTTAATGCCTATAAAAAAATAATCGTCTCACTATAACGCTCATACCTGAGACACGAAAGCTTTTAAACACCCTCTGTTCATACACAAACATTTCGTTCGAAAGCAGTTTCCCAAGATCACTACCTTACCCGCTTCGGCTCATGGAAGCCTTTGTGGGCAACAAACAACGGTTAGTTTGCACTACCCAGATAAAAAAAATTCACTTCTTACGGTGGTTGAATAGCCACTGCGGCAGCGTCTCGCCCAACAGTTGTGTGGTGAAAATAGTGTCATGAGTCGTATCAGCTAGCTTCCAAAAGAGAATCCTGCTGGGCATCTCCTTATAGAACCGCTCGTCACTAGTGATTGGGTTTTCTGTGTCATCAACGCCGTGAATTAGCCAAATGGGCGTCGATCTCAACTGATCTAGTTTATCAAATTGGGGAATGCCTGCAATACTTATCCCTGCCGCGAATAGATCCGCTCTTGCCGAGAGCGAGTTGATCACCGTTGAAGCACCCATGGAAAAGCCAACCGCATATATTCGTTCATGATCGATGGGTAGACTTGACTTGAGGGAATCAATAAGCTGCCATACGGACTCTAAGCACGGTCGAGGTATTGAACACAGTACACCTCTGGTTGTATCCATCACGTAGTCCGAAGAACGGGTCGAGAATTGCGGAGCCAGCACATAAGCAGGATAGCTTTTCTGGATCTGGGGACTGGCAAACAATTTGGGCAGTATGCCAAGCTGAGCCTTGTTATCCCTTCCTACAGGCCGCCCCGAGCTATGATAGACAACGACCAGGGGATGCCTTAGGGTATCTTTTGATTGTTGCTGGTTGGGCTTGAACAGGCGATACTTAATTTCCATTGACCCTTTTTCAAAACTGGCCCCCTCAAAGTGGTCATTATCTAAAGCTCGGATTCTGGCAATTTCCTGTTTAGAGCGGGTGGTATCGGTCGATTTGCGGACCAGAACTTGGCCAAACTGTTTTTTAGTGCTCGAACAAGCGGTTAGTAACGCGACAAAAACGAGTAATGCAAAAGATAGTGTTGATGTCATTTGGGTTTTGATTAGTTACCGTGTTGGCAAAAGTAACTAATCATTAGCGCATGAATGCTCTTTCATCTCAGGCAGAAGCATTTCGCAATACGCTCCTAAACGAAACGATTGATTTTACTACCTTTCTAGTGGCCAGCAGCGGATGGCCGGCGACTCTTTCTCCTAGGTTTAACCCAACGCTACCTATTCCCTTCTCAGAGAGTCAGTCACTATATTTGATTTATTCCCACTCAATTACTAATGACACGTTTCTACGCCATTCTTCTCCTAAGTATGCTTAGCGGCTTCGCCGTACTGGCCCAAACCGGCCAATCGCTCCGGATTTAGAAAAAATTCCACTTCAACCATTTGTTTGTCGTCGTCGATGATTCGACCTACACCTATTTATTCGACCGGTTACACTTACCTAAAGACTTTGCTTGGTCCAGTGAACAAACGCAGGGTGCCGGGAGCACATCCTGGACTGGAAAGTATATCAGGGGAACCAATAATTATTTGGAAATTTTTAAAGCCGGTGGTCTCAAAGCCAATAAGGTAGGCGAAGGTGGATTAGTGTTCACCACTGACAAATTAGGAACTCTGGATTCATTGCATTCTTACTGGGCAAAAACATTGGACAGTAAGAATGTGGATCATACCACAGCCAACAATAATGGACAAGTAGATCCCCGGTTTACTTCTGTATCCATACCGAATGTTGATGGGCTAAACATTACCGTCTGGGTGTTTGAAAACTCAAAAGAGGAGATGGATTATACTGGTTTTACCGAATATGAGTTGACTAGAGAGATTTCCTATTGGCAATACACTACATCACGGCCAAACTACGTAAAGTTTCTCTCTAAGCGCTTCAATAAGATAACTTCCGTAAGCTTAAATTTATCCCGTAAAAAATTGTCTTACCTGAGTAAGTCTCTCCTGGATATAGGTTTCACCAAAAAGGGTAATTCATTTATGAAAGAAGATTTTCAGATCAGGTATTCTTGGAGGGAGTCAGCCCATTTCATAACAAAGGAAATAAGCATTTTGCTAGGGGCACCCCTGTCCAAGGGAACGTATTCATCTCAAAAGATAGCTCTACTGGTAGAGGGAAACCGCGCCAAGATGATTTTTAAGGATGAGTGAAACTGGGGGATGATTGGTTCTAAGGGTAAGTGGATTGGTTTCCATCTCGTTATCTGGACTGGGAGGTACTAGAGCTCATGAACTAGATGCTACGGATTAGATTGGACAGCTACTAAAAACACCGTCTCGTGTAAAGCTCATCTATGGAACAGCTCAATGTCAAGCGATTTGTGCGCTTTCATAATCGTATATTCGAGTCGTAAAACACAGGGAGATGCATCACGATCTGGCTAAGTTATCCTACCGACAGAAAGAAATCGTACGGTTACTGGCGGAAAATTGGTCAGTAGAGGCCATTGCCAGGCGACTATCGTTGAGTAATCGTACGATTAGGGGCCATCAGCAATTGACGATCAGCCTATTGGAGCTCGAAGATGAGACTGCGTTAATTGAGCTAGCAAAATCCGTATACCTTTAGTGACAGGGATGATTAGATCGTAATCACTAAAGTTTCCGTTATTCTTATTAACCTCCGGATAATGTACGACCAGCCGATGCATACTGGGGTCCGCCAAGATCAAATCTTGGTTGATTGGCAAAAAACTAAACAGTTATCAATGGCCCGACGGCGGAAAAGTCCTATTTTTCAGCGAGCCCATAGTGGTTAAAACCATCTCTTCTCACCGATCCAGCGGCCCGGCCGCATTTATCCATCTTCGGTTGACGATAAACAATTCATCATCAATCACCGATAGTAGTGAAACAGTTTGTAGGATAACCAGTGAAAGCCATTTAGCTTATTTGATCAGTTTGCCAATTGCAGCTTTCCACTAGGTTCATCAGTCTTACTGATTAGTAAAAGCCAAAGGTACACTAATTTTGAAGCATATGTTTCAAAATTAGTGTACCTTTGGACAATCATGGCTAGGAACATAGAATTCAACGAAGAACTGGCGATACAAAAAGCAATGCAAGTTTTTTGGAAGAAGGGCTATAATGCTACTTCGCTTCGTGACCTGACCGACGCTATGCAGATTAACAGCAGTAGTCTTTATAACACAATTGGTGATAAACAAGAACTGTTCGTACGCTGTGTGCAGCTTTATACCAACCTGCGAAAACAGGATTGGGAGAAGCGTTTGGCAAGCGAAAGGTCTCCATTCTCTACCTTGGTGGATTATATTCACGAAGCGGTAAACATCATTATCAACGGTGAGTTCAGTTGTATGGCGGTTAAAAGTGCCTTCGAAGTTGCTACCAATGACCAGCGTGTCAAAGAGATTTTGGTACAGGATGACCAGCGAGCTTACCAGTTTTTACACGACCTAATCAAGAATGCAATGGATCAGGGAGAGATCAGTAATGATGAAGACCCGGCGTTATTGGCTGATTACTTCAACAGTACCTGGACGGGTTGGTATGAATCTTACATTCTGCACAAAGATCCGATCAAGATCAAGCGTATGGCTGAGTATTTCATTAAACAATTATCTAAATAAATTTTTTGACTAATTCTGAAACAATTGTTTCAAAAAAATGAACACAAAATGGAACTATTAGACCTCAAAGGAAAAAGAGCGTTAGTAACCGGTGGTACGAAAGGGATAGGCAAAGCGATCGCCGATGAACTAGCAAAAGCAGGAGCACAAGTCATCGTCACTGCGAGAACAAACCCCGACAAAACTCCTCACCACTTCATTGCAGCAGATCTGACGGATGCCAATCAGGTCACTCAACTTGCCAAAGAGATCGATAACGCATTCGGTGGTGTAGATATTCTGATCAATAACGTAGGCGGACTGACTACGCCTAGTGGAGGCCACAGCACATTGACCGATGTGCATTGGGAGCAAGAATTAGAACTTAACCTAATCTCTGCCATTCGGCTGGATAGAACTTTGATTCCAAAAATGATTGAGCAAGAAAGCGGAGTCATTGTACACATCTCCTCAGTAGCGGGTAAGCAAGCATTATGGAATTTGAATCTTGCGTACGCTGTTTCCAAAGCGGCCCTAAACAGTTACAGTAAAGCGCTAGCAACCGAACTTGCTGGCAAGGGTGTACGCGTATTAACGGTTGCCCCTGGTGCCACTAAAACGGCGCCTATGGTACGATTCATTAACGATTACGCAACATCAGCCGGTATCACCGCAGAAGAAGGGATGAAACAACTGTTGGCACAAACCGGCGGCATTCCTATGGGGCGTATGGCAGAACCAGAAGAGGTAGCCCAACTCGTCCACTTCCTTGTTTCACCATCTGCAGCCTACCTTACAGGAGCGATCTATGCCATTGATGGTGGTTCTTTACCGGTAGTCAGTTAAGATAGTCCAACCATAGTTAAAAGCGAAGCCCAAAATGTGTAACGTTTTGGGCTTTATAACTTTCATCAAGTTGGTCTCGACGAGGGTAATCTATAAAAACCTACAATCTCCCCAAACGCTCTGTTTTTTAACTTAAAAGAAATAGTGATCTTAGCTACTTACCCCACGCAGGGCTGACTGCTTATCAGACAGCCCTGTTCACGTTAATTAGATTTGCCTATGAATAAGCCCGTACTAGAGGTAATTGTTGTTGGCGCGGGGCATGCCGGGATTTGCGTCAGCTTTTATCTAGCCAAACAAGGCATTAGCCATCTGGTCTTTGAGCAGGGACGAATCGGGGAAGTCTGGCGTTCCCAGCGGTGGGACTCGTTTAAGATGAACTCGGCCAACAAATTAAATCTGCTTCCCCACCAGGCACCCTATTTTGAGGACCCCGATGCTTTTGCTAGCGCAACTGAATTTGCCTTAGCGCTGGAAAACTATGTACAACAGGAAAAGTTGCCCGTTAAAGAATACTGTTCGGTATTGTCCGTGCATATAGACCAGCAACGAGCTATTTTTCGGGTTACCGTCTCGGAAACGGGTAAACAGACAACCTACTTAAGTCGACAGCTTGTTATCGCTTCGGGTGGTCAAAATAGGATTCGCATACCCGGCTTCGCCAATCAATTAGCCAAGTCGGTAGTGCAACTACACGCTAGTGAATACAAAAATGCCCATCAACTCCCTGACGGGAAAGTGCTGGTGGTAGGCAGTGCTCAATCCGGAACCCAGATCGCCCAAGATTTGCTGCGTTCGGGGCGGAACGTTTTTCTCTCGACGGCCCAGGTTGGCCGGATCCCAAGACGATACCGGGGCAAAGATATTTTTGACTGGCTGGTTGAGATTGGGTTTTATGATACGCATACTGATGAGATAACTGACCCGTCTTTGTTAAGGCTTAAAAACCCGCAGGTGTCGGGGGCCGGGGAGCGAGGGAAGACCTCGAGCTTACAGTCCCTAGCCAGAGGTGGAGCCGTCATACTGGGCCGAGCGGACAGAGCCGAGGCAAATACTATTTTTTTTCAGCCCAACACATCTTCAAACGTCAAGTATGCTGACGAATTTTCCCGGCATGTGAAACAGCTCATCGACGAGTACATTCAAAAAAATAAGGTGTTCGCTCCGCTTGCCGACGTTGATGTGGATGACGTGCCGGATGAAGATGCCTCCTGTGCGTCTGATCTGACTAAACTGGATCTAGTAGAGCAGGCTATTACCTCGATCATCTGGACTACCGGATTTAGCGGTGACTTCAGCTACCTGCCATTGCCCGTGCTTAATGAAGAGAAGTTACCCAGTCATCGAAACGGGGTTGGCGTCGTCAACGGACTTTATTTTATCGGGCTCCCTTGGTTGAGGAAACGGCAATCGGCAATAATCATGGGGATTAGAGAGGATGCAGAATTTATTGTGGGTCACATTGTAAACAGCAGCTACCTTGGCCGTCAGTAAACAAAACGTGCGAACGAATTCTAAGGTTGCCATTCAGGCGATTGGACCGTTCCGTAAGCGCTGATGCGGCCTCAAATCCTGACTGCCCAAAATCTTATGCGACAAACTAAAGTTAAAAACCAATTGTCTCAGAATTCGCTCCCCCATGAGACGGCTATTCACGCTGCTTGAACTAGATCACGAGTTATGTGTTGTTTGGCGAGATCAATCAAATCGATTGTATTTGGTTGTAATGTAAACTATGGACTAGGGTTCAGAGTAACCACCCCAACCTTGGGCTCCTCCTTGAGACAAAGGGGTGTTTCCAAAGGCATATCGGAAATGACCACGCGCAGATAATGCCACCGTAAGCCAACTGACGAAACCGAAATGACGCTACCTCGATGCTTTTCTATCTGTCTCCCTAGTTAATCGCCCGAATTACTAAGACCCTGTACTGGCGATAATAAACAAGCCAGCTGCGCCAACAAGATAGATAAGCAGTGCAGCGAATGAGTCGAGTCCCATGCGGATGATCTGGCGTTTGGGGCGAAACAAGGCCCCACAGATGTAAGGAAGAGTAACCATAATTCCCAAGCCCGTAAGGTACATATCGCTTCTTTGTGCGGTCGGTAGTACAGGCTTACCTGAAATAACCGTTGCTACCACCAGCAAGACGGGAAGGAAAGCGTTGCCCCCAAATATATCGCTGACGGCCAGTGTGTAATTCTTGTTTTTGATGGAAGCCAGCCCCGTCGAAACTTCGGGCAGGGAAGTGGCCGCAGCCAGTATTGTTGCTCCAAAGAGCACCCCATCCATCCCCAGTTGCTTAGCCATTGCATCTCCACTTTCTTCCAGCATCACTCCGCCTGCCAGTGTCGCCAGTGCTGCCAGACTAAACAGCCACAGGGTTTGGCTCACACGGCGTTCATTAGTATGGGTGGGCTCTTTTTGAGCAGCCTTTCCTGGCGGTTCAGTCTGCCAGGGAAGGCCCTTATGAGCTCGGCCAATAAGCCATACTCCGACAAGCCAGATGCCCACCAGAACTATACTATCCGGCGTCAAGCGCGCAAAGACAAGGTCCTTGGGCAACTGGTGGCCCATGATCACGAGTGTCAACATGGCAATCACCAGCGAGCCTTCTAGCACGGGTGTGAGGGATGCCTGTTTAGCCGTAAGCGTGGTTTGATTGCCCACGCCCACGGCATCGAGAAGTACGAGTACCATTGTTTGCAGAGCGATCCCCCCCAGAATATTTCCCACCGCCAATTCGACTTTATGACTCAAGGCCGCGCTCACGGTGATGGCAATTTCGGGCAGATTGGTCACGATCGCCAGCACGATGATTCCTCCAAGCGCTTCACCCAGGCCGTAGTGTTTGTCCAGCGCATCTGTGGTGTTTGATAACACTATACCGGCCCGCCAGACAACGATGGCCGCTGCCACGAAAATCAGGCCTAAAACCAGGGGCGAAAAAGAATCGAACATGAAGTGGCTTAGTTGGAATGATAAAGAGAGTATGAGCCGGTTTTTTTAGCTAAACCACTCATTTATTAGCTTGTTCAGGAGCGCCCTTTTATGCAAAGCGATTTTACTCCCGACCAGCTGAGGGTTCAGAAGGGTAGTAAACCGGTTTTGCCTTCCGTTGTTACAGGTGAAAAAGTAGGCGTGATCCCCTCCCCGGAAGCGTTCTTGAAAACAAATGGGCTAAGAGTGCTTTTCCCAAGAATAGTAAACTTGGATACGGGTAACAATCGCTTAGACGGCTTCTAGGCGTATGTAGCTAATTGAATTTGAAGATCGATGCTAAAAGTAAACCGTATCAGTTAAGGCTCCTTGTTTTCAAAATAAATGAATGACAAAAGTTTGTCAAAGTTTTGCAACGACCAACCCACTTCCACAACTGTGTCGTTCCAACTCTATCGCCTAAATTTTGGTCCCTTCAGTAAAAGCCTATATGCTTATGAAATATAGTGGATCGTTGCTAGTCTTGTTATTTATTTGGAGTTGCCAACCTAAGCTATCTACTGAACCTATACCGGTGGGGCCTGAGCCTGAACCCTACCGGATCGTCCGGGATAGTGTCAAGACAGGGACTTATATGGGCATTACAATTGGTGAAGACGCAGCCAGTGTTTATCCCAAAATTCAAGCCCTTCGCCTAACCAAGGGTGTTACCTATCTGAACATAGTCGGCAACATATTTGCCGATCTGTCTTTATTGAAGGATCAGTTACCGCTTTATCAGTACATTCTTCTTGATCAGAAGCCAGGTACTGACTCTGGTGTGCAGATTACCATCGAGGGCCAAACAGTCAAAAGTATCTATTTAAACAGTGGTCAACAGCTTACCCAATGGCCTGAAAAGCAAAAAGCTAACACATCGGTGCGCGTGGGCGATGCCGTTTCAGACTTGTATAATAAACTAATCAATGTGCGGGCTATAGACCGTTACACGAATAAGTTTGACTACATCTCTTTACTGACAAAAAACCTATCCACCAAGTATGATGAGGCTATGCGTTTATCGTCACAATGGTATTTTGGGTACTCGACTGGCCAAAATCAGATGGATCAGATTCAAGTCCATTTTCAGCAGAGTAAAGTCAGTAAAGTTTACATCGATCACTACTCCAAATAGTGAATCAATCTCGGATTTGGGATAAAAGAGAGAAGTGACCAACCAAAGGGCGTATGCTACGGATTGAGTAAAACTGATACTCGAAAGATACATTCTTAAATAATGCTGGTTTTTACCCGGTTGGGAACCATAGAATACTGACTAATAACCAGTCTTTTTGACCAGTATGCATCAATAGAAAGTCATTCTCGCCGACGCGTTCCTAGTTAAGCGGTTCTTGTTCTATCTTGCCCGTATCATAGACTCCTATGAGCAGGAGTCTAATGGTGTGGATAGAACGGGGCCGCCCGAGCGGCGGAAAGCCTGCCCTCAACTGATGGCAGGCTTTTTTGTGTTCAGCCTACAAGTCATTGGGACCGTTCGTAAAACCGAATGGCGTACCCAACCGACGTCGGCGACTTACTAGACGGTTGAACTGCTCAACACTGATTGTCCAAAAATAACGCTTGTCTCGTAATCCACTTTAGCAATTTCCGCACAGTTCCGCCTTCACCTTTACCCTACTTTTAAACAAACTATCAACGCGTTCATTTTATGAAATCCATCTCGCCAAACATCTTTGTCAATGACTTACAGGCAACCATCACCTTTTACACCAAACTTGGCTTTACAATAACTCATGAAGTGACTACCCCCGAAGGCGAAACGGTATTCGCCATGATGGCGAACGGAAGTGTCACGTTCATGTTTCAGAGCTTTGCCACCATTAAAGGCAAGTACCCGATGGTGAGTCGTGCCGACGGAGGGTCGCTTTTGCTGTACATCACCGTGGATAACATCCGTCAGTTTTATGCCAATATCAACCAACACGTAACCGTGCTCACCGGCCTGGAGAAAACCTTCTATGGCACTACTGAGTTTTCGCTCCGCGACAACAATAATTACCTGCTTACTTTTGCCCAACATTACTAAAGAGAAACTCAATTCACTGAAAGTAACACCCGCAGAAGTGAAAAAGCTGCGGGCGCTGAAAATCAAAAAGAGTGAAGTGCACCTGCACAACATAGAGGTATTGCAGACGTTACTTGTTACCTCAAAAATCAGGGCGATGGAGCTGTTTGCGTTATCTGAGTTTCAAAGTCTTCCCTCAATCGGCATACGCTTCGCGCATGACCTGATCTGGATGGGCTATTATTTCCTACACGAGCTGAAAGGAAAGGACCCTGCAAAGCTCACCGATCAATACGAATTGGAAAAAGGGGTATGGACCGATCCCTGTGTTGAAGATCAGTTTCGGCTTGTGGTCCATTTTGCCAACCACCCAAACAGTAACCTTAATTGGTGGGATTTCACCCCCGAGCGCAAAGCCTTCCGCGAAAAAAACGGCTATCCTTCTACGCGGCCAAAGAAGCCTTGGTTTGTGTTAGCTCAGTATCAAACGGGCAAAAAAATACCGGCCACGCAGGAGGCAACCCAAAAAGACCTGCATAAAAAACTGAAACTCGCCTTAGCCTACATAACCAAATATCCACAAGAAAGAATCACCATCGCTCAACTGGCTGACTTAGCCCACCTCTCCCCCTATCATTTCATCCGTCTCTTCCGCAGTGCCTATGAACTGACACCCCTGCAATACCTCACGCGACTACGACTAAAGAAAGCCTCTTTATTATTAAAAAAATCAGATGCCACCGTAGTCAATATTGTTCCCCAATGTGGCTTTGAGAACGAGAGCGCTTTTATTCGCTTATTCAGAAAAGAATTCAGAATGACACCAATAGCGTATCGTAAGCAGTTTGGGCAGAAGCAGTAACCTTGCCTTCAACTCTGTGCACTTTTGTTCTCCTTCCTAGCTGACGACGGGGCTTGCCAATACATTATTTGTACTAGCAAGGTCGGCCTCACCCATGCCGGGCTTCGATGGCTTATGGACCAGCAAATAACTCGGAGGGGGGAGACATATTTTAAGGTAACATGGCGTTCGGTTCAGGACTCCATACAGTGTGGATAGAAGCAAACCGCCCAGCTTTGCTTGAAGTCATGCTTCTGATTTGGCTATTGGCCAAGTTCTACGCCTTGATGCTTTAGTCAGCGGAAATTGGGTTCTCGCTACCATTTTTTACGCAGGCGATGCCTTTGGCACGCCTGTGAGGGTTTTTGGCACAGTCGTAAAAGCGGATTAGCCCTATTTTACCCCCGTAACTAATTATCTCAATCAATGCAGCAATTTCTACCGTTTCGCCCAGCACTATTGCTTGGCTTTTGGCTACTTGCCCTGGCGGGTTGGGCCAGGCCTGAGGGTGCGCCAGGGGCCCACTCCTCTTTTTATTTTTCTGCTTCCACTCCTCATCCGCCCAATTCAATCGTACGCTACGTTAGAGCGGGTGGCAGTGGTACCGCCGATGGCAGTTCGTGGGCCAACGCAAGTGGCGATTTACAGGCTATGATTAACGCTTCGCAAGCCGGGGAGCAGGTCTGGGTGGCCCAGGGCACCTACAAACCGACCACGAGCCTGGATGCTTCGATTAGCTTTTCGATGAAGACCGGGGTGGCCATCTATGGTAGCTTCGTTGGTTCGGAAACCAGCTCGGACCAACGTTCATCTTTTCCTAACGGCCAGCCCACGTCTATACTCTCCGGTAGACTGGGCACAGTAACGCTACTGCCCGGTCTCATAGCCGCCGTGAATACCGAATCGCTAATTTCTAATAAAAACGTAGGTAGTACAGCGCTGTTGGACGGTTTTTTTATCACGGGTGAAGCGACCGGATTTGACCCAGATCTGGGCGGTAATGGGCGGGGAATACTGAATGATAACAGTAGTCCGACCATTATTAACTGCGTCTTTCAGCATAACCAAGGCGTTTCTGCCGGGGCGGGGATGTACAATCAGAACTTCAGCAGTCCGAAATTAATTAATTGCAGCTTTATCGGTAACTATGCTACCACAGCGGGCTCGGCGATAGCCAATGTGAATGCGAGTAGTCCACTGCTGGTCAACTGCAGCTTTCATGGCAACGCATCCCAGGGCGGACTTGTCTACAACCAGAACAAGTGTGCCCCGGTACTAACCAATTGTATCCTGTACGCTAATACGTTTATACTCGCTTTCTACAATTTGACAAGCGACAATCAAACCCTGCTGCGGTATTGTTTGATCGATGCCCGGACAACCGGTTTCACCGATTTAGGCAACAATCAGATAATAACCAGTTCGCCCTTTATGAGCGATACCGACCTACAGCTCAACGACCAATCCCCGGCCATTGATGCAGGCGTCAATGAGGTGAATCCAACAACGAGCGATTTGGCGGGTAACGCCCGCATTTTGAATAACACCATTGACATTGGGGCGTACGAGTATCAAGGTTCCGTCTGTCAACCAATAGCCGTCACCAGCCCTCCTCCCAGCCGTTCGGCCACCTGCGCTGGTACCAGCGTTACGGCCACGATTTTGGTGACAGGAAGTAGCCCAACGTATCAGTGGTACAAAGACGGCAAGCTGGTGAGCGGGCAGACGACGGCCACCCTAGCGCTAACCGACGTACAGACCAGCCAAAGCGGTTCCTACTTGGCTGTAGTTACCAGCAGTTGCAACAGCGTAACCACAACGGCTTTTAGCTTAACGGTCAATGCTCCTTATGCGGTTCGTTTGAGCCCTGAAAGCCAACCGCTAAGCTGCGTAAAAAAAAGTGTCACCCTCACGACTTTCGGCGCCCCCTTCGGTGCTAGTTATACCTACAGTGGGGAAGCCCAATCCAGCTCGGCCAGCAGTGCCACGGCTTTAGTGACTAATTCAGGTCTTTACAGCGTGACGGTTACTGTGCCCGGCGGCTGTTCGGCTACAGCCCAAACGCGTGTAACCAGCAATACCCTCGTGCCCGGCGTGAGCATCAATCCGACCTCCCAAGCCATCTGCCAGGGACAGAGTGCGAGTTTCATAGCGACTGGTGCTGACTCTTACACCTGGAGTACGGGAGCTACCACCGCCAGCCTATTGATCAGTGCAAGTGGGGCTTACTCAGTCACTGGCACCAGCAGCAGTAACGGTTGCTCAGCAACGGCTACGGCGACTCTAAGGGTGAATGTCTTGCCCACGCCTGGCATTGTCGGTCTGGCCAGCGCTTACTGTCAGGACGCCACCGCCGTTACGCTAGCCCCGCTAGGCAATCCTACCGGAGGCAGCTTTGCCATTGATGGCTCACCGGCTACGGTCCTGGATCCGGGCAAGCTTTCGGCGGGGAATCGGTCGGTGCGCTACAGCTATACAGACAACAACGGCTGTAGCAACTCCGCTACACAAACCGTGGCAGTCAAGCCCACGCCCCAGGCCCCCACGCTGGTGACTCAGTCGGGCGGGTCTTACCCCGGCGGGGCGTCGAGTCTAACCATCTCCCAGAATACGGGCAATGTGATCCTGACGGTGTCGGGTTGCCAAACCGGTAGCATCAGCTGGAACGGGGGTAACAGCACCACGCTGGCGGTCTCGACGACTAATCTAGGTACCCAGAGCTTTACGGCCACCTGCACCCGCAACGGCTGCACCAGCCCCACCGCTACGGCGACCGTAACGGTAGTAACGACCACGCTCAAAGTGCTCTCGCGCGACCCTGACAACGGCCAGCTAGGCAACAACACCCTCAAGCCCTACCTGCTGCTACAGAACGCGGGCACTACGCCCATTCCGTATGGCACCATCACCCTGCGCTACTGGCTGACGACGGAAAACAACATTCCGCTGAACTTTCAGAAGAACTACGTAGCCATCGGTCAGAATACTCTCAACCTGCGCTATGTGGCGCTGGCGACTCCGCGTCAGGGCGCTACAGGCTATATCGAGTACAGCTTCACTGCAGAGGCCGGTAGTCTAGCGCCCAACGGGGATTCGGGTCCTTTGGAAGTGCAGGCTACCAAGCAGGACTACAGCCGGTTTGTGCAGAGTGATGACTACTCGTATATCAATAATAGCGTTTATACGCTCAACGCCCGCATCACGGCTTACCAGAACGGGGTGATCTTCTACGGTACCGAACCGAGTGGTAACGGCAGTGGGCGGGAAGCAGCTCAGGAGTTGGGCTCGCTGCTACAGGTGAGGGTGCTGGGTAACCCGGTCGTTGGACAATCGGTGGAGGTTGAGATCAGTGGCGTCAGTGGTCAATCGGTGCAGTTGAAACTAGTTGATCTGCAAGGCAAGACCCTGCATGGCCAAATCATCAAGGAGGCTGGTTCTGTTGAGCGGGTCAGTTTGCCAGTAGGTAACGCCCAGGGTATTCTCCTATTAGATGTGAGCACAGCGACCCAGCGTCAGCAGGTGAAGCTGCTCCGGCCCTGATTTTTTTGAGACACACTCGTCAACCCCCTAGCCCAGATCCTAACCGATCTGGGCTTTTGGGATAGGGTAAAGAGGCATGGTAAGAGGGAAAGATTCCCAATAGCCGTCTCTGTAACCGAGACTGTTCGTCTCTTAAAAACGCTCCCATATGAGACAAGGAGCGAATTAAGAATCTATGATTCGGAAGTTTAACTGGACCATCTCTTTTAATAATTGTCAACAACTATCCGTAGCATACGTCTTTACATAAACGGATTTTAGTTAACCATCAGGGACAAATCATCGAAATAGACAAAGCCTGTTGTTTTTGGTAGATAAACCAAGTAGACAAACAAGTTATCTATTCCACCAGGGAAAGAGTCTAGAGTTACAGAGTATTCGGTAAAATCTCTTGTTCCGGTAATGGACGTTTTGTCTTGAGAACTGACAAAAACGACAGCACTCGTATTGCCTTTATCACCTCGAATAGCAAGCGATACCCCTGGGCCCACTAATGCTGTTTTGATCTTAGCTGTCAACGTTAATTTTGCCCCAATAGGAATCGTCTTAAACGGAATGGATTGCTGGCCGTAATAGCAAAAAGTTGCTGTATCCTTTACCTGACTACAGCTAATTTTTAGCGAGTACTCGGGAGATGAATAGGCTTCTGTTGATGCTCCTGACGTATATTCGTTTGGGTTAGTAGGTTTTGTTGTATCAGTGCCAAAAAACCATCCTTGTGCACTTTGATCGATGTTCCCATTGACAAGCAAGCCATTGGCAGGCAAGGCAGTTTGCGGTTGGGTTTCTTCTTTCTTACACGCGGCAAGGAACAAGCTAGAAGTAAGAACAGGTAATGCTAAGAGTAAACGAAGCGATTTC
>NZ_JALPRF010000008.1:0-194582 GCF_023196085.1 Spirosoma liriopis
AGCCTCGGCTTCATCGGCTTTTCCATAGATATCCCTGTGGGCCATTGCAGTCATCCCCATGCAGCCCAGACCAAGTGCAGGCACCACCAGCCCCTGGCTTCCTAAGTTTACCCGTTTCATAAGCTGGTATTATCGTTTATGTTGACCGCCACAAAAGTAGGCAAGCGCTGGGGGGGCAGAGTAACCGTTTCTTGGAGGATTGTATCCGAATTCAGGACACTAGAGCTTTAGGGGCATTCAGAGAGGAACGGTTGTTGACCACGTCTTCATGCAATGCATGATCCTTTGTCTGGTTAAGAGAGAGGTTTTATGAAACGAGTCTCCTTGACGACGGGAACTTTGATGTAAAGCCTACCTAGCTTGCCATTCCCTTCTACGCCATTCAAAAAAGCCCAGATCATTGCTGGTCTGGGCTAAGGGGTGATAGATATAGATAGGTAGTAAGTAAGTAAGTAAGAAGAGTTAGGGTCGTAGTAGCTTGACATGCTGACGATGTGTGTTGGTAGTAACTTCCAGTAGTAGCAACCCTTAGGCGTTGCCTGAGGGCAGGCTGACCCGTTCAACTGAATACATTTTGTGGCTAAGCTACTATCGGCCTTCTTTTCTCAGCGAACCAGGCACTAACATCAGACCAGCTTGCCAAGTCTGATTAGTAAACCCAAAGCGTGCTCCTAAATCTAAAAATGTAAATTCATTCAGGCTTTTAAAATAACCTATTTATAAACCAAGCCATCGATACCGATACGACAGGCGACTACTGATGCCCACTTCGATGGGGACCGCATTGGTGCTCCTTACGCTTTGGCCTAAAGAAACATTCGCTTCTGGACCCACAAAAAGACCAACACCGTTGATGAGCGTAATACCAATAAGGGGCGTCAAACTGGCATAATGAAATTTTTGCCGACTGACCAGATCGCTATTCGGTAGTTGATACTCAATTTCCTTTTGTTGATAGCCTGCCTGCACTCGATACGCTAGTTAAGTGGCTTACCAGCGGCAACCTCCAAGGTGTAATGAGTACGTCAACACACTATAGCTGGGTTGATAATCTCCCCGTGTACCATTCCTTAGACTTTAGACAACTCATCAAGACTCGCCCCACTTTAGAAGGCAAACAGCAACGCACCGTTGCGGCTTGGCCATCCGTCCAGTGGCTTAGTACAATTGGAGCAAGGAAATAGCACTACATAAGTCACTTACCACTCGGTAGGCCGCATACATCTCCCCGCCCCCCAGGCGAACGGTTGTTTTAACAAGCTATTTGGCTAGTTGCCCTTACTTATATTAGCAGAATTTGAGAGAAAAAGCTCGTCCCCGGAATGAGGAGTAAATGAGCTCTTTTTCGTCTTCATAAGGCATTTTGGCCCATTTGTGTTAATTACATAGGAACTACGAATCTTTATTTTGTTCTACTAAGGACGAAGTTGTCTATTGTCGGCAATGGGTAGCCGCGGTATCTTTTTTTATGGACGTCGATGTGGACGAATTAAAAGCCTATATTTCTAATTTACTCAACCAGATCAGCAGTAACTAAAGACCCGGATAGCGTGGTCGTTGGTGGAGTTTCGTTTAATCACGGTCATGGCTTCACCCGCCGAATCGCCAAATCAAATTCGAACGAGAATGGGTTTCGCTGGTACTTCACTAACCGGTTACCAATTAAATACCACTGTGCAGCTCGCGCCCGAAGTCCAATAACATCCCCATAATTTTTCAGGACAACACAATCAACGATAATCCAACATAAACGGCCAACACAAAAAGGCCACTTTCAGGAGCGACCTTACCGAGTTGCGGTCAGCAGCAGCGCCTTCACTTCAGCGACCTGCCCTTTTGGAATTGATGCTGCCCGCAGCAGAATCCGGTGGTTGCCCACGGGTAATTCGAGTTTACCAAGTGGTAACAAGGCCCATGTTTTCTCGTAAACCTCCTTGCGCGGAACGCGGTCGGGACTCGGGATCAGGGGAGGATCGAAGCCTCTAGGCAGGGTTTGTTGCAATGTCTGATTACCGGTTGTCAGGGTCAGAATCGTTCCCCGAGCGGCATCCGGGGCGGTGTATTGCAGGCTTAATTGGTACGATCCCGGCCAAGATACCAGCACGTCCCACCAGATTGAATCAGCCGGTGACTGCCAGTTTATGAGCCAATCATTAGCCCAGCCGTTACCCTGTTTATAGGTTACCTTGCCCGAAAAGTGAGCTTCAGGCGCTTGTAACAACACCCGGTGACTCGCCACCGGCGCAGGGCGGAAAAGATTTATTGATGCAGATACATCATCGAACCAGCGGTTGTAGGCAGTTTGCATCGTTTGTACCTGCTGGGGCAGTTTGGCGGACAAATCTGTCGTTTGCGAGGGGTCACTCAGCATATCGTACAGGTGCGTCTGTCCTTTTTGTCGGACCAAACGGTATTGATCCGTGCGTGCGCCCCCCGGCTCAGCGGGAAGAAGGTTGTTATTCACCCCTGCCACATGCGTAAACAACAGACGGTCGGGCAATGTATTCGTTTTTCCTAGCAACAGTCCTTCCAGACTGAGGCCATCGAGGGGATGGGCCGGTTTAAAATGGAGATCGCATAAATCCGCCAGTGTCGGTAGCAAGTCGATATGGGCGGCATTAGGTTTAATCCGGGTTTGGGTGCGGATCTTACCCGGCCAGCGCACAAACAAAGGTACGCGCACACCCCCTTCGTCCACTGACCCTTTGATCCCCTTCATGTCGCCGTTGAACCGGTGACCGTTAGGTCCGTTGTCCGTTGCAAACACGACAATTGTGTTTTGTGCCAAACCTAGTTGGTCTAACTTGGTCAGCAAGCGGCCTACGTTATCGTCCACGTTTTCGACCATGCCGTAGATGCTGGCTAACTCATCGTCAAGCCCTTCAGCCTTGTATTTATCAAAATACCGGTCAGGCACCTGATGAGGACTGTGGGGGGCATTGAAAGGTATGTAACAAAAGAAGGGCTGGGATTTATTCTTATCTACGAATTTAAGAGCTGCGTCAGTCAGCACATCGGTAATGAACCCTTTGGTAGACACCATCCGGTCGTTGTGTTGCAGTTCTGTATTGAAGTAATTATTCCAGTGACCCGCACAAAAGCCTAGGAACTCGTCAAACCCCTGCCCGTTGGGATCTTCGGGGGCGTGTTCGCCGTTGTGCCATTTGCCGAAACAGCCGGTGGCATAGCCATTCTGACGAAAAACCTCAGCCAGCGTGAGTTCATCACTGCGCATGCGTTCCCATCCCTGCGTTACCGAGATCGTCCCCGTACGAAGGTGGTAGCGGCCTGTGAGCAGGCTAGCGCGGGAGGGGGCACAAAGCGGGCTGACGAAAAAACGGTCAAACTGTGCACCGCTGCGGGCCAGTCGATCGAGATTAGGTGTTTGAAGGAAACGATTACCATGCAAACTTAGGTCACCCCAACCCTGATCGTCAGTCAGAATAAAGACAACATTGGGCTTTGTAACGGCCACAGATCGGCTGGTAGTCGTCCAGCGAACGAACCCTACACTGATGATCATTGTGGCTAACCCAATCCAGAAAGGAAATTTCATTGCGAAAAAGGTATTAATTAAAACCGATCCTATTTCCGGCAGTTCGCGCTGTTTACAGCTAGGCCGATTGGTCGGATGATGTTGCAGTCATGATCGTTCGATGCATAGAAAACGATATCGTTGATTGGCTGGCCACACAAAAAGCGGCCCAGACACCTGATGTCAGCAACAAGCCTCAGTGTAAGTTACGACAGCTAGTAAATAGTAAAGAATCTACGTGTGTGCAACTACTCCGATCTATCTCTATCAGACTTGCAAGCGAGTGGGGTATAGTACTGAATTTGACCTTTTGCAAACTACGCATATGCCTTTCTTAACGTTGTTCTTCATTCAGTGCAGGCGAAAGAATAACGCCCTCGCGGGGTTCACGCAAGAGAATACTTTTCTCATTTATCAGCGCTTTCAAGGACTCGTTGGCCAAGGTGTCTAGTAGGCGATATTTCAACTGAAACGTTTTGGCAGGTTTATCGGGCTGAATCCACTTTATGATTTTACAATGGCAGTTCGCGTTTTCTGTCGTATTAGTGATTTCTTCCAATGCCCCCCCTTTACCCTGTTTAATAAACACATTTCGGATACCGATCATGTCGTTGCCGTCGCCCATATCAAAGCTCCAGGTGGTGGCGATGCTGGTCAGATAACCTTTGCCTTTATCCAATCGCAACAAGGCGTGAATGGGCGATTCGACTTTACCGCTCTTGTTCTTCACCCGCGAATAAATGGACACCAACGCCGGGGCTTCGAACTGCATGTAGCCGATGTGGTCGATATTCGCGCCGTGTCGGTTAAAGATAAAATACCCATTCTTGTAGCTAATCTCTACGAGGTTATTAGCCACCTGATGGAATCGGTTAGGGTCATTCGCTCGTGCCTGAGGGGCTCCTGTGTAGTACAGCCATATTCCCGACAGACTATCGATCTCGGCCTGCGTAGGTTGGTAAGGCAAAATGTTCAAGTCTTTACGAACCGTAGCCCATTCGTTTCTTTCGATCAACCAACGAGCGCTGACCATGCCGAGCAAAGCCAGACAAATAAGCAAACTAGCTAGCCACACTCTTCTCTTTTGCCTGTAGGTTTTCGTCAATTGCTGCGTGGCAGCTTCCTGCTCCTGCTGGCAGATAACCAATTGCTGCCGGAGTGCTTCCTGCTCATCTAACTGCAACGCTACCGACGCATCCACTCCTTCGATGAGATTGATGTCCTGCGGATTTTCACTAAAACCTTTACGACCGACGCCGTACAAGTAGATGTAGCAGGCGTCGATCAAAAATGACCGAGGATTGGCTACAAGTTGGTTGTAGGCGTCTTTTACTTGTACACCTGTAATGTCATACTTTCTACGGGGGTAATCAACCTGCCTGGGATTCGGATCAGGCGGATAGGAATCGTGATCTAGTTGCCCCGCCGTGTTTGGTAATTCATTACTAATCGAACTTAGTAGCTTCGCTATGTCCTCATAATTTTTCGGATTGGTATTGCGTATGATGCGCTGACCTGTCGCCAGTTCATACGTATCTATAACTTTTTCAAGTAAGTATCCGATTTCCTCCTTACCTGCTTTGACCTTCATTAATTATCTCGTTTCTGGCTGTTTATGAAAATTCCGTAGCCTTACTAAAATTTTATAAAGACACATTTTCATTTAATAAGGCTGATAACACCATACCCCTACTCGCCATAGAACGATTAAACCGCATACGCTCCTATATTTGACAGGTTCTACCTGTTGTACTGAATAAAGTTTAACCGGAACAGCCTATTCAACAACGGCATCGAAAGGGTATCAAGGCTAAAAAATCATTAAGCGAGTATGCGTGTATCGAAACAATTTAAGCACACTATCCAACTACTAGTTTTCAGTAGTTTTCTGCTCACCTTTCCCCTCTACGCAGCTAAGGTCGATTCGCTGGACGTACCCAGTACAGTGATGAAAAAAAACCTGCGGGCAGTGGTCGTTTTACCTGACGCCTATGCCTCCTCGTCCAAAAACAAAACAGCGTACCCGGTTCTTTACCTACTACACGGCGGCTTTGGCCACTTCAACGACTGGATTACCAAAACGCCCGATAAAACCCTAATTCAACGGCTCGCTGACCAATATGGCCTCATTATCGTCATGCCGGAAGGAGAAGCCTTCAGCTACTATCTGGACAGTCCGGTTATCAAAGACAGTCAGTTTGAAACGTACCTGACCAAAGAGGTCGTTGATAAGATTGATAACACGTACCGTACCATCCGCAGTCCGAAAGGGCGTGTTATTACAGGTCTGTCGATGGGCGGCTACGGCGCATTGTACCTGGCTACGCGTCACCCCGATCTGTATTGTGCAGCTGGCAGCATGAGCGGAGCGCTGAATCTGGACATGAACATCTGGAAGCTCCCCCCCGACGCAGCTAAAAATATCAGAGCCGAATTCGAAAAGATTCTGGGGCCATTCAGTCAGTCAGCCGATGGGTGGGCTGCTTATTCAGTAGTGGGCATGGCCGATAAAATGAAGGCAAATGGGTTAAAACTGGTTATCGACTGTGGGGTGGATGATTTTCTGATCGAGTCTAATCGGGAATTGCATCGTCGGCTGGTTTTCAACCAAACACCTCACGATTACAGCGAACGTCCCGGAGGTCATAGCTGGGAATTTTGGCAGAACGCCCTCCCCTATCAGGTACTGTTTTTCAGTAAGGTGCTGAACGGAAATTAAGTAGCTAACCAACTTGAACTAGATCCGATCTATGCTTTCATTACTTGGTTTCGCTACCATTGCTCTTTTTCTGGTATTGATTATCATTAAGCGGCTGTCGGTGATTACAGCGCTTGTTCTGGTGCCCTTAGTATTTGGTTTTCTGGCCGGATTTGGACCGAAAGAACTAGGAGAGATGATTTTAGCAGGCATCAAGCAGGTAGCTCCGACGGGTATTCTGCTCATGTTCGCCGTGCTGTATTTCGGGACCATGCTGGATGTCGGCCTGTTCGACCCGATCATTGCGACCATTATTCGCCTGGTAAAAGGTGACCCGCTAAAGGTTATCTTGGGAACAGCAGTATTAACCATGATCGTCCACCTCGACGGCGATGGAACGGCTACGTTTATGATTGTCATGTCGGCATTTTTACCGATCTACAAACAGTTGCGTATCAATCGGCTGATCCTTACGGGGATTGTCGCGCTAAGCGTGGGCCCTATGCACTTGGTACCGTGGTCTGGTACATCAGCGCGGGCTATTTCAACGCTGAAAACGGATGCTACTCAATTATTCAATCCTAATATTCCTGCCATTGTAGCCGGTATTGGGTGGGTGCTTTTTGTCGCTTACTGGTTTGGGCTAAAAGAACGCAAACGGTTAGGCGTTAGTGACCTGAACTATGTACATCAGGAAAGCCTGACCGACCAGCAAAAGCAATTTCGCCGACCCCGTCTGTTCTGGGTAAACGCCGTACTGACCGTTGCCCTGATTACTACCCTGATGAAAGGCTGGGTACCCGCTCCGGCCCTGTTCATTTTGGCCGCTACGGTTGCCTTATTGCTTAATTATCCTCACTTACCCGACCAACAAAAGGTGCTTAGAAGCCACGGTAATAACATTTTCATGGTATCGAGTATGATCTTTGCCGCTGGTGTCTTTTCAGGAATCCTGACCGGTACCAAAATGATTGACGCTATGGCTACGTCCGTCATTTCATTGATTCCCCAGCAACACGCGGCCTGGCTTCCAACGCTGACAGCCATCACCAGTATGCCCGCCAGTCTGCTATTTACACCGGATGCTTATTACTTTGGCGTTGTCCCGATCCTGAGTCAGACGGCAACCCAGTTTGGCATCGACCCGCTGGAGATTGGCAGGGCCGCTCTGCTGGGTCAGATGACGGTTGGTTTTCCGGTTAGTCCGCTGACGGCATCGACATTCCTGCTGGTCGGTCTGGCGGAAGTGGATTTGGGCGATCACCAGAAATTTATTCTCAAATGGGCTTTCGGCACCACAATCGTAATGACGCTGGCGGCTCTCTTAACTGGCTCGATTCACGTATGAAATCAACTGTTCGGATAGGTTGCGGGGCTGGCTTTTCCGGCGACCGGCTCGACCCGGCGCTCGTTTTGGTTCAGCAAGGTAATTTAGACTATCTGGTGCTGGAATGTCTGGCCGAACGTACCATCGCGCTGGCGCAGAAACGCAAACGGCAGGATGCCAAACTAGGTTACGATCCCCTACTGGAACGCCGAATTGTTAGTCTGTTACCGCATTTAGTGGCGAATAAGGTTCGTCTGGTCACCAACATGGGCGCAGCCAATCCGCTGGCGGCTGCCCAAAAAATTATCGATATCGCTCAACAACTATCTGTATCGGTCACAGTAGCGGCTGTCACGGGCGACGATGTATTCAGCCTGCTTTCGGGTAGCGAAGTGGCGTTGGAGACGGGTAAACCCCTATCCGAATCTGGTCTACTGGTGTCGGCCAATGCTTACATGGGTATCGATGCCATTTTAACGGCCTTGGCCACCGATGCCGACATCATCATTACGGGTCGGGTAGCCGATCCATCGCTTTTTTTAGCTCCGCTGGTTCACGAATTTGGCTGGTCGCTGGACAATTACAACCCGTTGGGACAGGGTACGGTCATTGGGCATTTACTGGAATGTGCGGGTCAACTTACGGGCGGGTACTTTGCTGATCCCGGTCGTAAAGGCGTAGCCGACATGGCTCGTCTGGGCCACCCCTTTGCCGATGTTTCGTCGGATGGCACGGCTGTTTTCAGTAAAGTATCTGGTACGGGTGGCGTGTTAAGTCTATCGACAGCCAAAGAACAGCTGCTCTACGAAGTCATGGACCCCAGCCGTTACATTACCCCCGACGTTGTCGCTGATTTTACGCAAGTACGATTGACTGAAACGGGACCCAATCAGGTTAAGGCTTCGGGTGGACAAGGTCAAGCCCGGCCTGATACGCTGAAAGTTAGCGTAGGTTATGAAGCGGGTTTTATTGGTGAAGGAGAGATTTCATACGCTGGGTCAAACGCTCTCAACCGGGCAAAACTAGCCGGAACTATCATTCAAGAGCGGCTACAGGATTATTTCAC
Organism: Spirosoma liriopis; assembly: GCF_023196085.1. Taxonomy (NCBI): domain Bacteria; kingdom Pseudomonadati; phylum Bacteroidota; class Cytophagia; order Cytophagales; family Cytophagaceae; genus Spirosoma; species Spirosoma liriopis. The sequence goes on from NZ_JALPRF010000008.1 coordinate 8,627, forward strand.
CGACCTACGGATCGACTATATCGGCAGCACGTCGGTGCATCGAACCAACTTTGGTCATTATCCAGATCCTTACGAAATTCGGCTGCGGGTAGCCGGGAAAGCGTCAACAGCGCAACAGGCTGCGTTAGTAGGTGAAGAAGTCGAAGCCCTTTACACTAATGGTCCGGCGGGCGGGGGCGGTGCCCGGAAGTACGTTCACGAACTCGTGGGTATCGTATCAACGCTTATAGATCGTCACCAACTAACGCCACAGGTAACCCTTTTTCAGTCATGACCATCAAGCTCTACGACATTGCCCACAGCCGGGCGGGCGACAAAGGCAATACCCTCACGCTCTCGCTTATTCCCTATAAAGCCGAAGATTATCCGCTGCTCTGCGATCAGGTTACAGCCGAAGCCGTCAAACAGCACCTGCGCGATATTGTGCTTGGTGAAATTACCCGGTACGAACTACCTAACTTACCTGCCCTTCAATTTGTCTGCCAGCAAGCGTTGAATGGTGGTGTAACAACCTCCCTCACAATGGACATGCACGGGAAGAGTTTAAGTTACGCGCTGCTGGAGATGTGGATTACTGTCTAGCCTGCTAGCTTATAGTCCGTGAGGATTGTCATTTGGTGCTCGTAGCTTCTTGGTCTACGCCCTGTCTGATGGGTCTCAGAAGAATGTGCGGCTGGGACCAACTATTAGGGCTCGCAAGTTGGGTAGCTGTAAATCGGAATTAGTCCTCCCCGACCCTTCCGCAGATAAGAACATCGCTGATTGTCATCAACGATCATTTTTTACTACCCAACTATTTCAGATCAATTGAAATTAGGCCAATTTTGAACTTGCACAAAATTGGTTGGTCTGAATTGACCCCTATCATCACAAATCATGATACGATTAGTCTTTTTTTCGCTGGCCTTGTTGATGGCCGGAGCCTGCCAGCGAACAGCGATCCCGACTACAAAACGGGTAGTCTTAGCCGGAATCGACGCTTCCAAAAAACCAGGAGATGATTTCTTTACCTACGCTAACGGTATTTGGTATGATACCGCTCGTATACCAGCTTCTCAAACGGGCGTAGGCTCCTACTCTTTTTTAAATTACCCACAACGTATCCGGTTACAAGGAATTCTGGATAGTATTTCAGTAAGCCGCAACGTACCTGGAAGTCTCGAACAAAAAGTAGGTGATTTTTATGCTTCGGGTATGGACACGACTGCTATCAACAACCGCGGTTACGAACCGATCAAACCGTTACTTGCCCGTATTGACGCTCTTACGGATGTTTCTTCGCTGCTTAAGTTTGTAGCAGAAGAGCAAAAGGCCGGGAATGGCTCTATTGTTGGCTTTTACGTCGGTCCTGATCAAAAACAAAGCAAAATCAATATTGCTCAGTTTCGTCAAACTGGTATCGGCTTGCCCGAACGAGCCTATTACTTCAAAACCGATTCGTCAACGCTTCTGATTCAAAAGGCGTACAAAAATTACCTTACTCGTCTGTTTGAGTTGATTGGTACGGAGCCAACGGTTGCGGAAAAGAATGCCACTGTTGCATACGCTATCGAGAAGCAATTGGCTACTGCTCATCGAACCAATATCGAACTCAGAGATGTAAAGGCCAACTACAACAAAATGGCGGTCGCAGCTCTGGATTCCAAACAGCCTAATCTGCACTGGACAACGCTGTTGACCGACTTGGGTTTACAAGTTGATTCGGTTAATGTAGGGCAGCCCGCTTATTATGATCAGTTGAATACGATGGCAACGTCCGTTGCGATTGATGATTGGAAAGCTTATTTGAAAGCTCGTGCATTAACTAATTACGCAAATTTTCTAAGTCAACCGTTTATCGATGCAACGTTCGCCTATAGCAAAATTCTGACGGGCCAAGCCATTAAGCAGACGCGGGCTGAAGAGATGACGCAAGCTGTCGATCGGTCGCTGGGTGATGCATTGGCTCAGTTGTACGTCAAAAAATACTTTCCCGAATCGGCTAGAAAACGAATGGCTGTTTTGGTCGATAATCTTAAAAAAGCATTTGAGGCCCGTATTAACCGCCTGGACTGGATGAGTGATTCGACCAAGACTAAAGCGAAAGACAAACTGTATGCCTTCTCGCAAAAAATAGGTTATCCGGACAAGTGGCGTGATTACTCGCAGGTGGCGATAAAAAGAGACGCTTATTTTGAAAACCGGCTGTCGGCGGCTAAGCACGATTACCTGGATAGGTTGGCCAAAGTAGGGCGACCTGTCGACCGAACGGAATGGCATACGACTCCCCCCACGGTAACGGCTTACAACAATCCTCCACTGAATGAAATTGTGTTTCCGGCGGGTATTCTACAACCACCTTATTTTGATGTAAACGCTGATGATGCGCTTAACTATGGCGGAATTGGAATGGTAATCGGTCATGAAATAACGCACTCATTTGATGATCAGGGAGCACAATACGACAAAGATGGTAACGTGACCAACTGGTGGAACAAGACAGATTACGCTAAATTCAAAGCGAAGACACAGCAGGTGATTGATCAGTATAACTCCTTTACGGTGCTGGATTCGGTGCACGTGAAAGGAGCTTTGACGGTAGGGGAAAATACGGCTGATATTGCGGGTGTCGCTATCGCCTATGATGCCTTCAAACTAACTGAGCAGGGAAAGGGGACTACCAAGTTGGACGGTTTTACACCCGATCAGCGCTTCTTTATATCGATTGCCCGGATCTGGCGCGTCAAAACAAGAGATGCGTACATGGGCATGTATGTTAACACGAATCCGCACTCACCAGCTAAATGGCGTGTGAATGGACCGCTGATGAACTTCACACCGTTCTACAATGCATTTAATGTGCAGCCAGGTGACAAAATGTATAAACCTGAACAGGATCGGATCAGCGTTTGGTAAGACTCAATCTATAGCTTGGAGATAACGTTGGTAGGAACAGCTTCTGCCTGCAATAATGGTGTCAAACTGGCACCATTATTTTTGTCAAGTAATGGTGCCAGTTTGACACCATTATTATTGGACAATAGAAAATCTATCTGCTATGTTGCTTTGCTTTAGTTACTAAAATCAATAGTTGATCGCAGTCGCTAACAAATTGGGCACTGTTGGGATCTAAACTGTTGGCGATCTGAACGATTTGCTTCATCAACTCTGAAACATCACTTGTTGTGTCAGACGGCTCGGCTGACGCCTGTTCAGTCTGTGTGATAGCCATCACATCAGATAAAGAAAGTGGAGCAGTCTCCGCCGAAACGGATCGACCAATTTCCCGGATGACCTCTTTAGACACCTTTTGTTTTCCCTTCAACACATCCTGCTTCAAATCGGGAACCAGACGATCTATTCCTTCTGAGTAGTCGCTGTCCCGCATGATGGTCCGTGGGGATACGTTAAACTGTTTGGCTAGCTTATCCCGAGTTCGTTCTCCCTGGCCATTTTTGGCCTCCAATGGAGTGGTAGCTTCTTGGATGGGCCGACCTGCTATTTGGCGTTCGTTACGGTATTTCAAACCTCGCAGGTACGACATTTGCTCGGGGGTGAGGTTTCGACGCCCGAGTTGATTGTCAATCATGAAGTCGCGAACCGCTTGAGTAGTTGCGAAGTCATGTAGAGTGATCTTGAAGTTTAGATTGTGTTGCGTACAAATCTCGAAGCGATTATGGCCATCAATCAAGACGTTGATGGGTGTCGTATCTATAGACCCATCAACAGTTCCCTGAGTTGTTTGCCAGATCAACAGGGGTTCCCGGCAACCTTCTTTCAAGATATTAGTTTTCAATTGCTCATACTCGATGTTCTGGAGTGGAGGGATTAATTCTTTAAATTCAGCCAATACAGTGATATTCGCCTTTACTTCATCAAGCATGTTCTGCATGAGATTAGCTGAATTGCGATGCAGTACAGGGGGTTCGCCGGAAGCAGTTTTGAATTTTTTCATAGTCATTTAGGCTGAATGCTTTGTAACTACTTCGTTTGCCAAAGCTTGGTAGTCAATAGCGCCAGGAGATGAAGGTTTGTAATCGAAAATATCCTGACCAACGTATTGCGATTCGGCCAAGGATATGTTTTGTCGGATCTCTGTATTGAAGAATGGTTGATCCCTTAGATCGGCCCGTACTTGCGCCATTAACTCCCGGTGAAGTACCAATTGCGGATTCACTCTGGCCATAACTATTCCCTCAATAGTGAGCCGGGCGTTGAAGGACTCTTTTATGTCGTGAATAAGCTCAAGTAGGTTGTACATCCCTTTTACGGCTGATGCTTCCGGCTCGAGCACAACCAATGCGGCAGTTGATGCCACCAGGGCTGAGTAGGTGAAGATAGTCAGCGAAGGGGGACAATCGATGAGAATGTAATCGTACTGTGCCAATAAGGGAGCTAATGCGTTCTTGAAGCGTAATACACCACTAGGCGTCTTGGTCAATTCAGCTTCGGCTTTCGAGAGTTCCAGATCGCTTGGGACTAAGTGATAGTTTTCTTTTAGTTGCACAATGGGCATAGATGCTCCCTGAGTTAGGACTTGCAAGAGTTGTTGTTGGGGATTGTGCACACCTAGGCTTTGTGACAAGTTGCCTTGAGAATCCAAGTCGATTAGTAGAACAGACTGTCCACGATTGGCTAAGCCCTTCCCTAAATTGATTGTAGTGGTTGTTTTACCAACTCCGCCTTTGTGATTAACAACAGCTAATACCTTAGCTCGGCGGTTTAGAAAATCCTCTATGCCGTACTGGCGGAGAATGGGTTCAAGTGCCTTAAGATGTGACTCTGACAAAGTTCGTAAACCATTTATCGCTTTTGTAAGTGTACCTGTAGGTAGGCCAGCCTCTTTGTTTATTCCAGCCTGTGAAAGCGTTGGCTTCTTTTTCAAAAACTTAAAGACTTCGTCTTGTGTCAACATTTGCTTAGGTGTTGAATGGTTGCCTCAAAAATAGGACTAATATTTACTAAAGCTACTACCCCGGTATAAATATAAGACAGATCAATGTGTTGTCGTTTATTTGCTAGGGCATCTACTGTACTTTGTTTGCCATTACTGTCAGTTGTTATCTACGACCTTTACCATCTGATCAGGGTAGGTGATTGTAGTGCGAATGCACGTTAATAAGTATCTCTGTCCAGCTTGTGTAGTAAGTAATAAAACTCATGATGACGGTATGAATCGCTACTTGATTATGCGGAAGTATATAGCTTGTTTGTGAGTACTATGTATAAAGAGTAAGTCCGCTTAGTAAGTATCGAGTATAAGAGTATACTACTGGATAAAAAAGTAAGATTACTGTGCGGTTTATAGGTGTATAGCGACAAAACTTGGGTAAAAAGCTGTTAGGTTTTATCTCTTCTACAAGAGGTATTTATCTAGTATTCAGCATATTGATTGTTTAATGTGGACAAAAAACTAGTGAGTGTCCACGTATAGAATAAGGGTAAATCACTCTAGCGTTCCTTGGCTTAATAGAGACCTGTTAATCAATAAGTTGCTATTCCGATGTTCGATAGCGAACTTTTTCTGTTGTTGTTTTCCTAAAATATTTAACTTATTGATAGTCAACGAACTACATTCCAAATGTGGACAAAAAACTAGTCAACCCCTTAGATAAATCATAAGCTGAATGATTTTATATTCTTTCTTCGTTATCTTCAATTTAACGTATCTTTTTTACCTTTTTTCTTTAATTTCCGTTTCTTCAAATTACTTGTGAATCATTTATTACTTTACTACTTTGTTATTTTAAGAGCTTTGGTAAATAGCTGATAATTAGATACTTATAGACAAATTTCTACCGCTAATGTGGACAAAAAACTAGTCAATTGTGGACAAAAAACTAGTCAATTGTGGACAAAAGTTATCCACAATCGGCTCTAAACGTGGACAAAAAACTAGTGAGGCATTTTTAAACGTGGACAAAAAACTAGTGATTTGTGGACATGACCACATTTACTTACATTTGTGGATAACTAGCCTTCAACCCCGAATGAAACGAACGCCCAGTAATCAGCTGACTCTCCTAAAGCTGGATGCCAAGACGGAGACCTTGTTTCAGGCCAATGCGTTGACGAATGCCTACTACGACATGAGTGCACTTCAAAAGAATATACTTTATATGGTGCAGTCACAAATCAAGAAGGATGATCCAGATGATAAGCGTTACGTTGTTCGGGTTAAGGATATCATGGCTATTACGGACACAGCTAACCCTTACAAAAGTTTACAACTGGCAACGGAAGGAATGATGCAGAAGATCATGAATATTCCGGTGGGAGGGAAGTTGCTTCAGGTAGCTCCGTTCTCGTCGGTGTTGTATGATTACGGTAAAGGGACGATGACTTTCAAGATTGACTCCGATCTGCGCCCTTTCCTGTTCAACCTAGAGAATGGTCGGTTCACCACGTTTGGAAAAGAACCCGCAATGAATTTGCCGGGAAAGTATTCCAAGCGTATCTACGAAATGCTTTCGTCCTGGAAAAAAGCTGGCTTGATGAAAATTTCGATACTCGAGCTTAAAACCAGACTTCGACTTTACGATCCTGTTACGGAAATAGAACAGTACGAAGACTGGCGGGATTTTAACAAACGCGTGCTGATACCGGCGGTGAAAGAGATTAATCACGAATCCGACTTGCATGTTGAGTACTTTACCCAGCGTGTGGGCAAGCGGATTGCTCAATTGAAGTGGGTTATTAAAACAAAAACAACCGTAGCCCTTGAGGTGCCGCCCACCGTGTCCGAACTTCACGAAAGAATGATGACTCAGTTTAAGCTTCGTTCTGACCAGATCGAATTTATTTTAGCTCGTTTCGAACCTGCCGTCATCAACAAGAAACTATATGAAATTCAGCTTCAAAACGCAAGTAAGAAAATATCAAACATCGGCGGTTACACAGCGAAAGTATTTGGCGTGCTATGAATTGTAACTTATCTGATCGTCAAGAGTAGGTAATGTTTTGTTGTTAACACTGCTCACTCACGTAATCTTTTTATAAAGAACCGTTTAAAGTACCGTATAACCCCCGATTCGTACCGCTACCGGCAGACGACTTCGCGCCAACTTTGTCTTGTTAATTCGTAGCCGATGTACGTCACTACGAGCTTCTTTAACCAGCAAAACGCTACAAGTATGCCTACGCTAACGCTTAAAGATGGTACCAAGATCTATTACAAAGACTGGGGCACAGGACAGCCCGTTGTGTTTCATCATGGTTGGCCGTTATCCTGCGATGATTGGGACGCTCAGATGATGTTTTTCCTGAAGCAGGGGTACCGGGTCGTGGCGCACGATCGACGAGGCCACGGTCGCTCTACACAAACGACAGACGGTCATGATATAGACACATACGCTGCTGATGCTGCCGAACTGGTCGAATTTCTTGACCTGAAAGATGCCATTCACGTTGGCCATTCGACAGGAGGGGGCGAAGTAGCGCGCTACGTTGCCAAATACGGGCAGGGCCGGGTTGCCAAAGCGGTGTTGATCAGTGCCGTTACTCCCTTGATGGTGGCCCGTGACTCGAATCCCGACGGGGTGCCGATGTCTGTATTCGATGATATACGAGAAAATACGGCGACCCGGCGTCCGCAATACTTCTACGAATTTACGCTGCCCTTCTATGGCTATAATCGTCCCGGTGTAACTGCTCTACAAGGCGTACGGGATAACTGGTGGCGTCAGGGTATGATGGGTGGGATCAACGCGCATTACTACGGAATCAAAGCCTTTTCGGAAACCGACTTTACAGAAGATCTGAAAACTATTGATATTCCCGTATTAGTCCTGCACGGAGAAGATGATCAGATTGTACCCATTGATGTTGCAGCCCGCAAAGCCATCAAACTGCTCAAGAACGGGCGTCTGATTACGTATCCCGGCTTTCCGCACGGTATGCCTACCACAGAAGCGGCTACGATCAACGCTGATCTGCTGGCATTCATCAAATCAGACGCGTAGCAAAGGCTCTTGGCGTAACAAAGAAAACTTATAGGCTCTGTCACTGCTTTTTTGTTAAAGTGCCTTATAATGCAAGCTAAGACTAAACCTGACCAGCCATCGTCTAGATACGAGAGATGGCTGGTTTACTCACTAACCTGTACAAATAACCCTGACCGGGTTTACCTTTTCCCAACTTACTTTTCTCGTTATGAATCAGTCCATTTTGGGCCTACATCACATTACGGCAATTGCTAATAACGCCCAACGCAACTATGATTTTTATACCCACGTGCTGGGGCTCCGGATGGTCAAGAAGACGGTTAATTTCGATGACCCGACCACATACCATTTTTACTACGGCAACGAAGAAGGGACTCCTGGAACCATACTGACCTTTTTTCCCTGGGAAGGCATCGGCCCCGGACGTAACGGTACTGGCATGGCTACGGAAATCGGGTATTCGGTACCGGCAGACAGTCTGGAAAACTGGATCGGTCGGTTTCGCGAAGCGCGGGTGTCGATGGGTGAGCCGGGTGAACGGTTTGGAGAACAGTACCTGCCCTTTACGGACCCCGATGGACTAGCTTTGACGCTTGTTGTGCCAAAACAACCTGATACTCGCCCCGCCTGGGAAACAGAAACCATTAAGCAGGATACAGCCACCAGAGGTTTTCATAGCGTCACGCTGACGTTGCAAAATATTGACGCTACCGCCAAAGTCCTGACCGATATTTTTGGCTATCGATTACAATCGCAGGAAGGTAACCGATACCGCTTTCAAACCAATACCGTACCCGAAGCCGCCATTGTTGATCTGCTGGAAGAGCCGAAAGGAGAAAGGGGACGTAATGCCGCCGGGACCAATCACCATGTTGCCTTTCGAGTAGCCAATGATACGGTCCAGATGGAGTTTCGGGATAAGATTCTATCCAGCGGTTTACAGATTACACCCAAGATCGACCGCGACTACTTCTTTTCACTTTATTTCCGCGAACCAGGGGGCGTTTTGTTTGAAATTGCCACCGATAACCCAGGCTTTACGGTTGACGAGTCGCTTGCCGAACTGGGTAGCAACCTCAAACTTCCCAAACAGTACGAAGCCTCGCGAAGCCGAATCGAGAAAGCGCTGCCGGTTCTACAAACTATGTAACATACCTTATCGATCAATAGTGACCGTTAAAGTTAGATACAAAGCTGTTCGTTAGACAGCCTGCTCTGAGAGACGGTCGCGGGTGCTGCTATCGCTACTGCCGCAGTCGAGATTACCCATTGGAACTGGGCTGAACTCGACTGTGGTCTTATCTGCAACGAATACGGACAACGCATCAGATGGCTTCAAGTATTTCGATCAACACAAACAGTGCTGTGACAACCATTATTGTTCAGCGCCCTTATAAACGGCAGATTCAGGCCTATGAAAATTGGTTACGGGAAATTGTGCCGCAGGCTCAGGCGGCAACGGGCCACCGGGGTGTGAACGTGATTCGTCCGCACGGTCAGAGTGACGAATATACCATTGTGCTGCATTTTGATTCGGAAACTAACCTACGCGACTGGCTGGAATCCGACACGCGCAGACAACTGACGGACAAAGTACGCTCTTTACTGAATGAAGACGAGAAAATTGATATCAGAACAGGGCTTGAGTTTTGGTTTACCCCACCGCGCAACAGCCAGATTGCCCCGCCTTACAAGCAGTTTTTGATAACATTGTCGGCCATTTTTCCGCTATCGTTGCTAATTCCGCAGCTTCTTACCCCAATCACGATTACCGTTCCTTTTCTGACTATTCCGTTGATCCGAACGTTTCTTACCAGCCTGATCATTGTTGGGTTAATGACGTTTGTCATTATGCCCCGCTACGTCCGGTTTGTGGCTCGCTGGTTGTTTAAATCGTAGCGAACAAAAAAGTATCTGCTGACCTCCATTCGGCTTATATTTGTCTGATATGCCCTTCGATTAGCGGGTCTGCTAATCGCTCTTAGTTATCCGAATGGTTCGTTGTACGATAAAACAGGGTATGCATTCTGGCGTAGATAAGCTTATTGTCAAACGGTTTATTCCGCCGACTATATGTTCAGGCTACAAGCGAGCTTATATGCTGTTGGTACTGCTTCTGTGTGCGCTAGCGACTGTTGGACAAAACATCACCCGCCAGCAGGCAAACGGCTTACTAGCTGACCTGCAAAAGAACTACTCTGGTGAAAAACGAATTTCTATTTTACTGGAATTAAGCAAGTTTCATATTTACAAACCTGGTGAATCGCCGACGGATCTGGACAGTAGCCGGATGTACCTGCGACAAGCGCAAAAACTAAGCGACTCATTGCGGTTAGTAACCCGGCAACATGAAACAGAGAGCTTGTCTATTGTTGCGGATCTGGAAGGCGGCAAGACTGCTTCTGGCCGAGCGCGATTTTCAACATTAATCCGAAACTGTCAACGTTCGGGAGACAAGGAGGGTGAAGCGATTGCCCGCTATAGGTTCGCCACCTGGTTACGTAACTATGCACCCGACTCGACAATTGTACTGGCAAACTTTCGTCAGGTAGCCGCTATTTATCGGTCGTTGAACAAGCCAATAGACGAAATCAACGCCCTAAAGGAAATCGGGATTACTCATTTGTACGAAGGTAAGTTAGCGACCGCCGAGTCAGAGCTATTGGCCGTTCTGAGCCGCTACAAAGCGATTCACTACCGGAAACTTCACTACACGTACAATCTCTTGTCTACCATTGGCCGACTGAAAGGAAATCTGAATGAAGGGCTGATGTATGCGCTGTTGTGCGTGGAGACGATGAAACAAACCGCTGACACGGCCTCAGCAGCCGCTTTTTACGGCGATCTGGCACAGGTGTACGAAGTCGCTGGCAACCACCAGAAAAGCATTGACTGGTACAAAAAATCGCTTGTCGTCTGGCGCCGGGAAGGGTTGCCCAATTTTGCCTTGTTCAACGCAGCGGGTGTGATTGCCAAAGAACTGATTGCGCAACGACAGCCTCAGGAGGCCCTTCGTTTTCTAAAGAATCTGGTGGCAGCGATTCCGACGAATACACTTATTCAAAAAGCCTGCGTGGCCCAGAACTTTGCTTACTGTTACGATGCTTTGCAAAACTACGAGCTGGCCGAGCGCTATTACCGAGAAGCGCTGCTCCGGTACGAAAAAAATAATCTCGACTTCGAACAGTCACTACAAGTCCGGCAGGACATTGGCGCATTCTACATCAGGCGGCAGAAGTATCCGGAAGCGGGTTATTATTTGACGAAAGCCCTGACCATCTTACCCCAGAAAGAAGCCTTATCAACGTTGCGTGATATTCATTTCATGCTGTTTAAGGTAGACTCTGCACAAGGCAATTATCTGTTGGCGATTGACCACCTGCGCCAATACAAAACTTATAACGATTCGCTGTTTAACGAAGCCAAGAGCAAGCAGTTAGCGCAGTTGCAAATTCAGTACGATACCCGTGCGAAAGAACAGAATATTAGCCTGTTAACGAAACAGAGCGAGCTTCAGCAGTCGGCGCTGAAACGGGCAGAAACGACGCGTAATGCCATTCTGGGGGGCGTTATTCTGCTTGTTGGGCTATTGGGTGTCAGCTACAATCGGTACCGGCTCAAACAGCGTAGCAATCGGTTACTGGAAGCCAAACAACAGGAGATCGACCAGAAAAACCAATCCCTTGAACGCATGGTAGTCGAAAAAGAAGAGCTACTGGAAGAAAAGGAGTGGATGCTGAAAGAGATTCACCACCGGGTCAAAAATAACCTGCAAATAATTACCAGTTTACTGAACGCGCAGTCCGACTATCTCCACGATGCCACTGCATTGGCCGCTATCCGGGAGAGTCAGAACCGGGTGCAGGCTATGGCCTTAATCCACCAGCGGCTGTATCAGTCCGAACACCTGGCCAGAGTAGATATGGTCGAATACGTCAGTGAAGTCGTTGATTATCTATTGGAATCCTTCAACCATCACCTGCCTATTCAGACCGTACTGGATATTGCTCCTGTTCAATTAGACGTTACCCTGGCAACGCCTATTGGCCTGATTTTGAATGAGGCCATCACCAATTCACTTAAATACGCCTTTCCTGAATCCGACTATGGAGTCAACCAGCCCGGTATTATCTGGGTAAGTCTTCAGCCGTTGGACGAACAGACCTGTCGGCTTCTAATTGAGGATAACGGTATTGGCCTGCCAACGGCGTTTAACCCTACCCAAAGCTCTACCTTAGGACTAACCATGATCCAGGGCCTGAGCCGTCAGATTGGGGCTCAACTCCAGATTCTTGGTCGTCAGCAGTCGGGGGTACGGGTTCAACTGGATTTCAATCAACACAAAAAAACGGATCGAATGGCATAAAGAACTCCTGATTGCTTTATCCGCTTACAGGGTGCCATTGTATTTCTTGCCGGTCTAGTTCATTTTCCATTTCATGGAACAGTTCGATATCGATTTGCTGCCGGTCCCGCAGATTGATCAGTTCATCCCGCTGCGCCTGAATGCTCGTCAGCATCAACTTCTGGTTGAGTTGGTGCTGGTCCAGCAGTGGTGCCGTTTCAGCGTTTGCCAGTTCTCGTACCCGCATCTGGTGCTGAGCAATAACCGCCTGTACGGCAATCCCTGTCAGCTTATCTTGATCAATCAACCGCTGCACCTGCCTTAATGCTCGCTGGGAAAGCTGTTTTTGTACCTCATGTCGGGACAAATAATCAGTGGAAGGTTGCCCAAACGCCAGCGCTCGAATAACAAGCGGTAATAGTATTCCCTGTACGACCAGCGTAAACAGAATGACGCAGAAGGTAATAAACAAGATCAGGTTTCGTCCTGGAAACGGACTACCGTTTGGCAGTTTTTCGGGTATGGACAAAACAGCGGCTAGCGAAACAATGCCGCGCATACTGATGTATGCCAGCAATGTCGTATACCGGCGGGACGGAAAAATAGGTGCCCGGTGGATCAGGCTGCGGATCTGGTTTGAAACTGTGTCAGCCATGAAAATGTACACAAACCGAATGACGACAACTGCCAGGCTGATTCCAATGCCGTACACACAAAGGTAGTCTGCCGATTGCCCTCGGATGGCGTTCACTACGTGCGGTAGTTGAAGCCCAATAAGGATAAAAATCAGTCCGTTTAGCAATACGATAACAAAATCCCAGACGGCTACTGCCTGCATACGCACGATCGGACTATGCACCCGCGATTGCTTGTGACCAATGAACAAGCCTGCGGTTACGACACTTAACACACCGCTGAGGTGCAGGTGCTCCGCAACCAGATAAGCCAGATATGCCGTCACAAACGTCAGTACCGTTTCAAGAGCGGGTTCCAACTTGGCGTGTTTGTGGATACAAAACGAAATAAATCCGAGAGCCAGCCCTGTACCGATACCACCAACAGACAGTATTACAAATTCCAACAGAGCGTTCTCCAGGGAAAATGCTCCGGTAGTAACCGAAGTCAGGGCAAGTTGTAGCAGTACCAGCGCAGAGGCATCGTTGACCAGGCTTTCTCCTTCCAGAATCGTGACAATTTTACGGGGTACCGACTGCGTCTTCATTATCGTGGTTGCAGCAACGGCATCAGAGGGAGAAATAATAGCGCCTAGCAACAAACCCATCGATACCGTAAATCCCGGAATGATAGAATGGGCCAGCAATGCCACGCCCAAGCTGGTTACCAGTACCAGTCCTAGGGCCAGCACAATGACGGGTTCGACGTACTGTCGGAAATCGCTCCAATTGGTGTACCAGGCCGCGCTATATAGGATGGGGGGCAGAAATACCAGCAACACCACTGACGGATCGAGTACCACGCGGGGTAAACCCGGAATGAAGCCGATTACTAAGCCGCCCACCGTTAGCAGAATTGGAAAAACCAGATGAATACGTTGAGCCAGTAGGGCTAGCCCAAGAACGAATACGAGAAGCAGGATTACCGTTTCTAATGAATGCATCGCTACAAGGAAAACATCACTCAGCCGTTGATGGCACAAAGTGGGAGTGAGGTCAAAAGTAATGTGTAGTAGTGCTGGCTTACCGGTAAGAAATGATGATTATGTGGTATATTAAGCGGAGATTGCAAAATGCTCGTTGCCGGATACTAGCTAAAAAAACGCATGTCAAAGGGGCGTTGTAGGAGAACACGGATTGGGTAAAAACGCTAACCGGTGTGGACGCAGATCTAAAGAAATTAACTAGCAAGGAGCTGGTGTAAATCAATGACTCAAGAGTATGGAGTACGGTTTAGGCTGTACGGCACGCCCGGTAAGGTCAAAACGATGAATAGCGTCCATCAGCCGTTACCGCCTTAAGAGTATGCGGAGTTTTTTCATCCGGGCTTCGAGGGTCGTCGGTTTAAGGTTGAGCAGTTCAGCGGCTCCACCGCGTCCCCGAATACGGCCCCCCGCCTTTGTTAAAGCCGCCAGAATTGCCTCCCGCATGGTTTCGTCAATAGGCTGGACGTGCTCGACCCGTGGGCTCGTTCCCATCGACAAGTCAGTCTGGAGCGCTGACTGTAGCGGTTCGGCTAGTTCTAGTATGGCAGACCGTGCTAGGATAGCGGCTCGCTCCAATACGTGCTCCAACTCGCGAATATTTCCCGGCCAGGAGTAGGTAAGTAGCTGATGTAGCGTATCGTTGGCGATACCGGTCAATGGCTTACCCAGCTTTTTACTGATGCGTCGCAGGAAGTGCAGGGCCAGCGGTTGAATATCATCCGTACGGTTTCGCAAAGGCGGCACCACAATCGGAAACACGTTCAGCCGGTAATATAGATCCGAGCGAAACCGACCCTCAGCTACCTCTTGCTGGAGGTTCCGGTTTGTAGCCGCAATGATGCGCGCGTCGATCCGAATAGGACCTCTCCCGCCGATTCGTTCAATTTCCTTCTCCTGAATGGCCCGCAAAAGTTTCGCCTGTAATTCAAGGGGGAGTTCGCCAATTTCGTCCAGAAACAAGGTTCCTCCGCTGGCCAGTTCAAACTTTCCAATCCGTTTTTCGGTCGCCCCCGTAAAACTGCCTCGTTCGTGTCCGAAGAGTTCTGATTCGATTAGCTGCGCGGGCAAGGCGGCACAGTTGATCTTGATGATGTCCCGTTTCTTGCGCGATGATAGATTGTGCACAGCTCTGGCTACCAACTCCTTACCCGTACCTGTCTCGCCCAGAATCAGCACAGTAGCATCGGTTGGCGCCACCTGACTAATGTTGGTAAAGACTACCTGCATAGCAGGACTATGGCCAATAATTTCACCAAAGTTATGACTCGTTTTTATCTCCTCGACCAGATAAGTTTTCTCCTGTTCCAGCCGCTCGCTTAGCATTCTGATGCGCTCAAAAGCAAGCACGTTTTCCAGGGCCAGTGACATGTGCTGACTAATATCCTGCAATGTATAGAGGTCTTTGTAGGTAAAAGCATAAGGCGCTTTGCTAGCTAGAATCAGTGAAGCCACCGGTTGTTCACCATTGGAAATGGGCACGTACATGAACGATTGCAGACCCAGTTCTTTTCGGTATAGTTCACCGACCACATTGTCCGTTGCCTGCTGGGTAAATTGAAGGCCCACATGAAGTGTAGGCTTCATCAGACAGGCTTGCATTCCGACCAGAGCCGCTTCCCAACTGGAAGGGCTGATGGTTGAGTACAAAGGCAACGACTGAGAATCTAATGGTTCAAATTGTCCTTTGATTTTCTGTACCGTACTGAGTATATCGGCCCCCGAAGTTTGCAGGCCATTGATCCGGTAAAGAGCGAGTAGATCAACGGGCAGCAGTTCATTAATTGCTTGAGCGACTAGTACAAGGATAGCGCTCATGCTGGCTTCGCTCCGAAAGGCGTTGGCAACAGCTAGTTCAATTGCCTTAATCTGCCTGCGCGTATCGAGTTCCTGGTAAGCCAGCAAATTATCCAGCGTCAACGCAATTTGCGGGCAGATCAGATCAACTGTTTGGTAATCTTTGGCCGAAAAACCATCGGTCAGCGTACTGGACAACGTGATGGTTGTTACGGCATTGCGCTTCAGGGGAATTGGAAACAACGCCAAAGACCGAACGTTGAATTTATCCCGGCAGGCGCGCGCGGTTACGTACGATTGACAAAGTTGGTCAAACGTTTCTCCACTAAATACGCCGGTTTTTTCACTCAGCCGGTCCGGCGCTTCCTGATCGAGCTTTTTAAGAAACGACTCATCGGCTTCATCTTGAAGTAGGGTTATTAGGCTGATTTTACTGAACGTGTTATCAGCGGTTTTTTTCAGCATCAGCCAGTAAAACGACGATTCTTCGGGCAGGCCAATCTGTAGGGTGAAAAACGAAAAAGGAACAAAGCGGTTGATCTGGTCTGCGATAGCTAAGCAGAACTGCTCGCGATCCTGCATGTTGATGCTGGCGTTGTTGACAGCGATCTGAATACTCTGTTGTTGACGTAATTTGGATTCTTCGCTATGTGCGTAACGGTAGCGTGCTATTTCCAGCGTCGACAAGACGTCTTTCTCCCGAAACGGTTTTGTCAGAAAGCCGAACGGCTGTGTTACTTTGGCTTCCTCGAGCAAGCCATCCGTCAGATTAGCTGACAGAAAAACAAACGGAATAGCCTGCTTATTTAACCAATGGGCCAGGTCTATACCTGTTTCATGACCATCAAGAAAAATGTCCAGCAATACAATATCAGGACGTTTACCGGCAATCTGTCCTTTCGCTTCTTCTACAGATCCGGCAATTCCATCGATCTGGTAGCCACCTTTCGTTAGAATACGCCGTAAATCATTGGCGATCAAAAATTCATCCTCTACGATGAGCAGTGAGGGGAGTGGTGTACGTTCGTTGGCTGGCAGCATATCGACCCGGTGACGGTAGCAACACGCAAAGATAAGGCTCCAATGGCTCTCCAAGTATTACCTCCAATATAATGAAGTCTCCATTATATTGGAGGTAATACAGTTGTTCTTTTCTATTCTTAAATTATTAATAATCAGTGTATTGTTCGAGAACTGGCTTAGGTGAGTAGTTGTGGCACCATCTTAGCCTCGGAAGTTAATCAGTACCCCATCCTCTAAAACTTACTACTTGTGAAAGCCTTTATTCCGCAAAAGTATCTGTGTGTAGAACACCTCGACTTAGATCGATGGGTTACACTCAGTCGGCTCTTCGACTGTTATGAACTCATTCTGATTCGGTCAGGAAGAGGTCAGTATCTGATTAACGATGAGCAATTTTCTTATCGATCAGGCGATGTTTTCTTGTCGGGCGCGCAGGACCAATATAGCTTTCTGATAACACAGCAAACGAGTCTTTACAGATTGTGTTTCTCACCACTCTACATCGCTAGCTTATTAGCCATAAACGATCAACCATGGAATTATATAAGCAGTACTACTTTGCGGGGCCTGGGGTCAATTGCCAGCGAAGTCACTGATCAGGTCAATTTACGGGTGCTGGTTTCAATGATGCTATCGGAAGAACGCAGCCTTCGTCCCCTGATGGATAACCCTCTTGTTGAATCACTGATGAAGATTATTCTAAGTTTGGTCGACCGCTTACTTAGCGAACGAGGAGCCGTTGCTATGTCTCATAAAACCTTTTCATCGAACCTTAGCCGCCAGATCATCGCTTACATTAGTCAGCATATTGGAGAACCAGATCGGTTGCGCATGGATACGATTGCTGATGCCTTCAACTATTCACCGGGTCATCTAAGCGCTCTTTTCAAACAGCAGGTTGGGGACTCTATTCAGCAGTTTATTATCCGGCACAAACTAAAACTGGTCGCAACAAAATTGCGACAAACCCCGCTGACCATTTCTCAGATCGCTGACGAGTTCGGCTTTACCGACGTTTGCCATCTCAACAAGCTCTTTAAACGCTATTACAAACACACACCTACTACCTATCGCCAGATTCTATCGGCTTGAGCTGACTATAGGACTCACGCAACATATTGCACGATTTAAAATAATAAAATCAGGATAGCCAGCAGACGGGATCAAGGTAAACGATCCGTCTGCTGGCTATCCTGATTAATTTTTCTACGATCAAGCGCTCCTTTTCGAACGACATTCTCTCTCAACTCCTGAAAGAAAATTAGTTAGAAAAGAAGTCACCTGTTTCGGGTTAAATTGTTTCGATCCCGCATGAAGAAGATAGCGGTCATTAGCCAGCTAACCAGCGCCAGGGTCTTAATCCAGAAACCGTAATCCAGGTGGGCGGGGCTAGTAAACCGAGTCCATTCCTGAAAGTAGTTATTCACCAGACTGTAGCCTAGCCAGGTCGTCGCAACACTGCCTCCCACGAGGCTCAGCCAAAAAAATTTATAATGCATAAGGTGGCTTACGGTAGATGTCTCCAGTATTTGCGAAGACCCAAATATCCTCCAATCTGTTGCGGATTAGCCAACAATCGTCCCTGATCGTACCCTAACGAGACAAGTACTTGGGTTCCTTTTGTGCCGGAATGAACTAACGAACCCAGCGCCGACCACTGATCGGTGCCAGCAGGAAAAGGACTAGAGAATGTGCCATAGTTGCGGCTAAAAGAAACTTTTGATTCAATGGCCCAACGAGGGCTTAGCCGGCCTGACAAAGCGCCATACAAAGCCCACACCCGATTATTATTAGTGCCGTGCACGCCTTCAATAAGTTGATTGTCCGCTGTGTAGCCCGAAAACGGTATGCGGGGCAAATTGCTGGCAGCATCACTGCTCTGGGTTATAAAGGGTGTACCAATCGTGCGTCCCTGATATGACCAGCTGGCCGGATACTGGCCGTTCAAAAAATAGTTTTCTGCTTCTCCACCCAAGCTACGTCCAAACTGAAGTACGCCCTGGTTTCCTGAGTTAAACAACTCAAGAACTGCTTCCCGTAAAAAGCCCTTTGGTGTGTCTCGCACATACCGCAAACCGTATAGACCATCCTCGATATTACGGAAGTTGTAAAGCTTCCGACCCAGGTCATAAAAGTGTTGCTGGTAGGCGCGGAGGGTTCCTTGAGCCAGCTTGATGTCAACTGCTACCTCGGCTGTACCCCGGTGGTCACCTACCCGGTTTTGGTCAAACGTGGTAAACTTGGTACGGTCTTTCAGGGCGTCGGTTTTGAACGGCAAGACTACGTTGACAAACGCATCCCAACTCTGGGCTATCTGTCCGTTGAAAGAACTAGTGGGGTCCTGCTCAAGGAAAGGCGCATACCCGCCCCATTGGGCAAAATGAGTAAAAGCCCCGTAGAATTGAACCTTCGCCTGTGGTCGGCCCAGCCGAACAAAAATTGCTTTATGGTGGAGGTAAGAACCCCGCACATAGCCGTCGTCACCAAACCAGCCGTGACCAATAAAGCCTTTCAGCGCAACCCAACCTTTGGTGAAGCCAATTGGAACATACTCGGGAAATCCAATTTGCACCTGAGGGATGGGCAGTGTATTGCCCGACCAGATGTAGGAGCCCGACGAGAGCGCACTTTCGGCCAGACCTACCCGCTGCCGTCGCCGACCGGCGAATATCTCGGCGATACCCCACCTGGCTTTGACATAGGCTTCAACGACCAGCAACTGGTTTACCTGACCGACCTGCCCGGCCAGCTCAACACCGTAGCCTAGGTCGGTTTTTCGCCGATTAGTTAATGAATCCCTTCCGTATGAGCGGTTTACATTAAGGCGAATGAGCCCCGTTGGTGTGGCTTTCGGGACAACACCGTACTGATTCGTCTGCATCCAGAAGGGGGTTACCCCTGAAGAAGAGGCCAGACCGCCTGCTTCTACGAATCCTCCCCATCTTGACGGAATTGTGCGGGATTGGACAAGCGATGGGGTCGGGATGGTCCAGCGCAAATTGGATTTTGAAGGAAGACGGTTAGGTCCCTTTAGCGAGTCAGCCGGACTGGCAAGGAGTGGGATCATCGTCACCCCCAGGAGGAGAGCGGATAAACCGTATCGGCTATTCCTGAGTAAGCGATATTTATTTCGATTGAGCAACATAAAAAAAAGACAATGGATCAGTAGAGTGGGGGATCGGAAAGTAAGTAGCTCGGAATTGACCGTAATAGTACGGGCCAGCTCCAGGTAAGAAGCCTCGTTGCAGTAGCTTGAAAACAAGGATAACAATATGCACGCTAATGGCTGATGGGGTAAGCGTAATCGTGAATATCTAGCTCGTTTCGAACGAGTTAGTGTAAAAGTGGAATGAGCAGATCGTATTCAAACGATTACCAGATTAGCCGAGCCGATCAAATCTGCCAGACTGAACACAGTAAATGCCATCGTCGTCGCGTGAGTAGAGGAGAAACGGGAAGGATAGGTTTTTGAATCCAGACGTAAACAGTATTGGAGGAAATAGGGGTAAAAGAGCTGGTTTCGACTAATGCATCATTATTTGCTATCCGGATATGATCCGATGGTTTAGCCGATTGACTATGCAGGTAGGTATCGAATACGTCACCAAAGCTATCGCCAACGTCGCCCGGATCAACTTCCAGAGCGGCCATGCAGTAAAATAGTCCAACCAGTAGCAGCAGGATAAACCGGGTGTAAGACACTGATACGTTACCCAAAGCGGACTGATTCGCCGTGTGTTGGGGAATGGGAGTTGTCGCTAACGAACTCAGACAGGAAGGAGAAGCAGGCAAGTGAGAAGAATTGGAAAAGTCAGATACGTTGGGTTCCAGCTAATGCACACCTTGTACACTCAACTGAGTTCGTATTCCATCGATTCGTCGTCTTGATACAGGCACAAATACTTCGTTGCTGAGTGTTAGCTGATTGGAGCGGCCCTTTAGATTATCCAACGAAATAATGTGCTGTGGATTTACTAGGTGCGATTTGCTGACTCGCAGGAAGTTAGGAAGCTGCAACTCAAATAATTTGAGCGTCTGGCTTACGACAACGGGTGCAGATTTTCCTAAAAAAAACAGGCGTGAATAATTTCCGAAGCCTTCGAAATGGGAGATTGTCTCGCTTTGAACGGGGGAAGCTATTCCCGGAATCTTGATGAGTTTTGACAATGGAGGGAGAGGTGCATTCATAGAAACTCTGGTCAATAAAGTGGGTAATAAAAACAGTGGGGTGATCTTTTGACGATTATTTTTCAGCAGAGTAACAAGTCACTTACGCCGTTCTATACTTTTTGTCGCTGTTTTCTCCAATTGGTGAAGCCGTTATTAGGGATCGTCAAGCCCAAAAACGTATATGCTTCCACGTCGGCGCAATTCCGCTACCAAACCATAGCTAAAATCATTCTAAATTAGAGCGAAGGCTTTCCATGCTTAAACTCAAGGACGTTGTCTGCAAACCATAGTCGGATTGTATGTATTTCGACACCAAGTAATGCAAGTTTATTTTCCATAAGTGTAGAGAATATTCTACACTTATGGGTATATATATGTACATGTATTCCTTTTGTTAAGCTATTTATTTTACTCGCCTATTTTTTATTATATGGTAGTCCAATCCAATAGAAATATGTTGATCTACCTTCGAGTAGCCTGTAACTTTTACTAAAGTTGTTCTGCTTTTAACCAGGTGCGACTTGCTGACTTGTCTCAGATAGTTTAGGTGCAAGAGTTAATAAAATTTATAATAAAGCAGTTGTGCTTTTTCAGTATGTAACGTATTTAGTTTCTTACCCTTATTTAACAACATGTTTGAAAAGAATGATTGGTCGCCACCGTGCAGTTTATCATCGGGACATTGGCATACACAGCCTAAATTTCTGACCAGGCTACGATTAACGAAAGAATACGCTAATAAAAACGCCCTAATCAGTGACGATCCGGGCGCTGTTGGTTGAGGGTGTGTTTAGAAAAATTAGGGTCGTAAAAGTTTGATTTGTTGGCGGTGGGTAGCCGTACTTACTTTTAGTAGCAGCATCCCTTGCACGTTGCTCAACGGCAGGCTCACCCGTTCTACTAAACCAGCTTCCTTAATGGAATGACCGTTTATCAATTTCCCCTGTAAGTCAACCAGCTTCAGTTGCACCGTCTGACCACTAGCTCCGCTGATCTCTACCTCGGCCGACGAACCCACCACTGGGTTGCCCAGCACCTTCACCACTAGCAACGAGCCTGCTTCCGGCACTGCTTCACGGGCATTACCGCTACCCGTGGGTTCGGTGCCGTAGAAGATCACCCCGTTCTGATACGCCGTGATGCGGGCGTTAAGCGTGAAGCTGCTGTTGTTGATGTACGAATAATCGTCGCTCTGCACGAAACGGCTGTAGTCCTGCTTGGTAGCCTGCACCTCCAGCGGGCCTGAGTCACTGTTGGGAGCCAGACTGCTTGCTCCTCCGCTAAAGCTGTACTCGATGTAGCCCGTGGCCCCCTGACGAGGAGTTGCCAGCGGCACGTAGCGCAGATTCAGATTACCCTGACCGATAACTACGTAGTTTTTCTGGAACAGCAGCGGAATGTTGTTTTCGGTAGTCAGCCAGTAGCGCAACGTGATTGTGCTGTACGGGATCGGCGTGGTACCCGCGTTTTGCAGCAACAGGTAAGGCTTGATGGTGTTGTTACCTAGCTGTCCGTTGTCGGGATCACGTGAGAGTACTTTGAGCGTAGAAGCTACAACCGTCACTGTGGCCGTAGCCGTAGGGCTGGTGCAGCCGTTGCTGGTGCAGCTAGCCGTAAAGCTTTGCGTACCCAGATTAGTCGTTGAGACGGCCAGGGTGGTGCTGTTGCCCCCCTGCCAGCTGATGCTACCCACTTGACAACCCGAAACGGTCAGGATAACATTGCCCGTGTTCTGGGAGATGATCAGGCTACTCACCCCGGCAGGGTAGGCTCCACCTGACTGGGTCACCAGCGTGGGAGTGGTCGGCGTAGGCTTCACCGTGACGGTGAGTGCCGCCCGCTCGCTTTCGCACCCGCTATCATTGGCTTGGGTGACATAATAGGTGGTACTACCAACCTGATTGGTGGCAGGCCTTGGTGCTTCGGGCAGGGGATTGCCGCTGGCATCATACCAGCGAAGCCTTGAGCCGCTGGCCGTCAAGACCGAGGCTACCACGTTCTGACAGTAAGTGAGGTTACTGACTCCGGGGGCTGCTGGTCTGGCAATAACCGTCAGGGAGACGCTCGCCGTGGCGCTGTAGTTCATAAGCGTCGAGACCGTCAGCGTATACGACTGGGGATTTGACCCGGTGGCCGTCAGGCTCTGGCTAAAGCTGGTGCTGCTGGCGTTGCCCGTCAGTAGACTGCCTATACCATTGGTTATGGTGTAGCTGTAGGTACCCGTTGTTCTGCCTACTGTAGCGGTGAAGCTAACGGGCTGGCCGCTACAAACCGGGTTTGGCTGGGCCTGTAGACCGGTGAGGCTGGGTGCCAGGTTATCAAATCGTTGAACGCGATAATTAGTAAAACCATCGGAGACGTGAAGGTTGCCAGCGAGGTTTATCCAGATATCTAGTGGTCTACTCAGCTGATTTACTCCGTTACCAACTCCATTTCCCCCCGCTACCGTAATGCCTTGCGTAGCCCCCGGTTTCCAAAGTTGGACGCGGGCATTACCCGTATCAGCGATGTACAAATACCCCGCTGCGTCTACGTAAAAACCTTCGGGATAAGTTAGCTGATCTGCCCCGTCGCCCCCTCCATTACCGCCCGCTACCGTAATGCCCTGCGTCGAGCCTGGTGCCCAGCGGGTTACACGATTGTTGCCATTCTCTAAAACAAAAAGATTACCCGCAGCATCCATGCCTACGTCTGTTGGCCCATCTAGCTGCTCAGGACCGATGCCAGAACTACCATCGCCCGCCACCGTAACGCCCTGCGTAGCGCCCGGTGCCCAGCGGGTCACGCGATTGTTGTAATATTCCGCAACATAAAGATTACCCGCTTTGTCCACGTAAACACCTTGTGGCCCTAGTAGCTGATTTGCCCCATTGCCACCTCCGTTACCGCCCGCTACCGTAACGCCCTGGCTAGCCCCCGGTTTCCAGCGGCTCACGCGACTATTATTATCTTCAGACACGTAGATATTTCCATCTGTATCGACGTATACGCCTTCGGGCGCGTCTATCTGGTTTGCCCCACTGCCTTTTCCATTGCCGCCCGCTACCGTAACGCCTTGCGTGGCGCCCGGAGCCCAGCGCTGGATGCGGTCGCTACTTTTATCGGCTATGTAGACATTACCCAGTGCGTCCACATAAATGCTTTGCGGGTTATCTAACTGACCCATACCCGTACCACCTCCATTGCCCCCGGCAACCGTGATGCCATTGGGATTGAAAGGCTGGGCCCGGCTTGCCGGGGCTCCGCTTAGCAGCAGACACCAAAGTAAAGCAAACGATCCCACATGAGCCCATTGGGGGGCGCACCGTTGCTTCGAGCGAAGCCGACGCGGGGTATCAGTCAAGATTGACTTAAACGAAACGGGTAGAAAAGAAAACATAGACGTTACTTGGATTAGTGACGGGCAAAGGTTCTCAAAAGCCTACTAGGCGACTGTCGTAAATCGCCCAAAGACTATCCAGATTGTAAAAGCCAGGGTTGCGTACGGCGTTTTTAGGCTAAAAACTAGTCTGTTGGTGAAGTTGTCCCCTCCCCTGTTTTCATGTTGATAGGATCATGAAAAATTTTTACTTTTCGTGATCCTATCCAGCTAGTCGATGAGCCTACTTTGTTTTGTCACTTCTTTTAGACTATCTAAACAAACGGGCCTACTATGCTGGCTGATTGGTCTATTCGGGTTATCGTTTTCCCACGCCCAGAAACTCCCGCAACCCGAACTGATCACCGATCGGCAGGGGTTACCCCAATCGTTTGTTCCTTCCGTTGTGCAGGATCAGACGGGGTTTATTTGGGTCGCTACCCGAGACGGCCTTTGTCGCTACGATGGACAACATTTCCGGGTGTTTCAGCCTGATCCCGACGGACATCCGTCGATCTCCTTTACGGGCCTGGAAGATTTGTTTCTGGATTATCGGGGGCGTCTATGGATCACATCCGAGCGAGGA
This sequence comes from Spirosoma liriopis, assembly GCF_023196085.1. Taxonomy (NCBI): domain Bacteria; kingdom Pseudomonadati; phylum Bacteroidota; class Cytophagia; order Cytophagales; family Cytophagaceae; genus Spirosoma; species Spirosoma liriopis. The sequence continues at coordinate 33,485 of NZ_JALPRF010000008.1, forward strand.
GATATCGACATTTTTGACCCAAAACGGGAAACGTTTACGAATTTTTCCAGAAGTGCCTTCTATCGAAAAGCGATCGGTTCTCGATGGCTTTATCGCTTTTATGTTGATCGTCGGGAGCGGCTTTGGGTTGGGTTTCAGGCTGAAGGCATCGTATGCTTTGATTTGCGTTCAAAACGAACGCGCTTTTTTAAACACCAGCCAGACCAGCCACGGTCTCTGCGGAGTGACAGCATCATGCAGATTGGCGAAGCGGCTAATGGTACGATCTGGGTGGCCACGCGGGGCGGTTTGGAGCGATTCGACGAAAAAACCGAATCGTTTACCCATTATGTCCACCAGGTAAACCAGCCCAACTCGCTACCGGATAATCAGCTGTGTGGCTTTCAACTGCGTCCCAACGGAGAGATTCTGACCGTATCGCAACGGTTTGTGGGACGGCTTAATCCAACCACCGGTCAGGTCAAGGCTTATCCTTTGCCTATTTACAACCCCGAGTGGTGGGACTGCCTGACGACGATGGATGCCCACGGAACGATGTACTTCAATCAGAACAACGTTCTGTACCGCTTTACGGATCAGCAAGGCCCGGTGATAGTCGATCAGCGGAACCATATTACTGACCAGTGCGCCAGTTTGTTTGTCGACCGCTCGCAGGTGTTGTGGGTCGGTACCAACGGGGCCGGTATTCGTAAATATGATCTGCGAGCGGCTGCTTTTCGGGCGGAGCCTTATGCTGTCAACTTTTACAACGATGTGCTAAGTACGCATTGGCTCGACGTACCCGCCGATCAACTACCCACACCCGCGGATTTACGGGGCTTGAACAGCTACAACTTTCGCTACACGATCGCTCAAAACCGCTATCTATGGTGTAACATAGCTAGTTCTGATGTATACCGGATTGATTTACGGGCTAAGCAAAGCCGAAAATTTCCGCTTCCCGTTTCGTTCTACGAGGGCGATAATATCGATGCTATTCCGTGTCCGCTGGCTACCGATCCGACCAATCAGGTCTGGGCTACATACCGACATTTCGTTTGGACGTTTGATGAGGAACAGCAAAAATGGGTAACCCAGCCCTACCGGATTCCCGTCAAACCGACTTTCCATGTCCTGTCGTTTGTAGTCGACGAGCAGGCGCTGTGGCTGGCGACGAAAGAGGCTGGCTTGTGGCGGCTCGACCGCAAAACCGGAAAAATGACCCAATATGCCAACCAACCCCGCAATGCGCGCTCGCTGAGCAGCAATGCGCTGTTTTGCCTGAGCGAAGATCCGCAAGACCCTAGCCGACTCTGGATCGGCACGTTCGGCAGTGGTCTGTGTTTGTTCGATAAACGGTCGGGTACCTGCCAACGGATCGGTCAGCAGGATGGCCTGCCCAACAATGTCATTTACTCGGCGATTCCCGACCATCGGGGGTATCTGTGGATGGGCACCAACAAAGGAATCTGCCGACTCGACCGCCGGACGTTAGCTACCAAAACCTTTACCCGCGCCGATGGCTTGCTGGCCGATGAGTTCAACCGCTTCCACTGGCTGCACCTGCCCAACGACCGGATTATCATGGGTGGCCTGGAAGGTATCACCGCCTTTTATCCCCATCAGGTAAGCAACGATACGTTTAAGCCGTCGGTTGAACTCACCAGCTTATACATCAATAATCAGCCGCTGTCCGGCAACCGGCTGTATTCCTTACCCATTCAGACCCTCAGCCGACTGACGTTGCCGTACGATCAGAACTTTATCACCGCTGAATTTGCCGCGCTGCAATACAATCGACTCGGCAAAAATCGGTATCGCTACCGGCTGGAAGGGTTGGAAACAAGCTGGAAAGAAACGGATCGTCCGGTAGCGACTTACACCAACTTACCCCCCGACGACTATGTGCTCGTCCTGACTGCAACCAATACGTCTGGTCAATGGAGCCCGCAGGAGCGACGACTAGCTATTCGAATTCAACCTCCCCTCTGGCAAACTTGGTGGGCTTATCTACTCTACGGACTGACAGCGCTAGGGCTAGGCATTGCGAGTATACGTGTGTACGGAAATCGGCTCCGCTTGCAGCAGTCACTAGCCTTGCAACGGCGCGAGATAGCGCTCAAACAGCAGGAGGCCGAACAACTAAAGGCTGTCAACGAGCTTAAATCCAATTTTTTCGCTAACATAACGCATGAGTTTCGCACCCCGTTGACGTTGATTCTGGGGCCTGCCGAACGGCTATCTCAACGGTGGCACGGCCCGGACGATCAGGCTCAACTGGCGACCATTGATCGGAATGCCAACCAGTTATTGGGTCTCGTCAACCAGTTGCTTGATTTGTCAAAGCTGGAAGCCGGTGCCTTACCGGTAGTAGCGGTTCGCAGTGATTTAGGTCCCTTCGTAGAGCAGATTGCCCAACAGTTCAAGGCGCTGGCCGACGAGAAAGCGATTAGGCTAACGGTGCAGATGACTGGACTGGCAACGACTTACTGGTTCGACGCTGATAAGCTGGAGCGGATCCTGTACAATTTGCTCGGTAACGCGATTAAATTTACGGATAGGGGAGAGGTTACGGTCCAGCTAAAAGGCGCTGAACAGGGTATTGAACTGACCGTTTTCGATACGGGATCGGGTATTCCTGCGCATAAGCTTCCGCATATATTTGACCGATTTTATCAGGCAGACCAGACCTCCACCCGTTCGCATTCCGGAACGGGTATTGGGTTAGCGTTGGTCAGTGAGCTGGTCAGTTTACAGAACGGTTCTATCCAGGTCGATAGCGAGGTTGGGCAAGGAACTTCCTTTACGATTCGGTTGCCTTACCGTTCCGCCGACCGGCCAGACGAGACGATGCCGAAGTCGCCAACAATTGGCGAATATACAGATGTAGAACCACCAACCTCCGCCAACCAACCACTCCTGCTGCTGGTCGAAGACAATGCCGATCTGACTCAATTTATCCGCCAAAGTTTGTCCAGTGATTACCGAATTTTTCATTGCGCGAACGGACAGGCGGGGCTTGAACTGGCCCTTACCGAGCAGCCGGATCTGGTCTTGTCTGATGTATTGATGCCGATCATGGATGGCTACGCACTGTGCCGGGCGTTGAAAACGAACGTACAGACGAGTCACATACCCGTTATTCTGCTCACAGCCAAATCAACACGGGAAGACCGATTGGAGGGGCTAACGCTGGGCGCTGACGACTACCTCACGAAACCGTTCCACGTGGCCGAATTGCAGCTCCGGGTTCGCAACCAGCTCGACACCCAGCGTCGACTTCGTGTTCGGGTACAGACAGAGTTAAGCCAGCCCACTACTGGACCTATATCTGACCAGCCAGCCATCGAGATTGACCCATTCTTAACGCGGTTGTATAAAATACTTGACACGCATTTAGAGGATTCGGCTTTTAGTATCGAGCAACTGTCCGTGCAGGTTGGCATGAGTCGGATGAGTCTGTACCGAAAGATTAAGGCGTTGACCGGTCTGTCCCCCGCCGACGTCATTCGGCTCTACCGGCTGAAACGTGCCACAGAGTTATTGCAACAAGGGCTTGGTGTCGCAGAAACCGCCTGGCGGGTGGGCTTTGAAACGGCCTCGCATTTTGGCAAAGTTTTTCGTGAACAGTATCAAATGACACCCCGGCAGTTTGCCCAACAAGCCAGCCCCATCAAACCCTAGTCCGTCCTTTCAAAACCTCCGGGATGATGACCTGCTTCGATTTAGAGCGTAAACACCTGCGCTGATACAGGGAGAATATAAATTGGGCGATTTACGATAGTCCGACAAGGGGCTATTCGTCAACTTTGCCTTCGCCCTAGAATCGTTTGCCGATTACCGATATGTAAACGATTTTTTCTATCAGTTTAACCCTAGCTCGTATGTCATCGACAGCCTCCTCTCAATTGGAATATTCCCCGGTTACTTCATCAGCGAAGCGCGCTGCCCTGCTCATTGGAAGCCTGCCCTTTGCTAGTGACGAAGAATGCATGAAACGGGCCTTCGACCTACTAGGTCTTGTACTATTTTGCCTGCCAGACGGCGAGGTTGGCGAGAAAACACCCGAATTTCCCAAAGGAAACCGCATCGCCTGGGTCGTATACGCCCTTGAGAAACTGACGCAGGATAAAAGCAGCTGGCGACTGACAAAAGAACCCATTCGGGGAACGGACGGTATGGCTGTCGATTACAATAGCTTTCAAAAGCTTAAGCCCTTGCACTCGCCTGCTCAAATGCCCCAGCACGTTCGACTGGGTTACGACGACTTTTTTCGGCTCAATTACCCGATTTTTAGCCAGCTAAGAAAACAGCATAATCTGCCCCATCTGAAATTTCAGGTAGGTGTACCAACCGGTTTTGCGATGGGATTTGTATTTGCCAGTCCCATTACCTGGTTACGCTATACCTATGCATTCAACACCGTCATTGCACGGGAAATCAACGCGATATTGCTCGAAGCGGGCCACGACGTTGTCATTCAAATGGAAGTTCCCCCCGAGTTATACGCTGCTTATAAACTGCCCACACCGCTGATGAGCCTGGCGCTGTTGCCGATCCAGGATTTGTTGAAAAAGATTAATCCAGGTGCTCAGATTGGCATTCACCTGTGCCTGGGCGATTTTCACAATGAAGCGCTGGTACACCCCAAGACGCTACATAAAATGGTTGCCTTCTCGAATCAGCTCGTCCAGAAATGGCCTACCCAGCATACACTTACTTATGTTCATTACCCATTTGCCGAAGGACAAATTCCTCCCTCGGTTGATGCGAACTATTATGCTCCGCTAAAAGACATTACCTTGCCACAGGGCACTCGTTTTGTAGCCGGATTCGTTCATGAAAAGCGTACACTGGCTGAAAACAGGCAAATACTCAGCGCTGTCGAAGCAGCCTACGGACAAACGGTTGACGTAGCCTGTTCGTGTGGTTTAGGTCGGCGGACACCGGGTATAGCAATTCAGCTTATGACGCTACTGGCACAGTTAACTCAAGACTAAAAAAGTAGTGCTTTTGCCTAACGTTTCATTCGACCAGCACACCATAAGCCAGCACCCGGCGGTGAACAAGTTGGCTTCTGATGTGCTGGTACAGGATATTGCTTCCGTTAACGTCGATTCAACAGTGAAGCGAATCCGGCAGATAGACTACCGTTTTTTGGGCGTACGAACGATCTCGTTCAGTAGAATAGTCAGGTCATTATTCATCAACTGAAGTTCAGTAGCCAATTGCCCCAGCATTGTCGAGCGAATAGTCAGGTCGTGGGCCGTATAAAAATCACCCTCGCCAAAATAATCAACTTCTTGACGATGGCGCTTCTGCGTTCGCTTTGCATCCACATCAAGGGAAACCAGAATGTCCCAGCGGCTTCGCAGTCCGTCCATAGGCGAGGGGTTACCAGCTGATTTAGGCTTGTTCAGATAATACCAGATCAGGGGCGGATAAACGGTCGATTTTACCGGATGAGTCCATATATCACGTAGCGGATTATTCAAGTGACGGTAGTCGGCTTTAAGCGGTTTTTGCAGCAAAGACGTAATGCCCAAGCTCGCTTCCGCCAACCCCCCACCAATACCAGCCCACTCACCGGCATCATCTTTATCCCTTAATTTGAGCAAACCAACTGTCAACGCCGTTAGGGCACCGGTCGTAATGGCACTAATGGTCATCCGTTTTTCCCGGCTACTTTCCTGCCGGGTTAGTAAGGTGGCCGTCAGCGTAGCCCGTTTACTATCGCAGTCGACCAAAGCAACCGCCGTGGCAATGTCGAAGCTAGCGAGTTGAAGCTGATCGGTTAGTTTTTGCCGTAGCGCCAAATACTCGTTCGACGCTGACTGATCCGAGTTCTGTTGTTCTAAAATCGTTGTGCGTACCAGCAGCGGGGTGAGTCCAACCGCCTGCGCCATCCGGAGCCCTCGTTCGCCGTAGCGATGCCGCAGCAGGGAGTCCTCCGCTGAGTTAGGCTGTAAGTCAACGGGGTGAAACACGTAGCCCGACGTACCGCTTGAATCAATCGCGCAATTGTCGCTAGCTACTTTGGTTAAGGTGGATGCGGTCTGCCGGGAAGTCAGACAGCTAGTAAGTGTTGTGGCAAAAAACAAACCTGTCAGGCAACAGGCACTGTGGTAAAATTTACGGTTGATCATCGAATCAATTCAGTTGTTGAAAAAGAAATGCTTGTTCGTTCCGAAGAAAAATCAGTTTTTCTGATCACTCGTTTCGGGAACGAAAAACCATAATACCGCCAGCGCGACAAGGGCCAGACCGGCTAAGGTTAGAAAAGCGAAGTTGTAGTTTGTGCGTTGTAGCAAGGCTCCCGCAAAGGCGTTGCTAAGTGAAGCGCCTAACCCAACAGCTGTGGCAATAGCTCCCTGCGTTGTGTTGAACAGGCCCGAACCGCGTGTCAGGTCTGAGACAATTAGAATGGACAATACCCCAAAAATTCCGGCACCAACGCCATCCAGAATCTGAATAGCCACTAGCAACATCGGGTCGCCCGTCAGCGTGTAAAGCAGTCCGCGAATGGGCAAGACGGCAAAGGCGATGAGCAATAAACGCTTGCGTCCCTGGGGTGCCAGTTTACCCGTCATATAACTGACAGGAATCATAACGAGCTGAGCAACAATAATGCAGGCCGACATATAGGCCGATGAAGCGCCAGCATCAATTCCTTGGGCTAATCGCTGACCGAGCAGAGGAAGCATGGCCGCATTGGCAAAATGGAATAGCACGCAGGCCAGGGCAAAAAAGAGGATCGACCGGTTGCCAAGGAGCGCCTGCCAGCCCGAGGGTTTATCATCGTTGGCCTGTTCCTCTTCCTCCGTACATCCACGGGCCAGTTGATGATCAATGTCTTTTTCCCGGATGCGCCAAACCGACAGACTACTCATGACGGACATGGCTGCCAGCAAAAGAAAAATTCCTTGTGTGCTCACATAATAACCCAGTAATCCCGCTAGCAGGGCAGCAAAAACATTCCCCGCGTGATTAAACGTTTCATTCCGCCCAACGCGTTTATCCAACGCTTTGGGACCAACCAAACCGAGTGTAATGGCGGCAACAGCCGGGGTGAACCAGGCGGCTGCTACACCCATAATGGCCTGACCTCCCATGATCACCGGATAAGTCGGCATAGTAATCGTAATAATGGCGGCAAAGGCAATGAGCAGCGAAGCAATAATGGAATAGACGCGTTTCCGTTTGGTTCGGTCGACCAGCGCACCCGCTGGTGTCTGGGCAACAACGGTGGCAATACCCATCACCGACATGGCAATACCAATGTCCTGCGCGTGCCAATGCAGGGTTGTCAACAGGTATATGGCCAGATAAGGGCCTAACCCGTCCCGAACATCGGCCAGGAAGAAATTTGCGGTGTCCAGCGCTCGTAGGCTTGTTGAGCTAGGCTGTCGAGTAGTCGGTTCTTGTGATAATTTAACCATCTTTTAATTATGGGCTAACGTTGTGCGAAATGAATGGTAAGACAATACGCTTTAATGGCGTAAATACCGTACCATGCTAAATCGACGCATTAATCCTTATACCACATCCTATGTTCTAGGAGAGAATCTGATTGCCCTTCTATCAACTACTTAGATGAATTGTAGAGAATAATACCTATTTATGTTACAGGATATACCCAAGTATAGCCAGTTTTCCTTGGCGATTAGGTGGGCCAGAATATAGTGATAGGACATAGCCAGATCCGTGGTCAATCCTGCAAGTAGTTGGGATAGATAAGCGACTAGCCGAAAAAGGGATATTGGTAGACTTTAAAAACTCGGTATTCTGTATTGCCGTGAACGATGTAGTAAGTGAGAATATGAATGGTAGAAAACACGAGCAAATAGTGGCCTTTGATGCGCTAGAGCATGGGCAATTACCAATCGAAAAAGCAACCCATAATTTTACTCAGATTAGAACGGTGACAGCGACAGCTTCGTAAAAGCAGCGCGTGATTACTACTGTTTATAAGTTACAGGTTGGTAATAAAAATAAAATCGTCGCTTTGTGTCTTGCTTAATTCTGTGTGAGCGTGTGACATGCGAAAATAAATTGGGTTTTGACAGGAAGATCGGTTTGTTAGTTTGCTGGATAAACTTATTATTTGTACAATTTTGCGCATATTTATATTTTTTTTTATTTAGCCCTACGTGTATATCCCTAGAGTTTATGGCTTTTGAAGACCAAGTGTTGTGGCAGTTATTTCGGGCGGGCGATAGGCAGGCATTAGGCCAGTTGGCCGAACGGTATTATCGCATGCTGAAACACTATGGCTTAAAATTCATGGTCGATGAAGCTATCGTTGACGATTGTATTCAGGAATTATACTTACAGCTATGGCAAAATCGCTTACAGATTAATGAAACAGATTCTGTAAAACACTATTTGTTAAAGTCAATTCGGCATCATATACTATACCACCTACGGTTGCAGAAACGATTGCAGTGCGAGGAATTGGATTGGGAGCTGTCACTTGCCGAGGATACAGACACAGAAACCCTGATGATTCGCCAGGAAACGTTGGTCGGTTTGACCAGAACGATACAGGAACAGATGGCTACGCTACCAGCTCGCGAACGGGAAGCCTTGTACCTGCGCTATTACGAAGATCTTTCCATACCTGAGATTGCCGAGGTGATGAATGTCAATCGTCAATCCGTCTCCAACTTTCTGCAAAAAGCCCTGAGCAAGCTACGTAACCGATGGCTCGTTCACCTATTTCTGACTATTTGTACTTTTTTGTAAAAAAATTTTCATTGAGAAGGGTATAGCGGAGGTAGAACTTCATACTATCAATAAATATAGTAGAAAAGTACCAATGCAAAGCTTACCCAGCGATCCTACAACTGTTGATGACTTCCTCGAAAACGACGCCTTTCGGATGTGGATTCGGGAACAGCGCTCCGAAGACAGGGTGTATTGGCAACATTGGTTAAGCCAACATCCGGAGAAAAGGGATCTGTATGAGCAGGCGGTGGCTACGATGCTGGTACTTCAGGGAAAAAAGATTGCGCTTTCGGATCAGCACGTACACGAAGCCAGAAAGAAAATTCTAGGTCAACTTGTTCCGCCGACTGCCCAGGTAAAACCTTTGTTGACCTGGCATTGGGGACGATGGGCTGCCGCAGCCGCAGTGGTTATCGCAATAATCTGGTGGCAAACGGGTAATTCTGGGATCGGTTCTGTGATGGGAATTGAGAAACAGGCAGAGCCGCTAGCCGAAAAGAGTAGCTGGCAAATTGTAAAGAATACAACGGGATTGCCCCTCGTCGTGTTGCTGCCGGATAACTCTTCCGTACTGCTGTCGTCGGGTAGTCAGCTACGTTACGCTAAACAAGGTAAGCAAACGGTGCGCGAAGTATACCTTCAGGGAGAAGGATTCTTTGAGGTCACCAAAAATCCCGCCAAACCTTTCGTTGTTTATACGGCAAACCTGACTACTAAGGTGCTGGGAACCAGCTTTCAAGTGCGTGCTTTTGAAAAGGAGAAAGGTACCTACGTAAAAGTAAAGACAGGTAAAGTCTCGGTTACGCCAGTCGAATCGCCTGACCAAACGGTACTGCTGACAAAGAATGAACAGCTCAGTTTGGAAACCAAAACCGATAAACTGGTCAAGCAAGACATCATTCCAGCGAAAGAAAATTCGCCCGGTATCATCAATCAGGAATTTACATTCGAGTTTGCTCCCGTGGCTGACATTTTTGCGCAACTGGAATCCAGCTACAACATGCCGATACGGTATGATCGGCATGTGCTTGCTAAATGCACATTTACCGGTCAACTCAACGACGCTCCTTTTCTGGAAAAAATTCGACTAATCTGTCTAACAATTGAGTCGACATTCGAAGTCGTTGACGGTCAGGTCTTCATTCACAGTAACGGTTGTCATTAATTCCTTTCTAAACCCTTAATCAATCTGGCATTCTATGGTCTGAAAACTATCCTTTTTTAACAAAAAAAGCGATAGTGCTTCCAACACTATCGCTCAAATGTCCGCAAATGTGTCTGATACACACATTACCTCTTCAATCAGAAGACGGACTTGGTTTTTTGTCATTTCTTCCAAAAACAACAAAAACGCATAAATGTATGCATTACCGTTTCATCAGTCGCAATGTTTGGATCAGGATTATGAAAATTTCGAGCCTGCAACTCTTACTTGCACTTTCCCTGGCCAACATAAGCCTTGCTCTTGATGCCAAGGCCCAAGAATTTCTAAGCCGGCGGGTCAGTCTATCTGCTCAAAATGAGGATATCGAAGTAACGATCAGACGAATTGAAAGACAGGCGAAAGTGCAATTCTTGTTTAGCCGGGAAATCATTCAATCGAAGCGAAAAATCAACTACCAGGCAAAAAATGAGCAGCTATCGCTGGTGTTGGATCATATCCTGACGCCCCTCAGTTTAAGCTATGAAGTGGTTGGTCAACAGATTGTGATAAAAAGAGAGTCGATGCCTGTGAACACGCAACAGGATAAGACCTCCGGTATGATCGACTCAGACCAAGCCCAAGATATCCAGGTAGCGGGCCGGGTCATCGGAGAAAATGGCGAAGGTTTACCCGGTGTCAATATTCAGATAAAGTCGACCCAGCGCGGGACGACCACCGACGGAAACGGTACATACCGGATTAGTGTTCCTGATCGGAACGCTGTACTGGTTTTCTCTTTCATTGGCTACGCTACTCAGGAAGTAACTGTTGGTTCGCAATCGACGGTTAATGTTACGCTGGTAAACGACGATAAGACACTCAATGAAGTAGTGGTTGTCGGCTACGGCACGCAGCGCAAGCGCGATGTTACAGGTTCGGTCGTTTCGGTCAACGAAACAACCCTGAAAGAAGTACCAGCGCCTAACTTGGTCAACCAGCTGAAAGGTCGGGCAGCGGGGGTAACCATCGTCAGTAATAGTTCTACGCCTGGTTCGCAGGGACAGATTCGGATTCGGGGTAACCGGACGCTGACGACTAACCAGCAGGGTAGCGATGGCCTGGATGGTCCGTTGGTAGTTGTTGACGGGATTCCGTACGGTGGTCTGAACGACATCAACCCGGATGATATTGCGAGTCTGGAAATCCTGAAAGATGCGTCGGCTACCGCTATTTACGGATCGCGCGGATCGGGCGGGGTTATCCTGATTACAACTAAGCGGGGTAAAATCGGTAAGCCGGTATTTAGTTACGATGGCTATCACGGAGTAACTACCGCAATGGGTAAGTTCAACGTGATGAACGGTCCGGAGTACGCTCAGTTTAAAGATGATGCGGCTAAATACAACCGCACCAGCCCCGGTACGACGGCTTATCCACTGACGCAAAAAGAAAAGGACGCGCTGGCGGCTGGTATCTCTACCGACTGGCAGGATCTGCTCTACAAACCGGGTTTTAACACAAACCATCAGTTGAGTCTGGCGGGTGGCGTTGAAAATACGCAGTATTCGTTGGGCCTGGGTTATTTCAACGAGACAGGTATTATTCCAAGTCAGAAGTTTGAACGCTACACCATTCGGGCGACAATCGACCAACGTATCGGTAAGCGGATCAAGGTTGGCTTGAACACGCTGAATACCCTAACTTATACGAACACACCGGGTGGTAGTGGCATTCCGGGTGGTTTGGTTCGGATAACGCCATTGGCAGCGCCTTATAATGCTGACGGTACGGTAAACTTGTTCCCTGCGGAAGGCTCTATCGATGCGGCTTCAATTAGCCCGTTGACGATTATCACCAAAAAAGATTCGTACCTGGGTCGTACTCGTTCACTGCGGACCTTCAATAGCCTGTACGCGGAAGTAAACATCCTGCCGGGATTGCGGTACCGGATGAACGCCGGGTTGAATTTCAGCCAGTCGAACTACAATGGCTACGGTGGACCGCTAACTTATTTCAATAACGCGACAGTTCAGTCGTCGTCTACGGCCGAGATCAACAACACCGAATACTGGGACATCAACCTCCAGCACTTGCTGTATTATGACAAGACGATTGGCAAGCATAAATTCGGGGTTACCGGGCTGTACGAAATCACCAAAAACCATACACTAGGTAGCCGATTTACGATTACGGGGGTTCCAGCTGATTACATCAAAACATCTAACTTCTCGCTGGCTTCCGGCACACCAGTCGCCAATTCAGACTTTGGTAATACGTTCTCGGAGCTTGGTTTGCTTTCGTACATGGGCCGCGTGAACTACAGCTACAACGACCGCTACCTGTTGACGCTGACGCTGAGACGTGACGGATCTTCTACATTGTCGCCCGGTAACCAATACTTCAACTACCCCGCTATTGGCGCAGGCTGGAACGTAATTGAAGAAAACTTCATGAAAAGTGTACCGGCTATCTCAAACCTGAAATTACGGGGTAGCTGGGGTTTATCGGGTAACCGGAACGTAGGAGCATACGCGACATTGGGTGCGCTATCGGCGGGTTATTACAACTTCGGTACCGGAACCGCCGGTCAGCAACTAGCGTACACGGTTACAAGCTTACCGGCAACGGGTCTGGGCTGGCAGTCGACCTCACAGGTTGATTTAGGGATTGACTTCGGTTTCCTGGATAACCGGATTACGGGTTCGGTCGACTGGTATCACCAACAGACGAAAGACATCCTTTTGTCCGTACCGCTGCCACCTAGCAATGGTGCTGGTTCGACGCTGAAAAATCTGGGCCGGACGGAAGGCAAAGGGCTGGAGACAGCGCTGACGTTCGATATTTTCCGAAACCCGAAAGGATTCAACTGGAGCGCGGATCTGACGTATTTCTTTAACCGCGAAAAAATTACGCAGCTCACGACACCAGCCGAACAGGCGAATCTCGGAGCGGGATGGTTTGTTGGACAACCGCTTTCGGTCATCTACGATTACAAAAAAATCGGTATCTGGCAGACATCAGACAAGGAAAACGGAACGCTGGCCAAACAAACGTCACCAACTCAGTTTCCCGGCCAGATCAGAGTAGAGGATCTTAACGGCGATGGTAAAATCGATGCTTCTGATCGCCAGATTCTCGGTAATTTCCAGCCCTCCTGGGAGGGAGGTTTAACCAATCGGTTCAGCTTCAAAAACTTCGATCTGTCGATTGTAACCTTTGCCCGCATGGGGATGAAAGTAATCGTGCCTTACCTGACGGGTAACTCGACAGGTTCGGGCGGTTTCGCCTTCTACAACCAGGGCCGGGTGAATCAGGTGAAAACCGATTACTGGACGGAAACAAACCCAACCAATGCATTCCCAGCCCCCGATGCTGGTGCCGCAGTAGCCTGGTTTGGTTCCACGTTAGGCTACTACGACGGTTCGTTCATCAAAGTCAGAAGCATAAACCTGGGCTATACCTTTAGCAGTACGTTGATTCGGAAAATTGGGATGAATTCGGCTCGTGTTTATTTCAATGCAACGAACCCACTGATCCTGTACTCTCCACTGGTCAGCCAGAAGCTTGCCATCGATCCGGAGGGAAACAGCTATGCGAGTGGTCAGTCGACGCTGAACCCGCAGGGAGCCAGCGATCGTGGAACACCAGAACGTCAGATCGCCGTAAACCTCAACAACCCGCCGGTACGGCAATTCACGCTTGGGGTAAATCTTAAATTCTAACCTTGACAGCTACTATGAAAGCAATAAAAGTTGGCGTCGTGCTTGGCCTTACGGCTATACTGAGCACGGGTTGCGAAAAAATATTACAGGAGAATCCTCAATCCCAAATTGTTCCGTCTTACTTCAACAGTCCATCCGGCGTATTGGGTGGGATAGCCGGTGTCTACAACGACATCCGGGGCCAGTGGGGAACCGAAGGGTTTACCGTAGAGATGCAGGCGGGCACCGACGAGTTTTTGCAGGGAGCCAGCAGCGGAGGAGTACCACCTTACACGTACAATGGCCTAAACAGCAGCAACTTCGGATCGGCCTGGGGCGTTGCGTTCCAGGATATCAATACGCTAAATGGGGTACTCAAATACGGTCAGACGATTGATTTGCCCGAAGCGACCCGGAAACAATACCTGGCCCAAGCTAAGTTTTTGCGGGGGTTCTGGTATTTTTATCTCGTACAAACCTGGGGCGACGTACCACTGAGTACGGAGTTCATCACAACGCCTTCGCAGGCTGCTTCCCGCCAACCAGCCGCTCAGGTGTATGAGCTGATAATTAAAGACCTGACCGAAGCGGCTGCCGATCTGCCCAACACACCGACGGCCCCGTTCCTCGGAAAAGCTGCTACCAAGCCCGTCGCGCAGCTACTGCTGGCTAAGGCGTATCTGACTCGTGGCTGGCTGAACAATACGGCTACTGATTTTACGCAGGCGGCCAGCATTTGTGCGGACATTATTGCCAACAAAGCCACCTACGGCCTCGATCTGTGGCAGGATTATGGTGATGCGTTTGTACCGGCAAACGATTACGGAAAAGAAACCATGTTTGTCAGCGATCACGTACTCGATCCAAAATTTGGTTACTATACCGTGGGTGCAGCAGCCGGTGGCGGTGCGGCCCAGAACCTATCGCCCTGGTTTACGAACTGGAACTACCCAAATAACAGCGGTATCAATTCCTTTAAAAGTGCTGCGGGTGCTTACGTAAACAGTGGTACTTCGCTGATGCTCCGAGATTCGCAGTACGGACGTCCTTACACCCGTATGCGGCCAAACAGCTACAAATGGCCATCAGGTGCCAATGCGGGCAAAAACTACTTCCTGGATCAGGCATTTACCAAGCGGGATGTCGATTCGCGGTTTATTAATTCGTTTTATACGGTTTATATTTCAAATACGGCTGTCACGAATACGGCTACGGCAGCCAACAACAAACGCGGGATCAGCTACACAACCGTAGTGGGAGCGGATACGGCTATTTGGTTACCCGATTACGAAGTGGAAGGTGCGCCCCAATTTGTTGGTACAAGACCATTCAAAGGAATCGTAGTGCCGCCTAGCTTATGGGATAACGGGATTTTCCCCGCGTTGAAGAAGTTCATGGATCCTAGCCGGGGGGCAAACTTCAACGATCCCTCGACCCGCCCCTGTGTGCTGTATCGCTTTGCCGATGTGTACCTGACGGGTGCTGAGGCTTACCTGAAAGCTGGTGACCCGACCAAAGCAGCTTCCCTGCTAAATACGGTCAGACAACGGGCTGCTTACCGAAAAACGGCTACGGCGGCTCAGAATGCAGCCGCAGCAACGGCCATGACCATCACGGCAAACGATGTAACCGTCGATTTTATCCTGGATGAGCGTACCCGCGAACTGTTTGGCGAGTGGCAACGGTGGCATGATCTGGTTCGTACCCGTTCGCTGGTTCGTCGCGTGAAAGCGTGGAATCCGGAAGCAGCTCCTTATGTTCAGGATTTTCACATGCTCCGGCCTATCCCCCAAACGCAGATCGACCGCGTTGTCGAGGGACCTTCATTTCCGCAGAATCCGGGTTATTAATCGTTAGAAGCGAACGCGTACAAAGAGGTATAAGAGTAAGTATATTCTTATACCTCTTTGGCTTCAAAGAAAGTGTTTAAAAGTGCTTAGGTACGATGATGAAACTGTTTCTTTGCTTTTTCTTGCTGATTATCCAAACGGCTGGTTATTCTCAAACGAAACCAACGCTGAAACTTTGGTATAACAAACCCGCCGGTCAAACCTGGGAAAATGCCTTGCCCATCGGTAATGGCCGACTCGGAGCGATGGTGTACGGGAATGTAGCCCGAGAAACTATTCAACTGAACGAACAGACCGTTTGGTCGGGCAGCCCGAACCGGAACGACAACCCCGACGCGCTGGCCGCTTTGCCCCAGGTTAGGCAGTTGATTTTTGAGGGAAAGCAAAAAGAAGCGGAGCAATTAGCCAATAAGCTCATTATCACAAAAAAATCCCACGGGCAAATGTTTCAGCCTGTCGGGAATCTCAACCTTACCTTCGATGGGCATGATAAGGTAACGGACTATTACCGCGAACTGAACATCGAACGGGCTATTGCCAAAACAACGTACGCGGTTGGAGACGTAACCTACACACGGGACGTCCTGACCTCGTTTCCTGATAACGTATTAGTAGTAAGATTAACGGCCAGTAAGCCTGGCAAGCTGTCGTTTTCTGCTTCTTTTTCCACCCAACAGAAGTCATCAGAAATTGCGGTTACCCCCGCTAAGGACCTCACCCTTGCCGGCACTACGTCCGATCATGAAGGCGTAAAAGGCATGGTGAGGTTCAAAAGCATTGCCCGGATTAAAACCGAAGGGGGGGCGCTTGCGGCTAATGATTCGTCGCTGACCGTGAGCGGTGCCAATGCGGCTACCATCTACTTAGCTATTGCTACTAATTTTACTTCCTATAAAGACCTCAGCGGGAATGAAAACGCACGGGTGGCTGCTTTCCTGGATAAAGCTTATCCCAAGTCATTCTCTTCGATTGTATCGTCCCACGTTTCCGCGTATCAGCACTATCTTAACCGGGTCCGGTTCGATTTGGGAACCACGGAACCACGTTCGGCTGATGCGGCCAAACTACCTACCGATGAAAGGCTGAGCAATTTCCGGTCGGTCGATGATCCACAACTGGTAACGCTTTATTACCAGTACGGTCGTTATCTGCTGATTTCATCCTCTCAGCCGGGTCGCGATGGCGTAGCGGGACAGCCAGCCAACTTGCAGGGTATCTGGAACAATAAAATGCGCCCACCCTGGGACAGCAAATACACCATCAACATCAACGCCCAAATGAATTACTGGCCCGCCGAACGGACCAATCTGGCCGAACTCCATGAACCGTTTCTGCGCATGGTTCAGGAACTGTCGGAAACAGGGCAGGAAACGGCAAAGGTTATGTACGGGGCCAGGGGCTGGATGGCCCACCACAACACCGACATCTGGCGAATCACTGGCCCCGTTGACGGTGCGCTCTGGGGAATGTGGATTGCCGGTGGCGGCTGGACCAGTCAGCACCTGTGGGAGCATTACCTTTACAATGGCGACAAGGCGTACCTGACCTCGGTGTACCCTGTTCTGAAGGGAGCGGCCTTGTTTTACGTAGACTATCTCGTCGAACATCCAAAATATCACTGGCTGGTGGTCAATCCGGGTACTTCGCCCGAAAATGCGCCGAGTGCCCACGGTGGCTCGTCACTCGATGCGGGCACAACGATGGACAATCAAATTGCCTTCGACGTATTTAGTACCGCCATTCGAGCCGCCGAAATCTTAAAAAAAGACGCTTCTTTCGTTGATACATTAAGACAAATGCGGAGTAAACTTCCGCCTATGCACGTCGGTCAGTACGGTCAATTGCAGGAATGGCTCGAAGACATTGATGATCCTAATGATAAACACCGCCACATCTCGCACCTGTACGGGTTGTTTCCCTCTAATCAGATTTCACCCTACCGGACACCAGAGTTGTACGCTGCCGCCAATACATCGCTTGTTCATCGGGGCGATGTATCAACGGGTTGGAGCATGGGCTGGAAAGTAAACTGGTGGGCGCGATTACAGGATGGTAATCATGCCTTTACGCTTATCAAAAACCAGCTGACTCCATTGGGTGTCAACAAGGATGGGGGAGGGACATATAATAATCTGTTCGATGCGCACCCGCCGTTTCAGATTGATGGCAACTTTGGTTGTACGTCAGGCATTACGGAAATGCTGCTGCAAAGTGCCGACGGGAGTCTACACCTATTACCCGCGTTGCCCGATGTGTGGCAGCAGGGAAGTATCAGCGGTTTGCGGGCACGCGGTGGTTTCGAAGTCGTTGATATGCAGTGGAAAGCGGGCAAGCTGACGAAATTATCTGTTAAATCTACTATTGGCGGTAACCTACGATTGCGGGTGCCCAATGCCCTGAAAAGCAGCCGTGGGGAATCATTAACAACTGCATCCGGGCAAAACTCTAACCCATTCTATTACGTCGAAGATACGCCCACTCCGATTGTGTCACCCCAGGCTAGTAAGCCAGCGTTGGCTCTTAAAGAAACCTTGCTTTACGACATACCTACGCAAGCGGGAAAAGTGTACACGTTGGTGAGCCAGTAACCACTTTTTTTGACAGGATTTACAAGATTAACAGCCGGGCCGCCGGGCGGATATATCGGATAAAAAATCATGTCAATCCTGTCGAGAAAAACATAAAAAAACGCATGAAAAAATACTTCCTCGCTAGTGCCTTAATTGCATCGCTAATTGGATCAGTACCTGATACGTCCGCCCAGACCACGCTGGTCAACCCCATCCTGACAGGTTTCTACCCGGATCCCAGCATAGTGAAGGTTGGAACGGATTACTACCTGGTTAACTCGACGTTTTCGTATTTCCCCGGTCTGCCAATCATGCACAGTAAAGACCTGAAAAACTGGAAGCAGATCGGCAATGTGATCGACCGTCCCGAACAGATGGACTTCATGGGCGAACGCCTGACCCGAGGTCTGTTTGCGCCGGGTATCAGCTACAACAAGGGCACGTTCTACGTTACCTGTACCGACATCGACCACGATGGCAACTTTGTGGTGACCGCCAAGAATCCCGCCGGGCCCTGGAGTAATCCAGTGAAGATTCCGCAGGTAAAAGGCATCGATCCATCCATCTATTTTGATGAAAGCACGGGCAAAGCCTACATCATTTACAACAGCGACGCACCGGACCGGAAACCCCTGTATTCGGGCCATCGCACGATCCGGATGTATGAGTTCGACCCAGTTAAACTAACGGTGATCGGCGAAGAAAAACAGCTGGTTAATGGGGGCGTGGATCTGTCGAAGAAGCCCGTCTGGATTGAAGGACCGCACATCATGAAGCGTAACGGCTGGTACTACCTCTACGCGGCCGAAGGCGGTACGTCGGTCAACCACTCTGAAGTGATCTTACGGAGTAAAGACGTTTGGGGGCCTTACGTGCCGTTCGAAGGGAATCCAATCTTGACGCAGCGGGGATTACCGTCGGATCGCAAAGATCCCATTACGTCGGCGGGCCACGCGCAGTTTGTGGACGGGCCGGATGGCAAGATGTACTGTATTTTCCTGGCCGTCAGACCCTACGAGGGCGATTATTATAACACGGGTCGCGAGACGTTCATTGCGCCCATAACCTGGCAAAACGACTGGCCGATGATCGAGCATGGCGAAAAAGCCATTGCCTACAGCTATCCGGTTGATTACAAGGAAGTCAAGCAAAAGGGCGCCCTGCCGCAGTCGGGCAATTTCGCCTACACGCTGACTTTTGACAAAGGACTGGACCCGGCGCTTCTGTTCATGCGCACCCACGACAAAAACACGTATTCCCTCTCAAAAAAAGATGGGTTGACGCTAAAACTGAAACCCGAAACAGTGATGGAGATGGGCAACCCGGCTTTTATCGGGAAGCGCCAGCAGCATCTCAACAGCATCGCCGAAACCGAGCTGACGTTCAACCCGAAATCAGACAAGGAAAAGGCCGGACTAATCGTTTTACAGGACGAAGGACACTTCTATTTTCTGTGTAAATCGCAGTCGCAGGGGAAAGATATGCTGCAACTGTACAAGAGCGTTCCCCGCGAAAAAACGATGGAACTGCTGACGGAGATACCACTGGATGCAAGGGCTGGTAAAGTCGGTTTTCGTATTGCGTCACAAGGCGATACATATAGCTTTTACACCTCAACCGATGCCAAAAACTGGACGCTGCTGAAAGACAAAGTGGATGGCAAGTTTCTGAGCACGAAAGTGTCTGGTGGTTTCATTGGCTGTGTGTATGGGATGTATGCTACGTCGTCGGGTGAACCAACGACCAACACGGCTTCCTTCCAACACCTGAAGTATCAGGGCAACGATTCGATGCTGAAGCAATAGTTGACTTTAATTTTTTGTCATCCCGAGGAACGAGGGATCTTCGCGCGAGAAGTTTTCCTGGACCGCGCGAATATCTCTCGTTCCTCGGGATGACAAACAGGCGCGTTACCCAATAGCGGTACGGTCGTCAGGACGATAAACCCTAAGAACGTAGCGCTTATGATTGGATACAGTTTTTATGTTTACATCGTTACCAATCCCGAAAAAACGGTACTGTATACGGGTATGACAAATGATTTGGTCCGACGGTTACAGGAGCATCATGAATCGCGCGGGCAACCAAAGAAGTTCGCAGGCAGATATTATTGCCATCGTCTGGTTTATTGGGAGCATCATCGATACATCCACAATGCGATTTCGCGTGAAAAGGAAATCATTGGCGGAGGGAGAAGAAAGAAAAATTAATCAATTCAATGAATCCCGACTGGCGGTTCCTGAATGATGAAATTCAGTCATGATAACGAGCCGGCTTTTTATCATAGCGCTTTTTTTGTCATCCTTCCTGTCGTCAGGATGACAAAATAATACGGATAGTCAGCAAGGCTTTGGTTAAATTGGTGATAAAAACGAATTATTTACCTTGAAGAAGAACGTAGTATTTGTTGCTCTCCTGAGTCTGTTCGGCGGCATAGCGTCCGCGCAGATGCAGTCGTTTCCGCTGCAAGACGTGAAGCTGACGGGGGGCGCGTTTAAAAAAGCGCAGGACGTTGACCTGACGTATATGCTGGCGCTTAATCCCGATAAACTTCTGGCGCCTTACCTGATCGATGCCGGATTGCCGCTCAAAGCCAGCCGCTACGGCAACTGGGAAAGCTCCGGTCTGGATGGCCACATCGCCGGGCATTACCTATCGGCGCTGGCCATGATGTATGCTTCGACGGGCAATGCCGAGGTGAAGAAACGGCTCGATTACATGATTTCCGAATTGTCGCGCTGTCAGACCAAAAACGGAAACGGCTATGTAGGCGGCATTCCGCAGGGGAAAGTATTCTGGGAGCGGGTTCACAAAGGCGACATCGATGGCAGCAGTTTCGGACTGAACAATACGTGGGTACCGCTTTACAACATCCACAAGCTGTTCGCGGGGCTGCGCGATGCCTATGAATACGCGGGAAATGCGCAGGCGAAACAGGTGCTGATCGGCTTGGGTGACTGGTTTATCGACCTAATCAAACCCCTTTCCGACGAGCAGATTCAACAGGTACTCCGGACCGAACATGGCGGTATCAACGAGACCTTCGCTGACCTGTACATCCTGACCAAAGATAAAAAATACCTCGAAACGGCTCAACGACTATCGCACCGGGCGCTGCTGAATCCGCTGATGGATAAGCAGGATAAACTGACCGGACTTCATGCCAACACGCAGATTCCGAAGGTTATCGGGTACGAAAAAATTGCCAGCCTCACCGGTAAAACCGATTGGTCGGATGCTGCTCAGTTTTTCTGGCAAACCGTGGCGCAGAAGCGGAGCGTAGCATTCGGGGGCAACAGCGTGCGGGAGCATTTCAACCCAACGAACGATTTCATCTCCATGCTGAAATCGAATCAGGGACCCGAAACCTGCAATTCGTTTAACATGCTGCGGTTGAGCAAAGCCCTGTTTCTAGACAAAAACGATCCCAGTTATCTGGACTTCTACGAACGAACGCTCTACAACCACATTCTGTCGACGCAGCACCCGGAGAAAGGTGGTTTTGTGTACTTCACACCCATCCGCCCGAATCACTACCGGGTGTATTCGCAGCCGGAAACCAGCATGTGGTGCTGCGTGGGGTCGGGGCTAGAAAATCACACCAAATACGGTGAACTGATTTACAGCCATTCGGCCAATGATCTGTTCGTCAATCTGTTCATTCCGTCTACGCTGAATTGGCCGGATAAGAAAATTCAGCTGGTGCAGAAAACGGAGTTCCCGAACCAGAATCAGTCTGACATGACGTTGAAACTGGCTAGGCCCCATACCTTTGGACTAAACATCCGGCAGCCGAAATGGGCGGAGAATTTTACGGTTCTGGTCAACGGAGAAGCGCAGAAAATAGACAGCAAACCCTCCGGCTACGTAACGGTTAACCGAAAGTGGAAAACGGGTGATAAACTGACCGTTCGGTTCACGACGTCCACGCAGTTGGAATACCTGCCCGATGGCTCCAACTGGGCTGCTTTTGTGCATGGTCCGATTGTTTTAGCCGCCAAAACATCGACTAAGGATCTGGATGGACTGTTTGCCGACGATAGCCGCATGGGTCACGAAACGCACGGCCCGCTTTACCCGCTCGACAAGGCGTACGCCCTGATCGGTAATCCCGATACGTATCGGTCCCGAATCAAACCGGTCGATGGGTTGACGTTCCAACTGGATTCGCTGACACTGCAACCGTTCTACGCCATCCACGACGCCCGCTACCAGATGTATTTTCAGACCTTTACGCAGGCGGCCTACGACGAGCAGAAAGCGCGGATGAAGGAACAGGAAGCCGCGGCCCTGGCGCTTGACGCGAAAACGGTCGACAAGATCAACTGTGGGGAGCAGCAACCCGAAGTCGATCACGCATTCAAAGGTGAGAAAACAGACTCGGGCTACGATGATGAGCGTTTCTGGCGTCGTACTCGTTCGGCAATGTCATATGAATTGCGAAATAAGCACATGACCGGTAAATTTCTTGACATCAGTGCTTTAGACCCTATACGGACAACAGATGTCAGCTTTCTGATAAATGATAAGCCCGCTGAACCAATCGCTGCTGACGGGAAAACTATTCGGCTAAAAGTGATCGATGAAGCAGTAATGACGCTAAAAAT
The DNA here is from genome assembly GCF_023196085.1 of Spirosoma liriopis. NCBI lineage: Bacteria > Pseudomonadati > Bacteroidota > Cytophagia > Cytophagales > Cytophagaceae > Spirosoma > Spirosoma liriopis. The sequence continues at coordinate 56,063 of NZ_JALPRF010000008.1, forward strand.
TGTCGCTAATGACGGGAAACCAACTCCACGGTTTTCGCAAATAAGGCTGATTAATTAGAATTAAAAAAAACGTTGATTGTAAGCAAAACTTAATGCTAAATTAAAAAGTGTCAAATTGACACAGTTAGTGGTGGAGTGCTGTTTTCCGACAGGATCAACAGGATGTATCGGACGAAAAAATAAATCCTATTAATCCTGTAAATCCTGTCGAAGAAAAATTTAAAAAATGTATGAAAAAATCAACTGTAAAATGGCTCCTTGGATTGCTCTTTCTGCTCATCGGCGAGGTGGCGCAGGCGCAATCCAACTTCAGTAGCAAGGTCATTGGAATAGGTGTAGTCGTTGCCGACCTCGACCGCTCGCTGGACTTTTACGTGAATGGCATCGGCATGGTCAAAACAGGCAGCTTTACAATCAACGAAGACTTCGGCAAGCGCTCCGGCCTGACGAACGGCGTACCGGTGAATGTCATGATGCTAAAGCTGGAAAATAGCCCTGAGGCTTCGGACTGGAAGCTGATGAGCTTTGGTAGCAAACCCTCTCATCCGAAACCAAAATACATTCAGGACGATACAGGGATGCAGTACATTACCCTTCAGGTGAAAGCCCTGAAACCCATTATCGACCGGCTCAAACAAATGAACGTGCCATTTCTGGGCAGCACACCAACGCCCCTGAATGCCAAATCGCACTTCGTGTTTGTGCAGGACCCCGACGGAACATTCATTGAGCTGATTGGACCGTTGGAGTGATCGAATAAACAACTATATGAAAGCTATTCTTCTCCGGTCTGGGTTGCTGACACTTCTTTTGATGCTGATCCAATTTTCAGTAATCGCCCAGTCCGCACACAATCCTATCATTCATGCCGACGTACCCGATTTGTCGATGATCCGGGTAGGGAATACGTATTACATGAGTAGCACGACCATGCACATGAGTCCAGGACTGCCGATTATGAAATCAACGGACTTGGTCAACTGGAAGCTGATTGGCTACGCGTATAATACGCTGGCAGATATGGACGAGTTGAACCTGACCAACGGCAAGAGTACCTACGGACGAGGTTCGTGGGCCAGCAGTCTACGGTACCATAACGGAACGTATTACGTTACGACGTTTGCCCAAACCACGGGGAAGACCTATATATACACGACAAAAGACATTGAAAAAGGACTCTGGAAAGAGGTGTCTTTCAAACCGTCGTACCACGATCATAGCCTGTTTTTCGATGATGACGGTGGGGTTTACCTGATCTACGGCGGGGGCAAGCTCCGTATACTGGAACTCACCGCCGACGCTTCCGCTGTAAAGCCGGGTACCGAACGGGTCCTGATTGAGAATGCCAGTACGCCATCGGGCACGCAGGGTGGTCTGCCCGCCGAGGGTTCGCAACTGTTCAAGGTGAACGGCAAGTACTACCTGTTCAACATCACCTGGCCCAAGGGCGGTATGCGAACGGTGGTCATCCACCGGGCCGACAATTTAGCGGGGCCGTGGGAAGGGCGGGTGGCACTTCAGGATTTGGGCGTGGCGCAGGGAGGACTGATCGATACACCCGACGGCAAATGGTATTCGTATCTGTTCCGGGATTTTGGGGGCGTAGGACGGATTCCGTACCTGGTTCCGGTTACGTGGGAAGACGGCTGGCCGGTGCTGGGTGTGAACGGGAAAGTACCAGAAACGCTTGATCTGCCCGCCAATAAAAGCCTGATTCCAGGTATTGTGGATTCCGACGAGTTTACCCGCAAAAAAGGGGAGGCCGCGCTCCCGCTGGTCTGGCAGTGGAACCATAACCCTGATAATAAACTCTGGTCCGTCAACGACCGGAAAGGGTATATGCGACTCAAAACGGGACGGATTGATACGTCATTTGTGCAGGCTCGAAATACCCTCACTCAACGGACCATCGGCCCCGAATCGACCGGAGCGACCGCCCTCGACGTAACCAATTTGAAAGACGGTGACTTTGCCGGACTAAGCCTGTTGCAGAAAAACTACGGACTGGTGGGCGTGAAGCGGGAGAACGGGCAAAACGCTGTCGTGATGGTAAGCGCCAGTTCGGGAAAACCGGTAGAGGTTCAGCGTGTGCCGCTTAGTCAGAAAACGGTGTATCTCAAGGCCGAATGCGATTTCAAGGACCGGAAAGATACCGCTCTGTTCTACTACAGCCTCGATAACAAAACCTGGACCCGCATCGGTGAACCGCTGAAGATGCCTTACACGCTGCCGCATTTCATGGGCTACCGGTTTGGACTCTTTACCTACGCCACCCAGCAAGCCGGTGGCTACGCCGACTTCGATTACTTCCGCATCAGCAACACGATTTCACGGACCGCACAAAACTAACGCTACCCCAAACCCTGCTTTCTGCGCCTTATGGGAAAGATTTTCACAACCGCTACGTTGCTCCTGACCTTCCTGTTGCTGAGCCTGACCGGATCAGCCCAGGACAAAAACTTTTACATTTTCCTCTGTTTCGGGCAGTCCAACATGGAGGGGAACGCCAAAATTGAACCGCAGGATACGATCAATGTAAATAGCCGGTTTCAGGTAATGGAAGCAGTCGATTGTCCTGCGATCAATCGGACGAAAGGGAATTGGTATACGGCTGTTCCGCCACTTTGCCGCTGCCGAACCGGTCTCACACCCGCCGATTATTTTGGCCGCGAATTGGTGGCGAACCTTCCCGAAAAAGTCCGGGTGGGTGTCATCAACGTCGCGGTAGGCGGCTGCAAAATCGAGCTGTTCGACAAGGATCACTACGAGGCTTACACGGTCGACGTGCCGGGGTGGATGAAGAACATGATCAAGGAGTACGACGGGAACCCCTACGGCCGACTGGTTGAGATGGCGAAACTGGCGCAGAAAGACGGCGTGATCAAAGGTATTTTGCTGCACCAGGGCGAGTCGAATACGGGTGATACGCTATGGACGAAAAAGGTGAAAGTCGTTTATGACAACCTGATGCACGACCTAAACCTGAAACCCAAAAAAGTACCGCTGCTGGCTGGCGAAACGGTCAACGCGGATCAGGAAGGGAAATGCGCCAGCATGAACAAAATTATTGCCACGCTGCCCCAAGCCATCAAAAACGCGCACGTCATCTCGTCGGCGGGTTGCACGGATTCCGCTGATAACCTGCACTTCAATGCCGCTGGCTATAGGGAATTAGGAAAACGCTATGCCGCAACTATGCTGAATTTGTTGGGCCATAAAATGGCCCAGTGAATTCCAACATTTTCTTTCATCCCGACGCAGGAGGGATCTTCTGTAAATGGGTATTTTATTGGCTATATGCGAAGATCCCTCCTGCCGTCGGGATGACAGAAAACGAGTTAGAAATCGCCGTTTAAAGGTAAAATAGACGTCTCCTGAAAATGAGTAATCTACTTCGATCTAAAGCACCATTAAAAAACGCCAGGACTGCTTTTCTAAGCTTGTTAATTGCTTGTCCGCTAGTCGTAAAATCGCAGGAAATCATGCCTTTGTATCCGGGTGCTATTCCGAACGAAAAGGCGACAAGCATGCAGGAAACCTACACGTCGGGGATGTACAAAAACGTCACAAAACCTACGCTTGAGTATTACAAACCTGATCCAGCTAAAGCATCTGGCACGGCGGTCGTCATCATTCCCGGCGGAGGGTATGGGGTTGTGGTGTATCAGGGTGAGGGTGTAAGCATCGCTAAGGCTTTTGCCGAGAAAGGGGTGGCCGCGTTCATCCTGAAGTACCGTCTGCCCAGCGATGCCGTCATGCCCGACAAGAAAATTGGACCCTTGCAGGATGCGCAGCAGGCCATAAAAGTGGTACGCGAAAATGCCGAAAAATGGAATGTCGATAAATCTAGAATTGGCGTCATCGGATTTTCGGCGGGGGGGCATCTGGCATCTACGGCAGCTACGCATTTTGAAAAATCATACATCGAAAACGGCCAGAATACCAGTCTTCGTCCTGATTTTCAAATTCTGGTGTATCCGGTTATCAGTATGCAGGACAGCCTGACGCACGGGGGCTCGCACGACAACTTGCTGGGTAAAAATCCGTCGCGGCAGGACGTCGAGCTATTTTCGAACGAGTTGCAGGTTCGGGCCAATACGCCACCCACCTACCTGACCCACGCGGCCGACGACAAACTGGTCGATGTTGACAACAGCATTGTTTATTTCGAAAAACTGAGACATCTGAAGGTGCCAGTTGAAATGCATATCTATCCCAAAGGTGATCACGGATTTATTTTCCGTCATCCCGGTTGGATGGAGCCCCTGTTTGCCTGGATGAAACAGAATAAATGGATGAACGAGTAACCCACAGCCTAAACCTAAATGACGATGAATCATCCCTTTTTCAGGTGCTTGTTCACGGTTGGCGCCCTGCTTTGCGTTTTTAGCGCAGCTTATACGCAACCAACCCCGGCAAAAGTAGAAGGTGGTCTGGTGCAGGGAACGTCTGAAGATGGCCTGACCGTTTTCCGGGGCATCCCGTTTGCGGCCCCGCCCGTCGGGGAATTACGCTGGAAGGCTCCGCAGCCCGTCGCCAGGTGGGAGGGGCTGCGCGAAACGAAAAAATTTGCCCCCGCGCCCATACAGGGGGGTAGTCCGCCATCAGGAAAAAGTGAAGATTGCCTGTACCTGAATGTGTGGAGTCCGGCGAAATCGGCTGGTGAACGTTTGCCGGTGCTGGTCTGGATTTACGGGGGTGGGTTCAGCTTCGGCGCTACCTCTGACCCCAATTACAGCGGGGAGAACCTAGCGAAAAAAGGCGTTGTGCTGGTCAGCATTGCTTACCGGGTTGGTCCGCTTGGCTTTCTGGCGCACCCGGAATTAAGCAACGAAACTGCGCAGCATGTCTCTGGGAATTACGGCCTGCTTGACATGATCGCCGGTCTTCAATGGGTTCAGAAAAACATTGCCGCGTTTGGGGGCGATCCGGGCAAAGTGACCATTTTCGGCGAGTCGGCGGGGGGCATTGCCGTTAGTATGCTTTGTGCTTCTCCGCTGGCGAAAGGGCTATTTCACGGAGCGATTTCGCAGAGCGGAGGTTCGTTCGGCCCATCCCGACCGACGACGTATCCGGGCGAGAACATGAAGCGTCTTCGTCAGGCCGAAAAGGAAGGTGAAGCCTATGCCCAGAAAGCTGGCGCGTCGTCGCTGGCGGAGTTGCGCAAAATAGCTGCCGATAAATTGCCGGGCGGCTGGGGCGTTGGCTCGGCCTGGCCCATTGTCGATGGCTACGTCATCCCGGACGATCAGTCCAAGCTTTACGAAGCCGGAAAATACAACCACGTACCGGTACTAGTCGGCTATAATTCTGACGAAGGAGCCAGCTTTAGCCCGCCGAAAACCTCGCAGGAATACATCGAGAGTACTAAAAAGCGGTACGGAAAATTTGCTGATGATCTGCTGAAAGCGTATCCGGTTGGGGAAAGCAACGTACCGAAAACCGCCCGGGATCTGATGCGCGACGCGGCCTTTGGCTGGCAGACCTGGAACTGGGCGAGGCTTCAGGCCAAAACCAGCAAGGCGAAGGTGTTCTACTACTATTTCGACCAGCATCCCGACTACCCCGCCGATTCACCCAAAGCGGGGTCCGGCTCAGGACATGGTCTGGAGGTTTCGTACGTATTCGAACATCTCAACCCGTCGAATCCGCAAACGACCAAAACCGATCTGGCGATTTCGGATGCGATGGGTACCTACTGGACCAATTTTGCCAAATACGGCGACCCCAATGGCAAGGGCGTTCCAAAGTGGCCGGTCTTTAGCCAGGCTAGTCCTACGGTGATGTACTTTAGTCAGACACCGCACACCGGCCCGGTTCCCGATGCCGCATCTCTGGAGGTGCTGAACCGGTATTTCGAGTGGCGACGCACCCCCGAAGGCGAAACCTGGGCTAAGTAGCTGATAGACAGTGATATTTTTGTCATTATGACGCAGGAGGAATCTTCGAGCGGTATACGAAAATCTCCCTACCCGAAGATCCCTCCTTTGGTCGGGATGACAAAAAATAGGAAAGAACTGATAAAGCATCAAGCATAATTCATACCTAAACCTTTTACTTTATGATGCATTACAAACACATAATCAGCTACGTCCTAAACCGCTTCCGGCTCCTCTTGTGGGGCCTGGTTTGCCTGTCTGGTATCGTGCTGGCCCAGCCACCGCGCGGGCCGCTGGTGGTGTCGCCCCAGGTGAATGCCGACAAAACCGTTACGTTTCGTTATCTGGCCCCGGCTGCCAAGGAGGTGAGACTGAGTGCGCAGTTTGAAAAAGCCCCCGTGCCGATGACCAAAGGCGATCAGGGCATCTGGAGCGTTACGGTTGGGCCCGTGAAGCCCGATATATATCCGTACAGTTTTCAGGTCGATGGTGTAACGGTCATGGACCCCGCTAACGTCGCGTTTTTTCCAAACGAGCGGTTTAAGGCCAGTCTGGTTGATGTGCCGGGCGATACGCCCCTGGTTCACGCTATGCGAAATGTGCCGCACGGGTCGGTCAACTACGAATATTACCCGGCGCTGGAAGGCACAACCGGCTCGCTGTTGGTGTACACGCCACCGGGCTACGACCAGAATCCAACCAAAAAATATCCGGTTTTCTACCTCATCAGTGGCACGACCGACACGGAAGAAACCTTCTTTAAAGTGGGCAGAACCAACCTGATTCTGGACAATCTGATTGCAGAAGGCAAAACCAAACCCATGATCATCATCATGCCCTACGGAAACATTGCCGCTCGCGTCGTCGAGCAAAAGGGAGGCACCAAACCCGCTGATCCGACCGTGCGTGACGGAGCCGATGCCGTAAAACGGGCCAACGATTTCGCGACGGATCTGGTGAGTCACGTCATACCGTACGTCGAGAAATCATACCGCACGCTGAACAACCGAGACAATCGGGCCATTGGTGGCTTCTCGCGCGGGGGCGGTCAGACACTACGTACGGCCTTTGGCAATATGGACAAGTTCGCCTGGGTGTGCAGCTACAGTTCGTATCTGTCACCCACCGAAATGGACAAAAGCTTTCCTCAGATTGGCAGCAATGCCGACAACACGAACAAGCAACTGAAACTGCTGTGGGTGAGCGTCGGCAGCGACGATTTTCTGTACAAAGGTACCGTTGAATTTATGGATTACCTGAAAGCGAGGAAGGTGAGCTACAAAAGCTTGATCACCGACGGCGGTCACACTTGGATGAATGTCAAGAAGTACGTTGCCGAAACCACCCCTTTACTCTTTCAATAATATGACTTTTTTGTCATCCTGAGTAACGAAGGATCTTCGGGTGAAAACAATATCTGCCAGCTATAGAAGATCCCTCGTTCCTCGGGATGACAAAAATAAAGCTTAACCGAATGGATTGCCAAGATATGTCATTCGAAAAACTAAGCCCTTGCCATGAAACCTATCAACTACCTCTTATACACGTTGCTTTTTTCAGCCAGTACGGTTTTAGCCCAGCGTCCGCCCGCTATCAGCTCGCCCGATGTGCATCCCGACCATAGCGTTACGTTCCGGTATTTCTCGCGCAATGCCCAGAAGGTGACTCTGAACGGCGAATTTCTGAAAGCCCCGGTCGCGCTGACGAAAGATACGTCGGGCATCTGGAGCGTTACGGTACCGCCCATTAAACCAGATATTTATCCGTATAGCTTTCGGGTAGATAGCGTGGAAACGGCCGATCCCAACAACACCTACATCTTCGCCAACGAACGCTTCAAACGGAGCATTGTCGATATCCCCGGCGATCAGCCGCTAATTCATTCGCTTCAGAACGTACCGCACGGCAAAATCAGTTACCGGACCTACCAATCCTCGACGCTGGGGCGGCCTCGTAATCTACTAATCTATACGCCACCCGGTTTCAGTCCGAATGGTAAAACCAAATACCCTGTGCTTTACCTGATTCACGGTGGTTCCGATACCGAAGAAACCTGGACCAAAGTAGGTCGTGCCAACCTGATTGCGGACAATCTCATCGCTCAGGGAAAAGCCAAACCCATGCTGATTGTGATGCCCTACGGCAACGTGCGTCCAAGCCCGATGGCTGATTTTACCCAGGATATGGTGAAGGACATTGTGCCGTTCGTGGAGGCTAACTACCCGGTGGTGAAAGACAGCAAAAGCCGGGCCGTGGCGGGTTTCTCGGTGGGCGGTGGCCAGACGTTGAACATCGGCCTGACCAATCCTTCCACCTTCGCCTACGTGTGTTCCTACGCGCCCTACACGGCTACCGACGAGTTCAAAAAGAACTTCACCGACTGGTCGCCCAACGCCGACCAGATGAATAAACAGCTAAAACTGTTCACAATCAGCGTCGGAACCGAGGATTTTCTATATGAGCCGGTTAAGCAAAACATCGCCATGTTCAAGGAGAAAGGCCTCAAACCCGACCCCCAAATCGTACCCGGTGGCCACACCTGGATGAACTGTAAGCTGTACTTAGCCACGACCTTACCGCAGCTTTTCAAATAAATGGAACGCTCCTGTTGCCGTCTTTTTATCAGGATTTTTTGTCATGGCACCGGCCACCCGGCCCGACGCAGGAGGGATCTTCGGGTGAGGAGAATTTCGTATGCCGTGCGAAGATCCTTCCTTTCGTCAGGATGACAAAAAAACCGATTCATGATAGTGTAAACATTTGATATTCAATGTGCTGATTCCTTACTGATCAAACCAAAACCCTTATCAAAATGACAACGAAAACAATAGCCGCATTAGTCGTAGCTGCTCTAACCAGCGCAACCAGTTTTGCGCAGACCAACCAGACGGTAGCGGAGGACTTCAAACCCTCCACGCTTAACCAGCCGGGGCAGGAGTACCCACAGGTAAACTCCCAGGGGTACGCCCGCTTCCGCATCAAGGCACCCAAAGCCGACAGCGTGCGTGTGAGCTTGGGCCTGGGCGGACGCGGGGGAACGATCCTCACCAAAGGCGACGACGGTTTCTGGACCGGGACGACGGCTGGCCCGATGGACGAAGGATTTCATTATTACAACGTAACTATCGACGGTGGGAAGTTCAACGACCCCGGTGCGCTGAATTATTACGGTTCCATTCGGTGGGAGAGTGGCATCGAGATTCCGGCACACGATCAGGACTTTTACGCGCTGAAAGCGGTACCGCACGGTAATGTTCAGCAGATTCTGTTTCCGTCGAAAAGCACCAACACATCGCGCCGGGCTTTCGTCTACACGCCACCGGGTTACGAGAAAGACAAGTCGAAACAGTATCCGGTGCTGTATCTGCAACACGGCTGGGGCGAGGACGAAACCGCCTGGAGCAACCAGGGCCACGCGAACCTGATCATGGACAACCTGATCGCCGAAGGGAAAACGAAGCCGTTCATTATCGTGATGACCTACGGCATGACTAACGAGGTGAAATTCGGGAAGATCCGGGAATTTAAGATTGATCCGTTTCAGACGGTTTTGGTCGATGAGCTGATTCCGTACGTGGATGCCAACTTTCGCACGCTCACCAACCGCGACAACCGGGCGATGGCGGGGTTGTCGATGGGTGGCATGGAAACCAAAATGATTACACTCAACAAGCCTGAGACGTTCGGGTATTATGGCCTGCTCAGCGGTGGTGTCTATGCACCCGAAGACCTGAAAGACAAAGCTAAACCGAAGCTCGTTTTCATTAGCTGTGGCAGCAAAGAACGGCCCGACGGTGTCAAGAAAGCGGCTACTGATCTGAAAGCCGCTGGCTACAACGCCGTGTCGTACGTTTCCGACAAAACCGCCCACGAGTTCCTAACCTGGCGCCGAAGTCTGCACGAACTGGCTCCGCTGCTGTTTAACTAGCTTTTATTCGACAGGATTTACAAGATTGACATGATTTTTTTACTGCTCTACTTTTTTGTCGCGTGTTTCCGCTCTCCGGCGTCAAAGTTGACATACAAAAGAGTAAATGATTGATATAAAACGTTTTGCGAAGAAAAAATCATGTCAATCCTGTAAATCCTGTCAAAAAACTTCCACAATATGAAGAAAAGTATATTACTGAAATGGTCGTGTGCCGCGCTGACTGTGGTGCTGAGCACGGCAATCTATGCTCAGCCGAGTGACAAAGAAATGCCGAAAGGCTTCGACCAGGTACGCGCGGGGATTCCTACCGGGAAACTCGACTCGGTTCAGTATGCTTCGAAAACCGTAGGCTCAACCCGCAAAGTCCTGATTTATACACCACCGGGTTATTCCAAAAAGAAAAAATATCCGGTGCTGTACCTCCTGCACGGTATCGGGGGCGATGACAAAGAATGGCTCCGGGGCGGGAATCCGCAGATCATTCTGGACAACCTGTACGCCGACAAAAAGCTGGAACCGATGATCGTGGTGATGCCGAACGGGCGGGCCATGAAAGACGACCGTGCCATTGGCAACATCTTCGACAAAGACAAAGTGGAAGCTTTCGTGACGTTCGAGAAAGACTTGCTGAACGACCTTATTCCGTTTATCGAGAAAAAGTACGCGACGTTGACAGACCGCAACCACCGGGCCATTGCCGGGCTGTCGATGGGCGGGGGGCAATCCCTGAATTTTGGACTGGGCAATCTGGACAAGTTTGCGTGGGTGGGCGGATTTTCGTCGGCCCCAAATACCAAACGACCGGAAGAGCTGGTTCCCGACCCGGAAGAGGCTAAAAAGAAGCTGAAACTGCTGTGGATTTCGTGTGGCGACAACGACGGACTGATCACGTTCAGCAAACGGACGCACGATTATCTGTACGAGAAAAACGTTCCGCACGTCTACTACGTCGAACCCGGTGTTCACGACTTCAAAGTCTGGAAAAACGGGCTGTACATGTTCTCGCAGTTCCTGTTCAAACCCGTTGATACGACCAAACTCACCCAGTATACGATTCTGGGAACGCCAGCCGCCACGAACGTGCGGAACGCCAAATACCCGCAGATTCTGCCCGATAACCGGGTTGTGTTTCGGGTGAAAGCGCCCAATGCCCAGAAAGTGCAGATTGATCTAGGGAAGAAGTACGATATGGTGAAAGACACCGCCGGTTTCTGGAACGCAACGACCGATTCAATCAGCCGGGGAATTCATTACTACTCTCTTTTGATCGACGATGTAGCAGTAGCCGATCCGTCCAGCGAAACGTTTTACGGCATGAGTCGGATGGCCAGCGGCATCGAAATTCCGGATCGGGAAGGGGGTTATTACGCCATGAAAGACGTACCGCACGGCGATATTCGGATCAAGCGTTATCTGTCGAAAGCCTCGAATGCCTGGCGGGAAATGTACGTCTACACGCCACCCGGTTACGATGCTAATCCGTCGGAAAAATATCCGGTGCTATACCTCCTGCACGGGGGCGGGGAAGACCAGCGGGGTTGGGCTACGCAGGGCAAAACGGACCTTATTTTGGACAACCTAATCGCCGAGAAAAAAGCGAAGCCTATGCTGATTGTTATGCTGGATGGGAACATGGGCAATACGGGTGGGCTAGCCGGATTCAATGAAAATGCCCTTCGTGCGTTCGAAAATGAATTGAAACAAGGGGCGATTCCGTTTGTCGAAGGTAACTTCCACGTGCAAGCTGATGCGAAAAATCGGGCGTTGGCGGGCTTGTCGATGGGAGGCTTGCAGACGTTGTACGCCGGTATCAAAAACACCAATCAGTTTTCTTCGTTAGGCGTGTTCAGTTCGGGCTGGTGGGCCAATAACCCCAAGCTGTCGGACCCGCAATACGCCTTCATGAAAGACAACGCCAGCACGATCAACAGTAACCTCAAAAACTTCTGGATTTCGCAGGGCGGCAAGGAAGACATTGCCCATCAAAACTGCCAGATCATGATGAAGAAGTTTGACGACATGGGCATCAAGTATACCTACAGCGAGTATCCCGGTGGGCACACCTGGCCGGTCTGGCGACACGACCTGTATATGTTCACGCCTTTGCTGTTCAAATAAGACTGACGCGCCTGTTCATTTTTGTCATCCCGACGTAGGAGGGATCTTCGGTAGCTAGTAATTGTTGTTATCACCCGAAGATCCTTCCTATCGTCAGGATGACAAAGAAAGGAAAGAATCCTCTGCCTCATACTCAACCGATAAAAACGATTCATCATGATAACCCAAAAAACCATCCTGACGCTCGGCGCAGCTGTGTTTACGCTAGCCAGCTTTACAACCGAGCCAGGTACGAGTTTGGAGCCAGCAATTCCATCGTTAAAAGATACGTTCAGGAAAGACTTCGGTATCGGAACGGCGCTAAACGTTGCCCAGATCGAAGAGCGGGACCCGAAGACGACGAAATTTATTGCCCAACAGTTCAACATGGCAACCCCCGAGAACGTCATGAAGTCGGCGCTCCTTCACCCGAAATGGGATACCTATACTTTTGAGATGGGAGACAAACTAACTGATTTCGGAAAGAAGCACAACATCAAAATAAATGGGCATACCCTGATTTGGCACAGCCAGTTACCGGCTTTTGTTCGCGGGATTCACAGTCAGGATTCAATTCGAACGTTCTTTACCGATCATATCAAAACGGTAGCCGGTCATTATCGCGGTAAAGTATTCTCGTGGGATGTCGTCAACGAAGCGCTCAATGAAGATGGGACGCTGCGGAAGTCGGTGTTTCTGCAACATCTGGGCGAAAACTACATTACCGATGCGTTCCGGCTCGCTCAGGAGGCCTCGCCCGGAACGGAACTGTATTATAACGACTACAACAACGAGCAGCCCGCCAAACGGGCCGGTTGTATCGCTATTATCAAGAAGATCAAAGACGCCGGTGTACGCATCGATGGCGTAGGCATTCAGGGACACTGGCACGTCGGACGAGTACCGCTGAAAGACATTGAGGAAAGCATCAATCAGTACGCAGCTCTGGGTTTGAAAGTGATGTTTACGGAGTTGGATCTCGAAGTATTGCCCCGAAATTTTCAGGGAGCCGATGTCGGCCAGCGCATGACAGCCAACGCCACATCCAACCCGTACCCCAACGCCTTGCCCGATAGCGTACAGCACCAACTAGCCGCTGATTATGAAGCTCTTTTTAAGTTGTTTCTTAAACACAAAAACAACGTTTCGCGCGTAACATTCTGGGGTGTAAACGATGGTGATAGCTGGCTGAACAACTGGCCAATCCGGGGCCGAACCAGCTATCCATTACTGTTTGATCGGAATGACAAGCCCAAACCAGCTTTCTATAAGGTAGTAGCGCTGGCAAAGTAAGCTTAGCTCAACAAGCAGCATCTTCGGTAATTGTGATAATACATGCTACCGAAGATGCTTCCTATGTCAGCATGACAAAAATGCTCGCTTGTTCCACAAAAAGCGAATAGTGAAAAAGGATTGATGAGTAAACTAAACAATAAAATGACATACCAATCTCTTCTACAACGTTCCTATAAAACCTTCACGCTAGCTGCTTTAGTCGGTGGATCACTGACCGCTCTGGCCCAAACCAATGGCGGTAAAAACCCGATTTCTCAACCTCTGGTATCGCACATTTACACGGCTGACCCGTCGGCCCACGTCTTCAACGGCAAAATATACATTTATCCGTCGCACGACATCGATGCGAAGGACGTAAAGGAAGATGATGAGGGTGGGCACTTTGCCATGCGCGATTATCATGTTTTGTCGATGGATAAAATTGGCGGTCCGGTCAAAGACAACGGTGTTGCGCTCGATCTTAAGGATGTTCCCTGGGCGGGGCGTCAGTTGTGGGCTCCCGACGCGGCTTATAAAAACGGCACGTACTACCTATTCTTCCCAGCTAAGGACAAGCAGGATATTTTCCGTATTGGCGTAGCAACCAGCAAAAACCCGACCGGACCGTTCAAAGCTGAACCCGAACCAATCAAGGGTAGCTACAGCATCGACCCGACCGTGTTTCAGGATACCGACGGCAAAGCCTATCTGTATTTCGGGGGTATCTGGGGCGGTCAGTTGCAGCGATGGGATGGCAACCAGTACAACGCGAGTGGGGCTTTGAAAAAGAAAGATGAGGTTGCCTACTTACCCCGCGTGGCCCGGCTGAGCGATGATATGAAGTCGTTTGCGGAACCCGTTCGGGAGATCCAACTGCTGGATGAGGCTGGCAAACCGTTTCTGGAAAAAGACAATGACAAACGCTTTTTCGAAGCGGCCTGGATTCACAAGTACAACGGCAAATACTACTTCTCGTATTCGACCGGCGACACACACAACCTCTGTTATGCTATTGGGGACAATCCATACGGGCCTTTTACGTATAAAGGCATCGTGCTGAAGCCTGTTCTGGGCTGGACGAATCACCATTCTATTGTTCAGGTAGGACCTAAATGGTATTTATTCTACCACGATGTGCAGCTCTCCGGCAAAACGCACCTCCGGAATGTGAAAGTGACGGAACTGACGCACAATGCGAATGGGACGATTGCAACGATTGACGCGTATAAATAATTGTTTGACAGGATTAATATGATTAACATGATTTTTTGCTTCGACAAATCACATTAATTCTGCAAAGTTGACGGACAAGTTTACAGCGTTGCTCCTTCAATTGAATACATCCTGTTAATCCTGTCAAAAAGAAACTCAATCTCATGAAAAAGCTAATCCCGTATTCCCTGATAGCCTTATCGGTCGCGTTCGTTGCGCCGGAGAAAGGGCTGAAAGATTATTACAAGAATTACTTTCCGATTGGCGTGGCCGTCAACCCGCGCATGATCCAGCCGGGACCGGACGCAGAGTTGATCAAAGCCCAATTCAACAGCATGACGCCCGAAAACGCCATGAAAATGGGGCCGATTCACCCGGAGGAGGACCGCTACAACTGGAAAGATGCCGACGCCATTGCCGAGTTCGCCCAGCAGAACAACATCAAACTGCGGGGGCATACGCTTTGTTGGCATAACCAGACGCCCCGCTGGCTTTTCACCGATGCCGAGGGCAAAACCGTGAGCCGGGATGTGTTGCTGGCGCGTCTGAAAAAACACATTTCCGACGTCATGGGACACTACAAAGGCAAGCTTTACGCTTGGGATGTAGTTAACGAAGCGGTTCCCGACACCGGAACGAGCATTTACCGGAAATCGAAATTTTACGAAATCATTGGGGAAGATTACATCGAAAAAGCGTTTCAGTATGCCCACGAAGCGGACCCGTCGGCGCAGTTGTTTTACAACGACTACAACACCGAAAATGCGACTAAGCGGGAGAAGATTTACCAGTTGCTCAAGAAGCTGAAGGCTAAGGGTGTACCTGTCAACGGGGTGGGTTTACAGGCCCACTGGTCCATTTACGAACCGACGAAGCAGGAACTGGAAGAATCTATCAACAAGTTTGCGAGCCTAGGGCTGAAAATTCAGTTTACGGAGGTCGATGTTTCGGTCTATCCCAAAGAGCACGAGCGCCGGGAACGTCGCGATACGGATAAAAGCGAGTACACGCCAGAAATGGTCGATAAGCAGGCGGCTCATTACAAGATGCTGTTCGAGGTATTCCGCAAGCACCGCGACAAAATCACCGGTGTTACGTTCTGGAACCTGACCGACAAATACTCCTGGCTGGACAATTTCCCGGTGCCGGGTCGCAAGGACTATCCATTGCTGTTCGATCAGAATGGCAAGCCGAAGAAAGCCTACGAAAGCGTCGTGAAATTTTAACGAACAAAATCGTGACTGCATTGGCGACAGTCAGGATGGTGTAGTCAAAATGACTAATACCACTAAGTAATTTTTACTCAGTTATCTGTAGGGGGGTTAGCATAATTGCATCAGTTTCTTGAAAACCGATACAATTATGCTAACCCCTTTGTATTCATTGCTTATGGGTTGCCAATGCTTCTAATTAACGCGAGTTAACTGGATTTTCTAACAGTAAGTCTACATATGACAAGTTTCAACTAGCTAAAATTAATGCGGTTCTAATAAACATTATCAATAACCTACTGGTTGCAGGGGGTAAGCATAAATACTTATTACCTATGGATGATTTGCAAGAAAACGAACCGTATTTTTCGGACGGTCGACATAATCGATTTCAGCAACTTTTCCTCCAATACATTCGGCGAGTTAGGGAAGCTTACCACTTGGATGTTAATACCCAAAGAGAGGTAGAAAAATTGGAGCAATTAGTAAGGAGCAGTAGCAAGGGACGTTAACAAAATAGTCTTATAAGCTGGTGAAATATCTGTTGTCAGCCAGCTGAACTCAAGTTCAGCCATACAATAGGTTTGTTTGTCTGTGATCTCCCGATTTGTTACTAACCGACTCTTGCTTTTTCTCTACGGATGCTGCTACCGAGTTGTAAGAGTCATTATTTCATCAACACCCTATGGCGAAACTTACAGCATTGATGAAATAACGGTTTACAGGATTCGGAATGTTCGATAGTGTCGCGGGTCTTGTCTATGTACACTGAGCGGACACCTGATTATTATGGAGTTACTTTTACCATCTCCCAGATTACTTGACCATTCAATACACCTTGACAAGCCTTGATCTTTCCGTGCGTGTCCCGTAGAAAAACTCCTGTCGTCACGTAATCCGTAAAGCGAATGGTATCAGAGCCGACTGGATATGCATCAATGCCCATTGTCCAGGTAGAGCCTTTCTGTACCAGATGGTTGCCTTGCTGTGTCAGATGGATAAGTTCATCGTTCCGCTTATAGACACCTTCATATTCTGCTAATTGATTTGACTCAACGGGTAGCGGTTCTATTGCTTTAAGTAACACATTTGGCCATTGATAAACTTGGGCTATGCTGCGAACTATTTCGTTGATGATGCCTGTACCATCGTTCTCATTGACCATAACAACAACGCCGTTCCCTTCATGCACACTGCCGATAAACATACTCACGTAACCAGCGTTCTGACCTGAGTGAAAAAAGTATTGATCAGATTGTCCATCGGTACGTTGAGTTAGAAAGAAGCCTAATCCCATATCCGTGCTGTCCAATGCCATCCGATCTACACTGTACCCCGAATGGCCAAAAATATTGTAGGATTGGGGTTGCAGCATGGCTCGGGCTATCGATTGAGAAAGAATCGTTGATTTTCCCTGATAAGCACGCTGAAGCTCAATCAGGAGTTTGGCCAGGTCCGTTGGGGTAGTGTATAAACCCGCAGCGGCTTGTTGTGGGTAGACGTATGGTTTTCCTTTGAACCAATTTTGCCGGCAATAAGCCCAGGCAGCCTGATCTTTATAGCGAGCCGGTAATGGTTGTTCAAACGTGCTATGCGTCATCCCTAACCGAATAAATACGGTTTGACGCACAAAGTCGGCGTAAGGTTTTTTGGTCTGATCCATAACGGCCAATTGGGCAATCATCACACCCCCTCCCGAATAGCGCCACTGACTTCCGGGCAGAAAGTTGATGTCAACGCGCCGGGACTGCGCAATCGAATCGCCATTGACAATTTGAACTACAGTTGGAAAAGGGTCTTCAGGTTGAATTCCCCAAAAACCGTGCTGCGTGGCCCCAGCGGTATGGCTCAATAGGTGGCGAAGTGTCACAGGCCGTTGCCGGGTAAACTCATTTTCCGCTATTTGCCAAGAGGTTAAGTAGCGATTGATGGGTGTGTCCAAAGCTAGCTTGCCTTGCTCAACTAATTGTAAAGCTGCCAGGGCAGCAACTGGTTTACTGATCGACCCCGCTGAAAAAAGGGTTTCCGGAGTTACCGGAATCCGACGAAGCGTGTCGGCCCATCCATACCCCTTAGCCCAGGCTAGCTTACCTTGATGAACGACAGCGATACTAACACCCGGAATTTTGTAAGCAGACATGCGCTCGCGAATCGTCCACTTCGTTTGGCCGACAACTGGAATGTAAGTGGTGAGTCCTTCTTCGACGGCCTTTTGCCGGGGATCAAGCTTTTGCCCAAAACAATAAGTGCTTGCCAGCAGCGCAAGCCAAAACCATGCTTTCATAGATTTTTTCCCCAAACATGATTACATTATTGGTTTGGATCGTCCCATCGGGTAGTTTGGTACTCCTTTAAATAAGCACTTGGAGATCGTCCCGTCTGTTCCCTGAAGACCCGGTTGAAAGTTGTCTTCGAACCGAACCCGGCTTCTAAAGCGATGCCCAGCAGACTAAATTGTTCTGCTTCGCC
Organism: Spirosoma liriopis; assembly: GCF_023196085.1. Taxonomy (NCBI): domain Bacteria; kingdom Pseudomonadati; phylum Bacteroidota; class Cytophagia; order Cytophagales; family Cytophagaceae; genus Spirosoma; species Spirosoma liriopis. Next base: position 74,137 of record NZ_JALPRF010000008.1, read on the forward strand.
CCGGTGCAAACGGCGCTTAATATCTTTAACACGCAGTTCATTCAAGTAGTCCGATAACGATTTTCCCAGTCCGGCATTGATGGTTAAGGAAACTGTGTTGGCAGGTAGACCTACCTGATGGGCAAGCCGATCCAAAGTCAAGTCAGGGTCCCGATAAAGCTTGTCCTCCTCCAGGGCTTTAACGATACGCTCCAGGTAGCTTTCTGAAACCGGAATAGCCGGCTTTACTTTGCTAGCCGGTTTTGACCGACCGCGCACCAAAGCAAGTAAAGCAATCCAATAAGTAATAACAGGCAAGACAAATTCGGTTAGATAAAACTTAGGATGCCGTGCGGGCAAATACCATTGATTGACAAGAGGATCAACGACAGCCACAACATAGAAGCTGGTCAAGCCAAACAGGAGCCGACGATACCAGCGGAATTGATCTTGCTTGATTGGTAAAAGACTCAAGCTTAACCCAATGTAAACGAACATGGACAAACACATGCCGTAATAGTCAATATAGCGAGTATAGGGCTTGTGTATCGTCTTCCAGAACCAGGTCTTGTATTCGAGCGAATGGAAGCTGACGAACACAAAGAAAGCTACTTGTATTAGCATGGGTACTAAATGCCAACTCCAGTAGCGCAGTGGTTTTTTGAGCCAAGATCGAATTGCTAAATACAGTAAGGGACCAAAGCCCCAGGAGAAAAACAAAGGGGCAAAGTACCAGCTATTGTGTTGTGCGTAGATTCCGGTACGGGCCATTCCATAATCGATGACCTGCAAGGTTAATCCTAGTACGAGCCCGCCAAGCCAAAGGAAAGCGGGTTGCCTTGGCCGGAAAGTCAATAGCCACAAACCAGTAGTACAGCCTTGAACAACACAAAAAACTTGGAAAAGAACGATCCAATCCACAAACAGATTCATAGCGAGCAATACTATTTACCGCAAAAATTGGATCGCGGTTTACCTAAAGTAGCAAGTACCGATAGATTGCACAAGTATGTTTAGACCAGAACTAAATTATTTCCTGATACTTCACTTTTCCTTAGGGCCTGCTCATACTAGGGCTCTGGGATGTATAATTCATTCTCGGCATTCGAATAAGGTTTTGAAAGAAACGAGATGCTTTACACTATTATTTACCTTATAAGTAAATAATAGTGTAAAGCTATAAGTAGTTACAAGCGCTCGGCTATTATAGCTGCTATAGATTACGGCCCCATTTTGATAGCTATTTTTGAGTAGATTGCTCAAGTTTCACACCAACGAATGTGCTGATAATGAGCACGTTTATAACTTTTTATCTTATGAATACTCGTACACTTATACTATCTGGCAATTTCAGTACACAGCAAGTCTACAGGCTTTGCTTCATTGACGAATACAGGACTAGCCTAAGCTGTATTTTGGGAGATGGTCTAGCCTACAATTCATCCCAAAAGTGGTTCTGATTTATGTGTTTAAGGCATGTCAGCATGTAAAAATACCTTTCCTACCAAAAAAATGAAAAATATGCTTCTTCCTACCTGTAGTGTATTAGTAACGACGTACAACCGTCCAGAATCGCTTGTCCTTTGTGTGGAAAGTCTATTCCAGCAAAGCCATTTACCAACGGAGATTATTGTTTGCGATGACGGTTCGGGAGAAGCAACCCAGCAGCTTATCCAACAGCTCCAGAAACGCAGTCCTGTTCCGCTACTGCATGTGTGGCAAGCTGACCTGGGGTTTCGGCTGGCCCGGGTTCGGAACTTAGGTCTAAAAACAGCAACTTCCGAATATATTGTTCAGTTGGATGGCGATGTAATTCTACATCGCCATTACCTGGTCGATCATTTGCGACATGCAAAAAAGGGATTCTTTTTCTCCGGCAATCAATACCACATTCCGCATGATGTAACGCAATTGATGCTTACAAATTCGTCCGCTTCTGTTCATACTTCTCTTAAGTTGGCTAAATGGAACTGGCGTCGATTGCGCTGTTTACCCCTGCAAAAGCCGATGCTGTACTTCTATCACTGGAAAACCCATTATGAATACGTGCTAGGTAGCAACATGTCTTTCTGGCGACAGGATTTATTCCGCGTGAATGGATACGACGAACAGTTTAGCGGCTGGGGTTGGGAAGACATCGATCTGGCATTGCGGTTGATGCAGTTAGGCTGCACACTGCGCTTCCTTCGATTCGGTGCGATTCAGTACCATCTCGATCATCCCAAGTCGTCGCGCGCTCAGGAGGATACCAATAGAATGCGCGCCTTACAGATCATTCAGGAAAAAAGATTCGCTTGTGAACAGGGTCTGTCGCAGCATACAGACTATTCAGACGCGCAAAACTTCTTAACGCATTAGGTCAGCCAAAAGCCTGTGCCCTTATAGCGGTGCAGGCTTTGTACTACTCAAGTATCATTAACTTCAATGTAGAGTCAAGAAGTACACCGTATCGGGCTGATTGTTTTGTTATAAAGCTGTTCTCCAGTGTAACAGAGCCTACGTTGAACTGATTATCATTCATAGTATGACATGATCGAATCAATTTTGTGGCTTACTTAACAGTCAAACTCGACGCATCATGTTTAGCACACCGAGTTTATACCCTTGTGCTTTCTATTCCGCATGGATAAATCAAATGGATACGAAGACATAGCGGCTCGTTTTATCCAGAGTCGCACAAAAACCATTGGTACATCGTCAGTACAGCTCTGGGCTAGAACGCTGCCACCAAAAGCTACAGTACTGGACCTAGGCTGCGGAACGGGTCTACCTGTTTCCGAAGTGTTGATGAACGAAGGGCTGGAAGTGTATGGAATTGATGCATCGCCGACGCTGGCTCAAGCCTTTCACCTGAATTTTCCCCATTCGCCTGTTGCTTGTGAAGCTGTCGAAGAGTCTTTGTTCTTCGATCGCCAGTTTGATGCGATCATCGCCTGGGGGTTACTATTTGTTCTTACGGTTGATAGTCAACAGATTGTAATACGAAAAGTAGCGAAAGCCTTACCATCGGGTGGTAAGTTCTTGTTCACATCGCCCTCACAAGCCGTTAGTTGGAAAGATGCCCTGACGGCCTGCAATTCTACATCGCTAGGTGCCCAAAAATACAAAGCGTTATTAAGCGCTTCGGGGTTACGGCTCCTTGAGGAGTTCGATGATGAGGGAGGCAACCATTACTTTAGCGCCATAAAAATTTAAAAAGCTGTCCACCAACGTCAGAAGAAATACGAATCAAGCCCATTGAAAATGACAGGTCCTTTTTACTGTTCAGTTCGTTTTTACAGGAAAAAGCTTTTCATCTACTTCTGTGCCTTGGCCAGCTACTCGACACCAACCACTGGACATTTTGTGATAAACCTCTAAACGTCTTACCTTCAAATTCACATCTTGGCCATCTACCACTAATTGCACATCGGCCAAAAAATTAACCACGGCCATCTTACCCTCGTATATGCGGATGTATTCGTGGCCCGGTACAGGCCGCACGGATTTGAAAACCAATTTTTCTTTGGCTTGCACCCCTTGCCACTGTTGGTGAGAAAAGGATATGTCGCCTTTAGGGCCAACAGCGACGAAATCATTGCAGTCAATAGGCACGTCTGGTTTTCGATGACGCATGAGTTCTCTGATTTCCTGCCTTTCTTTTGGATAGCTGGTTGTATCAATCTGAGCAAGAGCATTGCAACTGCCCAGCACGACTAGAAACAGGATAATCAGTTTGTTCATGACAGACGATTCATTTTTGTGAGAAATTAAGTGCGTCTGTAAAAAGTACGATTTTTACAGACACACTCGATCAAATGTTTATTATTAGGTTTCGGACTGCTATCTGTTTTGGAACCCCAATTTATAAGCAGGCGTATCTTGCTCGTCTTGAGTAATTATTCTAGCGATAGCTGGTATCTTATCGATAATTTACCCTGTTGACTTTACCATCGTATGAGGTACAGATTTGTGTCCAACGAGTTGATAGCTACTGGTGTTATCTTGTTGCTGTGGCTTGTTAGTTGTGGTCCCTTACGGGCACAAATACTCCCCGACTCAGTGGGCTGCGGAGTAATCGAGTTAACTCCACAGCAGGCTAAGTCATTCGTGCAACAGGCAAATCTGGCCCTGCAACGTAAGCAGTTGACCAATCCATCAGGGATTACGGCCATCACCTATATTCCTGTTCGCCCACATATCATTAACCGGACAGATGGAACAGGTGGGTTTAGCATGGCTAGTATGAATCAGGCATTGGCACAAACCAACCGGCACTTCCTGCTCAATTGCTACGGCATACAGTTCTTTTTTGCAGGAACCTCGCCCCATTACATTAACAACGATACCTCGAGATGGGCTACTTCATCGAACGAGCTACCAACCCCACCACCGGATTCACCCTCGTTGGCGGAGTAGCCCCCAACGTCACCTCCTTCACCGACAACCAGCTCGCCACCGGCACTCACTACTGGTATCGCATCCGCCCCTCCAACTCCGCCACCGGTAGTCTGAGCCAGATCCTCTCACTTGCTGCCTGCTCGGCTCCGCTTTACTCGCTCAAGGACGGCTGGTGGACCGATGCCACGGCGTGGTCTTGCAACCGGGTGCCCGGGCCGGGTGACGTGGTGCAGGTCAAGCACCAGTTGCAGCTACCAGTCAACTACGTAGCGACTCTACAGGGGGTCGGCTTTGATCCAGGAAAGACGCTGACTTACAGCATAAACGCTCAAGTTAAACTGGGAAGCCAAGCACAAAAGCCTTAGCTCGTATACAGCCAACAGGTAGCTTTATCGAACAAAGGCCCTCAGAAAATCAAGGCTAGTCGTCCAGCGAAGGTTTGAATACCGTTCGTTTGCCAGCTGTGTATGATGCGTAGTAAACATCGAATACATGTACTGCCCCTGCTGCCATTTGGCATACAGCTCGTTTTCACCGGCCGGGTATTGAGCTCGTTGCTTTTTTATAAATTGCGCAAAATCGTCAAGACTCGACAGCTGCTGAATCCTGAACTCCTGATTGGTTAACTGCTTTACCTCATGCCACAGCAACGTGGGGCTTACCTGAAAACTGGCAATCTGTAAGTTTCTAGGAGTTTCTTCATCCAAAGCTACTTCTGCCGTGAAGGCGGCTGTGTCATCCATCGTTGTGAAATCCAGTTTCCAGTCTGCTTTGTCGCCCCAGTAACCGATGCTCTTTTCTTTCAGGTTCAAAACCGGCGTGTTGTATTGGAGTATGTCGGCAAAAGCACCGTTGAAAATAGAAGAAGCTTGTATGGGCATACGGTCGAGATACTGTCTGAACTCCCGCCGTAAATCAAAATTCCTGTTTTCGCCCGGTACCAGATCCGTGTAATCGGTACAAAAGTCAGAGGGGATAAACCGTTTAACACCGGCTTGTACAGCGCCATCCAGGATTCTCTTCTGCGATTCAATAATTACATCGCCTAAGCCGGCCAGGGCAGACACCACGCAATGAGCCTCTGTACTCGCTTTGGCGATGGCGTCGACGCTGTCCAGATCTACCTCCTGAACAGTAGCCCCCATTTGTTCCAGCGCTTTCACTTTTTCGGGATCAGTCGATGTTCGAACGACCGCCTGTACTGCTGCACCCCGTTGTATGAGTTCACGCGTAATTCTGTTCCCCAAATTGCCGGTTGCCCCGAACACTACGATTTTCTTTTGCATTGCTATTTTTCTATTTAAAACAATTTATCGACTGATTAGGCCAGGAAGCTCAATACCGCATCAAGCACCTGGGTAGGCTGTTCTTCGAACAAATAATGGCCACTATCCAGAATGCCAACCAGTTGCACGTCTTTAGCTACGTAGGGCAGTCCCATTTTCATGTACTGAAAACTTATGTAACTACCAATACCTAGCACCGGCATTGCAAGCGGTTCATATACTTTGGCATCTTCGATGTCCTGTAGAAACGTTTGATACCAGGCATTAGCCGCTCGGATGCTTTCAGCATCGTTGTAAGAAGCGGCATAAATGCTTCTCTCTAAGGTTGTCATTTTACGATCGTCAATCATGACGTAGTTGAAAAGCCAGTCCAGCAAATACTGGAAGCGTCCTGCCAATAGCTGTTCCGGTAATCCTTTTACCTGATTAAATCCCATCCACCAGGCGTAGGGCCGATTTGCATCCATCTTCTCCGTAAATGTACCGGCAGGTGGGATCAGACTCATCTGTAGTATTCCCTCACTGGGATGCGAGCCGTCCAGGACAACCAGCTTTTGAGTAAATTGGGGGTAGTTAAACGCGAAGCTCATAGCGACCATTCCACCAATGTCGTGCCCCATCATGTTGACTTTTGTTAAGCCTATTTGTTGGAGCAAGGCCAAAATATCGGCAGCCATGGTTTTCTTGTCGTAGCCGGAATGAGGTTTTTCCGAGCTACCCATACCTCTGATATCAACGACAATCACGCGGTACCGTTTGGCGAGTTCTACGGCAACGGGCTGGTAGGAAAACCAGGTTTGCGGCCAGCCGGGTAGACAAACCAGAGGCTCACCCGTACCGCCTTCCACGTAATGCAACCGCACTCCGTTGACTGTTGCGTACTGATTGGTGAAGCCTGGAAAATGGGCTATCAATGCCTCGTCTGAATACAGATTTCGAGGTTCTGTCGGGTTCTTGCTAAGTTGAGTCATCGTTGTTTTTTTATGACTCAAAAGTAGGCTGGCGATGAAGGGGCAAAACTACCAAATGGTAGAGAATGACTCTTACCGGATTTTTTTCCTGATCCGGCTTAGGGCATTTGGGGTGATGCCCAGTACGGCGGCTACCTGCTTGACCGGTGCTTTCTGAATAAGTTGAGAATTTGTCAGGAAGGCCAGATAGCGTTCTTCGGCAGATAAGGTTTGAAAATTCATGATCTGGTCGATCATTCGGATGGTCGTAGCCTCCCAGATTTTCCGGCCGAACTCCTCCCAGGCAGGCACCTGGCTGTACAGAAAATCCATGTCTTTTTTATCAATCACGATTAGTCGGGTTTCGTCGATGGCGTCGATATTAAACCGGGAAGGTTTCTGAGGATGAAGGCTTGAGATTTCTGTAAAGAATTCATTTTCAAACATAACCCAGGTCGTATTCTCCTGGTCATGAAGCTCGTAAAAAAAGCGAACACCGCCGGATACAATGAAAAAGTATTGATGAGCAATTTGCCCCTTCCTTAAAATGAGCTTGCCTTTGGGAATTTGTCTTTCGCTGCATCGGGAAAGCACAAGTTGTAAATCCAGATCGTCGATCCAGACGATTCCTTTGATGAATTTTATAAATTCTTCCATTGGGGTTCTTCAAGTCCTTCTTCTAATGTGACGATTCGTAAAACGTAGAAGTACCGTTTCTTTCCTTCACACACTTGTTAACTGAGACGGGCAACTAATAAGCTTCTACAAGGTAAGCGATGGATCAAGGAAATAATTGAATGATTTGTGTTTCTATGCCAAAAGAGATTTCTTTGTCAGACTTGACTTTGCCTAGCGAGTTGTTGCAAAGAGAACGATTGTCGCTTGCCTGTCAAGAATTTAGTTGATTCGAATGCCTAAAAAATTGTCTGCATTCTTGATTATAGCTAGATCGGTTTTTTAACTGATGCCAACGTCCACAGCGAAGAATTAATCGTGCGCATTGAAAGAATCCAAAGTTCCTAGACTTTCTTAACCTAAACGTTCGTATGTTTCCAAGTAAAGACTATTCTATAATGACGCTTGACGAATTAGTGTCAGAAGAGAAAAAGATGAAGTCTCAAAAGATAATGACTGCCTTGCTAATCGGTTTTTTCGTAGGCATTGCCATTTGGACCGCTACCCATAAAAGTCCTTTTCTGACTATGATTTTGCTGGTTGTTTCTCTTCTGATCGGTTCCAGCTATTCGAAAAACCTGAAGAATGTTCAAGCAGAAATAAGCCGCCGGGAAACGATTCAACAGGATTGACACGGCTTAGGTATCGGGGGCCAAACACTATTTTCACAAAAGCCGGGAATCCCAAAAATAATCCTCCGTCCGTACAAGCTGAACGTTTCGGTTGAAATCTGGATGCTCTGTGTTGATGATGTAATTGTATTCGTAGACAATAATGGCGGAGGGAACTTTGAGCACTAAATTCTCCTGGCTGTTGTACCAGGTGGAACCAATCGTCTGCAAAGCGGTATAACCCGCTAAGCTTCGCCAGTTTGCGGGAAGATCTTTTTGCTGAATCTGCTTGATGAGGTAATCCTCGTCGGCGATGGAGATGACCATCACTTTGTATTTTGTGGCCGGTTGAATAGCCCCCCGGTGAACTACAAGCTCCAAAGATGACAAGGAACGGGATGAACCGGTGTAAATAACCTGCTGCCCTTTCAGGTTCCAGCGATTGGCGCTGCCCGATGAGCTTAGTGAATTGGCGTGGATCTCTTTGCTGATTCGGAATACTTCCATCACTTACACATTATCTCCGTACTCCATGGCGGTCAATCGATCATCTACAAATTTTACCCCTGTCACCGTATTCAAATAAGAATTAGGACTTTTATTATCGAAAAAAAAGTTCTTGCGATTCAACCACTGGTCAAATTCCTTCACTGACCCAAATACCTCAATGCCATGTTTAATCAGGGCTAACAAAAGCAATACCTGCTCTTTGACGTTTTCCTTGAAGGTATTCTGAGGCTTTTTGTATTCTCGGAATGTTTTGACGCTCACATTGAGCCAGTCCGAAATAATGTCATCGTTGAAGTCCGTCAACGTTTTGATGGCATTGACATGCTGCCAGTTAATATCCTTTGTGTATAGAAAGGAAAGAATTTCACTGTCGTTGATGTGCCCAGGCACATCCCTCAGAATATGGCTTTCTGCCGACGCTGCTCGTTTCATGGTAGTTGGCTTTTGACCCTTAACACAAATTTAGGAACTTTTGCTCTTTATGAAGGGAATATTTTCTCTTTGAAGTTCTAAAACGAAACACTATCGATATTCTTGATGCCAACGTGCATGTATCGACTACATCGCTTGTGCTTTTACAAAAAGCCATAACGACACGTTTCCAGCCCGTCGCTCAAAAACAAACAGCCAGCGTGAACAGTTATTTCGCCAATGCAGCCAACCCAGTAGGAGCAGAGCTGCCATACCACTACTTAATAACACGATGAAAACGAACATGCTTTTAGCAATTGCGCTTTGCGCGACATTAACCACCGGCGCACTGGCACAGGATGATCAGGCTACTAAGGAGGCCCGGAAGGAAAAAACAAGAGAAGACGTCAAGCGCGTTGGCAACAAAGTCGAAAATGGTGTTGCTGATGGAGCACATGCGGTTGGCACGGCTGGTCGTGCGACCGGAAAAGCCGTTGGTAAAGCAGGTAAAGCAACTGGCGAGGCTGTAGCCAATGGGGCAAAAGCAACCGGCCGGGCCGTTACCAAGGCGACCAAAGCGACTGGTCGGGCTATTAGTGGCGAAGCAAAGAAAGTAGACAACTAGTCGGTCCATAATGAATAAATAAAAAGGCGATAGCTACCGTAGCTACCGCCTTTTTTACCCTTGGGCTACAGCGTACAATCGCTGAGCTTCGCCGAGTTTAAACCGACGACAAATGAGCGTAGTATAATGCTCCATCGGATTAAACATAAGCACGATTCGTTGCCTTTTTCGAGCCAATCAATAAGTTACACTATCTGATTTGTCTACCATGCACAAACTCTCCTACCACAAATTTCTCACTGTCAGCATAACGTCTCTACTTGTTTTTGCGTGCGCCCGTAATCCGGTTACCGGAAAGCGTGAAATAAACCTGATGTCGACTGAACAGGAAATTGCCATAGGCCAAGAATCTCATCCATCGGTTATTGCCACAATGGGGCTATACGATGATAAGAAACTTCAGGCTTTTATGAACGAGAAAGGCAAAGCGATGGCCAAAGTTTCGCATCGGCCCGACCTCCCTTACCAGTTCTTTATTGTCGATTCGCCCATCGTTAATGCCTTTGCCGTACCGGGAGGCTACGTTTATTTTACACGCGGTATTTTGGCCCACTTCAACAATGAAGCGGAATTTGCTGGCGTACTTGGCCACGAAATCGGCCACATCACGGCCAAACACGCAGCCCGCTCGCAAAAAAGCCAATTGCTTAGTTCTATTGCGCTTATTGGCGGAGCCGTGCTGGCCCCGCAGGTGGTCGGTCAGAATATCGAAGCCCTTCAACAGGGATTAGGTCTTTTGTCCCTGAAATACAGCCGTGATCACGAATCGGAGTCCGATAACTTAGGCGTTGAATATTCTAGTAAGATTGGTTACGATGCCCGCGAGATGGGCGATTTTTTCGGGACGCTTAAACGCCTTTCCGAAAAATCAGGGCAGGCTATACCCCAGTTTATGTCTACGCACCCTGATCCGGGTAACCGCTTCACGCGCGTGCATCAGCTGGCGAAAGACTACCAGGCCAAGAATCCCGCTTCGTATCAGGTAAATCGTGATCAGTATATGCGCCTGATTGACGGCATTATGTACGGAGAAGATCCCCGGCAGGGTTTCGTCGAAAACGGGTATTTTTATCATCCTGAACTGCGTTTTCAGTTTCCTGTACCAACTAGCTGGCAGTCTCAAAATTCGCCAAGTCAGTTTCAAATGGCGGCTAAAGACGGTAAATCCGCAATGATTCTTACGCTGGCGAAAGGTTCTTCATTGGACGAAGCGGCCCAGAATTTGGTGAAAGAATTAAGTCTGAATGTACTGGAAAACGGAAAAACCACCATCAATGGTAATCCGGCCTACGTGCTTATTTCGCGGCAACAACAGCAACAGCAGCAGGGACAGCAGCAACAACAACAAGATCCTAGAACGGCGCTTCAGATTGGTACCTGGCTGATACAATACAACAATGCTATCTACGCGCTGCACGGATTAGCGACAAACGCTGACTTCAACGCTAGCTTTGGTACTTTTAAGCAGGTAGCCGAGAATTTCCGCTCACTCTCCGATCCGGATAAACTCAACCGCAAGGCTGAACGGGTATTTGTAAAAACATCGCCCCGTGACGGTTCATTTCGGGAAGTGGTCACCGCCTTGGGACTGCCTGCCAATCGGGTAGAAGAGGCCGGTATATTAAATGGCCTTCAAGCCGATGACCGCGTAACGAGAGGCACGTTGGTTAAGGTCATTAGTCGGTAAATCGTTTAAAACCACGTTCCTGGCTCTAGGGCTCTTTGTCATCTTGTATAATTTAAGCATAGCGTTTCCGTGACTTTCCTGCCGGAGAGATACGAAAATGCTATGCTTTGATAACGGTCAAAAAAAAGGCCAGTTTCTTACGACTACGCTTTAATGACAAATGCCTTTAGTTCAGCCATTTTGCCTTCACTAAAGCGCCATACATCACAGTACGAATAAGGAATGATTTCCCCTGTTTCCTCTTTGAGATTGATCCGGCCAATGGCGGTAACAAAATCGCCCTCGGCAATCAACTGCTCGACCATAAATACCGGAGGTTCTGCGTATGCCGTTGCCATCCACTGGCGAACCGCTTCTTTGCCTTGTAGGGTTTGCTCACCCACAAATACCCATTGGGTATCTTCCGTACAATAAGCTAGAAAACCCTCATTATCGCCCTTAGTGACAGCCGCGTTTGCCTTTTCTAAGACTGCTTTGTTCGTTTCGCTCATAAAGTTGAATGGCTAGTAAGAAGTAGCGGTTGCTTACCGCTGTGAACGCTAAAATGACACAATAATACTGTTGTTATTGTCATGTTTGCCTTTGATAGGAGGGCAAGTTATGGTATTTTTATTGTTGACAAACTAGAGTTCCAGATGGTGAATGATCGAGTGATAGAGAAACTGGAAATTCTATCCGATGCGGCAAAATATGATGTATCCTGCTCGTCCAGTCAGAGCAAACGAGCCAACAAGGACAAGGGGTTAGGAGATACCAAAGGCTATGGCATTTGTCATTCCTTTACCGAAGATGGTCGCTGCGTGTCCCTGCTGAAAATTCTACTGACCAATCATTGTATTTTCGATTGCGCGTATTGCGTGAGTCGGAAGAGCAATGATGTCAAACGGGCTGCCTTTACGGTCGATGAGGTCGTTGATCTGACGATTAATTTCTACCGTCGAAACTACATTGAAGGGCTTTTTCTGAGTTCAGGAATCTTCGATAGTCCGGACTACACGATGGAACGCTTAGTGCGAATTGCCAAAAAGCTACGCACGGAGCATCGGTTTAATGGTTATATCCACCTGAAAGCCATTCCGGGAGCCAGTGAAGAGCTGATCAAAGAAGCGGGTTTGTATGCTGACCGCTTGAGCGTCAATGTGGAAATGCCTACTGAACAAAGCTTGAAACTGCTCGCACCGGAAAAAAACCATCAGGATGTAATCCGGCCCATGACGTACCTAAAGACCGAGATTGCGGGCCACAAAGAAGAACGCAAAAATAATCCCAAAGCACCTAGTTTTGCTCCCGCTGGTCAAAGCACGCAAATGGTGATTGGTGCCACAAAAGAAACCGATCTGGATATTCTGGGTATGACCAATCACTTCTACAATCAACTGAGCCTGAAGCGGGTGTACTATTCAGGCTATGTACCTATCAGTGAAGACAATCGGCTGCCATTGATCGGTACACCCGTTCCCATCATCCGGGAAAATCGGCTTTATCAGGCCGACTGGCTACTGCGCTATTATGGCTTCGGCTTTACCGAACTGGTTGGCGCTACTCAGCCAAACCTGGACCTGGATGTAGACCCCAAACTGGGCTGGGCCTTACGAAACTTGGATCAATTTCCGGTCGATGTCAATACGGCTGATATCGAGCTAATCAAACGCATCCCCGGCATTGGCTTTCAAAGTGCCCAGAAAATTGTGGCTGCGCGTCAGTTCAGACGGCTCAAGGCCGAGCACCTACAGAAGATGGGCATCGCTTACAATCGAGCCCGCTATTTTCTGGCATTCAGTCAGCCGTTTGCTCCCCAACCCGATTATACCCCTTCGCAACTCAAACGACTGATTCTGGCGGTGCAAAAAAGCAAATACCAGTCTACTTTTTCGAATCAGTTAAGTTTATTTTGATCGGATGACCAGTATAGTGTACGATGGAACGTATGAGGGTTGGCTCACGGCTATCTTTGCCATTTACGACCACAAACTAACGGATGTTGCGTTTTCCCGTTCGGAAGCGTCTACAGGCTCGTTATTTGGCAGGACTCATTCGGTGACCACCGACGAAGTGAAAGCAGAGCGGGTATTGATAGGCTTACGAAAGCGTTTGTCGGAAGAAGGCATGACCCGACTTTACAAAACGTTTCTTTCTGACCTCGACCGACCCGACGATGTGATGTGGAGCTTTGTCAGTCATGTCTTTGCGAGTGCCCAGAATGTGGAAGAGGACTACGCTCACCCGGCGGTTTGGGCCGTTAAGCAGGCAGCCAAGCGGGTGCAACGGGAAGCGCATCGAATGGAAGCGTTTGTTCGTTTCAAGCTCACCTCCGACCAGTTGTATTACGCGCTCATTGAACCGGATTGCGATGTACTGGGTTTGATCTGCCCTCACTTTGAAAGCCGGTATGCCGATCAACGCTGGCTCATCTACGATGCCAAGCGTCGGTATGGCATTTATTATGATTTAGAGAAAGCAACGACCGTAACGCTCGGCGTTCAGGATGGCCGGACTAATCGATCTGGGCTTGTGGCTGAGATCAGTGATGAAGGCGAGGCATTTTACCAGGAACTCTGGCGTCGCTATTTCAAGAGCGTAACCATCGATGCTCGCAAGAATAAGCGCCTTCAACTTCAGCATATGCCCAAACGATATTGGAAGTATTTAACCGAAAAAATGCCTTAGGATGGCGTGGCAGTTTATACGAATCGACCAGGTCCCGGCGGAAATATGGTTACGATCAACAGTCCTCACCTAGTGCTATTACCTATCCGTTAATTACCTGCGCATCTATGCTCAAAATTGGTATCATTGGACTCGGCGATATTGCGACCAAGGCTTACCTGCCCCTCCTTGCAGCGCGGGCGGATATAGAAATTCATCTCTGCTCGACTACGACGGAGAAAATGCAGCGAATAGCCGGGCAATACCGGATTAGTCACGTACACCCGGACATCAGCTCACTGATTATGGCCGGTTTACAGGCCGTTTTTGTGCATGCGGCTACGGTAGCACATCACGCGATTGTCGAGACGCTATTAGAGGCCAGGGTCGCGGTTTTTGTCGATAAGCCGCTGACGCTTCACTTCGCCCAAGGCGAACAACTAGTTAAGCTGGCTAAGCAAACGAACACGCTGCTAATGATCGGTTTCAACCGCCGGTATGCCCCAATTTATCGCCAGTTAAAAGCGGTTGACAAGCCGACAATGATCCTGATGCAGAAGAACCGGCCCGTCTTGCCGGGCGAAATCCGGTCGTTTGTGCTGGACGATTTTATTCATGTGGTGGACACACTACGGTGGCTTTTTCCGTTGCCGATTGCCGATTGGCAAATCACGTATATGCGCGAGGACGATCAGCTCAAACAGTTGACGCTACAACTAAAAGCTCCACACGGAGAGACAGCAATCGGGATTATGAACCGCAACACAGCGATGACCGAAGAGCGGCTGGAAATTATGTCAGCAAGTCAAAAATTAGTAGCCGTCAACATTTCCCAATTAATCCGGGAAAGTACATTGGGCAGTGACTACGTGCGCCAGAACGACTGGGAGCCGACCTTACACAAACGCGGTTTCGCCTTGATGGTCGACGATTTTCTGCGGGCTGTAGCCGGGGAGTGTTCACCGTATATTGATCTGGACGACGCGCTTATGAGCCACCAACTGTGTGAGCAAATTATAGAGAGGGTGATGAAAGAATCGTATTAAACTTTGTATAGCAGCTACTCTGCTTATTCAATGCTTGATTGAGGACCTCCTTATGAAGATTCAAACACTACTTTTCGTCCTCCTATTCTATAGTTCAACGAAAGGCCAACAGGTGGCAACTCGGGTTGAACTACCCCTGACTACAGCAAATGGATACGGGCCTTTTAGTGTCGGTTTTTCTCGCTTCACACCGGATGTGAACGATGGATCATACTGGAGCAAAATGCAGTTATCCATCAAAGGAGTACCTAAGAACTGGACAAACGTAGAAAAGGCAATGGCCAGAGTTAATACTTGGCAACTCATCTATCAGAATGTAATAAGCGGTACCGTACCGAGATCCTGGTACAAGGGTTACCAACAAAGTAGTAAAATTAACCTGGACGACGCCCTTTTCTCTAAGCAACCGATTAAGTGTTACGTTTATCTAGTGAAGGGGTTCGACCAGAGCAAAAGCAAATGGTTGGTGCTGGTGGATACCAATAACAACCTTGATTTTAGCGACGAAACTCCTTTTGAAGCGGAAGAGATCAAGCCGGGTTCCATACCGGACAATGTTGCCGATGCCCGTTTAGTCATGTACCAATCCTATCAAAAAGGAAAGATTATTACGTCTCGTATACCGTTGGTTGTCAAACGGATGGGCAATGACTTGTTTTTCAATTTTCCTCAATACGCCAAAGCTACTTTCCGACACGCAGACGAACGAGTCGCTTTGGTTATCACAAACGGATTTGCAGGATTAGATTACATTGGTTCTACGTCAATTGCACAGACACCTCGCTGGTTTTGGCAAAAGACAGTTAGCCAGAAAGACCTGACTGAAATAGGCGATGTAATCACCCTTGGTGGTCGTAAATACAAAAATAAAGGGGTTAATACATTCACCAATACCTTACAGTTGGAACCCCTAGCCACTAACACGATCGATTATTCCTTGAGGACTGGTCGCTCGTTTCGACCTTTTATCGCTCGCGAGTTCACCACCGGAAATTCAATCTCACTGAGTAGCTTGAAAGGTAAATATGTCTTTGTCGATTTTTGGGGTACTTGGTGTTCACCCTGTGTATCGACTCTACCAACGTTGAAGCGGCTTTACCAACGACTTAATAAAAACCGTTTCGAATTTATCGGTATTGTAAGCAGGGACAGTCCAGAACATTTACGAGATTTTCTAAAGAAGCATGACGTAAGGTGGCCTCAACTATTGTCCAATGGCCCGGACGGTTTGGTTGATCAGTACCATGTTACTGCCTATCCAACGAGTGTACTGCTTAACCCAAATGGCAAAATAGTAGCTGCTGACCTAAGCATGGAAAAGTTAGAAGCCAAACTAAACGAATTGAACAAACTGGAAGAGTAAATCATACTAACTCTCCCAGGTAAAAAAATTTGTACACCGACAGTAAAGTTCAGTTTGACTTAGCGAAGTGATCGTAAGCTAGTTTAGCGATATCGGCGATGATCTGCTCATTTGTCTCCATACTTTCGGTTGAGTTCATGACGAAGACGCTGATGGCTATAGCCTTGCCGTTTGGCAACACGATATAGCCCGCATCGTTGACAGCACCCGTCAGGCCTTCTTTGTTAGTTCCTGACGTTCCGGTCTTGTGGGCCACTACTGTACCGGCGGGCAGCAATTTCTTGAGTCGATCTTGTCCGGTTGTTGTCCCAACCATCACCTTCCACAGAAAATCGTGACTGCTAGCGGACAGAACCTTGCGCTGGTAAACCAGCTTTAGCAAATCCAGCATCGCCTTTGGTGTTGTCCAATTCGTGTACTGAACGTCCCAATTGCCTTTAGCCTGCATCATTTCCTCGGTATGGCGTATGGCTACATCCTGAATACCAAGCTGATGAATAAAAGCGTCCACCTGCTTGGGACCACCCAATAGCCGGAAGAGGTAATCGCAGGCGCTACCATCGCTATCAGCGACCATATACCGGATTATATCGGCTAAGGGTAAATCGACTTCCCCGTTCGGATAGGCTTCCCCCATCGGACTGTGCAGACCAGGTACAAGATCGCTCTTTTTCACGCGCATCTTTTGCGTGATTCGAAATCGTCCCTTATCAACTTCCCGCAATACCGCTAGGGCCACGTGAAACTTGTACACACTTTGCATGGGCATGTGCTTGTTGCCGTTAATGGTCAACGTCTGTTGACTACCAACGTCATAAATGCCTACACCCACTGTTGCTTTCTTACTGTTGACGACTTGTTCGATTTTTGTCTGCAACCGGTCGATTTGGGCAGATACTGGTGAAACCAGACAAAGGAGTCCGATAAAGAGTAAAATGATTCTCACGATTATAGCGAATGGAATGTGTGTTTTAGCCGCAAAGATAGAATGTGCAAAACCATCCTTACTGATTGCGGATAAACTATTCACGAAAATGATACGGCTGATGTAAGCTGAGCCGCCAGTCTTTTAGCCGCTACGACAGCCCCTTCCATATAGCCGGGTGATTCATTGGAAGTTTCCGTACCACCGAAGTATAATTTCTCGTTCAGATACGCCTGGTGCAACAACGGGTGGCCGTTGTTTTGATGGGGCCGATGAATCACTGGATTGCCAGCTACGAGAAATTCGTCGTTCCATAGTTTATCGAAATAAGTCGTAGGTTGTAGCGCTTCAGAGCCAAATAGCTCGCCTAACTGACGTAATACTAACTCCTTGCGGACTTCCTGCGTAAAAGACGCAGATCCTCCATTTAAGAATCCGGTGAACCCATACCGCTGGCCGTCAGCACTGGTATGGTCGTACATCTCAACGACAATATCCGCCTGACTGTAGAGCATTCCCGAATACCCATTCGTGCGCCAAAAAGGAGTAGCGTATTCAACCGCAAATTTGATAGAGCCACCCATCCAGGTTTGAACCGTCGGTAACAGTTCACCAACTGCGAGGGACAGTTCAGGTGTTATTTTCACTTTTGAGGATACTACAGGAAGAGGTATACAACTCACAACTCGATTAGCATGGTATTTTTGACCGGTCGCCGTTTCGACAATGACTCCTTCCGGAACTTCCCAAATTCCGGTCACTTCGGTATTTACATGAATGGACGAGGTATCAAGTTGTTTTGCCAGTGTCTCAATCAGCTGTCCGGTTCCTCCTGCCAACCGATAGGACGGCGACTGAGAAGCAGGAATAAAAAACTGTTGAGAAGGCTCGAAGGATTTGGACTGAAACAAAGAAATACCTTCCGAAAACTGAGGAAAGATAGTCAGTCCCAATTCCTCAATAAGCGCCAGCAGATTAGGATGCTTAGTGGAGAACCAGGTAGCGCCCAGCTCCAGTGGGGTAGCCAAAACACCCGCTACCGTATGAATTCGTCCACCTAATCGGGGACTGGCTTCCAGAATAGTGACGTTAACTGGTTGGTCGCGTAGATAATAAGCTAAACTTAGTCCGCTTAATCCTCCACCGATGATGATGATACTGTCATTAGATTGCATTCGACAAAATTACTCGCCCCTGTAAGCTTTACGAACTCTTATCAAAAAATCAAGGCAAGATGATGGTGTCGGCGGAAACGCCCGC
This sequence comes from Spirosoma liriopis, assembly GCF_023196085.1. NCBI lineage: Bacteria > Pseudomonadati > Bacteroidota > Cytophagia > Cytophagales > Cytophagaceae > Spirosoma > Spirosoma liriopis. The sequence continues at coordinate 92,491 of NZ_JALPRF010000008.1, forward strand.
CCGGTTCACAAAACCGACACCATTCCCAAACCATTAAGCCGGAAGTGCTTGGTATTCCAGGCGAAGAAAATTTAGCTTACCGTTGAACAGACAATCAACTATTTCAATTATGTTTGCAAAACATACTAGTTAGTATTTTATGTCAAAAGCAGCCCTGACCCGGTTTACGATTCTACAGAAGGCATTGGAACTCATCTACCGGAACGGGTATCAGGCAACCAGTATTGATGACATTATTGCCACGACGCAGCTTACCAAAGGAGCGCTCTTTTATCATTTTAAGAACAAGGAAGAGATGGGACTTGCCATTATCAATGAAATCTTGGCTCCCAACCTGCTTCCTTACATGAAGGACACATTGTCTAGAACCACAGACATACGGTTAAACCTATATTCTATGATGGAAAATTTGTTGCTTACAAACCCTTTTTTCAATGTAGATTACGGTTGTCCGGCTGTTAACCTGATTGAAGAGATGGCGCCTGTCAATCCGCAGTTTAAACAGGCATTATTACGGATTATGCAGCAATGGCACTCTGCTATCGAGGCTGCTATCGTTCATGCCCAGGATGAGAACCAGCTTAATAGCAAGCACAATCCCGCCTACCTGGCAACTTATATCATCTCGAACTATTCTGGCATACGAAATACCGGTAAAGTGATGGGACAAACGGCCTACACGGCTTTTCTGAGCGAATACCAAAAATTTCTTTTACAGCTTGATTAATTTTTTTTACCCAAAAACATACTGATTAGTATGTTTATCCTTCTAAATGATGTATTCAGTTCTCCTCTTTCTTCACTCATGCTGGCGCTGGCTTGTTCTAATCAGCCTTGTTTACGCTATTTACAGTGCTTACACGGGCTTCTATCGAAGGCAGGTATTCACAACTGCTATCAACAGCCTTCGTCACTGGACCGCAACGATTGCCCATACACAGCTGCTTTTAGGGATGGCGCTGTACGTTCAAAGCCCAGTTGTTAAGCTGTCCATGGGAGATAATCCTGACAAGTGGATCAATGAACAACTGTTTTTCCGTTACGTCCATCTGGCAATGATGCTGGTAGCCGTGGTTTTGATCACTATCGGATCGGCCAAGGCTAAGCGAGCAAAAGACGACGCAGAAAAGTATAGGACAATGCTGACGTGGTTTAGCTGGGGGCTGGTCATTCTTCTCATGGCAATACCTTGGCCATTTTCACCACTGGCCAGCAGACCTTACATCCGGAGTATTTAATCCCTGCCGTTAAACCGAATTCGTATTAAAGTCCCAATTAGCTCTCAAACAGTATTTCTATGATTACATTACTTAAAACTCCGGTTGGCCGACTGCGTGTACTGGGCTATCTGGAAGGTATTTCCCTTATTATGCTGCTTTTTGTTGCAGTTCCGTTAAAATACTGGAATGGTAACCCTGCGCTGGTCAAAGCGTTGGGCCCTGTACATGGTTTGCTTTTCCTTTGGTTTGTTTTCAACACCCTAAGCGTGGGTGTTGAGCAACGATGGAAATTTCAACAAACTACCTGGAAAGTGCTCATTGCCTGCATAATTCCTTTTGGTACTTTCTACATCGACCGGTATATTCTAAAGGACGCTTTTGCCAAACAAGAGTAAGGGCATTAGAGGGTCATTTGCTATTTTTTGACATTGGATTCGACTATAAGTTGATGGAGTACGATTGTGTTCTGTTTGGTTTATCGGTAAATCAAACAGAACACAATGTGTTTCGGTACAGCGGTATTTACTCGTCAACACCGCTTTCAAGCAGGCTAAATGTCTTGGTTAAACAATCAATTTGGGCCATTGCCCCGTAAGGAATGGTAAAGACGGGACATGTGTGACCAAAGTCCATTTCCGTAATAACGGGCATTTTGGTCAGACCTTCCTCGTGCAGCACTTTTAGCAATTCATCATTGTACGCGTTGACATAGACGTTATCATAAGGTCTGCCCAGGATGATCCCATTCGCCTTTTTCAAGATACCCTGTTCCGCGTAATTGCGCAGCCACCACCGAAAAGAATCAGGTTCCGGCTTCAATTCTGACGTTTCAAAAAACAAGATCGAATCAGCCCAACACTCATTATCAGGCCACCAAGTTGTTCCTTTCAACGATTCAAGTGCTTCCATACAGCCACCAATCAGCCTGCCCTGTGCGATTGTTTCACCCTGCAAAAAATTCCAGCCAGGATTGGCCTCTACTTTTCGTTTCTTGTTTTGCAGGGAAACGTCCGACCAGTCCAGCAGTTCCGAGGTCCAGCCAGCCTCATTCGGTTTCAGCTGACCAATCACTTCCGTTGAGAAAAGCGTTCGCTTGATGTCCGCTACCTGATACGGATACATGCCACCGTTTTCGGCAAAGCCAACCAGCAACGCTGTGCCGTAAAACGTGGATAAGCCCGCTTTTAAACAAAGGAGATGAGTGATGGTGCTATCGGAGAAGCCCAAAAATAGTTTAGGATTCTGGCTGATTATTTCCACATCGACATAGCGTAAGATCCGGCAACTGTCGTCTCCACCAATTGTGGAAATAATGCCTTTTATCGAAGGATCGGCAAAGGCTTCCATCAAATCTTGAGCACGCGCTTGCGGATTTTCGTAAAGCCACTGAGCCGATTTTAGTGCATGCTTCGTTTCGACAACGTTCAACCCGAACGTTTCTTGCAACTGCCGTTTTCCTTGTTCATAACGCTCGGGTAATTCCCCCGCACCACCCCAAGATAGAGAAATAGTTGCTACCGTGTCACCGGGTTTAAGCGCTTTGGGCTTAACTAAGTTCATGGCGAATACTGACAAATAATGACAGGCATAAAAATAGTGTACCGGAGCACTCTACGTACCAGATTACCGTCAACTGTGGCTTTTTCAGCAGGGATTCAGCCTTGAGCTTAGTCCGAGGTGGTCTTCCTTCTTGTTTGTTGAGCACTGCTCACTCAGATCGTAAAGACTTAATCGGATTGACCAGCGCAGCACGGACACTTTGAAAACTTACTGTTAGCAGCGCAACACCAACCGCCACTAAACCGGCTAGACCAAAGACCCATCCCGAAATACTGATCCGGTAAGCAAAGTCCTCAAGCCAGCGATTCATGGCCCACCAGGCCAGCGAAGAAGCAATGAGAAGAGCAATGACCACTAGCTTCAAAAAATCCTGTACCAGCAGCGTCACGATACTAGAAACCGACGCACCAAGTACTTTGCGCACGCCAATCTCCTTGGTGCGCTGCTCCGCCGTGAAGGTTACCAGCCCAAAAAGACCCAAACAGGCAATAAAGATGGCCATTCCCGAAAAGGAAAGAAACAGATTGCCTTTTCGCTCGTCGGCGCGGTACTGATCGGCAAAAGTCTGGTCCAGAAACGTGTACTCGAAGGGCTGGTTTGGATTGATCGTTTTATAGGTGTCCTCGACGTAAGCTAAGGCGGCTGCTATATTCTGCGGCTTTATTCGAATCAATAGCTTATCGCCCCGGTCCTTGTGAAGCACTAAAACCAAAGGCTCGATTTGGCTCCGGAGCGAGCGTAGATGAAAATCGCGGATCACTCCCGCAATAGGAATGCGCTTTTCGTTGAACTCTACTAAACCGGCGGTCCTGTCTTTCCAGCCCAGCCGTTTGAGCATGGCTTCATTGACCAATACCGCCCCCGTTGAATCACTCCCTAAATTGGCAGAAAAGTTGCGCCCTTCTTTTAGACCAATTTGTAACACGTCCAGAAAATCGTGATCCACGGAGAAGTACTCCGTACTAACGGGTTGCTCCTTACCATTAGCATGGTAGAAATCAAATGTGGTTTTATCGTTCATGTCGCCACCAACCGATCCACTGGTTAGACTGACCTGCTCGACAGCGGCATTTCGACGTAACGTTTCTTTCAGTACCTCTGCTGACCGTTGAACAGCTGGTGATTTAAGCGGCAGGACAATCACCTGTTCCTGGTTAAACCCCAGCTGCGTGTGCCGCATGTACTGCAACTGCTGATAGACGACAAGCGTACCAACGATCATACTAATCGACACCGTAAACTGAAAAATAACCAATGCTTTTCGTAATAAAAGCCCGTTACCGCTCGTCGAAAAAGCGCCTTTGAGCACCGTTACCGGATTAAACCTAGCCAGAACAACCGCCGGGTAAAGACCGCTTAACAAACCAATCAGCAAGCCACCCCCGGCTATGAGAGCGATGATTTTGGGCTGCCACAAATCAATAGACAATGACTTGGCCGCCAATGCGTTAAAGAGCGGCAAAATGGCATGCAACAATAGCAGACTAAGCAAAAGAGCCAGCATCGTCAGTAGAGTCGATTCGGCTAGAAACTGGCTGATCAACTGGCGACGTAACGAACCAACCGCTTTTCGAACCCCGATTTCTCGGGCACGGACCGCTGACCGGGCTGTTGCCAGATTGACATAGTTGACAATGGCGATTAGTAGAATAAACAGACCGATAATGGAGAAGGTGTACACGTACGCTACATTACCCCCGTTACCTACCCCCAGCAAGTGAGACGAGTACAAATGTATCTTAGCCAATGGCTGAAAAGTCATCAGAAAAGTAACCCCTTTGCCTGTCTCGTCACCAATTGCTTGAGCTATGTACTTTCGATAAAAAGCAGGCATCTTCCGTTCCAACTGGCGCGCATCACTACCCGAATGAAGCAGGACGTAGGTTGCTGAATTAAAGTTATCCCACTTATTCAGGTTGATCTTGTTGAGTTGCGTATTGCTGTAGGGAAGAACAGCCTCGAAATGTAAGTGATGATTAGCCGGTGCATCGTCGATTACACCCGCTACCGTCAGAAATTGCTCGTCTTTTACACGAACGGTTTTGCCCAGTAACCCCGTAGCTCGCCCGAAAAGGGACATGGCCAGTTTACGGGTCAGTACAACAGAATTGGGTGTCAACGCCGTAGTATGTGCACTGCCCTCGAGGAAGGAATAATCAAAAAAGGAGAACAGAGTCGAATCGGCGTAAATAACACCATCTGCATACAAAGCTTTCGTTCCCACACGAAAAAGCAATCCGTTATCGAGTTTGACCCGCAGTACACTCTTGATCTCGGGGTATTCCTGACGGAGGGCCGGCCCCATCGGTGCTGAGCCGATAGCCATGTTCATGTCATTACCATCCCATTTAACGTTCACATTTAACCGGTAGATGTTGGCCGCGTTAGCATGGTACTGATCGATCGTTAGCTCGTCATAGACATAAAGTCCCAGCAGCAGCGCACAGGTCATACCACTAGCCAATCCCAGTAAAGTAAGGGCGCTATAGGTCTTATGGCGAATCAAATTTCGCCAGGCGATCTTGAGGTAGTTTAGGAACATAATCGGCGTCGTGTACAGCGTTGGCTAGGGAGGGTCAACTACTATGCCAAGGTTACAATAAGGAGCCAGGAGGCTGGAAAGGGAATTTTCCCTACAAGCCCTGTCCGTAGGCGGACATTGATTGTCCACTACCGAACACGCCGTTGAGTCAAAAGAAACGAATGGTTTAAGCGCTTCAACACGATAGCCCAATCGTATAGTTATGTATGTGTAATCGTACTCATTAGCCCTTGATTCTTCGTCTAACTTTATCTTTCCGGTGACCAATCTGTAGCAGATAGGACAACCATCCTATCAAAACTATGCCCATCACAGCGACAACAACCCAGATCTTCCCGTCTGAGCGCAACAATTCGGTTAACTGATTCATCGAAATAGGCTAAAAATGATTTAATTCGGTAATTCCGTAGACTGGCTAATTGGTTTTTTTACCTCATTCTGCTCGTCTAGCTCGGATTCCAACCGGCGTAAACGCACTCGAAGCTGTGTGATCCAGAAACCCAGCAACGTAAACCCCACAAAAGCCGGGCGGATAATCCGTTTGATGGAACTGTCGGCATCGTACTGATTGAAGCCTGGGTTACCTCCATTCCCAGGATGCAATGAATCGGTTAAGCGAGGTAAAATCAGGATCAACGGGATAAAGACGGCGAAGGCGAAGATGTTGTAAACGGCAGAAATCCGTCCCCGACGCAGGTCGTCTTCGAAAGATCCGCGTAGCACAAAATAAGCCAGGTACAAAAGCATTCCCACGGCGACCCCGTTCGTTTTTGGGTCATTAGGCCACAAATCACCCCAAGCAAAGTAGGCCCACACAGACCCGGTTATACAGCCCAACACGCCAAACAGTAGGGCTGTGTTAGCCAGCTCTACCGCAATCAGATCATCGTCAAGCCTGCCTTTTCGTAAGTAGCGAATTGAAAAAATAGCCGACCCCAATAGCATACTCATCATAGCGATCCATAGGGGCGGATGGAAAAATGTGTTGCGGATGGCTTCGTGTAAAATGGGTAGCTTAGGCACCGGACTCATCAATCCAGCGATAAACACATACATCAAAATCAGAACGGTCAAGATCTTCCACCACCAATGTTTGAGAATAGCCATACAGCATATTTTATCAGAGAAAGATAGGCTCAACGGAGCTCCTTATAGACTTAAAATCAAGGAAGTAGCTTATTCTACTAGTAATGAGTCAAATTAAAGTGCACAGACATTACCCAATAAGCCGTCAATCCGAGTGGTACATAACTATCGTTGATGAAATAATAACTATCGTTTGCCCGCGATACATTATATGAAAGCTCGGCTACAGAAACACGTCAACAATGCCTAAAGTATTTCACATTGGTAATCAAGCATGAATCGACGTGTCAGCCACCGAAGATGGCTAGTTACCTCATAGCGTATTCGGCAAATAACTTTTTTCACTTGTAAATGATATCGTACAGTTTTGAGTACGCTCGAGCAGCTGTATAAATGATAGAGCAAAAAAATTTATCAACACGTCATAAATAATAATTTACGACAATTGTTGATTTTATGGAAAATCTCAATAGTGGCGTTCATATTGACGGCCAGATAAGGAGCCTACTCGCAATAGTGGTGACGAACTTTAGTTGAAGATACCTCTCTAGACGAGAATGCTTTATTCAGCCAATAAATTCTTCGCCAAACGCTTATAATCTTCAACAGCTTCCGTTTCGATAAGCTAATGCCGCAACTGTTGTGCTTGGACTAATTATTTATAGTCGATTGGATTCACTACTGACATACCGGTGTCACTGCTCTGGCTTTCCTTTGTGATGTCAATCAATAACGCAAACCAACAGCAGGCCATGGAAACCACAGCACCGTTTAGCCAAATGAAAGATCAAATCCTCATCTCACCCCAGCAACTTCTTGCTCATTGGCAGGGTCACAGAGGACTCACCCGCGGGTTGATCGAGGTCTACCCCGACGAACACTTTTTTTCGTACACCCTGGGCGGTATGCGACCTTGTTCGGCACTGATCGATGAAGTTCTACAGATGGCCGACCAGAGTATGCAGGGCGTTGTTTCGGGTGATTGGCCTTCATTCAGCGAGGGAGAAGAACCCCAAGCCACGACAAAAGAACAGGTCCTGGCGCAATGGGATCGGGTGACAGAGAAGATTAATGCTTACTGGTCGCAGATTCCACATTCTCGTTTCCAGGAGGTCGACAAGGCTTTTGGTCTGTATGAAGGACCAATCTACTGGTTTCTTCTCTATCTGATTGATAATGAAATTCACCATCGGGGGCAGGCTTACGTATACCTACGCACCCTAGGTGTAGAACCGCCCGCTTTCTGGGATCGTCCTCAACTATAATCAGCTATTACAATACGAAAAGTCTTTGCCAATATAGAGATTGGCAAAGACTTTTCGTATTGTAATAGCTTTTGACCCGCCATTCGCTTTCTTACTTTATGCCTATAAAATTTGGGACAAAACCAGTTTCCTTCTTCTTGCGATTTTACTAACCTATCAGACTGACCGAATCCGGTAGAATGAGTAAGAAAAACCTAATGATGAATCAACCGACGAACGTATGCATTCGTTTGGTATAGCAGAGTAATTGAATCTTACGTACTTAAACAAGTAATTATTTACATCGAGATAACTGTAGAAATAATTAACAGAATATATCATTTTTATCGATAGGTATTATTACAGTAATTTTTAATTAAATTTTAATATAATATACTCTATAACAGCGTCTTACGTAGCTAGACTTCTACATCATTGAGTAAAAATACTCCACTATAATTCAAGGTTTTTTCGCGTTTCGATCACTAACGCACTATCAGACAAGTGATTGGATGAAGTCGAGTAGTTGTGGCATAGTTTTTCGAATGAAGTAAGCACTGGCCGTAACGTTTCGCGTCATTTTATCGAAGTGAAGAGTCGTTCTTTTCGATAACTGAAGATAAATTAATAGTAATCTAAGCGAAACTTCATTGAAGCAGAATTGCTTTACCACGGCTCGTAGTTGGCGTCTATGCGCTGGAAGACTCCTGCTCTAGCAGTAGTTAATTTATTACTCAACAAAATTCGATATATGGCTCAATCTGCATCTAAAAACCTAAATAAGTACGACGTTCACTGGCCTCATAAGGCGCTTTTTTTTATGGCCGAAATCAGCCTATACATCACTACTCCACTAGCGACTGCCTGTTCAATCAAGTGCACAAATCGCTGTCATCCCGTTTTTATCCATTAAACAATCAACTCAAACTATACTACCGATGAACCAAGCCTGGCTTTATCCACTTATCATTGCGGCTGGTGCGCTGCAAGCCTGGGGGCCTCCCATGAACGGGGCTCTACTAAAATCAATTGGCAACCCTTGGCTGGCCAGTGTTATCTCGTTTCTGCCTGTCGTGGCCCTGTTGAGCTGCGTATTTTTGTGTCTACCCAAACCTATGCCAACCGGAGAGGGTATTTCCGAAATGCCTTGGTGGGCACCGTTGGGTGGCCTAGTAGGGGCTGGTGCCGTCGTGGTCGGGCTAATGTTTGTCAACAAGGTCGGGGCTGGGACATTGGCGGGTCTGACAATCACCGCTAACATACTGATGTCTTTGTTAATCGACAAATACGGCTGGTTTGGTATGGAGCAGCATCCGCTTAGCCTAGGTCGGATTGCCGGGGCCACGTTGTTGGTAGTAGGCATCTATCTGGTTTCAAAGTATTGATGGCACTTACCCAACTTTTTTGAGACAATACGCATGCCAGCGTTTATGAATCCAACAGGACCATTACTCTTCGCCCATTTAGGCGATTTACACATTACCCAGCCCAAACAGCAGAACTACGTAGACTTTTTATCAATCGTAGCCCAGCTTGAAACTGAATGCGGCTGGGCGCTTGATTTTGTCGTTTTACCGGGTGATAATGCGGATAACGGCTTACCGATCCAGTACAAATGGGTGGCTACGGCCCTGAAGATGCTAAGCGTTCCGGTCTACTGTATCCCCGGTGATCATGACATGGAGCAGAAAAGTCTGGCAGCATTTTATGGACAATTGCAAGCAGAACTCCTGCCAATATCGAGTGTTATACGGGGCGTTCGTTGCCTTTTTTTGGATATGAGTGGTAGCGGCAGTGGGGGACCTGATTTCCGGTTGGGCAATACGCAGCAGCAATGGTTAAGCCGCGAGGTAGCAACAGCTCATGTCAATGGTGAGCGGATTATTATGTTCATGCACACATATCCGGCTGATCTAGTCGATCCACAGGAAACCTATTTATTGAATAGTCTGATCGCCGGGCATGATGTGGTTTTGGTCGATATGGGTCATACGCACTATAACGAGTTGGCCAACGATGGGCATGTGGTTTTCTCGGCAACCCGGTCTACGGGCCAGATTGAGGAAGGTCCTGTTGGCTATTCGTTGGTTTCCGTTGACAACGAGACTGTCAGTTGGCGTTTTAAAGCACTTCACGACGCCTTTCCGTTCGTCATGATTACAAATCCCGCTGATTACCGGCTTCGCCGTGACGAAACCCCCGCGCCCTCTAACACCGTGGAGGTACGAGCCAGTATTCTAGGTGCCAATACGATTCAATCCGTGGCCTGCCGGTTTAATGAAGATGACTGGACGCCAATGACCTTATCGAGCGATCAACGCAGTTGGTTGGCCACGATTAGCGTTCCATCTAGTCAGCGGATGGAACTGACAGTTGAAGCAATCGACATAAGCGGCCGTCCGGGGCGACATACTATACAAGTTGCACCACCACACACAAACCAAGTTAAACGCGTAAAAAACGGAAGCGATGCCGATTCAATAGGAGCCTGGCCTGAGAACGGAATTTTCGGGACTCAGCTAGGCCCTAACCGAAATGGCAAGCCAACTTCCTAAGTACGATCAACCCACTACATATGACTTCTTTTTCGATCTGGACGATCACTATTTTATCAATTGCCGGGGTCATCTTCCGACCTTTTAAAACTCCGGAATTTATTTGGGCTGTGGGGGGAGCCGTCTTGTTGCTCATCTTTGGCCTGATCACCCCTACCGAAAGCCTGTCAGGTATTGCCAAAGGAATGGATGTATACCTGTTTCTGACGGGCATGATGCTATTAGCCGAAACCGCTCGGGAAGAGGGGCTTTTCAACTGGCTGGCCGCCCACGCAACGCAGCGGGCCAACGGATCGGCCAGCCGGCTTTTTGCCCTGATTTACCTGGTAGGTGTCGTAGTCACTACCTTTTTGTCGAATGACGCTACGGCCGTTGTGCTTACACCAGCTGTAGCAGCTGCCGTAAAAACTGCGAAGGTTAAAAATCCATTGCCTTATCTGTTTATCTGCGCCTTCATCGCTAATGCCGCTTCGTTTGTATTACCCATCTCCAACCCTGCTAATCTGGTCATTTATGGCACACACATGCCCCCTCTGACGGTCTGGTTAGCGCACTATGCCCTGCCCTCCGTTGTAGCGATTGTTACTACCTACGTAATTCTGCACTTTACGCAACAGCAAGCCTTGCGCGAGTCTGTCGCTCAGGATATTACGATTCCGACTCTATCGCCAGGGGGGCGGCTGGCTATTATCGGTATTACCGCCACCGCGCTTATTCTATTAGGAGCATCGGCATTGGATAAACCTCTGGGTCTGCCAACGGCCATCACCGGCATTCTTACCTCAGCACTGGTATTGATTCGGGCAAGAAAAAATCCCTGGGTTGTCATCAAAGACGTGTCCTGGGCGGTGCTGCCCCTAGTGGCTGGCCTTTTTGTACTGGTAGAGGCCCTAGCCAAGACGGGCGTTATTCAGGAATTGACCACAATACTACAGACCAGTACCGCTCATTCGGTATCGACCACAACCTGGCTTAGTGGCATTGGTGTGGCAATTGCCTGTAATCTGGTCAATAATCTGCCTGCTGGTCTGATTGCGGGTACGGTAGTTCAGGCTGGTCAAGTTCCCGAAGCAATTAAAAGTGCGATCCTGATTGGCATCGATCTAGGACCTAATTTATCGGTGACAGGATCGCTGGCTACGATCCTTTGGCTCGTAGCCCTACGTCGGGAAGGGCAGGTGGTCAGTGCGTGGGAATTCCTTAAGCTAGGCGCGTTGGTAATGACCATTCCATTACTCTGCACGCTGGGCACAATCTGGCTGTATTACCATTATTTCTAATAAGCAATTATCATTTGTACTGCTGATTGTAGTCCCGCTCGCATTAGGAGACCGGTCGTTTCAAAGGAACGACCGGTCTTTTTTCGTACCCTATAAAGCAATCACGTTATAAAGCAATCACGTTTGTGTACCGGATTGTCAGTTACCGAATGGCAAAAACAGGAGGGATACTACGTCAGAGATTTATTCAACCGAACGACGCTTCGGCTGGATCATCAACGATTTATTTGTCCCCAATAATGCTTGATTACAAACAGACACTCAACGTGATGATCAACGATAAGCAACTAAATAAGGCCCTGTTCTAGAGTATCGCGCTACTCCGCTCCCTTAAGTTTAAACTTAAGATTAATTAATATTTTTTTCAGATCGTCCCCAGACAAGCATGGTAGGTTTGCCTTCGTAATCAATCATTTAAAGTTATGAAACGCAAGCATCAGATCTCATTTCTGCTTTTAGTAGTTGGACTAGCGGGTACGTTTACCGCGCAGGCACAACCTCCTGTAGCCCCTGGCCCCGGTAAACCCGGACCAATCGCACTCGCAGGTCCTCGCCCACCTCAAACGTCAAGCATCGTTGCTCTGACAAGCCTTTCAGGAACGGTTCAACAGTTCACTGCCAACGACGAATCTGTTCTGAATGGGTTTACGCTGAACACCGGTTCGCAAACAGTGGCGGTCGAGTTTCCTCCTCACTTAGGACAGGCCATCCAGGCCGCTGGCAAAACGGGTAGTAAAGTAACGGTGAGCGGTGTATCCGACACGACTCCTGAAGGAACAACGATGTTTCGACTGGTGAGCCTGACGAACGGTAATACGGTTGTGACCGACACGCCCCCGGCCGCTCCGGCTGTCCTTCCTACCCCAACACCTATTAGCGTGAAAGGGAAAGTAGTCGAGTATCAGGTTGACCGACAGGGACAGGTAAACGGCCTACGCTTGAGTGACCAGACGCTGGTACGGGTACCTCCTCACGTAGCTGGTCAACTCGTGTCGATCGCACCAAAAGAAAGCACCATTTCCGTAGAAGGCTATGTGCATCCAGTTGGCGAAGGACAAGTCAGACTCTCAAAACAGACTGTCGTAGAAGCTACTCAGATCACCGTCAACGGGAAATCGTTTCTAGTCCGCTAATAGTAAGGTTTTAGATTCTTTCTCCTTAGCAGTATAGTTCATCAGATCCACGTTGTTTCAACAAGTGGATCTGACGAACTATACGTGTATTTGTTAACAACACTAAAGGCCAAGTTAAACTAAATCTCTTTTCCTGCTTCGTATGTCGGAGATGAGGGCTCTGACTTACTTTGGCTGAGAATCGACGGTCATACAGGACGATAACTTCTTGAACTATATCTACATCTCGCCCATCTTGACAGATGTAATCAATCGAATCGTTTTCTATTTATCATTGACGAATTACATTAGCTAATGATCTGTGGGGCTTTGGCTTCCTGAATGCCAGCTTGGTACTGTTTTTCCAGTCCATTATAGACAGTCAAGGTATCTTCGTGCACATCCAGCTCGACTACTTTTCCCCACTTCAGGGTTATGAAATGGACCCCCTTGTTTACATAAGGATCTCCGTTTTCCAGGGTAGCAGTTGCCGTCCAGCGAACAATGGCTAATGTGTTGTGAGGCCAGCCCTCGACATTGATGTGATGAATGGTAATGTTTAGATTGGGCGTAACGCGGGCTAAGCGTTCCAGCCAGGCTTTAACCGCAGCCTGATCGTTTCGTACCCCGCCTAAGGCATGGTCCCCTGCAAAGCTGTGACGGACGTTCAGAACCATATCGTTGATCAGTTCACTGAAACGGCGTTGGTTGACCAGCTCGAATGATTTTTTTACTTGTTGTTTGACAAAATAGTGGTACATGAGTTCCTGCGTTTACGTGATAGACAAAGGTATCCTGGACCGCAGACCTCTACCTGTAACTTAAGTTACAAAGCGTTACAGACCTACAATTTTTCGACGGATACGACTCAGCGAAGGCCGCTCAATGCCCAGGAAAGAAGACAGGTGCGTCAGGGAGATGCGGTTAAATAAGTCCGGGTTCTGGCCGATAAAGTCTAGGTAACGTTGCTCGGCGGAATCAAACTGGAAGCTTTCGATGCGTTGCTGTTGCTGCTGGAGAATGGCTTCGGCGATTAGGCGACCATTTCGTTCAAAACCAACAAATCGTTCGTAGCCTTGCTGGATGTGCCCGTAGGAAACAGTGATCAGCGTAGTCGGCTCTAAACATTGAAAATTATAGCGACTAGGCTTGTTCATCAGCAAGGATGGATAATCAGTAACCCAGTTATTTTCGCTGACAAAGATAGTGGTCATTTCTTCGCCAGCTTCGGTAGTGTAATAACCGCGAATAAGTCCACGGGTGACAAAGCCGAGCAACTGATTCGGCTTATCAGCCTCAATGAAAAAGGTTTTCGGAGCTAAGGTATGTTCGGTCAAGCCCTGCTGGAAGTAATCCCATTCGAGCTGAGTAACCCTGGGATTGAGCTGTAAGATGGCTTGATGAAAAGCGTCGAAATTGGCGGACATATAAAATCGATTCAGCTCTGGGGCTATTGATGGTGCTTGACCTTACGGCAAATTTTATCCTTCATTTAGAGGAGTAACACACCAGCTAAGTTAATAAAAACCATATCGTAATGGCTCCTTACCTACCCTGCGCAAAAGAAACTACCTGACTACACGCTCGTCATTCCGAGATGAGTTTGAGTCGAACAACTTACTACCGATTATGAAGTCGCAACGGATGTTACGAATGGTTTAAGCAGTAGCTCTTATACGGTTGTACCAAATCCATGAGCACGTTCAGAAAAATAAAAAATCACGAACGATAAATACATAGCTATTGTGGCTAAGTACGGTTTTTATTTCATGCTTCAACCAGTTATTTAGCGAGGTAATATAAATCACTATTGACTATGAATGCGGTAAGCATAGTGGCAGGACTTTTTCTGCTGGCTCAACTTTGTTGCGGGCAATCGCCGGGGTCGGTAGTGCTGATTAACCAAACGAAAGGACCCGTTTATCTGGAGGTGATGGACCGCTTCGATAATCAACAGCTTTCTATTTTATCCAATTCTGTTGAACAGGCGAGCTGGCAAACCGATGGACAGCCCCTGTTCGTGCGAAACGCCCATAATCAGGCGTCTTACCTGCTCACGCCCAACACTTCATACACCATCACGTCCGGCGTAGGTCAGCATGTAGCTTTAAAAACAACTTCGGATTCTTTGTCTGCCACGGTGAATCTGCACCAGGCCTATAAGCTGACGAACAAACCCGCAAAAGAAGAAATCTGGGAGTTTACTACCGAGTATCTGGCAGGTCCTGCTTATGCAAAGCTAACCTTTACCCAACGCGCCCATACACTGAACCAACGCTACCAGAGCCGCCTGAATTTCCTTAAGCACTATGCCCGGCAACACCATCTGGACCCCGATCAATTAATCGCCTGGAAAGACTTCTTTTTCTACCAGTATGTTCGCGGGTTGCTCTACCATAAGCCCAGCCAGATTCCACCCGATTCAATCGCCCGCTATATTACTTATTTTCAGCATGAGCGTTGTCTGCCAATGCCGATATACCGCGAAACTGCGAGTACGTTGCTACGACTGATGGGTCAGCAGTCGAACGGAAAGCTCGATTTTGCCCAGTTGTATCAGCAAGCCAATCGCCTTTTTTCCGCTGGCACGCGTGACTATTTGCTGTTTCATGTCATGAAAACATTGTCCCGGCGCAAGCAGGAACGACAAGCTAATCCCGAATTTGATCCGGTGTTGGCTCAACAACTACTGCCCCATTTTAAGACGGATTGCCAAACGGTTGATTACATTACCTACATCGATCAATCCATGCAGTTTCTAAAAATGGGCGGTAATGCGGGGGCAACTGATGTTCTACTTTCGAATGTTTCCAACCGCTCCTCAACCTGGACGGAACTGTTGGCGGCCTACCGGGGCAAGGTAGTTTATGTAGACTTTTGGGCGAGTTGGTGCGCCCCCTGCCGGGCTGAGCTACCGGCTTCTCACCGTTTAAGAGAAAATCTGGCCAGTAATAAAATCGATTTTATTTACGTCTCAATGGACGAAGACGCCAATGCCTGGCGTAATGCGGCAAAGGCCGTAGGTCTATCGACGGCTGATAGTTACTTGCTGGTCAATTCGTTTCAATCGGCCCTGGCTAAACGCTATCAACTCACATCCATTCCTCGTTACCTACTTTTTGACAAGCAGGGCAAGCTAATTTCAGCGGATGCCAAACGACCGAGTGATAAGCTGCTTCTGGCAGAGCTGCAACGACTAGCCCGTTGATTTAACGCAACGACAATCAATTTTGGTTGTCTTTGGCGGTCACTTTGCGCTCTTGTAAAACTAACCGCTAGACACAGTATACGCGTCATCAGGAACGCAGAGGTTCCAAAAGCTAGTATAGACGTACAAAAACGTTTAAATAAGTTCATGAGGTGAGTTAACGCCGATTTAATTCCGGCCTGGCAAAATGCCCGTTTCTTTGCAGGCAACCGGGGCGGGATATGCATTTGCTTCGGGTTCTCAACACATGACGACTTCAATTACCAATCATTTTTACGCGGCTCTGTTCGGAATCGCGGTGCTTTCATCCTGTAGCCGCCCAGTCGCTTATTTTCAAAAGGGTTCAGTAGTGGCTCCTACGCGGGCAAACACCCAGACCGTACCCACAGCAATACCGGATCAGACGGCCGCGCTCCCAGTTCAGCCAATTTCCGAAGGTGAAGCCTACGTCCGAAATGATCAGAATCTGGTCGAGAACAAGGCAATTGACGGGCACCTAAGCCGTGCCAGGCAACTGTTGGTCGCGTCGCAGGAGCAAGAGGTAGCTGCGCCGGTTAAGAAGTCCCACAAACTGAATGTAGTAGACCGGCTGATCATTCGTAAACTAAACAAACGAATCGCCCATCAACTCGCTCCAAATCAGCTTTATAAAACCATGATTAACAGCATGGGTCAGCTAATCGGGGGAGCTGTATTGCTAGTTGGTGGTTTGTTGCTGCTTATTCTGGGTACGGGGACGGTTGCCTTTATTGGATTGATTCTCTCGCTGGTTGGTGCCCTTGGCGTGATCGTGGGTTTATTCGGAGGATAAGTAGAGCAAGGTATTATCCTCAATCTGACTCGGTTTCGGAGGGCGATTCAAACTTTCTGGTCCAACAAGCAGTCAACCCATGACGCTAATGTACCAGTTTTATGAATGGAAAAAACATCTTGATTGTCGGAGCCGGTTCGGGTATCGGTCATGCGCTTGCCAACCAATTACAAGCCCAGGGCGCGACATTGTTTACAGCGGGACGCCAGGCTCCCGAAGGCATAACCTCGACCCATATGACCTGGGATGTGACACAGTCGTCCGCAGCCGACGCCCTCACGCAACTCCCCAGCGAATTACACGGACTCGTATACTGTCCGGGTACGATCAACCTGAAACCTTTCCAGCGACTCACCATCGACGACTACCGACGTGATCTGGAAATTAACGTGCTAGGAGCAGTGGATGCCGTTCATGCAGCCTACCTGGCTCTCAAACAGGCCAAAGGTAGCAGCGTGGTACTGTTTAGTACGGTAGCGGTCAGGCTAGGAATGGGACTCCATTCGTCGGTAGCCATCGCCAAATCGGCGGTAGAAGGCATGACAAAATCGCTGGCCGCTGAGTTCGCCAACATCCAGATCAGGGTCAACGCAGTGGCCCCCTCCCTGACTGATACGCCACTAGCGCAAGGTCTGCTGGGCAACGACGAGAAGCGGGAGGCTGCCAACAAGCGGCACCCCCTGGGCCGGTTTGGAACTCCCGATGATATCGCCAGTATGGCCGCCTACCTACTCTCGGACCAGGCCAGCTGGATTACGGGTCAAGTGATTGGCGTCGATGGCGGTATGGGGAGTTTGAAATAACGAGTAAAACCTTCCCTACCTGTCGGGGCAACATACGTTTGCTGATGGGTAGAGTCGTTTCTGACGAAATCGTAGCTAAAAATTCGTATTCAGCAGCGGATTATTTTTTTAGAAATAATCCGCTGCTGAATACATGCGCACGTTGATACGTACCTGTCTGGGAGTATTCTTTCTGGTCAGCCTCAATCAGTGCCAACAGCCCCGACACTAGGGAACACCACCTCTACTCGCGACGACAACATGGCGCTGGGCGACTGCAACGATTCCAAAGCTTCGGTACCTAGTCCGAATGCCTATCTGATTGCCCGGCCCACATATACCCTCTCATAATACAGCAGCACCACCAGAATTGCTAACTCCTAAATTAAGTATCTTATTTTTTATTTCTCGTTACATAGTCTATGTTTACACGGTAAGTGTACGTGTATAGACCATGTGTATAAAAAATAGGTTCGTCGCCCTAGTGCTGTCCGTAGGCTTGCTTAATATGGCTGCTTTTTCCGGATTCCTGTCATCCTGCCAAAAGCAAGCGTTACAGACCCAGCCTTCCGACTCGGTTTTTGTGGAGTACAAAACGGATAATTTGGATTCGCTCGACTGGCAAAACGAAGCAGCTAGTTCAGCGCTACCTATAACTGGTCCTAAAGCTCGACTGACGATCCAGTATTTGAACAACGAAACCGACCTGTTCCGACCTGCCCGATTCTCCACCCGGCTCTGGTATTTTGGCAGTACCGAACCCACTTATCCAGAGCGAGCCACTATCAATGCTCTGGGCGATACTAAATACGACCTGCCGGATCTAATCATCAGCCGAGAAAATACCGGAAAGGCTTACATGCGTCGAACGATAGTGGCCGGTTGGTACATAGCTGAGTACGATCAGGAAGGTACGTTTTACAAATTCCAAGCCGTTGCTGGCAGCGATGGACTACTAGTTTACAATCAACATGATACAACTGCCCCCCTGATGGCGGGTTACTTCACATCTTACGGCAAGATTGAAGTCACTTTTGGCGCGGAGACTGGTATCGACGAGCAAGCATTTGTCCACTTATCGAAGGGGCAAGCACTCCAACGGTTTTGGCTATACGCTGAGGATGCCACTGATCAAGTTAAGTCGTTGTCCTGGTTCATTCCAGCAGGGACGTACGATGCGCGTTGGTTTCGTGGCGGAGGCCCCAATCGATCCGGCGCTATCACTATAACCACTGGCAAGCGCTATCCCAATCTAAAGTTCTGAGTATTCCTGCCCAAGTAGAATCGGTGTGCTAACGGTCAATAGAAGTAGTTAGACCATAGAATAATGACTTGTCGGAGTTGATTAACTGGGCTTTTTTCGTGACCAACCTCACAAACCCTTCCCGCGGATCGTAGGTCAATAAACTTTGATATAGACCTAGACAACACATGGTATCACCTCAGTATATTTACCTAATTAATCGCCAAATAATCATATATCCGGTTTTCTACCTATCTTTCGCCGTTTCTTGAACTCCTACCTCGTTCATGTCGTCATCACTTTCAACGGCATACCATCAATACGCTGATGCGCAACTCGTTTCCGCTCTGAAAGGAGGGGATCGGGACGCTTTTGCAGAAATCTACAATCGTTACTGGAGTTTGCTTTATCGGCTGTCTTACCAGAAGTTACGCGCTCGTGAAACGGCGGAGGAGTTGGTTCAGGACTTGTTTGTGAGTATCTGGACCAAACGCGACCAGACAACCATTCGGGAATTACGGCCCTACCTGCTGACCGCGCTTCGGTTTTCAATCATCAATCATATCGAATCGCTACGGGTCCACGAACGCTTTGTGACTTATTACGAATCTTTTCTAAATCAGACGGATACCGAGCCAACCGACGAACTGGCCTTGCAGGACCTAACCGACGCCGTTGAACGAAGCTTGCAGACGCTGCCCGAAAAGTCGCAGCAGGTATTCCGAATGAGCCGGTTTGAGTATTTAACGATTCCCGAAATAGCGCAGCGTCTCGACCTTTCGGAGAAAGCGGTTGAATACCATTTGACCCGCACCCTGAAAGTGGTTCGCGAAAACCTGCGCGACCTGGGAGCCCTGGCACTGTTTTTCCTTATCCAGTAATTGCTTCGGTCAACTAGTGATTTAGTGTTGTTTTGTCATCCCTTATTCTTCGGGATGACAGATAACAGAATATAAATGGCCTGTTGTTAGCGATAGAACAATACAAAGAAATTATAGGCTTACTAATCATATAAACATAAACTTTCATAGAATTTACATTTTCTTTTAGGGTTAACGGGGCCGTTTCCTGACTTACACTATGAACAGCAGCCTTAGCTGTTTACCAACTCTATGACTCCATTTGACTTTCGTCAGCTCCTGCGTCGATACCGATCCGGGCAAGCAACGGCCGAAGAAACCCGGCGAGTAGAAGCCTGGTATGAATCGATGGGAACTAAGTCAAAACAACCCGTTGACTCCGTGGAGGACAAAGCCGTTCAGCAACGGATGTGGGCGTACATTCAGACAGAGACGGATTCGCAAACAGTCGTTCGGTCCTTGCCGGTCTATCGGCAGAGCTGGTTTCGGGTGGCAGCCTCCGTGCTATTGCTACTAGGTTTGTTCGGCTATGGACTCTGGCAATGGTCGGACGGACGAAAAGAGCCAGTCGAGTTGCTGAGTGTGCAGATGAACAACACCCAAAAACCCATGCGCATCCGGCTCGACGATGGGAGCAGCGTAACGCTCGAACCCGGAAGCTTTCTCCGCTATCCCAGTCATTTTTCGGCCACCAAACGTGAAGTATTTCTGACGGGAGAGGCTTTTTTCAGTGTGACCCGCCAGCCACAACGACCGTTCCTGGTTATAACCGACCGCGTAGTGACCAGGGTATTGGGTACGAGTTTTCGGGTAAAAGCATTCGGCGGGAAAGCCAACGTATCGGTGACGGTTCGGACCGGGAAAGTGTCGGTATTTAGTCGACCAACGACCAGTACGTCGGCGAAGGAACTGGATAATGCGGTGGTGCTGGTACCGAATCAGCGGGCGGTGTTTTACCCAGCCGACGCGCGATTAGTGAAAACGCTGGCTGAAAATCCGGTGTTGCTGACACCCGACAACCAGCAGCCTGATTTCAACTTTGTAGACACACCGCTACCGGTGGTTTTCGACCGGCTGGAAAAAGCGTACGGCGTTGATTTTGTGTACGATGCCGATGCGCTGGCCCGCTGTACGCTCACGGCCCGGCTGAGTAACGAATCGCTTTACGAAAAACTAGCGCTCATCAGCGAAGTAACCCACGCCCGTCACGAAGTAATTGATGGGCAAGTGGTTATCGACAGCCGTGGGTGTACGCCCGCCCATAAACCGACAACGCCTTAAACCGATTAGACCAACGCTTATGAATCACCAAAGACTCCTTACGTTAGCCCTTTAGTCACGAAAAAGCCGGTAATGCACCACCATCACCGGCTTGAAATTCCCTGATTTTTCTCTGTCGCGAAACATGAGTTTACAAAACGCCCGATTACCGGGCGCAGGGATTGTTTTTGTCCAGATTTCCTATGAACCCTTTCAAAACACCTTAAAAGTATGCATCGCCAGCCAACTTTACCAGCATTGTTGTGGGCAATTATGAAAATTACTGTCTGCCAATTTCTGTTCGCTATTTTATTCGTTAGTATTTCGATAGCCCACGAAGGTCGGGCGCAGGAAGTGCTTAGCCGTCGGGTTACGCTGACGGCCATCGACAAGCCCGCCCGAACCATTCTAAACCGGCTGGAGCAACTGACCGATACCCGGTTTATGTACAGTACCGAAGTCATCAAAGCCGACCGGCTTGTTTCGGTTTCTGTGCAGGAACAGCGGCTTGATAACGTATTGACTCAACTTCTGGAACCGCTTCACATTACCTATCGAGTGGTGGGTCAGCAGATTGTGCTTAATGTAACGAATGAAGAGCCTCAGGCCGTACCAGTAGCGCCCCTGATTACGGGTAAAGTAACGGCTAAAAATGGCGACGTGCTACCCGGTGTCAACGTAACGGTAAAAGGAACTACGCGCGGAGCGTCAACCGATGCGCAGGGACAGTACAAGCTGGAAGCCGAATCGGGCCAGACGTTGACGTTCTCGTTTATTGGGTATAAAAACCAGGACGTGGTGCTGACGGGTCAGACAACCGTAGATGTAATACTGGAAGAGAGTTCAGCCACGTTGCAGGAAGTAGCGGTTGTAGGATCGCGGTCGAGCGTGGCCCGGACTGATGTTGAACGCGCAGTACCGGTCGACGTACTGACATCCAAAGAACTGCAATCGACGGGCCAGGTCGAGCTGAGCCAGCAGGTGCAGTTTACGTCGCCTTCGTTCAATTCAGCCAAGAATGGAATCAATGGCGTAGCCAGTTACGCCGACCCAGCCTCGCTCAAGGGCCTGTCGCCCGATCAAATGCTGGTATTGGTGGATGGGAAACGGCGGCATCAGTTTGCTGCGGTGAACCTGAACGTAACGGTTGGTAAAGGTACCGTTGTGACCGATATGAACGCCGTACCGACGCTGGCTGTCGAGCGGCTGGAAATCTTGCGCGATGGGGCTGCGGCTCAGTACGGGTCCGATGCCATTGCGGGTATTGTCAACCTGAACCTAAAAAAATCGGTCGGGATGGGCAGCGCGATGTTGCAATACGGCGTGACGAGTCGGGGCGATGGGGGCGGCTATACGGCTGGCGTAAACTATGGTTTTCGCCTGGGAAAAACGGGGTATCTGAACGTAACTGGGAGTTATCAGGACGCAGCTGGTACCGACCGCTCGGACCCGTACAATCCACAACCGGTGGCTGGCGGAGCGTATACCGGGATATACACCAACAACAAAACGACCGATGAGTCGACTCGCGAATCGCGGGGTGTTTACGGCCAATACGGTACGTTTCGGGTAACGCAATACGGTAGCAACGCCATGAAATCAGGGCAACTGTTTTACAACGCGGGTTTGCCACTGAGCAAAAACTGGACGCTCTACTCGTTTGGTGGCTTTTCGCGTAAACGGGTGAACGCACTGGGCTTTTTCCGGACCGCCAACCCGGCCACCGGTACGACCAACCCATCCATTTACCCTGACGGATTTACGCCACAGTTACCCGGTACGGTGCAGGATTATTCCGTGGTACTGGGGGTTCACAAGAAGGTGCTCGAAGGCTGGAACATGGATTTCAGCACGGGCTACGGGTCTAACTACCTCGATCAGAATGTAACTAATTCAACCAACGCGTCACTGGGCGCCAATTCGCCCAAAGACTTCTACGTGGGACGGATTGCTTTCGGCCAGAGCGTGAGCGAAATCAACCTCAACAAAACCATGTACGGGGTGATGGGCACCAAAACGCTGAGCCTTGCATTAGGAGCCCAGTACCGTATCGACCAGTTTCAGCTCAAAGCGGGTGATCCGGCCAGCTACCAGGTTGGGCCGTTGGCCGCTACTAATAACAAGATTCCGGGATCGCAGGGACGCGTTGGCATTGGGCTGGATGATGAAACCAACCGAACCCGCTCGAACGTCGGTATGTACGTCGATGTGGAAAGCGATTTGACCGAGCGACTCTTGCTGACCGGCGCGTTGCGATACGAAAACTACAGCGATTTTGGCGGTAACCTGTCGGGTAAACTGGCAACGCGTTACAAGCTGAATGACAATTTTTCCATTCGCGGTTCCATCAACCGGGGCTTCCGGGCACCGCTGCTGCAACAGGTCGCTAATGCCGTGACAACCTCGACGGTACAGAACGGCGTCGTAACATCAACCAAGGAGATACCAAACAGCGACCCACGCCTGAACCAGATCGGTATCGAAAGTCCGAAAGCCGAAACGTCATGGAACTACAACCTGGGTCTGACGGCCAAAGCCGCCCGCAATAAGCTTCTGTTTACGCTGGATGCTTACCAGATCGACATTCGTGACCGAATCATCATCACGGAGAATCTGCGGGTGGCCAACATTGCGGCTTTGAAACCCTTGTTCCCCGGCCTCCAGGAAATTACGTTCTTTACCAACCAGGTCAACACACAAACGCGGGGTATCGACTTTGTCACCTCGTTCCGGCAGACGCTCCGTCGTAGCAATGTCTTTACGGCAAGCGTTGCCCTGACGGTGAATAAGACAGAAATTGTTGGAACGAAAGGAACACCTGCCCAGTTGCAGGCCGGTACGACCGCTCCAATTCTGCTGATTGATACCGTAAGCCGCGCCCTGATCGAAACGAGCCAGCCCCGCACCAAAGTGCTGGTATCGCTAGGTTATCAGGTAGGTAAGCTGACAGTGAATCTACGCTCGACGTATTTCGGCTCAGTAACGGCCTGGGAAAAACCAAGCGGATTGCCTCACCGCGTACAGACCTTCGGCGGCAAAAACCTGTTCGACGTATCGGCAGTATATGCCTTCAGCAAACAGCTCTCACTGACACTTGGAGGGAACAACATCACCAACGTATACCCCGACCGTGTCTTTAGCAACTATGCATCCTACAGCAACGGTCAGGTACCCTACACCCGAAACGCCAACCAGTTCGGATTCAACGGAACGTATTACTACGCCAACCTGATGGTCAATTTTTAGAAATCTAACAGCATTTTCTGTCATCCCGGCCCTATGGTTGGTATAGCAGAAAAGGAGAATCAATCTGATTATGGTGAACATCGCACTGTTACTGATTTGTCTGCTGGCGGGAGGGCTTTTGCGAACGAGTCGGTTACTACCTACCGATGCTCACCTGACCTTGAATCAGTTTCTGGTGACGGTGTTCATCCCGGCCCTGACGCTACGGCACATTCCCGACATGCACCTCAGCCCGCAGTTTTGGTTGCCAGTGCTGGTTCCGTGGCTCGTGTTCCTGATGGGGTTGCTGTTTTTCGGGTTAGCGGGACGGTCGCTGCGAGGCACCCCACAGGCGCTTGATGGGCTAACACTCGGTTCGCTTCAACTAACTGGCGGCATCAGCAGCGTATCGTTCGTAGGCTTCCCTCTGTTCGAACTACTCTACGGAGAGCGGGGGCTGGCCGTCGGGATTGTGATGAGTCAGGCCGGTACGTTCGGCGTGGCGATGACACTAGGCGTAGCGCTGGCAAGTTGGCATACGGCCCAACACCATCCGGTGGGGCACCATCCGGTGGGGCAACCATCCGTTCGGAAAATGTTGGGCAATATGCTTCGGTTTCCGCCCTTCCCGGTGTTTATGCTGGCGCTGGCGGCTAATGGGGCTGGCTACCAGCACTCGGCGCTGGTCCGTGATCTGCTCGACAAAATCAGTGCCCCGTTTACGGTGCTGGCCTTGATATCGGTGGGCATGCAGTTACAGTGGCGCGTACGGCCCGAGGAGCGTTCTCATTTGCTGTTGGGCTTGTCGTACAAACTATTGCTGGCTCCGCTGCTGGTTTTTTTGCTATGCCGGTTCTGGCTGGGTCGGCAGGATTACGTGACTGATTTGTGCATACTAGGTTCCGCGATTGGCCCGATGAATACAGCGGCCATTCTGGCGAGTCGGTATGGGCTCAATGCCCCGCTGGCATCGCAGATGGTGGGTATCGGTATTCCACTTTCATTTCCCATTCTCTTTCTGATTTATTACCTGATGGGGTGTGGATTTTTATGATCTCATAATACCAGTTTGACTAGTCAATGATGTAGTGGTGTCGGGTTCTCAAACCCGACATCTCGCGCCAGCAACCGTGTCGGGTTTGAGAACCCGACACCACTACGACTCCGCCACTTCTTACTAATTTCAATTTTGTACAAGAGGAACGCCAATCCTATAAATCATAAAAATCCGAGTTCAGACTTCTTTGTAACAACCTGCTGAGTTATATGAAAAAGCTATTGAGTAACCTAACGTTCTGGGTCCTTACAGCCATCATTTCGGGTGCCCTGCTGGGCCATTTCGCCCCCGCTACCGCCGTCCACATGGAGTTTCTGGGCAAGTGGTTTATTAGTGTCGTTAAGCTGTTTATCAATCCGATTATTTTTCTGACCATCACGCTGGGGATCAGCAGCATGGGTGATCTTAAAAAAGTAGGACGCGTGGGTGGTAAAGCTCTGCTTTATTTTGAAATCGTAACGACACTGGCCCTGCTCATCGGCATCGGCGTTGCGAACCTGATCCGACCGGGGGATGGGGTAGCCACAGGCAATCTGAATGGCGCGGCAGTCAGCCAATATTCTGAGCGAGCCGAGTCGTTTTCGTGGCTAAAATTTCTGGCCGATAATCTCACACTCCAGGTGCTGCTAATATCGATTGTGGCCGGTATGGTGTTGAGTCGCTATTCGGGCCGCGAACGAATCCTGAACGGGCTATCTGTTGCGTCGAAATGGGTGTTTAAAGGCTTGCATCTGGTGATGCGGTTTGCCCCGATTGGTGCATTTGGAGGGATGGCCTACACCATCGGAAAGTATGGCATCGGTACGCTGCTCCCCCTCGCCAAACTGATGACGACTGTTTACGCGACTATGTTTCTGTTCGTGTTCGTCGTGCTCAACGCCATTCTGCGCTACTACCAGATCAGCCTGTGGTCATTTCTGAAATACATCCGGCAGGAGCTGTTAATTGTTCTGGGAACGTCGTCGTCGGAGGCCGCGCTACCCGCCCTGATGGAAAAGCTCGAACGTATGGGTTGTGCCAAACCAGTTGTGGGTCTAGTGGTTCCGGCAGGTTACTCGTTCAACCTCGACGGCACAACGATCTACCTGTCGCTGGCAACGCTCTTTCTGGCGCAGGTCTTCGGTGTCGAACTAACCGGCTCGCAGATTCTGACCATTATCGGGATTCTAATGGTCACTTCGAAGGGAGCTGCGGGCGTTACCGGTAGCGGGTTTGTGGTGTTGGCGAGTACGCTGACCGCCATCCGGGTGATTCCGGTGGAAGGGCTGGCGCTCCTGCTGGGCGTCGACCGGTTTATGTCGGAAGCGCGGAGTATCACCAACTTTATCGGTAATGCCGTCGCCACGATTTTCCTCGCGAACAACGAGAAAGCCTTCGACCGGAACATGATGCGGCAGGCCTTCGACGAAAATACCCCTCCCCCCACCGTACCCGATCTGCCTACACCGGAGCCCGCACTCAGCCGGTAATTCATTGCTTTTTCTTGGTCATTAAATCGCTAATCAACAACCTGTTTGCTGTATGAATATCAACCTATTTTCAATACTTTCTGACGTAGATACGAACGTATTGCAATCGCTGGGCTTACCCGACACAACGACGGTAGCGCTGAATCTGACGGTGTCTCAATTAACCGAATTAGCCCTGAAACGTGGCGAGGGAGTGCTCACCGAAGCGGAGGTGCTCATGTGCGACACGGGTACGTTTACGGGTCGTTCGCCTAAAGACAAGTTTATCGTTCGCGATGCACTTACCGAAAAAGCAATTTGGTGGGGAGCCATCAACCAACCTATCGAGGCTAAGCAGTTCGAACAACTGCACCAGCGGATGCTGGCGTCACTGGCCGACCAATCGGTATTTGTGCGTTACGTCAAGGCCGGGGCCGACCCACGCTACACCATCAACATCGCCGTAGTAAATGAGCTGGCCTGGCATAATCTCTTCTGTCACAACCTGTTCATTGAAACGTCAGCCGATGAACGAGCTAACTTCACTCCGGACTGGACGATTTTGAATCTCCCCAGTTTCCAGGCCGATTCAACGATCGATGGCACTCGACAGGGGAATTTTACCATTATCAACTTCAGCAAACGGGTCATCCTGATTGGTGGTACGGGCTACGCGGGAGAAATGAAAAAAGGTATTTTCTCGGTACTCAACTTTACGTTACCCCGGCAAGGTGTCCTGTCGATGCATTGCTCGGCCAACGTTGGTAAAGCAGGTGACACAGCCTTATTTTTCGGGTTGTCTGGCACCGGCAAAACGACCTTATCAACTGATCCGGACCGGCAACTCATTGGGGACGACGAACACGGCTGGAGCGATCAAGTTTTCAATTTCGAAGGAGGCTGTTACGCCAAAGTGATCAATCTGAGCGCCGAACACGAACCGGAAATTTACGGTGCAATCCGACCGGGGGCTGTTCTGGAAAATACGCGATTTTCGCCCGATACCCGGATTGTCGATTTCGCTGATCAATCCGTCACGGAAAATACCCGGACCGCTTACCCGCTTGATTACATTGCCAACCGGGCTAATCCGTCCGTAGGACCCGCTCCCCGCAACCTGTTCTTTCTAACGGCGGATGCGTTTGGCGTGCTGCCACCCATTGCTCGGCTGACGGTTAAGCAAGCAATGTATTACTTTTTATCAGGTTATACAGCAAAATTAGCAGGCACCGAAGTCGGAATTAAAGAGCCTGTCCCTACTTTTTCAGCTTGTTTTGGTGCGGCCTTCTTACCACTCCACCCATTCGCCTATGCCGATCTGCTGGGCCATCACCTGGAGGATGCAGAGGTTCCGGTCTGGCTGGTCAACACGGGCTGGACGGGTGGGTCGTTCGGTACGGGACAACGGATCAAATTGGCGTATACCCGCGCCGTCATCCGGGCGGCACTAACGGGCGCTCTGGATACAGTGGACTACCAAATCCTGCAACCATTTGGCCTGCAAATCCCGAAGACCTGCCCCGGAATTCCCACTGAACTGCTCGATCCTCGCCAAACCTGGGCGCGCCCGATCGACTACGATGCAACTGCCAGCCGTTTGGAGCGGGCATTCCGGCAAAACTACGAGACGTATGAAAATCCGGCTGGAGGTAGTACGTCGGAGTCGCTGTTTAGTTAAACTGACAACGAGCTTTAATTGATGTTAAGTATCTCGTTAATAGCGAATTGTGAAATATTTTGTCATGGCGTCGGGCTGGGTGGCCGGAGCCATGACAAAAAAACAGCCGTTAAAACACTCATCATTCACCAACTCATGAACGCTTACTCAGAGGATGTTGTCGCCGTGCCGGTTGGTACGACGCTGGATCGGTTTATCAAACGACAGCAGCAGGCTTCTCCGGCAGCCACGGGTGAACTCTCGCAACTACTGCGCGACATCGCACTGGCGGCCAAGATCGTCCAGCGGGAAATTAGCCGGGCAGGACTTCTGGCCGTAACGGGCAGTTTTGGCACTGAAAATCAGCATGGTGAAGCGCAGCAAAAACTGGATGTTATTGCACACATCCGGTTTTTGCGGGCCTTACGGAATGGCGGAGAAGTGGCCGCTGTGGTCTCAGAAGAGGAGGATCAGGTGATCCACACGGGAAATCCTGGCAGTAAATACGTCGTGGCTATCGACCCACTCGACGGCTCTTCCAACATCGACGTGAACGTATCCATTGGAACCATCTTTTCCATCTACCGACGCCAATCGCAGCCCGGTACGCCCGCCGTTGAAGCCGATTTTTTACAGGGTGGTCTCCAGCAGGTTGCAGCGGGTTATGTGCTGTATGGTACATCTACCCTACTGGTTTATACCACGGGTCAGGGCGTGAATGGGTTTACCTACAATAGCTCGCTGGGCGAATTTTTCCTATCGCATCCAACCCTGACAACGCCGGTCGATGGTCGGATTTATTCGTGTAACGAAGGCAACATAGTAGACTATCCTTTGGCTATTCAGCAGTTCATCACAGCCTGTCAGCAAGCTCGCTTTACAGCCCGTTACATTGGAGCACTCATCGCCGATGTCCATCGTAACCTGCTCAAAGGCGGCATTTACTTATATCCGGCTACCCAGGCAGCTCCCGCCGGTAAATTACGATTGCTCTACGAGGGCTTTCCTATGGCGTTTCTGATCGAGCAAGCTGGAGGGAGCGCCACTGACGGTCAGCAACGCCTGCTGACCAAGCCAATCAGTACACTACACCAGCGTACGCCGTTAATTATTGGCTCAACTCAACTGGTCGATTTGGTAACTCAGCAAAATAAGTTACTCCTCTAGCGCTGATAATCAGTACGCTAAATACGACTGCCCGACACTATTCGCATTGATGCCGGGCAGTCGTATTTTATTTTTAACGAGAGCGTTTTATTCGTCTTTGACGTCGTACCGATCAAGCATCATCACCTTGTTCCAGGCGGCTACGAAATCGTGAACGAAGCGCTGCTGCGCATCATCCGCAGCGTACACTTCAGCAATATTACGTAGCTGAGCGTTGGAACCAAAGATCAGATCACAACGGGTCGCGGTGTATTTAGTAGCACCACTCGCACGATCCCGAACATCGAAAAACATCTCCCGCTGATCCTGAGGAACCCACTCGTAATCCATATTAGTCAGCACCTGGAAGAAGTCATTGGTTAACTGACCCGGACGCTCTGTAAATACCCCATGCTTCGAGTAATCGTAATTTTGCTCCAGGACGCGCAGGCCCCCAACGAGTACCGTCCACTCAGGAGCGCTCAGCGTCAGCAGTTGAGCCCGGTCGAGGAAGATTCGTTCGGGGGGTACCCGATAACCTACTTTATCGTTGTGATAGTTTTTGAACCCATCGGATACCGGTTTGAGCCAGTTAAAGCTTTCTACATCGGTCAGTTCCAGCGTGGTATCGACGCGGCCCGGCGTGAACGGAACGGTAACCGATACGCCTGCATCGCGAGCCGCCTTTTCGACAGCAACACAACCACCCAGCACGATCAGATCGGCCAGCGATACCTGCTTGTTGCCCACCTGCTGGCTGTTGAACTCGCTCTGAATGTTCCGAAGCGTTTGGAGCACTTGATTTAGCTCTTCTGGCCGATTAAGTTCCCAGTTGTTCTGCGGTTCCAGACTGATCCGGGCCCCGTTGGCTCCCCCCCGCTTGTCCGAATGGCGATACACCGAAGCCGCCGACCAGGCTGCCGATACCATTGCCGACACGGTAAGGCCACTGTCCAGCAGGCGCTGCTTCAGTTGGTCAACGTCGCTTTCATCAATCAGGTCATAATCCCGGGTGGGACGTGGGTCTTGCCAGATCATGTCATCAGCCGGCACTTCGGGACCCAGATATCGTTCTTTCGGCCCCATATCCCGGTGCGTCAGCTTGTACCAGGCTCTTGAGAATGCATCCGTAAAGTAGTCGAAGTCGTTCAGAAACTTCTCACAGATCTTCCGGTATTCCGGATCTACTTTAAGCGCGATATCCGATGTCATCATCATCAGATTATTCATCTGACCGGCGATGTGGGCATCCGGTGTTTTGGGCGCGTTTGGGTCAATGGGTGTCCACTGGGTCGCCCCGGCTGGGCTCTCGACTTTTTTCCACTCAAAGCCGAACAGGTTTTCGAGGTACGAATTGTCCCATTGGGTGGGATTCTGCGTCCACGACCCTTCGATACCGTTTGTCATAGTATTGGCCCCGTTGCCGGATCCTACCGGGTTGTGCCAGCCGAAGCCCTGCGCGTGGATAGGTGCGGCTTCCGGAGCGGCACCAATTTTGTCCGGTGCCACCATACCGTGGCTCTTGCCAAATGCATGTCCACCAGCAATCAGCGCCACCGTTTCTTCGTCGCCCATTGCCATCCGGGCAAACGATTCGCGGATTTCGCGAGCCGAATCGTGCGGATCACCATTGTTAGCCGGCCCTTCCGGATTCACGTAAATTAACGCTTGGTGAGTAGCCGCCAACGGATTCTCCAGATCGAAGTAAGCATCTTTTGGGTTACCGTGCCAGCGGAGATTGTTGTTCACCATCTCGTCGGGATGCCCTTTGTGCTGAGTCAACGCAGGTACCTGATCGACGGGTTTACCACCCCAGAATTCAGGTCCCCAATACGTGCTCCGATCAGGCTCCCAGGCGTCCCGACGGCCACCACCATAACCGAAAGTGGGAAAATTCATGATTTCCAGTGCACAGTTACCGGCCAGCACGATCAAGTCTGCCCACGACAAAGCCGCTCCGTATTTTTTCTTGATAGGCCACAGCAACCGGCGCGATTTGTCGGTATTGCCGTTGTCCCACCACGAGTTGATCGGCGCAAACCGCTGCATAGCCTGCCCAGCCCCTCCTCGCCCATCAGCAATTCGGTATGTACCCGCCGAGTGCCACGCCATTCGAATCATCTGCGGACCGTAGTTGGCATAATCCGCTGGCCACCAGTCTTTAGAGTCAACAAGCAACTCCTTAACATCCTGCTTTAGCTGCTGAAAATCAATTTTGTTGAATAACTCCTTGTAGTTCTCGTCGCTCAGAGGATTGGACACCGGCTGTTCCTGGTGTAGCAATTCTACCTGTAACCGGTTTGGCCACCAGTCGTCATTCTGCGGAGTAGTGCCAATTGCACCACCAATACGCGTTCCCCTGAATGGGCATTGGTCGAGGCCCTCTGGATTGTTAATGGATTTCATCGTGAGTGAATTAGGTATAAAATTAAAACGGTATATGTTCCTGAATGGGTTGGCGTGAAGCACGAAGGTGAAGCATGCTTTGGATAGCACAAACGAGCGAAAACAGTAGAGAATCAACGCCTAAGAAAAATGCGCCTTCAATCTGTGTGTATGCGGAACGGCCAGGCTTGTTTGTCCGATCTGTAGCTGGTAATGCTGAGTAGGATCAACTGAATGGGGAAACTGATCGACGCCGAAGCCAGGGCAAACACTACTTCTTAACACTTGGCAGGCCAACATAACGGCAATTAACACCTTCATTGTTTTCTGAGTATTTCTCACTAACAAGGTGTTTGTATGAATGTTTTTAGGAATTCATACGCTGTCTTAATTTGGAAGTGTTCTTAGTCAACAATTAGCAGGTCTACAACGAAGAGTAGTTAAGATTAAATACCATCATCTAAATCACAATGGCTTTACTTAAATTCTGAAAGATGCAACGGCGACCTACGGAGCACGGGGCGCAAACGGCGTTATCCTGATCAAGACCAAATGTGGGAAGGAGGTCAAAGCTAGGTTGATTACGAAGGTTTGTATTCCGCCCAGACCATCGCCCACAAAATTGACCTACTGAATGGCTACGATTACGCCTGCTTCCTGAACACGCTGGAGCAGAGCCAGGGGGTAATCTACGATATACAGATGCCCAGACCAGCCAAATTGGTCAGTGTACGAACTAGGATGGAGTGGCTGGAGCTATTTGTACGCGTACCCGAATTATTCTTACAAATGAAACGGGCTTAGTTAGGTGTCAGCCGCGCATACGGCCGTCTTCCATCAGATTACCTAGGCTGGCAGATCAGTCCGGAGAGCTTTTGTAGAATGAAAGGTTCGTAAATGCTCTGTTTTTGAAAGCTCATTGGGTGCAGCGGGGAAACAGTAATGCCATTCCACTTACAATAGTACTTATTTTGGCTGGCCCTAACCCTTTTCGGGGAGTACGACCTACGGCATAGGTCCCTAGTTGTCGGGCAATTCCACGTTATAATGGAAAGTTGATGACTATTTAAGTCTAGGTCTCGATGCGACTACGTTAAACAGTTAACTTCGGATAAACTTAGAGTACTTCAACAACAACGTATTTAACTCCAATTCAACACACCAATTCAGTTGAGCTTCGGTACTCAACATGGTTGAGATAACAAACAATGGTTCAATGCGGGCGCGCTTCGCAATCAGGCCTTGGAAGCGACCATTGGTTATGATGACCCAAAAGGTGATTTTTGCTATAGTACCAATCTGATTTTTAGACACGTCAAAACGACAGTTGTACAATTATACGGGTCAGTTGCTTATATGTACGGTGGTGGCCAGGATTACGATACACACAGTGTATAGAAAATGGTAAACCGTTGATTGACGCTATTTTAGGGCAACACGGCAGCGTTATTCAATACAATGCGATCAGTAAGGATCCCTTTGAGAAAGCTTCTAATACGGAGCCTTCTCAAAGGGTCGCTCTTTCGAGACAAGGTTAATTAATTACTACCCATTCCGGAGCAGGAAGTAAATGCCCCTAACGGAGTCATCATACAGAATCCCGGTTATTGATTTTAGTCAGCATGGTCAAAATTCTACATATTCGATTTGGACCATGCTGTTACTTAACTTTTTATTCTCATTTACCTAATGAATAAACTTTTCCTTTACGGAGTGGTGTATCTGCTGTCCTGTTCGAGTCAGATTGGCCCCTTCCCTATCCCACAGGCGCAACCCAAACCTAATGTCGAAGCCATTGTTTCATTAGCTTCCGAATACCAGACGATTCATAGCTTTGGTGCGTCGGATTGCTGGTCAGCTAAGTTTATTGGTAAATGGGCCGATGAAGCGAAAAAAAATCAGATCGCAGACTTACTCTTCAGCACCGATACACTGACCAACGGTCAGCCCAAAGGCATTGGACTGTCGCTGTGGCGGATGAACATCGGGGCGGGTAGTTATGAGCAGGGAGAAGCTAGTAACATCAGTGACGAATGGCGAAGAGAGGAGTGTTTTCAGAACGCTAGCGGCCAGTATGATTGGAGTAAACAGGCGGGTAGTCAATGGTTCTTAGCTGCCGCCCAGAAGCGGGGCGTCCCCTACACGCTCGGCTTCTCCATATCACCCCCGGTTCACATGACTCAAAATGGTAAAGCATTTTCGCCGGGCGGCAACTCGCTAAATATCAAACCTGACCGGCTCAACGACTACGCCAGCTTCATGGCTGACGTTTCTGAACATTTCGGCTTTACATACCTGAGCCCAATCAATGAGCCCCAGTGGGACTGGAAGGCAGGTAATAATGGCAAAGCTAGTCAGGAAGGTACGCCCGCCCAAAACAGTGATATTATTCGTTTGACAAAAGCTTTATCCGACAGATTATCCGCTAAGCAAAGCAAAACGATGGTTATAACGGGCGAGACGGCCCAACTCGATTACCTATATGAAAAAGCTGAATCAGGGAGGGGAA
Organism: Spirosoma liriopis; assembly: GCF_023196085.1. Classification (NCBI taxonomy): domain Bacteria; kingdom Pseudomonadati; phylum Bacteroidota; class Cytophagia; order Cytophagales; family Cytophagaceae; genus Spirosoma; species Spirosoma liriopis. The sequence goes on from NZ_JALPRF010000008.1 coordinate 126,681, forward strand.
GTCAATTAACACAACTGTTTGGTGCTGGCGTTGCGCTGAGCAGTTTACCTAATGTAGCCCCGGTCATGTCATATCACAGCTACTTTACCACCTGCGACGATGCCAATTTGGTTACAACCCGTCAGAAAGCGTTCGTTACCGCCGGGCAGATTGGTAAACCAACCCTATGGCAAAGTGAATTCGGGATTCTGGGTGACATTTGCGGTAAGTACAACGGCTATCCGCGTAATACCGGAATCGACTATGGTTTGTATGTGGCGAAAGTGATTCATAACGATCTAACCGTATCTAATGTGGCCTCCTGGCAGTGGTGGCTAGCCATCAATCCCTACAATTACAGCGATGGGCTAGTGTATGTCAATGGTCCCGACGGTCAATTCAATGATCCAAACAATGCCCGGCAATCAGGTCTGGTAGTCGATTCCAAGCAACTATGGGCATTCGGCAATTTTTCCCGCTTTGTGCGCCCGAGTATGAAGCGAATTGACATCAAACTTGATACCAATGTCAGCCCTATCGAACAGGCTGGAAGTTATATGCTATCGGCTTATAAAGACGAAGCCGCAAAAAAAATTGTCATTGTGTCAATCAATATGACCGAAACACCGATCACACTGCCTCTATCCGGTATTTCTGTTAAAGCCAACCAATTCATTTCGTACACAACAGACCGAGACAGGAATTTGACAAAGGCTACCGTGGCTAGTAACACGCTTCAACTTAGCCCAAAATCAGTAATAACTTTCGTCGGTTCTTACAATTAATCAAGACGTGTTGACCCAGTTTGCAAATTTGTTCATACATCGTTACGAAATTACCGATCACCAATTGGAACGAATTAAGCACTTACCCCCAGCGTTTTGGGGCTGAAACTAAAGTGGTAAACGGTCGCAGACTCGATTCTATTTAACCAAATAATCAGCCCCTAATCACCAGGGTGACTTTAGTCAAAGTAGTTGTAGGAATGAGTTAATTTATCGCTAAGCTTTGAATCAATCTTCAAGCACCAGAAAGGGCCAATTCCCAACTTGAAAACAAGGTTGGGAATTGGCCTTTGAGAAGCACCTGGCTCTTTTTCGTCTCCTGTAAGAGTACCTTCACAGTTACCTTTTTATCAACAAGGATGATCAAATCTGTCGACGACTTGTAAGTCTGCTTAACACCAAAATCCTCCGTGAAAACAAAGTTGCCCTTAGCATCCTTTTGCAAACTTACAGGCCTCAGCCGGACAACTCGATCACTCGCCGGCACCACAACTGCAATCACGTACTGCACCGTAAAATCAATTGGTGTGGAAGCAACATCGTTACCCATAACTGTAACCTCCACAAACACCTCGTCAAACGTTTTCTGACTTTCTATTTTAGGATTTAGAAGGGGTTCCTTGACATTATTTTTAACAAAACAATGGTTGGCTGACTTGTGCGAAATTGCCTTAGTTGGCCGGCAGTGGTTGGCCCCGGTAACATTCAGAGCCAAACGAGTCGACCGGATCACGTTACGATCGAGGTCAGCTTGGCAAGTGGTGGCCAAACAGATGGCTGATAAGCCTAGGGCAAATGTGATTTATACTAGTTTCATGTATTCGGAATTACTAAGCGAAATACTATTTTAGCAAGCTCCAAAACCAGCTATCGAAAGCGATTGAGCACAGCATAAAAGAGCCTGCTATACAATCTAATTACTTTCTAACGGCCCCTAAAATCACTGTTTGAACTTGTATTTTCTCTTCTAATATAAACTTTCCAGAGTATACACTTGATTGAAAGCGTTGAAAGCTCACTGTTAATTATTTGTACTTTATTCAAAAAAACCATATATAATATTATCAATTATGAAATTTTCATTCTGCACAAAAACAAAAGATTATTGCTTTTAAAAAGCATATGTCGCCAATCGAGTAGGACGTGATGAAAACTCTACTCACCGAAGATAGAGCGTATACAATGTGGGGTTTCTCTCCTAAAATTCCCAATCATGAAGCCTAAAGAGGGGAACTTCGTTCGTCTCAGAAAAAGAGCGTCTACTTGGATGTGGGATAAGTAACTAATTGCTTCAGTTAACTTAACATTTCAGTAAATGCCCGTTTCACCAACTTTAGGTTAGTATGGTTTACTAAAGTGAAGTCGCTTCTCACTGGTCTGTTGCCAGTAGCGAATTACATATTCTAGGTTGGCCGGCGACTGCACTATTATTGTTGTGTTACCTGCTCCTACATCTCAGTGTCTGTCAAACTAGATCTATAGTGTATTTCTAATTAGGGAAGACTATTTCAGCACTCTTCGAATAAGCACACATTGCAAATCTTCGCCTTTACCGGCAACTGCTGGCTTACACTTTTCGATACTATGAAAGCCGACGCTTTAACAACTGATTAGAAATAGCCATCAAAAAACGCAATACCATTTTCCAACATGTTAGAATTGCTTAGTAACTGGATAATATCTGCATCGTATTGATTTAAAAATATTTTTCCTTTGTATAGTTCAAAAAATAGAAAAATCGTGTCTATTGGTAATGTTCGATTAAAACAGAGCTAAACTGTCAAGTAAGCACCCACCGTAACTGATAATCAACAGTATACGGTTAATCCTATCCTTTATTCTATGAAAAATAAACGACTACCAGCTAGTAGCGACTTTCCGGTTCGGACACGGCTATTAACCGTCTGTCTGGCAAGTACGGCTACGCTTTTTTCCTCACTGGCGGTGGGTAACCCCGCAACCGAGCGGGCGTATATACGCAATAGTAAGGAATTCAAACCTGCTATATCGATCCGAAATGGTCAGCTTGCGGACCGGTCTGTTAGCGGACGAATTACGGACGATACAGGGGCCGGTCTGCCCGGGGTGAGTGTCCTGATCAAAGGCACGACCAGGGGGACAACCTCCGATGCCAACGGAAATTACTCGCTGACGGTACCCGACCAGGGGAGAACTGTGCTGATATTCTCGTTTGTAGGCTACCAGAGCAAAGAAGTGGAGGTAGGCTCGCAAACGTCGGTTTCGGTTGCGCTGGTAACGGACGATAAAGCGCTGAATGAAGTGGTCGTCGTTGGTTATGGTACGCAGAAGAAAGCGGAAGTGACCGGGGCCGTGGTTGTCGCGACGGGCGAGCAGCTTAACAAACGGATCGCGACCAACCCCGCTACGCTCTTGCAGGGGCAACTGCCTGGCCTTCAGGTACAGCAGTCATCCGGCGAACCGGGTAACGAAGGGGTCAGTCTGCGTATTCGCGGGGTCGGTACGTTTAGTGGAGCGGGCAATGATCCGCTGGTGATCGTCGATGGATTGCCCGGAAGCCTGACCAACCTCAACCCGAACGACGTCGCTTCGGTGTCGGTGCTCAAAGATGCTGCTTCGGCCGCTATCTACGGAGCCAGAGGGGCCAACGGCGTTATCGTCATTACAACTAAAAAAGGGAAGTCCGGGAAGGTTTCCGTCGGTTATACGTTCAACAATGGGATTACGCGGCCGACAAAACTGCCGACTGTCATTGACAACTCGGCGGAGTTTATGGAGCTGAGCAACGAAGCCCGGAGCAACTCGGGGCTGAATCCCATCTACCCGCAGTCGACCATCGATCTGTATCGGAACGCGACCGACCGGGTCAAGTACCCGAATCATAACTGGCTGGACGATATTTTTAGAACCGTTAACGTGCAGAACCACTACCTGAACGTCAACGGGGGGGCAGGGAATACGAATTACAGCGTAGGGTTGGGCTACACGAATCAGCCGGGCGTAGTGCGCGGGTTCAATTTTCAGAAATACACGCTGCAATTTAACTTAAGCTCAAAGGTCAACGACTTCATTACGTTCGGAACCAACACCCTGCTCCGCTACTCAAACCGGAAAGGGCCGTCGTCGGGGGCCGGTGACACGTTTCTGGCTACGCTGGCCCAGTCGCCCCTGTACGGACCTACCTTGCCCGATGGCAGCGGTCTGTACACATACAGAGCCTACAATGGTGAGGTGGGAAACAAAAACCCAGTCGCTTCTGCCGACAATGTGACGACCACGACCGACGATTACTACGCGCAGGTGAACGGATTTATCAACGTCAAACTAGCAGAGGGCTTGCAGTGGGAAACCCGGGGTGGTATTAACTTCGGGTACTGGAAATCCAACGACTTCCGCCCTCGTATCCCTGTCTATTATTACTCCGATCTGACTCAGGCGGGTCTGCTCGACGTTGGAACGCTGGGCTTATCGGTTAACAGCAGTAACACGGCTTACACGGTTTTGTATAGCCAGTTGACGTACGATAAGCAGATCGGCAAAAACCATTTCACAGTGCTGGGTGGAGCGCAGCAGGAGCAGAACAAAGATCAGTCGCTGGGCGGTTTCCGCCGGGAATTTGCGACCAATACCCTGCGGGAGCTGAACGCGGGGCCGGTTGAAGGACAAACCAACTACGGCGGGGCTTCCCAGTGGGCGATTCGCTCGTTCTATGGTCGGGCCAATTACGACTACCAGAATCGATACCTGGTCGAAGCCAGTGCCCGCTACGATGGAACGTCCCGGCTACCGACCGCTACCCGCTGGGGCTTGTTCTACGCCGGTTCGGTGGGCTGGCGTCTGACCGAAGAAGCGTTCATGAAGAACATAACCTGGCTGAACGACCTCAAACTGCGGGCTTCGTATGGTAAACTCGGTAATCAGAATATCGGTACCTATCCTTACCAGAACGCGCTGTCGACGGCCAACTATCCGTTCAACAACAGCCTTCAGACGGGCTACTATGCCGCCGGTCTGGTCGACCAGTCGCTGACCTGGGAAACGACGCAGAGTGTCGATCTGGGTTTTGATCTGGCCGCGCTGAACGGACGCCTTACCGTTTCTGCCGACTGGTTCAACAAGGAAACGTATGATATTCTGCGCAGCTACCAGGTGCCGCTGTACGTTGGTCTGAATGCGCCGACGGTAAACAACGGGCGGGTTAGAAACACCGGCTTTGAAATCGAACTGGCTTACCGCGATAAGATCGGCAAGGACTTCACCTACCAGATCGGTGGTAACGTGCAGGCTTACAAGAATAGGCTGGTTCAGTACGGAAGCCGCGAAATTGGGGGGCAAACGATCCGGGAAGAAGGGCGACCACTAGACGAATTTTTCCTTTATCAGTGGGATGGTATCTTCCAGAGTCAGGAAGAGATCAACCGCTCGCCCAAGCAGCCCATTACGCCACAGCCGGGTGATTTGAAAATCAAAGACGTGAACGGCGACGGTAAAATTGACGCCAGTGACCGGACGTATACACCGGGGCGTTACCCGACGATGTCGTACAACTTGAACGCGAATGCGTCCTGGCGCAATTTCGATCTGTCGGTGCAGGTCTTTGGCTCGGCCGGTCAGCGGCTGTACGTAACAGGCTGGGGCGCAGAGCCGTTCCGGCAAGGATCTGTACCAACAACCGACTGGCGCAACCGCTGGACACCAAGCAACCCATCGACAACGATGCCCCGCATCTACTGGGCCGATGGCTACGCACCCGTGCAGAACTATGCCTCTACTTATTTCCTGAAAGATGCCTCGTTTGTCCGGTTGAAGAACGTGCAGATTGGCTACACGCTGCCTAATACGTTGGTTAGCAAGGCAAAAATGCAGTCGCTTCGGGTCTACTTTGCTGGTGATAATCTACTCACACTGAGTAAGTTTCCAGGTCTGGACCCCGAACGTACAGCGGTGACGGACAACTACGTGTCTTATCCACAAAATCAGGTCTTTACACTGGGCGCTACCGTTCAATTCTAAGAGTATCCATCACATGAAAACGCCAAAAAGATTCATAATCGTCGTTGCGCTGTTGCTTACGGGCTTACAGGCATGCCGGGAAAACGCCCTTGAGGTCGCCCCACTGGAACAACTGTCGTCGGCCAGTTTCTGGAAAACGGAAGCTGACGTACAGTCGGCCCTGGCCGCCAATTATTCTTTTCTGAAAAGCGGGGGAGCTCCCGTCTCGCTTTACTGGCCCACCGGCTGGGATGCGCTGACCGACGACGCGTATGCGCAATACCCCTGGGATGCCGAAATCACGTCCATCAGCCTGAACGGACCAACCCCGACAACGGGCGGCTACGTGTACAATATGTATGCGACCAGCTACCGGGCTATCGCGTCTATCAACATCCTGCTGGCTAATATCAGCAAGGTGTCTATGGACGAAACGAACCGGAAGAAATACATGGCTGAAGCCAGCTTCCTGCGCGCCTACTTCTATTTTCAGCTGGGCCAGCTGTACGGCAACGTGGTCTACATCACGGAACCGGCTACCGACTCCTTCAAGCAGCCCCGAACCAGCAATACCAAGGATGAAGTGCTGACGGGTGTCAACAAAGATCTGGACGTGGCCATTGCCAACCTGCCCGATGCGGCTTACTCGGATGGGCACGCGGTAAAAGGAACGGCGCAGGCCTTCAAGGCGCGGGTGTTGTTGTATCAAAAGCAATACGCAGCCTCAGCGGCCCTGTCAAAGGCGGTTGTCGATGGTGGTAAATTCAAGTTGTCCACCAGCTACAGTGAAGTATTTTACAAACCGGGGCAGAGCAACAATCCTGAAATTTTATTCTCCGTCAAGAACCTGCCACCCAACTCGTATCCGGGTATAGGTATTGACCTGCAACTGGGTAGCTGGGAGTCGTTCCAGCCAACGGCCGATCTGGTGAGTGAGTACGAAAGCAAGGATGGGCTACCGACGGCCTCATCCCCACTGTACAACCCAGCCGCGCCGTACGAAAACCGGGACCCCCGGCTGCGCATGAGTATTTTCGTACCGGGCGACGGACCGTCGCAGGGGTGGAACAAATACAACGGTACGCAGCAAACGTTCCAGCCGTTTACCAACTCGAACACAACCGGTTTCGCCATCCGAAAAATGCTTGACCCGACGATATCTGACCCCGGTTACAGCACCGTAAGCAGTCAGGATCTGGTGTTGATGCGCTACGCCGAAGTGTTGCTGAACTACGCGGAAGCCGAGAACGAAGCCAGCGGTCCGGCGAATGCCTATGCGGCCGTCAACCAGGTGCGCGCCCGGGTCGGTATGCCGGCCTTACCGACGGGCCTTACGCAGGCGACCATGCGCGATCGCATTCGGCACGAACGTCGGGTTGAACTAGCCCTGGAAGGATTCCGCTATTTCGATCTCAGACGGTGGGGCATCGCCACGCAGGAACTGAATGGCTTTACGGTGGTGCCGGGTAACACGACCATGAAGAAGAAGTATTATGAATCACGATTCGATCTGTGGCCGATTCCGCAGACGGAAATAGACCGCAATCCCGGTCAAAAGCAGAACCCAGGCTATTAACTTAACTGCATTTCCTGATCGTCGCTACCGGCCTCGTACCACGTGTGAGTCTGGTAGCGCTACGTACTGGTTAAATAGCTTAAAAAACGGCAACTGGCTTGTCTGGGTCAGTGAACTTTATTTTCTTGTCAGTATGAAATTATTGGTAATTAGTTGTGCTTCGTTGCTGCTTAGCGTGGGGAGCCTGCGGGCCCAGTCGTCCCAGAAGTTATGGTATAATAAGCCCGCCGATCAGTGGGTTGAGGCTCTGCCGCTGGGCAACGGCCGAATTGGCGCGATGGTGTTCGGCGGCGTCGAGCAGGAACTGATTCAGCTCAATGAATCAACGCTCTGGTCGGGCGGCCCCGTCAAAAAAGGCGTCAATCCCCAGGCTGCTACGTACCTGCCCGCCATCCGGGAGGCCCTGTTCAACCAGGAAAATTATGCCAAAGCGGACGAGCTGACCAAAAAAATGCAGGGTTTTTACACGGAATCCTACATGCCGCTGGCCGATCTGATGCTTAACCAGCGCTTTCCGGCCGGAAAGCCATCGGCTTATTACCGCGATCTGAATATTGCCAATGCCGTCGCTACGACCCGGTTTACGATTGACGGGGTTACCTACAAACGAGAACTGTTGGCCTCGGCTCCGGCCAACGCGCTGGTGATCCGACTCAGTGCCGACAAAGCCCGGCAACTGACGTTCGACGTAGCGACCCGTTCGCTCCTGCGGATTCAGAAAACAGCCCAGGGAACAAACGAACTGGTCATCAATGGGAAAGCTCCGGCCCGCGTCGATCCGAACTATTACAATCCCAAGGGGCGAAAACCCATCGTATACGACGACACCACCGGTTGCAACGGTATGCGCTTTCAGTATCGCATCAAAGCCGTCGCCAAAGACGGTTCGGTCAAAACCGATACGGCGGGTATTCACATCGACAAAGCCAGCGAAGTAATCCTCTACGTGGTAGCCGCGACCAGCTTCAACGGCTTTGACAAGTGTCCGGACAAGGACGGGAAAGACGAGAAAAAACTGGCCGCTTCCTACCTGGTTCAAGCCACCGGTCAACCCTACGCGGCCTTACTGAACGCCCATCAGGCCGACTACCGGCGTTATTTCGACCGCTGCACGTTTTCCGTTCGGGATACGCTGGCGTCGAACCCAACGGCCTTGTTGCCCAGCGACGAGCGGCTACAGGCCTATTCATCGGGTCGCTATGATCCCGGCCTGGAAACGCTGTATTTTCAGTATGGCCGCTATCTGCTCATCTCCTCCTCCCGTCCGAATGGTCCGCCCGCTAACCTGCAGGGCATCTGGAACAAGGAGCTACGTGCCCCCTGGAGTTCGAACTACACCATCAACATCAACACACAGATGAATTACTGGCCCGCTGAGGTCACGAATTTGTCGGAAATGCACACCGCTCTGCTCGACTGGATTCCAAATCTGGCCACTACTGGACACGTAACGGCTCAGGAATACTACAACGCCAAAGGCTGGGTCGCTCACCACAATTCAGATATCTGGGGGCTCAGCAACGCCGTCGGCGACCGGGGCGATGGCGATCCGCTATGGGCTAACTGGCCAATGGGTGGTAACTGGCTGTGTCAGCACCTCTGGGAACATTATAAGTTTACGGGCGACAGGAAATTTCTGGCCGAGCGGGCTTACCCCATCATGAAACAGGCGGCTCTGTTCTCGCTCGACTGGCTGGTGCCTGATAAGAACGGCAAGCTGGTAACCGCCCCCTCGACTACGCCCGAAAACAAATTCTTCGACGCGGCCGGTAAGCAGCAGGGCGTATCGGTAGGTACCACGATGGATATGTCGATTATCTGGGATTTGTTCACTAACCTGATCGACGCATCCACCGTGCTGAACCAGGATAAAGCCTTCCGGGACCAGTTGATCGCCAAGCGCAATCAGTTGTCTCCGCTTCAGATTGGGAAGCAGGGTCAATTGCTGGAATGGAACCAGGAGTTCCGCGAGGTCGATCCGCACCACCGGCATGTATCGCATCTGTTCGGATTGCACCCTGGTCGGCAGATTACCACCCAAACGCCGGAATTTTTTACGGCGGCTCGGAAAACGCTGGAACTGCGGGGCGACGAAGGCACCGGCTGGAGCAAGGGCTGGAAAATAAACTGGTGGGCCCGATTGCAGGATGGAAACCACGCGTATTCACTCATCCGCCAGCTGATGCATTATGTCACCACGACGGGTACGCAGATGAGTCGGGGCGGGGGTACCTATCCCAACTTCTTCGACGCGCACCCACCGTTCCAGATCGACGGCAACTTCGCCGGTACGGCGGGCATGGCGGAGATGCTGTTGCAAAGCCACCTGGATAAGATTCATTTGCTACCCGCCGTACCCGATTCGTGGTCGGAAGGCAGCGTAACTGGATTGAAAGCAAGGGGTGGTTTCGAAGTGAGTATGAACTGGAAAAAATCAACCCTCACCGGCGCTACTCTAAAATCGCTGACCGGTGGCGATCTAGCGTTGCTCACCAATGTACCCGTTCGCATTCAGGGCAGTAAGCAAACCGCTGTGAAAACCGACGAAGGCTACGTGTTGCGGCTGAAAACCGAAAAAGGGAAAGTATACACCATACAGGCCAATTAGGAAGCTGCCCCAGTCGTGTAGCAGTGAGAACCACGAAGCAACCGTGGTTCTCACTGAAGCTACGGGAAAATTCGTTCCGCTCACCAAACGCTGGCGGTACGACCTACTCATCGACTGTTTACACCACCTGAAGCTATGAATATGCCAGCACCGACAGACCTGCCGACAAACCAATTATGGCCCGACGATCCGCAAACAGAGCAACTGCCTGAACGTGTGTTACAATTTGGAACGGGCGTGCTGCTACGCGGACTGCCCGATTATCTGATCGACAAAGCGAACCGGCAGGGCGTGTTCAATGGTCGGATTGTCGTCGTTAAATCGACCAGTGGTGGCGACGTCGCTTCGTTTGCTAACCAGAACAACCGGTACACCCTGTGCATTCGAGGGGTAGCCAACGGGCAGACAATTGAAGAAAATGTACGCTGTTCGGCCATCAGCCGGGTTTTGGTTGCCGACCACGCCTGGCCGGAAGTGCTACAGGTAGCCGCGAGCCCCGATTTGCAGCTAATCCTGTCCAATACAACGGAAGTCGGTATTCAGTATGTGGCGGAGTCGATTGGGCAAGGCGCGCCAAACTCGTTTCCGGGTAAATTACTGGCCGTATTGCTCGCCCGTTACCAGGCCTTCGATGGCGATCGGGAGAAAGGATTGATTATCGTTCCCACGGAATTGATTCCAAAAAACGGGGAGACGTTACGGGCAATCGTTCGGCAGCTTGCGGTTTACAATGGTCTGGAAGAGTCATTTATCGACTGGCTCGATAGCGCCAATACCTACTGCAATTCGCTGGTCGATCGCATTGTGCCGGGTAAACCCGATCAAGCGACGCACCAAGCGTTGACTGACCAACTCGGCTACCAGGATGAGCTGCTGATTGTCACGGAGTCATTCAAACTCTGGGCGATTGAAGGTGACGAACGGGTTAAAGCCAAACTCTCCTTTGCGCAAGCTGACGAAGGCGTCGTTATTCAGCCCGATATCGATCTGTTTCGGGAGTTGAAGCTCCGGCTCCTGAATGGGACACATACACTAAGCTGTGGCGTGGCCTACCTGGCCGAGTGCAATACCGTTCGGGAAGCCATGGAAACCCCGGATGTCGCGGCTTATGTCGATCGATTGATGACGGCGGAACTGACGCCCGGTATCCCGTATGCCGTGGATGGCCAAGCGGCTGCGCAATTCAGTCAGCAGACGCAGGATCGTTTCCGAAACCCGTACATCGAGCACCGGTGGCTGGCAATTACCGTGCAATACACGGCAAAAATGAAACTGCGAAACGTGCCGACGCTGATGCAGTATTATCGGACTCAGGCGAAACCACCCCTGAGCATGGCGTTTGGGTTCGCAGCTTACCTGTTGTTCATGCGAGGGGAGCGGCTGGACGATGGCGTTTGCTACGGTAATCGGGCGGGGGAACGGTACGTAATTCAGGACAGCGAAGCCACTTACTTTGCTAACCTGTGGGCACAATCGTCGCCTGAACAGGTCGTCGCAATGGTGTTACGAAATAAGGCGCTGTGGGGGGAGAACTTGGCCGAATTGCCTGGATTTGAGACTGCTGTTAGCGCGTACCTGCTCCGGTTTATGGAGCAAGGGGTTTCGTCGACGCTGGCGATGCACCTGAATCAACAACCAGCCGAAGCTGCTATCGGCTGAATACGGACCGGCTGTCAGCCAGCTTGACTGGCGGTGGTTGTTTTGTCGCTGATCGATTCACAATGAAGGAATTGATTACCCGAAGGCGGCAAGTGATTTTATCAATTACGGAATAAACATGACTAGGTTAAGCGTACTTTCAGTGCTGGTGTTGCTGTCGCTTTTCGGGCTGAACGCAAGGGGGCAACAAACGGAACAATGGGGCGATCAGGGGAACGGAGCGTACCGTAATCCGGTCATCCCCAGTGATTTCAGTGATCTGGACGCCATTCGCGTCGGCAATGACTATTACGCCATTTCATCCACCATGCAATATTCGCCCGGCATGGCGGTCCTGCACTCCAAAGACCTGGTCAACTGGGAGTTGCTCAGTCACGTTGCCGACGATCTCACGCGGATAAGTCCCGACCTCAACTGGGATAAAATGAACAGTTACGGGAAAGGTATATGGGCGGGGTCGATTCGGTATTACAACAATAAGTTCTGGGTGTATTTCGGTACGCCGGATGATGGCTTCTTTATGAGCAGTGCTACCAATCCGGCCGGCCCCTGGGAACCTATTCATCAGCTCTGGAAGGTGCAGGGCTGGGACGATTGCTGTTCCTTCCGCGACGACGACGGGCAACTTTATTTCGTCGCTACTCAGTTTGGACTTGATCCGAAAAACGGCAAAAAGTACAACATCCACCTGTTCAAGATGACCCCTGACGGAAAGAGCCTGATCATGGAGTCGGATACCATCATTCACCAGTCGCAGGGAAGTGAGGCTAACAAGCTCTACAAAATCAACGGCCTTTATTACCACTACTTTAGTGAGGTCAACAAGGAAGGGCGGGTGATGATGATGGAGCGGTCCAAAAGCCTACACGGACCCTGGGAAATCCGCCAACTCAACCACGTCAACGCAGCAACCGACAAGGAACCCAATCAGGGTGGCCTGATGCAATTGCCAAACGGTGCGTGGTGGTTCTTTACCCATCACGGTACCGGCGATTGGGAAGGGCGGGCAGCCAGTTTACTGCCCGTAACCTGGGTTGACGGCTGGCCTATCATGGGGGCAGTAGGAGCTGACGGCATCGGGAAAATGGTGTGGTCGGCCAAGAAGCCGATCACCAGTAAAGGCAATCCCTTGCGCATGCAGACCGACGATGCGTTTACCAGCACCAGGTTACTGTCCCAATGGGAGTGGAACTACCAACCCCGGTCCGACAAATGGTCGCTGACCGACCGGCGGGGCTTTCTTCGGCTGCATGCCTTTCAGCCAATCGATCCTCAGAATCCGAAAAAAGTTTTGCTCCGAGTTGGCAACACGATCACCCAGCGCAGCATGCGGACGAAATCGAACGTAGCCACCGTAAAACTTGACGTGAGCGGCATGGCGAACGGGCAACATGCCGGCCTGACGCATCTGTCGACGGCCAGCTATAGCGCGCTGGGCATAAAACAACAGGCTGGTAAACGGTACCTGGTGTACACCGTTAACGATACCGATTCGACGGGGCCAGCAATTAATGGGAAAACGATCTGGCTGCAATCATCCTGGGGGTTCGACGGCATAAACCAGTACTTCTACAGCACCGACGGCAAAAACTTCACGCCAATAGGAACGAAAACGCAACTCGTCTGGGGCAGTTACCGGGGCGATCGGCTGGGCATATTCAACTACAACCTGACCGCTGATACCGGTTTGATCGACGTTGACGCTTTCACGTATCGCTACGCTAGTGAAGTGAGTAAATAATATACCTGTTTGATCAACTGTAGGAGTTTTGAGGCATTACTTCCCGTTCTGACAACGGAAGGACCTTCGTAAATGGCCTTTGGTGCCTGATCGCGACCATCCCTCTGTTATCAGAATAACAAAAAATAGCTCGGATCGGATGCTCGTGTCGGATTAGTTTTGCCGACCCCGCCAACCAAACAGTCTATCCTTTACCTGCAGTATAAATACGTGCAGATTAGTTTGACGTTTGCATAGAAACGGTGGATACACATTAGGAACGGCAATACGTGCTGGTGACTCCTACCTTTTGCGAGGTTCTTATTCTGACTGGATTATTGCTGCTGGCCATATGTTAGAGCCGAAACAAGATAGCTAGTTAAAAGATTACCCCTGTTTCAGCGTACTACCTCAGTTGGTAAGGCGGATCGTCACGGTTGAACGCATGGCTACTTTACACGCCTACCACAACGGATAGCACTGTATTTACGTTTGGACTCTTTGGACTGGGTGGGCAGATGGATCGGTCAACTTAGAGGCTGACTGAGTAGAACGCTTTCAGCGTTTGGTCTTTTCAACGACGTTCACTAACGTGTGGCGAATGCTGGATCCATCCATCGGCGGATTTTCAACCTGTTTCTGGTTGACCGTTAGAGTATATTCGAAGCCTTCTTCGTAGGCAAACCCGTCAATGCCGGAGTAATGCAACGTCTAGGTAGGTGCCTCTCCAATGTTGACCCACAGACACTTCTATGGACCGACACCCGTGCAATATTTAAATTTGTGTGCTGCGAGCGGGCTTTACAGCACGACAGGTGACATGCTACGGTGGGCAAAAACCGTCGCTAACCGGCAACTTCTGTCGGCCCGTTCCTGGCAGTTGGCTTTCGCACCCCGTCGTAATGGCTACGGCTATGGCTGGTATACTGGCCAATTTGGGGGGAATCCTTCCCTGCGTCACAGTGGTGGCTATCCCGGCTTTATGTCGGAATTTGTCTACTATCCAGCGGAACACCTAACGATCGTTTTGGTCAATAATTTCGGCAATTATGCGGATTCCGTCTTTCCAGGTGTGTAAAGCTTATCGGTGATTGTCTTTGAAATGCCCGATGAATTGTGGCTACCCAGGCCGGAGATACACTTAGCACCAAAACTGCTGAGGCAGTACATCGGTTGCTACGTGGCGGATCAACCAGGCGGTTACGAAATGGATATCGTTCTCCGGGATGGACAGCTGTATTCGCTGGGACACCATAAGGATCAACTACCGGAATTGGCCTTGCTTGCCAGTAGCGCGGACCGTTTTTTTCCGCAGAAGTAGAACAGTCGACTGACGTTCCAGCGTGATACGGCTGGTCGGGTAGTTCGCTGCGTTACCAAGGAGAATGGCCAGCGTTTTACCTGGAAAAAAGTCGACTGATACCAAGTAGTAGCTGCTGTTTTAATCGATTCTTATACGGCGGCTTGCATGGCAAGTTTAACTAACGCTTCCTGAAACGAGCTTTTTTAACGGCTAATTGGCTTTTGCTCATAATGGGTGAATGATTGGGGTGATAGACAGTACCACTTTTTCGAAGCGAAAAGTATACTGCGTAGTACGGAGGTTACCCGGCTTCGCTGAGCAAGTGCACGGGCTACGGTAGGTAAGAGGGATTCGACACCCCACTACCTTCGTAGCCCGTTCTTCATTCGATCAGTACACAATTTTGGCCAACTTCTGGGTATAACATCCAGGCCCCTGTTAGCTGTAAACCCCTTACATTTTTATATGTAGGGTTAATCGATACGCTGCGCCACTACCTTTTATGTAGTTATCATTTAAGGCTGTCCATTGCGAACGCGCTGGATAATAGTCTTCATTGAATAGATTTTCTATGCCCAGGCTTAATGAGGTGCTCTGGGAAAACTGGTAATTGATGGCGGTACTAAACAGATTATACGCCTTGACGGGACCTTTTGAATAATCGTATGAATTGTTGCTGTTTTTGGCAAAACGATTGCGTTTCATAATCCCCGTATATTGGAGCAAAAGGTTCAGTTTATTCGGCAAAAGGGTATAATTGATATTTCCGGTAAGCATGGGCGGGGCTATGCGTGCGCCGGGCAGGTATTCGTCCTCCGGGCCATTGTAGTTCCTGTCGTCGTTGGCATCCAGTTTTCCTTCGACGTAGCTGTAATTGAGACCGGCCCGCAGGTTTTTTGTTAGTTGTGCGTCGGCCGTAAGTTCCAGCCCATAAATGCGTTCAGGAGCCCGGACTACGATAAATGAACCATTTTGGAATACGCTGTTCGATCCCAGGCTGGACTCACTAACATAACCAATAGCTTCAAAACGCAGCGTACCTATCTTACTGACAAATCCAGCTTCATAACTGTCAACAATAACAGCTTTGGTGTTGATCTTGGCTACGTCGTCTACTCGGGCAGCACGAAGCGCCAATCCAACATCGGACACGGTAAACCCTTGCGAGAAACTGATATAAGGCGAGAAATAGGGAGAGACATTATAGCGAAGTCCTAGATTGAAAACCAGTGGATTATACGCCAAATCACCGCCTTTTACCTTAATAGATGGCGTTACGGCACCTGATAGTACATTTACCGAAGGAAGCGTGTTATAATCATCGACACTAATACGTACTTTTTCGTAGCGTAGCCCTCCTTTTAGGATCAGCTTTTCAAAAAATGTCACTCTTGCCTGGGCAAAGGGAGCCATGTTTTGCATGTTCATTTCGGGCACCCAAATTCGTCCATCTACTAGGGGTTGCGACGTAATATCGCGTTGGGCGTCCAGACCATACGTTAGGCTGGCATCTGCGGTCGATAGTTTCAGAGGTGTATTGAGTACCAGTCGAACGCCCTTTTTTTTGGACAAAACCCTGGACACACCGCCATCGACAAATGCTGTCGAATAGAAAAATACGTTGTCTACACTCTGGTAATAGGCCGATACATCGTAGGAGGTATTGGCGACGCCTGTATTTCCTGTAAACAAAATGTTCAGGTTATGATTTCCTCTTACTCCCTGCGGGACACCCTGGCTTTCGCCCAGTTTTGCCGACGTCTTAATACCATTCTTGTAATCACCGTTTACCGTGAGATAGTTGGTCGTTTGTCTGCTGCTGTAAACGTTATACGTAGCCTGTACCTTATGCTGGTTCGTCAGCTGATACCCAATTTTTGCGAAAGCGTTGTATGAATCGGTCTCGCCAAGGCCATAGATAGGGGGTAATACGTCACCAGCTGCGTCTTTTTGCTCACCGGTTTGCTCATATACGCCCCCCAGCACATAACTCAATTTCCCTTTATCACCATATAGTAGCTGGCTGACACGCCCACCCATACTGTTGGCCTTATTGGTCAATGAGCCGCTCGTGCCAATAGTAGTATGGCTATTGATGAGCTTTCCGGTTTTAGGATTACGGGTAAAGTAGTTGATCAAACCGCCCGCAGCGCCATTTCCATAGATGGCCGTGGCTCCTTTTACTACTTCAACTCGTTCGATTACCGAAGGGTCTAAAGCTCTGATATCCATGCCCCCGTTTCGTAAGGGTGTAGATTGTGGTACGCCGTCTACCATCACCAGCATGTTACGGCCGCGAAGTGTCTGCCCAAAATTGCTGCTCAATCCAGCACTTGGCGCAAGGCCCGGTACACGATTTTCCAGTATACTGCCAAGGTTAGTCGTGATGTCAAGATTGTCCTGCAAGGTTTTAAGGCCTATTACCGCTACCGAAGAAGGGATTCCGTCAATCGACTCCTTGGTTCTGCTTGCTGAAACGACTACTTCAGACAAATTAGCTTCTGCCTCAGTGAGCACGAAGTCAACGGTAACGATTTGTCCATCTGTACTAGTTATCTCCTTTGTTTGGGTGTTGTAGCCAACGAAGCTAGCGGTAACCGTATGGAGACCTCCCGGCACGTTTTCGATCGTATAGCTACCAGTTGCATTTGTTACGACTCCCGTACTGAATTTGTCCAGCCGAACAGTTACAAACCCGGCAGGGTTACCGTTCGATGTCGTAATGGTTCCTCGGATGGTGCCGGTTTGGGCTACGACATGTAGTGAAATCAACAGTGGGAGAAAAACTAAAATTCGATTCATACTTATTTAGACTAATTTTAAACAAGCGCAAATGTATAAATTTTTATGTAATACGGCTACAATTGCCAGCGCGCGGCTGATAATGACCAGTGCCGACGTGGCCGCATTGCACTGTTAAGCGCTTGGAACGTTAGCCAAACGTCCTTTAGTCCTGATCCTGAGTGGTCTGGTTTTTAGAATGGGGTAAAGAGAACTGGCAAGCGGGGTAGGTTCGCAGTCGCCGTTACCATCATCATAGCTGATTGGTTCACCAAACCCTCCCGCAAAATGAGCTAAGCGGGATTTGGCTGAGCTGCAACTGACCACAAATCGTACCTGACTCCGAGTCGAACCGTGAATGATCCGGGCGGGCGGTCCCGTCCCTTTCCAAGGTAATCACATCCGAAAATGGGGAGCCGATTGACTGGCAATACTCACGGCCGGTCGGTATGATAGTGAAACCAGTCGATGTCGACAAAGCCACTGTCAGCGCTGTCGTTTACCGTGTATAGGCCAAGCTTGGCACCCAGGTAATTGCCGAAATTGGTAATCTGATAGACCTGCCCCAACTCCTCGAAGTGCTGACCATTGGTGCTGTACGAAAAGTGCGCTTCGCCGGCTTTGTTCCAGCTTGCCCGAAACCAAACGTACTGCGCCCGCGAGTCGATCGCTTCAATGGCGGTTGATGTAGCAGGCTGGTCACATATAAACCGAAAGCCCGCGTCTGATCGCCTGACGTGAATACGACCTGTCGTCTTGCCAAACAAGGCTACCCCCGCTGCCTGCCCGTTTACCATATGCGAGATGTCCATCTTCACTGTAACGACGTTTTTGTCGGTCCGTAGCGGGCGTTGCGTCAGTACGTTGGTCGTCTTCGTAAGCTGGTCGGTTTGTAACGGTTTGCAGGCGTACAGGCGCAGAAAACCGGGGTTTTCCGTCAACGACCACTTGTCGGGCCGTGGCTGAAAATACCATTCCCATTGGGGCGATAGTGTTGCTGTCGAAAATTCATCACTGGTCTGCAAGGTGTCGATCGGGCCGGTTTGACGTGGCTTTTCGGCGGACCAGACCATGTTTCCGATGCCGTCGGCGCCCGGTTTTCCCCACAGGGGCCAGCCATCCTGCCAGACTACGGGTAGTAAACTAGCCTCGCGGCCACACCAGTAGGCGTTCCCGTGGTGCGTAACGAAATACCACTGCCCCCCGGTGGTTTGCACCAGCCCACCCTGATTGGGTTCGCCTTCGGCTTTGTGAATCAGTTGGCGACGTTCTGTATACGGCCCCTGGATCGTGCGGGCACGGGCCATGAAGGGAATTCGGCCTTCGCCCGTCACTTCACTGTAAAAATGGTAGTAGTAGCCGTTAATCTTATACAGCTTGTTGGCTTCGCTGCCCTTGCCCTGGTACAGCACCGTTCCCGTGTCGAGTAGGGCTTTACTATCGTTACGCATTCTGAACAGACGAATCTTGTAGGCGTCGGCAAAGCTGGTCATCACCAGATAAGCCTGACCGTTGTCATCCCAGAACGGACAGGGGTCATCCCAGCCTGCTTCCTTTTTTATCGGCGTCAGTCTTGACCAGGGGCCTTCGGGGCGGGTGGCCGTTGTAACGAACAGCCCGTAATCAGGGTCGGTGAAATAAACGTAGAATCGATTGTTATGATGACGGATCGAGCCCGCCCAGATACCCCGGCTGTTGCCTTCCATCCGGTCGCAGTTGTAGCGTGGATGAATCTGCGTCAGGTCATTGACCGCGTGGCCTATCGGTTTCCAGTTGACCAGGTCTTTGGAGACCATAATCAGCATGCCCGGCGACAACTCTTTCGTCGCCGATATGTAGTAGTATGTCGTGCCTACCCGGATAACGTCCGTGTTTTGAAAATCACCAGGCAAAATGGGATTGCGGTAGCTTTGGTCGGCGGTAGGGGCGGGCCGTTTTTCCGGTCCCTGGGCTTGGGACGTCGTCAGCGGTACGACCAAACTACCGCTCCATAATATTAGAAAGAGAATGATCCGTAACGACATAGGGAACGGTGACTAAATGATGGATAGGCACTTCTATTTCGACTTGATACGCTACGTAATTTTCAGGCAGTGGGCGTAGTCGCTGGGCTTACGATTGGGGAGCGTCACTTCCAGGGCGTTGCCCGTAGGGGTGAACGACAGACTCTCCGAGTGCCCGAGTAACTGCACCTTATTGACACTATGCTTCAGCGCGGTATTCCCGGAACGTAGTGTTTTGATGCGCACTTTTCCGTCCGTGGGCCACCCCATCACAATGGCGTAGAGGGCATTGCCTTTTGTCGTGAAGCGGATGTCTTCGGCTCCAAAGGGTTTGCCTTTTCCTTCGTTGAAACCCTGCGCGTTCAGGGGCGCGGCCGATTCGATAGCCGGTCCTTCGCCGAACACGCTCCACGGCCGTGTACCGAAGATGCTTTCCCGGTTCACCGCCATCCAGCTGGCAATGCCTTCCACGATGGCGGTCTCCTTTTCGTCGATGGAGCCGTCTCCGCGCACGGGTACGCTCAGCAGCAGGTTGCCGTTTTTGCTCACCACGTCGGCCAGCGTGTGGATGACGGTTTTGGGCGTTTTGTACTCGTTGTTTTCGTAAATATGCCGGTTGTAGTGCCAGCTGCCGATACACGTATCGGTTTGCCAGACGAAGGGTTCAATCTGGTTCGACTGACCGCGCTCGATGTCCCACACCATACACTTCTGCTGTTCGGGCGTAAGCACTTTTCCGTTCAGCACCGCTTCCAGCTTCCCCCCGTGCCGTTTCATGCTGTTGTTGTAGAGGTGGGCCGCAATCCGCAGACCGGCATCGCTGATGGGCCAGAGTGGCAACGCCGTATCGTCGAAATACACCAGATCGGGGCTGTATTTGTTGATCAGATCGACCGTGCGGTTGTAGAATTTCTCGCAGTATTCCTTGGATGGTACGCTGACTCCGTTACCCCAGTCCCACTGTTTGTGGATATTCGAGGTTTTCTCGCTCCCTTCACTCAGGGCGTGATTCTGGGCATACAGTTCCTGCGGGTCGTAACCTTCCCACCAGGTACCTTTGCCATCGGCTTTGGTTAGCTTCCCGTCGTACGGAACACCGGCGTAGGGGCCCTTCTTGTCGGCTCGCTGCGCTGTTTCGTACCAGCTCCAGGCGTGAGCCGCGTGGACGCTGACGCCGAAGCGCAGGCCATGTTTTTTGGCTGCTTTGGCCCAGCCGCCGATCAAATCTTTTTTCGGACCCAGCTTGGTCGAATTCCAGGATTGGTACTTGCTGTCGTAGTTGTCGAAATTATCGTGGTGGTTCGCCATCGCGACGAAGTATTCCGCCCCCGCTTTCTGATACAACGCCAGCAACTGATCCGGATTCCACTTGTCGGCCTTCCATTCGTTGATGACGTCCTTAAACCCAAATTTGGACTGAGGACCGTATTTCTTCAGGTGGAAATTGTACTTTCCGCTACCCTCGTCGTACATCTCGCGGGCATACCAGTCGCCAGCTTCGGGCTGGCACTGTGCACCCCAGTGCGCCCAGATGCCGAATTTGGCATCGCGGTACCAGTTGGGTACCTGATATTGAGCCAGCGATTGCCAGGTTGGCTTGAACTTACCGGTTGCCATAGGCTCACCGGCTACCAGCGGAGCATTTGGGAACGCCAGCCCTTCTACTTTGGATAGATACCAGGCAGGTACAGCGCTGGCCAGTCCTTTCAGCAGATGTCTTCTTGATAGCATGATTATGTTGGTTAGTGGTTTATAGGTTACGTAAACGGTCAATTACCCCCAGCCCCCTCATTGATTTACGTCGTGGTGTCGGGTTCTCAAACCCGACACCACGATAGTAGGCTCATTTCGTCAGTTATTTGATACAATTCAATAAGGGGGCTATACTCACTGCGAACAGAGCCCCTTCAGGGGGGACATTTTCAACTGGATTCTCGTAAAAATAGCATCAGTCGATACTGATCATCGCTTTGATGACACCACTAGTAGGATCGAGCCAGCTTGCGAACGCATCGGCCACCTGCTCGAACGAAACGTGGTGCGTGATGTATGTAAGCGGGTTTATCTGACCAATTGCCAGCGCAATCATGACGTGGTCAAAGTCCGACCGTGTCGCGTTACGGCTACTCATCAGCGTCGCTTCTCGTTTGTGGAACTCGGGGTGACTAACAGAAATCTCGCCTTTCTGAAGCCCGACCAGCACGTAGCGGCCACCGTGGGCCAGGTACGAAAAACCCTGTTCGATGGCTTTTAGACTCCCCGTTGCGTCGATGACGACCGTGGGCATGTCGCCGTTGGTGATGGCCCGAATCTGCTTGATCGGGTTTTCGCTGCGGGCGTCAACGACGTGCGGAACCTGCAACTGCTGCTGGCAAAAGTCCAGCCGGTTGGTGTTGATATCCAGCGCTGTAACGATACCACCGGCAATGCGGGCAAACTCCATAACCCCCAAACCGATGGGCCCGGCGCCAACCACCAGGACGTGCTCACCGGGTTGAACGGCGGCCCGACGCACGCCATGCGCCCCAATCGCCAGGGGCTCAACCAGCGCCAGTTCGTCAAAGCTCAGGCCGTTGCCGGGCAGAAGCGAAGACGTGGGGACGGACAGGTACTCGCGCATCCCCCCGTCGACGTGCACGCCACATACCTGCATCTGCTGGCAGCAGTTGGGTTTGCCCGATCGGCAGGCGATACAGCTGCCACAGTGAAAATACGGCATGATGGTCACCGCTTCGCCTAGCGTAAAGGTGGTCGTACCATCAATCGCGACGACTTCGCCGGCCAGTTCGTGGCCCAGGATGCGGGGATACGAAAAGTACGGTTGCGTGCCTTCGTAAGCGTGCAGATCGGTTCCGCAGATGCCGATGCGTTTGATGCGGACAATGGCTTCGTTTGGTCGAAGGTCGGGCATCGCTTCGACACCGTAGGCAAGCTGACCGGGGGCTGTACAACGTAAGCTGTTCATCGATTTATTCCGCATTGGCCAGTGCCCGGTCGAGGTGAACGTATCCACCATCGACGTAGACCAGCTGACCGGTGGTGTGGCTGGAACGGTTCGATAGTAAGAAGGCCGTTGTATTGGCAATTTCTTCGGCGGTTGTCATCCGGTTTTTCAGCGGAATGTGCGCGGTGATGGACGCTAGTTTGTCGGTTGGATTGGGTAGCGACTGAATCCAGCGTTCGTACAACGGCGTCCAGCATTCGGCCACCACGACGGCGTTGACCCGAATGCCGTATTTCAGCAGTTCGACGGCCCATTCGCGGGTCAGCGCATTGCGTCCGCCGTTAGCCGCTGCATAGGCCGATGTATTTCCCTGACCTGTATCGGCTGTTTTCGACGTGATGTTGACAATCGCGCCTTTCGACGCTTTGAGCGCGGGAAGGGAGTAATGGGCCATCAGGTAGTAATGCACCACGTTTTTGTGGAGCGAGGCAATAAACCGGTTGTAATCCCCTGATTCCAGACCGACACCATCGTTTACTCCGGCATTGTTCACCAGCCCGTCGATTCGGCCAAATTGGGCGAGAACGGCGTTGACCGCTTTCTCGGAATCCTCCGGTCTGGTTAGTTCAGCAACGACCTGAAACGCCTGCTTGCCAGCCGTTTTCAGAGCGTCGACTACCTGCTGATTGTCGGCTTCGTTTCGGCCAATAACGACCGGGATAGCCCCTTCGGCCGCCAACACGTTGACAATGCCTTCACCGATTCCTTTGGCACCACCCGTCACGAGAATGACTTTGTCTGCTAATTGTAAGTCCATATTTTTTGAGAATTATCTGAGTAGAAAAAAAGCCCTGCCGGAGACCTGCAGGGCTTTCAGGACTACCGATTAATGAGAAGCCATTAACGTTACTCGCTTCACCGAAAAGTTTTTTACGGCGAAGTAAAGAATGGGTAAAAAGCAAACGGTCGGTACCAAATAAGCAATTTGCATCGTGCTCAGGTCGGAGACATGTCCCATAATCACTGGGAATACAGCCCCGCCCACGATGGCCATGATGACAAACGACGAACCTACTTTGGTTTTTGACCCCAAATCTCGAATGCTTAGGGCAAAAATGGTTGGGAACATGATCGACATGAAAAACTCAACGCCAATAAGGGCATAGACAGGAATCATACCCCGACTGAGTACGGCAACGATTAGCAGTATGACATTGAACACGCTGTACAGGGCCAGCAAACGAGGGGGAGCAATGAAGCGCATTAGAAACGTACCCAGAAAGCGGCCGATCATAAAGCCCAGCAAGGCTCCCGATAACAGAAAAGCCGCCGTTTTTTCGCCGATGCCCGCTACCTGATTAACAAACCGAATAAAGAAACTGCTGACACAAACCTGGGCACCCACGTAGAAAAACTGCGCCGTAACGCCCAGCCACAAATTCTTCTGGCTCAGCAGCGAACCGGTAGCTGCCTGTGACGACGCATCGTCTTCCTGAATAGCCGGTAGGCGAGTCGCGATGATGAGAACAGCGACAACCAGCACGATCATGCCGATAATAAGAAAGGGCAACTGAACCGACGAAGCCTCGGCCTGTAAATACGTGTCTAGTTGCTCAGGCGACATAGCCTGCTGCTCACTAGCGGACAACGTACGCCCGGACAGAATAAACGTACCACCCAGCAGCGGGGCCAGGAAAGCCGCTAGTCCGTTGAACGATTGCGCAAAATTGAGCCGCTGCGTGGCTGATTCAGCTGGTCCCAGCACCAGCATGTACGGATTGGCCGACGTTTCCAGCAGCGTAAGCCCAGTGGCAATCACAAACAGCGCCACCAGAAACAAACTATACTGCCGCTGCTCAGCTGCGGGGTAAAACAGAAACGTACCGAACGCAAACAGAAGCAAACCCAGAGTGATACCCGCCTTATAACTGTACCGCCGAACAAACAGACCCGCTGGCAGGGCAACTACGAAATACGCGATGTAGGAAGCCGAGTCGATCAGCGCCGATTGGGCGTCCGATAGTTGGCAGGCTTTTTTGAGGTGGGGAATCAGGATTGGGTTCAGGTTGAGCGCAAAACCCCACAGGAAAAAAAGTACGGTAATAATGACAATGGCGAAGCGGTTCTGGGCTGGGTTCATGGAAACAGGCAATGTGCTTTCTGGCTCCACAAAGAACATATGTTTCTTATTGATGATTAATTAGGAACTTATCAATATTGTAAGCTATTTTAACCAGAAAAGAGACATTCTGCGTAATTCCCTAATAACATATTGCTATGAAACCGCAGCTGTTACAAGTAACCACGGCCCCAAACCGGTCCTTTAGTGTTCGTCAGGAGCTGATACCGAACATCAATAACCGTTGGCATTGTCACAAGGAAGTCGAGCTGATTTACTTTCACCGGGGGAGCGGTACGCAGTTCGTCGGGGATAGTATTCGCCGATTTAAAGCTGGCGATGTGGTGTTGGTAGGCGCGAACTTACCCCATTATTGGTATTATGATCGGGACGAAACCGAGCCGGGTCAGTTAAAAGCCTGTCGGCTACCCTACTCTACGGTTATTCACTTTACGGAAGATTTTTGGGGGCACCAGTTCCTAGCCCTGCCTGAGAATAAATCGCTTAAGACCACATTGGACCGAGCTCGTCGGGGCTTATCCTTATCAGGTATCGTCGGTCAGCGAGTGGCTGGGTTAATGGAAAAACTCTGTCAGGCTGACGATCCCTACCGAATCATTGGGCTGATGGAATGCATGTTGGCGGCTGGCGAAACGGACGAGAGTAGTTATTTGGCGTCGCTGGGTTTTCAGTACGAAGCCTCCGAGACAGAAAATGAACGACTTAACACGATTTATAATTACACGCTTACCCATTTCTACGAAAAGATTCGGCTGCCAGAAATAGCTTCACTGGTCGGTCTTGTGCCTAATTCGTTTTGCCGGTATTTCAAATCGCGAACAGGAAAATCCTACTCACAATTTTTGCTAGAGATCCGGGTTGGGCATGCCTGTAAGCTATTGATCGAGGACAGGATGAACATTAAGCAGATCTGCTATGAAAGCGGGTTCAACAACTTTACCTGTTTTTACAAGAAGTTTAAACTTGTAACCGGCCGAAGCCCTCTGTTGTATCAGCGATTTCATCAGGAAAAACGTTGATAAAGCAAGAGTTGATGGAAATTTATAGGTTTGCAGATAGATAAATTCTCCTCGCGTATGTTACGGATAGTGGTAGGCTGAAATTAAAATTAGTCAAATACGGCTCCATATCATGCATTTCCGTACCGCCCTTTCTTGTACGGATATCAGTGCAGCTTAGGCTTATGTTGATTCATCTAATGGGACCCGGTCCGTCGGTGCGGTAAGTAATTTAACGATGCTTGAGGACGAACCATATTATAAGCATTAATCGCCCGAGCGAGCCACTGCCATTCCGGCTGATGAAAAGAAGTAAATCCACGAGCCTGTTTACAGTCGTCCGCTCCGATGGCCCATTTTCAGAACTGTTCAACAGTAGAGAGTTCAGGCCGATCAAGCCGATAGACTACTGTAGCTAGCGGCCAAATTGCAGTTACTTATTTTGTGGTCCACTTTCCGTAAGGAATTATCCCTTTGTTTAATAAAAGGGAATCAACCCTTTATTGCTGCTTCCCGTTCCTATACATTACTACGCAAGGGACTGGCATCTAGGGTCTGAATACCAATCGCCAAAAAGCAGTCATGTCCTTATAGTTTGGTAAACCAAGACGTAATCGTAGCCCTAATTACTAGTAATGAGGAGAAGGTAGATCAAAGTTATCGGATGCATATGCGCCTAACGAACCGCTGTTAATCTTTTCTCAGATAGGAGCTTTTCATGAGACTAAGTCAACTGAGTCATATAGCCGATTTCGGTGCAATATGATTCATCGTTCTCTGCGCCTACAATTTATGGCTAACAACAAACTCGGTTAGCAACTAGTACCCACCAATTCTAACGCGTGTTTCTCAGCAGTTCAATAATCAGCCGATGATCTTCTCGTCAAACCAGCCGGGCGGTAAAGGTGGCTTGGTATATGGTTGACGTGCCCAAATAGGGGTACTCGTTGCCTTAGTGCCAAAATTTTTAAAAAAAATTTACTGAGAGGTAGCTGATGTAGTCTATTGTTAATCAATGAGATACATTAAATATGTAATTATGTAAAAAAATTAATATATATAGTAGGGAATCTACACTAGGCAGAACAACGTATTGTTGTAAAATTAAATACCAATTAAAAATACAGTTAATCAACTCTAAGACCAATAGTTATGCTGAAATCTGTAATGAATCGTTTGGGCATGGCAATGGCTGTGCTGGCAACAGGCTTCCTTGTTAGCAATTGTAAGTCTGACCTTGATATCGAAACGCCAACGCCGGTGAACACAATGGCGGGTGCGCGTCTGGCAACTGGTGAGCAATACGTGCCGGGGGAAGTGCTGATCAAGTTCTCCAACGGGTTGAGCGCCGTTGGCCGCCTGCCTATCCTTAACCTGATTGGTGGTACCGTTGCCGAAACGATTTTGACTAAAACAATGCAGGATGCTGGTATCAGTGACGGCATTCTGCGGGTAAAAACAAGCAGAGAAATCGCGCAGGTGCTGACCCTGCTGAATGGCGTGCCGGGCGTGGAATTTGCCGAGCCCAACTTCATTTATACCCACCAGGCTACGTCTAATGACCCCTTGTATACCAACGGCTCGCTGTGGGGTATGTACGGTCCGTCTACATCTCCTACCAACCAGTTTGGCAGCGCAGCCGGAACAGCCTGGGCAAACAACAAAACCGGATCGAGCTCGGTTATCGTCGGCATTATCGATGAAGGGTACATGACGACACATGCTGATCTGAGCGCCAACGCCTGGGTAAATCCATACGAAACAGTAAACGGTGTTGATGATGACGGTAACGGCTACATCGACGACGTAAATGGTTGGGACTTTGCCGCCAACGACGCCAGCGTATACGATGGTACGGGTGACGACCATGGTACGCACGTTGCCGGTACGATCGGTGCCCGTGGCGGCAATGGTGCGGGTGTAGCGGGTGTCTGCTGGAACGTAAAAATGATTTCGCTAAAGTTCTTGGGTTCCGGTGGTGGATCGACAACGGCGGCTATCAAAGCCATCGACTACCTGACCGACCTGAAAACACGTCACGGACTAAACATCGTAGCTAGTAACAATTCGTGGGGCGGTGGTGGCTACTCACAGTCGCTGCAAAGCGCGATTGGTCGGGCTAACAACGCAGGTATCCTGTTCGTGGCTGCTGCTGGTAACGGCGGTAGTGATGGCGTGGGCGATAATAACGACGCTACGCCAAACTACCCATCCAACTATACGAATGCCAATGTAATCGCCGTTGCATCAATCACGTCGTCGGGTGCTCTGTCGGGCTTCTCGAACTACGGCGCGCAAACGGTTGACATTGGCGCACCCGGATCAAATATCCAGTCGACGTTGCCGTACACCGGAACAACACCAGCCTACGGTGCCTACAGCGGTACGTCGATGGCGACGCCACACGTAACAGGAGCGATCGCTTTGTACAAATCAATCAATCCATCGGCTACGGCTTCACAGATCAAGTCAGCGATTCTAAACGCTGGAATTGCTACCAATTCACTGTCGGGCAAGACCGTAACCGGCGACCGGCTGCGGGTGAGTTCATTCTAACCACGAGATGCATGTGCCAAAAAGGTGCCGGTGTTTACACCGGCACCTTTTTGGTATCAGTTAATCGGTCGCCGTAAGCCGTTATCAGGGGTTAGCGGCAAGTTTGGGGTAAGAATGTCATAGTATCTTCCATTTAAGCTGCTCACACCGAAATATGCTTTCATCTCAATCGGGAGCATTTTATGAGATGCTTATTTTTGATAGCTGTCAATTGCAGTTAGCAGCATATAAGTTCGAAGCGAAACCTAGTTCAATTTGTAATGCTATTTTTTTCTTGTACGATAATTAACGTCGTCGAAGAGAGCTTTTCGGACGCCGAAGTAACACCCGTACGAATTGGGTAGCAGGTTACCCGTATCCAATCCGAACGACGAATTAAGTTGACAGCTTTTCAAGACAGGGAGTTGTACGGAAGCGTTGAGCATCAACAGAACCGACAATTGATTCGTACCGGCTGGATAGGGAAAGTCATAAGTCCCGTAGTTCTGGCTGTATGACAGCTTTGTTAGCCAGTTTACTTGCTGCCCTATTTTCCCCGCGAGGCCCATGTGCCACAGCGATACCCGGTTATTCGTGATTGGGTAATTTTGGGGCAAAGAAGGATTAGCTTCTCCCCTTGCGGTTAGGAATGGCGTTCCAATAGTACGGCCCTGGTACGTCCAACCGTCCTGGTATTGTGAGTGATTAAAGTAGTTGTTTCGTCCTCGTCGTTGCGGGTCATCAATCACAAACTCTGGACCGCCCTGACTTTTTGAATTGAAGAACTCTAGAAGGAAGCGATCAACTGAAAATGGACGCCGATTTGGTTGCGACCGTTGAATGCGAATGCCATGTAAGCCATCAGTGATGTTCGTCAAATAAAACAGTGCCCCGGTCTCGTACAGATTCTGCCGATACGCGAACACCTTGTATCCTTTCATTTTTAATTCAATACCGCCGTCAAATGACCCCAGGTGGTTACCGATTCGATTCCCCTGATCTATCGAGATGACACCCTGCGGAGGAACGTAGCCGGTGCCAGATGTGGCCGTAATGACTCGGTAAAAAGCGTCTAAATCCGACGCAAAACGCCCGTCCATATTGTCCGACAAGCCAGGCACTCCCACTAAACTTGGCGCAAATCCACCCCATTGAACTTCCTGGTTTCCTCCGAAATACAGGTTTACCTTAGCGGTAGGCTTTCCGAGACGGACGTAGATTGCCTTCTGGTGCAGGTAACTGTTTCTGACAAATCCCGAAGAGAACCAGCCATGATTGAAAAAGGCGTTGATCGCTACGAAACCCTTTGTGAGGCCAATAGGAACATAGCCAATGGTGCCAATCTGGATTTTGGGTATGGGTAAGGCGTTACCCGACCAGGCATACGACCCTGACGTAAGCAACGTATCGACCAGACCAACCATCCCCCGTCGGCGGCCCGCGTAAATTTCAAACTGTTTCCAGCGTACACCCAGGTAGCCTTCGGGTAGTATCAGCTGATTTTGCTGCCCAGTGTTGCCTACCACTTCAAAGCCATACCCCCAGTCAATGTTTTTTGGCCTTATCAAACTATCCCTACGATCAACGCGGTAGTTGTCTCGGTACAAGCCCATTCGCAACTGCCCTGTTGACCCGGATAGCGGTACTATGCCGGACTGATTCGCCCGAAACCAGAACGGCATAGCTCCATTCACGACGAAGCCCCCCGTTTCGATAAAGCCGTTGACAGGTGTTTCGTTGCCAGCAACAGGTTGTGCTTTCAGTAATTCGCCAGTAGAGCAGGCTAACCCGGCCGTCAGACAAAACGTGGTTACCGAAAATTGGAATCTGAGCATTTTTCCGTGTTTTATACCGTTATGTCTGAGGTGAGTCTGGCCTTTTCTTTTTTCATCCGTTGCCTGTCGATGTGTCTGTAAATCAGGTTGTAGACAACGGGCAGGATTAGCAGCGAAAGAATGGTGCAGGTAATGAGTCCGCCGATAACGACGATGGCCAGCGGCTTCTGCGTTTCGGAACCAATGCCCGTGGATAGGGCGGCTGGCAGCAGACCCAGCGAAGCCATCAGAGCGGTCATGACGACGGGCCTGACGCGCGAGAGCGCCCCCTCCCGCACGGCTTCGAGCATAGGCATCTTATTCCGCAGGTTTTCTTTGAACCGATTCACCAGAATGACCCCATCCTGCACGGAGACGCCAAATAAGGCAATGAACCCCACCCCGGCCGAGATGCTGAAATTGAAACCAGTCAGCCACAGGGCTAGTATACCGCCAATAAGGGCAAAGGGTACATTGAGAATGATAACGGCCGCATCGATGGCACTGCTGAAGGTGAACAGCAGAATCAGGAATATGATGGTGATACTGATGGGCACAACAATCGCCAGTTGCCGTTCGGCCCGCGTCTGGTTTTCGAATTCGCCCGCCCAACGGATCTGGTACCCGTCGGGTAGCTTGACCGTCTGAGCCACTTTCTCCTGGGCTTCGGCAATGGTACTTCCCAGATCGCGGCCACGGACGGAAAACTTAATCGCGATAAAGCGGGAGTTTCCCTCGCGATACACAAAGGCTGGCCCCGTATGGGTTCCGATGAAGGCTAGCTCTTTGAGCGGAATTTTACTGCCCGAACGCGACGGGATCAGCAAATTCTCGATCTGTTCGGGCGTATATCGGAACCGCTCATCATAGCGAACTTTGATATCAAACTTCCGCTCACCCTCGTAAAATTGCGTTACGGTTTTTCCACCGACCGCTGTTTCAATCACCGATTGCGCATCCCGCGTGGGTACGTTGTACAAAGCCAGTTTTTGCGGGTCAAGCGTAATGCGAAACTCGGGTTGCCCCAGGTTACGGAAGACACCCAGGTCACTGACGCCCCGAATCTGCTTCATGACGTTGAAGGTTTCGGTAGCCTGCTTGTCCAGCGTGGTCAGATCGTCGCCAATAATTTTTATGGCCATTGACCCCTTCACGCCCGAAACGGCTTCTTCCACGTTGTCTGAAATGGGCTGGGAGAAGTTAAAGGAAATGCCTTTGAACCGGGTCAGCTTCTGCTGCATTTGCTCGACCAGCT
The DNA here is from genome assembly GCF_023196085.1 of Spirosoma liriopis. Lineage (NCBI taxonomy): Bacteria > Pseudomonadati > Bacteroidota > Cytophagia > Cytophagales > Cytophagaceae > Spirosoma > Spirosoma liriopis. Next base: position 157,752 of record NZ_JALPRF010000008.1, read on the forward strand.
CCTCCTTGGTAATCGACCGGGTCCATTCCTCCCTTGGGTACAAATCCACAAAGAACTCATTGTTGAAGAACCCCGTTGGGTCGGTCCCGTCGTTGGGTCGGCCGGTCTGCGAGATAACGCCCCGCACCTCCGGAAACTCGTTGAAGATGGCCCGTAGCTTTCGGGTGTACGAATAGCTCTCGTCTAGCGATACGGAATACGGCAGACTAGCCCGTACGTAGATGGACCCTTCGTTGAGCTGGGGTAAAAATTCCGACCCTATGTGCACGCTGAATACGTACAGCGAGAAGACAAGGCTACTTAATGCGATGCCAATAATGGTGCGTGGCTTGCGAATGGCCCATTGCAAGGCAGGTCGGTAAATCTTGGTTAGGCCTTCGACGAGTGGGTTGCGCCGTTCCTTTACGTTCTTCCTGAGCAGCAGGCTGCAAAGCAGCGGAATCAGCGTGAGGGTAATGACCAACGATCCCAGCAGCGCAAAACCCATGGTCCACGCCAGCGGACTAAACAACTTACCCTCCACTTTCTGGAAGGTGAAAATGGGCAGCAGCGCCGTGATGATAATGATCTTGGACGTAAAAATGGATTTCCCCATTTCGGTCGCCGTATGCGCGATCCAGCTGAGTTTAGCCCGCCCGTTGAATTTGGTCATACCCAGTTTTTCGGCCCGGTGGGCCAGCATCACAAATAGCCCCTCGACCATCACTACGGCCCCGTCGATGATGATCCCAAAATCCAGCGCCCCGATACTCAGCAGGTTAGCCGTCATACCCCGCAGTCGGAGACAGATAAAGGCGAACAACAGCGCCAGGGGAATTACAATGGCAACGGTCAGCGTAGTCCGCCAGTCAGCCAGGAAAATCAGCAGGATAAACGTAACCAGGACAATCCCCACGACTACGTTTTCACCGACCGTATGGAGCGTATAATTGTTGAGAGTCGTTCGGTCGTAGAACGTCTTGATTTTGACATCTTTCGGCAGAATGCGCGTGTTGAGATCCTCAATTTTTGCTTTCAGGGCCGGGATAACCTCGTTGGGGTTTTCGCCTTTCCGCATGACTACGATGCACTCCACCACGTCGTCCTGTTTGTCGCGCCCGACGATGCCCAGCCGGGGCTGAAACCCTTCCTTGACCGTCGCTACATCCCGCACTTTGATGGGTACCCCGTTGACGTTGTCGATGATAATACCCGCGACGTCTTCCGGCTTGGTCAGCAAACCAATGCCGCGAACGACCAGCGCCTGATTGCCTTTTTTGATAATATCCCCGCCTACGTTGACGTTGCTTTGCTGAATAGCCTCGTCAACATCGAGCGCCGAAAAGCCGTAATTCGTCAGCAAGGTTGGATTCAGACTGACCTCGATGGTCTTTACTTTTCCGCCGAAACTCACCACGTCGGCAATACCCGGAACACTCTTGATCTGCCGGTCGATGACCCAGTCCTGAATGGTTTTTAGTTCGGTTACGTCCTTTGTTTTGCTTTCCAGCGTAAACCGGTAAATCTCACCGGTGGGGCCGTAGGGTGGCTGCACTTCGGCTTCGGCTCCCTCGGGCAGGGTCACGCCCGCAACCCGGTTTGAGACGTTGGTCTGGGCGGTAAAATTATCGACCCCATCCTCGAAGATCATCGTCACGACCGACAGCCCGAACAGCGACACCGAACGCAGGGTCGTTTTACGGGGAATGGAATTTAGCTCGGTTTCGAGCGGAACCGTAACGAACCGTTCGACCTCTTCGGCCGACCGACCCGGCCACTGCGTAATGACAATGGTGTTGGTGTTGGTCACATCGGGAAACGTCTCGACGGGCGTATTCAGAAACGAGATCACCCCCCAGACGGCAATGAGAAAAACACCAAAAAAAACAGCAAACCGGTTGGTTAGCGCAAACGTGATAATCCTGCGGATGAAGCTATTCATAGTTTAATGAATGATTGAGTGAATGAGTGAATGAGCGAATACCATCCGGCAGAGTAGCTTGCGCCAGCCATATTCGCTCATTCACTCATTCACTCATTCAAAATTAGTTTAGCCCATTAAGTCGTTATAAATGAGCAGGCTACCTTCCGTCACTACCTGATCACCGGCTTTTAATTCACCGCCGGTAACGAATGCGTAGCGGGTTGTATTCTGACTGATGGCCACTTCCCGAACAGCGTATTGATTCGGAGCGGTCTGAACAACCACGTAGTACTGATCCCGGTCGAAGACGATGGCTTTTTGAGGTACGGCCAGCTGCGATTGGGCGTTGGGGGTACTGTTCAGCTGCGCATGGACGGTGGCAAACATGTCGGGTTTGAGCAGCCCGTTTGGATTCGCCAGCACAACCCTGACTTTCAGCACGCGGGCCTGCTCGTCCAGCACGCTGCTCACGTTATCAATGGTGCCCTTGAATACCTTGTCCGGATAGGCTAACAATTGAACCGTTACCGGCTGTCCCTGCCGAACGAGCGGAATATCCTGCTCGTACACATTCGCCATCACCCAGACCTGTTTCAGACTGGAAATGGTAAACAAGGGATTCTGACTGTCGGAGCGTAGGTCCTGCCCGGCGTTGACGTCCCGCTGCACAACGTAGCCCGCGATGGGCGCTTTTACAGTGAAATACGGGTTGCCCGAGCTGCTGCTGCCGCCGTAGACCCGCAGAATATTGGCCGACTTGCTGAGTTCTTCTTCCGCTTTTTTGACCGCACTGCGCGCCGTCAGGTAATCGGTTTCCGAGGCAAACCCGGCTTTGTACTGCGCCGTCACATTCTTTTCGCTTTGCAGGGCTACTTCAAGATCCGCCTTATCGGCCTGGTAATCGTTGACGTAGGTTGAAATATCGCCCGACCGAATCGTCGCCAACGCCTGCCCTTTCTGCACGTAAGCACCCAAGGGCGCATTGATTTTTTCGACGTTCCCACTGACCAGCGGAAACACCTGAATCACATCGTCCCGGTCGAACGTGACCGACCCGTTGAGCGTCAATTGCTGCTGGGGCGGCATACTTCGGACCGTGTCGATTAAATAGCTACTGGTCGAATCGGCCGCCGACGTTGGGGCACTATGCTCCCGCTTCTGGCAGCCCGAAAGCAGCGCACTGCCCGCGAAAACAGTAAGTAGTAAGGCGTTTAGGGATTTCATAGCTTGTTAGAAAAAACGGGTGTTCGTCGTAAAGTTGAGTTGCTGCTGCGCCTGGAAAATGTTGTTCTGCAAGGCGATGTAGTTGAGGATACCCGACTGATGCGTACGGATCTTATCCAGATAGTCGAGCAGACTGATGACCCGGTTGTTGTAGGCCTTTGTCGCTTCGACGGATATGTCCTGCAACTGACTCAGGTAGTCGGGGGGCAACGTAGCGTTCTGCTCGTAATAGAGTGTCAGCTTCTCATATGCTTCGATGACTTCGTTGCGGACAACGCTTTCCTGATTGTCGAGCCCAGCCTGCGCACTTTTTATGCCCAGTTTGGCGACTTTAATACCGCCCTGATTCCGGTTAAAAAACGGCAGGTCCATGCTCAGCTTAATGGCCGTGAAGTTCACGTAGGTGTTTCCGTACCGCTCGTAGGCCACTCCCGCCGTCAGGTCAGGGGTGCGGTTGGCCTGTTCCAGATTCAGTCGCCGTTCGGCGTTGTTGATTTGCTCCCGCGCCAGGGCGGCATCCGGCCGGTTGACCAGCGCCGAATCAATCGACAGTTCGACGGTTGGCAGGGCCGGGACTGCGTCAGGAACCTGAATGGGCAGAATGAATTCAGGGGTCGTTTGCCGCAACAGCACTCGCAACGTCGTTTGCTCTTCGGCAATCTGGCTGCGATACGTGGCAATATTGGTGCGCAGTTCCCGCCGATCTACTTCCAGGCGCGTTAGCTCGTAGCGGGAAACGCCCCCCGTTTTCAGCGCCAGTCGAAACGATTCGATCAGGCGTCCCTGCCGCTCTTCTTCGCCACGCAGCAGCCGGATCGCTTCCAGGTCGTAATGCAGGTTCGCATAGGACGTATAGAGTTGATACCGCAGCGTTCGGAGGATGTCGCGGAAGGTGATAGACGCCAACTCGCGGTTACTTTCGGCCAGCGCCACGAGTTTGGTTCGTTTTCCCGCCAACCGAATAAGCTGCTGAAGTTCAGCCGCGTAATAACCGCTGTTGTAGACATCGTTGTTGATGTCGGAGACTGGCGGTGTCGACAGGGGCAGCACCTTCCCCGTGTTGGGATTATACAGGTTGGTGGCTACCTCCAGGTTTGGATTCGTGCGCAAACCCGCCTGAATAACCTCGGCTTCGGCCGCGCTGATCTGATAACGCTGCGCCAGCAGCTGGAAATTACGATTCAGAAACCGTTCTTCCAGTTGAGGCAGGCTAACCCGTAGCGTGTCGGAAACGGGCTGGGCGGCTCCCCACACAGGCAATAGTGAGCAGCAGCCAACCCAGAGTAGATAGATTGAGCGACGAGAGAAAAACATAACGAGAAGAAAAAACCTAGCTTATACGAATCGATTCACCCTGAACCGTTGCTTCGTTACTTGACATGGGCCGATAGCGCCGAACCGGACTTGATGATATCGCCATCCTGCGTTTCGTCGGAAGCGGCCAGCACGACCTGATCACCAGCCCGTAGCGAACCGAACACTTCGGTTTCATCGCCCAGATCCAGCCCTTTCCGCACGCTTACCCGGTGGGCTTTCCCATCGCGGACAGCGACCACAAACACCTGCTCGGTTGAATTGACGACTGCCGTTGCGGGCACAACCAGCGTTGCCACCCGGCGGTGTAGCGGCAACGTAACGTCGGCGTACATACCCGCGCTGAGCTTCCGGTTTGCGTTTGGCACGTCAAATTCCGTAATCAGCGCCCGGACGTTTTCCTGCAGGCTTTCCGACGTTCGGGCCAGTTTGGCCGTGAAGGTCTGCCCCGGCAGCGCGGGCACCGAAAACGTGATCCCCACGGCATCCCGTACGGCATCGGCGTATAGCTCCGGTACGGCCAGGGTAAGACGCAACCGGCTGTTGTCTTCCAGCACAAACAGCGGCACGGCGTTGGCGGTATTGCCGTCGGGTCCGACCAGATCCCCCGCCGATACGTTCCGCTCGGTAATCGTGCCATCGAACGGAGCGACCAGACGAAGATAGGTTGTCATCTGACGGGCTACTTTAACGTTTGCCTGGGCAGCAGCCAGCAATGAACTATCGGCTGCTACCCGGCTCCGGGCCAGATCGATCTCGGAGGCCGCCACCACCCCCGCCGTTTGGGAGGCTTTCAACAAGCGGTTCAGAAGCGCCTTATCATTGGTGAGGGAGCTGTTGGCCAGCGTAATTTTTGTTTGCGCTTCGGCCAGTTGAGCCGTCAGTTCGGGGGCTTCCAGAACGGCCAGCAACTGCCCTTTTCGCACCCGCGAACCCCGGTCGACAGCTACCTTCTGCACAAAGCTTTTCACTTTGGGGAAGATGCGGGTCGCGTAATACGGCTTCAAATCGGCGGGTAGCGTCAGGTCGCGAGAGTTGTTCACAGCCCGAACGGTAGCCAGCGTATAGGTTGGCGGCAGTGCGGCTGATTCGTCTTTTTTCTCCTGGTTCTCTTCATCGTGTGAACAAGCCATCAGGCTCATTACAAGCAACAGAAAGAGACTAGTATGGATGGTGCGTGGTTTCATAGTTCGAATGCCTACAACAAGGCGTGTTCCTGGTGATAATATTGACTGTTTTCGTCGTCGGGGTCGAGCGACGTAGATTCGAGTGACGATTTCCCCTGCACCCAGGCAAAGGTGTTTGGCAGGATCATTAGCGCGGCCACGGTTGAAAAAAGGAGTCCGCCAATAACGGCCTGCCCCAGCGGAGCTACCTGATCGCCCCCTTCGCCGACCCCGGATGCCATGGGGATCATACCAGCGATCATGGCAATGGCTGTCATCAGAATGGGGCGAAGTCGGGTATTAGCCGCCATTCGGGCGGCCCAACTGGCATTGCCGTTCACCAGGCGAACCTGTTCGGCATTCGTCACCAGCAGCAGCGCATTCGACACCGACACACCCACCGACATGATCATGCCCATGTACGATTGCAGGTTCAGCGTTGCACCGCAGGCAAGCAGCATCAGCAGTGAGCCAGCCAGCACGGCGGGGACGGTTGACAACACCACCAGTGACAATTTGAACGACTCGAAATTGGCAGCCAGCAGGAGAAATATGACTACGATAGCAATGGCCAAACCGGTCTGGAGACTGCTCAGCGTATCGGCCAGCAGCTGAATCTGCCCCTTGGTTTTGACCACAACGCCCCGGGGCGGTTCGCCGGCCTTGTCGACAGCCTTCCGAACGGCTGCTCCGGCGGTTCCCAGATCTTTACCCACAATATTGGCGGTCACGGTAACCAGTCGATTGGGACCTTCCCGATCGATCTCGCCCGGAGTGAGTCGTGTGCTCACCGAAGCCACATCAGCCAGAATATGCCGGTTGCCGTTTTCGTACTTGATGGGAATATTCTCGACCGCAGAGACGCTGTTCATCAGGTACTCCGGGATGGTGACCTGCACCTGATACCCCAGACCGGATTTAGGGTCGATCCATAAGTTGCGCTCCGTAAACCGGCTCGACGAAGTAGCCGCTACCATCGATTGAGACACCTCTTCCGCCGTCATGTTGAGCTTGGCAGCCCGCACCCGATCGACCTTCATCGACAGGGTGGGCACGGCCAGCGGCTGGGCAATCTGAACGTCGCGCAGGTACGGAATGGCCTGTAGCTCCTTCTCCACCTTTTTCGCGAATTGATGCGCCTGGCCGATGTTTTTAGCCCCGACGGTTACTTCAATGGGTGTCGACGCCCCCTGGCTCATGATTTTTTCGGTCAGCTCGATTGGCTCAAACGAGATTTTCGTATCAGGCATCTCCCGAGCGACCCGCGCCCGGATTTTCTCTTTTAGTTGCTCATTGTTGACGTGGTAATCTTCGTGAAGCGCCACCTGAATAATGGCTTCGTGGAACCCGCTGGTGTACACGAAAATAGAACTGGTACCGTAGCTGGACGGAACCGTACCCACGTAAGCCGACGTAATTCGCACATGCTCCGGCCCGACAATCTCGTTGATAAGTTTGAGTGCCTGACGGGTTGCCCGTTCGGTTACCTCTAGCCGGGTCCCGTCGGGCTCCCGCAAGCGCATTTGAAACTGCGTCGTATTGGCTTTGGGTAGAATGTCCGTGCCTAACCGACTGAAACCGAAGACGACCAGCCCCAGGCTGATGCCCAAATAAGCCAGCACCGTTACTTTTCGATACGGCTGAATCCGCTCCACAAGCCGGGTATAGCGCACCCGAAATTTCTCAAAACCACCCACCTTTTGGGTATCGGGTCCATACTGATCCACCAGTATGGCGTCCGACTGAATCTGCTGGTTTTCCAGACGAATTTTTTCGACTTCAGGGACCTCATCCTCATGAGCTTGATCGGCGGCAGCGTGACCTTTGTGGCTCTTCATCAGCCAGTTTGCCAGTACCGGCACAAGCGTCTGCGACAGCAGGAAGGACGCAATCATCGCAAAGCCAACGGCGAGCGACAGCGGCAAAAACATGGACTTGGGAATGCCTTCCATCAGGAACGACGGCGCAAAAACGGCCAGAATACAAAGCAGGATCAGCAGCTTCGGCAAGGCAATTTCCTTACAGGCATCCCAGATGGCGCGGCCTTTCGCCTTCCCCGTTTCTAGATGTTGGTGGATGTTTTCAATAGTCACGGTAGCTTCGTCAACCAGCACGCCAATCGCCAGGGCCAGCCCCGACAGGGTCATCGTATTGATGGTTTGCCCCCACAGGTCCAGCATCAGCACCGCCGATAAAATCGCCAGCGGAATGGTTACGACAACGATCAGCACACTCCGCAGATCGCGCAGAAACAGGTAAACCATCAGGCCCGTCAGCACCGCGCCCAGAATCCCTTCGCTGATCAGGTTTTTGACCGCTTCGACGACGTACACTGACTGGTCGAATTCGTACGACAGCTTCACATCCTCCGGAACGGCAGCCTGTAAAGCGGGCAGCGTGTTTCGTACGTTCTTGACCACGTCCAGCGTTGACGCATCGGCTTTCTTAACCACCGGAATATAGATGGCCCGCTTCCCGTTGACCAGAGCGTAGCTAACGGTAATGTCGGCACCATCGGCCACCGTACCTACGTCGCGGACGTACACGTTCGGTCCGTTTCCTTTCCGGATCGGTACGTCCAGAAAATCACTGACGTTCTGAATAAGTGAATTAACGGGGGACATATACGCCAGCTTGCCAATGCGCACATTACCAGACGCCGAAGGCTGATTGCTGTCCGAAATCGCGTCGACAACATCATCGGGCGTCAGATTATAACTCCGCAGTAGACTGGGGTCAACCCGCACCACCACCGTTCGCTGGTTACCGCCGAAGGGTGGCGGAGATGCAACCCCCGGAATCGTGGAGAACATAGGCCGGATGCGCGACGCGGCATAATCCTGAATTTCGTTTAGCGAGTGTGTCGACGAGTTGAAAACCAGCTGACCAACGGGCACCGAGCTGGCATCAAACCGAACGATCTGGGGCGGTACGGTGCCATCGGGCATGTACGCTCTGGCCCGGTTGGCGTTGGTCGTCACTTCCGAGGCCGCCTGCCCCATGTTCGTTCCCGGATAAAAAGACAGCTTCAGCAAGGCCAGGCCCTGCGTGCTTTTGATTTCAATGTTGCGGACGCCCGTTACGTATTGAAACAGGTTCTGGTACTGGGCTGCGACGAACCCATCCAGCTGGTCCGGCGCCATGCCCCCGTACGGCTGAATGACGTAAATGGTGGGCAAATCCAGCTCGGGGAAAATATCGACGGAAATCTTTCGAATCGATAAGGTAGAAAAGATAACGATAGCCAGCATCCCCACCACGACGGCAATCGGATGGCGTAAGGCTGCTTTGATTAAACCATGCATAGATCAGTGAGTAAGTTGATTCAGAAAAACAGACAGGTCGCCCCGGGCAGCGGCTTTCAGCAGGAGCGATCGCCACAGGTTGTTGTTGGCGACGGCCTCGTCTACCTCTGCCCGGTTCACGAGCACAAATGACTGCGCGACTTCGACCAACGTACCCAGTCCAGTCTGGTAGCGTGTCGTCGCCTGCGTGTAGGCATTCCGGGCGGCCGTGGTTTGCACCGGCGCTTCGAGCAGTTGCTGCCGCGCATAGGCGGTGCGGAGATCAGCCGTTTCAGACTGGCGACTCAGGCGCAGCTGCTCCTGTCGGTACTGCTGTCGGAACACATCACCCCTGAGTTGCTCCGCCCGAGTTTCGTTGCGAATGCGGGGTAGCGCCGACAGATTCCAGCGGGTTGACACGCCGACCAGGTAATTGCCAATTCGATACGGTATCCCCTGACCGAAGTTGCCGCTAACCTCACCCGTTAGGTTATCGATGCCCGAACCACGTCCCCCGAACGAACCCAGCACGGAAATGGATGGCCAGTAGGACTTTCGAATGGCTTCAGCCTGCGCCACCGACTGCTCAGCCTGTGCCTGTAAGAACCGCAGCGATGGCGCTTCGCCAGCATTAGCCGATTCGAGGGCCAGTTGAGGCTGACGGCTGTAGAACGACGTATCCGGTTGGTAGACACCGCTTCGAACGCCCATCATCTCGTGAAGTTGCAGCAGTTGCGTCTGTTCATTCTGACGACTTTCGAGCAACAGCAGCCGCGCTTTCGCCGATTCGGCCCGTGCCACCGATGAATCGACACCGGGTCGCAGGCCAGCGGCTGCCCGCGTGGTGACGGCCTGTTCAAACTGTTGCGTACGCGCGAGATTAGCCTGCTGAACGGCCACAACCCGGTGCAGTACCAGCCAGTTCAGGTACGCGTCGGCCACCCGGACCTGCTGCTGAAAGATCTCATTCTCGGTATCGGCCTGACTCGCTTGCTGCCCCCGCCGGGCCACGGTTTCGTTGGCTTGCAGACGCCCGAAATTAAATACGCGCCAGTTGACCAGCAGGCTGGTAAAGCTGCCCCAAACGCCCTGCCAGCTGGCGGGACGGGCCGCCCCCGAAACCGGAATCACCGACCCTTCATTTGGGAAGTACGCACCGGCCAGGTTGTTGAAACTGGCGAAGGTGTGCTGATCCTGAAACTGCACCTCGGGCAGCCGCTGGTTACGGACAGCTTCGGCCTGGTAGTTGGCGGCTTCCTGCTGGGCCTGTTTGGCTTTGATGGATGGATAGTTCTGCTGCGTCAGTTCCATTGCCTGCGGCAAGGTTAGCCGTTGTGCAACCGGCTCCTGCGCCTGCACCTGACCGCAGGTTCCGATCAGCCCTACGATACCATATATAATTCGTTTAACGTGATTAACTACCATGATTTTAGGTGGATTCCGCCTAGCATCGTTTTTTGAGAAACAGAACCACAACAAACTCATTATCAGTAGACACGGACGTGCTGATCCGCTTGTCGGGTTGGACTGAGAAAGAGAACGTGTGTGGGTATCATGCATTGGGAGAACAAGTAATGTTGACTCCACAAAGATGCTGTCGCGAGATTAGAACCGTCTGAGAACGGCATTAGATCTTATGAAATCGTAGCGGGCTCCGACGGCGTAGCGGTGTCGGAGTAGATGGGCAGCCGGACGGTGATGGTCGTTCCCTGATCCAGTACCGACTGAACGTTGATGGTACCTTTGTGAAACGCAATAAGCCGCTTGGCCACGGCCATACCGACGCCGTATCCTTCGGTTTTGCCTACGTTGCGGCCCCGATACAGTGGCTCAAACAGATAAGGCAGGTCCTCAGCCGGAATACCTCGTCCCTGGTCGGTAATGGTAATGACGTATTGTCCCTTCGCCTGTTCAGTACTCAGTTCAATCCAGACGGGTTGCTGCGAGTATTTGCAGGCGTTATCGAGGAGGTTGGTCAATACGGTGGTTAGCAACGGCTCATGACCCAGGATCTCGAAATAGTCGGAGTCTGACAGAGTTCCAAACTGAAAATACAGGGCTGTATCAGGGTATTTGGCTTTGGTTTGCGCCATCGCCTTTTCGATGCACTCGTCTAGCCGGATGGGCTGACGGGCAACGGCTACATTCTCGGATTTCGATAGGCTCAGCAGCCCATTGGTTAGTTCGATGATGCGCTTACTATCCAGCACGGCTAACTCCATACTCCTGCGCCATTGGTCCGGTACTTTATCGTAGCTAAGCGACGTCTGGAGCGTGCCGAGCATGTTTGTCAGGGGCGTACGAAGCTCGTGGGACGCATGAGAAATAAAGCTCCGCTGATTCTCAACATTGGTCTGCAAGCGGGTGAGCATCTCATTGAATGTCATCGCCAGTTGCGCCAGTTCGTCCCGCTTGTTTCCTTCATCAAGCCGTATGGTTAATTGCGAATCGGATTGCTGGTTTACATCGGCTACCATGCGTGCGATGGGCTGTAAAAATCGGCCCGAAAAATACCAGCCAGCGCCCATAATCAGCACCCCACCGCCCAGGTTAGCGATTAGCAGCAGCACCCGCAAGTATTGGTCACTGGTATCACCGAGCCGATTAATGCCGGTCACAAAAATCGAATAAGGCTGATTCTCATACGTATACGTAATGCCAATCCCTTTCTCATTTTCGATATTGAACTGAACGGATTTTTTCTGGCTGAGCGTAGCCAGTAAACTCGTTTCCTTTTGCTGGTAGTCTTTGCTCTGGTTCGTGAAGAGAATCGTGCCTGTGGAATCAAAAAGGCTGGTATGCTCTCCGGTAATTGTTGCAAAATCGATGGCTTGTAAGCTATTGAGTGGGTTACGCAACGCCTTCCGTTCCAGAATAATACGGCCGTATAGCTGCGCTTTTGCCTGGAGACGCACGTAAAAGGCCCGTTCGCGGTAGATCGAATAAAAAAGGTAGATAAACGTCGAAAACGCCAGCTGAATCGTAATAACAAGCAGGATAAAAACAAGCGTCAGTTTGTTACGAATCAGCATGGCGTACGGTTAGTTTTCGCGAAGTACATAGCCCATACCGACAACCGTATGCAACAGTTTAGGCGAGAAATCGCGATCTATTTTTTTACGAAGGTAGCTCACGTACACATCGATGACATTCGTACTTGTGTAGAAGGAAAGGTCCCAGACTTTTTCGGCTAATTCAGTGCGAGAAATGATCTTTCCCCGGTGGGCCATCAGGTATTCGAGCAACGCGTATTCTTTGGTCGTTAAATCAATTCGTTGGCCGTGCCGCGTTACGATTTTCGTGTTCAGATTTAATTCCAGATCCGCTAATCGCAGCAGCGACTGATTGCTGATATTGTATCGTTTCGTAATGGCACGTAGCCGGGCCAGAAGCTCAATAAACTCGAAGGGTTTAGACAGATAATCATCGGCTCCGGCATTGAATCCGTTCATTTTATCGTCCAGGCTATCCAGCGCCGTTAGCATCAGAATAGGCATCGACGAGTTATCGGCCTTAAATTGGCGACAAAGTTCGATACCATTAATTTGAGGCAGGTTTATGTCCAGTACTACAGCATCATATTCATTGTGCGTGAAGAGCTGTTTACCCACGTAGCCATCGTAGGCAACATCAACCCGGTACGATTCAGCTTCCAATCCTTTCTGCACAAACAAAGCCAACCGCTCTTCATCTTCTACTAACAGTACTTTCATATGAACGTATGGATTGGATACAGACTAAATGTACGACTTAATATTAAGTGAGGACTTGTTGCAAGCTTTGTAAAGCCTGACTGATCGTCCCATCAAACAACTAAAGTTGATCAAGCATGTTAGTACACATCTGCAATAAATCTGTGTTCAAACTATTTCCGCTAAGCTTCACTAAATTGTTTTAAGGTTAGGAAAATAGTTCTCAAGGTTTGTAATAAACGGGTAGAGAAAAATATCAAAAGTCTTACCTAGGATTTGCCTAACGATGGGTTGGATCAACAGTGTTCCTTCATCTTGTGCTTTAGTGGCTCACCGCATACACAGCCAAATAAGTTAGCGCACCACCTAAATAACCTAGTAACGCTGGACCACTGATTCGCCGTAGATACCACCCGAACTCTAACCGCTCCATGCCCATAACGGCCACGCCTGCGGCTGAGCCAATCACCAACAAGCTGCCCCCCGTTCCTGCACAGTAGGCCAGAAACTCCCATAATTTATGATCAGCAGGATAAGCCCCTAGATCATACATGCCCATCGCAGCGGCCACAATGGGCACATTGTCAACAATTGCCGAGGCAACACCGATAATGCCCACAATCACATCTAAGTTACCCACTGATTCATTTAGGGAAGTGGCTACCTGCTCTAAGATTCCAACCGATTCCAGACTGCCAACTGCCAGCAGAATGCCCAGAAAAAACAAAATGCTCGGCACATCAATTTTGCTCAGCGCATGAGCTACCGAAAAGCGCTGCCGCTCCTGCTCGTCTTTATCGGCATGAATCAGTTCCGAAACCACCCACACAAAGCCCAACGCCAAGAGCATCGCCATATAGGGGGGGAGATGAGTAATGGATTTAAAGATGGGCACCATAACGATGGCTGACAAACCGGCGGCAAACATCACGCGTCGATCACGCCGGGCAGTGGGATCAATGTAGGGGCGGCTGGTATACTTGTGCCCTTTAGACTCCCGGTCTGGGGATTCAGACTTCAGGGTAAAGCTCAGATACAGCAAAGGTACTAACAGACAAACCAGACTGGGCAAGAAGAGTTGGCTCATGATGTTGACGGTTGTCACTTGTCCACCAATCCAAAGCATCGTTGTCGTTACGTCGCCAATGGGTGACCAGGCTCCGCCGGCATTAGCGGCAATGATGATCATACCGGCAATTAGCTTTCGTTGCTCAGCCTGCCGAACCAGGTTACGGGTTACCGAGACCATCACCAGCGCCGACGCCAGGTTATCCAGCAGGGCCGATAAGATGAACGTCAAGCCGCCAATGAGCCACAACAAGACGCGGGGGTTGCGGGTAGCGACGCGGTCGGTAATGATAGTAAAGCCCCCGTGAATGTCGATCAGCTCGACGATGGTCATGGCCCCCAGCAGAAAGAAGAGAATTTGGGCAATCTCGGCCAGATGATGGCCCAAGGCTTCCAAAGCCGGTTCCGGGTCAGATAGGGTGAGACTATACACCGTCCAGCAAAGGACGCCGGTAATGAGGGCGGTTGCGGTTTTATTGATACGAATCGAATGTTCTACGGTGATGAGGGCATAACCGAGCAAAAACAGAATAACCAGCGTCGTAAGCATAGTAGGCAGATAAAAACGTCAGTAAAGTACTTTTCTTCTGAGCGAGAAAAGACCCTATCCTCCTCAAAGGATTTTGATTAAACGGCCAAATTAGGCAATTAAGGTTAGAGCGAGCTTGGAGTACGATTAGAAAAACATTAGTGTGCTTTAAACATTTATCAAAGGCCCCTACAAGTAGCCGATATATGAATGGTCATTCATTATACTCAGCGGCCTTTATAACTACAGGAAACTGATTCGTGTTAGTCATAAAGAGAACTGCTTCTCACAGAGCCCAACTGCATAAAGCCACTAACGGAATACCTTAAAAGAAGAGAGCTTAAGGGACCAAACACGTCAGAACATGGAGCGGCAAGTGTACGTTATCGCTGATGGATGAAATCGACAACTGATTTATGAACAGGCTAAAACAAGTATCGGCACAGACCACATTTAAAAAAGGAATTGTTGTACCTAGTTTACTTTTTATACTCTCCGTTACATTTATTTCCAGCTTCTTCCCTGAGTTGACGGCTACTCTCCTAGGACAAGTTCAGCAGTGGATCTTTACTAATCTAAACTGGGTATATATCTGGTCAGTAACCCTATTTGTATTTTTTCTTCTGGCCCTGGTTTTTAGTAAATACGGTTCGATTACCCTGGGCGACAATGATTCTGAGCCAGAGTACTCGTTTTTTTCGTGGATATCGATGCTTTTTGCAGCCGGAATGGGAATTGGTCTGATGTACTTCAGTGTTGCCGAGCCTATCGCCCATTTTTCGGACCCAACCTTTGGGGCATTCGATGATATTCGGCGGGCCAAAGATGCTCAGTTGTATACGTTTTTCCATTGGGGAATTCATGCATGGGCAATCTATGGCGTGGTAGGTTTATCGTTAGCCTACTTTACTTACCGCTATAAGCTACCCCTATCGCTGCGCAGTTGCTTGTATCCAGTTCTGAAAAACAAAATAAACGGTAGGGCGGGCGACATCATTGACTGTTTTGCCTTGTGCAGTACTTTTTTCGGCATTACAACGACGTTGGGTTTTGGCGTTGTACAACTTAATGCCGGGCTTGTGGAAGTCGGTATAATGCAAAGTAAAGGGTTTGGCTACCAGATTGCTATTGTTACTGTTATCATGATTATTGCCACCCTATCGGCCACTTCTGGGGTGAATAAAGGCGTTAAATTCCTGAGCCAACTTAATATCTCTAGTGCGGTTTTGCTTATGGTATTTATTCTTTTAGTGGGACCAACCGTCTTCTTGCTAGGTACCTTCTCGGAGGGAGTTGGCTATTATTTGAATCAGTTTTTTAACTTAACCTTTGACACCCATGCGTATGAGCCTGCCACTCAGCCTTGGTTTTTTCGCTGGACAATCTTGTACTGGGCCTGGTGGATCTCCTGGGCACCTTATGTAGGTTTGTTTATTGCGAAAATATCAAGAGGGCGCACAATTCGGGAATTTATCGCGGCTGTGCTTGTGATCCCAACAGCTTTCAACTTTTTATGGATGACCATATTTGGGAATAGCGCAACCTGGCTGGATCGGAATGACGCAGGAGGCTCACTAAGTAAGCTAACCAGTAGTGCCGATGAGTTGCTCTTTCGGTTTTTAGATTATTTCCCTGCAACAGGCATTAGCAGTGCGTTGGCCATTTTCATCATCTTTGTCTTTTTTGTGACTTCCGCCGATTCAGGCATTTTTGTCATGAACAATATTGCTTCTAATAATGCGGCCGAATCGCCTAAATGGCAATTAATCTTTTGGGGCGCACTGCTGGCTCTGCTGGCCCTGGTATTGCTCAATGCGGGTGGGCTGCAATCGTTACAAACGATGACCCTCATTACAGCGCTGCCCTTTTCGATGATTATGCTGATGTTCTGCTATTGCCTGATACAAGGCCTGATTGTCGATAACCATTACCAAAACCAGGGCTTTTCACCCGCCACCAGCAATTGGTCAGGTGAGTTTTGGAAAGAACGGCTTGATCGGATTGTTTCCTTTAAAACGAAGGACCATGTCGATCACTTCATGATGGAAACGGTTGCCCCCGCCTTGGAAGAGCTTTCCGCTGAGTTTAATAGCAAGGGTATTGTTGCTACTGTGCAGACGAAAGAGAAACCAGCGGATGTTGCCCTAACGATCAAGCATGAACGACTTGAAGATTTCACCTACGGGGTTCGTAATCACGCCAAAACAATCTCCAGCTTTCTAGTCAATGAAGGCAACATTCCTGGCGTAATTGGCAACAAATCGTATATTCCTAGAACATACTTTGGTGACAACCGATTAGGTTATAACATTGAATACTTTACGCAACGAGAGGTTATTGCTGATGTACTAAAGCAGTACGAACGCTTTCTGGCATTATCCTCCGAAGAGAAGAATGAAATATTCACGATTGTAACGCTAAAAAGTAGGGAGTAAGGTATATAAATAGTCAAGCCAAGGCGGAGAACACAAGACGGAAAGACGACTCGTATCGTTGTTCTGGTCAATGCTATCCAAACGAGTAGGGTGATAATGACCAGCGATGGCGGACAGCTACTCCTTAGCAAAATGCCTGCGTCGGTCAGGTATTTTAGTAGGCTATGTACTGCTGAAAAAGCTTTTCAAGGAGGTAAGAAGCTATCTCGTCTCACTTTATAGCCTTATGTACGATCTAATAGGTTGTGCTATACGTTGGAAAGGCTCTTGAATCACTTACCATGCGGTTACTTTTACAACCGAAGAGCCACGCATTCAATCGTTTCATTGCAGCTAAAAGCCAAATTATTCCTTTTGGTCAAAACTATGATTCAATTTTGGTGTCGGCTGTTCCTAGTTTGCTTCGCTCTTGGTTTAACGGGTAAGGTAGGAGCGCAGCAGCCGTCGGTTATCTTTACTGATGCCCGTAGGCTTACCTTGACTGGCAAGGCCTGGAACAGCCAACCATTTTACCACCGGCTGGATACAGCTGCCTATCCGGCCATTCCAGCCAATGTCAAGCGACTGGCTACGAATTCAGCAGGATTAGCGATCAGCTTTAAGACCAATAGCACTCGCATTTTGGCTAGGTGGTGTACTAGTTCGCATGCCCCAAGTGGCAATATGACGGGGATTGCTTACGAAGGAATGGATTTGTACATCCAGCGCGATAATCGCTGGCAATACGCCGGCGTCGCGAGTCCAAAATCCCACACCTGTTCGGAAGCTACGATCGTGGAACATATGGCGTCGGGGGACAAAACCTGTTTGCTCTTCTTACCTACCTATGATGAGACTCTTTCGCTTGAAATCGGCATTGATTCTAGCGCATCGATTAGTCCAGCGGATAACCCATTCAAGAAAAATATTCTGATTTATGGGTCCAGTATTACCCAGGGTGCGTCCGCCAGCCGACCAGGACTGGCTTATCCGGCCCGGCTTTCTCGAGAAACGGGCTATAATTTTATTAACCTGGGCTTCAGCGGTAGCGGCAAAATGGAACCGGAGGTTGCGGATATGATCGCGCCCTTGGCAATGGATGCTTATATTTTGGATTGCCTTCCTAACCCGTCCCCGGCGGAAATTTTAGCCCGCATGAGCAATCTGATTCATACCATTCGTAGGTTTCATCCACAGGTACCTATTATTGTTATTCAAACTGTGGCGCGTGAGAAGGGTACTTTTGACCAGCAGGTTGCGGCAGTCGTAGCGTTAAAAGATCTCTACAGCAATCAAGAGATTAAGAAACTTCAAGAGCAGGATAAACACCTTTATTTGATCCGGGCGGATGGTCTATTAGGGCATGACCAGGAAGGCACAACGGATGGGATTCATCCCAACGATTTGGGTTTCGATCGAATGCTCCAAACGATCCGGCCAGCGATTTTGAGCATTCTAAGCCGCTATGGAATTTGATGCTTGATACAAGTCGCTAATGGGTGGATACGCTAGAGCTGCTAGCTTCTTTTAGCTTGCGCTGATAAAAAGGAATTTAGTGAGACGGCCTAGTCATGAATAGAGTCGGCGCGTTAGCAAGCAGAAAATCATATTTCTAAACGGGCTTCCAAGTTAGTTGTAAGCCCTTGACCGATCAGAAAACAACAGCTTTTAATTTCTATCAATTTTACGTTCACTACCAATGACTGAAACCGAAATATTGATTAATCAAACCGCCAACGCTTACCAGTGGACCAACAAGCTGATTGAGACTGTGCCCCTTGACAAGTGGACTATCATTCCGCCGACCCTAGAATCCAATATTGTTTGGCAACTGGGTCATCTGATCGTCAGTCATTATTTCCATGCTGTTCTGGTCATTCGGGGCCACCAACTGGATCTACTTTAGCAGCTTCCTCTCCGAGAATACAGTGAGTTATTTACCCTAGCCGCCCCTTCTCTATCTGTAGGCAAAGTAGCTTCTGCTAAATTAGCAGAGGATTTACTCCTCATGCAGCAAAAGTCGTTAGCGATCCTGGCATCTTTGCAAGATTGGGAGCTGGATCAGCCGTTGGAGCTTACCCCAACTGCTCACCCAATCGCCACTACAAAACGGGAGGCCATTGATTGGAATATCAAGCACACCATGTACCACTGTGGTCAGCTTGGACTTATCAAGCGGGTGGTAGATCAGCGTCACGATTTTGGTCTAAGATTAGATTCAGATACATGAACGCACCTTCGTCTCAACAGAAAGCGATTTGTGCGAAATTGATAAAAACGGCTATTCAGCAATCTGTTGCGCTTGCCTATTTACCGATCGTATTTTTCTGAGTCAGGTTGCAAAAGTCTGGAAGGTGCTTGTTAGGCTTACGCGATGAACCTTAATCGTCGTCGATTTCGCGCCTAAAAACATCTTGAAGAAACCGCTCCCCAATACGCAGAGCTAGTTTGACGGTGAGCCAGTTACCATTCAGAGGAAAACGTCATCCTGATGGGGCCGTAGTTCGGTTTTTATTAGATCATCAAAAGCCTGTATGGAATCTTCGTGCTGACCAAAATACCCAAAACCAATCCCTAACTCTAGCTTTGAGGTTATCGATTGTAGTCCGACAGGCGAGCTTGATACTAATTATCTTCACTGAACGATCATTTTCGAGCTTAAGGTGCCCATACCAACTTTGCCACTGGCGGGTGGTAATCTTCGTCCATTAAGCCTGAGTGTAAATTGGTTAGTTCAGCACGGCTGAGCAAAAACTACGCGTTTAGTATTAATACGAATCGTTCGTGTATTTGTCTACTATCAACCTCAGGTTCAGGTCCCGTATGCCTTGATATTTCCTTTCGATTAGCTGTATTGCTATTTTTGTGTTGCAAATAAAGCAGGAGCGGCCGGCTAAGGCACTGGCTAAAAGTAATCTATGCAATCCTATTCAACCCCGGAAGACATTGTTCGCGTCGAGCGAATGAATAAAACCTTTACTAAATATCACTTAGGCGATGGCCGAGTGCTGCATCATTTTACGGCGGCAATTGACGAGCTGTTTCATGACCACCCCTGGCCTTTTCGCACCACCATTTTATCAGGCGGTTATATTGAGGTTTTGGCCCAGCTAAAAGATGATGGAAAGTTGGCCCTGACAGAGATAAAGCGCCTACCGAGCACAACCCACAATGTACAGGCGGGAACGATCCACAAACTGAGTGGTTTATTGAAAGGGGACTGCTGGACGATCATTGAACCCGGCAAGCCTGAGCGCAAGTCAGGCTTTTATAAAGCGGATGAGGCTGGGGTATGGCATCGGTTCTGGGATCAGCGAAAATGGCGGTTGATGGTGGCTGTAGTAAAGCCAGTCTGAAACACCGACTCCCCAAATCAGCACTTACCGAGATCAAAATACGATCAGGTAGGTAATGTTATAATTCGTACCAGGGACTGCGATTGAAGCCGTGTAATCGTAGAGAAAGCTAGCCGGAAGGCCACCGGGGAAAGGTTGGTCTTTACTTGCTGAACGACTACGAATCTCAAAGCCAAGCTGGTAAGCGATTTCGGCTATAGAGGTGAACTTGCACTCAATAAATCCTTCGACCTTTCGATCACCGCCTGTTGAATATACTGCTGAGTAGTTTGCCCCGTTAGTGTGCGTAGCATATCGCTCAGGTAACGAGCGGATACGTTTAGTTGTAAGCTGATGTATTGCACAGATGGTAATCCGTTTTGGCATCCTCTGTATTCCTCAAAGTACTGATTCGGCAAGCTGTCCAAAGAAGTGATCATATCGTGGTTTACTGCTTTACGGGTAAGAAACTGACGATTATAAAATCGATGGCTGTAATTGAGTAACAAAGCGAACTATATACCAATATATCCTGACTGAAAGCATCTATATTGGTATATAGTTCGCTTTGGATGGCATCGAACAACTAGTTGATGATCGGTTTTTCCTTGGCTGACAAGAACAAAGCTTCATCTACGGTATAGGCAAAAAATCCATAGCGGTTGATGGTATTCCCCAAAGGGGTGTTTCTGATAAAGTCGGGATGGAACTACAACGTATAGCCCTCATAATTGCTCCGATCGTCTGTGGTAAACATAACCTGATTCGGCTTTAAAAAAGCCAGCCCTCCTTCGTCAAAATCGCAATAGCATTACCCGAATCTCACCCTTCCGTTAAAGCGCTTCTTGAATGATACGTTATAGAGATCTAGTATTATTCCCTTCCCCTTAGCTAAAACATCAACATGAGTCTTGCTGTAATCGATGAGCGCAATCAAGGGATGCACTAGTGGAGGATGTCCGGCATGTTTCATGAGTTGAGAAATACTGCTAAAATGGTATGTATTAGCCGTTTCCTTCATGTGCTTTATACCCTTATCCTTTCAAACTTAATCCTGTGATGCAGGCCGGATGATAATGTCGCCTACTTCGACGTTCACTGGCTGACTGATCGCGTAGAGAACGGCATTGGCCACGGCGACAGGCGGTAAACCGAATCGCTCCATGGCCTGTAGCACCTATTAACGTTTTACTTCATCTTTTACAGTATTCACCAGGTTTGTTTTTACATACCCCGGCGATATACCTGTGATGCGAATATTGCCATCCGACTCTTGACGAAACGCTTCAGTTAGGGTTCGCACGGCATTTTTATTGCTGGCGTAAACCCCCTGCGTAGGAACAATCCTTAAGCCCGAGGTAGAGATGATATTGATCATGTGACCGGACTGTTGCCTCTTAAAAACAGGCATGGCTGCTGCCATGCCATACAAGACGCCTTTCAAGTTGGTATCAATCATATCTTCCCATCCGTCCACATCCAACTCATCAATCCGGCTTATATGCGCCACACCCGCATTGTTGATCATAACGTCGAGCCTGCCATAAGCGTCTACAGCGGAATGAACCAATTGTAGCAAGTCTTCTTTTTTATTTACATCGGTCACCAGCTTCATCGCTTCTGCGCCTGATTCCCTTATATGTTGAGCCACTTCAATCAATGACGCTTCCGTACGGGCACCCAACACTTTTTTGGCTCCGTATTTGGCCAACTCAACAGCGATGGCCTTGCCAACACCGCTTATTGCACCCGTAATGGCAATTACTTTTTATGAAACGTGTTTTGCATGCGTTTGAACTTGTTTACCGCAAAGGTCCGAATCGGGTTTGAATTAGAAGTAGCTAGATCGGTAGAGATTGTAGTCAGATTGGTAGCATCTGTTTTCTGGTTTGAAATATTGTTTAAACTAACAGGCTTACGCTAGTAAATCAGGTTTACGTAAACCTGGCTGCTTTACCTTAAGTAAGAGAATTTTATTGAACCGGTTGTAAGCGATATAGGTGAGAAAAATAATCAGAAGTTCACGGATCAAGAAAATTGAATACCGCATATCCATTCGCTAAAATGTAACGACTCGCTTAATCTGATTGCTTTTTCTTACAAAAGTCCAGAGGTGGTTGAGTTACTTAGTTTTTGACCCAAAATGTCCGATGTTTGGCTCGCATGAACGCTGAACATACTCTACTTTTACGGCCTGATCCAGCTAGACTATGTCGTTCACTCAACAAGTCATCTTTGTTGTGCCACCTTATGTCCACGTTTTAGACCTGACTGGACCCGTTCAGGTTTTTTACGAAGCTGTTGAATATGGTGTGCTGTATCAACTATAGGCTCCTTCCAAAATAAGCTTGTCAGCTCAGTAGGCCTAAGTATTGGCCCTTTACAACCCTTTACTCAGGTGCAACCTCAACCCGGCGATATGATCTTTGTACCACGTATGGAGAAGGCTTATATACGGTCTAGTGAATTTAGAGCGGAGCACAGTTTCCTAGCCTAACTTCGGGATCAGCACCGCCAGGGCGTGATCATATACTCAATTTGTATGGGCGCGTTTATAGTAGCCCAGACCGGCCTGCTGGATGGCCGAACATGCAAAGCGCATGGAGGAGCTGCAAACGACCTATCCACGGGTAGTTACGCAGCAGGATCGATTGTTTGCGCATGATAACGGTATCTACACCCATGCGGGTATAACCGCCGGTATAGATCTAGCGCTGGCAATTTTGGAAGAGCGGCAAGGCCCACTTTTTGCGGCAAAGGTTGCCCGCGAATTAGTCGTGTATTTACCCATTCGCAGAAAAGCGTTTACCTTGATTTTCGCAATCACATGAATGTGGCCATTCACCAACTACAAGACTGGCTGATTGCTAATCTGGAAACCAGGGCCACCTTAGATGACTTGGCCCTAGGCCCTAGTGGCCGGTATGAGCACCCGCAACTTATCCCGGACGTTTCGAAAAGAGACGGGGATCTCCATTCATGATTATACTACACTGCTGCGGCTGGAACGAGCTCGCACCCTACGGCACAATCCTAGAATGACGATGGAAGCCATTGCCCAGCGGCGTGGCTCTCAGAATGCCCGCCAGCTACGCCGGATCTGGCAGAAAGCCGGATCTAAAAACACCATTAGGTTATTGATAGCCACTTAATTCATAACCCCGTGAACGTCATTCTTTATTTCCGTTTTTACTTATTCGTTGCCGGTTGGCTCGTTATGGCTGATGGTTCACTTTGTGCCCAGAAAGCCATCCCGAAATAAGTCCTGATGGCGTACTACTGCGAGCCCTGTGGCAGTGGATGTGATTTAGAACGGCACGAAAAGCCCGGCCATTGTCCGCATTGTTATATGCCTTTTGTCTAGCGTAGCGTTGCCTTGATGGACTCGCTGACGCGAAACCCAAGGCAAATCAAAAAGCGGAATGTGGCCATTTTTATTCACAATACTGGACTTTGCTGGTCCTAGTGAAGTTTTTGCCTCTACAAAGGGGGTTCAATGTCTACACAGTCTCACTCACCAACGAACCGCTTATCAGTCAGGGTTTTATTAAAATAATGCCGACTTATAGCCTGAGTGATTGTCCCAAGCCTGACATTGTGGTTTTACCAGGGGCAATACCAAATCGTTTATCGAGAATAAGTCACTGATTGACTGGATAAAAAAACTCGGCTATCCAAGCCGAGGTCATGCTATCGGTTTGTACCGGTTCTGGACTGCTAGCTAAAGTGGGCCTGCTCGATGGAAAGCAGGCGACTACCTTTCATTCCTACATCGAACCGCTACAAAGAGCAACACCTAAAGCCCAGATTTTACACAACACTCCTTTTGTCGACAACGGACAAATCATTACAACGGTGGGTGTTTCGGCCGGCATTGATGGTGCCCTGCACGTAGTGGCGAAGTTAAAGGGTCAGGCTATCGCCAACCAAACCGCTCGCTACATGGAGTACGACAAGTGGAAGCCCGAGGAAGGCCTTATCGTGAAGCCATCGGGTAAAGTTGTAGCAGAGAATGAATGAAAACTATTAATGAAAGAGGCTGAGGTCATAGGCGATCAGTCATTAAATGAGGTGTCCATTCGCTCGAATCGAACATTCAACGAATAGTAATGGCTACGCGACGGTTTTTGCTCCGTTCACCCTCCGTTGTGTTGTCGCCAATAGGCTGGCTACTGCCAAATCCGTCAGTGGTGATCCGTTCATCAACTATCCCCCGTCGGGTCAGATACGTAGCCACTACTTTCGCCCAATGCACGGACAGAGCCAGATTTAGCCGGGGATCGCCCACATTGTCTATGTGACCCGCAATATGGATGTGCCAATGTGAATTGGCTTTCATCGACCGAACCAGTTTATCTAATTCTGTCGATGCCTCGGCCATCAATACGTAACTGCTTTGCTCAAACTGCACAGTCCGTAGAATCAAGGTAACCCCAGACATGATCGCTGGTTGCGGTTCGGCTTCCGGTCGAGAGTTGGCGGTAGACTCTGCTACTAGTGGAATAGGATCTCATTCATTGGCCGGTAGTAGTAGCGGGGGAATTGGTTCGTTTTTAACGATTTTTGGTTTTGGGGCACGTGCCGGTTTAGACAACCTTGAAACACCGATTGATGGCTTTGTGATGGGTACATTTACCCGCTCTGGGGTCTCTGTGAGGGGCGGAGCTTTCTGAAAAAAATAGTCCGCTGCTATAGGCTCGCCACTTTCAGCGAATGGGTTCAAAGTGGATTTAGCCATTGGTGGTGGCTTCCAGTAAAGCTCGATTTCTCACCACTCGATGGCGTTGAAATACTCGACCCGTAGATCGTAATAGTGACCTGCTTCCAATACGATATTGCCACTATAATGTTTGTAAGCGTTTACATTCCAGGAATCCAACACTATCTTATTCCCGACCCAAACCCGAATACTGTCATTCACCTTAGCAAAGAACATATACACCCCCGTACGGGAGCTAGCAGCTGACCTATCCAGCGTATTGAATAATACGAGCGGGCAAGTCCTTTCCCTGGACTACGTCGATCCCAGTTGAAGCTGATTGCAGGATCGATTCGACTGAAAGCTTTCTGCTCAAAATTCATTCCGACATAGTAATCTCCTCTGAGCCCCTACCTGTTGTGCAAGCAGGCAAAGCAGCACGTACCCATGTATTGCGATTGGCTTCATAAACCGACTTTGACAGCAATAGGATGAGTGATTACAACAGATAGGATATAGAAACATCGTAGCGCAGTTTTTGCAATCGAATGTGCGTCTTTCACCTGCCCCAGAACGATCAAACTATCTTGATTACAGAGTTGACAATACTGCATTCCAAATCAAGTACTTCAACAAATTGTGGCTCATTGAGGCACAGACTGGACAAGTAGCTTGCCGATAGAATAGTCACGAAATCACAAGTTAAGCTTATGGATAGGATAAGCCAGCAATGCTCGTAGTGCTGACCTCATGACTAGACCAGAAACTAGGCAGTGAAATTTTGAAACGTTTGCTAGATAGGAAATCAATGGCCATCACTTGCAGGAATTTATGTTTACTATAATTTAAATATATATAATTAAATTATATACAAGAAATTTTTCTAATTATATACTTTTATAAAGTAGTGTGGTTCTATTCAGCTAGGAATAAGTCATTGTTTTAAGCTAAGATGGCATGTCTCACGCACGAACACCCCATTTAGCATGCAGATATTAGACGCGCCCCGGCGGTAAACTGCACGGTGGTCCCGTTAGTAGTTCGGACGTAAGCACGAAAATTTTCACCTACAACCATTGATCAAACTAGAAACCTCCATCGAACAGAGTACCTGTTTTCAAGTCTTTCAACGAAAAGGAGTCGACGGTTCCGACGCCAGCAAACCGAATTTTAATTCCATAAATCTGGTGCAAGGGCTTTTTATAACGCGTTCTGTAAACCGGTCGATTGTTGATAAAGATAGTGGCCTGTCTGTCGATGACCCGCAGCATCAACGTACCCCCCTGGCGCAAATCGGCACCCATAAAACTTAGATCATCCCGCTGCCCACTTTTCTGAACATCAGAATTTTGTAGCAGAATCCAGTGAGCACAACCCGGCCTCATCACCTCAAACATGTGCTGCGACGACTCGCCCCAGACTGTAATGCCGACCTGCGAACAGCGAACACCCGCTCTATCAGGAGAGGTTTTTAGGTGGGTCGTTAGCTCGAAATTATCCCCATCGATCTGGGTTGGATGGCTGTTGATAAACTCCATAAAGAATGTACGGTTGGTATCGACACCCGCGTGGGCAGCTTCGAGGGCACCAACGCTACGGCGTCCTCCGGTAAACAACCGCGCTACGTTGATCGGGTACACCCGGCTGGTATCGTGCATCATGTTAGCGGTAACAGTCCAGCCTTTTGTCCGTAGATAAACCGTCGAGGTATCGATGTTCGCGCCATCATGTTGCAAAATGGCAAAGTAGCGGCCCGGTCGTTCGTAATAGTGCGTGGCAAGGCTATCGTGGGAGGTAAGACGTTCCCGTTTTCCGTCGCCAAACAGAATCGAGTAGGTACCTGATGGAGCCGAAGAACCTAGGTACTTGAGCTGAAATACAGCAGAATGCGGGTTTTCGCCCACCGGATTACGGCAGACGAGTTGGGCCGATTCGCTGCTTGCACTTTGCGAGTAGACTAATAGTAGAATGATAGCGAGCAGTACAGAGCTACCAATCAACAGCAGTAATCGACGGGTTTGTTTCGTTTCCTGCTGAGAAGAATGGGCTGGTGAGTTCGTTGGTGTTGATAGCAGTAGCGGGCTCTCTTCCCGGACGAGCACATCGGGTAACTGCTCAACCTGCCGGGCTGTCCATTTCTGGGTGTTGACAAAATGCTCCCAGTCTGAGTAACCGATGTAAACCGCCAGCGCATCCCGGGTTGCTCTCTGTGGGTAATAGCGGGCATCGGTTTTGATCTTGCCGAAGATTCGTTTCAGCGTGTTCGGACTGATTCGTACGTGCGTCTGCCTGAAAAGTATGTGACTTAAGCTCACGAAGTCACCATTCGTCCACGTGTCCCAGTCAGGCTTGCCATAGGATTCGCTAACCCGTCTACAGCCGATGTCTAAGAAAGCGAAACTTTCGGCTTTTTCGGGTTGTCCATTCTCGGTAATCATTCAAGATAAATGTCTAGTAGTCAACATATTGTCTTGTCCATAATTCTGATAAGCAAAATGGTCAGGCCAATCACACATTCATTGTATAATGCAAAATTACCTTTGCATACTCTTATTTCAATAGGTACTGTACGGAGATAATCCATTTGTAATCTATAAATATCTGCATAATATGCGACAAAAGCGTTTACTGTATTACGTCGTTTTGGTCGGGTCTCTGTCGCCCGTGTTGACGCAGGGTCGGCAGATGCTTGATGAGGGTCCGGGTAAAACGCCGGAAAGTCTTTTGCCCGCCACTATAATCGTTATTCATGAGGAACAGGGTTGGGCCAAAACACTGCCTTTAGTTGCGACGACCAATCGACAACAGGCGGATGACCAGCTTATCTCGGGGACCATCACCGACGAAAAAGGAGCCACACTACCGGGGGTAAGTGTTCTTCTTAAAGAAAGCAGTCGCGGTTCGGCGGGACCCGGTTCGACGAATCGTCAGCGCGGAGCGGTTACGGATGCTAACGGCAGGTTTCAGTTAGCCGTGCCAGATGAAGCGACGCTAGTTGTCAGCTTTGTGGGGTATCTGACCCAGGAAATCGCGGTTGGCAATCGGCAAACAATCAACGTTCAGCTCGTTCCCGATACGAAAGCCCTGGAAGAAGTGGTGGTTGTGGGTTACGGAACACAGCGAAAAGTAGAAACGACGGGGGCCATCGCATCGGTCAAAGCCGCCGATTTGCTGCAAACGCCCGTGGCGAACGTAGCGCAGGGATTACAGGCGCGGGTAGCAGGCGTACAGATCACGCAGAATTCGGGGGCTCCGGGTGGTAATGTCAGCGTTCGTATTCGAGGCACCAACTCGATCAATGGGAGTTCTGAACCCCTGTACGTGATCGATGGTATTCAGATTGCCAACACAGGTAATATAACGGATGTAAGTCCGCTCTCGCAGATCAACCCAAACGACATCGAGTCGATTGACGTGCTGAAAGATGCCTCATCAACGGCTATTTATGGCGCGCGGGCTGCTAACGGCGTTGTGCTGATCACCACCAAACGCGGCAAAGACGGCGCGACGCGCGTTAGCTACGATGGCTACGGCGGGGTGCAGCAAGTCAATAAAACGCTGAACGTACTAG
Organism: Spirosoma liriopis; assembly: GCF_023196085.1. Lineage (NCBI taxonomy): Bacteria > Pseudomonadati > Bacteroidota > Cytophagia > Cytophagales > Cytophagaceae > Spirosoma > Spirosoma liriopis. Next base: position 185,951 of record NZ_JALPRF010000008.1, read on the forward strand.
ACGCCCGCCAGTTTGCTCAACTCGAAAATGAAGTCTATAAACGATCGATTTATACAGACCCGTCGAGCCTGGGCGAAGGGACGAACTGGCAAAATCTAATCTTCCGCAAAGCGCCTATTCAGAGTCATCAACTTTCGGTTACGGGTGGTAATCAGAAAACCCAACTGGCGCTCTCGCTGAACTACTTCAACCAAGACGGGATCATCAAAAACTCCAGCTTCGAGCGCTATTCATTCCGCTCTAATATCGACCACCGGCTGAGCGACCGGGTAAAGATCGGAACCAGTTTGTACTACGGGTATTCGGTCAATCGGGGGGTGAGCGTGGGCGGCACGGGTTCTGACGTAACCAGCAGCCGGGCGGGTGTGCTTGGGGCGGCCGTGGCGGCTCCTCCAACGCTGGTACCGTATCGGGCCGATGGTAGTGTCTACCCGTTTCAGGACCAGATGAATGGGCAATACCAGGAAGTGACAAACCCGTTGAACTTCATCACGCCCATCAACCGGCAAACGAGCCAGCGAATCTTGGCCAACGTATACGTCGACTTTGCCCTGTTCAAAGGCTTTACGTATCGCCCTAGTTTCAATGTCGATCTGGGCAATACACTATCTGAATTTTACTCACCGTTGTCGCTTCTAAGCCAGTCGCAGTTAGCGTCGGGTGGTGGTAGTGCATCGAATGTTACGTCGTTTGGTCGGACGCTTCTGCACGAAAGTATTTTCACGTATCGCACCCGTCTGGCCGAGCATCATACGTTGGCCGCTACGGCGGTTCTGGCTACGCAGGCTAATGTTAACCAGAGCTATACGCAAACCGCATCCAACTTTCCGAACGACATCACCGAAAATAATTCCGTTGGCCTGGCCGTGAACCAGCGGCTGAGCAGCGACAAAAACAAATCCCGGCTGGACTCGTACCTGGGACGGATCAACTACGGCTACAAAGACCGATATTTCCTGGATCTGACGGCCCGGGCCGATGGGTCGAGCAAATTTGGCGAGAACAATAAATACGGCTTTTTCCCCGCTGTGGCTGGTGCTTGGCGCATTGTGGAAGAGCCATTTATGAAATCAATTCCGGTGGTTTCTGATTTGAAATTACGCGGAAGCTGGGGCATCACCGGAAACGCGGGAGCCATTGATCCGTATCAATCGCTGGCCACAGTTGTCGCATCGGGTTTGAATTACAATTACAACCACAATCCGGTTACGGGTATTAATCCCAACGCCATCCCGAACCCGGATCTGAAGTGGGAACGCTCCACGCAGGTCGATGTGGGGCTCGATGTCAGTCTGCTCAATAACCGCCTGTCTGTCGTGGTCGATTACTATAACAAACGTACCGATAACCTGCTGTTTCAGAAAGTATTGCCTATGTCGTCGGGTTATACGTTTATCACGGGCAATTTCGGGTCGATCCAGAACCGGGGCGTCGAACTGGCTATCAATGGCCGGATTTTACAGGGATCTAAACGAGGGCTTCAATGGGATGCGTCAGCGAATGTGACGTTCAACAAAAACGAAGTGCTGGCGCTTGACGGTATTCTAGACGAACTCCCCCGGTCGGCGTTCGCACTGCTCAAGATCGGCTATCCGATGGGCCTGTATCGGACCTATATTTTTGACGGAATTAGTCAGACGGGTGAGGCCATTCTACCCGGCTACGACGGACGTGTTGGTGGTCATAAGGTGAAAGATATCAACGGCGATGGTACGATTACGGCGGCTGATCAGGTCATGGTGGGCAACTCGCAGCCGAAATACATCTTTGGGTTCTCGTCGTCATTTCGCTACCGGGGCTTCGATCTAAATCTGTTTGTGCAGGGCGTACAGGGCAACAAGCTCATGAACCTGTTCCGGTATACGTTCGAAACGGCGCTGGGGCAACAGAATGTACTGGCGGGGATGGCCAATCGCTGGTCGACAACGAACCCCAATAATGAGTATGCCAGCGGATTTCAGGGCGGACGATTGCCCATTTCAGACCGCTACGTTGAAGATGCCTCATTTGTCCGGCTGAAAAATGTGTCACTGGGCTATACGTTCCCGAAAATAAAAGGCATCAACCAGATTCGGATTTACGTAAGCGCCAATAATGCGCTGACACTCACGAATTATACGGGCTTCGATCCGGAGGTCAACAACTTTGGTAATGCCACGACACAATTTGTTGATAACGGTACGTACCCAATCGCCCGGTCGTTCCTAGGGGGCCTCCAAATCACACTGTAGATCATGAGCGAAAGACTGACACAACATCACTCATTTGCTCGTTCACTTGTTCTCCCATGAAGAAACACATCCTACTGCTGATGGCTTTGTCGGGCCTGACGGTTTCGTGCAGCAAACTCGATGAAACGGTGTATTCATCCATTTTTACGACCAATTTTTATAGAACAGCCTCTGATGCCGAAGCGGGCATTGCGGCTGCAGCTGGCTCACTGATCAACCTGTATGGCTTTCCATTGGTTGCTGTGTCCGATTTTGCGGCTGACCAGGCATACCCTCGGGCTGTGGTAGGCCGGAATACCATTACGTTGTTTTCGTACGATCCGTATTACACGGCCCAGCGCAACTCGGGCCGTCACGAGACCGAGGGGCCCCAGGGTGTCTGGCGGTTTAGTTACAAAGGAATTGAGAATGCCAACTGGGTCATCGAGAAAGTCCCGGCTATTCCAATGGACGCCCAGCGCCGAACGGAAATCGTGGCGGAAGCCTATGCGTTGCGGGCACTGTACCACTGGACGCTGACGAAAACGTTCAACGAAATTCCCGTCAAGACCCGAGCCAGCTCTAATGAAGCGGAGGCACTTGTTACCAAGAGTTCGCGAACCGACATCTACAAGCAAATTTACAGCGATTTGGATCAGGCCGTTGCCGGATTGCCCTCGTATTCAACCAGTCTGGTGAAGGGCCGGCCTTCAAAGGAAGCGATTCAGGGACTTTACGCCAAAATAGCCTTGTACAACGAAGACTGGGCAAAGGCATCGCAACTGGCCCAGGCGACGATCAGTTCGGGCAAATATGCGTTGATGCCGAGCGCATTGGATGTGTTCGACGTAGATAAGGAAGATGCGGCCCGTGTCGAGAATATGTGGGCCGTTGAAGCCGACCGCGTAACGCCTAGCCGCTGGTTGACCGTCATGGGGATTGCAGGTCCCCGTAACAGTTCCGGCCCTGACTACGCCAAAGTGTCCTACGGGTCGTGGTTTGCCTACCAGAATTTCTTTAACTCATTCTCACCCAGTGACAAACGACGCCAGCTGCTCGACACGACGTACCGGGATGTATCGGGAAAGATCGTGCCGCAGAAAGACATCACGCCCGTTACGCCCAAAGGCGTGCTGATCCGCAAATACCGCGATCCGAACTCCATTGCCGAAGCCAACAACTGCAACTTCCCGATCATCCGGCTGGCTGATGTATACCTGGTTGCCGCCGAAGCCGAAGCGCGTCAGAATGGAGCGACAGCTACCGCCTATGGGTACATCAACACGGTTCGGAAACGGGCGGGACTGGGCGACCTGACGCCTGGCTTAGGGAAAGACGCATTTATTGCCGCCGTCCTGCAAGAGCGGTCGTGGGAACTGTTTGCCGAAGCCGACCGCTGGTTCGACCTGACCCGGACGAACACCTTCCTGACTGTTATTCCGAAAGCGGTAAACGACGTGTATCCAACCCGAACACCGCAGGCCAAACACCGGTATTACCCCATTCCGCTGGAAGAAATTCAGGCGAATCCGAAACTAACGCAGAATCCCGGCTGGGAGTAGATCGCCACCGGTAACTATCTAACGATCAATTTACTTTAAACGCAATGAAAACGTTTTTTCTTTCGGTTAGCCTGCTGGGCTGGCTGCTTATTCAGGAGACTATAACCATCGCTCAGTCCAGGAAGGTACCGTCTTACAGCGGGATTTATCCGCAGCTGGCTATGTACAACAAAGAAGGGGAATGTGGTACGGGGGCCGTGGTACCATGGGCGGGCCGACTTTGGGTTGTTACGTACGGGCCACATTTGCCGCTTGGCTCGTCCGACAAGTTGTACGAAATAACGCCCGATTTAAAGCAGATCGTTCGGTCCGAAAGTATCGGTGGTACCCCTGCCAACCGGATGATTCATCCCGAGAGTAATCAGCTATTTATTGGTCCCTACGCTATCGACAGCAAAGCGCATGTCCGGGTCATACCCTATAAAACCATGCCTGGGCGTCATACCGGGAACGCCCGCCATCTGACTGATCCGAAAGGAAAAATCTATTACGGAACGATGGAGGAAGGGTTTTACGAAGTAGATGTTAATACTCTGGTGCCAACGATGCTGTACGAGGATGGCAACATCAGTAGAAAAAAAGAATCGGACGAATCGAATAATCTGGAAAATACGTTGCTGCCCGGTGCGCATGGCAAAGGTGTATACTCGGGTCAGGGCGTTATGGTCTATTCGAACAACGGCGAACCTGGAGCTAAAGCGCTGGCGCAGTTCGATGTAGATGCGGGTTCCCTGTCGGAGTGGAATGGCAAAGACTGGAAAGTTGTTCGGCGAAATCAGTTTGTCGAAGTAACGGGACCGGGCGGTATCTACGGCAATAAACACCCGGAAACGGACCCCATCTGGGCTACCGGCTGGGATCATAAATCCGTCTTGCTGGGCGTGCGTGATAAGATGACTGGCTGGCATTTTTTTCGGCTTCCCAAAGCGAGTCATTCGTACGACGGTGCCCATGGCTGGAATACCGAATGGCCCCGCATTCGGGATGTGGGTACGACGCAGAAACCAGATTATCTAATGACGATGCACGGTATGTTCTGGCAATTTCCGGGTGGTTTTACCGCATCGAATACCGCAGGTATCAGACCCCGCTCGGCGTATCTGAAAGTGATTGGTGATTACGCCCGCTGGAACGATCGGCTGGTTTTCGGCTGTGACGATTCGGCTCAAAAAGAATTTCTGAACAAACGAAAAGTAAAGGGTAACCTCGAAGGACCCGGCCAATCCAATTCGAATCTGTGGTTTACCTCGCTGAACTTACCCGATCAATTGGGCCCGAATAACGCCGAAGGAGCCGTCTGGCTAAATGAAGCGGTTTCGGCAAATCAACCCTCCGAGCCGTTTTTATTTGCCGGTTGGGCCAATCGCTCGGCCTGGGTTCAGAACAACAGCGACTCGGATATCCAACTGACGTTCGAGGTTGATAAAGGCGGGACAGGTAGCTGGTCCAGACAGCAAACGGTAACTGTCAGCGCACACAAAGCCGCACACGTACCCTTTGCCGCCGACATAACTGGCGAGTGGATTCGGATCAAGTCGGACAAAGCCGCCAATTTATCGGCCCACTTTTCCTATTCGGCGAACGATACGCGTACTACAACCGCTAACCCACTGTTTGCTGGTCTTAGCACCGTCTCAACCGCTGCTACGTCGGGTGGTTTGATGTACGGTCTGGGGGCTGATCGACGAGCGTTGGGACTGGCCGCTTCGACATACAACGGGGGGCAATCTACCGATGTCGGGTATTACGAACTGAATGCTGATATGCAGCTCGTTCGGAAGGAGGATGCCGGTGTGTTAAACGTCATCAAAACGAAGTTTGCGATTCCTCAGAATGTAGTAACGATTGATGAATCGAGCGTTTTGATCGTAGATGATAAAGGACGACGCTGGCGACTCCCCCTCGGCAACGATGCCTACACGACGTTGACCAATCAGGCCGCTCTTCGAATATGTCGGGAAGTAGCTACTGAACGCGACCTGCTCAATTGCCACGGGACATTCTACGAACTGCCCGCCGAAAACGCGGATGGATACGCCAAAATAAGACCCGTTTCGTCGCATAATCTGCGGATCAACGATTATGCCTCCTACCGGGGACTCTTGGTTATGACAGGCATCGATTTGAACGCGGCCAAAACGAATGAGCACATCATTGTCTCGGATGATAAGAAAGCCGCCGTTTGGGCGGGTGCTATCGATGATCTGTGGAAGCTGGGCAAACCAACCGGGCATGGTGGCCCCTGGAAAAACGCAGCGGTGAAAGCCAATGAAGCATCAGATCCTTATCTGATCGGTTTCTACGACCAACGCAGTCTGCAACTGTCGCATAAAGCGACCCAGCCGGTCACCTTTACCATCGAAGCCGATCCGGTCGGTTCGGGCGTTTGGATGACCTATAAGTCATTCACTGTTGCGCCTGGAAAAACGATCGACTATACATTCCCGAAGGATTTTCAGGCCCGATGGATCCGGTTTAAAACGGACAAAACGTGTGAAGCCACGACTTACCTAAACTACAAGTAAGGACGAACTTGAACCTAAGTAGTCATAAGAAGTATCTATCTCGTCACCTTTTTTATTCAATTAGCCCTGAGCATCGTTAGTAACGATGCTCAGGGCTAATTGAATGCTATGAGTCATCCCAAAGCTTGGATGGTGATCTAATAGCTGCTGAACAGTGTGAAAGTAAGCGATTTGATCAGTACCAATCACGACTATCTCATCTTCCCAATAGGTAAGAATCCGACGTCGGCTACCCCCTCTTCCGCCGGTATGGCCTGGCCTTTTACAACTAGTTTTGCCGGACCGTTTTGAACTTTCGACTGATAACTGACCAGGCTAACAGTAAGGCCATTAAATTGCCAAATGCCATTCTACCAATGACACGCCATCAGCCAAGATGCATATAGAAATAGATTTTATTTTTTTGCATCGTACGAGATTGCTAATACGCTTAGCACCTTCCCTTCCGGAGTATGTACCTGACTCACACGCCCCAATTAAAAAGTAGATACAGGCATATACCTCCGTCTAACTTGGTAGTGTTTGAATACATTGTACAACAACTATAACTTGTTCACCTAAGCCAAGTGAAGCGCTCTTCTCGGCAATAACACGATCAATGGGGCCGCATCCTTGAGTTAAAGAATTAGTAAGAATGCGTTGGAAACGGCAATCTAATCATGCACTGCTTAAGTAAACGATTGCCGGTATTGTAAGGGAGTCACCTTAGTCTTGTTCTTGAACAACTGGCTGAACGACTGCGGAAAATCAAAACCTAGTTGGAAGCCGATTTCGCTGACGGTTAAACTCGTTTGCGTGAGCAATGATTTGGCCTTTTCGATGACGTAGCGATGAATGTGCTGCTGGGCGTTTTGCCCCGTATACGTTTTCAGCAGGTCGCTTAAATAGCTATCCGAATAATTCATCTTTTCGGCCAGATAAGAGACTGAAGGCAACCCTTCGCTTAGGGCTTTATCATGGGAAAAGTAATCAGATAAGACGCTTTCCAGCCGCGTCAGTACATCATGGCTGATGGGCTTACGGGTCATAAACTGCCGACCGTAAAATCGTTGGGCATAACTCAACAATAGGTCAAGGTGAGCCATGAACACCGCTTCAGAATAGGGGTCAATTCGTTCGTTAAGTTCATGTCGAAGCATCGTCATCACCGAAAGCATTAAGGTCTCTTCCTGATCGGACAAGTGAAGGGCTTCGTGAACGGCATAGTCGAAAAACCCATACTGCTTTATTCGCTGATCAAGCGCATGCCCTCGGATCAAATCGGGATGGAACACCACACACCAGCCGCTTGGTTTATGATCGTCAGTAATGTTACTCGTCACTTGCCCTGGCGCGGTGCAAAACAGGATGCCTTCGTCAAAATCACAGTAGCCCTGCCCGTAGCGTATTTTTCCCGTTACGTTGCGTTTGAGCGAGATGCAAAACAGCTCGAGGACAAGCGTTTGCGGGCGCGTGTCGGCCCGCGTATGATCCATGTCATCGAAAGTAAAGACGCTGATCAATGGATGGACAGGTTTGGGAAGTCCAAGTATTCGGTGTTGCTCTGAAATGGAATGTATTGGGTGGGGCGATTGCTTTTTCATAGGCTAAGTATATGCGACAGGCAGGGCTTAAACCCTGCCTGCACGACTGGCTACTGATCGATAGCTTGCATGCCAGCCTGATCATACCGATCACCCGTCTGGGTTCCTAACGGAATGATCGCTTCCAGACGTTCCAGATCTTCATCGCTCAACTGGATCTGAGTAGCACCGATATTTTCGTCCAGGTACTTCCGGCGTTTGGTGCCGGGGATTGGCACAACCCCTTTAGCCAGCACCCAGGCCAGGGCCAGTTGTGAAACAGTTACCTGTTTTTCGAGTGCCATTGCCTGAATTGCTGCCAGCAACTCCAGGTTCTTAAAAACTGTTCACCCTGAAAGCGGGGCAGCGAACGCCTGAAATCATCAGCGGCCAGATCGTCCGGACTTTTCAAGTCGCCCGTTATAAAGCCGCGGCCAAGGGGCGAATAGGCAACAAAGCCAATGCCCAGTTTAGCAAGGGCAGGCAACAGGCTTGTTTCTTCCGCGCTGCGTTCAAAAAGCGAATACTCGGTTTGTACAGCCGTAATGGGATGGTTCGCATGGGCCCGCCGGATGGTGTCTATGGATACTTCTGACAAGCCGATGTAGCGGATCTTTCCTTCCTGAACTAACTCGGACATCGCTTGCACGGTTTCTTCGATGGGTGTAGCCGGATCCAGCCGATGCAGATAATACAGATCGATGTAGTCCGTAGCCAAGTTTTTTAACGATCGTTCGGCTGCTTTCTTGACATAGGCCTTGTCGGCTCTGAAT
>NZ_JALPRF010000009.1:0-144643 GCF_023196085.1 Spirosoma liriopis
ATTTTCTGGCTGCAATCGGTCAGCATCTGGTCTAAGGTCATGTAAAACTGGCGATAGGTTGGCTCGGTTTCTGGGACCGCATTGATCCGTAAGCTCACCAGATACCTGTCTGTTTTAATGGGATCCAATTGCGCTCACACCAGGTTACTTCGTTGAAGCAAACAGGATAATTTGCAGATCCGTCAGCCTGAGGGGTTTTGCGAGCAGAAACGACTAAAGACTAAACTGAGGAATCAGGTCTTGCCGCTTGGCCGCCTGCTCAGTCGTTAAATACAGTACCGTACGGGCTAGACCTTGTACCAGATACGGTTTCTTACTCGCTTCGAGGATTTGACGGGCGGCTTGCTGCCGTTCTTTCGCCGTCAATTTTGGGGCATCTTTCATGCACTTTGGGAGGATAAGTATGCTTGATTTTTTACTGGCTTCTGAGCGAATTCAGCAAAATTCATCAGCTAACCAAGCTAATAAATCACAGGTACTGATACACGAGCGGGAAACACTCCCCGTCCAGGTAACGGAAGGGATAACAATTCGGATAGAAAAGAGAACGGCTATCGGTAAGAGTTTTTATGGGAAGCAGATATGGGGCAGAAGAGAAGCTTCTAAACCAATAGGCAACCAGGGAGTCAATCATGAGCAGGGCCTTTGACCGCCGGTTAGCACATACGCAACAACGTAGTAAGCTATAAACGCGCCAGCAACTAAAAAGATTACAATTTTGAATAATATTTCAACAAACCAAAAAAAGGACTACTGGTTATTGAAACTCATTAACAATCAACAAGATAACGTTCTCACCAAATGTAAGCCTATTAAACGTTGACAAACAGAAGAACACGACTAGGAACTGTTAACTTTTTAATGAACGTAAAGCATTTGAGTATATCAGTTCTGACTGACCAACCCAACATCTTCGTTCATGCAACCGTTTTGCTTGATCCGATTCAGTAAAATGATGAACTCAAGTTTGATGGGGTTGACGCTACGAAAGGCCGCAATGCGGTCGAACCGTACCGTTAGGTTCGACCAGCCCGGCTTGCCCATTTAGCTATTCGTTATCTCAGTTGAGTCCATGTACTGCCATAGACAAGCTCTATTTCGGCGGATTTAGGTGTGCCGCTTATAGGAGCCACTTTCCTGAGCGGTTACCACTTCGTCGCACTCGGTCAGGACTGCCGGTTTGAGCCGTAGCCAATGGAGTGATAACAACCGGGCCGATCGTACGGACAGCGGCTCTGATATATGAGCCAATTATGAGATTGGACTTGCTAGCTTTTATCTAGTAATAGTTCAATAATCTATTACTAGATAAAAGCTAGCAAGTTCATAAATGTTTACGTGTTTTCAATCAGGCCACGGCCAAGCCTCGTATGTAATATTCTTTGCCCTGACTACCCGTCCGTATATCTACCAGTAAATCCTTACCCTGCCAGCTAACCGGGTCAACACCATTGATAGTCCAGGTGCCTCTTTCTAAGCGTAATTCCGGACCACCCCGGATGATACTCATGATATTAATCAGGACTTTTGGTATGACAACGGCATCGGTCACCGTGAAGAGTTCATTGAAATTGATTCGCATGATTTTATGAATGTAAAGATGAATTGAAAGAGCGGGTTTTATCATGATTCGATAATCAGCAATAGGACCGTGGAAGGCAGCGGCAAAGCATTTGTCAGTAGCGTAAATTCAGCGTGAGAACATCAGATTACGGTGTCTACCTAATCTCTCATGAATAGAGATGGTACCGACTGAATAGGACAGTTCAACTCGAGCGATTAGTGCTCTTCACTGGATGAGCCGAATGAGCTGACTGATAGAATTGATTGCCTAAGCATCCTGGCTGATTGGGAAGTCGAGCATGATGCGCTCAGGAAGTACATTAAAATACGGAGTCAAAACGTGACTGAGCGGAGTAGCGTATTCGTGACGCTTGCTATGCTACGTCGACGAATGAATCAGTAAGGCAGGCTGGACTAATCCCGTAATGCCATCAACAGTTAAACACCTATATGCGGGCAATGTTCAGCCTTCAATGTACTAAAGGTCCCATTATGCCCATTCGATAACGAAGCTCTATCAGCCTACAGCCCTTCCCGCTTTACGGATGATCAATCCATGGGCAGGCTTAGGCTAACTCCGTAAGTAAAACAGGTGATTTCCGGCCTCCAGATAAGCGCGCATGGGATGCCGGTAGAAGTAAACTCGGTCCCGACCAAAAAAAAGCTCGTTCGTTTGGATGAGGACAGGCGAAGAATAAACCATTGGCAAAATGGCCCCAGCCAATTCCGTTGACCTGATTTAAAGCGGGCGTAATGAACGTTAAGTGCTGTTGAGCCGGTGAGAGCGGTCCTACGACATGGGCAGACTGCCGCGTTGCATCTAGCAGATCGGTGATGTCCCGGTGGTGATCCTGATGGCTCACCTCATCGGTGAAACAAATGCGCTTGCCAGCCAGGGCTGACTGTCGAACCATATCACTGACTCGTCTGATGAGCTCGATCCAGCAGAGCTAGCTCTGGAGCGTGAAGGGCATGGAAGGCAGGAAAATCTTGGATTAGAACAGGAAGGCTACCTGCTCCAGATGCTCCATTAATTGCGGCTTTGGCCAAACCTTGTCTGAGGAGTCAATCATATTCAGTGACGACATTTGACTGCCGGTAAGCACGCACGCAGCAACGCTGTTACGTTGTCAACAGCGCGATTCGACAAATGATTGCAAGTCGAGGGTGTTATTTAGAAGTAGCTCTATTCTTATTTGTCAAGACAAGCGGCCTATGAATAATTAGTTTGCCAGTGCTTCTGCTACGTTGATGACTAGCGATTGAAAATAAATAAAGCGATTTATTATCAATCGTGTTCTACCCTAAACTCGATCTCATGGCACATCAGGACAAGAAGAACAAAAACACTAAAAAAATGGCTACCAAGCCCGCTAAAGTAGCTGGTCAGCCTGTGCTGCCTAAATACGCTCGTAACGAAACGGTGATGACGACGCCAACTGTATCGCCCAAAGTGAAAAAGGGTTAACGAAGCCACTTTGATACGTTACCTATGGTCTGCTGGCAATCTTCGCGTTTGAATGGCTGCTCATAACTCCATCCAGGTCGCAGGTTGTTGTCTTCGCTTATACATGCTGAACAGCGTTTGTGAGTGGTTTTTGCAATCAAGAGTATACTCCTTTACCCAATCGTTTTTGTATGGTCACCAACACGCTGGTCATTATTATGGGCTATAGCTCGATCTCACCGAAGCCTGTTCCAAAGGTGTATCTAAACAATCAGTGAGGAAACGGCTAGGCTCCGATTCAGTCAGCAAAACCCAGGGGTTCGTTATGTTAGTGTGGTGCTCGTTTCCTTTGACGATGAATTTACCATCCGTCCTAACGGAGAGATACTGGGGTATTGACAGCTGAGGGCTAGTTCGCTTTTTTTTGTCACAAAAAGCCTGAATTTGATTGGACCATTTACTGAAATCCCTTTCCTGCTGTAAGAAGCACTTAAGGCTCTACTACGCTAATCAGCCATGACGATTATCTTCCAATACCTGTTTACGCAGACCAATAATGGGTTTATTTGCCGGGTTCCGCTTCGCATTTTAGAGGGGCCAGTGCTGGGTAAAGGCACCAGTCCAACTACGGCTGAAGCTGGGGAAGTCGATCTACAGGACTGGGTTGGAAAGAGTCTGCATGTGACCATTCAGTCGGGTATCCATATCATCTTGGGGGTGGCAGGCTGATACCGTATTGATTCTACTTGCTAATCGACGTAATCAGGAAACAGCCTCTGCATGCTGACGCCTGCGAGAAGCCTTGTTTAAAACATTCCCTGGTTTTCCCTTGTATGAAAAAATGGTTTAAGATAACGCTATATGTTCTTGGCAGTTTGGCGGTGTTGGGCTGAATTTGGCGAGTCGGCCAGGCCGATGATCTCGACAAGAATTTAGTTCGACAGTCTCAGCAAAAAGCAGTCGAGGATCTAGCTGCCAGGCCCAATGCCAAGCGCGATTTAGTGATCAATTCATTCAGGTGGCAAAAAAACGACGTGGGTACAGTCGCCTATCATTGGTTCACTGTTTTTAACACCTCCAAGCGGCATACCTATACAAAGTTACCCATACGATTTATCTATTATTCAGAGATCGGAAATGAGGTAGGCTGCATAAATAAGGTGATTGATAGGACCATACGAACTGGGGAATCCATTCGAATGGAAAACGTGGAAACAGAAATACGCTATCAATATGCGGATGGCGCAGATATGGAAATCACAGAGTAAAAACCTTGAGGATGACTCACCTATTTATTGGTTAAGCCGTTTTTCGCAAACCAATCTGGCATCGCCCTGCAAGCGTTATAATAAGCTGACCCAGTTGGCCGTGATAGAACTTTCGGCAACTACCGATTTAGCAAGGGTAGATGGCTTTGCCTTACAGCAGAAAATTTATGTCGATGCGCAACTTAAATTAAAATGTATACCCAATCTGTTTTTTTCCACCGGCGTCGATCAACGAATGGTCATTGATGCCTACAGTTTGTCAGTACAAAGCTTTTTTATCAAACCAGCTACCATCCCAGAACTGGAAAAAATGATCACCGTAATCATCGAGTATTGGTAGCGATGTGCCGCGCCGAATAATTTTTAAATACCGTTTTCCTGATCTATATGGAATAGATCATCAGGCTCCAGAGTCGCACCTGCCCATCAAATACCAACCCCTATGATTCGTTCTGTTATTACAGCTACTGGTAGTCATATTCCGGATACTATCATCCCTAATGAGGCTTTTTTAAGCACCCAATTCTTTACTCCGGAAAGCGTAGCTATACCTAAAGAGCAAGTGGCGCTGTTAACTCAGTTTAAAGCCATTACCGGCATTCAGCAACGGCGCTACGCCCACGCTGACCAGCTAGCCTCAGATCTGGGTTTGTTGGTCGCCAGCCAGGCCCTAACCAGCGCAGGCGTCGATCCGGAAACCTTGGATTACCTGATCGTGGCGCACAATTTTGGCGATGTGGCTCAGGGCAGTAACCGTGTCGACTTGGTTCCTTCCCTAGCCTCTCGAATTAAAGCCCGCTTAGCTATAAAAACCCCCAATTGTGTGGCCTATGATTTGGCCTTTGGGTGCCCAGGTTGGCTGGAAGGGCTTATCCAGGCCAACTACTATATTCGTTCAGGCGACGCCAGGCGCTGTCTGGTCATTGGTACCGAAACCTTGTCGCGGGTTATTGATCCAGCGGATCGGGATTCGTTACTGTTTAGTGATGGGAGTGGCGCGGTTATCTTAGAAGCTCAATCCAATGGGTCAATAGGTTTGTTAGCCCATCATACCCAGACCCATGCCCATCAGCACGTTGACTTTCTGAAGATGGGTAAATCCTATGGGCCTGTTGGTGCCGATAGTGCCGATCTGTTTCTGAAAATGAATGGACGTAAAGTGTATGAATTTGCCTTACAGCATGTACCCCTGGTGATCAAGCAGGCACTGGATAAAGCCGGGATGACGCTAGGGGATGTGAAGCAGGTTCTGATGCATCAAGCCAATGAAAAAATGAACATAGCTATTTTAGAGCGTCTTTTCCAGTTATACGGCCAAGCGGAGCCTCGGCTGAGCCTGATGCCCATGACCATTTCCTGGCTGGGCAATAGTTCGGTAGCCACCCTACCTACGTTGCTGGACTTACTCCAGCGGGGGCAGCTGGTAAATCACCGGCTGGCAGCCGGTGACACGATTGTATTGGCCTCGGTGGGAGCTGGCATGAACATTAACGCGGTGGTCTATCAGTACTAACTAAGCGATCAGCGTTTAGGTGTAGTATAGGGTTAATCTACAGCTATTCTCCTAGCCTAGGTTGCGCCTACCAAAGTGGGCCATCGTGGTGCGGCGAACTGTCAAATAGCCTGCCATAAGTTAATCGAAAAGGTTTACATCAAACTTAAATCGGAGCGCCGAAGCGATAGCCTTTTATACGAATCACGGAGAGTTACTAAGTACTTTATTTTATTGGGCAAGGTTGCGATTGACGCAATCTGTTAGAATACATCTTGTATGGCTCCTTATATAGCTGGAGTTTTTGAGAAGAAGTAAATAATAATTAATCCTTTTCGGTCTAGATCAGTTGTAGAAAGTGATGCCTGGATGCGCAAAGACGCTCGGCTGCCAACTTCCCCTATCAGGGTTAACTGCTCTCGAGCACTTCAAACCTAAACAGGATTGGTTTTACTGGTCCAGATTTTTGTAGTCTTCATGAGCCAACAGCCTGCCTTATGGCTGCTACACATTTAGTCCCGTTTTGTAGATCAGCCGTTTTTGACTTTTTCATAAATTCTGATCGTCTTGCTCCTTTACAGACTAGTTATGCGAATTAATTTTGATGCCCTTTTCCGGGTTATAGATCAGGTCATGATTCCCAAAGTACGGATTAACATCATGAGTGTTATCCGGGGTGGCCCTGAAATGCGGCTGGCGAAAGACAGCTTAACGATTAATGGTGTAGTTCCGGTTAGCTGGCAAGGGAAAGATCTGCTGGTGGATTTACGCTAATTCGGTGAAGTCCAGGAATATAATATTCGAGGTTTAGCAGTTGCCTAAATAGACTACCTACCTGCCTATTGCTGCTCACTATTAAACCCCCAAATAAATTATCAGCTATGGCTACTAATTGGTTAGTTATTATTACTGGTTACGCATCGATCAAACCAAAGCCTCATAAACGGGCTTATCTAAATACGAGTGTTGAGCAGGCTAATCAACGATTTAAACAGCAGTATCCACAAGCCAGAGACATTACGGCGGTAAGTGTTTCCTTTGAGGACGAATTCATCATCAGCGCCAGTGGCGATATTTCAGCCGACTACTAGTCATGCGATTCCTGAAAGGCCGACCTATCCAAGCTGATATGGTAGTTACACAGTTAACATCTTCTCGCCACTTTTCTTAATGGCTATTTGGGTCCAACTTACTCACCAGACGCTTTATCAGTATGAGCGAATGGTCTATCTATCAACTCAACTGATTCGTTTGAAGCCCACGGCTTATTGCCAGGCAGTTATCGAGGACTATTCCTTAACGATTCAACCAGCTAATCATGTGCTGCACTGGCAGCAAGACCCATTTGGTAATTTTATCGCCCGCGTTGATTTTTTGGAAAAAGTAACTCGCCTGTCGATTCAGGTTCAGTTGACAGCTAACCTTCAATCGATAAACTCCTTCGATTTCTTAATTGATGAATATGCTTTGTTTTTCCCATTCGAGTACACTGATTCACTCCAACATGATTTAGCGCCCTACCGAGGGGCTACTGAACATGGAGCTTATCTAACCCAATGGATTGGGCAAATTAGCCATCAATCTCGTCAAGAGACGGTTTCCTTTCTCATCAACCTTACTCAACAGGTTTGTCAGGCCATCATCTACCAGGTACGGCTACAACCTGGGGTACAGGCTGCTGACGAAACGCTCCGACGTTCTACAGGTAGTTGCCGGGATTGCGCCTGGTTATTGGTGCAACTCGTCCGTAAGTTAGGCCTGGCAGCCCGCTTTGTCTCAGGTTATTTAGTGGAGTTGTCCGATTCATTGAGCGACACCTCAACTGATGCTACTAGGGATTCGCTGGCCTTACACGCCTGGACAGAGGTATACCTACCAGGGGCGGGTTGGCTAGGGCTTGACCCCACTTCGGGAATGGTGGTTACCGAAGCCTATATTCCACTGGCGAGTTCGCCTGATCCAGTAGGTGCCGCTGTGATTAGCGGCACAACAGATAGCGCACAAGCTACCCTTTCCTATTCAAGTACTGTTGTTCATTTACCCTGACCTGACTGTCTACGTTGGATCAGGGATTATTTCATAGGGAGTAATAGCGTTCAGGAACTAGTAGCTCAGGAATTATTGTATACCCCGTCATACTTTTAAGACTAATTTCAATCGAGCGCGCGATGGTGGTGACCGGTGTATCAGTGGGTTGGTTCTCAAAGGGGTCTTGTAATTGAATCGCGCTTTTTTCGATTAAAATAAACGCAGCTGATATGAGCGTCACTAGTGGCACATCTAAATAATAATATTGATCATCAAAACAAAAAGGAAGTATACTCGCGAATAGGTAGATGAACACCTGCATATTGAAGGTATAGGTCCGAGGGAAAACTGTATTTTTAATCCGTTCACAGCGCCCCATAGAATCTGTCAAGTTAGTGAGCGTAGCGTTTAGCTGCACCAGCTGATAATCCGTAATTAATGCCTCATCATACAGCCGTCGAATTGCCAACGCATGCTTTACCAGCAGCATATTCGGTGGGTTGTGCGCATCAGCAACCTGCTTAGCTTCTTGTGAAGGAAGAAACTCCTCTAGTCGCTGAGACACTGGCTGTCTGCGTAAGGTATCCCCTAATACGTAACACCAAGCACATTGACGCTCAACAAATGGATGGAGATAGGTTTTGTGGTTAGTATCCACGGGCAGGAAGGTTTGCAATTGCCGAATAAAACTACGGCTATCATTGACAATAGCTCCCCAGGCTATTCTTGCCTCCCACCAACGATCATAAGCTTGATTGGTCCGAAAAGCTAGTAAGAGAGCGATACAGGTTCCCAGAATTGCCGCAATGGAGATAGGGATCTGGAAGGACCAAGGAATAAACCATTTACTGATAACAACCAGATTGGCAAACAAAAAAATCAAAAAGGCCTGTTTTAGTATATGCCGGATGTAGAAACGGATGGAAATCTTATTGTTTAGTAGCATTGAGCTTCTTTATGGTAGTAGCTATTGAGGAGGCACAAACAACCTTGAAGTGACTTTGCTATAGTATATACAAAGCTTCGTTGTTTCAGGTCAAATTGTTTTAGTCACGACTTTACCTAACAATTAACCTGTTAAATACGGATTAGTTCACAGTTTCTTTAAATGCCCAATTGTTGAAGCATATATATGAAAACTCCATCGTCTCATCTAGGAGCGTAATGGTGAGACTGTTAGCCATAACCAAACAAAGAGGTGGCTGGCCTCTATCGCCGGACCGACGCTCGGCAAATTTCCGAGCGCTTCTCCGACCCATCCGGGTACGCTCACCACGGCAGGCATCGCAACGGGCAAACGTGCCGGAGCGGGACCGTTACGAATTTCAATAAGAAAAATCAATATGCATACCTATTGATTTTCAGTTATTTCCAGAACAAACCGAGCCAGATGCTAGCTGACGATGAAGCGCCACTTAAGTGCCGTATAAATGCCGTCCGATCAGTTAATAGGAAACGCTTGATTTGACCTACATTGCCGAAAAAACTCGCTATGTCAACTGGACAAAAAATTAAAGAAATTAGGCTTAAACAGGGAATGACACAACAAGAACTGGCCCTGGAAGCAAACATTAACCTGAGAACTGTTCAACGAATCGAGAATGAAGAGGTAATTCCTCGTAGCTATACACTCAAAATAATTGCAAAAGCATTACATATTGAGGAGTCAGAGCTAATCGATTCGAACCCATCGGGAAATGATCAGCAAAATCCCCGTCAGGGTAAGGCTATGTTAGTATGGCTGCATTTAAGTGGCTTATTTTTATTGCCGGCTTTTCTGACCTGGTTTTTCGAAAAAGAGCATGATCGGGACATTAAGTACCATGGAGCCGATGTGATCAATTTTCAGCTAAGCATGTTGGCCCTTTTACTGCCCTGCTTATTTTTAGCCGGATTGCCTCAGCTAGTAGCTTTATTTACTGTGTTGGTCGTCTTAATCAATACAGTTAGGGTGATCAGGGGTAAATCCTACTACTATCCCTTAACGATCAGAATAATAAAGACCTCATTTGAACCTGTATAATAGGCCGATCCAACCCATTACTTTATGCCAAGTGATTGATATAGTTCGCTACCGTTGAAGAGGAAGTAGGCTAAAGAGGGGCAAATATGACTTATGCTGACAGAAACAGTTTCATCGTAGGGGCGACCCCGCCTGTTTTATAGAAACTCAGCCTAGTCTCATCGCCCTACGGTAGCAGCCAACGGCTATACTGGTGCCTACAGTAGCTTTGCTCCTCTAAACGGGGTTGCATACAGCTAATTTTTATACCTGTTTCATCTCAGACTGAGAGCGTTTTACGATACATAATAAACTCCTGGAACATCAACAATAGCGAATCGCAGCCCCCTTTTAGGCTACTAGTAACTGAATTTTACGGAGTGTGTTCAACCGCTTGAATAGGAAAATCACCCCTGCGACCGTAGGCCTCAAAGCGTAAATACTCACCCCATATTAGGGCTCGGCCTTTCGCCGATTTATGCCAGTCGGCCTGACTAACTCCATACCCCTCTACCTCAGATGGTAGCACCAATGGCCAACCCGTGATCTCGCCTTGTGCATGAAACAGATAGGACCGCATGGTAGCGTAGGAATGGGCTATGAATAACATTTGCTTGGATACTTGAAAATTATACGCTTTCCGGGCTTCTACTACATTTTCTAAGGTATTAGTCGATATGGTTTCTAAGATGAAGCGCAGATCGGTCCGATCTCTATACTTGATGGCGGCTAAGATACGTTCGGACTCGGCTACTGAATCAATTCGCAGATCGTTGTAGCGAGCCACACCACCGGTGATCAGAATGAGCTTGACCCCAGTCGTCTCAATTGCCTGGTTAATGAGTTGTGCTAACTGGTGCTGGAAGACGTTGGAACCAAAGACGAACAGGAAGTCCACGGGCTCTACTAGGTCTTGTCGATAAAAACAGAGACTGGTTAATTCATCAATCAGGGTCTGACTCATCGAAGGTGGCTGAGGAAGTCTTGGAACCTCTCGATTAGGATTCACGGGTTGGCAGGGGCTAGTTTTCGGAGGTAGACCGCTCAATTTTGGCAAAAGACTAAGGTAGGTAAACTATTGGCCTACTTTTTCTAAACACTAGCATTTTATAAAAATGTAGTCGCCGATCAGCGATTCTAGACAAGAATTATTGTCCCATAACGGAGCATTTTATGAGATGTCATTATTGAATACCTGGCAACGCCAGTTGGCCGTATGCAATCATTACTGCTCTAAAAATAATTGTCACCTGATTTATATAAAATAAATCAGGTGACAATAGTATCTGACTTAGAATCGCTAAACAAGGTTCAGCCGTGCCCATTCTTCCATCGTCAAACCAGGGCGACCTACGACCGTTAAAACGTCGTCTTTGACAATTGTCTGCGCTTCCATTTGTCCACTTTTTGCTAATTGCATCGTTATGTAAGCGCTTTCCATATACGCTTTTACCAATACAGATGGAATTTGCTCAATTATCGCTTTCTGGTCGTCTGGATTGAGAACATTGCAGGTAATTTCTTTTCCAGATGCTTTTGACAGGATAGCCGCTACTTGAGGTCCGGTCAATACTTCAGTACTTAAATAGTAGTTGGCTCCGCCGTGTTTTTTGGGGCCTTCACGCAACACTGTAGCGGCTACAGCGGCAATATCTGACGCAAAGACCCATCCTTGTGGCGCATCACCCCAATAGACTGTGAACGAACCTATTTCGGTGATAGGTGGATCTACCGCTAATGAAGTATCTGCAATCACGTTCGGATGAAGATGCGTCCAGGCCATTCCACTGGCTTCGATGTATGTTTCAACCATATCGTGCCACATGAAGTGAGGGATTAGGTCGTGACGGGAAGTAAATACGCCCAGATGAACGATATGACTCACGCCCGCTTTTGAGGCAGCATCGACTAGCAGTTTGCTTTGACGAAGCATGTCTACGGTATAACCAGTCAACAGAAATATTCTGTCAATACCATCCAGCGCATCGGCAAAAGTTTCCGGTTTGTCCAAGTCCAGAACTACTGAATCCCAACCTTGCTGCTGCCATTGATTGGCTTTTTTCTGATCAGTTGTAGAAAGACGGACGGTAATCGAATCACTATTCCTGTCGAGTTCTTCAACAACCTGTGACCCTACTCGCCCCGTAGCACCAATAATCAATACGTTGGCTTTTTCACTTCCGCTACCAGTTGAGGCAGGATTATTTTTCATAACAGTAAAGGTTGACTTATAGGACAAAACTAGCGAGCCAATACTATACATTTGCAACCTGTTACACAAAGGATAGTAGTTACATAAAGGATACTAGGGTGAGAGGGGCTTCAGAAAATCAGACGGAAACGCCGTACAAAAAGGCAAGATTATCCATACAGGATACCTTGGATGTAGTCGGAGGTAAATGGAAATTAGTCTTGATATTTGTTCTTATCGATGGGAAAAAGAGGTTCAATCAACTCTCGAGAGAGGTTGGTATTAGTCCTCGAATTTTGTCGAAAGAGCTACAAGAACTAGAAATGAATGGACTGATCAGCCGCACGGTTTGCCATACCAAACCTGTTACGGTTGATTATGCGCTTACTGACTATAGTAAGACCCTGTCGGATGTAGTTACAACCATGTGTAAGTGGGGGGAAAGACACCGGGAGAAAATTGTTGGTAGCGATTAACGTTCGGCGTAGCGCTGTTTAATTTCATGAGCGCTTTACACTCGGGCTGATGTTGCGATACGTAGCAAAGCAGTAATAAATGTAGGTTGCAGGCACTTCTTTCCCATTTCCAGATCAGTCACATGAACGCTTCGTTGCCTCTATCAGGAGCGTTTAAATGAGAATTGAGAACTTTGAAAGGAAAATGGACAGCCGCTTCTTACCACTGCCGTATAACTGATCAGCTCAAAGCCAGTATGGATTTCCTGACAACCCTTGTCCGCCAGAGCCAGTAAGCAGCCAACAATAGATTAACTAGACCAAACCAGTTCCCAGTCTTGGTATAGAAACTGCTTATTGGAGAAGCGGGTATGCTGCCGATCAAAACCGCTTTGTTACCGGCTGAGGTATTGGCTTCGTATAAAACATGACCTAACCCATCGCTAACCAACAGACGGCCTTGCCGGGCGGTTCTTACCAGGGAGAAGCCATTTTCAACTCCCCGTACTAACGCCATGCGGGAATGCAGCCAAGCGTCAACGACAAAATCATTGGCGGGTACAAATAAGCTAGTAATCGGCTCGTTGCCGTACCGGCGCATCGTGCCAGGAAAATCAAGGTCTTTACAAATAGCAACACCCGCTTTCTGACCAGCCAGCTTAAACAGGCCTACTTGGTCACCGGCGGTGAAGTGACCCTCAAAGCCTCTCACCAGATGGTTTTTAGTATAGTCAGCGACGATTTCCCCCTTCCCATTAATAACCAATGCCGAATTGCGGGCCTGGGGTTGACTGAAATCAGCGAGTCCATCCACCAGATCGACCTCATAACGGTGGGCAGTCCGCTTGAGGGAAGCTATGACTGGTTGATACGTGTCTAGGCTTAATCGGATAGCCGTTTCTGGAAGCACAACAACGGTTGCGCCTTGTGCGACAGCTGACGAAATAGCTTGTGAATAATCATCAAGAAGACGCTTAAGTTGGCCAGCAGTAGCCTGCTGGGCTTTGTGATGTCTACTCTCTTCCAAGGCCACTAATCCCACTTTGAAGCCCGATAAAGGCTTTTGGCCACTGATACGATACCAACTATAGAGAAACGACAGGCCATACACCAAGAAGGCACTACTCACTAAGTAGGAAATCCAGTGCCGGTTTCGTTGATAAGCCCAACAACCCAGGGCGACTAGGGCGGGGAAAAAGCTGACCAAAAACGTAATGCCCAAACTACCTGTTACCGATGCAATCTGAATCAGCGGTACCATATCCGCTTGGGTATAGGCTATGCTGGTCGCCGTTCCGTCGGGTGAAAACGTCCCGACCAAGTATTCGAAGCTAGTCATTAAGACCGGGTAGGTGAAAACAGTGTACCAGGAATCAAGATGGTGGGTGATGGTAGTTGACCAAACAATGATGCGGGCAAATACATAGGCCAGTGCCAGAGTAAGCAGCAGGGCCGGAATGATCGAAACGACGGTTTGTAAATAAGTTAGCCAACTCAGTCTTCCCAGTAAACAGGCTGCGAAAGCCAACCAAAAACTGGTTCTTGGGGAGCGGTAGTATGCCAGACCTAAAAGAGGAGTCGGCGCTAGCCAGACCAGATACCAATAGTTTCCGGTCAGGGCGTTACCAAAGTACCATGCCAAAGCAGAAGTTGCCAGAAGCAGAGCGGCACAAATAGTTTGTTTATTGAGCTTTATCCAAAGGTGTCCCAAGGCACGTTTATTATTCGTTTGTATAATTCACTGGGCATTTATGAGTTTACCTATACCTGGACCTGACGTAAATTAATTTTATAACGCGTCCAGGGGTAACTAGTCGGTTCAACGCTGAGTTAGCGCTACAAACGGGAACCAACTCAGCGCTGAACCGGTTGAGAATACATAAGCCAATGCGCATGTATTAAATCTTTGACCGATAATGGATACCAAATCCCTCGTTAAAATGGCTAAATCCCTCAGCGATCCGCACCGCCTGCAGCTCCTCAAGGAAATTGCCAAAGGGACAAACCGGGGGTGTGCCGATTTGTTTGAGGCCGTTCCGATCAGCCAACCGTCTATGTCCCAACATTTGAAAGCGCTTTCGGATGCCGGTTTGATCGAGTCGCATAAGGAAGGCCGTAATAAATTTATATCGATTAATCCAGCTAAGCTGCAGGAGTTGGAAAGTTTCCTACAGTCCTTAAAAATAACCTAGGCTATGCTGACCGGAAGACGATAATGGTTTTCTGTTACTAAATACATAAACACTTAATTATATGTGTATGTATTTATTGACTCATTCATTAAGCACACGTTAAGAAGGCCTTTTAGCGAATACAGTCCGTTGCGAGCCAATCCAAGCTTCTTTGTTCAATTACATAAGTGTATAATTATCTATTAATGTGTTTAATTTACTAACACCGTCACCGGTTCACCCCGGCAAATCCGGACAACCACATTTGCCAAGCCAACTGCGTGAGCCCTGGCTTATGAAACTAGGCACATTGCTGGCTGGCTGCTGTTTGCTAGCCAGTTGCGCCGAGCAGCCAACTTCCGAGCAGGCAGCGCCCCCGGCTTTACCCGTAGCCACCGTGCAAACCAGCACCCAAACTACCTATCAGGACTATCCTGTGGCCATTGAAGGGATCGTTAATGTCGAAATCAGGCCTCAGATCGCCGGAATACTCGACCGTATTCTGGTCGACGAAGGAGCCGCCGTGCGGCAGGGACAGCCCCTGTTCAAGATCAACGATGCCCCCTACCGAGAGCGGTTGAATACGGCGCTGGCCGCCCAATATGCAGCAGAAGGCGCTCTGGTTAGTGCCCAATTGGAGGTCGATAAATTTGCGCCCCTGGTGCAGAATAAAGTCGTCTCCGATATTCAGCTAAAAACGGCACAGGCGGCCCTGACGGTGGCAAAGGCCAACCTGCAGCGCGCCGAAGCCGAGGTCAGTAGCGCCCGCATCAACCTGGGTTATACACTCATTAAAGCCCCCGTTAGCGGCTACCTGGGGCGCTTGCTAATCAAGCAGGGCAGCCTGATAGGACCTACTGATGCCCAAGCCCTAACCCAGCTCTCTGACGTACACCAAATACACACCTACTTCTCGCTGGGAGAAGATGATTTTCTCTCCTTTCGCAAACAATACGCCGGGCAAACACTTCCCCAAAAGCTGGCCCACGTGCCCCCGGTGGCCCTGGTACTGGCTGACCAAAGCATGTTCCCGGTACGGGGGAAAGTAGATATGGTGGACGGGCAGTTTGATAAGACGACGGGGGCCGTGACGCTGCGCGCCACCTTCCCCAACGCCAATGGACTGCTGCGCTCGGGCAACACGGGCACCATTCGGCTGGCCCTGGCGCACCCCAACGTGCTGCTGGTACCCACTGCCGCCACCGTAGAGCTGCAGGACCGCGTATTTGTGTACGCGGTGGGCGACAGCAACCGCGTCAGCCGCCAAGCCATCACCATTCAGGGCAAGAGCGGGGCCAACTACCTGGTGAGCGAGGGCGTAAAAGACGGCGACCGCATCGTGCTGCAAGGCATTGACCACTTGCAGGAAGGTCAACTCATCCAACCGACTCAGGGGCCTAAACCCAATGCCGCCGTGGCGGGCAGGGTAGCCGTCCAATCTGTTCAGAATTAATCGTTTCCCCTCATGTTTACCGTATTCATTGAACGGCCCGTGCTGGCCACCGTCATCTCCATCTTGCTGGTGATTGTGGGAGCGCTGGCCTTGTGGAAGCTGCCGATTCAGCAGTTCCCCGACATTGCGCCCCCCACGGTGCAGGTCACGGCGCTCTACCCCGGCGCCAACGCCGAAACGCTGCTGCGCTCGGTGGCGCCCTCGCTGGAAGAAGCCATTAACGGCGTCGAGAACATGATGTACCTGAAGTCGACGGCCAGCAACGATGGCACGCTTGTCATTCAGGTGAGCTTCACCCTAGGTACCGATCCCGACCAGGCTGCCGTGAACGTGCAGAACCGGGTGGCCCAGGCCACCAGCCAGCTGCCCAGTGAGGTGGTGCAGCAGGGCGTAACGGTGGCCAAGCAGCAGAATAGCCTGGCGATGATTGTGGAGCTCTACTCGGATGACCCCAAGAAGTACGATCAGACCTTCCTGGACAACTACGCGCAAATCAACCTGATACCAGAGCTCAAACGCATTCCGGGCGTGGGCTCAGCCGCCGTATTCGGGGGCAACAAGGCCTACGCCATGCGCGTCTGGCTGAACCCGGCCCAGCTGGCTAGCTACGGTCTCACGCCGGCCGAGGTGATGGCCGCCATTCAGGACAAAAACCTGGAGGCCGCCCCCGGCCGCCTGGGCGAGAGCAGCCAAGAATCATTTGAGTACGTCATCAAATACAAGGGCAAGCGCAACAAGCCCACGGACTACGAAAACATGATTATTCGGGCCAACGCCGACGGCTCAATGCTGCGCCTTAAGGACGTGGCGCGGGTAGAATTTGGCTCGACGACCTACAACACCTCCGTGCGGATTTCGGGCAAGCCCGGTATGAACGTGGCCATCTTCCAGTCGGCGGGCTCCAACGCCAACGAGGTGCAAATTGCCGCGGGCAAGGTCATGAAGAAGCTGGAAAAGGACCTGCCGAAAGGGGTCAGGCAGCTAACCCTGCTCAGTACCAAGGAAGCGCTGGACTTGTCCATCGAGCAGGTTGAGCACACGCTCCTGGAGGCCTTTGTCCTGGTGTTTATCGTCGTGTTCCTCTTCTTACAGGATTTTCGCTCGACGCTCATTCCCGCCATTGCCGTGCCGGTGGCCATCGTGGGCACGTTCTTCTTCATGCAGCTGGTGGGCTTTACCATCAACCTGCTGACGCTCTTTGCCCTGGTGCTGGCCATCGGCATCGTGGTCGATGACGCCATTGTGGTGGTGGAGGCCGTGCACAGTAAGCTGGAGGAAGGCACCCACTCGGTAAAAACAGCTACCAGGAAGGCCATGCAGGAGATTACCGGGGCCATTATTTCTATTACCCTGGTCATGGCAGCCGTGTTTCTGCCGGTGGGCTTGCTGGATGGCCCGACGGGGGTATTCTACCGCCAGTTTGCCTTCACAATGGCCATTGCCATCCTTATTTCGGCCGTCAACGCCTTAACGTTGAGCCCCGCGCTGGCAGCCCTGTTCCTCAGGCACACCCCGCACGAGCACGCGGCACCGAGCACGGTTAAAACCCGCTTTTTTGCGGGCTTCAACCGTAGCTTCGAGCGGCTGACTGCCCGCTACGTGGGCAGCATTAAGTTTCTGGTGCGCCACAAGTGGGTGGGCCTCAGCGGCCTGGTGCTGGTTATAGCCCTCACCGGCTGGCTGGCCAAGCGCACGCCTTCCGGCTTTATTCCGAATGAAGACCAGAGCTTCGTGGCCGTGGCCGTGACCCTGCCGGCTGGTGCATCGCTGCACCGCACCGAGCAGATTGCCCAGCAAATCGAAGCGCAGTTAATCCCTCTGCCGGCTATTGAGGTCATCAACATGATGGCCGGCTTCAACATCCTGGCGTCGGCCAACAGCCCCTCGTCCATCACGCTATTTGCGCGCCTGCGGCCCATTAAAGACCGCGGGGCGGAAAAGGACATTGAGGGCATCATGGCCATTATACGCGAGAAAATGACCACCATTAAGGGGGCGGACATCTTTGTATTTACTACGCCTACCGTGCCGGGCTTCGGCAACGTAGAAGGCCTGGAAGTGGTGTTGCAGGACCGCACCGGCGGTGAGTTGCCCAAGCTGGGCCAGGTCGGGCAGGCCTTTATCGGCGAGCTGATGAAGCAGCCGGCTATTGGCGTGGCCTTTACCTCGTTCCGGGCTGACTACCCGCAACTGGAAGCAGAAGTAGACGAAGTAAAAGCCGCCCAGCTGGGCGTAGGCGTGAAAGATGCGCTGCAAACCATGCAGGCTTACTTCGGCAGCGCCCAGGCCACCGACTTCAACCGCTTTGGCAAGTACTACCGGGTGGTGGTGCAGGCCGACAAGGCCAGTCGCGCCGACCTGACGGCCCTCAACGGCGCGTTCGTGAAAAACAACCGGGGCGAGATGGTGCCCCTGGCTACGCTGGTGCGTTTCAAGCGGGTGTTCGGCCCAGAAACGGCCTCGCGCTACAACCTCTTCAACGCGCTGACCATCAACGCGACCCCAAAGCCGGGCTACAGCTCCGGCGATGCCATTAAGGCCGTGGAACGGGTGGCCGAGACGTACTTACCCGCGGGCTACACCTACGAGTTTTCGGGCCTGACCCGCGAGGAAATCTCCTCGGGCAACCAGTCAACCGTCGTCTTTTTGATGTGTATTGTGTTTGTGTACTTCCTGCTGGCGGCCCAGTACGAGAGCTACATTCTGCCCTTTGCGGTGCTACTCTCGCTGCCGACGGGCATTTTGGGGGTGTTCGCGGCCATTGGTCTTGCGGGCATTACCAACAACATCTACGTGCAGGTGGCCCTGATTATGCTCATTGGCCTGCTGGCCAAGAACGCCATCCTGATTGTGGAATTTGCCTTGCAGCGTCGCCACGCGGGCGAACCGTTGGTGCAGGCCGCGCTCAATGCCTCGGCCTCGCGCCTGCGGCCCATCCTGATGACCTCGCTGGCCTTCGTGGCGGGGATGCTGCCCATGATGAACGTACAAGGCCCATCGGCGCAGGGCAACCATTCGATCAGCATCGGCGCGGCCGGGGGCATGGTCACGGGCGTTTTGCTTGGCCTGTTTCTCATCCCGGTGCTATTCGTGATTTTTCAACGCCTGCATGAGCGAATTAGCGGTACTTCTCACCCGGTCACGGCTCACCCGACCCCGGTACCCGAACCCGAACCGATTAACTAATCCATGACGACTACCCAAAAAACGCGCTGGCACCGCCCCACCCTAGGGCTCCTAGGGCTGGCTTGCCTGCTACTGGTTTCGGCCTGCAAAGTGTCGAAAGACGTGCCGATGCCGACGCTGGGGCTACCCGCTACCTACCGCACGGCTCCCAACGCCGATACGAGTTCCGTGGCAGGCTTGCCGTGGCGGAGCTTCTTCACCGAGCCAGCCCTGCAACAACTGCTGGATAGCGCTACGGTGCGCAACAACGACCTACAGCTAGCCATCCAAAACATTACGTCTGCGCAGGTTGCTCTCCGGCAAGCGCGGTTGGGCAATGTGCCGGCCGTGACCCTGCAGGCTGGCGTGACCACCAACCGGCCCTCAGCCAACAGTCTGAACGGCATTTCTTACCGTCAGTTCCTGGGGGTCAATCACCTCGAAGACTACAATCTGGCCGCGGTCGTGAGCTGGGAAGCCGACATTTGGGGCAAAATACGCAGCCGCAAGGCAGAGGCCCTGGCGGCTTACCTGCAAAGCCAGGAGGCCCGCAAAGCGGTGCAAACCCAGGTAGTGGCCCAGGTAGCAGAAGGGTATTATAACCTGCTGATGCTGGACACCCAACTAGCCGTAGCCCGGCGTAATGCGGCGCTTACGGACAGTACATTAGCGATTACTCAACTTCAATTTACCGCCGGCCAGGTGACGTCCCTGGCCGTCCAGCAGATCGAGGCCCAGCGGCTGACCGCGGCTGGTTTGATTCCGGCTTATGAGCAGGCCATTACCGTGCAGGAACATGCCCTGAGCACACTGGTGGGACGGTTGCCGGGCGATGTCCGGCGCTCGGGTAACCTGCTGGCGATGGAGGTGCCGATGATAGCCGCGGCTGGGGTACCCTCGGCGCTCTTGAGCCAGCGGCCCGATGTACGCAGTGCCGAACTGGCGCTGGAACGAGCCAATGCAGCTGTGGGGTATACCAAAGCGCAGCTTTACCCGACGCTGGCCATCACGACCCAGGGGGGGCTTAACGCCTTCCAAGCCAGTAACTGGTTCAGCATCCCGGCCTCCCTGTTCGGGCTGGCGACCGGGGGGATCACCCAACCGCTGCTCCAGCGCCGGGCGCTGCGCACCCAGTATGAGCTCAGCCGGATTGACCGGGAGCGGACGGTCATTCAATTTCGTCAGCAGGTACTGGTTGCCGTGGGCGAAGTATCCAATGCGTTGAGTCAAATCACCAAAACGCAGACCCAGCAAGCTTTAGCGTCGGACCGTGTCCGCGCCCTGCGCCAGGCCACCAGCAATGCCAATCTCTTATTCCGTAGTGGCCTGGCTACCTACCTGGAAGTCTTGACGGCTCAAAGTAATGCGCTGCAAAGTGAACTGGAACTGGCTTCGCTGAAACGTACCCAGTTGGAAGCGAACGTGGAGCTGTACCGAGCCGTGGGTGGCGGCTGGCAGTAGCTAAACGGCCTCGCGTCAAGCAGACCGGAATATCCTTACACGAATGGGTTGTATGGCGTAGCCGACCTAAGCAGGGCCATCGGTAGTTGCCCGAAAAGTCAAATGCGCCTACCTTAAAACCAACGACAATGGAAACCCAGTCACTCGTCAAACTGGCCAAGTCCCTCAGTGACCCGCACCGCCTGCGTATTCTACAGGAAATGGCTCGGGTGCAGTGGTTGGCATGCGCCGATTTATACGCGTTTGTGCCCATCAGCCAGCCTACTATGTCGCAGCATGTGAAAGCGCTGGTGGATGCGGGCTTTGTTGATTCCCAAAGAGAAGGCCGCCATATATACCTATCCATTAATCCAGTCAAGCTACAAGAACTGAATGAGTTTCCACACTTGCTCAACGTCAGCCAACTACCCCGAATCAGTAACTAGTATGAAACATACGTACGTAATGGTTTATGAAAACGTGTCGTTGCACCCCATCGCGCAAACAACGTCTACAACCAGATAAATGAGTAACTACCATGGCTATACCTAAGCAGATGCACCTAATTGCACAGCTGGCCAGTGGCCAGGGCATCGAACAGGGTGGGTGGCGGTGGCCCACCGAAGCTGCCGGGGCCTTTATCAACGAGGACATCTACCTCAAAGCAGCCCAATTAGCCGAAAAGGCGAAGCTCGACGGTTTATTTATGACGGATGTACCCAGTGTCAACGTCGACCTGCGCAACCAGCCCCCACAAGCCAGCCTCGACCCGGTGGTGCTGATGGCTCTGATGGCCAAGGCCACCGAGCGCCTGGGCCTGGTAGCCACCATGTCCACCTCCCTTAGCGAGCCCTACACCATTGCCCGGGTCATGCGCTCGCTGGATCTGGTGAGCAAGGGCCGCGTAGGCTGGAACGTGGTGACTACGGGCACCCAGGAAGTGCTGCTTAACTACTTCCCCGGTGTTCTCGATCATAGTCACAAGCACGCCCGTGCCCTGGAGGTGTGGGAAGCCGTGCTACGCCTGTGGGGCAGTTGGCCGGAGGGGGCCCTGAAACTGGACAAGGCGGGTATTTTTGCCGATGCCGCCCAGATTCAACCCATCAACTTCGAAGGCAAGTATGTTACCACGCGAGGCCCGATTCTGCTACCGCCCTCGCCCCAGGGCCAGCCGGTGATATTCACGGCCGGCGGGGGGCAGTACGGCTATGCGTTTGCAGCCACCAAAGCCGATGCCATGTACAGCAACCCGCCCACGCTCGATTACGCCAAGGCCTTCTGGCGGGAGCTATCAGCCAGCATCCGCCAGGCCGGCCGCAACCCGAATCAGTTTACCATCTACAATGGCATCGGGGTATCGATTGCTTCCTCGGAACAGGAAGCGCTTCAACGCCGGGCCAGACTCGACGAGATGGGCGACCCGGCCTCCCGCCGGCAGTACCTGAGCCACATGTTGGGCATTCCGGTAGCCGAGCTGCCCCTGGACGCGCCCATTCCGGCCGCCTTGCTCCAGCGGGCTCGCCCTAATGCCCGCGACCAACGCTCGCCCTACGCCTACGACCTGGCCATGAAGGGTTTCACCATTCGGCAAGTGTTGGCCCACGGCCCCATCAACTACCACCCCATTTTTTTAGGCACGCCTGAGCAGGTGGCCGACAAGTTCCAACTCTGGTTTGAGGCTGGTGTGGGAAAAGGCTTCTGCGTAGTGCCCGATTCGGGTCTGGAATCGCTAACCGATTTTGTGGAGCAGGTCGTGCCGATTCTGCAAAAGCGTGGTCTGTTGCGTACGGAGTACAGCGGCACCACACTACGGCAGCATTTAGGCTTGCCCTACCAGAATGGCTTTCCTGATAAAGACTGAAACGTTTCACAATCAATTAACCAGTAAAGTAACGACTATGAAGATTGGAATCATTGGCACCGGCCCTGTTGGTGGCTCTCTCACCAAAAACCTGGCTGCTCTCGGCCACCAGGTGAAAGTGACCAACACCCGCCAGCCGGCCGAGTTGGCTCAAAAAGCAAAGGAGCTGGGCGCTAGCCCTGCCACCCTGCAAGACGTGGTACGAGACGTGGACCTGGTTTTTATCGCCGTGCCCTTCAAGGTACTTGACGAGTTTCCCAAGGACCTATTCCGGTCGTTGCCCCCCGAGGTAATTGTGGTAGACACCGGCAACTACTACCCCTTCCGGGACGAGAAGATCGACGCGCTGGAGCAGGGCACGCCCGAGAGTGTACTGGCGGCCGAGCAATTGGGTCGATCCATCATCAAAGCCTTCAACAACCTGCTGGCCGAAACAATTGCCAGTGGTGGTACCGCCCCCGGCACGCCCGGCCGCATCGCCCTTTCCATTGCGGGCGAGGACGAGCAGGCCAAGCAAGTCCTGGCCGACCTCTGCAACGATCTTGGCTTTGACGTAGTAGACGGGGGCACCCTGGCCGACTCCTGGCGGCAGCAGCCCGGCACCCCGGCCTACTGCACCGAGCTCACGGCCCCGGAGCTAACCCAGGCCCTGGCCAACGCCGTGCCCGGCAAGGCTCCGCAGATACGCGACGAAATTATCTCGGCGCTGATGCAACGCGAAGCCTGGCCTACCCGCCAGGAAGTGGTAGCTGGCAACCGCGCCAAGCAGCAGGGTAAAATGTAGGTGGTCCCAGTGCCCCGCGTAGTTACTTTGTGTTCACGCTGGGCAGTGCTACTGCCTTTACAATCAGACTATTATTCTGACATGTCAACCTATTAAAACGTATGAGCGAGCAACCGCTGCTGACCCCTTATCACTCCGATAAGCTCATCCTGAAAAACCGCGTGGTGCTGGCGCCCATGACCCGCGCCCGCGCCGACAACGAAGGCAACGTGCCTACCGACCTGATGGTGACCTACTACACACAGCGGGCCTCGGCGGGCCTGCTCATCTCGGAGGGCGCATTTGTGAGCCCCCAGGCCGTGGGCTACATCAACGTGCCGGGTATCTACTCGCAAGCGCAGGTGGCGGGCTGGAAAAAAATAACCGACGCGGTACACGCGCAGGGCAATCTGTTTTTTGCGCAGCTCTGGCACGTGGGTCGGCTGTCGCACCCCGACATGCTGAACGGCAACCTGCCGCTGGCCCCGTCGGCCATTAACGCCCACGACAACGTGTATACGCCTAGCGGCTTTCTACCCACGGTGACGCCGGCCGCCATGACGGTCGCGCAAATCAAGCAAACGGTGGCCGACTTCGCGCAGGCCGCGCAAAACGCGCTGGCCGCCGGCTTCGATGGGGTGGAGTTGCATGCCGCCAACGCCTACCTGTTTCACCAGTTTTTTGCGCAATGCGCCAACACCCGCGCCGACGAGTACGGCGGTTCGCGGGAAAACCGGGCCCGGTTTCTCTTCGAGGTGCTGGAGGCAATGCAGACAGCGGACGTGGACCTGAGCAAGGTAGGCGTGCGACTCAACCCCTCGCTCGACGGCTTGGGCGGTATCACGGTTGACGCTGAAACCCTGCCCACGTTTGATTACATCGTGCAGCGCCTTAATGACTACGGCTTGGCTTACCTGCACCTGCTGGAGCCGTTCACCGACGTGAGCCAGAATGCGCTTGCCGAATCCCACATTGCCCGGCGCTACCGCCCCCTCTACCAGGGCACGCTCATCATTAACAACGGCTTTGACCAGGAGAAAGGCAATACGATCCTGGCCGATGGGGAGGCTGACCTGGTGGCGTTTGGCAAACCCTTTATCGCTAACCCCGATCTGGTCGCGCGCTTTGCACAACACACGCCCCTGGCCAAACCAGACAAGGAGACCTTGTACACGCCCGGCCCTAAAGGTTACACGGACTACCCGGCCTTAGCTGAACCGGTACCTCATTAAGGCTGATTGTCAACTTTTACGCAAAACATCTTATTTCCAATAGAATGGCAACGAACATCATGCACTCGGCGCAGGCCAAATCGATCGGCGGGCGCGACGGCCGTATTGAATCAACTGACAACGTACTCAACCTGGAGCTGACCATGCCCCGCGCCCTGGGTGGCCGCGCCCGAGAAGGCGCGACGAATCCCGAGCAACTGTTTGCGGCTGGCTATGCGGCTTGTTTCGGCAATGCCGTCATTCATACGGCCCGACAGGCGAAAGTAAGCGTGGGCAACATTTCCGTCGACGCTCGGGTAGAACTCTTCATGAACGAGGATAATCTGCCAACGCTTGGCGTGGCTCTGCACGTGAACCTGCCCGACGTAGTCCAAGCCCAGGCCCAGGAAATCGTGGCCCAGGCTCACCAGACGTGCCCGTACTCGCGCGCCACGCGCGGCAACATCGACGTCAATCTCATCGTCACCACCGATGCCGTAGTAGCCGCCTAGGCCGCCACGTTTGCAGAGCGAGCCTTGCGCCCTGCTCGAGAGCGACCCTAGACCGGGCGTAAGGTTCTTAGTTCATCTGGGCCCGCCTGTTTAGCGAGCTGATGTTACCCATTTTTTTCACTCTTGCTCATTCTCTTTATGAATATTGGCATTATCGGTACCGGTTCAATCGGGGCTACCCTCGCGCAAAAGCTGATGGCTGCCGGCCACCAGGTGAAAGTGACCAACACCCGCCAGCCGGCCGAGTTGGCTCAAAAAGCAAAGGAGCTGGGCGCTAGCCCCGCCACCCTGCAAGACGTAGTACAGGACGTGGACCTGGTGTTCGTCAGCATCCCCTTGCATGTCATTCCAAAGCTGCCCGCTGGCCTGCTGCGCGACCTGCCCACGGAGGTAGTGGTGGCGGATACCAGCAACTACTACCCGCAACGGGACGGGAAAATCGACGCCTTAGAAAACGGGCAAGTCGAAAGCGTGTGGGTGGCCGAGCAGCTGGGTCGCCCCATCATCAAAGCTTACAACAATATTCTGTCCCAGACGCTGGTTGCGGGCAGCACTGCCCCCGGCACGTCCGGCCGCATCGCCATTTCGGTAGCTGGCGACGATGCGCAGGCCAAACAGCGCGTGGCCGAGCTCATCAGCGCTACAGGCTTTGACGTGGTAGACGCGGGCTCATTGGCCGATTCGTGGCGGCAGCAGCCCGGTACGCCGGCCTACTGCACCGAGCTCACGGCCCCGGAGCTGACCCAGGCGCTGGCCGCCGCCGTGCCGGGCAAGGGCCCACAGGTGCGCGATCAGATTATGGCCCAGCTCACGCAGCGCAACATGCCCCCCACGCGCGATGACCTCCTGGTCTTGAACCGCTCGCTGGGCATGGGCGTTTAGGGCCAGGAGCCGGCCGCCATGACGGGAGCGCAAACCAAGCAAACAGTGGCCGACTCGGCCCTAGCGCCTTAGTAGCCGCGCACGGCCCCACCGACCTATTATAAATTCATAGTGACCTGACATGTTATAAATTCATAGTAACCTCACATGGGAAATAACCAAAACCCAACCGTCTTAGTCTTGGGCGCCAGCGGCACTATCGGCCGTCGAGTTATTAAAGACCTGGAAGGTCAAGCGGTTAACGTGCGCATCACCTCGCGCAAACAGGTGGTAGTAGACCAGCTTACCCGCGAAGGCAAAGACTGCACCTACCTGGACCTGGACGACCCTAGAACCTTCGCCCTGGCGCTGGCCGGGGTGGACCGGGTGTTTCTGCTAACCGGCTACACGGTGGCCATGCTCACCCAGAGCAAAACACTGGTAGATGCGGCCAAGAAAGCAGGCGTCCAGCATATTGTGCACGTAGGCGTGTTTGCGGAGTGGGATACGACCGATGCGCACTTTGCGTGGCACCAGATGATCGAAAAATACATCGAGGCCAGTGGCATTGCCTGGACTCACCTCCACCCGAATATGTTTATGGAAGTATTTACGGGCCTGTACATCCCCAAAAACTTCACCTACACCGGCTATTGGGACGACCGTCGCATCGGCTACATTGCCTCTAGCGACATTGCGGCAATGGCCACCAAAGCGCTTGTCGAAGGGCCTCAGCGTCACGGTGGTCAACATTATTGGTTGAGCGTAGAAAGCTTTAACGGACAGGAAATTGCGGAGCTGTTGAGCGATGTTACCGGCCTCGACATCACGTATGAAAACAAAGGGCTCGAAGGCTTTAAAGGGGTAATTGAGCAGGTGGTGGCCAACGGCGGGGAGAGCTGGTACGCGAACGCCAACATTGAGTTTGTGACGCAGATGCTCGATGGCAGAATGTCGTATATGTCGATGGTGCAGAACGATATTCCGTACGTGCTGGGAAGACCGGCTAAAACACTTCGGGAATTTTTGGAGGAGCATAAGGCTGCCATAGTGGAGTCCGCCACCAAAAAATCGTAGTATTTTGTCCTGATATAAGTTATCCATTTTAAGCGAAAATTAGTGACCTATATCAGGACAAGTTATTCTTTTGGGGGCGCCCACTATTAATCGTAGAGTAACTGTTAGTATATCGTCTCTTATAACGCCCAATTTATGATGCTGACCCATTAAAGCTTATTCGTCTCACGGGGGAGCGTTTAAGGAGACGATTTTTTTTAATAACTGTAAACTCTAGTTAGTCGCATACGTACTACGATGGTACTATGCCTCCTTTACACCACTGACCTAATGATTTGCCAGCACGAAACGATTGAGTTGATACCAAATCGACAGTCGTTAAGAAGTTTACTTATAACTCAATTATTTCCCATTCGGGAATTGGGTAGAAAATTTGCTTAACGGACCTAAATAGAAGCGCTTTTTGCCGTATCAAATCGCTTTGCCTGTATTCGATCATACTCGTCCACATAATCCGGGTACTCCGTCTTCAATAGCCGATCCCAAAAACGAAAATACAAACCATAGTTACCCTTGAATTTACTGTGATGCAGATTGTGGTGTACCGACGTGTTGAGAATGTCAAAAAGGAATGAATGCCGAAACCAGCGTGGAGCTATCTCATAGCCTAGGTGACCATACACGTTGATCACAAATCCAACGACCGCAAACAACACGATTGTTAGAGCATGCATGGGTATCAGGCAAGCAATGACCACCAGGACCGCTCCTTCCGCCAAGGATTCAAGAAAGCTAAATGAATAGGAAGTCCAGGGCGACGGATTAGTTGATCGGTGATGCAACAGATGGGTCAACCGAAAGAGCTGTTTGTGGTGTAACAACCGGTGCAGCCAATAAAAATATGTATCGTGAATAACTAAACTGAGCACCAGACTCGTCACCACCCACCAGCCTGGATAGTCGGCTAAATGATCGTAGACCAGCGTGTAGCTCCTGAAGGGGGTACGCAGGACTAAATACGAAACCAGGGCGAAGACGGCTGTGGATTGCAGGGAATGCAGGATTTCACGAATAAAGTCCTTATTGATGGCATTTTTAGGCTGAATTTTCGACTTGGCAAAGTAGGGGGTAAAGACTAAATAGAAAATAAGAAATGGGATGCCGGCTAAAACGAAATATCGCAGGGTTAACAGGGTAAATGTACCCCCTATGATTTTCAATGAATGCTCCATGACAGACGGGTTCTAATGAGGCTATAAATCTACTGCCTCTGGCCTACCCGGCTCGTTAACTTAAGATAATTACCGCTCATGCCGGCTAGCCATTCGTCTTCTTAGCCGACTTAATGACACGGGCGTGATGCCCAGAAAGGTGGCAATATATTTATTGGGGACCCGATTGATAATATTGGGTTTTTGCTCAACCAGTTGGCGATAGCGCTCTTCGGGTGAAAGCAATACGAACGATTCGATCCGATCCATTGATTGAGCGAGCATAGTCATCAAAAAGTACTTGCGTGTGCTTTCTAACTTAGGCGTGCTTTCCAGCAGGGCTTGAAGGGCATCATATTCAATCTCCAGTAAGTCGGTATCCTCCATGGCCTGATAGGTAAACCGGGATGGTTTATCGAGGAAAATGGCATCTTGGGAAGCCACAAGCTGATCTTCCCAGTTTAACTCGGTTGTGATTTCATCCCCGTTCTGCTTGACCGTATACACGCGGATCAATCCCTTTAAGATAAGCGCGATTTTGCGATGGGTACTGTTTTGCTGCATATACACCTCTGAAGCCGCCAGGTGCCGGGGTTTGGCTAGCTGTAACAGAGTGGCTAACTCCTCATACGTCAGGTTTTTAAAGCGCTGCAAGTAAAACAGTATTCGTTCGGAGTGGGGATCAAAAGCTAGGGGTGGTGTTGGGTTTTCCATGTACACGAATGCCGATCGATTGAAGAGATGAAGCAAATATAAGTATCAGCACCGGGCCCGTTCGCTCTATCCACGGGTATAGTCTAGGGCACTGACTTAGATCTGCAACAACCGCCCGGTACTCATCTCACTTGGGAGCGTTTATGTGAGATTAGACTACCGATCTAGTGACTAGGGTGATAAACCGGGTTAGGACGGTACAACCAGTTTACCCGCGCCCTGGTCACTTCCCATAAAGTGATGCGCTACCACGATCTGCTCTAAGGTAAATGTTCCGCTGCCCCTAATCAGATTTGACCCGCTTCAACTTGCCGGATGTAGTGTTGAAACGCCATCGCCGGATTCGTAACCTGACCGCTATTGTAAGTGGTCAGCCGCCCCATAGCCGGAATAAAGTCCATTGGTACAAACTGAGGACTCGACCAGCTTTCGGCCAGCATCCCACTCATAGACCCGGTACTGCCGAGTTTGAGACAACGTAGCGAGGCCTGTAAGGTAGAGCTGCCAACCAATTCCACCACTTTATCGACGCCTTCCGGATAAATAGACCGCACGGCCTCCGTCAATTGACCGTTGTCGACCAATACGTGTGCCGCCCTTTAAGTTTGTAGTAACCCGTCCGTCAGCTTTAAACTATATACACCGGTTGCGGTTCATAGTACGTTGATTGGCGCAAACTTAAGATTGACTGACCATTACGTATGTCCCTGAACTATATCCGGCGGGGTGCCGGTAAACCACTGTTATTACTCCATGGCCTAGGTAGCTCTCTGAAGGCCTGGGATCTGGTTATCGATGAGTTGGCTACTCAGCGGGATGTGATTGCCGTGGACTTACCCGGTTTCGGTCAATCACCGGCCCTACTAGGCGAAGTATCTATTTCTACGCTGGCTGATGTGGTGACCGATTTTTTAAGCCAGCACCAGCTCCTGGGCATTGATGCTGTCGGCAACTCTATGGGGGGCCGATTGGTGCTCGAATTAGCCCGGCGGGGCCAGGTTGTCGGTTCGGTCGTATCCTTGGATCCGGGTGGTTTCTGGCAAGGCTGGCAGGTGGCCTATTTCTATCATTCGGTTCGGCTATCAGCTCAATTATCCAGCCTCATTCAACCGATTTTACCACCCCTGGTAAGCAATCCGGTGAGCCGAACACTGTTGTTCGCGCAATTTTCGGCTCATCCCTGGACGATCCCGGCTCCAGTGGCCCTGAATGAATTTCGGGAGTTTTTGCCCACCCCCAGCTTTACTAAACTTCTGGATAGTCTGGCCCATGGCCCCCCGCAGCAGGGAGCGCCCCTTGGCTCTATCCCCAACTTGGTCATTGGCTGGGGTCGCCAGGACCGGATTTGTCCGCCCAGTCAGGCGAAACGGGCCCTGGCGTTGTTTCCTGACGCGCAGCTTCATTGGTTTTCGAATTGTGGACATGTTCCGCAACTAGATGTGCCGGCTGAAACCGTGGCGCTGATTCTGGCCGTTACGGAGGGTCGCTACGAGCCTCAAACCCCAGTTTCTACGGAAACAAAGGAGTCTGAAGTTACCGAAAACGTCTTTATTGGTGTAGGTGTTGCGGTGCTGTTGGTAGGACTATTTCTCACGTTTGGCTTGAAACGATAAGGTCACATTGATCCGGAAGGCATCTACGATGTCTACTACGATTTAGGGGCTGTTTCTCTAGGTTAGTGGTGATAAACTAGCTAAAGTCATAGTCTAAATGTACTAGTTTTGGGTATTCAATTCTGAAGTACAAATTATTAGTTACTTCTCTAATAATTACAATTTATAGTTTAGGCGATCTCGTCCACGAAAAGGCTCCTATTCGAGATCGTCTAAAAGCCAGAAAAACTAATTTGAATACCTAAATATCCAATAAGCCCCGTTCATTATAGCCATTCTCTTCTTTTATCAACGCATCAACTTGCTTATCGAGTTTGGGCAAGTACATAGCCTGAATATAAACGAGATCCATCGAATTAAAGCAGACACCTCCGACTAGCTCGTAGCCACTGGACAATCGATCAACCACTTGCGACTCGAGCAATTCCAGGGTCTCGGCGGCTTCCACTACATATAACTTCATAGTAATACGAATTTGGTCAATGTACTGGCCAAGATACAAGCTGACCGCTATTTACTACTATCCGCTGGACTTATTAGTTTGCAATGATATCGTAGTTGCATCTTTTTAACCCGTTATTCCTCACTTATTAGCACCTGATCGTCTACTTCAAGATCTCAATTAAACGCTCCAAAGGCAATACAGTGCATGAGGTCTTTAACAGAGTTTCGTTAGCTGGTAAACAGAGTTACAAACGATGATCCTAAAGGCAATCTAAATCGGGCTTATAAATAGTATTTTACCGCTAAAATAGGGGTCAGCATAGCCTGTCCTGTCTTTTTCAAGCTTTGTATTTTTCCTGGCAGTCATTTAGGAAAAGCGGTCTTTCCATGAACAGTTTTGGCAGAAGATGGTATGAATCAAGTAATAACGATAAGTATAGGTCAGCGTCCAGTTGAGTAAGCGTTATATAGGACGATTATTTTTTGATACCTGTGAAGTGGCCACAGCGGCTGACCGTCGTCACCCCGGTTTAGTTCATAGCCTATGTTCCTTTGCAATTTATAACCATATAACTTAATCTTTATGAGACCATTACCTCATTTCGGCTGTCGTAGTGGTATACTAAACAGGTTTAAATTAGTTAGAATCGTTGGAAATATTTAACTATTTTAAGCTATGGCTGGCAAAGGATACTCAACTCAACAGCAGCTCCTGTCGAATAAACACCTCAAAGAGTGGAACGACACGACCACTGCCGAAACGGAAGCTTTCTACCAATTACAGTGTAAACACAAAATCGAGCGTGATCAGTTAGCCTTTGATAAAATCACGGATACCCATCAACGTAGTCTCTTAATCACTCAGCAATCAAAAGAAGTTGGTGAATTAAAACAACAGCATAGCCAGAAGCGGGACCTTATTCGAGAATGCCATCTTAAGGAGGAAAGCGCTCTTAAACGAAAATTGGTGGAGTTTACGACGCATAATTAATGATTGGGTTTCACGTCTCTATTTCACGAAACGCCCGTTTTAAGCGACCGTCGCTGAACTTCTACCAATGGGGTCAGTTCTAGCTATGTCCAGTCTCAAATTGTTATCTCAAGAATCAAATTCAAAATCTCACATTTTAGCTGAGTTTTTGAGACTGATTTACTCTCAAATGACCGCAGTCTGAATCATCCGCCGTTGAAGTAGCATCTCTTTCTGCGAAATCATTTAGTAACGAGCTACCCTATGTTACGGAAATTTTTGGCTTGATTTTTAAAGCAGCATTGATCGTAACAGAGTTCCATAATTATTTGTAAGAACTGCCAGCGGTCGCCAGCGCGATGGTAGCTACCAAGAGACCTTTTTTAAATGTGATCAAAACAGTTTCCCCCTTAAAAACAATACTGTCGTTAGGCTAACCCGAGAAGTCCAACCCCTTATCAAAAGTTAAAATAAACTCAGGATGCTCAGCAGCATGAAAGCCTAGCTCCTGATCAAGGAGTCGGAGTGCCTGCTCAAGAATTAGTCTTTGAGTAGCTGTAGGTACATAATTAGGCGTAGCCAGATCACGGGATAGTTGGTGTAAAGAGGCTATAGTAAATAAATAAGTCGATTCAGAAATTAACATAGTTCGCACTACGATTGTAGCTCCATTTTCAAGTTTTCCTGCCAGCACATGGCTACAAACGAACAGCAATTTTACAGACAAATAAATTTATCAATCGGCAATCGTGCCAACTCGGCTTAAATTCAGGACGAACAGTATATTCTACAGGACAAACCCTAATTGATCATTTAGATGGCATCTAAGATCGTCGGCCATGTGAAACCATTACTCTACTATTTGACTATATTTAATAGTAAATCATCTTTCATTCATTGTGACGTCAACCTATTTTGCACCTTCTGAACCAACAATGCTTTATCGCAACGCCGACTTAACACTACTCGTCTCGGCCCATGCCGATGAGCAGGCAATAGCGTTGCTCCAGCAAACAACTTATGGTACCGAAGGTATTCGTTATCAGCAAACGGGTCAGGAGGCTAAACTAAACCGGCTAAATAATCCCTTCTTTTTTCACCTTTACCAACATCAAACGTTGATTGGATTATATTGTCTGGATCAACGGGCCGTTGGTTTTCCTGACGCTTCCATCTCGGGCTACTACGGCCGCTACCTGGCCGTTCATCAAAACGTGCAGGGACGCGGGTACGGCCAACTATTGAAAACAACGGCTGTCAACTACGTTAATCAGCATGTGTCGACTCCCCACCTGTTCTATTCCTACATCGAATCTAGGAACACCCGCTCCATGGCCGCGTCGATCAAGGAAAACTTTACATCGATAGCCAGGCTGAAAACCTTTATGTTCAGACGCTTTTCGCCCCATAAAGATACCCGCTTTATCCAGGCCTCATTAACCGACTCAAGTCGAAACTTGCAGCTAGTTCAACGTCAGTATACCGACTATGGCTTTCAGAACTTCTTGAACATCAATTATAAAAACAACTACTTTGCCCTTGAAGAAGATGGTCATCTACTCGTAGGGGTTCAGGCCAATCTAAT
The DNA here is from genome assembly GCF_023196085.1 of Spirosoma liriopis. Lineage (NCBI taxonomy): Bacteria > Pseudomonadati > Bacteroidota > Cytophagia > Cytophagales > Cytophagaceae > Spirosoma > Spirosoma liriopis. Next base: position 33,438 of record NZ_JALPRF010000009.1, read on the forward strand.
CATCTGGAAGTTAGTCCACATCCCAGGGAAGTTCGGCTCATTCATTCACTATGTAGCTCCCTTTTTACCTGGCTTGCGTCGTTTCTTCAATCCAGCAAGACAGTCGTTTGTCGCGCTTGAAGGCGTTTATATTGCGGAAGGCCAGACACAGCTGCTACCTGTTTTGCTGGAAAGTGTACTGGCTCACTTTGATGTTTATACCGCCATGTGGCAGATTGACGAGAAGGACCCTTTAATCAATTTATTAAATAGTCCAAAGATGGGTCGCTTTAGCCAGTTTCAGCCGGGTGTTACGACGCACCTCATGGTAAAAGATCTTGACCGACCTTCCCATATTCAATTAGGTAAGGAACCGGCCTATGTATCCTGCTTTGACTATTCCTAAATGACGCTATATCCTACTGCATCTCCTTTATCCAACAAGTTCTAAGATAGGTAGTCCGGTTTCCAATGAACCAAGCCGAAACGCAATTAAAACAGTTACTCGAACGATCCCGCCAGCAGCTGACACGGCCTTTTTCTAACGTTCAACGTCGATTATTGTACGTCATTAATATTACGTACCTGATTTTAACACCCCTCTTTTTAGCGAGCGAAAAGCTGGCCACCGGCACTTACGTACCTGACAATCGGCTTTGGTTCATATACGGGCTTGTTTGGTTAGCTAACCTTATTTCGGGGATTTATGCTTTCTTCACGTTGGCTGAAAATCAACTTACTTTTTTTGGTAGACCCTTGAATCTATCAACGCTGAAACACAGCAAACGCACCGAAAATGCTCTACGCTGGATCAGTGTGGTATCCGTCATGTTCATGAGTGTAGCCAATATGCTTGGCATTGGTAATCCATCCAATGATTCGTTGTTGACCGATTTTGCCCTTGCTCACTCACTCATTGTGTTAGCGGCCATGATATTAGGACGACCGGCGATGTTCACCTGGGCAGCTGTTGTGATCGGGCTATTGGTATGGGTAACGTTTGGGAAGTTAGAGGGCTACTCCTATCGTTATAACTACCTGACACCCGATGAATCCGTTCGTTATCAAACAGCATTAACTCAACGAAAAGCTTGGGCGCTGGACCGTCAGGCCATCCTGAAGGCTAACCACCTTAATCCGCCACAAGCTTCGCGATACTTTAATACATGGTTGATTTTCATCGTCGTCGCTACGGCCACTGCCTACTATTTCGCCGGTGTTGCGCTTGATTTGTTTAAAATTATACCAGAAGTAACCGAAGATATAAAGGATGCCATTGAGGCCACTAAAGTAGCCGAAGAACGGCGTCTATTGCAACAGCAGGAAACATTGACTACTGAATTGAAAGCACTTAAGGCGCAAGTCAATCCGCACTTCCTGTACAACACGCTAAATTATTTTTATATCAGATCTCAGGAGGTGGACCCTGAACTAGCTGACTCAATCATTAAACTGTCTGGAATTATGCGCTACAGCATGCGCGAAGACTTTAATACGGCCAGACTATCCGAGGAAATAAACTACATGCAACAGTTCATTAGTCTGCACCAGGTACGGTATCCTCTGCAAATACGATTTAACGTGACCGGTGATGTAGAGTCAAAGAACATACTTCCTTTTTTGCTCATTGGCCTGGTAGAAAATGCGTTTAAACACGGCAATATGACTGACCCTAACTATCCATTTGTGGTTGACATCAAGGCCACCGATGATCGAATTGAGTTCTTTACCTCAAATCTGAAAAATAAAAAGCAGCGGTTTGAGAGCAACCATATTGGTCTCACCAACACCCGGCAACGGCTCGAGCGTGCTTATGAGCAATACTCATTCGATATTAATGAGACGGATGATACCTTTTCCTGTAACCTACTTTTACTTAATCAACGGCTATGACCTGTATAATACTCGATGACGAAGAAATTTGCGTGAATCAGCTCCGGAAGTTCATTGAAAAAGTACCCACCTTGCACCTAAAAGCTTGTTTTACAAATCCGAGTGATGCTATTGTGTACCTTGAGCGGGAAAAGGTTGACCTTGTTTTTGTAGATATGGAGATGCCCAACTTATCACTTGACGGGCTGGACTTCGTTCGAATTCTAGGCGATTCTCAGAATTACATATTTACTACGGCACACCCAAAGTATGCGTCACCAAGTTATGAACATAAAGCCATTGACTTCCTTGAAAAACCATTTTCATTTGAGCGGTTTTCAATAGCTGTTCAGCGAGCAAAACAGCTACTAGAAGGAATTAAACGAGACGATTCTCCAGCTCCAGACAACTACACATTTGTCCGGGTAGATGGCAATTTACAACGGGTTGATTTTAGCGATTTATGCTGGGTTGAAAGTGAGCGGAATGGTATCTGGTTCTATACGGAAACAAACCGCTTTCATTCCGCCTTAACTATTAGTGATATTGGGATGCGTCTACCGCAACATCAATTCTTTCGCATTCACAAATCCTATATCATTCCTGTCAATAAGGCAGAGGTGATTAATAAGTATTCGATTTGCATTCTTAGGCAGGGGAAGCTTCAGGAGATACCGATTGGAGATACATACCGAAAAGAGTTTATTACATTTATTGAAAATAAGGTGATGAAAAAGTAGAACATAATCATTGACAATTCGAACACCGTCCCATACTATCCCAGTAAATGACACTGTAACCCGACAGATCACCTACCTCAGCACTAATTTCTGCTAATACATAATCAATGTCGTTCGTGACGCTCCTGTTACCAAGATCGAGATTAATGATTGCAATGATGTTTCATGTTTCCTTCAACGGTATACGTATAATCAGCCGAAAATGGCCTATTTGGGGTTTTACGATTCATTCCATGGCTATTTACAGTTGATACGAATGTCGAAGTAAGCGAGTTGGGTGCGGAACTGTTCACAGTTCATTTTTCGCTGACGCAGAATAGCTTGACGAAGATGTTGACGTGTGTAACGACTACCTAGCATCAGACCATTAGCCTCACAAAAAGCATCCAACTGCTGCTGAGTAAATCGACTGGATGAGCCAAGTTTGAGCGTTATTTCAACTTGTTCGACGTTTGTCCGAGCGGCCAGCTTTCCGCGCAAATCAGTTATGGCTGCATGAACCGTCACCCCAAATCCCAGCTCTCCCCGGAAGCTTACACAATAATCCCAAAATTCGTTTTTTAACGCACGTTGATACAGAATGGCTCCTCCGATGCGGTGCTTTATCTGTACGGTCAGATACCCATTCCTCTGTATGGATGCAATAACCTTATCGTCGGTTAATTGGTAATTAAGCCGAAAGAATCGACCGATGGTTCTGATTAACCAGTCTCCCGACCATTTTTCAATCGGTACGCTTCTGACTAATCTTCCCCACTCTCCTCTTCCTTCATAAAAATGAACAACAGCCTGTGCGCTATCCACCAAAATTCGGTAGTCCTCTACCACCGCAAAGGCATTGGCAGATTGGTTAGTCTGTAAGTTGTTTAAAGAAGTCTCCTGCTCCATAAATCGGTGATTCCAGCCAGGCATAATATAGGCTCGGCCTAAAGCGGCCTTGCCAAATATACGCCATTTGGTGAAAGAGACCGACGGATAACGGGCGTATGAACGGAGTAGGGATAGTCGTTTTCTGTTTTATCCGCCCTTGGATGTACCAATCATCGGTATCCGATCATGGTCAAAATGGGAAGCCAAAATAGAAAACAGGCAGTTGGTTTCATGCGAACTTAATTTGTCCAGCAACTTAGTAATCATTCTACGTGCCCGGTGTAACATGGCATCGGCCATCCGACCCGGAGCTGGACAGTTAAACAATCGGCGGTTTATTCCTGACACATTTGCAGTAATCCGATGAGCAGCAAAAATGCGATCACCAATCCGCCAATAACATAATTGGAGGCAAGCAAATAAGTTCTTTTTATGATCCGGCCATACAAGTCAGCAAGCTGATAATTGATTAAGAAGTAAGGACGACTAATGAACTCTGCTAGAATAATCTTCATCGGGTTTATTCAACTGGTTGCAGTACACTAACCACCATTTCATGTTTAAGCCAAGCTTCTCACACCAACCTGATCGGCAACGGCTCGTGCTTTAGCAAAAGCCTGATTAAAATAGCCGTCCCGAAAATCTTTCATGAGTCGACTTGGGCTACTGTAAGCATATGCAATGTCCACATGAGCCAACCACGTTAGACTTTCTGTCTGCTCTGCTTGATTGAAGCTGCCAATGTCATGCCCGTTTATCAATAAGATGCTGACTATTTCAGACGCAGGCACCCCGTTATCAGGATATGTTTCGTAAACAATACCTATACTGCCTGCGGGATTAGGGCCGAATGATTCAGTTGTCCGAACTATATCACCAACTTGGTTAGCCTGGACTGTTTTTTCGTCTGATTTCATGTTTTTCATATTGAGGATAACGACTAATTAATTTTCAAAAATATGTATTTCACATTAAACTTAACACCAAAATATAAAATACATATTACATAAGCCAAAATCTGTACCTGTCGGTTAGTCCTCATCAGGTTCCTCTAAAGGCAAGCTTTCATCATCAAGCATAGACCGATTAGTCTGCGCAGATGCAAGAGAAGTAAATCCTATAAATTCCACCTGGTCAGTTAATTCCGATTGGGTCCAGGCCGGTGCCTGCAGCCTCCCCTCCTGCGTTACCCGATGCCAGAGGGCACACCCATATATAATGTGGCCAGTCGTCCGTAGGCGAAAGGCAGGTGGTAGTGGTTCCGTGTAAAGCGCTTCATCATCGCAATAGGCAGCATCAGGACAATCGTCTATACTGATTGGTTGTTGTCCGGCAATGGTAAGCCGACGAGCCCCAATTTGTCGGCAAACATCGACCAGTGAATCGTTTATGTCAACGGGATATACCTTTTCTAGATAAGGGTCAATTTTCAACAGCTCAGTCATCGTTGATAAGGAGTTAAAATTGCGGCCGTCTTCTTGCAAAGACGGCCGTGTTCATTTACCATGAAAACACATAAATTGGCGCAGGCTTATAGGCTATTGGGCCTAGAAACTCAATTTCGCCAGTTACCTCCACGAGAGTTGCTTCGGGAGTTACTGTATCACCCTCCCCATTACTACCCGTCCATACGCCATTACCGTAAATAATCTGCCCAGTAGAACGCAGCCTGAACGCTACTAGGTAAGGATCATCAGGGAGAAGGTCATTGCAGAAAACTCCGTCGCCATCAGGTTGGCGGGCCATATAATCTATGGTGTCACAATCAATCCACTCATACAACTGCTCCAATGAGCCATCATGTAAAACCGAACGTACCTGCTTATTTGTAGCGTCGATCAGAAATACCGGTACAGATTGCTGAGGAGAGGGAACAGGTTTCGTTGCCATTAGTAGCGCCCGCAATAACATGACGGAGCCGCACAAAAAAATACAGAGTAAAGAGGAGCTGGACACAGTTGTCCAGCTCAAATCGCATTAGGCCAATATAGTCTGTTCATTTACCCCTTCCTGAAACTCTCCTGGCTCGGGTTCGGGAAGCATATCCACAAACGGGTTGAATACGTTTTTAGCTACCTGCGTTTTCCCCGTCTCGGTGAGCGTCTCACGACGGTACAGGTTGATTGTCTGCACGTAATTGGTCATTTCCAGGGTAATATCTTTATCAGCGGGTTTGTAGGTAAATGACGCTATGTAGTATATGCCTTTGGGCTGTATTTTGTTATTCTCCCGCTTATCCGCATTCACCGTCAGTACCACTTCATTGAGTTTGATACGGTTATAGACCAAGGGGGTTATAAGTCGCTTCAGGTTAGCCACACTGTAACCGTGAAACAAAATTTCCGAAACGCAATCGGCCTCGTCAATGAAGAATAATTCAGCCCATATTTTCAGCCCCTGACCCAAAATGTCATCCGAAAAGATACGCCAGGCGATGGGCTGAAACGACAGCGATGAACCCAACTTTTCAATATTGTTCTCATCATAATGAATGGAGAACTTGCCCTCTTTGGCATCGAAACGGTACTGTTTGGGGTTACCTGGAATGTACAGGTACTTGTCTACAACTTCACCCGTTTCAGTATCTACAATCTGAAAGGGACCGACCGGCGACCCGACAACAGAGAGATTCGCTAACGCTTGCATTGTCTTTGCCCGAAGTAACACGTCGGTGCCGCGCAATAGGAACATTATAAAGATACAGTTAAATAGGCATAAGACAAAGCTATCTACCTGTTAAACAGCAATATACATAAACCCTCCGCTCCCCTTCGTTCACCGTTCGTTTGAGGATTATTCATGCGATAAATCAACATTCTTTGCCAGCTCTGACCGTAAAAGCTTCAGGCCATAGCTAACGGTCAGTTTGTCAAGCTTAGATAGGCTCACTTCTTCCGAAGAAACGTTGATGCGCTTAATGAGGTCATTTACTAATCGCTCACACTGTTCGTGCTCAACGTATTTAATCTGTATGTCCATTTGTTGCTCAGCATCCATGTTTCATTTATTCTAGCATTGACATTGTGTTTGGCTGGTTCTCACGTAACTACATTAATTTTTGTGGCGTAGCTTTAGAAGGTGTGTTCCTCAAAGTGGGTTGAGGCCGCTCGACATTTGCTTTTTGCGTTTGAAGCTCTTCGTTCCAATCCTTTGCAAAGGGACGTTTGACAACCAGTTTGTCGGTTAGACCCCGCCATTTGATGGACAGTTTTTCAATTCGGGTCAGCATAGGGCGGTGGTTGGGCAAATGAATAGTCAGTAAGCTATGGTTTCCCTGATGCATAATAGCATCCGCCGTCGCTCGATTCATGTCCGGTGTGTACCCTTTGTTTAAGGTTGTCAACACTTTTTCTTGTAATGATTCAAGGTGCAACTTACGTTCTGCTTCTTCAACCGGTAACCCATATACGTCAATTGATAAAATGTTACTGTGTTTGTTGTGATTGATGCTCAACTGGTGATTCGCCTGCTCAATGGATTGGCCGGGAAGTTGGAGTCGACCTGACCAGCCAATATTGAAGCGAATACCGCTGTTATCATTATCGTGTCCGAGAATAACTTGCTCCGGCTTCACCCGGTCAATTAACCGTTGTACGGTAAGGGGCTGAAGTGAAGAAGGTTGCCCACCAGTAGACACATAGACCCGGTCGTAAGGTTCCTCCGGTGGGTGAAGCTGGTGATAGGACAAGGCGTCAATCGGACTCTCACAAATCAGCATTTCTTTGGGTTGATGGCCTTTGGGCAGATTCGACACCCAGATACTCTCCAGGCGTTCGCCCCAAGTATGTCCATTAACTAAACCCGTTGGACTGTCGTTTTTCAGTAAAATGGCCGTGATGCCCTGTTCACTCTCCATTGGGAATACTGTGTTGATAACCGTTTCCCCTGTCTTCTTACTAACAAACGTCTTGTTGAAAATTTTGCCAATAAACGCCCGGTGGCCAATTGTATCGATCGTTAATCCTCGCTTTTCCATGAGATAATCCGTGTTCGTTAACGGATCAAGCCTGAAGTAATGAGATATGGCCTTACTTCGGGTCGCTTCAGCGGGCGGCTGACTTTCAACCGTACCAGTGGAACGGCTATTAGCAAGGTGTGATAAATCACCCGTGTACCGGCCAATAAACTCGTGAAGCTGCTGCCAGCCCTCCCGTGTTGCCGTGTCGATGTGTAGTTTATCAATTACATAATCAACAATCGTCCCCCGATCACGGCGGTCCTCTGGGTTATAATAAAAGTATTCGTTTGTTTTTTGATTGTTGCCGATGATGAGCTTTCGACCTTCAGCGTTTTCAAGCACTGGCCAGCGCCGGGTCGATTTTCGCCGGTCCTTCGTGAAACCTTCTGTCTCCAGAAACTGCACCAGGTCAATCTTCTGCTTGTAGTCGGATAACTGCGGCTTTGTAGTCAGCATACGTGTATGTTAGTTGGTGATAACGTTGAGAGAAGTTGCTTAGGGATTTGCTTTAGGTGCCCGCTTTGTCCGAGGAGCGGTGGCCGTTTTGCCCTGATTTGTATCGTGGTTGCCTATGCTGTCAGATGCGGTAGCCGAACCGTTGTTCTCGGACGTACCGTTTGGGATGTGGTCGAAACGTAGGCCTCGGCTTGCCGCTGATACGCGCACATAAGCCGAAAAAGCTGTGCCGGCTTTACTGGTCATGTTATCGAGCCGAATGGCCTTTCCCTGAATCAGCCGCTGTTTTTGCAAACCATTAAGCGTTACTCCTTTCAAGTGGGACATCCGCTCAATTTTCGGTCGAATTACATCTGCACGAAGTACCGTAAGTGTCTTCGTGTCTTTGTCAACGCCAATGAAGCCGGTGAACTTTTGGCCACTCTGCTTGTCGATCAGTTCAGCTACCCGGCCCATGTCGCCGTACTTATGAAGATTAGCTTTATCCTTTTCAGAGAAGATATGCCCCAGGTAACTTTCTTTGAGAGTCAACTTCTGCTGAACGTCCTGAAGTACAAGTTGTGGGCCGTCGTCTGGTGTATTTAACACATACAGCTTACCAGTATTGCCATCACTCGTTGTGACGACATCCGTTTTTTGGCCATTGAGCAATCGCTTTGCGTTCTCCTCGGTTAGCTCGACCGCAAACTGACGGTTTGCCTCTTCGAGTAGTGAATCAGGGTATCGAGTTTCTACTACCACTGGTTGAAGTTGATCGTTTACTACAGGCTTTTCAGTTACAGGTGACCCACCCGAAACAAGCCTTGCCTGACGCAGATTGACAAACTGACCTGTACCCGGTAAAGTACCGGCGATAGACACAACCTTAGGTGACTCCCCCTGGTTGAAAACCGTCATATGAAATTGACGATTAGCATACCCGTAACCAATGAGTGGCATGCTCGGGTCATAGTGACTATAAAGTATGGTTTCAATGGTGCGTATCGCTTCCCGATAACCCAACCGGTAAAGATTCATTTCTGTAGGACAATCGGGATCACCAACTAAGAGCAAAGGCTGTTTCCAGCTTATGGCCCTGAGCACAGGGAAAAAAAGCGGTTCGTCTCGACGGTACTTCTCCTCAATCAATTCGACGGCCGATTGGTCATTAAAAATGTATACCTCTACCTCCCGTTCCTTTCGTATGTCAGAAGGTTTGTACTGATTTATCGTGTAGCGAATTGACGCGGATAAAGCACAATACACATTGATCTGCGGATCAATTGGTAAACGCTGATACAGATCCTGGATGTGAGATGTATTCTCAAATCTCAATTCGATTGAAGGTGGTTGACTAGTTGAATCAATTTCAGATACATACCGGATCGGCTCCTCCACAGGGTTGTCGCCGATTAGTAATTGGCGAATCTCATTAAGAATGGCCTTCCCTACCAGATCAAGCACCTGCTGTGCCATTGAAGCCCTCGCTTGCGCTGTGACTTTCGGTCCTACATGCATACAACTATATTGTTAGTTTACCCTATTTTTGGACTTTTCTGCTTTTTCACTTTCTTGGGTTTAGCCTCCTCCCCTAGTGGCTTCGGCGCGTCCTGTTTTTTCTGTTTGGCTGGCTTGGGTGCTTCGATCCGTTGCGCGGCTGCCTGCTTTAGTTCTTCCTTTGGCTGAATCGTTTTCTTCCCACCAGCCCCATCTCCTTTGAGTTGGTGTACGGGTTTGGTTAGGTCTTGGGCTGTCTTCTGATCGACCGTCTGTTTGACCAAGTTATCTGGAATTTTCGCGAATGTGAGCGAGCGTTTGGCCGCCGAAACCTGCACATAAGCGTTGAAGGTTTGATCATTATTACTAGTCATTCCTTCCAGCTTGATGGCCCTTCCCTGCTCTAAGTTTTTTTGCTGAGGTTTAGTCAGTGTTATCCCTTTGATCGTCTGCGGGATGTGTAGGCGCTCGGCTCGGAGGACCGTCAGGCTTTTGGTGTCTTTATCAACTCCAATGTATCCAACGAACGGCTTGCCAGTCATTTTATCGGTCAGGTCTACCCGCTTTCCCATCTCCCCGTTTTTTTCTAGATTTTGCTTGTCACGGGCTGTCAACTCATAGCCGAGAAATTCTTTCGGTAGCAGCAATTGCTTACGCTCGGGCTGTATACCGACAATTGGCCCATTATCTGGCGTATTGACGATGTACAGTTTCCCGGATATTTGAAAGGGTTTACCTTCCTCATCCGCCTGCGTCAGCTTCATCAACCCGGTCTTTCTACCATTGAGCAAATCATCAAGGTGGCCAGCTTTTTCTAAATCCTGTCGGGTCACCCCAACCTTTTCGAATTGAGTGGCAACTTCCGCCCACTGGTAGCGAGTTGGCCGACTCATTACGGGAACATCTACGCCCGGTGTGTTTGTCTCGTTCATGGATATAACTTGAGTTTGATTATTTACGATTGATTGAGTAGTCGATTGAAGCGATATACCGGCAGTTGTGGTCGCTCCATCGGTCGCGGGCTTACGTTCCATCGCCGTATTGACCGATTGGCTCTCAGCAGACAGATGCCTCTCGGTTATAGCTGGTGCCTCAGCAAATGAACTGATATGACCTTGGAAAGTCTGGGCGATTGTAGATTGGGGAACTTGTGCATCTGCCTGGTTGACAGTTCCCAACCGTTCCCCTACCTGAGACGGTTTTGTGGAAGAGTCCAGTTGGCGTACTATGTCATACGGTTCCCGATTGTCAGACGTCGCTTTTGCTGGCGCAATCCAGTCACTTATGGACTGCCGCAGACGTTGCCAGGCGGTTAAAGAGGGGCCAGATTCCTGGAGTAACTGAAATGATGGAGTCTCGACAGGCTTAACTTTTTCAGAACCTACTTCCTGGATTGGCTGAAGACGGTCATTGCTCTGGAGCTGGCCTTTCAGTTCTTTATGTTGACGTTCCAGATCGGTAATAAATCGGCTCATCTGCTCATGGTTAAGCTGAGCATTGTGCAGGAAGTTGGCTAGAAACCCACCATTAATGTCTAGGTGTAATGTCACAGGACTTACCTGAGTACGCATTAATGGCGTACCCAACTCCCCTACTTGTTCATTACGAGATTGGGTTTCAGCTATACGCCCGGGCGTATTGACTACATCAATGCGGTACGTCTCTTTTGGATCAATGAACGAAAGAGGCAAACCCTTTGCCGTTTCATGGATCTCCCACAGGTAATCAGTGAGTTTAGCACGGTCGGTTTCAGGTGCTGTTTGGGTACGTTCTTCAACGCGTTTAGCCAGGTCCGCTTTTTTTAGCGTCTCGTCATACAGGCATCGGGTGATCTCCTCGTCCGAAAGCAAGCCATCGTTAACCAAGTATCCCCTCAACTGTTCATACTGTGCGGGTAGCACCAGTTGGTATTGTTGCGTTTCTAATCGCTCAAATTCCTGTAGTTGCGCTGCTTCCAGGCGTGTGCGCTCAATGTGTTTAGGCTCTACCGTGCTTTCGGTAATAGGCATCGGCTCCATATATATTATGTGTTGCTTCAGGCAAAATTAATGTTTTTATATATTTTTCATATAATTTTATTATAAATAATTTATTATATATATTAAATATGAAAGTAAAGATCATGGCGGCAACCACCGCGCTTTTACTAATGTCTATAAATTCCGTTCACGCACAGGTCCTTTTCGCTGCTCCTGCTTTACCCCTGGATACATCAACAACCCGGCAGGGCCGGGCCAGCTTTCGAGTTAGCTGCTTCGAATCAACAATAAACTTTCAACATGAAGGTTCTCCCGAAAGGCTGCTAATCAATCCGGATATAGACTCACTGCTGGCCTGTTTCACAGATAGTATTTTTAAGGGGTTTAATGCGGTTAAACATTCCGTTGGAAATCCTACCCACCAGTTACAGTTTATACCAGCTATACCCCCCCTACGATTAGTATCCTGGCGGGAATACCGCGTTACGAGTAAGTTTGGCTGGCGGACTCATCCAATTGGCGGGAATACTAGCCATCACAACGGACTCGATATAGCTCAACCAAGCGGCACACCCGTTTATGCAACCGCCTTTGGCGTTGTAAAATGGGTAAAGCGGGAAATGGATGGATTGGGACTAGCCGTTTGTGTTGAGCACCCAACGGGTTATGAGTCCATCTATGGACATCTTTCCACTCATGCGGTCCGTGAGCGGGATGTCGTCCAACGAGGTGCGTTAGTTGGACAGGTAGGTAGTACGGGTCGCTCTACAGGACCGCACTTACACTATGCAATACTATTTCAGGGCAAGCCTGTTGACCCCGAACGGTATTGTTTTTTATGGATCAAGCTGGCCCGCGCCGAACTAACCCAAATACAACAGCATCGGTCGGACGGGCAAGGTTTCATTCCAAAGAGTACCAAAGGAACGATTAAACGAGATTGAGCAACCAATTTTTCATGGCTTTTGCTCGACCTTATTTATTTCTTCCATAAACTGATGGAGCAGGGCAAGTCGTTGGGCTTCGCGCTGATCATTAATACGCTGCCGCTTGACTACTTCATTAGTGAACATAGGTACGTTCGGCTCATCCTCCTGTTCGGGATTGAACAGCCACTCGTGACTCACCTTGTGGCGTTTTACGTAGTAGAGAGCAATAAGCGTGAACATTTCACGCGAGACTTTCAGCCCGTTCTCCAGACGATAGGTCAGATTCTGTGTGGTACCAAACTCATCGGCTAGCTCCTGCTGACTCATCTTCAGGAATTCACGTACTTTAGCCATACGCCGGGCTATAAGTGCTGCATAGGCTTCATTTTCCTTTTCTAATTGCTCCATTACTGGTGATATACGGTCATTACTCATCTTTAGGTTGCAGGTTTTCGACCAAGTGCTTCAATGCTGGATCATTGGTCAGCCGCTCAATTTCGGATTGAATTAACGCAGAAATTTCCTTTTTTACCCCGTTGTAATTTGTCTCCAACATATAACTTAGTTGATGGTCAGAGATTTGAGCAAATTCAGCACCAGGCGGAATGGGCTTTACCCGCTCTAATTCAGCAATCATCGCCGGTTCTACCAGTAGCCTGGCATGAAATATTTTCTGCTTAATAGCCTCATCGAAGTTGTCAGCAACCGCTCCGACAAAATGTCCCTGCGACAAATTTGAGATTTTTGATTCGGGTATCACCGAATCCAGATTCTCGGAAATAGACAAGTTAGTATCCCGTTCCGTGAACGAGAGTGAGTGTCTAACCTGTTTATTTTTCCCAAACCGACTGGACATGGTCTTAGCCGTTTCACCTAGTACCTGACCCGAAAACACATTTCCGATCGTATTGAAGATGGTAGTAGCCTCCTTGTCGCCGTAATCACGTTTTAACTGGCTCAGGTCCTGCAAGCCCAAACAGGTGGACACCTTGTTACTCCGTGCGGTCGCAATCAGGTTGTCTAACCCCCGGAAATAAATAGTGGGTAACTCGTCGATGATCAGTGACGATTTTAACCTGCCTTTCTTGTTGACGAGCTTGATCAGCCTGGCGTTGAAGAGACCCAGTGCAGCTCCATACACTTCCTGACGTTCCGGGTTATTGCCTACACATAGCACTTTGGGGTCGTCCGGATTGTTAATGTCCAGGCTAAAATCATTACCCGTCATAACCCAGTAAAGCGCCGGGCTGGAGAGTCGAGAAAGTGGTATCCGCGCAGAAGCAATCTGACCCTCTAATTGCTCATAAGCCTCATTTCTGAGGGCACTCGCGAAGGGCTTAAGTAGGTTTTCAATTTCGGGTTCCGATTGTAGGATTGGGAAGAGCTCGCGGTATTCAGCCCCGGCAAATTCAATGACATGGGGAAACGTGCAGTAGCGTTGACCGTCGTCTGTCAACCCCTGCTGAGCCAAACCTCGCAATCGACGCTCATCGTATTTTTTGAGGTACCAGATAACGGCCGTTAGAAAGTTCATTGGCGACTCCACGAAGAAGTCGCCTTGTTTCTGAATCCACGATTTATTGAGGTTCAAAAGAATGGTTCGAGCTGCTTCCTGTGCGTCAATAATATCAGACATCAGCTCTGGCAGCAATGGGTTACACCGGTTCGAGCGCCGAGGATCATCAAAGTTGATGACGTAAAATGTCGGCATCCGTTTGAACGCCCGACGATTTTTCTGTAAATAATGGTAGGCGATATTTGACAGATCGGGAAATTTGTAATCGTAGATGTACATGGTAAACCCCTTTTCAAGATGTTGCCGTATGAAGTTATTTACTACAGCAAACGACTTTCCTGACCCAGGCGTACCCATGACTAACGTTGCCCGAAACGGATTGACTACGTTTACCCACCCCTTCCGAAACTTCTTCTTCACATGGTATTCTGTTGGAATATTGACCGAGTATTCATTCTGTTTCAACTCTGCCTCCTGCTCGAACGACTCGTTTTCGTCATTGAACGCATCTTCTCCAATCTTCACACCTAGAATCTGATTTGCGTAACTGCCTGCCTTGATCAGCAGCAAATAGCCGATCAGCGTTGTTACTAAGTAAGCTCCGTTACGGGCCTCAGCTGACAGCCACGCCACCCGAAGAAGTTTTCCATTCAACAATAACAATGCCCCGCCAATAATACTGGCCCAGGTAACATGTGCCCAGGTTACGTTTAGCTGCTTACGCGTTTTGTTACCAAACGTCCATATTCCGAGTAGCAATAAGGCGGCTAGCTTGGAATAAATGGGGTGTGAAAAAAGGTGGGTTGCCCGGTCAATACTCAATATGAATCGGTCCAGTAGGGCAAAGCTGAACCCTATTGATTGTAGCGTGTCGTAGCAGAAGAAATACAGATGAAACCCAATCAGTGCTAGCGACATGAATAGGAGCATGTTAAGAATGCCCCTATACTCTTTGTCCTGCGTTCCCATTTGACGTTGACTTAGCGATTAATATTGAACAAACTTGTTTCTATCGCTAATATATGATTTATATTATTTTCATCAACACTATGTCTCCAAGTGCTAAATTTGGCTCATACAGGTACACAACAAGCCTCGCTCCATATAAATAATATATTATTTGTTCACATACGGCGAATCTTTTTTGTCAGATTTTTTTTCTGCTTTTTCTTCACTTTACCCTGAACTTGCTCCTCTCCCGCTGGTTTTTCTGGCAGCCCTGCAGTCTGATCCAATACTACTGAGATTTTCGTTTGCTTCTCGCTTTTCTCCTCAACCACCTTGTTCTTACTTTGGACGGTCGTTGATTCCGTGAACCTTGTAGCTTCTCGTTTATGTGCCCTTGTCTCACTCGTAGCAACTAGGTTTTGTTTTCGAACGATAGAATCTTGAGGACTTTGGCTTACTGGTTTCGACTTTTCAACAGGTTTGCGCTCTGTCTGCTCTGAAAAGTTTTTCACCAACACTTCTCTGCTGAATTGCTTTTCTAACTCAGTTTCGTGTATAACAGCTCTGGTCTGGTTGCGTATGTAGAGGTAAGCTCCATCCGTTTCTCGTATTTCGATGCTGAGTTGGCGTAACGTCTGTTTAAACTCGGTCTCTGTCAAGCTTCGGTAAAGGGCTAATCGCTTTTCAATCAGGCTTTCTACTACTCTACACTCTTTTTTGTGTTGATCTTCTCGATTTGAGAATAGCTCTGTTAACCTAGCATATGTTGGTCGACTTGGCAGATTGCTTGCTTTTATGGGTCGATTATCAGCACCCCCAGAGTTAACATGTTGGTAAGTGATTCCTGATTGGCTACGCCCAGCTTTCGTATTCATTACAATCCCTTCACAACTCAAGTATTGCTTGAAGCTGTTCACCGATCCGAATGAGTACGTCTCCAATGTCCTTTTTACCTTCTCGTCAACTGTCAGCCTGGTCGAATGTTGTTCAGCACCTAACTCCTCCCCAACCCTACCTGGCTCTCTAGTCACGAATGGGCGTTCGGCCTGCACCAAACCGTATTTCGTTTCGAGTCGACGACGTACTTTTTGCAAACGGTTTTTGATGAATGTATCCGTGATTTTACGCCCTTCTGCATCCACCGCAACGCTCACCACGTGAATATGCGGGTGTTTCGTATCATAATGCTGGTACATCAGATAAGGCTGTTTACCAAACCCTATTTCCCTCATTACCTCACCCCCTATGGCTTGCAGTTGATCGACTGCTACCACTTCTTTGGGATGAAAAGCAACGGCTAAATGCACCGATGGTTTTTGAATGCTAGGATTGAGACGTGCATACTGTTCGAGCAGTTGAAGCCTGAACCGCGCATATTTTTGGGCCTTCTCATTATCGGGGTAGTTGGCGATTTGAATACGCTCAGCCTCTCCCTGCTCCACTTTCTGCTCATTGTACCGGAACGCTCCTGCTACATCTTTTCCAGTCAAGATTCGTATAACCATGCTGTGATCTGTTCAATGGTTTCCTGAATCCTAAGAAGCTCTTCGCTTAGCTTATTGCCAACAATAGACTGGGCTTCCTCCTTCCGATCTTCTTCGATTATCTCAGAGATCAGCTGCAATTGGCGTCCCCTTTCCTGTAAATTGATGATGATTGTCAGTAGCAATTCATCTGGTTTCGGTCCCCTGCTTTGCTTGTCTGACAACAATATTTGCTTGAGAAATTGAGCAAACGCGAGCTTACTGCCTGCTTTCATTTGCACATATTTTGCCTGTATTTGACTATTCTCAATAGGAGTTACCCAGCAGTTAAGTTTGATAGTTGATCTCTCTGAGTCGATTTTAGGAGGTCTTCCCTCTCTACGTTGGCCTGTTTTTCTGTTTTCCACCTTTGCGTTGTACGCTGCGTACAGTTGATTTTCAACTTATTTTCCATTCTGTTCTGAGTGAGAATGAAAGCAGGGCAGTTTCGCGGGTAGCAAAACACATCTTGCAAATACGTCCTAGTGAGGTGTTATGTATTCAGATGGCCGGTACAAATATGCTTCTGTTCTATCTTTTATCAAAGTGACGTTGTTGTGCTTAATACAATATATCATTTAAGATAGAACTTACTAGCCTTGTCCTTTCTTATCTTTTCATGTTCGAAGAGATGTAACGTGTTTCAAGCGAAATAGACTGTAAGCATTTAATAACCAGCATTATAAACTAAAATCTTATAATAATATGGCATTGTCACAATATCATACACCAAATTCTCTACTCAACGATCTTATCTTATCATAAACTCACAATATAATATTATAAATTTGCTACAATATCATATTATTAATCAATAATAATATAACAGTACTATAATGTTTGTTTAATATTTTACCATTCTATTGCAAATTTACATTATAATAATATAATTTTACATAAATAAAATATTACTTTAAATAGTATATAAATTACCCTTTTATTGATTTATTATTTTTTGTACTTATTAATTATTAATTGCACTTAATAAAGAACTTAACTAATAATTACATAAGCATTTATATATTTCTCTTAAAATTGCACTAAATCATAAAAGCGCTTCCAAGATGGCAAAACTGATTTCCGTGTGTACCCAGAAGGGGGGTGTCGGTAAAACGACACTGACTATGCTGTTGGCCACCTACTACCATACCACCGTAGGGAAACCGGTAACGGTAATTGATGCTGACTTCCCTCAGCACTCTTTTGATGCAACGCGCCGATCTGAATTGGCAAGCATCCAGAACGACGAGGAGATTCAAAGTCTATATGTAACGCTGTACCCGGAGATGAACCGTGAGTTGTATAAGGTCTACAAGGGTTCACTCGAAGAGTTGGCTATGTTCCTGACCGACCTTAAGGGTAGGGGGGAAGATGAACTGGTCTTCATCGATATGCCTGGTACCATGAACGTCAAAGGTTTCGACCGGGTAGCATCGCAGTTGGATTACGTGATACTACCAATGGAAGCAGATAAAATGAGCTTCACAGCCGGACTGCAAACGTTGGACCTCTTCGACCGCTTCCGGGAAGCAAAGGGAGCCGACTACCAGTTGTTCATGCTCTGGAACAAATACAAGAAATCAGAAAATCCGAGCTTGATGCAGGGCATAGAAAACATTGTGCGGGAACGAGGGAATGTGCAGATACTTGAACAGCGGGTAAGTGACTCAGTTACCTGGAAACGGGAACGTTCCACGCTGTTTCCAAGCGAAAAGGTTAAAAACCTGGTGGGCGAATTAAATCTGTTACTCAACATCACTCAACCAGTAGGATAAGCCATGGCTAAAAATAAGAAAACCTTAGACGACGCATCCCTTCGGGCGATGGCTAACCTGGCAACGGCTTCATCTGACCTCAGCAAGCTACAGGAGAATTATGGGTGGAATGCGGATGAATCAGCGCAAGTCGAACAGCAACCGGAAGTGACCGCAACGGAGGTGTCTGCAGCACCAGTACAACCGTTGGTGAATGAACCAGTTATTAAATCACCGGTAGTCCCAACAGGGGAGGAGTCAATCCAATCACAAACTGAGGTTTTAAACAAAGTACCAAAGGAGCCAGCAACGTCAGGTAAAAAGGTTGATAAGTACACAAACACGTACCTGCAACCTATTAAAGGATTTGAGCGACCCACAAAGGTGGCATACATATCTAAACGCTCACATTCATATATCGCATTTCTACAGCGATATGCTGACCTGACTGGCAGCAAGGTATCCATGCAGGAAATCATGGAGAATATATTCCGACAGCACTTTAGCGACAATAAGGCTGAGATAGAGATGATGCGGACAACAGTACAACAAAAAGAAGCCGAACTACACGAATGATAACACTATGGATTAGTGCATCCCTGCTAGCTCTGACGGGCTGGCAGGGTTACCGGTTAGGAAAAGAATATGGATGGTGGGGGAGAAGCGTAATCGCATCTAAAAAGGGGGAGGTGAACGAGATGCCTTCATTAGAAAACACCAAATCAACTGAGAATGGCTTGGGCCTTTCAAGAACCAACTTTGGGAAGTTACTGGGTGGATTTACACCAGCAAGCCAACAAGCCTTTGAAACTGACGATAGCAGCATTGATGAAGAGACAGAGCGACCAATTATTGAGCCAGCCACAACCTTGATGCTGAAAGAGGGACCTATAGACGAAATTGAATATCCAGCTGAAACGGATCAGATACCCGAAACGTGCAACTGGATGGATGAGGAATCTATTTCATTAGTCGACTTTGAAAACGATGAGGAACTAGAAAATGACCAGTCATTTGTGACACTGAACGAGTATATAAAGCGAGTAAGTACAGTTCAACGAAAGATGACGCAGCTGAAAAAACGACGCAACGCAGATACAAGCTTTGTGAAACAAGAACTAGGACTATTAATCGATACGTATCAGCTTGAAAATGACCAGGCATTAGATTGGCTATTCCAACAGCATGAGCAAACGTCTAAAACTGATTACGGCTCGCTCTTCGATCGAATCGAAAGCTTAACAAGCTAAAAAATTTTGTCTCAATTAAAATACTATATATATTAGCATAAAATTTTTAATATGTATATTATTTAATGAAGGCAATTTTGTGCAGTTTGGGTATTGTAGGGCTGCTTCTACTGAGTCAACAGATTCTCGCCCAAGATGAATTAAAACAGGCAGTTGAGGGCGCGACGACGCAAATAACGAACGCTAAAGCGGGAGCTATCCGACTTGGACAAGCAGCTGCAGCGATAGTGGGAATTGTGGGAGCCATTGCGGTATACAGTAAATGGTCAAATGGAGAGAGTGACGTACGGAAGGCCAGTGCTTCCTGGTTGGGTGGCTTGCTGTTCATAGCCATTGCATTTATGATTTTAGAGTCCATTTAAAAATAAAAACAACTCAACAATGCAAAATCGCCTTAACCAATCGAAGGGTTCTAACGCGGCCCAACTCATCGCGTTAATCGTGGCAGGCATATTGGTAGCTCATATCGCACCGGGCCAAGGATTAAGTACACAAGGGTTAAGTACAGCAGCAACTCAAGTAAAAGGTGCCTTCACGGTAGTAACCAATTTGATGTACGCTGTATGTGCCATAATTGGGATTGTTGGTGCCATTTCTGTGTATAGCAAGTGGTCAAACGGAGATCCTGATACGCGGAAAGCAGCAGCATCCTGGTTTGGTGCGCTAATTTTTGCGGGTTTGGTCGTAGTGACGCTGTCGGCCGTTTTCGGAGCCTAGTATGTTTCGAGTCAACAAAGGAGTGGATAGGCCCCCTCAGGTGTTAGGTATCAGAGGAATGAATTTCCTGCTGGTCTTAGGAGGAGCAGCTGTTGGACTGCTGGCTGTAAGTACGTTCATTATGATTGTCACAGGATGGTCAGGAATGATCTGTTATGGGACATACCTGGTTGGACTAATTGTTCTCTATGGACAACTGGTACGGATTTCCAGAGTGCATGGGGAACGGGGAATGGCCCGTACACAAGGACGGGGCAGACAGCCTAAATTGATCATGGTTAGAAGTTCGGGGGTATATAAACAACTGAGGCATGAACCTAAAAAGTAAAGCTATTCATGATGTGTTTCCCATAAGAGCCATTGAGCAGGATTGCCTCATATCGGTTCACGGCGATTTGACCGTTTGTTTCGCCGTTAGCTTACCAGAAATATTTACCCTGAATGCAAGTTTCGATGGGGTAGGGGAGGGGCGCATTGAGCAGGGAGATTACATCACTCTGTGCAACGTATGGACAAAAGCGTTAGGTGTACTACCAAGCTATACGATCCTGCACAAACAGGATTGGTTCGTAGAAGAAAACTATCAAACTTCAGGCGAAGGAGCAGGCTCAACGCAACGCACATTCCTTGATCGGGCCAGTGATCGCCATTTCAATGAGCGTCCTTACCTCCATCACGAGTGCTACCTGTATTTAACCAAAACCCATCAAGAAAGACGGGACGTGAGTGCGGTTAAAACATCGCTGGCGCGTGGTCGACTGGTACCAAAGGAAGTAGGGGATAAGCACAAAGTTGAGGAGTTCTTTAACAGCGTTGAACAGTTCACTTCGATTCTGGAAAGTAGCCGGTTAATTGGCCTGCGTCGGCTCCGATCAGCCGAATTGGCCGGTACGAGCGAAAAAGCGGGCTTGTTAGAGCGATATATGAGTTTATCGCTCCGCGATGAGGTAGTAACGCTGGCGGATTTAGAGATGGATGAGGAGTTACGGGTTGGGGGGAAATATGCCAAATTCTACACAATCTCGGATATTGACGATCTGCCCGAGTGGGTGCACACCAATAACCGGGTTGAGGCACTCTCCACAGAACGGTCGAATGTGTCGGTAAGTTATGCAGCTCCGATTTCGCTGATGCTTCCGTGTAATCACATCTATAACCAGTACATCTTCATCGAAGATAAGCAGGCGGCATTCCCTAAATTAGAGCAACGGGCCACACAAATGCGATCGCTGGCCAACTTTGGTAAGGATAATGAAGTAAACGCCATGCTGCTGAACCAGTATCTCAGCTATGCAGTCGAGACAGGTTTTACGCCGGTACGTTCGCATTTCAACATTCAGGTCTGGACCGAAGACAGGAGCCGCTTACCCGTTCTGCGCAATCTGGTTTCCTCAGCTATCGCCAAGCTAGGCGTCCGGCCTCGTGAAAACACGAAAGACGCATTAGGGTTGTTCTGGGCAGGCATACCCGGTAACGCGGCCGATCTGCCCAGTGAAGACAAATACTGGTCATTTGTACCGCAATCAGTATGCCTCCTCAATCAGGAAACAAACTACTATGATTCTGTCTCGCACTACGGCGTGAAACTGGTTGAGCGGATGAGCGGAAAGCCGTTACTGGTCGACTTATCCGATCACCCGATGAACAAAGGGTGGGTGACTAACCGGAACAAGTTCATACTGGGTCCATCGGGCAGCGGCAAATCGTTCTTTACCAACCATGCACTGCGGAGTTTTCACGTTCAGGGTAGCCATGCCGTCATTGTTGATGTTGGCCACTCTTATCGCGGCCTATGCGACATGCTGGGTGGTCTGTATCTTACTTATTCAGAAGAAGAACCGATCAACTTTAATCCGTTCTTTATCGAAAACCGCCTGCTCCCCGACGTCGAGAAGAAAGAAGCCATCAAGGTACTGCTACAGACGCTCTGGAAACGAAGTGACGAGCGCCAAACGATGTCAGAATACACCGCGCTTTCGGATGCAGTAACGCAATATTTTGAAAGTTGCCTGCCCAATAATCCGGACACTTTCCCCTGTTTTAACTCGTTTTACGAGTTTATGCAGTCAGATTTCCCTCGGTACCTGGAGGAACACAAAGTACAAATCGGCTATTTCGATTATGATAACTTCATCTATGTACTGCGGCCCTTTTACAAGGGTGGCGAATACGAGGAGCTACTCAATAGCCGGGCTAATCTGGATCTGTTGAACATACCATTTATCGTCTTCGAGTTGGATAACATCAAGGATCACCCGATCCTGTTCCCAGTGGTGACCATAATCATCATGGACACCTTCATTTCGAAAATGAGAAAGCTGAATGGGGTTCGGAAGATCATTCTCATTGAAGAGGCTTGGAAAGCCATCATGAAAGATGGGATGGCCGAGTACATCAAATACCTCTACAAAACGGTACGTAAGTTTTTCGGGGAAGCCTGGATCGTAACGCAGGAAGTAGACGACATTATTGGTAATAAGATCGTTAAAGACTCGATCATCAACAATGCCGACACCAAAATACTGCTCGACCAGCGCAAGTACCGCAACAAGTTTTCCCACGTAAAGGATTTGCTGGCCCTAACAGATAAGGAGAAAGATCTTTGTCTGTCATTGAACCGGGACCTCGACCCAAAGCGGAAATATAAAGAGGTCTTTATCTCCTGGGGAGGACAAGAATCAAAAGTATATGGCGTCGAAGTATCGACCGAGGAGTACCTGGCCTATTCAACTGAGCAAACCGAAAAAATACGGCTCGAAGAAAAGGTGGCATCCTACGGCGGTAATTACGACTTAGCCCTGCGCGACTACGCCGACGAAGTGAAGACCGGCACCCTCGTTAGTCGCTAAATCTGCGAATCTATTTCTATACTGAAGTGAAGCAGTCTGTTAACAAACTGCTCTTGACCAGCCTTTGCCTTTTTGGGGGAATTTTCCCCATTCAGGCTGGTGCCAAGGGCGTACCAAATGACTTACACGTTAACCCGGCATTGGCTGAAGTGGACACCACAAATCCGGGGCAGCCTCCACAACAAGGACCACCGGGCCAGACGTTGCTTGGTGGTTTAGGCGATGATTTATCCGGAGAAATCGAGAGTATCATCGGCGAAACGGAGAATTCCATTATGAAGGGCATTCAGGATGAACTTACCGGATTGCTTGGTAATGCTCTGGGCCAACTATTTGACGTCTCGCCGATCTCGGCGGTTAAATCGCTCCAGTCGATGGTGAAGGACGGTTTATCCAAGCAGCAAAAGATCGAGTATCAAAACTACAAGGTAGACTACGCCTGGAAAAAAGCACACATGGAGCTCTCGCCTGCCTTTGCTACCTACTATCGAGAACTAAATCTGAACCAGCTTACCGGCGCCATTGGCGCCAGTAAGAAAGCGGCCGACAAATTTCTGAATACGTCAGCATTTACGGCTAAAGAAGCGGCAGCAATGCGACAGGTGTTACAGGGGGTTGCTGAGACGAGCGATTTGGAAGCTGAGGTTAAAACGATCATTAACCTCGGCGGTAAACCGGTGTGGATGTCAGAAGGGGAACGATTATCAGCCCTGAATGCGGTTCGAACTGACCTTTATGACCGCATCAAGCGAACCAATCAGACATTAGCCCTAATCAGAGCGACCTATCAATTCCGATCTCGAGAAATAGCTAAAAACGCTTACAGGCAGGGATTGTATAAACAAAATTCAACGCTCAACCGGATAGTAAGCACCCGCTCTACTACCTATCAAAGCAAATGAAAAAGCGAATACTCTACTGGGTTTGGCTCGGCTGCTTAGCTGGGACTGCCAACGCACAGATGCCCCCTGCCAATGCGATACCAACTGGAAACAGGGGTAGCAGCATCATTCAATCCGAGATAGACCAACTATTACGCGTATCAGAAAGCGATATAATGGCGGGTTTAAAAGATGCTGGACTCGACTATGGTGAGCTTATAAAAGAAAAGGTTATGGACGAGGTAATCAAAGGGATTGCTGATGCTACCGTATTAGCTCCTTTTGCTACCGAGATCATGGAGCAATACCAGAAACAGAAGAATAAGGACCTGGCCAAAGCCATCGAGAAGCTGAAGAGAACGTGGAAAGATGGCCAGGAACGGATCAACAAAGTTCGTTATCAGGACTTTAAAGTCAAATACGCCTATCAGCAGGCGATGAACAAAGCTCCGATGGACGTGATGCAAGGCACCCGTCGCCAGGCCATTGACGAGTCAGTAAAGGCATTGTGGACAGATGGGCTGCCCGTCGCCATAACAATCACAGATCCCACCAATGCTCGGCTCATGAAAGAGGACATTGATGCGCGCTATCCAAACGAGGACATTGGCTGGACAGTGTTAGCCTCAGCTCGCTCGTCGTTGCTAGCCGATGACAAAACATTGAAAGCAAAAATGGCTCTCGTTGAGAAGCAGGGTCAAACGGCGTACCTATCACCAGCGGACCGGCTTCGGCTACTGCGCGAAATTGATAAGGAAAGCAAAGCCCGTCGCACAACGCTACTAGCAATGGACAAAATCACGTCACAGGGGCTAGACTATTACAAGTACCAACGTAATCGGAAAGCGTATCAGACCAAATACCTACGTACCCAATCATACCGCTAACCCTCAACCGTATGCAGGCAATTCTGTTAGTTTCGCCCGTACTGGAAACATCGATTGACGAGGTGTTCACCCAGTTCTCAGATGGATTTGGGGCATTGGTAGCCTTTGGGCAGGCTATTGGCTTCATCGGCGCACTATGCTACGTCTTTTATCGGATCTGGGGGCACATGTCCCGTGCCGAACCCATCGACGTGTATCCGTTGCTCCGCCCCTTTGCGCTGGCCCTTTGCCTGCTCAGCTACCCGCTATTGGTCAAAGGTATGGTGGGCATCGGGCGATTGCTTGATAAAGGAACCGGCTCCATGGTGGCCAGTCAAAAAGCGGAAGTAGAGCGCTTAAATCAGGTCAAAAAAGCAAAGGTCAAAGAGAATTGGGATAAGATTCTGATTCCGCCGGGCGAAGATGGGGAAATTGGTACCTGGGATGTTGTCAAGACCGTATTCGGCCCCACAGGTAGCGGTAACAGTTTGGTAGGAAATGCTGTGAGCGGGGTCATGCAGTATTACTTTGACCAGTTTCTGAGTTGGCTTGGGGAGATCTTCTACGATCTGGCGGCTATTTACATCAAACTGATCAGCACGTTCTTTCTAATCGTACTCGCACTCACCGGCCCGATCACCTTTGGCCTGGCCACCTTCGAATGGTTTTACTCCGGTCTAGCGGCCTGGTTCTCGCGCCTGATCCATATACTGCTGTACATTCCGCTGGTCAATATTCTGGGTTCGATTCTGGAGACAATCCATATCTCCATGCTGAATCAGGATCTGGCCGTTTTCGATGAGCAGCTGCTATCGGGAAATACCGGCATGGGTTCGTCCGATTGGGGCTTAATCATTTTCTATTTCATTGGCGCTGGAGCGTACCTGTCAATACCCAAAGTAGCCTCTTACATCATTGAATCTACCGGGGTAGGCGATGCAATCAGTTCAGCCACCCAACCAACGGCAATGGTAGCCGGGGCCAGCACAGGCCAGGCAGCCGGGGCTGGAGCAGCCTCACTAAGTCGAACCGTTGCCAGTGCTTTCTCATCGTCAAAATCGCAGCCGACCTCAAACAGCATCTAACATGAACGGACAATTTCGTTACCTGACCAATTTAGAAACATCCTTCAAAATGGTGCGCTGGATGGCCATCATTGCAGTAGTTGGAAGCCTCTCGTTCGCGCTGGGTGTAGCCTACTGGGCTTTCGCCGAGGTGTCGGCCAGCCGCCAAAAAGTGTACGTACTCGACAATGGAAAGTCCGTTATGGTAGCCCTCGCTCAGGAGCAGAATATCAACCGGCCAGCTGAAGCAAAAGACCACATCAAGACATTTCATCGACTCTTTTTCACGCTTGAGCCCGACGAGAAACAGGTAGAAGGTAATATCCGAGAGGCTACGTACCTGGGCGATCGCTCAGTCGTCAGGTTATATCAGGACCTGCAGGAAGCGGGATATTATGGACAGTTGATTCAGGGTAACGTACACCAGAAGGTAGAGATTGATAAAGTCGAGGTCAATTTCAGTCAATCGCCCTATCGTGTAGTGACCAGCGGACGGCAGCTGCTGATCCGGGCGAACAATATCACCATCCGAAAATTAGTGACGGAGTGCTACCTCATTGATGTGGCCAGGACGGACAATAATCCGCATGGCTTCATGATTGAGCGGTTCAAGGTGGTCCAGAATCAGGACATTGAAACGGTTCAGCGATCCAACCAGACTACAAATCTATGAACAGGCCACATCACGCGTATTGGCGGTTAGGACGCAGAAACATTGTCCGAAGACTAAGAGGGTGGGAAAGTCGACCTGTATCTCAGCGAAAATGGCACGTGCTGGCCGCTTTTTTTACCCTTTTGCTACTGGGTGGGTGGTCAGTGAGTATGAATCTTTCGCAAGAGCCGCCTGTCCTGCCTTACTCTTTCTCCAAGGGTCAACCATCAAATCCGAATGTATCTAATCATTCAGAAACCCAACGTGAAACTCATGAACCTTACCGATCCGACTCAACCAGAAAATCACATCGATAATCCTTTACCTGAGGATACGCCTGATGCGACAGAAGCACCAACGGCTCGCAAATCGTTTCAGGACGTTTTAAAAGACAAACGGTTTTGGATGACAGCACCCGTGTTGTTACTCGCGTTGGGCTCAACCGGGTACTTCCTAATTGTAGGGTCCGAGGGGAAACAAAAGCCCTTAATTAATAATGTGAACGCAACGATTCCTAACGCCCAAACCGACAGCGTACCTAAGTCTAAGTTGGAGTTACAGGCAGCGGAACAGCGACAAGGCTTAAACAGTCAGGCTACCGTCAACGGTATGCAAACAGGTGTTGTAGCTGCACTGCCTGAAGCATTGCCCTCAACGGGTTTGCCGACTACCCTTGACCCCTACGTATACAAGCAAAAACGGATGCCCGATGCAATCGATCCGGAATTTGCCGCGATGGACTCGTTGTATAACCCTTCGCCCCCTTCACGGCAAAACAGGGTAGGAGGTAGGCCCCGTTCAACAAATCGGATTCGGCCGGTATCTACAGGCTACCCAGAAACAGGACTCCCAGAAGAATTTGACGAGGAGGCATTGCCCAGACGGGATATGCAGAAACAAGTAGAAGATAGACAGCGACTACTGGCATTATTGACAGAGTACAAGCGGGACAAAGAAGCCAAGGCGGCTATTGCCCGCGAAGGGGAGCGGCCGCGTAAGGCAGAATCAGGAGCTGTCGTCTCTACGTTGGGGGAAACCACCAATCGACGATTGAATGGTTTCTATGGGCTATACACACAGGACCAGAAAGGGGGTCAGGAATCAGCTTTAATGGAAGATCTGGGCACCATCCGGGCAGTCATTCATCAAGATCAGCAAATTACTGATGGAGGACGGGTACAGCTTCGCCTACTGGAGCCAGTGACTGTACGTGGTACTCTCATTCCGGCCAATACACTGGTTTTCGGTACTGGCAGTTTTGGAACGGAACGCGTGGGTATCACGCTGAGTAATCTTCAGTACGAAGGACACATATTTCCAATCAAACTCACAGTGCATGATATGGACGGTATGCCTGGCGTGTTCGTACCGAACGTACTGGCTGCCCAGGAAGGAAAGCAACTTCTGGGACAGACGATTAGCGGGGCTAACTACAATCTGAATGGTACCTCAGCCAGTAGTGCCAAAGCAGCCGCAACAATGGCCGGCATATCAGCTGCGCAGTCAGGCCTGTCTGGTGCTCGAAGCATTCTTCAACGAAAGATTGTCCAACAGAAGGCAACGCTGAAAGGAAACTATTATGTACTGCTCAAATGAGCTTAGCCAGTTAATTACTGAACAATATGAAACGACTTATTTTTTCTGTAAGCGCGCTCCTCATCCTATCGGGTCCGGGTATGGCGCAGCGTAAACCAACGTATAATAAGCGTACGTACGCAAAATTGATAAACAAACAGGACGTGCCAGCCCGGTCTCCCGTCCCTGATAACCTTGTGCTACTGGTTCAGCAAAAAACGGTTGGTAAGCCAGACAGCACGCTTCGAGCTGAACGTAAGTTTGCCGTGAACGTACCCGAGAATAAGCTGGTATCGGCATCAGGGGCTCAGCGCACTTCCCCAGAAGCCCTTATTCAACCCCAGCACATAATCCGCTCGTACTACGTCGATTTGGCGTACAACAAAACGGTATCAATCATTTTCCCAACGGCCGTGCGGTCGGTAGACCTGGGAAGCCGCAGCATCATGGCCGACAAAGCGGCTGATGTAGAAAACGTACTGAAAGTAAAAGCGTCGCAAATCGGCTTCAACGAAACTAACTTTTCGGTAATGACTACCGACGGCAAGTTCTACAGCTTCGTGGTCAACTACAATGAAACGCCAGCGGTCCTAGCTCTCAACCTGGCAGGGTCTGGAAATACAAAGCTGGGAAGCCAGGGCAGTCAGATTAACTTAAACGATCGCACCCAATCTGTAAATGGTCTCGATGGCCAGGAAGGAAACATTCAGTTCGCGGGCGTGAAAGCAACGCAGTCTGACATCGTTTATGCAAGTGATCGGATACTACACAATCGAAGTCGGGGTAAACGGGGAACCGAATCCAACAAGATGGAAGCACGTTTACGGGGCCTATATGTGAAAGATAACGTACTTTACTACCGGCTAGCCATCGAGAACGAATCGAATCTAAACTACGACATCGATTACGTGCGGTACTTCGTCGTTGATGGCAAAACGGCAAAACTGACCTCCCGGCAGGAAATTGAATTACGGCCAATCTATGTGCATAATGAAGCAATTACGACGGTGCGTGGGCATCAGAAGATAGAGCGCGTATATGCCTTTCAGCGGTTTACAATTCCGGGCAACAAGCAGTTACTGATTGTGATTGGTGAACAGAACGGTGGTCGTGAACTGGCGTTTCAGGTACAGAACAAGGACATCATGAAGGCCCGCCCATTATAAGCGCACTCTCTTTCAAACAGAAAAGCTCCGTCACAAGCGGAGCTTTCTGCATTTTCAGGATTCTTTACCGACGTTCTTGCTGGCGTAACCGACGGCTCATCTGATCAATATCATGTTGCAGCTTGTCAACACGCTGTCGTTGACGTTGCTGCACAAAGCCACGAATGAAGAAAAACAGGAAGAAAACTACGAATCCAATTACCATCGCTCACACTCCTTTCTACCCGTTGAACAGTTTTAAGTCTATTTAACCGAAAAGTATGATAAAATGTAATTGTTGTCAAGTGTTACCAGCGTCAGATTCTATTTAAAGAGTAGATCCTGCTCCCTGCTGTACGTGCTTTTACCTGATGTCTGGTATGTTCCGTTGATCGTAAGGGTTGGGTGAATTGGTTGTGATTTTATGAGTTGTGAATTTACGATAGACTTTTAAAATTATGTGGCCGGGCTTTCACCCGGCCACGTTCGTGTTAGGCCTCTACAGTATCCGGCTCGACTTCTTCAGTTACGTTATTTAACACATAATTGACCGCTTTCTGAGCCTGGCCCGATGCCCGGAAAATTAGCGTTTTGTCGCCTTTCAAAGCCAACAGCCAATTTTGCAGGTACGCGGCTGCATTGGTCAAAAGCCGGTGATCTGTCAGGTTAAGGCCGCAACTGCTGGCCAGATAACAGGCTCCAATTTCGGCTGTTAATTCTTCTTTGGCGTATAACTCCCCACCAAACCCGTCAGAATGAACCAACTCCTCCCGGTTCAAGCGGTCGCGGTGGCCAGTCGAGTGAATCAGTTCATGAAACAAAACGCAGTAATAAGCTTCCAGGCAATCGAAAGCAGTAGGGCGGGGCATATTGACAATATCGAGCAACGGGCTGTAATAGGCACGGGCGGGATCAACATGCACAATTTCGGGCGCATTTGAATAACCTGCATGTACGGCATCACAGGCATTGTAGCTATACACTTCGTCAAGGGCATCAGGTGTTTTCAACTCTGGCAAATCAATAGTTACCCCTTCGACGTCGGCTACATTGAAAACAAAATAGTGCTTAAGGAGCGGAACACCAACCTTTTTAGTTTTTGTCTCGCCTTTGCTGTTTGTTACCTCCTTTTCTTTCTCCAGCACACTCCAGAAAACGACAAGATTACCTCGCGCACCTTTGCGAATGTTACCTCCTAATTCTGTTGCCTGTTTGAATGTCAGAAAATACGGGCGTTCATAGCTAGCGCATCCCAAAAGGACACTATTGATACCCGTATAGGGGCGTTTGCTGATGTAATTTTGAGCCACCTCAACCTGCCCACCTTTCAGGATACCCCACCGTTTGCGCCATGGGATACGGCCTTTTTCAAGCTCGTCGACGATGAGATCAGTAACACGGGCGTATAGATCCACACTGCCCCGCTGTGCGGAAGCCTTTGCATTCTGCATTATAATCGCCCGAAGTAACACGTCGGTGCCGCGCAATAGGAACACTATAAAGATACGAAAACAGCGCCACCCCTACAAGATATATAGCTGCTATACAGAACTTTACACCTAACCCTTCGCCCCCTTTCGTCTTTAAGCTTTGTGTAAAAGAAGTGTATCTCCAGTGGCAAAAGTTGTGCGTGCTTTAGTGATAGCGTTCATCGTGAATGGAGGGCCACTCTTCAGTGGCTATCCGGGATGTAGAATTAGGTCATACGGCTCCGCAGTTGCAAGGAGTGGTATGACCCGTGAAACGCGTGTGCAGCCCGCAGAAAGTTAAAACGCCTGAGTCAGAGGCTTCCTGGCTCAGGCGTTTTTTGATGCCTATATTTTTTCGAGATACTCGACACTAACTTCTGCTTCGCGTTGCTCCTGGTCAATACTGACCGTAACATTGAAA
The DNA here is from genome assembly GCF_023196085.1 of Spirosoma liriopis. Lineage (NCBI taxonomy): Bacteria > Pseudomonadati > Bacteroidota > Cytophagia > Cytophagales > Cytophagaceae > Spirosoma > Spirosoma liriopis. The sequence goes on from NZ_JALPRF010000009.1 coordinate 64,327, forward strand.
CGACTATAGCCGGTCACGATGCCGGTGGCTCCAGTACTGGTTAACCGCACTCGGTCACCAACGGCTGGTTTTGGTGGCAGTGGTTTGTAGAACCGTTTAAAATGTTTGCAGTAAGTCAAACCAAGTTGCCCGGCACGGTTGAACAAATAGCGCCAAGCTAGGCGGTACTCTTCACCGGCAAATTTCCAGTAGTACCCCTTAACGAGGTCTTTGCCCGCTACGGTCAGTTGGTTGTCTTCAGTCATACCAGTAACTCGAATCCTGAATTCTTCCAGCGTTCTGGCGGGTGGGGTAGGAGCGGAGTAGGCTGACCCCTGAGAGTTTTGTGTGTTGACCATTGCTTTAGTTGCCCGACTCCGAAACGGACGACCGGTCAGGAGTCGGGCATTAAATGGTTTTAGTGATTATTCATGGTTGCTGTGTCAAAATAGCCCTGAATCATGTGGGCCAGATATAGGTCGATTGTTTCACTATCTATACCCGTGTACTGATTAACCTGCTCAATCCATGCTTTTCCGATCTGCGCATCAATCCGACAAGCGGCCAAACGAATCAGCTTTTCATTCCCTGCTACCAGGCATATCAGGTCAGCCGGGGTAATAGCAAAAACTGGGGCTATTCGGACCATGTGAAAGGCCACGTAAGTAGGGTCTGCCGTTAGTCGATTCCATAAATTTGCTTGTGATGTTTCCATAGGCTTGAGCGTTACTCTTTAAGGGTGAAGTTCTCATCAACATCATGCACGAGATCGGTAGGTACGTATGATAGTTCTAAACCCGTTATGCGCTCAATTGTAGAAATCAATTCCTGTGCCTTTACCTGCTCAATGACTATTTCGGTAAACTGCTGATGGTTGATAATGAAAAAGCTAACCTGATATCCGACTCCATTCTGATGGCCTTCCACCCGAATTGATGTAAACCGGGTGCCTTTCATTTTCCATTGCAACGCATTCTTGCGGTTATCTGGCTTCAACGTTGTTGCCTTCATTCGAGCGAAAGCAACCTGACCAATTTGATTATAAATTGCATGGACACATGGTTTCATCACCTGTCTCGGTTGGCAAATAGAATAGTTGCCGTTCATAGCTGGGAGCATTGGCCGCCAACTCGACGGGTTTGTTGATAAAGGAAAAACAAGGTGGCTTCGATGGCTTTACCAAACAGCCAATCCGCTTCGTCTGGGTCACATTGGTGAGCCGGGTTTTCAATGTCGGCGGCTTCTAGTCCCCGCCACATATCAGCATCAGCAAAAGGGTCAGAGAACACAAATCCCTGCTCCCGCGCCTGGGTAATCAGGTCGCGATTTAGGCGGTTGTCAATACCCCGCCTTATCGGGCAGGTCGCTACTGAATACATCATGGATTCGCCCGAAGTAACACGTCGGTGCCGCGCAATGGGAACACTATAAAAATACCCCTTATTAGGCGGTATGGCAAGGTTTCAGGAAGATACAGTCGAAGCCTTTGCCCCCTTTCGTCAACTGCTATGCGTGTTATAATTACCTCCACTAGTGCTACCTAAGAGCGACCCATGAATTAAAGCATTATAGATGTCGGTTCTTTGTGTAAAATCAATGTAATGGTGTTAGCCTGCTAGCCCTAATTGGAGGACAAATCTTAGTCTTCAAGAAAATTGCTCTCAATCACCAAATTGGTTGGAGTACTCATTATCTCCATATTATGAGTACACAAAGTTGACTCATAAGTATCAAGAAAATCCTGAATATGTTGTGTTATATTGCTTATTTTTACTAAAATAATGCTTTTACAGCTAGTAAAGGGTGTTTTTAATTTATCAGCATCAAGTTCATAATGGATTAGTGCCATAAATAGAAAACAGCTGATTCGCCGACATTATCATCAATTTGAAGTTGGATAAGAAGACTTATCAGGGATTGGTACAGGCAAGTATGGCCCAGTAAAAATCGAGTATCTGTTTAAAAGCTTGTACCGTTAAAATCCTTCAAGATGCTTAAACCTACTTTTATCTTGCTTTTAGACTTATGCCGTACAATATCAATTAAATAAGTTTGATACTATTGAAAATCAGTTCTTTTGATAAAGCAAGACAAAAGTAGGTTTAAGTACTTTTGTCTTGCGAAACCCCGTTTTAATAACTGACCAGTGCTCGCTTTTAATCAGAGTCAGCTCGTTCAACTGCAAATTGTAGCCAATCTTTAATCATTTTATCAGATTCAGTACAGGATACAGTAACATAACACTGGCTGTGTATGAAAATCTACTTTTGTCTTGCTTTATGCTACAGACTACTTAAAAACTATGAAGTATCGGTAGTAATTGCTTGCTTTGCCACAGATTACCAAGGGGCTCTTCTGGCCGTGTTGTGTTATCTAAGTGGTCGTCATCTGTCACGACTATCTTGATATTACCTTGTTTGAAACGATGATAAAATCAGAATAGTGGTTAATGAAGCCATTGATCGATAAGCTACGGCCTTTTTCCAGATCATAGGTTCAGTAGACAACACGTTCCAGATTGGTGATGGCATCGACCACTTTCTTCTCGAACGAATTGATCTTCACCTTCCGATGCTGGCCTTGGTCATCTTAGGTAATTTAGATTATATAATTGAAATACTAATTCGAGTACCCATTTCAGAAATAAATGTTGCAATTAATGCAATTTTAGATTGGTTAAACTCAGATACAGTTAGTACTGACTTGTATTACAAGATGCAGTTGCCAATAACTGAAACTACTAAATAAAAACCTGCAAATTTTTTATACTATATTTAACAAAGGATCTACTTGGGATGGCGACCATCCAGCAAATGATAAAGCTCATTGAACAAATCTAATTGAGCTTTATCATTTGCTGGATTTAACAAGCCAAAGGCTTCCTGAATCTCCAACTCGGGTCGGGGCCGAGCGTAGAGCCATTTGGGCCCAGATGTACTCTTAAGTAAAAATCGGTTCAGATAATTTTCAATCTCTTTGTTTTGCTGTGGATGTACCCGGTTTATTTCCGCTACATTAACGAAAATAACGTTTTGTTTGGATTGGGTGATATTACCAACCCGATCTCGGATATGGTGAAGCAAATGCTCTGAGGCATTGTCATACTCACCGGTTGGTAACAGGTGTTTGTAGCTAATGTATAAGTAAGCATAACCCCGTTGGTAGGTTGAAACTGCCAATTCATATTGGGCTGATTGTTGTTGAACCTGTTGCCAGGCTTCTATTTCCTGTTGGGCATCATATATTTTCCGACGAGATTCAGCTTGGGCAAGTGGCAGTAAGTGATCTATTTTGTTCTGGAGTTGATTAATCGATAATGACAAGCCATTGATATAGTCATTAATGTGTCCGTGGCGTTCTTCTTCAGTAAGGTCATGAGGTTTTTTGAGCCAATATTTATGCTTACTGAAGAAACTCATGCGTACAGCTGGTCGCCCATAGTTTATCAGCTTCACAGTTTTACATCCAAAATCCCGCCAGGTAGCAAACTCGGCCATATATCTACTATCGACAAAATGAATATCACCACACTCCTGCCAGTTACCCTCTATATCCCATTCATCCCGATTGGGTCTTAGCTTTGGAACTTTAGTAATTTGCTCTGATAAGCCTGATAATAAGAACTGGTATTCCTTATTAGTAAATTTCGTCTTTTTCTTCATAGCGAGTGAATGGTCTTTTAGTGAAAAGATACTAGGCGTTTTATTTTACTCTGAGAGTAAAACCAATTTTTAGAAAAGTCTCTTTTACTTTTTGATTTAAAAATTTGATCCTCGAATCATGGGTAGACCTTATAACCTCAGCACCTTTTTTGATCAATTACAACTTGTCTCTTTTTTTTAATTGTTCTGAAATTGAAAACTTGATTATTTGATACTTGTAGGCCGTTTTCTGTACATATAGCTTCTTATTAGACAGTTAGTTATAATGATATTAATTAGCATAAAGCAAGACAGAGGTAGGTTTAGGCAATAATAAGGTAGGTTTAGACAAGATAAAAGTAGGTTTAAGCAAGATGGAAGTAGGTTTAGGCAAGATAAAAGTATCCACAATCGACCTTTAAAGCAAGATAGAAGTAGGTTTAAGCAAGATAAAAGTAGGTTTAAAGCAAGAAGAGTATACGGTTATGATGCTTGAAACATAAATATCAGTTATTTATATATTTTTCATTTTTAATGATCGATAGCAATATATTAAATATATTATTCGTTAGATTTTGATGAGTATGATGCTAAAATTTAATAGGCATAAAATCACTCATTTTCAGGGATATAACTATATAAAGCAATACAAAAGTAGGTTTATGTGGCACTGTAAAGCAAGATGCGAGCTTTCTATATTGCTTTGATACCGATTATTCATATTTTTGAGCTAGACTTGCTAAGGAATAACATGGGAGAACTCGTCCACATTCAAGAGCCACTCCGGCTATTATTGTCTCGAAACAATTTCGACCTGCTAGAAAGGCGAGTTTACTGGTTGATACTTAAACATATTAAGCAACTCCAGATTTTAAGGCCCGCTGAAGTCGAAACCCTTCCAAGTGAATTTCCGGCATTTAAGATTCCTATTACTGATTTACAGCTGCCTAACTCATCGTCCGAAGTAAATTATTCGACCTATAAACGGGTCGCCCAGCGACTTACTTCCCGGCAGTTGTACCTTGATTCGCCTGCTCAGCATGAGTTTACGTCGGTGGTCGTTTTTCCAATGGCTCGTTATAGCAGGGGTGTATTGACGGTTGAGGTTAATAAGCACTTGGTGCCTTATATGATCGACTTGAGCAAGGGGTATACCAAGCTCCAACTTCAGGCAGCATTGTCCCTTAATAGTCAATACGCACAGAATCTATATACCAGGCTTTGTAAGTTCCTCGATACAGGTATTTGGCGGGTTAGCGTTACGGATCTGAAAGACATTCTCGACGCCCAACAATACGTTCGCTGGTCCAACTTCAAGCAGACCGTACTGGCTCGGGCGATGGAAGAAATCAACCAGAAGACGGATATCGAAGTTTTCGTCACCGAAAAGAGAGAAGGCCGCTTTATCACCACGCTCATTTTTACAATAAAGAGGCAGTCCCGAAAAGACAACAAAGCGTTTGATGCTTTCAATGAGGAAATGGACATGGTGTATGCTCAACCAACTGAAGAACTTCAGAGTAAAGCCACTCAAATATTAATACAGAACTATCGATTCACGAGTGCCCAAATGCGAGAAATCGTTAGTAATGAAACCCTGCTGCAAGAATTTATTCGGCTTGATGTGTTAATTCAAAAAGGGTTTATTGATGTAAAGACGAACCCAACCAGATACATTGCCGGCATCTTATTCAAAAAACCGAAAGTTGCGGCCACCAAGTGAAGTAAGTGAATTTTTAGTACTCAACGATTATGATACGATTAACGGTACTAGGAGCCTGCAAGCTGCTGTGTTTGGTTCTGCTAGCTGGTTGTTCAAAAGAGGATGCTGGGCCAGCCATTAACGCGGCACAAGTAGTCGGAAGTTGGCAAATCACCAAGATTACAGCCGATCCTGCGGTTACCTCTCCCACCTATGGGACTACCACAGATGTTCTCCAGCTATATCAGCAAAATATTGGTAAAGATTGTGTCGGCCCAACCCGTTATGAATTCGCGGCCGACGGAGCCTTACACCTAACAACCTCGACTGATTGCCAGAATAAGTTAAACAGCCTTTTTGGATTTACCGCGGCCAATTGGCATACAACCGGTAGGCAACTTCGCGTAGAGGGTAATTATGATGCGTTGTCCTACACTGTGTCGGAACAAAGTCCGCAGACTATGGTGTGGCAACGAACAGAGTACAATTCTCCTTATGACGGGAAAACACATTTGTACACGATCACACTGTCGAAACGGTAAGTTAGGTGTCCAAGAATCCTTTGTACAGAGATCCTTTGTTTCACCGTCTTGTAAATACTAGTTTGCGAGAATTGGTGAAAGAAAAAAATATAGTACCTTGATGGCTCAATTGATTAAAATGGCAGGACTTCAACTGAGTACACCCAATAATACCCAAGAGATCGGACAAGCGCTAAATCGCTATTCGGTCAGCCAACTTATTGCTTACTTTGCAAAAGATTTGCCCCCAGCCAGTAATTACCCAAGGCACGCGAAAGCCTACGTTATATACTGTCTGAAAAATAGCTTCTCCATCGATGGCTTCAGCTATTCCCGCTATACAGCAGAGCTCCCGCCAAATCGAGTTTCGCCGATCCGCCGATTCCTGTTGTTTTACCAAAAGATGGGAAGCCCTCTGATCCTGCCTGACCCCAAACGAGTGTCGATCTCACCGGCAGCTAACGACTTAATTCTTCGCTTTATTCGGGATGCCAAAAATCTTCGGGGCGATCAGTCAAAGGATACCTATACAAAAGCCCTGAATGCCTTCTTTTTATTTATGGATAGCCAGGTGCAGGCAGGACAGTCTGCCTCCCTGAGTGGCCGAACAGTCAGCGATTTCGTCGACCAACTGAAAGCGAATGCTTACTCGGCCTTTACGATCAATCTGTACCTATCAGCCATCAAGCAACTCTCGGCTTGGTGCGTTCGTAAGCGGGCTGAATTGACCTTAGATGACACGCAGCTCAATGCCCTGCGTGATATTGATGCTGTTCGAGGCTTGGCGATTGAGCGAACTTTTTACAAAGACAGCCTGGATAGTGATGAGCGTGATCAGTTACTTACAGGCATTGAGTCAGCACGAGATGGCGCGATTCTAGCCTTACTGAGCCTGGAAGGGCTCCGCACAGTCGAAGTGACCCGGCTAAGGCTGGGCGATATTGATTTTGACCGACGCCAGTTGAAAGTCCTGGGTAAAGGGAGGTATACTAAAAAGGCCATTAAACTCTTCGGGTCTTGCAGCGTGTTTTTACAGGCATATCTGGAAGAAAAAGGGCAGTGGCCTATTGCCGCGAGCCAGCACGCCAGGTTTGTTTTTGAGGACTTAAAAACTTATCAGATTCGGTATATTGTTGATAAGTATTTACGGCAACTGGGCTTAAAACGGGAAGGCATGTCCGCCCACAGTTTACGCCATACGGTAGGCCAATTATTGCTGGAAAACGGGGTGAGCTTAGAACATGTTCAGCAGCATCTTCGCCATGAAACAATTGAAACCACTCAATTTTATACGAAGAAACAGACGATGAAGTCTTATTTACAGCAGATGCCTGACTGATCAGTTTAGTTGCCTATCGACTGCTAAGAAACCTAACACTCAATCAAAGAAGCGTTTACGTGAACGAAATCGTAAAATTCTAAAATTGCACTTATTGACTGCTAAACAAGTAGCAGCACTTCTAAAATTGAAATTAATAAAATAAAACGCTTCTAATAGGACATACTTGTCAAAGCACACCACGATAAACAGATAGGCAGAAAACGAATGCAGTAACTTGCCTGTTAAATCAATCGAACTAGGTAAGCTTTTATGACTAAGTCGCCTAGAGGCTTACGTTTCGTGTCCAATACGTGTCTGCGACGGCTTCACAACGGTGCCCCGCTCCGGGCTAAACTCAGTTCCTACGGCGAAAATGATACATGGCCCCGCTCCGGTGTACCGGCCGTGCGGTTGATTTGTTATGGGACCGCTCATGAAGATCACAATTTAACACTATTATCATTATCCGGGATTTTGAAAGAGGGATTTATTCCTGTCGTGCGAAGACGCGGGGCCGCCCGAGTGGGGGTTTTAAGAGACGCTGCCTTGTTAACACCTGTCCAATGACATAAATAGCATACGTAAAATGAAAATTAAGCCATTCCTATCAATCATATCGAACTGATTGAAAGATAAATTGCGCCTTTAGAAATGGCTGCCGATTAGCTCTTCAACTTCGACAGCGGAAACCCGAAATGGTCCTGAAATACTTTGCCTCAACCCCTAGTTCCAGCGCTATGTTGTCTGCAATGCGGCAAAGTATATGCCAAGGCCTCAGTTTTAACGAATGAAGATCGGATTGCTTGGGTCGTCTTGGCATAAAGCTACTAGTTGCCTATTCTGTGAGCGAACCTAGTTTAATACGCTATTAATTTCTTATGTAAACGCATTTATCGTTTGAAACTGATTTGATGATCTGATTCTGAATATACGTGAGCATCTATCAGCTGTTTAGCAATACTGTTAATTATGAACCAATCGCCAATCTAAATTTTCCCTAAAATGGCATTTTACCGTTATATTAGATTAGGAATTATCTACCCCCTATCCTATTCAAGAATTTGTACTTTTCATAGTAATCGTCCAAATAAGGCGACCTTTTCAAAGACGGATTATGGCCAGTAATAGATGTGGCATTCCGTCTTATTAAATTTGTGCTAGAGTCAAATTGACCAACGTTTTCGCGGACAGTTTACTGGCTTATGACGGCATACCTATTGACTGTATCCAGTGGCTTGGCTATCAAACAACTGTTTTTCCACTAAGGTATGCCCATCCTTGTTGTGCCCGCAAATTAACGCGAACGACGATTTGCCAGTGACATCTCTAAAGCCGGGCCAAGTATTTCAAATACTATTTCCAGTTTTTGCAGTAAATCTATACATATCACAAGGAAAACTCCTTGTCAACGAAAACATAGTAAATAAGAAACCAATTATCAATTCGTAATCTTGAGTCAATATAATACATTAAACAAACACTGGGGACTAATAACCTGACTACTAATAATTTAAATAGCAGTTCAAGCCTTACAGCCATATTATTCAGACAAATTTTTGAAATATTATTATATCTTTATTTTTTATAGTAATATTAACAATTCATTAGTAACTACGTTGTATTATAGGTAGTAAGTCAATACGTTCGTCTGACCTCTAAAGCAATTCATATGGGAAGATAAAAACTAGCGAGGAATAAGTGCAGGTTCATTCAACCAGGATACCTAAGTTGACCTAGACAAAGAGCTAGACAAGTATCTCTCATTGTCTAATCCAAATTAAATTCAACCCTTAAAATTTGCAGTTCTATGAAAAGCTCAAAACTAGCTAAGCTTAAACTTGATTCGTTTGAAGTAATATCAAAACAAGCACAAAAAAGTATAATAGGTGGAAACCCATATTCAGGAGGAGGTGGGGGAAGTGGTCCAGGTAACCCTCCCAGATCGCTACAATGCTCAACCACAACAACACCCAATGGAGGAACACCTTGGATTATAGGTCAAAGCGGCCGGGATTATTACACAGAAGACTACTGTTGCTCAGTAGTCTACGGCGGCAATTATAACGCCTGTATTAGTAACTGTGGGTGTTAACTAAGCCGATGACTGCTATAAGCTATTGCAGCCTGTAGCAGTCATCCTATTAGCTTAGTAGAAACTATACATCCGTTAGTCAGTATCAGTCCTAGTAGCAAATAGTTGGTTTACGAACCTCCTTGTAAAGGCAATTTCAATGAATTATTATGAAGTTGGTACAAACCTTTTGGAGTGATCATTCAGTAACAAACATTGACCTCATAAACGGTGGCTGGTTGAATAGCCGATTTCACTTGCTCAGTTGGGCGCTTAGCTCCCTACTATTGAAACGAAACCACCCCGATAAGCCTCTTGAATTAGCATGTGACGAAACAGGCAAGTATCTCCTCATTGATTTTTTAAAGCTTCCTTACGACAACTATAAACTATTGCCCTTCAACACAGCTGCCAATCATCCGAGTTACATCTGGATAACCAAATTGCTTCTTTCCTATGCTAGCCATGATGAACCGTTTCTGAATATAGATAGTGATTTTTATGCGTTTACCAAGTTTGATAGCCTATTTTTAGAAAAAGATATTATTGTTCAAAACAAAGAAGAGGGTAAAGCACTGTTTATGTACAAAACAGTACTCAACAATTTGGACCTATCGATTATTCCATCCTTTGCTCAAAGTGCTAGTTGTTCGGTTAACGCGGGTATCATAGGAGGAACTTGTTATAAATTATTTAAGGATTTTGCTGAAAGTATAAACTATTTTATTCAAAGTAATACAGATTATTTAGACCGTAGTGACTATAAAGACGGCCTTAATACCTTGCTAGAACAGTATTTCTTTTCTGGGTATTGTATAGAAAAAGGTTTACAAATAAGTGGTTTACTTCCCGCTCAACAGCACACAAATTACCATCACTTATCCCGGTTAGAAGACTTACCCAATAATATCACCTTCGTTCATGCGACATTGGGGGCAAAAAAGGACACCAATCTCTGTGAATTAATGGAATATAGATTGCGATTACATTTTCCAGATGAGTACTACTCTATACTGAGTAAATTAGATAGTCTAGGACTGAGTAAGAATTTTCAACGACCAACTGGCTTAGAGCATGAACAATTTATTTTAAAAGGTAAGCAATCGAGTAACAGTACTTCTGAGGAAACGTACCACTGGCCTAGGACATCATTTGTTGCGAACAAACTCAACATAAAAATTTGCTTAACCAATTCATTTAAACTCGATGATCAATCGAAGAAAGCAATCAACAGCAAAAGACTCCTTCAAAGTGTTTTCATCTACGAAAGAACACTGAATAAGTTTAGTCTACATTATCCACACAAGAGTGCTGCGTATTACTGGACATTGCGACTAATAAACATACAACTACTCGATGAATTAGTAACGTTGCCAAAAGAAATAGGCGAAAACTATACTGTAAAAAGAATTAATAATCACGTAGTTGCAGATTCGCTATGGCAATGGGCTCACATGGCCAGTATAGATTCTTGTAACAATACGTGTTACGAAGACATAAAGAATTACAAAGGTTTGTATCAAATAATCTTTGCAAAAGAAAGAGACAAAGTTGTAGAATACCTGATGGATAGTTTAGACTCAATAATATATAGCTTGATTAAGCATCAACTATCAATAAGAACCCTAACGAACTACGTATCAACATTTTATCCTGATAATACCTTTGATATTAATTTCGATTCAATTATATACTACACAGTACTAAATAAAATCAAAGCGTTTTGTTATTTAGGCATCATTCAGCTTTATAAATCGTAGGAAGTATGGAGCTGATTCAGACTACATGGTTATCGAATGATGGACAGCATATACGCAATGGTGGCTGGATAGATGAGCGTTACCACCTAATGAGTTGTGCACTCAGCTGTCTACAACTAAAAGCACATTATCCAGAACTATCCTTAAAACTTCATACCGACCACAAGGGCCAGCAAATTTTAATTGACACTCTTCAGCTTCCTTATGATCACATAGATAACAGTCTAGAAAACATACAATTACCATTTCCTGAGTTTATGTGGGTTTTGAAAAAAATAATTAGTTATACGTTGAGTACTACTGATTTTCTACATATTGATAGTGACATTTTTATATTTGATAAGCTACCCAGTAGAGTTTTTGAATCGAAGTTGATTGTACAAAATGAAGAAATGTTTCTCGAAAATAATACTGCATACGATGAAACATTAAGTACTATTAGAGATCAATTTATTTATAAGCCTACTTACCTAGATATAGCTTCGTACAAACCCGGTTATAAGATACGATCTATAAATGCAGGTTTGATAGGAGGTATCCATAGATTTTTTATCAATTATGCTCATGAAGTTTTTAACTTTCTTAGTCAAAATGAAACTACCTTAAAATATCTTAACAAAAGCTGCAATACTTTTATCGAGCAATATATTTTAAAAAAATTCGCTGAGGCAACTAATACACCAATAAGCGTACTAGATCAAGTCAGCATCACAGGTGACTATGACGGATATGCTGATTTTCATAAAGTAAACATTAAAAAAAAATATTTACACATTATGGGTGATTATAAAAAAAGATACTGGATCAACCAACAAGTAGATCAGTTCTTGGAGATGTATCACCCCCAAACACATGAACGAGTTGTAAAATACCTTACATCGCAAAACTATTTCATTTACAATAATTTAAATTTCATCAAACACGATGCACAATCAATAAATTTTAAAGAAACACAAACATCAGTCGTGCCTTCCTATTTTCCATATATGAACTTCTTTTATCGTTCTTTATATTTTGTAAACAAACACATACCTATTACAAATTTGAATTTGGAAAACTTTTCAATCTTAAGGTTATACCTAAAAAATAAAATAAGAAATAGTAAAGAAAAACCGTTGAAATCTAGACTTACAGACCTGTTTAGGTATGAGAATCAAATTTTTAGACATATTCATAATCTTTCTGTTTTGACTAACAACGACGTGAAGCAACCCGTGTCCAAAAAAGATTTTGAGTCTATTACAAAAAGTTCATGTCAGATTTCTTGGAATAAGTCTATACCGATAATTCAGTCAAAGTGGGACTGGTCTGATACTGCTGTCAATAATATGTTAGAAAAGCCATCAATGTTATCACTTGAAGATAACCTTATTCAACCCGAAACCACTATCTATGTCGCACTTTATTTAGATACTGTGAGTAAAAAGGTGTTCGAATATAAACTGGATGTAATTAGTTCTCATTTAGTTGAATTACTTAAATTCCCTATTTCAATTCAGTCTATAATTGACTACTTTATTGATCAATATAAACTAGTCAATGAACCAGAGAAATTGATTCTTAAAGATGTTGTCTTAACGAAAATAAGCTTTTTTTATTTATCCAATTTTTTGAGAATTAATACATGATTTTATTTTCTATTGGGTATATAAAATCATTTACTAGTTTGAGAAGCTACTTGGTCAGTACTTACTTTTTTATCTTTTAAGGTGGATAATAGTACATACAAACACAACAACATAACCAGGGTAGCTTGGGCTTTAATAAAAGCCTTACGCATACCTGTTACTCGGACAACGTTACGACGTGTCTTTGAATCAATGGGTTCGGAAATGAGTTTGGCTACTCTAACTGAAGTCCTGAAGCAATGGAAGATTGAAGTCGCCGCTGTGCGACTTAACAGCGATCAATTAGCTACCATTGATATGCCTGCCATTGTTCATCTCAAAACGAGTAATAATTTAGGGTATTTCGCTATGGTGAAAAAATATGAGAATGAAACGGTAACCTACTTTGATTCAAAAGAAGGGATCGTTTCAGAACCTTACTCTTTGTTTTCTCAAAAGTGGGACGGTGTTACTTTACTAGCTGCGGCTCACGATGATTCGGGCGAACCTAATTATGCCTCTACACGTCGCCACGAACTAATAAGTTATGGACAAACTTGGTTTCCTGCAGTGGGGACAATCTTTTGCCTGATTTGGGGTTTGTTTCTACCAATGACTTTTACCGAATTGATGTTCGTATTAGTAAAAGCAACGGGTTTGGCTGTTTCTATTTTCTTAATCCGAAAAGAGTATGGTTTGGCTAGTCCACTACTTGATAAGTTTTGTCAGATCAGTAGGCACACGGACTGTCAAGCTGTATTGGACTCGCAAGCAGCAAAACTATTTGGCTGGTTAGGTATGGCTGAAATTGGACTTCTTTATTTTGCGGGTAGTATATCTGCTTTACTGATAGCAGCCTACGCTAAAACCCTGGTGATCGTCTTACCAGCAGTCGCGTTTATTAATATACTAACACTACCTTATTCTTTGTTTTCAGTTTATTATCAGGCAAAAGTTGTTCGAAAATTTTGTCCTCTTTGTTTATGTGTTTTAGGCGTTCTGTGGCTAGAGCTAATTCTAGGCTATCCTTTCTTAGCGAATTTTGCTAAGAGCTATCAATCACTTAGCCTTATATTATTTTGTTTTGTATTTTCTCTAGCTATATGGTTAGCGGTAAAACCATCCATTACTTTACAAGATAGGGTATCCACATTAACTAAAGAGCTGGCTCGCTTTCGTAATAATACGGACTTGTTTTACACCTTGCTACAAGCAGGTCCCGCTTTCGAGATGAATTTTGACTCTAACGAGCTGCAGTTGGGCAATCCGAATGCCACAACAACGCTTACAATGGTAAGTGGCCCTTTTTGCGCTCCCTGTAGGCGTGCTCACCAGCTTGTTCATGAGTTGGTAGATAACTACGGCGATGATCTAAACATTATCGTTCGGTTTGCCGTCTCGGCCGAGAATTTGGAGGACACAGGTAATCGAGTGGTCACGCACCTATTGAGTCTAGCCGCTACAAACCCTAGGAAGGTAGCGAAAGCGCTAGATGAATGGTATGAAAACCAAAGTATTGAGCTGCTCCAGGCAAAATATGACACGCCAAGGGTCGCTTCAGCTAGTAATTTATTAGCAAAGCAGGTTTATTGGATGAATCAGGTCGGTATACAATTTACACCCACTTATTTTATCAATGATCGTCGCTTACCCAAAGAATTTAAGCTTGAAGACATGAAGTTTCATTTGCGTTATTTAATAAAGTAATACACGTTTTTTATAGTATTCCTAATGTACGGTTGTCTATAAATAGAGTACTAGCGTATGTATCCAATTACGAAAGATACGCCCAGTATACTCATTTGAACTCAGTGTTCTTGCTTAATCTCCTAACTTTATGTCTTCTTTTCCTCACTACACCCAACTTGACATTATGGATTGTGGCCCAACCTGTCTACGCATGATCGCGAAGCATTATGGGCGATTATTTACAGCCCAGTCACTTCGGGAGCGTGCTCAGATCGGCAAAGAAGGGGTATCTCTATTAGGCATCTCAGAGGCCGCAGAAGCGATTGGCTTTCGGACAATGGGCCTAAAAATTCCGTTTCAAAAGTTAGCCCTTGAGGCCCCTTTACCGTGTATTGTCCATTGGAGCCAAAATCATTTTGTTGTCGTTTATGACATTAAAGGAGCTAGACCTAACTGGATGAGCCGCATATGGGGTGGCCGGCGGACACCAGCACCCACGGTTGATCTTGGTTCGATTACCACAACCTTGTCGACGTTTGATGCTGAAGATAGTTCGGTCATTATCCCCCCCACCCCATTACCAACAGCCGACTCGTCAGTACGTACCTCAAATAGAGGTACGGTTTACGTGGCTGATCCGGGAAGCGGATTGCTGACGTACAGTGCGGATGAATTTTGTCAACACTGGCTATCAGCACAAACCGACGGGCGCGCAGAAGGGATTGTTCTGTTGCTGGAGCCGACGCCTGCTTTTTACGAGCAGGAAGACGAACGCCCGGCTCGTTTTGGCTTCGAATGGGTACTTGGCTACCTATGGCAGTATAAAGCATTATTAGGGCAGCTCCTGTTGGGACTTGCCGTAGGAAGCGTACTACAAGTGCTGTTTCCTTTATTAACTCAGTCGGTGGTAGACGTGGGTATTGATACAAACAATCTACCGTTCATCTATCTCGTGCTGGGCGCTCAATTAATGCTGATGGCCGGGCGACTATCTATCGAATTTATCCGTTCGTGGATATTGCTACACATCAGTACGCGGATTAATATCAGTATACTATCTGATTTTTTAATCAAGTTGATGCGCCTACCAGTTTCATTTTTTGACTCGAAACAGTTCGGTGATCTCATGCAACGCATCGGCGATCATCACCGCATTGAAAGTTTTCTAACTGGTCAGACACTAACGGTGCTGTTTTCGATAGTTAACTTGGTACTATTCAGCGTTATTCTCGCTTTTTACAATCTACCTATTTTCGGCGTGTTTATGACCTCGAGCCTACTGTATGTTGGCTGGGTTATTTTGTTTCTCCGGCAACGACGTAAATTAGATTTTAAGCGGTTTGATGTGTCGGCTAAAAATCAAAGTTCGCTCATTCAGCTCATTCAGGGCATGCAGGAAATAAAGCTGGCTGGCGCCGAGCGTCCTATGCGTTGGGCTTGGGAACGTCTCCAAGCCCGATTATTTCGTTTGCAAATGAATGGACTGGCACTAAATCAATACCAACAGGCCGGAGCATTCAGCATCAATGAAAGTAAGAACATTTTAATCACCTTTCTGGCAGCACAAGCGGTCATTAACGGTCAACTTTCCCTGGGTGCCATGCTGGCCATGCAACAGATCGTCGGCCAGCTAAATGGGCCTATTGAACAACTCGTCGGTTTTGTTCAGGGCTTGCAGGACGCCAAGATAAGCCTTGAACGACTCAATGAGATTCATTCATTGGCTGACGAAGAACCGGCCAATCAACCACGAATCGATCAATTATCTGATCAAAAAAATTTGGCCATAAAAGACGTGTCCTTTACCTACGCAGGGGCGGGCAATGAACCTGTATTGCAACAAATTAATTTAACCATTCCCGTAGGTAAAACAACGGCTATCGTTGGTACCAGCGGCAGCGGTAAAACGACGCTGTTAAAGTTACTACTTAAGTTTTACGAGCCAAGTAAGGGAGAAATACGGGTTGGTGATGCTGCACTGCGTAACTTAAGCCACTCGATGTGGCGTCAACAATGCGGAGTCGTTATGCAGGATGGTTTTATTTTCTCAGATACCATTGCTCGCAATATTGCCGTCGGCGACGAGCGGATTGATACCAATCGACTTGACCGAGCATTACACATCGCTAATTTAGGGGATTTCGTGGAGGCATTACCTGCTGGTTTACACACTAAAATTGGTTCGGAGGGGAGCGGTATTAGTCAAGGTCAGCGGCAACGGATTCTGATTGCCAGAGCAGTCTATAAAGATCCGCAGTTTATTCTCTTTGATGAAGCCACCAACGCCCTGGATGCTACCAACGAAGCCGTTGTCATGAAAAACTTGGCGGAGTTTTTCGAAGGCCGCACTGTTATTATCGTAGCACACCGACTAAGTACAGTCTGCAACGCGGATCAACTTGTTGTATTGCAGAAAGGTGTTTTGACGGAGATCGGTACCCACGCTGAACTCGTTGCCCGACGGGGTAGTTACTGGCAATTAGTGAAAAATCAGTTGGAGTTAGGCTTATAACAAAAGGTATCATGACTAAAGTTACTGGGGCGTCTTATGTTGAACTCCGGTCTGAGGAAGTCCAGGAACTATTGACCCGCCCGCCTAAATGGTTGCTGCGTTGGGGTATCACCGTTATTTTCTTGCTGCTGATCCTACTCCTGATTGGTTCTTGGGTGGTTCATTATCCCGATCTGGTTCGGGCCTCATTCAAGCTTACAACAGCAAACGCTCCCAAGGCCGTCTTAACACGTACGGAAGGTAAAGTCGTTCGGCTACTTGCTCAGGAAGGTCAGTCCGTATCCGCTGGCACGAGCCTGGCTTACTTGGAAAGTACAGCTCGCCATGAAGAGGTACTGCGTTTGTCGAAAGAACTCGCAAAAGCATGGACTGTTGCCAGTCGGGGAGACCTGGAAGCATTGGAACGGCTGCATCTATCGACTTATCATCAGTTGGGTGAATTGCAGAATGCTTACCAACTGTTTGAGCAGGTAGAGATTCAGTTGGGGGCCTATCTAGCCAACGGTTTTTACAGTAAGAAGAAGGTAATGCTTCAACAAGAGATTACCGATTTTCAAACCTTAGCCACTAATTTACACGAGCAACAAGTTCTTCAGCGCCGGGATATAAAACTGGCGGAGGAGGATTACGCTATTCAGCAACAATTAGCGGAGCAGAAGGTCATTGCCCCTTTAGATCTTAAACGAGAAGAAAGCAAACTGATTGCTCGGCATCTACCTTACCAGCAAACAGCTTCGGCTATAGTCAATAATCTAGCCGATCAGCGTACAAAACAGAAAGAAATTCTCGAACTAGAGCGCCAGGTAACGGAAGAACGAAATAAATTTCTGCAGGCACTCAATACCCTACAAAGCGCAGTCGACACGTGGAAAGCAAAGTATATTTTGACAGCACCCGTTAACGGCCGGGTGTATTTTACGGGTACGTTACAGGAAAACCAAGCAGTAGCCCTCAATCAAGAACTGTTTTACGTTGCTCCGCCAGCAACGAATTATTATGGTGAATTACACATTCCTCAACAAAACGCAGGCAAGGTATTGGTTGGCCAGGAGGTACTAATCAAATTTGCGGGCTTTCCCTACCATGAATTTGGTTTTGTACGGGGTCAGATCACGACTATTGCAGACATCTCCCTCAAAGACAGTGTATTTTTAGCTAAAGTTACGTTGCCCAATGGTCTGAGAACTAGTTATGGTAAATCACTCTCATTGAAAACAGGAATGGCTGCTACAGCAGACATTGTTACGGCGGATACACGTCTGCTGGAAAAACTATTTTATCAACTCCGCAAAGCCGTCAACGCGCGGTAACCCTCTTCGGCCTCCCCTTCAAAACTAAAAAAAATATTCGCTAACTAGCTGTATAAGAATTGAGCCCTGGCAACCTGATAATTCAGTAACTTCAAAGTCTACAACCTGCTCGCTGGATCGAAAATCAATTTTTCATTTCTCACGTTAAAGACGTGAGCTAGATACCCGTATACAATGAAGTTAGGTTATGCCCGAGTTTCTACGCAGGATCAAAATTTGGCGCTTCAACTCGATGCCCTTAAAGCGGCGGGTTGCTCGAAAATCTTTCAGGAGAAAGTCAGTGGTTCTAAAACGGAACGGCCCGAATTGAACAGGTTACTCGAAATTATCCGGGAGGGGGATACATTGATGATTTGGAAACTGGATCGACTGGGGCGTTCTCTGAATCACTTGATTGAGATCGTGACTCAGTTGGAGCAACAACATATTGGGTTAGTTAGTCTGAACGACCCCATCGACACCACCACCGCTCAAGGTCGGCTCGTTTTTCGCATTTTCGCCAGTCTAGCCGAGTTCGAACGGGAGGTGATTCGGGAGAGGACTCTGGCCGGTTTAGCTTCCGCCCGTCGACGCGGTCAACTTTTGGGCCGTCGCAAAGGGTTATCCAAAGCCGGTGAGCAGAAAGCCCGCATTGGGGAAAGTCTTTACAAAGAAGCCAAGTACTCGGTTGAACAGATCGCCCGCGAGTTACACATTTCTAAAACTACCCTGTATAAGTATCTCCGTTTACGCGGGGTTGAAATAGGTGCTTTAGTGAAGAACCAGACTACTACCACTTAAAAAAAATGCAGATGTACCAGATTTAACATTTATTAAAGGAAGGTCGATTAATCGTTAGGTCAACTTGATTTCACATTTATTAAACGACCGACTAATAATTGTGCAAGCCAGTGTCCAGTGCATTTAGCTGAAATACCTCTCAAAGAACCGTAATTCAAAAAGATTATATAAAATCTAATCTAATAAAACGACCAAAGTGGCCTGCGTTTTCTGTTAATGGAATCTTGAGATCATGAACCTAACACCACGAAATTAATTCATCAATTTCTCATCCCCTATATATGTACTGTATTTATGGGGTAAAGCGTAAGAGTGGTACAATTCTTTCATTTAAGATTATAACTAATTGTGATTAAGCCTTTTGCAAGCAATATTTTGGCGTTTCCATGGCTGAATTATTCGGAATGTATACTTCCTTTCAGGAAACTCGATAAATGAGCAGGTTCCGTGAAATATGATTTCGCAAACGGCATTGTGAAAAGATTTTAAGGGCTTCTGAGATGAAATTCTGTTGGACCTTTTCCTTTTCAAGCAATCGACCGTTAAAATGAAATTCTATCCGTAACTAGTTGATATTAAATAAATTGATACCCTTGTGCGAAAGTATTGTACCACTTATATGGGATGACCGATATCCCGCCCACTGTATGAAAATGGCTGTCTATCCCAAGTTTGAAGACTTTTTTCCAGAGGAAACCAAACCTCAAATATCGGATCTGCTGGTGACGGCATCATCCCGCGATTTATTAAAAGCAACTGCTTTTCTTAACGCTCAAGCCCATCTGAAACAGCGTAATTTAGCTGCACAGGAAGAAATTTTTTACAAATGGATTCGCGTTTTTGACGAATTTCCAAATTTGGATGCGCGATACACTTCGTTTAAACACCAAGTTCATGCCTCGAATGGGCAGGTCGTACTTTTCACCGCTCACCAACTCTTGCAACTTACCGAGCAGATTTTGTTACACTTTAATGATCTACCGGCGAAAGATAGCCACGATGTAGCCGATGAGTGGATTCAGTTTAAACTCTGGTTGCTAATTAATTCTGCCGGAGATGAAGCGGTTCAAGAAGCTTTGGGACAACAAGACGGTGACATAGCGGACATGATGCTGGTCAATGAAGCCGGTCATTACGAGTTTACGGGCCGAAAGGATTTTGCCTATCAAACAATGCTAGCCCATGCCTTTTTCGAGTACTTGTCAGAGAGTACCGATCTCCAGCCTTACTTGCTGGATTTTTTAACTAAAAAACACGTAGCTGATTATGCGGAGTATCTCCGTCACTTAGTCGGTACGTACGCAGGCATTTTTACGGCTGAATCGTTCGGCTTCAGCGTTCAGGAAGGCTCAGAGGCAGACATTGCTTTCTTTGATTCGTTTGCGTATGATTTGTCGACGGACCAGATTAAAGACTTAAGCGCTACATACTCGCCCGATCCTGACTTTAAACTTATACGCACAAAGCCTTTAATCAAAGAAGGGCCAAGGCAGTATTACCCCCTTTTTTATAATTTCTACGTTGACAAGATCTACCAGGGACTGCTTTTTGATTTCTACCAATTAACCTCTATCCGAGATCAGTTTAAACGATTCGATAACTTTCTCCAGCATTTAGGGCAGGAGTTTGCTGAGACAAATTTGTTTTACCAATTTTTAGAAGGGTGTTTTAGGTCTGAAAAACAGTTCATTGCTGTTCCAGGTAATCGCTATTCGGATGCGGAATATTCAGACTATTACGTCCGGGATGGTAATCGGCTTTTTCTGTTTGAATTTAAGAACAGCATCATAGCTGCCGGCGTTAAACATTCGGCCGATGCGGCCCAAATTAAAGAGGCTATATTCAAAAAATTAGTCGCAAGCACCAATGATGGTAAGCAGCAGAAGAAAGGAATAAGCCAGTTATTGTCTGTTATAAAGGCAGTGGCGGATGGAGGTTTTACCTTCGACCCAATATCTCCTAAACTGGCTAAATCGCTGCAGGTTTATCCAATCATTGTTCACACGGACGATTTTTTCTCCTTGAGTAGTGTTCAATTTTTTGTCAATGAAGAGTTTCGCAAAAAATTTAATGGTGATCCTATACCTATGCCTTACGTCCACGATGTTGTCCTAATGCATCTGAAAGACATTCTCAGTATTCAATTTTTAGCGCGTTCAGGCAGCCTGACTATTAAAGAAGTTATGCATCAATATAAGGTCCGTTACCGCATGATTAATCAGTTCGTTCCTCAAACGCATGAACAATATCAATGGCACGTGTTTAAAAAGTACGACGATTTCCGGTCGACGGTACAAGATTTAATAACTGAATATGCTGATCAGGGAGCCCTAATGATCCGGCTGACGGATGCCCTTGGTTTAGCTAGTTCGTAAATTAATCAACACGATATCATTCCAGCCTACGTCTCAGGTGAAGTAAACTTTCATTATTGGAATTAAAGCAGAAGTGTATCAACATGACAAGGGTTAGGCTTCCCTTCCTTTGATCTGATTTAGCAAATATTATAGAGTGTGGTCATCATCGATCGCTTCGGAATACATTCGCTCATTTAGAATATTCGTTCGATACTATTAACCATCACAATCATATCTACTTGCATATCTATGAAGATAAAGTTTGGGAATTAAAAAAATTTCGTTTGATGCCTAGAGTCAACGATTCATGTTTATTGCGCTACTTTCTTACCACTCTTTAGCGATTATTTAACTTAAACGCGATAGTTTACCATCGGATATGGGTACAAGCCTCTATTCTATATAGTAACCCACCGAGACCAGTAGCTTATCCAGCATTCAAATTGAATATAGTAAGGAACGGGATGCATTTAGCTATTTACTATTAAGCTAAATTAAGTTCGGCTTCAGTTAGTTGGGGGCACAACTGGATCGCCAAACTAAATAGGATCATTTCGAAATGATAAATTTCAGTTCCAGGGAATGACCCTTTTAGGGCATACAATAAGTTTAGATACGCAGTATAGGTTTCGTGCTTCTCCAATTCATGCCAATCATCGTTACTGACCAGTCTCCGCTTAGAAAATACATTCACGAAATTTTCACTTTTCGGCCATTGGCGGAAGTATTGGTTCTGACTAGGGATATAAGGAAAGAAAACTGGTTCATCGGGTTTCATCTGCAACTGAATGGCATTTAAACAGGCGGCCACCCTCGCATCATAAATCGCATATTGAGTACAGTCCTTCAGCGTCAGTATCTTTGAATAACTGGCTATACCCTCCACTGGCATCTTCTTTAGGTCGCCATGAATAAGATGCCAGTGCGCTTCCAGCCTCGCAGGTCGATTTGAGCGTACTCCGCCCCAGTCCGTGACGATCCACCGCGCTAATTTTTTCTTGTCAGCTTCATCACTGGTGTTCCAGGCCTGTGTTAAATATTTCTTAAGGGCGATGCATTCACTGGCACTACCTGATTGCATTGCCCATTCATGCCAGGGAAAACCAGGTAAGGCTTCCTTTGTTTTTAAACGAACGGGCCACTTATAGAGGCTTTCAAGTTTAACAAGCTGATCCGAAAAAAAGCGAATAAAGGAGTCGACGGGAATCGATGAATTCATTAATTACTCAGAAATTGGTACCTGATTCAAGTTCATTGCTTCGTATAAATATGGGCTGTAAAAAGGAATAAACAGCCCCGACGATTTCATATTTTTTTTGTGTCTTCTGGATGTGATTCCAGTTGAAAGTAATATTCGTTATGGCCCTGACGGGTTCTTTATAGAGTTCATTGGCTGGAAGTAAACTGTCCTTAACGTAGGTTAGACCGTGATGGGTTAGGAAATCCGTATTCTTTTTATAATTTCCTTGGTTGACATAATCCTTTTCATTGGTGACGCACAAAAAGCAACCTAAATCAATACCTCGGTTAGCTACCAGCCAAGTTAATCTCTTTATATCATTTATAATTTTGGGCCTTACCTGGGTTTGACCAGAATTGTTTTTCTTTTTGTTAGGATACTTGAACTCGATCCCTATCCGAACCAATTGGTCTCCTCGACGATAGAGAATGAACAAGTCTAAAAATTGCCCATCCGAAAAATCATGAAACAGATTTGTCTCAAAATCAATTAATTCAATACGGTTCTGACAGGTCTTTTGCAACTCCCAGGCAAAATTAAATACAACGGATTTTTCCGAGGATATCAGCTTATCCCCCGTATTCATCCAACGATCAATGGTTAGCCAGATCTGGCTGATTATATCCTCAACTTCCTGTATTACTAACTTTTGGTTCATTTTATTTACACAGTGACCGACCTAAAGTATTGCCCTGTGGATCGACAATGGTAACACATTGAACAAAGTCTTTCTTTGCCCGGCTACATAACGATTGTGCCAGGCCATCGCGGTTCTTGTTACTATCGGGTACATAAACCCATAAACAACCGCTTTCAGCTATTTCTACACGTGTATACTTTACGTGGTAAGCGTTCAGGTCTTGTTCCGTGTCGGTCAACAACTCCGCAAACCGTTTTTGGCGATGTTCGGACATTCGAGTTGCGACTCGTTCTTCTCGAAGTGATTCGTCGATTTCATTATTCATTTTCTCACTAGGTGTACGATTATCTCGACTGGAAAAGAACCAGATTAGAAATACAGCGCCAAGTATCAGCGCGAACATCCATTCTCCTTTACTAGCTTTTTTTCTTCTGGCTGATTTTTGCTGCATGTGGATGCGGGCTAAATAGTAGTCTTACAAATCTAACACCAATTGTCGGCTGGGTAGCGACTGGTTTGATTGAAAGCTAAACAGACTAATGCCCACCAGTCGTGCTCCTTTTGTTAAGTCCTGTATTCCCGATTGCAAGTCCATACTCAGTTGTTGAAGCTGAGAGAAATTAGTCACGCCCGTGAGCATTGTCCGACTTCGGGTAATCTGCTAAAAACCCGCTTATTTGGGGGAGTCGTCCACGTTCGTACGAATATTGGCTCCCCTTACTTCTGGTGATAAAATTTTTCTTGTCATTCCTGCACAGTCGACTCCCTCATTAACCGGCGAACGGTTTCGGCTCGAAACAACTTTCCATTTCGCGTTCGAAAACCGGTTTTGTTGAGTCGTTCCGCAATCGCTCTCATCGGTAGCTTATCCCGCTGGTAGAGTCGGATCAATTCGGCGGCTTGCTGATTAGCCGGGTGAATCCGGGCGGCTTCTTTGCCAACGGCCGTTCCTTTCTGCCGACCTTCATCACAAAAATTTTCGGGTTTGCCTAACGTAAAACCCCGGGCTTTCTTTTGGTGTAGCGCTGCGCGGGTCCGCTCGGAAATCTTGCGCAGTTCATCCTCAGCCAAGGCGGCTTTAATGTTAATGATCATGTCGGAGTCATTAAGACAATCCAAAGCGGTAAACAAGACTTTGTTCAATCGCAAGGCGACCAGTATTTCCAGATTCCGCAGTACCCGGTCCAGCCGGTAGGCAATCAACTTGGCATTTTCTTTCTGGCAAAGTTCAATGGCTTTAGCCAGTTCTTTCCGGCTGGTCTTTCCGCCCGATTCAATTTCGATGAATGTACCAATCAACTGCTGGCCACAAAACGCTTCGATCCCCGCTTTCTGGGCATCAAGTCCGAGCCCGCTTCTCCCCTGCTTCTGGGTGGACACCCGGTAGTAAGCTACGTAGTTCACCATAATTTATAAATGGTATATAAAATTCTTGTTTGACACAAGCCTACAACGTGGGCAAGCAGGATCGAGTAACCCAAATGGCTTATCGCTCTTTATACATCAATGGATATACATCCCATCAACTGAATCGATCAGTCAGCTTGTATCGGCTCCAGACCATACTGCTTCATGATGGACAATATCTGATGCCGATCAGGCGGGCCACCGACATTGATCACGGCTGCCAGTTGGCGAAAGTAGGCCGGGCCGATGCTGGCCGGAGACAATGCACAAAGAACGCGCACCGTTTGGGTATGCTCATTGGTAAATCCATGATTAAGTCCACGCTTAATAAATAACCTATCACCCGGATTTAGCTGGCGGGTTTCTGTATTGTACAGCATAGTCAACGTTCCTTCCAAGACGTAAAGCGTTTCATCGACTTCTACGTGAAAGTGCGGCGCTGGTACTTTAGCGTTGGGTGGTACAAGCATTTCAAACATAACCAGACTACCCTCGGTATCCTGGCCATCCACTAAGAAATTCAACTGTAAACCGCCAATGGTAATCTGTTCCTTAGAGGAGTGAAACATAGCACTAAAATTTTAATTGACCAGTTTGCTATTGGTTAAACACCGCTCACACCTCCGATTGATCGCCAACAAAAAAAGGGCTTAACACGGCTTTGCAAGTCTACAGGAAGAGCGCTAGAATCAGGTGGAGAATTGTTCCAAAAAGGTGGACTATTGTTTGGATTGAACCGAAAGACGGAATTTAGCGGGGTAAACGCCGTATTCTTAGGAAAAGAACCGACTAAAATACGTAGGGTCCTCGAAACCACGGCGTAGACGATTTGTCCTATTACGTTATAGTTGGGCCACCCACCGGCTAAGTCAGTGATCGCCCGCCAACGTAGACGAATTTAATCCGTCACGTAAGTAGCGAGTGGATTGTATTTAGCTACAATTCAGGGTTATGGCCAGTTAAACTATCCACAAGGATTTTTCCCAGGATCGATTACAAACCCAAGTATGCCATGAGCTACAAAAAGGAGTAAAAATAACGTGTCGTTTTTTTACTAAACACCTTTATTCCGTCGTGTCGAAAGCGCTTCATTAATCAGGCCGACACAAAAAAAGTAGTTGACCCGATGGCCGCTGAGGTAGGGCAATTAATTACTTTATCCCATAACCAGCAGTTCGACAAAAAGCGATTCGGTTGATTCCGTTACCTTTACCAAGTTATCAGTACCCGCTAGTTACTGGTAAACCTATTGTTGATTAAATCTGCTTACTAATTTATGTCGGCTTACAAGTACGTCCTGCTCGTCTGTTTAGTAACGCTGGCAAGCCTAAACGTAGGGTATGGTCAACAGGTCGTACCACACCTGGTGCGCCAGTTTAGTAATATAGCCGGCGTTAACCTGAACGTAAACGGGATGCAGGCGGATGGGCGGGGTGGGCTGTGGCTGGCTACTGAAGATGGCGTAGCCCGCTTCGATGGGCAGCAATTTCAATCGTTTCATGATCCTGTTCGTAAAGAGGGAGACTATTATTACCAAATTACGCCGGTTTCCAAGGGTCGAATGTGGCTCAAAATGGAATCAGGCACCTCCCTGTCTTACGTTGACGTGGCCCGGCAGTGCATCGTTCGGGTGCCCGACACGAGCAAACTGGTCCGGAATTATTTAGTCAAGTACGGCAGCCATTACCTGTTTGCCGACGATCAGGCCAATCTCTGGATTGGATTGAGACATCATGGGCTGCTGAAATATAACCCCCAAACGGGCGCCATTACCCACGTGGTTGATCAGCAGCTGGATGTGCGGGGAATCACCCAGGACAGGCAGGGCATCCTATATTTTACCACCACCGCATCCGGGTTGTTCATCTATAATCCGCTAACGGCACGGCTCCGCAACCTGCGATCAAACCCGCAGGATAAAAACTCGCTGAGCACCGATTCGACACACGGTGTATACGCCCAAAAAAATGGCCATATCCTGATAGGAATGACCAATGAGGTAAACCTGTTTAAGCCCACCACCAACACGGTTCAGCGACTGCGGTTGAGTGCCGTACGATCAACCAACCTGCTGAATCATGCGCATGCGCCTGAAATGATCCCCGATCAGCAGGATAATCTGTATTTTACGGTGGGAACCGGCACGTTTTGTTACACTACTACTGATTCTATTCGGCGGGTGGTGCTGGCCGAGCCTACTGAATATGTTGAAAGCGTGTACGTAAGTCCTGCCAACCGACTATGGGTCAGCGCGAACGGGAAGCTCTACGAGTATGATCTACGGAAGGCGCCGATAGACGCTTCGTTGATTATTCTGAGTGTGGACATCAACGGAATCCGGTTGGAAAATAATGCGTCAGCTACCCGCAACTTACGGTATGATTCCCTGGGCCGCCCTACCCTCACCCTGGCCGAAAACGACCGATTTAACATCATCTTCGCTCCATTAGCTACTCGCCAGCCGATTTACAACCGCTGGCGAATGGACGGCTACGAAAAATCGTGGCGAGTCACCGAGAATGCCGAAGGAGCTGCCAGCTATCAGTTACCGGCAGACCAGTATACATTGCTTGTCAACCGAACGCTAAGCAACGGTAGCTGGAGTTCAGATATCCTGACGCTGCCGGTAGTCGTGGTCCCGCCGTTCTGGAAAACTAATCCTTTTCGGTTACTCATCCTCTCCCTGGTCGGCGGGTTAAGTTACTACATAATCCGGACGCGGGTGCGTCGGCGGCAACTGCGGCAACAACTGGAACGTGAACAGCAAGACGCGGCTGCCCTGCGCCAGTTGGATGAACTTAAAACCCATTTTTTTGCCAATATCTCCCACGAATTTCGCACTCCGCTCACGGTTATCCTAGGCATGGCGACCGAACTGAAAAGCTATGATCAGATGGACCCGCAGTGGGTACAACAGGCCGGTAGTATGATCGAACGCAATGGGACACGGCTGCTCAAGCTCATCAATCAAATTCTGGATCTGGCCAAAATTGGAGCTGGCCAAATGAATCTGCATCCTGTCCGGGTTAATTTGGTTGCCTTTACCCGGTACGTATGTGAGTCATTCCATTCGCTGGCCAGCGCGAATCAGATTCAGCTGCATTTTCTTACGCAAGAAGAGAGCTGTGAAGTGGACGTTGATCAGGATAAACTTCAGGACATCCTGGTCAACCTGCTCGCGAATGCCCTAAAGTTTACACCAGCCGGGGGGCGTGTCCGGGTGCAGTTGACCAAGAGTGATGGCTGGCAATCGTTCGGGTCTCGGGGATACCATGAGGAGGTAGTGCCCCCGGCCGGACAAAACAAGCCTTGGGTGCATATTAGCATCAGTGATACCGGTCCCGGTGTTGATCCATCTAGCTTACCCCGCATTTTTGACCGCTTTTACCAGTTGGATAATCAGCCCGATGGCTACGGCAGTACCGGCATCGGCCTAGCGCTGGTTCGGGAGCTGGTGATGCTGATGCAGGGCGGACTTTCCGTTCTCAGTGAGCCGGGCCAGGGAACCGAGTTTCTTGTCAGCCTGCCCCTACTCAGACAGGCAACGCCGACCGAAGCAGCCCTCCCTTATTCACCGGCTGAGATGAACCAAGGCCAACTCATTAAGCCGATAGAGCCGGAGCAGGTGATCACCCCAGACCGACCGAGACTACTGCTGGTGGAAGACAGTGATGATGTAGTGAGCTACATTCGCCACTGCGTTGGTACTACTTACGACGTCATGCGGGCGGAGAACGGACAGACAGGTATTGACAGGGCCCTGTCCGAAACGCCGGATCTGATTCTAAGCGATGTAATGATGCCGCTGAAAGACGGGTTTACCCTGTGCCGCACCCTGAAGCAGGAAGAACGGACCAGCCACATCCCCATTGTGCTGCTCACGGCCCGGGCCGCTACGGGCGACCGCATTACGGGCCTGCAGTACGGAGCGGATGCCTATTTGGTGAAGCCGTTTCAGCGGCAGGAACTCTTGGTGGTACTGGCAAACCTGCTCCAATCCCGGCGTACCCTGCAGCACTACTACAAACAGCTGGCCCTTGGGATTTCCCCGAGCGGCTCACCAGGCGACTTAGCGAGTGAGCCGCTCGAAGACCAATTTCTTCAAAAACTGCGGGCGGGCATTGAGGAGCAACTGGAGAATCCTGACCTGTCCATCGACCAGATCTGTCAGTTGATGGGCATGAGCCGGACGACGCTCCACTTGAAATTGACCGCCCTGACGGGAATGCCCATTTCCCTGTATGTCCGACTGCTTCGGCTCACTAAGGCACAGGCATTGCTGACGACCAGTAGCCTGACCATTGCCGAGGTAGCTTACGCCGTTGGCTTCAATGACCCGAAGTACTTTAGCCGTGTTTTTCAGGAAAAGTACGGTCAGTCACCCACTACGTACCGCCAATCGGCCCGGGCTGAACAATAGTCCACCTTTTTAGAACGAAAATCCACCTCTTCAGAACGAGAATCCACCTCTTCGAAACAACAGTCTACCCCGGTCTGTCGGCTCGGCGGTACGTTTGTAAACGTATATGGGTCCGTATGCGGCTCCCGCAGAAACGTCGTACAGACGATATACTGCCCGCTTATTTCTCTCCTTTTTAAGTCTTATTTACTGATGCGTACTATGAATTTCACTACGCTTATTTGTCGCTTGTTGGTCTTTTCCCTGGCTGGCCTCACGCTACAAACCTGTACTGTTCAGGACCATCTGGCACCGACTACTACTCAGGCGAAACTACAACAACTCGCCGATAGCGTTTACCGGCAGATGAATGCGGAATGGGGCGTCGACAAGGGGGGTGTCTTAATCCGGGTGGCCAATCCCTTGGGGTCTTATCTGGTTTCCAGCAACATTGCCCCCGCCGTGCAGGAGAATTCCCATTTTCGCATCGCCAGTATTACCAAAACCTTCACGGCAGCCTCCATCATGCGCCTGTATCAGGAAGGGCTTATTTCACTTGATGTGCCGATCTCGACGTATCTGCCCGATTCGCCAGCCTTTGATGTCCCTTATAAAAACCAGATTACCATCCGGCAATTGCTCCAGCATCGGGGCGGGGTGTTTGACGTAACCAATCAGGATATTCCCACAACCGTCAATCAACCCTATGCCGGTAAGCGCTACTTCACGTACGTGATGGAAGACCTCAACCAGCCGACCCATACCTTTACCCTGGAGGAAATGATCGGGGTGGCTGCCCGCAACAAGCTGTCCAGTTCGGTGCCGGGTGCCGAGTTTCACTACTCCAACACCGGCTACCATCTAATGGCCAAAATTGTGGAGCAGATCGCGAAGATGTCCTATAGTGAGTACATCACCAAGACCTTCTTTCAACCCTTAGGCCTCACCAACACGTATAGTGTTTATCTGGGAACCGATACGCGCATGAAAGAGCCCTTTCTTAAATCGTATCTCTATGTACCTGGCCAACCGGTCCAGGAAACTTCCGACGATAACATGTCGGTCCTGGTCTCCGATGGCAATGTGGTTTCCACGCCAACCGACATCTCAACCTGGATCGAAAAGCTACTGACCGGTCAGGCGGGTATTTCGCTGGAGAATATAGCTAAAATGAAAGAAATGCACGTGGCGGATGCCGATCACGGGGTGTACGGATTAGGCCTTACGTATAACGAGGGTATTGGCTTTGGGCATGATGGAGCCCATCTCAGCTACATCTCTACGTTGCGCTACAACCCGGCCACCAAAACGACCGTACTGGCCGTGGCTACCATTTTCAAAGTTAACACCACGCCAGAATCATCCAGAGCGGATTTTTTGACGCTGGCTTTTGGTATGCAGAAAACGGCCCTGGCGGCCAGCCAGCTCATCAATCGGTAGAGCCGGAGCGCTGGTCCTCTGTGGCATGATTCCTTGTACATCCTATTTCAATTTTACTGTGAAAGCCTTTACTCATCAACTTAGTCGGATTACTCAGCCGTGGCCCTTCATCATCGCCAACCGTAGTCAGCTCCTAAAACGGTATTGCCTATTAGGACTGCTTACGCCAGGACTCATTAGCTGCTCATCGGTGCTCGATCATCGTCCCCTAACGGGCGCTCAACCAACCGTGCAGCAAGCCGTCGATGACGTCCGCTTGGCCCTGGAAGACAGCCTGCGTCACCCGGTGCCTTCACTGAATGTGCTGATTCAGACCCCCACCCGTAGGGTGTTTGCCTCGTCAGTCCCCGGCGGTCAGCCCCCCGTTCGCGAAACGGACAACTTCCGCTTTGCCAGCATCACCAAGCACTTTACGGCTACCGCCCTGCTGAATATGCACGAAGCCGGATGGATCGATTATAAAGCGAAAATCACCGACCTGATTCCGGGCACACAAACGCCTTACGTACCCAACACGCCGGAATGGGGCTTTCCCTACAAAAATCAGATCACCATCGAGCAACTGCTGCAACACCGGGCGGGCGTTTTTGATGTGGATAATGATTCGGTGCCAGGTTTTAACGGGCACTCCTACACCGAGTATATCCAACTGGCTGATCCGACCCATCAGTTCACCACCGAGGAAATGGTGCATCAACTCATCGTTCATAAACTTTTCTACGACCTCCCCGGCACTGCCTATCATTACAGTAACACGGGTTATTCTATACTAGGCAAGATTATCGCACGGGTGTATTCGGTCAGAAGCGGTAGCACTAAAACGTATCAGGATTACATGCGCGACTATATCGTGGGGGCGACGGCCACGGTGCCGCTCGCTAGCCTACATTTTCCTGACCGGGCCGATGATACGGTCTTGCCAATACCCCGGATCGAAGGGCTTGAATGGCTGCCGGGCAACGTTCAAAAGCGATACGCCGATTACAACATGAGTGCGCAGGTAGGCGAAGGGAATGGCTACGGGACCATGGCAGACTTGCATACCTACATCCGCACCCTGATGAAAGGCCAGAATGTGTTGACGCTCGAAACGGTGAAGCGCATGCAGCTGGATGATTTGGGCGGAACCTTCCGGCTCAATCTGGGATACGGAAAAAATGGGGCACGCATTGGTAACATCGCCGTGATTGCGTATGATCCGCTAACGGATGTATCGGTGGTCGCGTACCTACCCTTATGGGATTTAACTGAAGGAAAAGACGGTGAGATTTCATTTGGCAAATGCATCAATGCCCTTTACGACGCGACTTTTGCTGCCCGATCCGCCTTGGGGTACTCCGGTAAACCATAACCGATTCATTAGCAGAGCTTAATTAACAGAAACTCGTATCAACTCATTTTTTGTTTCCTACCCCATTTAAACCAAAAAATGCCATGCAATCCCAAAACACACTCAACCAATTAAGCCGGAGAAACTGGCTACGCAATGCCGCCATTGGGGCTACCGGTGCCGTTGTACTCCCTTGGTTCCTGACCGGCTGTGCCGATCACATGATTCCAGAACCAGGAGGCCTGGGAGCCACACCAGCACCAACAATGCCCATAGCAGATTTTGATCTGTATGGTCAGGCGGCCCAGAATTTACAAAATATGGAGGCCTGGATAACAGCATTGTATCCCTATTGCCTTGGCTATGAAACCGGCGTGTTTGAACTTTTACAATCAGGCGATAAAGGTCCCTCGGACTGGAAAGACTTTCTCAGCAACGCCTTTACCAAAATAGGAATCGGGCTTTTACAGGAGGTGGGAATAAAATTCCCATTGGCCGGGCCGGTGTTTGGCATTATAACGGATTTCATAAAGTTAATAGAATCATCGGCTCATAAACCGGATGGTTTAAGTGGAACAATTGCCACCTTTACACTTGGCCACAACGCCATGCAAATGGCCATTACGCAAAAGCTAATCGTGCTAGCGGACCCAACCGATAACTACAGCAATTTGCGGGAAGCGTTTAAAGAAGGGGATGTTGAGTTTAATGGCCAAAAATATAACCTCACCGATCTGGCCCATAAAACATTCCCGACCAAAGAAGGACATGGTACTGAATACGTAGCGATGCAGAAGGCTGCCTACGACCGCTTCAGGAAGTACTATTGGAATATGATCATGGTAAAATGTGGCAAGTTGAACCGGAATTGGGAAGAGATTACCTATGCGCTTTACGGCAATCCCGCTCCTAGTGAACTGGCCTTTAGGGATCTTTACCAGAAATACCGGGCAGCTTACGTACGGGGCAGGCAAATAAACGTGATTCATGCGGGGCCTTTTTTTGCGTTTCATTATTGGTATTTCACCTTTGATGGTCGTGAGTTACCGGAAGGGGCGGTCCATGAATTATTTAAGGACGACTATCCGCACCATGAAGTACGCTCTGATGCTTTGTTTTATCGCGACCACGTATTTAAACAGTTTCATCGAGAGAGGCCTGATTTTTCGCCCTACTACGAGTTGAGAGCAGATCTGGGTTTTGGGTCAAGTCCGGAGGATAGCCCTAGCTACGGGTTTGATCCAGACGCGGATAACTATGAGTTCACCGGGGGAGAATTTCCAATGTTAGTTAAAAAATGACAACAACCAGAGAAGCCGAAGCGCCGTTACGTTCACCGTACCGACGCTTCGAGTCCTTTCAAAAAAGTCTCAGGTTACAAGAGATTAAGTTTGATTTTAACAGAATGGATAAACTGGTGTGATTTATATCTCGATAGGCAGCCCTTTAGAGGAACAACGACAAACGAAGTGGAGACAACAGGCATGGATTTCTTACGGAAGCATTGGTTCGATGTAGGCGCTGGTGTTGGCCTAGTTGTTAGCCTTTGGGTCTACAAAGAGTTGGACCACCTAACGACATACCAACTCATTATGTGGGTTAGTTTGCTGAGTCTGTTTGCCCATCAAGTGGAGGAGTATCGGCTGGTGGGCACGTTTCCGGGCATGGTCAATAAAGTCATGTACCAGAGTGCAATGCCGGATCGCTATCCCTTGAATACAAATACTTCGCTGTATGTAAATGCGCTAGTCGGGTGGGTGTCGTACTTCTTAGCCGCTTGGTTGGCTGAGAGAGCGATCTGGTTAGGTATAGCCACCATCTTAGTATCATTAGGTAATACCGTAGCCCATGCCTTTGTCTTTAATGTAAAAGGCCGAACGTTTTACAATGCGGGTATGGCCACAAGTTGGTTGCTGTTTGGACCCATCAGTTATTACTTTTTCATGCTGATTAGCCAGCATCATTTGGTCACTTGTACCGATTACCTGATCGGCGTCCCGGCAGGCATCTTATTAAATGTGGTTGGAATCGTCAAACTCATTGATTGGCTTAAAGACCCAAACACAAACTATATTTTTCCTCAACGCTGCCTACTACCAGAAGATCGAAAACCGCTTTGATTGGATGCACTCACTAGCTTTCCGAACAATAGGTGCTTAGCCAGAAAGGCAAGTCGAACAAGGCTTGTACCTGGTAACCTAAACTCGTATCATAATTATGACCAGGCAAACGATTACACCCTTCATTCTTATCATCGTAACGCCCGTCTTTATCTGGTTAAGCCATTACCTAGCGGTGTTTCCCCACGAGTATGCTCATTCCATCACGGCCTGGTTATTGGGTGAAAAGGAAAACCCATTCGCCCTAGACTATGGCGGAACCAGTTGGAAAAACCTGTTGCTGCTCTGGAATATTGATGAAAATGTAGACTATAACCGGATGTTTGATCAAGGGCTTGACTTTCAGGCAGGCTTGTGTGCGTTTGCAGGTCCGGATCTTGGAACGGTATTGATGTTTTTGCTAGGAAGCTTTCTACTGGACAACTCAAGGGTAAAACGGCACCCTTATGGATACTACTTTATCTTCTGGTTCCAGCTGATGAACTTGGGTAATTTGTATGATTACGTTCCTATTCGCACGTTTTCCCCTGGAGGTGATATCGGAAACATAGTCCGGGGATGGCACATCTCTCCCTGGTGGGTGTTCGTGCTGGGAGGGTATTGGGTGGCATATTTAATAGGGCGATTCTTTACCCGAACCCTGCCGGAGCTGTATCGTACCCTACGGATTGAATGCAAAGCCCAGCAAGCCGGGATCATGGTCGTTAGTGTTGTCCTACTGATGGGCTGGTTTGGAGGCATCTTGGGAGTCTTCTATGTGGATGATCCATTGGCAAGCGGTGAAATAACTTGTTTTCTAAAGATTACCTCGTTTGTATCTATTCCTGGTCTGATCTGGCTACTTTGGCCAAGTTGTAGGTGGATGCAAGAAATGCAAGAAATGCAAGTGAGACTGCACAATGAGCCACAAGCTACACTCTCCTAAGTGCTTAATGCATAAAAGTACACAAGTTGGGTAGTCACTCATGAACATTTACTATAGTGGCGTAGGGTTATCTTGTCTTAAAATAGGTTTAGCATCACTCACTCCGAGCTGATGGAGGTTTGACTGAAGGGAGGTAGCTTATTTTATAAAACAGGCTACCTCCCTTCAGTTAAATCTCCGATTCCAATTAGGACAAGACATCCGATAGTGCAAGCACCATCGAGCGATTTTAGTGTAAGACAGTCACTGCGCTTCGCTGCTGGTCAATGGCTCGGATTAACTTGTTATAGGGCTCATTAAATTTCTGAATACCCTCCTCTTCTAATTGCTGGGCTATCGCACTCAAGTCGATTCCTACTTGTTGAACCTGCTCCAGCACCCGTTTGGCATCTTCGTCATGATCTGTCAACCGGAGGGTTGCCTGACCATGATCCCGAAACGCATTCAGGGTATCCATGGGCACGGTATTGACCGTTTTAGGACCAATCAGGGTTTCTACGTATTTTACATCGGAAAAGGCGGGATCTTTGGTACCTGTACTGGCCCAGAGCAACCGTTGCGGTACCGCCCCGGCATCGGCTAATTTTTTGAACCGTTCGCTGGCGAATACCTGAACGTAACTGGTATAGGCTTGTTTGGCTAGTGCGATGGCGACTTCCCCCTTCAATTCAGACAAATTCCGTTCCTTCAGCATGGGATCAACCAGGGTGTCAATGCGGCTGATGAAGAAACTGGCTACAGAGGCTAACTGATCAATGGGTTGACCCGCCTGTAAGCGATCTTCCAAACCAGCGATGTAGGCTTCCGCAACGTCCATATAGCGGTCCAGGCCAAACAGCAGCGTTACATTGATATTGATCCCTTCGCTTATCGCCTGCCGAATGGCGGGTAAGCAGGGTTGTGTTCCCGGTATTTTAATCATCACGTTGGGCCGGTCCACAGCTTTCCATAAAGACCGCGCCTGCTGGATGGTTTTTTCCGCATCAAGGGCAAAATGGGGCGATACTTCCAGACTCACGAAGCCATCGGCACCACTTATTTCGTCTTCGTAAACGGGGGCAAACAAGTCTGCAGCCCGCTGAATGTCGGTTACGGCGACTTCGTAAAAAATAGCTTCGTTCGAATGATCCGTCCCGGCCAGGCGTTTGATGTCCTTATCATAGTCCTGACTACTGCTGATCGCTTTCTCGAAAATGGCCGGATTAGAGGTTAAACCCCGAACCCCATCTTCATCAATCAGACTTTGCAGTGCGCCCGTGTTCATTAATTGACGGTCAATAAAATCGAGCCAAATGCTCTGGCCCAGTTCATGAATTTGTTTAACTCGGTTCATATAGTTGTTGAGTACTAACGCTTCGAAAACTCTATACGCTCTTCAATCCTGACCGATCAGGACGCAAGAATTTGGGTTCTGATCGGTCAGGATAGGAGCAGTTCCTGACAGGAAGCCCGAAAAAAGGCCAGGCGATGGCTCAGCCTTTTTTCTTATGCACAAAATCGCACTGGCTTACCAGTAAACCACTTTACACACCCCATACTGTGTTATCTAGCGAACTACTTCCCGAACGGAACGGTCGTACGTGTTGGAATCGTCTTTAGAATCGGTTCCCATTTTGGCTCCGTATCCTGATGCTACCACACCGATCAGTAATCCGATGAAGCCGAAGATGGCCGCTTTCGAACCGGCTGCAGCCGCGGCATCACCTGCCTGACGAGCCTTTACTTTGGCTTCCTGCTTCGTTTGTTCAAATTTGACGGCCGCCTGTTTATAGCTGCTAATCCAGTTATCAACCGTCTGTTCCGACTCAGCCCGGCTTTTACCCGTCCGCTTCATGACGACGTTCACGGCATCTTCCCGATCAACGCTGTTGACGGTTGACTGCCCCTGTTTAAACAACCGGCTAAACAAACTTCCAGCAATAGCATCGGACTCCTGTGGGTTAGAAGCCGCTCGGCTGGCTGCCGTTTGGGTCTGATCACCAGCCTGGTCAGTTTTCCGTTCAAGGGCATCTGGATTCAGATTCGGGTCGCTCGTCTGGCGAAGCAGGGTAGTGACCTCATTCTTCAAATTGCCTAAATCCAACTTATCCGTATCGACTCCATTGGCTTTGAGCTGATCCTGCACCATGTTGCCCAATCCTGGGCCCGCTGCACTAGCTGCCGATCCGGCTGTTTTCACGATGCCGCCGACCAATCGGCCTGCTCCGCCAATAAGGCTGCCTAATGTCGTTGTCAGAAAATAGATGGTCAAAAGGGTTACCAGGCACCAGGTTAGCACGCCATGAATGATTCCATCAAACAGCCGGGGGGCACTGGCCAGTCGACCGGCTACCCAGCCACCCAGAAATAAAGAAATCAGGCTGCTGATGATGTACCAGATGGCGCTGCCTATTCCTAATCCTGCCATTGGATTTTGTTCTTCCATCGGATCAATTGTCCCCAATCCTATACCTAATCCCAGTAAGGTCAGAAGCATTTGGGTGACAATAGCGACCAGGACACCGGCGAATACGGCACTCCAGGAGATCCGACTCAGAAAATTCATTCGTCCCAACCTGGGGAGATCCTCATAGGGGATTGTGTGTTCCATAACGTTTTATTAAAGTTGTCGAGTAAAATAAAGCCTTACGATCAACCTGATCGGACCTAATGATTTCGGCTCGGCCTGCAACGTATAATCTCAACCCTATGGGTAGATAGTCAGCCTATTGAACCTATAGGTAAAGCTCATTAATAGCAAAGGTATTTCTTTCGGGCAAGGCAATCTATGATGGTTATCATACACCCTTATGACGCTTATCTAAACAGGCGCTTTGGGGCCTTACTACACCAATGTGGTCTCAATTGAGGGATTCTCTACCCTTTTCATGTATTTGTTTCCAGGGAACGGTCCAGGCTCAGAAAGCAGCCTTGAACATTCCTCTAAACACTAGGTTACACTCGTTCGAAAGAGTTCAGACTGATCGTTAGCCTTCGCTTTCTTCTTCGCACAAATGCTTAAACAAACCGTTTCCGCCACCAAGCCCTATGTGGCCAGGCTGGTCTGCGTCCTGCTCTCGCTGGTCATTATTATTTATGGATGGATTGCCCTTTCGTAAAGCCTTGCAGCGAACTAGCCTCCTAACTGAGTGGTTAGTTCAGGACCAGCCAGATTTAGGTAAAATAAAAAATAGAATAAAAAGGAAATGGTACCGGAGCCACTGTACCCTCCTCAGGTAGCTGGAGACAACGGTAAACTAGTAGCCGAAAACTATGGATTTAACTTTTTTAGAAATCTATCCGTTTAATAGATGTTGAACGCTGTCAGTCCTATACGGTTTCGGTATATTCCTGAATAGAAGATCCCTTCGGATCGGGCACATGGATTAAGGACGGATTGTAATCCGCTATACCCGGCTATCACTAGTCGGGTTAACAACCTTTCCATCATGGCAAAACGCAACATTATTGTCATTGGCGCATCGACCGGTGGCGTTGAGGCATTTCAACAGCTTATTGACCGCTTACCCGACCATCTGGACGCAGCCATCTTTATCGTCTGGCATATGGCTCCCACGCTTCGTGGGGTGTTACCCCAGCTACTCAGTAAATTCACAACCATTCCCATTGCGCATGCCTACAACCATGAGCCACTTCAGACCAACCGCATTTATGTAGCGCCCCCCGACCATCATATGCTGGTTGAAAATGGTACCATCCGTATCACACACGGCCCCAAAGAAAACCGTTTCCGACCTGCCATTGACCCGCTCTTTCGCTCAGCC
This sequence comes from Spirosoma liriopis, assembly GCF_023196085.1. Lineage (NCBI taxonomy): Bacteria > Pseudomonadati > Bacteroidota > Cytophagia > Cytophagales > Cytophagaceae > Spirosoma > Spirosoma liriopis. The sequence continues at coordinate 102,842 of NZ_JALPRF010000009.1, forward strand.
GCATGTGCGTATGGCAATCGGGTAATCGGCGTAGTCTTATCCGGCGCGCTCGACGACGGTAGTGCTGGCCTTTGGACCATCAAACATCACGGTGGCCTGGCCCTGGTACAAGACCCCCAGGAAGCCCACGTAGCGGCAATGCCCGAAAATGCCATTCGTATGGTAGCCGTCGATTACATTCTTCCCGTAGCCGAATTAGCGGCCAAGTTAGTCCAACTAGCTGGACAGGACGTTTCCGATTTCCCACAGATTTCTATGGAAGAAGATGAAAAAACGAAAACCGAGATTCGTATTGCGGCTGACGAGACAGCACAAGGCCTAACCATAATGGAGCACGGTCAATCCAGTCGCTATGCGTGCCCGGAGTGTCATGGCGTACTAACCCAAATCAGAGAAGGTTCGCTATCCCGCTTTCGTTGCCATACCGGACACGCTTACTCGTCTGATACACTGCTGGCAACTATAACGGAAAAAATTGAGGAAAACCTCTATGGTGCCCTTCGTGGAGTGGACGAAAGTATTGTTCTGCTTAACCAATTGGGCGATCAGCTGGCCGAAACAAATCAGCCCAGGCAGGCAGCTATTTATTTCCAGAAAGCACAAGAGGCCCACCTACGAGGAGAACACATTCGACAAGCTATTCGTACGCACGAGCCATTGAGCCTCGAAAAGCTGACGCATCCAGATACCGATGTAATCCTCAACAACTTACATTAGATGTTATTAACTTCCTAAAACCATTCTTAACCAGCCACACGATAACCAGTGAATAAAAAGAAACTAACCCCGGCAACACCCGGTAAGCCCAGCCCCGGCCAGACCCTGATCGTTGGCATTGGCTGCTCAGCAGGCGGAGTGGAAGCGCTAACTCAATTTTTTGAGCAGGTAACCCCTGACTCAGGCTTAGCCTACGTCGTTATTTTACATCTCTCCCCCGATTATGATAGTCAGCTTACCCAGATCCTGCAGAGCGTGACCAGCATCCCCGTCACAAAGGTGGAAGAGCGGGTAAGAGTCGTTGCTAATCACGTGTACGTCGTACCGCCTGAGAGGCACCTGCAAATGGCCGATGGCGATATACTTGTATTGCCGAATGCGCGCATAGAAGATCGGCGGGCACCCGTAGATATTTTCTTTCGCACCCTGGCCGAGTCCCAGGGCTCCCAGGCCATAGCAGTTATTCTCTCAGGAACTGGTGCCAATGGTTCGATGGGTATTAAGCGCATTAAGGAAGGGGGCGGGGCGGTTTTTGTACAAAATCCCCGCGAGGCTGCATTCAATGAAATGCCGCGCCATTCCATTGCTACGGGGCTGGTCGATGACATTCTGCCTGTGGCCCAGATTCCCGCTAAGTTACTGGCCTACCTACAAAACCGGGCTACTGTCGTCATAGACCTGGGCCCTAAACCAGAAGCAGAAAGCCAGCAGCAGGCCCTGGGCGAGGTATTTGCCCAACTACGCCAGCGTACTGGTCATGACTTTTCCAATTATAAGCGCCCAACCCTACTGCGTCGGCTGGAGCGCCGGATAAACGTTCGCAACCTGTCGGGACTGCCCGAGTACGTAACTTTTCTGCGCGAGCATCCCGAGGAAATTCAATCGCTGCTCAACGATCTGTTGATCTCCGTCACCAATTTTTTCCGGGATAGTCCTGTCTTCGCTACCCTGGAGAATCAGATTATCCCCCTATTGACCCACGAAAAAAGAGAAGACGATATCATTCGGATCTGGGTGGCCGGTTGTGCCACGGGCGAAGAAGCTTACTCGCTGGCTATACTGTGCGCTGAACGTACGCTGGATGTACTTGATGCGCCCCGCGTGCAGATCTTTGCCACCGATATTGATCAGGCCGCCATTGCTATCGCCCGCGAAGGGCTTTATACCATCAATGATGCCGCCGACGTATCGCCTGGGCGTCTGCGTCGATTTTTTACGCAGGAAGGTGAGCAGTACCGCATTCGTCGGGAGATTCGGGAGATGGTCCTGTTTGCCTACCACAATGTGCTCAAAGATCCCCCTTTTTCCCGGCTGAACCTGGTGAGCTGCCGCAACCTGCTCATCTATCTGAATCAGACGGCTCAGCAGCGGGTACTGGAGACATTCCATTTCGCGCTGAAACCCGGCAACTATCTGTTGCTGGGTTTGGCCGAAAGCATTGATGGAGTTAGCAATCTGTTTGCTACCGTGAATCGGGAACGGCACCTGTTTCAAAGTCGCTCTGTGCCGATGCGTTCCTTTCCCGTACCCGACATGAACCAGTGGCAGGCCTACCAGATCAAGCCTTTGCCTGAGCCATTGCCGAAGGGAGACAAACGCTCGAACGAGCGGGCCAGTTACGGCGAGTTGCACCAACGGTTACTGGAACAGTATGCGCCCCCATCCATTATCGTTAATGACGAATACGATATCCTGCACATATCGGAGCGGGCGGGGCGCTACCTGCAAATTGCCGGGGGCGAACCTTCCAAAAACCTGCTGAAGCTTATCCGACCCGAATTGCGCCTGGACCTGCGCACCGCCTTCTACCAGGCCAGCCAGCAGCGGACCAATGTGGCGGTGCGCCAGCTTAAACTTCGTTTAGACGATCAAATCCAAACCCTGACCCTCCACGTACGTCCGGTGCTGGGGGAATACGATTCGGCGCGCGGTTTTATGCTGGTCCTTTTTGAGCCTACGCCCGAGGAGGCAGGTGATGCCGAACGGACGCTGACTTCGGTTGGACCAGCCGCTCACCACCTGGAGGAAGAATTGATTCGAGCCAAGGCACAGTTACGGCTGGCCAATGAGCAGCACGAACTACAGGCCGAAGAACTCAAAGCGACTAACGAAGAGTTGCAGGCCATAAACGAAGAACTGCGCTCGTCGGCCGAAGAAGTTGAAACCAGTAAGGAAGAACTTCAGTCGATCAATGAAGAACTGACAACAGTCAATCAGGAGTTGAAACTAAAAGTGGAAGAGATTTCACTGGTCGGAAACAACCTGCAAAACCTGATTAACTCGACCGACATTGCCACTCTGTTTCTGGATCGTAGTTTGCGGATTAACCTGTTTACGCCAGCGGCACGAGATATTTTCAATTTGATCCCAACGGATTTCGGACGGCCCGTAACCGATATCACCAACCGATTAGACTATACCCACCTGCAGGCGGATGCCGAACGGGTACTGGCAACGCTCCAGCCGGTAGAGCAGGAAGTAAGAACTACCGACGGACGCGTGTATATGATGCGGATGCTCCCTTACCGAACGGCCGACGACCGCATCAATGGCCTGGTGGTGACGTTCGTCAACATTACCCAGCGCAAGGTTGCCGAAGAAGCCAACTATTTTCTGGCCTCGATTGTCGAATCATCGCAGGATTCGGTGATTACGGTCAATTTTGATGGGATCATCACCAGTTGGAATAAAGCTTCCGAAACACTCTATGGGTACTCGGCGGCAGAAGCCATGGGTCAGTCACTAGGGATGCTGACGCTGCCTCAGGATTTGAGCGAGGTGCTGAGACTAACCGAAAAAATCAAGCAATTCCAACGGGTTGAAACCTACGAGACCGTCCGGGTTACCAAAGATGGCAAATCCCTCATACTGGAAGTTGTACTTTCACCCGTAAAGGATACGGCTGGGCAGGTCATCGGAGTGTCGAGCGTGGCTCGCGATACTACCCAGCGTAAGAAGGCCGAGCAAGCCCTGCGCGAGTCAGAAAAAAGGTTCAGGCTTACCATCGAAGCCGCCCGTATGGGCACCTGGGATTGGAATTTAGTAACAGGGCAGGTGATTTGGAACGAGCAGCACTTCCGACTGTTTGGCATGAATCCTCAACCTGGCCCCCTCAGTTCGAGCGATTATTTTGCCCACGTGCATGCTAGTGACCGTGAGCGGATAAGTCGTCAGTTGCAAGAGGCTATTGACCACCGGACCGTTTTCGATGCCGAGTTCCGCGCCGTGCTGGAAGACGGTTCCCAGCGGTGGATGAGCGGTTACGGGCGCGTAGTAGAGGAAATTGACGGAAAGGCAACCCACATGAGTGGGGTAATGCTGGACATTGATACGCGCAAACGAGCCGAAGAAACCCTGCGCGAGTCGGACCAGCGGAAAGACGAGTTTCTGGCTATGCTGGCTCACGAGTTACGCAATCCGCTGGCCCCCGTTCGGACTACACTGCAGACGCTAGGATTAGGTGCGGATCAGACCGAGACGATGAGTGCCGCCCTGGCGTTGATGAATCGTCAGGTGGAACATTTAGTTCGACTGGTAGATGATTTACTGGATGTAAGCCGGATCAACCGTGGGAAGATTACCTTACACCTGGAACCGCTCGATCTGAACGCTCTGTTGCAGGAGGCCTCCGCTGTCATGCGTCACCGCTTCGAAGAGCGCCGGATTGAGTTGTCAGTGTCCGGGCCGAACGAACCCATCTACCTGTCGGGCGATGCCACCCGGCTGACGCAGGTAACGACTAATCTGCTGACAAACGCCGTTCGCTATACCCCCGAGGGAGGTCAAGTTTGGGTGAGTCTGGAATTAGTAAATCAGGAATCGAACCAGTCGATGGCCTGCCTGCGGGTAAGGGACAATGGTATCGGCCTGGCAGCCGACCAGTTAGAGCGAATTTTTGAGTTGTTTGCTCAGGTAGACAATTCACTGGCCCGCACCCAGGGTGGATTGGGGCTGGGCCTGACATTAGTCAAACGGCTGGTTGAGCGGCATGGAGGGCGCGTGCAAGCCCGGAGTGGTGGGTTGGGGCTAGGCAGTGAATTCGTGGTTTACTTACCCGTTCTATCTGTCTTACCCGAGCCTGTTCAAGCGCCTTCTACCCCGGTTTCCGCAGTTGCGGTTAAACAACGAATTCTAGTCGTGGATGATAATCAGGACGCAGCCAATTCCTTCGCCATGCTATTGGAATTAAGTGGCTATCCGGTTGATGTACGCTACAGCGGTGAGCAGGCTATTGAGGCCGTGCAGCAAGTGAAACCGGAGGTAGTATTGCTCGACATCGGTATGCCAGGGCTGGATGGCTTTGAAACAGCCCGAAAGATACGGCAACAGAAATGGGGCCGAAGTCTGATCCTAATTGCCATGACAGGGTATGGACAGGCTGAGGACAAACGGCGGAGCCAGGAGGCTGGTTTCGATGGACATCTGGTCAAACCAGTTGAACTGGAGTCATTGATTCAACTACTTGCTTCGCTACCACCTCCCGGAAACCCGGCCTAACCATTAGTATAACTCTCCGTAATCCGATCCTCTCATGGCCACACCAACCAATGACCGCAACACCCAACTTAGACAGTTAGCCGACTACTTAGTGTCCCGTCAGGAGACGATCATAAACCAGTGGTGGACCAGATGCTCACAAAATGAAGATCTTCAGGTATGTTCCAGCGTTTCAATGAAAGACTTTACCGATCAACTCCCGCCCCTGCTGACTCTATTTACACAGAGTGTCACGGGGGAGCCCCATGAAAGTGACCACCTTAAAAGAGCCAGCCAATACTGGGTTAAGCGCTGGCAACGTGGCTACCCGCTAGCTATCGTATTGACCGAATTAGATTACTTTTACGATAGCCTTGATCTGGAAATTCAGCAGTTTCTGGAACGCTATCCTCAAACGCAGCCGGGGGTAATTATTCCGTTTTATGCGCAACTGTTCCGACTATGGAAGGCAGTCAATAATGATATTACGATACAGTTTGATCAACTACAGCAGGCAACATCCAACGAACAGATACAAAAGCTGCAGACAGAGATTAATAGCCTTCACCAATCAACCCGTCAACGGGTTGGCCTCCTGCAGCATACCGTACATGATTTACGAAGTCAGTTTGGTATCATCTCCACGGCTACTACTTTACGACAAGGGCCGCTTGCCGACGATGAACGGGCAAAATTGAGGGATATGGTAACGCGAGCCTCGAAAACTGCCAATCTCCTATTTTCTAAATTGCTGGCAGACGGTGAGGAAGAGCAAGCCCGATTGGCACCCGATAGTGAGTAAACGGTCCGATTAAGGGCGAGTGGTATACGGATACTCAGAAATTAGATTAGCCAAGGGGTAGGGTAACTGTTTTCCACCAGTAGGCTCGCAACGACTCAATGTAGTGCAGCCACTGAGCATGATCGGTAGGCTTCACTATATAGGAATTGGCCCCAAGTTCGTAGCCCCGCAGAACATCCTGATGCTTAGCAGAATAAGAAAGTAGGGTAAGGAGAATTAAGCGATAAGGCGAATCCTTTCTTTTTATCTGCTCAACGAAGCGTAACCCATCCTCAGCGAGAGGTAAATACAGGTCTAACAAAATCAAACGGGGTAATTGCTGTTTAAGTGCCTGACAGTGGCGAAGCTGTCGAAGGGCTTCCTCGCCCGACAAAGCGACTTGCAACCCTATTTCAGGTATACATCCTTTCAGTACTGTCCGAATCAGATCACATTGATCTGGATTGTCGTCGATTAAAAGAATGCTGGCTCCCCGGAAATTTCGTCGGATGGTAGTTTCTGGTCCATACAAATTATGCATAGCTTTTGGGGTTAGTGACTAGTTTCGCTGACGGTTCGCCAAGTAGAAAGTGTTTTTACAAGAAACAAATTAAACGTTAACTATATTTATATATGATAATATTTAAAATGTACTAATAAACTTAACAGACAAAGCTGTAGTCGCTGTTTACTAGTTTAGTTAACAGCGACTAGATGCTAGCGGAAAGTGCAGAAAAACGTAAAACCAACTTATACGTCTGCTGCAATTTTTGAAAATCAAGTAGTCAACCAACAGGTACCAATACTCCAGTGTAGTAGGGTAGTTAATGATTATGACGGCTAATACGGGTTGCTCTCTTGTTAATTAGCCAACCTGCCTATTTGATTGGCTCCTTTTGTACGAGACGCCTAAAAGTCCGCTTTATTAAAATTAGCTGGCTTTGCCGTTTGATACCAGCTTTGATATAATTCAAAAACGGCCCGTCTGTATTGATGCAGTAAGAGAGAGAATTGCTGGGCTGAAAAGACCCGATCAGGCAATAAAACCTGCGTGTTGATAAATGTCTTCAAGCCATTAGATTCTGTCTGTAGATATTTCCAGAATAGCCAGTCCTGGCTTGACAGATGTTTTTTGAGGTAAGCGTTTTCAGATCGCTTACTAGCCGTTTGCGTGTTAGGGGACAATTGCCTGAAGCATTTGATTGCCTGAATTATGCGACCTAAGGCATTTAATTCATCAATAGTTGGACTCATGGGTAAATATTTGCCTTTATGAGGTGATTAAGGTCAGGTGAGGGAAGTAGCATTTTTAAATGTAACGCCAGGAAGGCCATTGAGAACCACGGATTCGCCTTATTGCCTATGAGCCAGATCAGAATCAATTTTCTCTCCTGATCTGGCTCTACCATCATGTATAGCCGGAACAATTGTTTGTTGATGGAGCGATCGTAAACCTGATAAAGGTGAATAAGTAGCTAAAGTGGGTAATGAGTATACAGGGGGAGCGCCTACCTGGTAAGCAAAACTAATAGCTGTTTACAAACTAATCTATGACCATTGTCGGTGTGTAACATGATGGTTATCATTATTTTTCAAAGGCAATACCTGTGTAGATTCTTTGAAAGTGGACTGGATTGCCCAACGCTTCAATATTGCCCAACAGCTAGACCAGCTAAGATTCAGCACACCAGCTCAGCCGTAGTTGGCGTTGTTATTCGCATCGTTCGGCGTTGTAACAATGCCATGGCTTCAGTATCGCTGGAGAAAGCCCCATTCAGGTTGACCATATGTCTGGCCAACGTGCTGTAGCGTTTACGCATCAGAAGAAAGAAAACCTGGCCGAAGTCCAGTCCATCAAAAATAATAGCCTGGTGACTGGCATACTGATCCAGTGTTTTAAGAAAAAACGTCGGGTGTTCAATCCAGTGCATGGCAGGTCTGAGGTGGTGGCTAATGTGATACCCCTCATTCCAGCACGCTTTATTATATCCCACATTAATGCAGGTAATACTGTTTTTTATTCGCATTACCAGGATCGTCAGCATCCACAAATGCATGTTGCGTCCAGTTACCAAGCATGGCCACCAGGCGATAAATAACCAGAGGCAACAAAAAGACCATCATTGTAGCCGGCCAGTTTACAAAACAGAGTAGCAAGCATAGGGCACCGAAAGCAATTTCGCCTGTTAACCTCCGTCTGGCCAGTTTAGATCGATTTTTTCGGTGCAGATACGACAGCAGGTTTCGGACGCCAATAGCAAAAAAACGACCGAAATAAGCCAGGAAACTTCGCCAGCTATCCCGCTGGAAGCCCATGGTACTGCTGTCATCATCTTCTAGATTATTTTCGGCATGATGCATACCGATGTGGTGACTATAATAAGTTTCGGGGGTGTGGACAAAAAAAGGGGCCAGAACCCAGGGAAGGTAGTAATTCATCCAGCCATACTCCGACTTAAATAGGTGCCGATGGCTCGTGCAGTGAAGCATAAGCCCCAAAGGGCCTTTAATCCCAAAATTGTTTACCCCGAAATGAAGAGTGGTCAGGCCCCACCAAGTCCAGCCCGTTATAAAGGGCATAAACAACATAATACTCAACGGGATCAGGCTACCACTGATGTAGATTATCAAATAAATAAAAGGCAGATCGCGATCATTCTTAATAAAGCGCAGAAAAAACTCATCGGTCCGCGTGTAATTCTTTCCCGTGAATACCGGATCATGAATAAGGCCTAATTACTTCATTTCAACTAAATCAATTGGGAAAGACCGGCCACCAGCGCCCGTTGCAAACGAATAGGTTTAGCCAAGTACACATCGTTGTAAACCTATAGCCAGGTGCATTACGCGGGTTCGGCAGCCATGCCTTTCCAACGGTTGTGCGACCATAACCAGAACACAGGCGCATGGGTTATAACCCGCTCAAGAGCCTGATAGTACTGTCGTGTGATAGCCAGGGGTACCGTTTTAGCCGCCTGTTCACTCAGTAATCGAAAGGTGAATTGATATTGAAATCGAGCCGTTTGCCTAGCCTCAATACTCAGAACAGCCGCATTAGATAGCATTGCCATGCGTTCTGCTCCAATCTGTACCGCCGTATCCTGATGCAAGAACGGCAGATGATGTTTGGTGCTTCCAGGGCCGGGACGCTGATCGGCAATCAGTAACAGCAAGGGAAGATCATGAGGGTCTCGCAGAACCATTAATGCCTGACGGTAGAAATTTTGCTTGGGAATCAGGCTCATGCCTAAACGCGACCGTAGGTAAATCAATAATCGATTGAGCCAGTGGTTTTTGATAGGGCTGTAGGCGGTATAAACCGGGTAGTCGGTAAGTTGAGGAAGTTTGACCAAATACTCCCAATTGCCGTAATGCGAAGCGAGTAAAACAACAGGGCGGTGCGCCTGGTGTAAAGTAGACAGCAGATCAGGGTTCGTAAAACGAGCTAGTTGCTCCCGATGCGCGTCCGAAGCACAGAAAAATAAGAACGGCTCTACGCATAAATCGCTAATGTGTCGGTAATAGCCATTTAACAGTTCTCGGTATTCCAGAGTTGATCGGCCAGGAAAAGCCCTGGTCAGGTTCGTAATGATCATCCTGTAGCGATACCGGAGCCCATAACGCAGGATCACAAATAAGACAAAAGACAAACCTTTCGCGATGAAGAGAAGCAAATTCCAAGTAATAGCAAGGGATTTAGTGGTCGTTGACGTTGAGCTGATCATATTCCAAAGTTCGACCATTCAACTTCCCTCACCTATGATTGAAAACCTGATAGCCATGATGGGCATCAGCTAACGTACTGACCGATGTCAGCTCATAAGCTGATAGGAATCAGTATGTCAGTGTTTCAGCCGGGTAAGCCGATCAATATCCAGTAATGTAATCTGACTGCCTGAAAGCTCCAGCATCTCTTCGGCCCGTAAATCACTCAATACCCGGATCACGGTTTCGGAAGAAGCCCCTACTAATTGAGACCAGTTCTCACGCGATAACGTCATGGATAAGGAGCGATTACCACTCGACGGTTCGTTGGGGGGCAGCTTTGTGGGCATACGCTTCGATTCATGGGCCACGGAATAAAAGGTACGATGAACTAGCAGCAAAGCCTCCGCAACCCGTTTCCGAACGGGTTGGTAAGCCAGTTTAAGTAAGCGTTCGTCGCGTTGATTCAATTCAATCGCTAGCAGACGCATGAAGTAAGCGCCTATATCGAGGTGATTAGCTACGAATGCCAGAAATTCAGCTTTGGGAAGGGTACAGATTTCCGCATCCAGTAGCACTTCGGCCGATTCGCCATGAGGGTTGCTTAGTATCAAACCCGGCAAGCCGACAAAATCACCCTCACCTGATAAAGTGGTGATGAAGGCATTGCCGGAAGCATCGGTTTTAAAATGCTTTACCTGGCCACTCCGAATATAAAAAAGATTTATCGGCGCATCCCCCTCTGTGAACAGAACTTGTTTCTTCGTGTAGCGAAGGGAAGAATAAGGTATTCCATCCGCATGCCGAAACGCGTCCAGAAAATCGGATAGCCCTGGCTGATCGACACCCTGTCCTGTTTGCTCAGCTTTTTTCAGTCGAAGTTCGACAGCCGCTAGCAGGTCAATGTCGTCGATTGGCTTGGTCAGATAGTCATCGGCACCCAGGTTCATGCCATTACGGACGTGGGCAGGGTCAACTTTTGCCGTCAGAAAAATAAAAGGTATCCGGGCGGTAGCTGGATCTTTGGTCAGAATATGTAAGACGCCATAACCATCCAGCCCGGGCATCAGGATATCGCATAAAATCAAATCAGGTCTGGCCGATCGGGCAAACTCAACGCCTTGCCTGCCATCAATAGCCTGAACAACATGGTACCGGGCCATTTGCAACATCTCGGCAATATTTTCACGGACTTCCTGTTTGTCTTCGATGACCAAAATGGTTTTCATGCTAGCTAGTTTGTTAAAGGCAGTTGAACCGTGAAGGTAGTTCCCTGGCCTACCTGGCTCGTAAAGGTTATTGATCCCCCCATCAATTCCGCATAGCGTTTAGCCAAGTATAGTCCCAGGCCTGTACCCTGAATGGGCACGGCGTTACGAGCACGAAAAAAATGACTAAATAGCTTGTCTTTATCCGCATCAGGAATACCAATACCCTGATCGGAGACCGTAAAGATAGCGTGGTTGTGTTGAGTAGCGCTAACCAACTGAATATCTGTATCCTCAGCAGAATATCTGCTCGCATTGATTAGTAGATTAATCAGGATATTTTTGAGAAGCTGACCATCCAGATTAAGCCATAAAGGCCCTGTTTGCGGAAGGTAATGAAACAGCTGCCTGGGTTTTGCCATGGTCTCCACACTGGTGATCGCTTCCTGACAAAGAGCGGTAATCTCCATCGGCAGGGCATTAGACCCTACGGCATTCTGATCGATCTGACTGATGCTCAGAAAATCATTGAGCATACTGGTTAAACTATTTACTGCGGCTTTAATGCGTTGTATATGGCGCTCCCGATTAGCGCCCTCCTCAGGAGCGCTATACCGGCTAATAAGCGAAGCTGAAGACAAAATGGTCATCATCGGGGTGCGAAACTCATGGGAGGCCAGTGTAATAAAGTTTGATTTCAATTCATTCAGCTCGCGCTCCCGAACGAGCAGCTTGCTTTGTTCTGCTTCGACATGACGATGCCTCGCAACCACATCCTGCGCTTGCTGCAGGGCGGATTGGACAAGATCCAGTTCCTGCCTGCAGTCGGCTACCTGCTGAAGCAGTTGCTGATAAGTCTGTTCGAGTTGAGATATGTGCCGATTCTCTTCGTTATCACCCCCGATTTGTTCTGTGTTTAGGTCGTTCATCGTTGCTATTAATATAGGAAGCTTTTCAGGCGAAGCGAATCCAATCGACTGTGACACGAATGGTAAACGGAGAGAAGGGGTACGTATGTTTAAGGCAAACCGACATTACTTAATCCACGCAGGTAAGCATAAAGCGATCAACGTATCTAAATTTAACGATATACAAGTTAAATAAAAAGGCTACATAATCGGTAACCACTAGTTGGCATCAGTTAACCTCAAGTGTGATACACTTAACACATTTGGCTTAGGATTGATCCTTATTGTGTCTGCCCATTCATCAACGTGATGAGCTTTGCACAAATAGCCTCTCGGGTCAACACTTTTCAGGACGGGTCATTGTAAAAATCGTTCACGAAAACCTCCGAATTAATGATACACAAATTGCACATCGTCTCACTTAGGAGCGATTTATGAGAATTCGCTTTTTAGGGGGTAGTCAACATTTTTAATATCTGTCCAATTCAATCCGTAGCATACGGTACATAACGTACGAATTTAAGTTACCCCCCATCATTGATTCGACTAACCCAGCGGCTTAATCGAGAACCCACACCGGCCAAGCACGGTCTGTTCAAAAAGCGCTACGGCGAATGAACGATATCATAACGGAGGCACAGATCAGCGCCTGAACATTGCCTTTACCCGAGAGGTTACAAGAAGTACCCTCTGGTTTATGTACTTTTGAGGTTAAGCCTACTTGCTGGTTTCGCCAATGCCGTCCCTGCTGATTGATCCCTTAGCCGTGCTGAATGCCCTGCCGGGCAACCATCTTATACTACTGCCCGATGCACCCACCTTTACCATTGTGGGCGTTACGGATGCCTACTTAGCGGCAACCTACACGCAGCGCGAGACGATCATAGGAAAGGGGGTGTTCGAGGCTCTTCCCGACAGTGCCCAGAATCAGCAGGCAATCGGGGCGGTTAACCTGGGCGCTTCCCTTCGCGAAGTACTTCACCACAAACGCCCACAGCCTATGGCCGATCAGCGCTACGATATCATCAATCCGCTGACGGGTCAGTTTGAAGTCAAGGTCTGGAAGCCACTCAATCAGCCCGTGCTGGATTCGGTGGGCGAGGTGGGCTATATCATTCATACCGTTGACGACATCACCGAGACGGTACAACTTCGGGAAGCGGGCCGGCTGGCCATTCAGCAGTTGGGCGAGAGTGAGAATCGCTTTCACGACCGGATCGAGCAGGTACCGCTCGCCATCGCCCTTACGCGGGGCAACGACGGAGTGATCGAGAGTATCAATGCCTCCATGCTCCAGATCATCGGCCAGACCGACGGACGGGACGTGCTGGGCAAAAAGCTGGCTGAGGTGCTCCCCCATGGCGAAGACCAGCCGCTACTCGGCCTGATCCGGCAGGTCCTGCGGTCAGGTGAGCCGTTTCGGGACAATGAAGTACCGGTGACGCTGTGGAGTGGGGGCAAGCCAGTCCCGTCTTACGTCGATATCTCTTATACCCCGGTGGTGGAATCAGGAGTGATCAACGCAGTGCTGCATGTGGCCGTTGATGTCACGCAGCAGGTGCTGGCCCGCCGAAAGCTGGAAGAAAGCGGAGCCCGCTTGCGCAGCATCGTTCAGCAGTCGCCGGCGGCCACGCTGGTGCTGGGCGGGAATGATTTCGTCATTGAGCAAATCAACCAGCCCATGCTGGCGTTCATAGGCCGGGGCGAGGAGGTCATTGGCCAGCCGCTGCTGGGCGTCATGCCCGAGTTGGGCGGGCAGTTTGCCTGGCAGCAGGCGCAGCGGGTGTACCGCGAAGGCGTTTCGTTTGACCAGTCTGAACTCCTGGTACCCCACCACCGTACCGGCATTCCTGAAGACTACTATTACAACGTTGCCTATCGTCCCTTGCGAGAAGGCGAGCAGATCATTGGCCTGATTCAGGTGGCCGTTGATGTGACGGAGCAGGTAACGGCCCGCCGAAAGTTGGAAGAAAGCGAAGCCCGTTTCCGGCAGCTTTCAGCCGATTTGGAGCAGCAGGTACAGGCCCGTACCGCTCAGCTACAGGCATCGGTGCTTGATTTGCTCCGGTCGAACGACAACCTTCAGCAGTTCGCCTACATCGCCAGCCACGACCTCCAGGAGCCCCTGCGCAAGATTCAGTCCTTCGGTGACCTCCTAAAGACCCAGTACGCCGAGCCGTTGGGCGAGGGCATGGGCTATTTAGAACGGATGCAGTCGGCGGCTGGCCGCATGTCCACACTCATCAAAGACCTGCTGGCCTACTCGCGCATTTCTACCCAGCAGAACACTACCTCGTCGGTTTCGCTCAACGAGCTGGTACAGAGCGTTCTCTCAGACTTAGACATGCGGATTGGGGAAACCAGCGCCGAGGTGGTGGTCGAGTCACTGCCGACCGTGCCGGGCGACGCGTCGCAACTGAGTCAGCTCTTTGCCAACCTGCTGAGCAACGCCCTGAAGTTTCGCCGACCCGGCGTAAGCCCCCTGATCCGGGTAAGCTGTCGACGTATTCCGGCCAAGGAGTTGCCACCGTCGGTGCAGCCAACACGAACGGCAGCGAGCTATTACCAAGTCAAGATGGCGGATAATGGCATTGGTTTTGACGATAAGTACGTGGATCGCATCTTTCAAGTCTTCCAGCGGCTGCATGGCAAGGGGGAGTACGCCGGCACAGGCATCGGGCTGGCCATCTGCCAGAAGGTAGCGGCTAATCACGGTGGGGCTATTACCGCCAGCAGCCAGCCCGGTAAGGGGCCACCTTCCACGTGTACCTGCCGGTTGAGGAGACCTCTTCTCCCTGACTCATGCCAATAAACGAAATATACCAACTGATGTGCCAGGCGCTGGAGGGTCAAAGCCTTCAACAGCTCGAAACGGCCTTTCGGTAGCTTACGAGCGAAATTAATGCAGAAAGGTAACAGAAAACGCCGATCACTTTCGGTCGGATGAAACCGGGCCACCAAAGCGGGGTGCGTTTGCCGTTTCGTACCGCAACGGCGGACCGTAAAATCCGTCACTTGACTTTATGAACATGATTCAATGTCTCATTATGGAGCGATTTATGAGATAAAGGCATTTAAAGTCGAGACGCTGCTTAAAGGAGTTTCAGTTTTCGTAACCAAGCTTGTATTGCGGTTTTGGCTCTGGCTCCCTGAATGACCAATAATTGCCCATCTCGTTCCGAACCGCCCCTGGTGGTAAATCCGTCTAGTACAGTGCTGTTAGGGCAAAGCTCGGCGACTGTCTGAAAACTACTTCCAGTGCCGTAGCCACCGTTGCTATTAAACGGAATGACGGTTTTACCCTTCAAGTCGTATTGATGCAGAAAGCTTTTCATTGGTGGAGGCAATTGCATGCCCCAAGTTGGAAAGCCAACAAACACCACATCGTATTGCTGAATACGGTCAATTTTTGTTTTTAAGGGCGGTAGGAAACCCGTTTCATTCTCATGGACGACCTGTTGAACCGTGACCTGATAGTTCTGGGGGTAAGGCTTCTCTATTTCCAAAGCGATTAACGTGCCGCCAACCTGTTGATGAATGATTTCGGCTAAGACTTTTGTGTTGTTCGTGCGCGATAGATAGACAATCAAAATCTTTTTTGACGATACCGATTGCGCATGAGTGATCCTCGGAGAAAATAACAAAGCCAGTAGTAGCGATAAAGTCAGGCTCTTTTTCATAGGTCATTCAGGCTTTACTGAACTCGCAGCCGAGCCGGTTGAACGATATTTATGTCTTAGTTTACGCTATAGGCAATGATCCGATTCGTACCAAAGGAGGGCACATAAAGGGTTTTGGTTCGACTGTCGTAACTTATATCGTTGGCCATGATTCGATTGACCCGGCTATCCAATAACACTTGGTTGGTTTCATCCGCCATCACATAGTACAAAATACCCTTGTAGTTGCTGAGAATAAATTCATTCGGTCCGACCATCACAATGCCATCGAGTCCGCTTTCATATCCGCTTCCAATTGGGGTAATCTCTTTGGCCGCATTTACTTTTTGGAATGTAGTCGATCCCGCAACATACAGATCAGAATTTACGCAAAGCAATCCATTCGCACCGGGGATATTTTCGAGGTAAAGAGTGGGTTTGTCTCCCTCGATCCGATACACTTTTCCCGTGCGCGTATCGCTCACATAGACCACGCCCTTGGCATCCACGGCCAGATCATTCAACATCACCGCGCCTTCAATCGGGATGCGTTTAATAACAGCTGCTTTTGCGACATCGATCACCGCAACGGTGGCTAACTCGGCGGTATAAAATAACCCTTTAAACAAGGCCGATCCTTTATTGGCGTTCAGACCCGTTACCCAATCAGACTTGATAGTTTTCCCATCAAGACCCATGCGCACAACGCTGCCCGCATTCATGCTGGAAACGTAAAGGGATTTTGATAGTGGATCGAAAAACGCAGACTCTGGGCCTTTCAAGGTGGTCGAGTCGGATTCCCATAATTTCTTAAGCTGATGCTGAGCGAAGGATGCTGAGGAGAACAACAGCAGGATGGCCACGAATAGTGACTTGTTCATAGTGCTTGGGTTTAGGGTTTCGTTTTACTGCTTTTTGGGAGCTTCAACGTTCGAGAAATTTAATACTGCCTGTGGCAATCTCAAACCTTTGATCGTTATGGCCGACAATTCTTGATCGAACTGCTTCCACTCATCCGGTGTAAATTTCAGGTCGGCAGCTCCTGCATTTTCCAGCATGTGCGCCATTTGGGTGGTGCCAGGAATGGGCACAATCCACGGTTTTCGAGCGATAAGCCAAGCCAGCGAAATTTGGGCAGGCGCGGCCTGTTTACGCTCAGCCCAGCTCTGTATCAATTTCACCAGGGCCATATTGTTGGGTAGATACTCAGGTGAGAACCGTTCTTCAATGCCGCGAATATCACCAGGAGCAAACCGCGTATTGGCATCGATGGCTCCGGTCAGAAACCCAACACCCAAGGGACTCCAACAAACAAAGCCAATCCCCAATTCCTCACAAAGGGGAAGGATGGTTTCTTCCGGCCCTCGCCATAGCAGCGAATATTCATTCTGAATCGCAGTTACTGGATGAATGGCATGGGCGCGTCGAACGGTTTGTGAGCCGGGTTCAGACAAGCCGTAATGCAGTATTTTCCCTTGGCCAATAAGATCTTTGATCGCTCCAACCACGTCTTCAATCGGAACCGCCGGATCGACCCGATGCTGATACAATAAATCAATTCGGTCGGTACGAAGGCGTTTCAACATGCCTTCTACTACTTCCTTGATGTGTTCGGGGCGACTATTCAAACCAGGCAGACGCTGACCTGTTTTTTGGTCGATGTTCCAACCGTACTTGGTTTCGATCACAATTTTGTTTCGGAACGGGGCGACGCTTTCCCCCAGAATGCGCTCACATTCAAAGGGGCCGTAGGCTTCCGCCGTATCGAATAATGTAACCCCACTATCATAGGCTTTCCGAATGATTTTGATCATGTCGGGCCGGTAGGGAATCGTTGTTTGGTAGGTACGATGCATATTCTGCACACCCAGGCCCACACTGGAAACCTCTAATGTGCCTAATTTACGATGTCCCGGTTTAACAGTTGAAGCGGGTTGATTCGATGCAGCGGTAGCCGCTTTCGTAACGTGCGCAAACAAGGCCCCACCTGCTATTGCCAGTCCTGTTTTCAGTAGGTTGCGACGGGTTGAATCCGTATTTTCTTTGCCGTTCGTTATGGAATGCATAGTGATAAGGTTTTAAAGACATGGGCTAATTTTTAACGGGTCTCATCAGTCGAGAGAATGAGAGTTGTCCTAACGACCATTTGCCGTTTTCTTTTACGAAAACTTCCGTCACCACAAAGGGATTGGTGACCTCGTTCCCACCCACAACGGCTACCAGATCTAGGTCACTTAACAGGATGGCTGTATTGCCAATCTGATGAAAGGTCGTTGAATAGACGGTCGCTTTTTTGTACCAGATATTCCCGCTCTTGATGACCTCTAATTCCTGGCTCTTTCCCCAGCTTCCACCCATATGGACAAACATCGATTTGTCATCAAATAAGGTCGTGAGCTTGTCCACATTCTTTTCGGACATCCACCCCCATTTATCCTTTGAGAGCGTAATGATTTCCTGTTCCTGACTGCTGGCAGATTGGGCGAAGGCCAGTTGCATACTGGCAATGGCCAGAAAAAAAATGATAACCAAGGTTTTCATGCTAATTCGTTGTGGGTTTAGATTTGGCTGGAGATCATTTTTTACCGGCGTATTCATCGTCGGTCACTCGTTTGAACCAGATTGTTTTTCCTTTCTGGGTTGGGGTTGTCGCTAGGTAGGTAACACCACTGGTTGGGGTAGCCCCATGCCAGTGTTCGACACCGGGCTGACATTTGATGATTTCACCTTTGTGGACGGTTTGTCGTGGTTTACCTCGTTCCTGATAATACCCTGTCCCTTCGGTAAAGAGCAGAATCTGCCCAGCGGGGTGCATATGCCAGTCGAGCCGGGCACCTGGGACGAAAACGGCCTGCGCGATATTGTAGGCAAAAGTGCTATCTGGCCCACTTAATTCGTTGAGCCAGACATTGCCCTGGTGATTAGGTGTCGATGATAGCTCACCTTTTGGAAAAATGGGGGATTGCTGCGCTACCGCTCCCCATGCTAGGGTGGTAAAGACTAAAATTGCAGCGAATTTGACCTGGGGTTTAGTGGTCATTATTTAGTGGTTTAGTTCGTCATTTTTCGTTCGCCTAACCATTTCACCATCGCCGGATCACGGTGATCAAAAAACAGACTGGCGTTTGTATCCAGGGTTTTGATGGCTTCCATGTCATCGGGGCTTAGCTCAAAATCGAGGCTATTAAAGTTCTCCTCCATGCGCTCTTTCCGAACGGATTTTGGTATGGCCACCACGCCACGTTGCGTAAGCCACCGCAAAACAATTTGGGCAATTGCTTTATTGTGCTTTGCGGCTATAGTGCCGAGTAGTTGATTATGAAATAGACCGTTTTTCCCTTCCGCGAACGGCCCCCATGATTCGATTTGTATCTGGTTGTCGATGAGAAATTTCTGCGTTTCCAATTGTTGGTGAAACGGATGGGTTTCTATTTGGTTGACCGCCGGAACGATCTCGTTATGGACGATTAAGTCGATCAATCGATCAGGCTGAAAATTACTGACTCCAATGGCCCGAATTCGTCCTTCTTGATAAAGCTCCTGCATAGCACGCCACTCGCCGTACACATCGCCCATTGGCTGATGAATTAAATACAGATCCAAATAGTCGAGTTGCAGTTTTTTCAACGATGCATCGAAGGCTTTCTTCGTGCCTTCGTAACCATTCGACTGAATCCAAAGCTTGGTGGTGATAAACAAATCTTCGCGAGCTACGCCACTTTTTTTGATGGCCTGGCCAACGGCTTCTTCATTCCCATAGGAAGCCGCTGTATCGATAAGCCGATACCCCGTAGCAATCGCATCTAATACGCTGCGTTCACATTCAGCTAAATCAGGCACCTGGAACACGCCAAATCCCAGGATGGGCATTGCTACCCCATTGTTCAAAACGACTTGTTGCATAGGTATTTACAAATAACAGAACAAAGGTCTCCCCATTTATTGGCCTGATTGGTATACAGATTACGGGGATTACTACCATTATTCCTGATTCAGGGTTTTGCCTCTGGTATGCCGGTCGGAAAGCGGTAAGTTTGGATTTAAGAAACAGACAATACAATGGATACGCTACGCCGATTTGAGACCATAAGCGAGTACAACGCTTTTAATAACAATGAGACGCTTCACCCGCTGATTAGTGTAGTTGATCTGGCAAAAGCCGATCCCCGGCAAGGCTCCCGCATGTATTTTGGGTTTTACACCATTTTTCTAAAAGATGTGAAATGCGGGGATTTGGTCTATGGGCGACATACTTATGATTACCAGGAGGGAACCTTGGTGTTTATGGCACCTGGGCAGGTAGCTGGTATGAATAGTAATGGCGAAACGTATCAGCCCAAAGGCTATGCACTAGTCTTTCATCCCGATCTCATCCACGGGACTTCGCTAGGACGAACGATTCAGGAATACACCTTTTTTGGCTATCAATCCTTTGAATCGCTTCACTTATCCAGTCGGGAGCGAAGCATTGTGATGGACTGCTTTTCTAAGATCGAATACGAGCTGGAACATGCCATCGACAAGCATAGTAAACGCTTGATTGTGGCCAACGTCGAATTATTCCTGGGTTATTGCATGCGGTTTTACGACCGCCAATTCATTACCCGTAATACGGTCAATAAGGGCATTTTAGAACGGTTTGAGCAGTTATTGAACGAGTATTTTATGACCGATAAACCCCAACTGATTGGCTTGCCATCGGTAGCCTACTGCGCGGGTGAATTGAATTTATCCGCCAACTATTTTGGCGACCTAATCAAAAAAGAAACCGGCAAACCGGCTCAGGAATATATCCAAGCAAAAGTTATTGATGTCGCCAAGGAGCGAATTTTTGATCAACAGAAATCGGTTAGTCAAATCGCTTATGATTTAGGCTTTAAGTATCCTCAGCACTTTATCCGGCTCTTTAAACAACGAGTTGGCCAATCACCCAATGAATATAGGCTGCTAAACTAAAGCGTATAGGTATGCGATATATCAAAGAAAGCGTGAAACTTGACCGTCTCTGGAAACGCCCCATTTGAGAAGCAGATAAATAAACAGCTGTCGTCTCAGGTAGGAGCCTTTTTCTAAGAAAGTTTAGTGGCGGCTCTGGGAAGAATACGGAATGGGCACCTGCAGACCAACTTTAACGAGTGACATGGCAACGCTGGTTTTGAAAGACTTTACGTTCGTATGGCTGAAAAAAATCTTTTGCGTCAGACGCCCATAGGCCTCCATAGAAGGGGTCAAAATGATTAATAAAAAATCGTAATCCCCCGTTACATAGTAGCATTGCTGCACTTCTGGAGTTCCCTCAAAGAGCGCCTTGGCCTCCTCGATATGGTCGATTCGTTCGCTACTTAAACTCACTTCAACCAGCAGCGTCACCAGCGCCCCTACTTTCTCCCGATTAAGTATAGAGGTATCGGCTGTGATGATCTTCTCCTCCCGCAGTCGCTTGATCCGCCGTTGGACCGCAGCCGCTGACAAACCAATGGTTTCGGCGATGTCCCGTTGTGGCCTCATATTGTCGGCCTGTAATTCGCTCAGGATAGCCAGGTCAAATTTATCAAGGTCTTCCATATCTAGGTGCCGGGTAGACAATCAACGAGTCAGAATTGCGTAAAGGGGTCAAAAATAGAGGAAAAGATGCAAACCTTATAAGCGAATTTTGCACGCTATTTCACATTGACTTCGCAATACGATGGAATCAAAGACGATAAAAGGGGTTAGCTTAGCCATAGGGGCCGCCATACTTTGGGGGGTGTCGGGCACCGTGGGACAATTTCTCTTTGAGCACCGGCATATCAATGTGGAGTGGCTAATCACCACGCGAATGTTGCTATCGGGCGCTCTGCTGTTGAGCTTTTCTGGGTTGGTTGAAAAGGCCAATCTGCTGTCGATATGGAAGCACAAAAAAGACGCCCTGCAGTTGGGTGTTTTTAGTCTGGCCGGCATGCTGGCCGTTCAGTATACGTACTTTGCCGCCATCAACTATTCCAATGCGGCCACGGCAACGGTGCTCCAATATTCAGGGCCAATTCTCATTGCGGTTTACCTGGCGATCAAAACCAGACGTATGCCTACAAGATCCGAAGTAGGGGCAATATTGCTGGCGATCTTTGGCACCGTGCTGCTGGTCACCCGGGGTGATATGATGAGCCTGTCAATTTCGGGCTTAGCCTTGCTGTTTGGGCTTGGGTCGGCGGTTACGCTGGCCATTTACACCTTACAACCGGCCCGTCTTTTAGCTAGGTATAGCTCCTCGCTGGTTATTGGCTGGGGCATGTTTTTTGGCGGTTTGGTTTTCTCGCTAGTCCGGGCACCGTGGCAGGTCAGCGGAACCTGGGACACACAAACCTATCTGGGTATGGGCTTTATTGTGGTCTTTGGGACGTTGGTAGCTTTTTACGCCTATATGTCAGCCGTGAAGCTAATTGGTGGTCAGAGAGCTAGTTTATTGGCCTCGGCCGAGCCCCTCTCCGCGGCTCTGATCGCGGTGATGTGGCTTGGGCTCTCCTTCACGGGTCCGGAATGGCTTGGCAGTTTTTGTATTATTTCGACAATCTTTCTGTTGAGCAAGCAGTCGGGTTCGCCAGACTCCCATCCTGGCTAACAACTTAACTTTAGTTCCGTCGAATCCTCAAATCGATATTCGTCTCAGGAGGGAGCGATTAATGAGACGCTTATTTTAATAACTGTTAAGGCCAGTTAGATGAACACGGGTTTACTCTCTTTCATACTTGACTGGTAACAGATCAAGCACCGGAGTTTTGAAAATGCCTGAGCTATCCTCTGAAATTACCAAAATCGGCCCGGTTGCCTAAGTTAGTCTAGCTGAATCTTATTAAGCTGCGCTAGGGCGTATCGACTCCTGCCCGGAGTTTACGCCTTTATCCACAATTACGTCTTCAGCACCGGCAGTCTCCAGTAGATCGGCCACTTGTTTGGCTTCAGCGGCCGTTTGGGTTTTCACCGTTATCAAACTTCCCCTGGAATCGCACCGATGGACCGGCTGGGACACGCTTGACAATCCGACCACGGTTGAATCACTATTGTCCGGCTCTTTGGTACGAATCTGGAGTAGCTGGAAGCGGACCCATCCAGCAGGTCTCCGCTGGGACCAGACCTCATCCGGGCTACTAAAGAGGGAGGAAAAGAACCGACCACTGCTGGCATCAGCTTGGCCCCCTGCGATGGTGCTGTCACCGATAGTTGTCTGCGAGCCGGTATGGGTCGATAATTCAACGGTTTCCCGGCTAAAGCCCATAGCCAGCAGGCCTTGAATCGCCTGCTGGGCTTCGGCTGCATTATTAAATAGACCCCGTACCGTTAGTAACTGTGTCATCATGCTGACCTTTAGTTGATTTACTCTGCAAGGAAGACGAGTAGACTACGCCATCTAACCAAATGTACGACCCTTAGTCCGTATGCTCTATGACCGTCATCACCCGGCTGCATGACCGTTACCCGGCCCGTTCTGATTATGATGAGCCGACGCTTTGGTTTAGTTCAGTCGGTGAACAATCATAGTCTATACTATCAATGGTCATAGAAAAACCGTCCGCTCCCCCTCACCTTTGAGCGTTCTTATCACTTGTCACTTGTTTAACGCGAACTTACTCAATGGACTACGCTAAAACCGTCATTTACATGGCTGACGATGATGCCGATGACCGGTACTTTATGCGCCAGTCGCTCCAGGAAGTTTACCCCTGGGTGACAGTTGTCGAAGCCCAGGATGGGAGCGAACTGCTAACGCTGCTCGATACCTGGAGCCAGCAGCCAGCCCCCCAACCGGTCCACCTAATCCTGCTCGATGTGAACATGCCCAAAGTAAACGGTTTAGAGGCTCTGAGGGCCATCAAAGCAAATCCGTTACTGCGCCACATTCCGGCCGTAATGCTTTCAACTTCGGTCGAACCGGCTCAAATGGCGACAGCCTACCAAAACGGGGCCAGCATGTGTCTGGAAAAACCACATACTTACGCCCACCTGAACCAAATTTCCCGATCAGTCAGCGGTTTTCTTTAGGCACGCTCGCCAATTAGCCGGTAGGATCTTAGTAACCACAAAAAGTACCGCTTCCTCATTATAAAATAGGAAGCGGTACTTTTTGTGGTTACTAAGTAGGTCAAAATTAGACAATTAATAAAAAGTTGGTATAAACCGGTGAACCGGCCCCAACCCTAGTTTAGTAAATAAGGTACGATGACGCCGAATAAAGCAGCAACATGGGCTTTCTTGGCCGGGGGGGGGGAGCTAGGCGACCTTATGCGTAACAAAGACTGGTCAAATACCTCCATTGGAGCTCCTGACCAGTGGACTCCGAGCTTGCGGGCTACTGTAGGCGTGTGTCTCAATGCCCACACGCCCGCCCTGATCTGGTGGGGATCTGGACACGTGATGCTCTACAACGATGCCTACCGGCTGATTATAGGCGATAAGCACCCCAAAGCATTGGGCAGTGAAGGGCGTGCGGTTTGGCCCGAAATATGGGCTACTTTGGGTCCAAGGCTTAAGGCTGTACTCACACGGGGTGAAGCGGACTGGTCGGAGAATGAATTGCTGCTGGTCAACCGGCGCGGTTTACCCGAGGCGGCTTACTTTAGTTGTTCCCACAGCCCGATTTACGACGAATCGGGCGGCATTGGGGGCGTCTTCTGCCTGGCTACCGAAACGACCGACTCCTGGCTACGCCGGCGGCAACGGCAGGAGCTTGAAGAAGCCGGGCGGAAAAAAGAACTAAGTCTGGCTACTCTATTTGAACAGGTAACCGTCGGGGTAGCTATTCTGGGGTTGGACCCCGCCTTTACCGTTGAACTAGCCACCCCCTTTTACCACCAAGTTGTTGGACGACCGGCCAACCAACTGGTAGGCAAACCGCTGCTGGAGGCCTTGCCTGAGCTGGCCGGCCAGGGCTTTGAGGGGCGATTGAAGCAGGTAACAACAACGGGCGTCGCCTACAAGAGTGGAGAAACGCCTGTCCACCTGATGCGCCGTGGCCAGCTCGAAACAAGCTACGTCGACTTTGTGTACCAACCCCGCTACGAAACCAATAAATCCATTACGGGGGTAATCATCATCGTAACCGACATTACCCCGGCGGTGCGGGCGCGCCAACGCTTGGAAAGCAACGAACGACTGCTCAGTGCCATCATCCAACAAACACCCTTGGGCGTGGGCATCTTTAGCGGCCCCGAATTCACTGTCGAAATGGCCAACCCGACCATCTGCCAGCTTTGGGGACGTACCCATCAACAAGTAATCGACAAGCCTTTATTTACCGTCTTACCCGAAGCCACCGGCCAGGGGTTTGAAGAACTCCTACAGGGTGTCTATAAAACCGGTTTTGCTTTCGAGGGCCACGAACTACCCGTCACCTTGGAGCGTAATGGCCAATTGAAGACGGTGTACTTCAACTTTGTCTACGATGCCCTGCGGAACGTGGAGGGGGGCATCGAGCGAACCATGGTCATCGCCACCGAGGTAACCCGAGCCCGGCAGGACCGCCAGCAAACCGAAGTCAGCGAAGCCAGGCTGCGCAGTCTGTTTCAACAGGCTCCGGTGGCCATCGCTATTATGCGCGGTCCCACCTTCGTGGTCGAACTGGCCAATCCGCTTATCTGTACCCTCTGGAACCGCACCCAAGCCCAACTCCTGGGCAACCCAATTTTCGGGGTACTAACCGAAAGCGCCGGGCATGGGTTTGAGGAACTGCTAACCGGCGTATTGCATACCGGGGTGCCGTTTGTGGGCCATGAATTACCCGTACCCTTTCAGCGCGACGGGCAGGTTCAACCCGTTTACGTTAACTTCGTTTACGAACCGCTGCGCGACCGGCCCGATGGCCCCATCTCCGGCATCGTCGTGGTTGGAACCGACGTAACCGAACAGGTGCTGATCCGTCAGCAGACCGAGCGGCTGCTGGTGCAGGAGCGCGAGCTCAACGAGCTGAAGTCTAACTTTGTCACCCTAGCCTCCCACGAATTTCGCACCCCGATGGGCACCATTCTCTCGTCGGCCTCGCTGATCGGTCGCTACAACGGCCCCGACGAGGACGATAAACGGGAGCGGCACGTGCAGCGTATCAAATCGGCGGTGCATGGGCTAACCGGACTGCTGAATGATTTTCTCTCGCTTAGTCAGATGGAACAATCCACCCTGCACGGCTGCCCGCAGCCATTGCATATTGTTACCTTCTGCCAGGAAGTCATCGACGATATGCAGGCCTTGATTAAACCTGGTCAGCGCATCGTTTACACCCATCTATCGGGTGAACCGGCTGTTTCGCTCGACGGACAAATGCTTAAAAATATTCTTATCAATCTACTGGTTAACGCCAGTAAATACTCGGCCAATGGCAAAGCGATCGACCTGAGTACGGCCGTGGCGGGCGATCAGTTCCAGCTGACGGTCCGCGACCAGGGCATCGGCATTCCTGACGCCGACAAGGATAAACTGTTCATTAATTTTTTCCGGGCCCGTAACGTCAATCACGTCTCGGGTACGGGTTTGGGCCTGTATGTGGTTAAACGCTACGTCGATCTGCTGGGGGGAACCGTTAGCTTTACCAGCCAGCTCGATTCGGGCACCATCTTCACCGTCCACCTCCCCCTAACCCCCCCTTCCCATGAAAACCATTCTGGTGATTGAAGACACCCCGGCAATGCGGGAAAACATCAGCGAAATCCTCCAGTTAGCTCCTTATCAGGTCGTTCAGGCGGCTAACGGCAGGGAGGGGATCGAACAGGCCCGCCAAATCCACCCGGACCTGATTCTGTGCGACATTAAAATGCCTGAACTCGATGGTTTCGGCGTCTTGCACATCCTGCGAAAGGACCCCACCTTAGCTGGTATTCCGTTCATTTTTCTGACGGCGAAAGTCGAAGCGGCTGATTTTCGGGCGGGCATGAACCTGGGCGCGGACGATTACTTGACCAAGCCCTTCGACGACCTTACCCTGCTCAATGCAGTGGAGTTGAGGCTCAAAAAAGACGCAGCGGTACCGCCCCATCCCGCTGAGGTTTCTATCCCCTTAGGCCACCTGACGAAAGCTCTCTTGGAGGGAAACGATATCCGCCAGTTTCTGTGCGATTATTACCCAACGACACACTATAACCGTAAACACCGTTTGTTTACGGCGGGGAGCAGGCCGACTGTGGTGTATTTTATCCAGCAGGGAAAGGGTAAACTTTTCCAGGCGGATGCAGCCGGGAATGAATACATCACGGGCCTAGTTGGTCCGGGCGATTTTGTGGGATACCGGGCGCTACTGGAAGAAGAGCCCTACACCGAGACAGCCGAACTACTGGAAGAAGCGCAGGTCTGTAGTATTCCCAAAGCGGACCTGAAGACCCTACTTGATCACCAGTCGGCTGTGGCCAACCAATTTTTTCGGATGCTGGCTGGCGACGTCGCCGAGCTTCAAGAACGGCTGCTGAAGCTTGCCTATCAATCGGTCCGCAAACGAGTGGCCGAAGCTCTGTTGATGGTTGAGCGAAAATTTTATCCGCAGTCGGAAGGCCGCACCACCGGCGATACGGTGCGGTCAGAAAGCCTCCGTTTCGGCCATCCGGACGCTAACACGTCCTCAGTGATGACTCTGTCGCGTGAGAACTGGTCACACTTGGTAGGAGCCTCAACCGAAACGGTCATTCGTATTTTGGGCGATTTACGGAAGGAAGGGCTGATTGAAATCAATGCCAGCCAGATTACGTTGCTTGACATTGACAAACTCACTCATCTTAAGCGCTGATAAGCTGAAGTTGATCAGTCTTGAAGCTGATAAAGATTACCTGGGTTGCTGGTATTCATCATTTCCTTTAGAGTAGCCTGTCATAGATAAGCTGACACCGTCAGGCAACCTTTGGGATCTGGGTCAACGCAACTACGTAGGTCAACTTCGGAAAACCAAAACGCGTCAGACTGTCAACGAACATCAGTTATTGACCAGGCTGATGGGTATAGATTATACCTAACGTTTGCCCCTGGCACCGTGAGATCTGCTTTAACTGATCATCAATACCTTGGCATACGGATGAGCCTAAAGCCGGACGTTTTATTAGTTAGCAGTGAATTATACAATTTAGCTGAAGTTAACCAAAAATTGCGCCCCTCGGACCCGTACAAACTTATCGCAAATCTATGAAAACAGTACGAACTAGAAACCCGCTTTGGCTGGCATTTTTGCTTTTCTTTATGCTGGGGGGCATAAGTGGCGTGCCTCAAGCCGACCAGATTTTAGGCCGGTGGCTATTTCCCTCGAAAGGGTCCAGCGTCGAAATCTATCGGATAGGGGCTCGCTATTTCGCTCGCGTTGCCGAAGTCGATCAGGCAGGGGAGAAAAATTATGGGCTGGTGAGAGATAAACCCCTGATTCGTAACCTTACGTATGATGGACAAGCTTGGTCAGCGGGTGAATTAGAGCACCCAAAAACGGGGGTTATTCATACAGACCTGCGATGTGGCCGAGTCAAAATGAAAATGGCTCCGTTACGTACTGACGATGAGTTGAAACGCTGAAATTTCTTTATGCTAGGATTAAATAAACAAGAGAGAAATGGGTTGTTTTGTTTTCTAAAAGGGCCTTATTAATACGGTATGTCGTCAAGTAAACGTGGACGTCGCCAAATGAAAGTGGATAAAAGGGCCAGGCCACCGGGCGGTGAAAATGAGAAGAGGTGGTCCGCCACCGCAGCAATTCAGTAATCGCAGGGCAACGGCCGACCGTCGGCGATGTTTGCATAATCATTCGGTGCTGGCCTTTGGGCAAAGCCGTCATCCTACTTCGGTTCATTACGTCGATCAGGTCATCCAATACAGTTCCCAAAAACTTAAACCCGCCTAGTTTACATTAACTGCCATCAGGGGGCATTTAGAATCGACTTACAGGCCTTAATCTTAAGCGTTTAAGCGGATTATTTTCTTGATTACGAACGTGATTAGCTCAATTAAACCATTGCTTACTTAATTTTCTTATCAGTGAAACTATGTAGTAAAAGTGACTCTCGAAATGCCCAATTTATGGAGCAGATACATGAAGACTTCTTCGTCTCACTTCGGAGGTGATTTATCCGGACATCTGGATGGGCAAGCCTAGAAAGCGCTGATATTTGTACAGCTCTATCAAAACTTAATTTCGGCTCAAAAACGTTATATTTGTAAAGCAACCCTAAACGTGATGGCAACAGACTCAAAAGACCCCAAAATGTCGGTTAAGAAATCGTCTGCTAGTGGCCAGCTTGCCACCAAGTCAAATATGAAGGCAGGGCTAGGCTTATTTAAGGACAAAATCGTCAGTGAGTCGTCTGCATGGGAAGACGATCTGCGGGTGACGATTAAGAAATGAAGAAATACTTACTGGATACACACATCCTGATCTGGTGGCTAACTGATTCGCCCGACTTACAAGCCCCTATTAAAACCATTCTTCAGAACCGAACGAATGAATTTTACGTCAGCCACGAAAGCCTGCGTGAGATTGTCATCAAGGCTAAGTTAAAGCGAGCTGACTTCCAATTAAATGGGGTCACCATTGCTGACATTGCCAATGCGTTACGCCAAACGCTAGGCGTGAAACTACTGCCATCGAAGGTCGTCCACTTAGCCAAGCTGGAGGCCTTGATACCAGTACATAATGATCCCTTCGACCATATTCTGATCAGTCAGGCCATTACTGAGCGGTTGATCCTCATTAGCCACGATGGTAATTTTCCCTTCTACGAAAGTCAAGGTCTGAAGCTATTAAGAGCTTAAGTTCCGTGTGTTTCTGACAGCAACAGTCTGACTCTTGCTCAAAAGAGTTCACCAAAAAATTCATCCCCTCGTCTCAGGTAGGAGCTTATTACGAGAATTTGAATTTTTGTTAGATTGATTAGCCTAACGTGACTGATACTGCCCTTTATTCATCCTTGAATCCCAAGCCAATAATGATTGAACCATTCTCAGCCGATGTTACAATTCAAGCTAAACCAGCTGCCGTGTGGGCTGCTTTGACCCAGCCCGCACGAATGACAGAATGGCTAGCAGAACCAGAAGCGCAAATTCAGGTCATTACCAATTGGCAAATCAATACCTCAATCACCATTCGTGGATTTCATCACGTAAAATTTGAAAACAAAGGCATTGTTCTACGCTTTGATCAGGAACGAAAAGTAGCTTATACGCATCTGAGCTCGGTTTCGCGACTGCCCGATACGGCCGAAAACTATTCCATTCTTGAGTTTACTCTAACCCCTACTAATCAATTTACCCACCTACGGCTCACGATCGAAAACTTTCCCACTGAGTCGATTCAGAAACACTTAGAATTCTATTGGCGAACGACTCTTTTTCTGATCAAGGAACAGGTTGAGCAAGCCTAAGCTATATAAAGACAAGATTCATTACAGACTTTTCAGAGTCACGAACATAAGAGCACTTATTGAGCGATTACTGAGATTGTATCTTTTAAAATACCAAGCCACCGTGGCGCGGCTGTTTTTAATATCTGTCAACGCTAATCCGTCGCATACGGCCATCTGTGAACGGGCGGAATTGCCCGTGCAAAGCACTAGAATATTTTTCATGATCGTTTTGGTTTAGTAGGTTAATTACAGCCATCTGGCCCGCAGCAAGTGGCTGCGGCTATTTTGGTTTCGGTGCTGGGCACTGGCTTTTGAGCGAATACCGTCACACTGTAGATGCCTTTGTCTTGCTGGCGGTAGTCGGCCACTTCATCCGCTGACAGGTAGGTTTGCAGCACATCGTCGGGCAGGGTGATTTCCCGCTCCTTTTGAACTTGAATGTTGGTAAACCCGGCATCCTGCACGAGCTGCAAATAGGCGTCCTTCTGGATCGCGCCCGATACGCAGCCAACATACATTTCCGCGTCGTGCTGCAAGCCTTCGGGCAGCTCTCCTCTGAGCACAATGTCGGAAATACTGAAATGGCCACCGGGCTTCAAAATGCGGTACGTTTCCGAAAAGGCTTTGTGCTTGTCGGGGACCAGGTTCATCACACAATTGCTCACCACCACATCCGCCAGGTTCTCCGGCAACGGTATGTCCTCGATGTCGCCATAGACGAATTCGACGTTGGAGAAGCCCAAAGCTTTCGCATTCTTCCGGGCACGGTCGATCATGGGCGGGGTCATGTCCAGGCCGATCACCTGGCCCGTTTCGCCCGTTTCCGCACGGGCGACAAAGCAATCATTGCCCGCACCCGATCCCAAATCCACCACCACATTTCCGGGCTTAATTTGTGCGAATTGCGTCGGTAAGCCGCAACCCAATCCCAAATCAGCATCGGCTACGTAGCCGTTCAGCTCTTGGTAATCCTGCGCCATCACAATCGGCACATTCGATTCGATTTCAGGTCCCGGCCTGGATTGGTCGCAGCACGAAGTAGGCCCGTAACAGCCATTGACGTCAGGTTGTTCGGCAATCGCGCCGTATTTCTGGCGCACGACTTCTTTGATTTGTTCAGCGGTTTCCATGTGATTTTCCTTTATTGGTTTAATGTAATATTACGATGGATAAGAGCAAAAAAAAGCCTGCTCTTTGTCAGCAGCAGGGCACTTCCATCATTGCATCCAGCAATGCGCCGAAGGTTTGTTTCGCTTCTTCCCATACAGGCGGATTGATGCAGTAGCAGACGCGGGGCGGGTTGATTTCACCCTGAATGATGCCGATGCGTTTCAACTCCTTCAAATGCTGCGAAACGGTTGCCTGCGCGAGCGGCAACTCATCCACCAGGTCGCCACACACGCAGGCTTTTTTCTGAGCCAGCAATTGCAGGATAGCCACCCGTGCCGGATGCGCGAAGGCTTTAGCCAGATCCGCGATACGGTTCTGTTCTTCGGTGAATATTTCGGTTTTCGTTACTCCCATGATACAAAGATAACATGAAACTACTTCATCGCACTATTACGATAAAATAGTTTTAGAGCATACCCATTGTATCCTTATACACCCCTTTCAATGGAGAGTCTCGCTTATCCTCGTCCGCAACTAAACACTTTTAGCTGACGATGCATACTTAAACCAATTACAGCAGCAAACGAAAAAGGGGAATAACATCCTGTGTTATTCCCCTTTTTCGTTTGCTGCTTTGATCGAATGGATGTTATTTAATATCCTTTATAAACGCTGATCAGCCGGTTTTTTCATTGTCTTTAGTGGCTTCTCAACAGACTTGTCAATACGTAGGGTGAATGGAACCTCCTTTGGCGTATCTAGTAGCGGCTTGCTGACCGCAGGCGCAAACTGGCTTGGCTGGTTAAGGCCAACGGCTGTCCAGTGCATGGCATCAATGGATCGATTAGCCCCCTTCTGGGCTTCTGTAACTACTGGTTGATTCGTTTGTGTTTCTTCGCCCAACCGGTGAGCATCTTGGCTAGATTCTGACTCGCTTTTAGGCATAAGGCTATAGCTTTGTGCCCAAGATTGGGTTGAAACGAGAGCGAATGAAACTAAAAATAATACAAAGACTTTTGACTGTATTTTCATAACGTTGTCCACTATTAGAAGTAGGATATAGAAGCAACGGAAGAAATAGATATATAGTTGCAATAGTCTCATAATTAAATAATTGTCTTATTGCTTGTGTGAACTGTCGGATTTGTTCTCGGTCATGGTATACTTATACATATTCACCTTTACTTGTTAATCCCTGTCGGGATGATAGGAATAATACAATTTTTTGACCAATAATCTACCACTCGTTCGCTTGGAGCATTTACGGATGAACCAGTTAGTTCTCAATGAGTATTTATCCCATAAATTAACGTAAACCAACCGATAGATTAATTAGGCCCTGATGCTGAACCAGCTAATACTTCTTTAACGAGTGAAAGCGAATGGCCACTTCCTTAATGTGGATGATCCATTGTGATGGTTTTGCACGACCGGGTTACATCCCCTACAACGAATAATAGCTCTGGGCGACCGGTTTGTCAGGAAGAGGGGCATAAGACGTCATACTTTTCAGATCAATCTCAATGGTTTGAGCAATAGTCGTCATGGGTGTGTCGGTCGGTTTGTTTTCAAAGGGATCCTGCAATTGAATGGCACTCTTCTCAATGAGAATGAATGCGGATGAGAGTAGCGTGACCAAAGGTACGTCCAACAGATAATGAACAGGGTCCAGACAGAAAGGCAGAATCGTAGCAAACAAGTAAATGAATACCTGCATGTTAAACGTGTAGGTCCGGGAAAAAACCGTTTTTTTGATCCGTTCGCAGCGTCCCATGGAATCGGTCAGGTTGTTGAGAGTCATGTTCAACTGGACCAGCTGATAATCGGTTATTCGTTGACAATCGTACAAGCCACGCAGGCTTAAACCTTGGACCAGCAGTAAGGCATTTGGTATATTGGTTGCCTGAGCCACGCGCTGACTATCCGCTACCGATAGAAACGCTTGCAACCGAGCTGTCACATCCTGACCCCGTAGGGAGTCACCCAACACGAAGCAGAAAGCACACTGGCGTTCCACAAAGGCGTGCAGCAGCTCGTCCCGGTCAGGCCCATTGGCAACAAATACCTGGAGTTGGCGAATCAAGCTACGGCTATCGTTAACAAGGGCTCCCCAGGCAATCCGGGCCTCCCACCACCGATCGTAGGCCTGATTGGTATGAAAAGCCAGCAACAACGCAATGCAGGTACCCAGGATGGCCGCAACGGCGATCGGAACAACCAAAACCCAGGAACTGAAAAGTTTAAGCAAAACAATGGCATTAGTAAACAAAAAGATGAGCAGGGCCTGAGGAAGGATACTGCGTATATAGAACGCGAATGAAATCTTGTGATTAAGCAGCATAAGTCTTTATTGACGGGTTTAAAGCGGTCAGAAGTAATGCCTACCGCATGACGTTGAACATCCTAAGCAGATCTGCGTCCATTTTGGTATTAAGATGCTCAGCCCGCGATCGACTTATAAGCTTGTAATGGCGATTGGGTCTGCCTACTCCCCAGCGGCTTGCTCGGAGGCATCCAGCCGGGCCATTTCCAAATCGATCCGTCGTTCAGCCGTCCGTAGCACCTCATCACTAAAGCGTTTTTCGGTAGCCAGCTCCAGCAGAAGTGCCTGCTGGTATTCACCCAGGGCTCGTTCGGCAGTCCGCTGTTCATTCACCAACGCGTGGTCAGTTGCCAGTTCTGGCTCCGAGTTGGTCTGATACAGCGTGGCGTCCAATTCGTTCACCAAAACCCGGTACCGCCGGATAAGGGTTTGTCTCAACTCGCCCCGCAAGCGTATCGGGAAGTCGTTCTCCAGGTACGTTAGTGACTGGCTGGCCAACAGGAACTCCAGCGCCTGATCCACCCGCGTCGGATCACTCTGTGGAGTTATACCTAGCAGCCGAATGAGCAAGGGTAAGGTCATTCCCTGCAAGACCAGCGTGACCAGAATGACCACGAACGACAAGAACAGTATCAGAGGTCTTTGGGGGAATAACTGGCCGGAGGGCAGCGTGAGGGGCAGGGCCAGGGCGGTAGCCAGCGAGATTACGCCCCGGGTTCCGGTCCAGGCCACAATGAGTACGTTCCGCCAGTCAATGTCATTGGCTCGTTCGTCTGTGTCCGAACCCGATGTGATTGACCAGCCCAGCAGCCGGGGATAATAGGTGCTGAAAAACACCCATAAAATGCGGATGAGGATGGTAACGACGCTAATTGTAACACTATACAGGACTAATTCTTCTGTCGTATACCCGCGTAAGTCCGCCACGATGGCCGGTAATTGCAGACCGATCAGGATGAAGACTATACCTTCGAGCAGAAAAATAAGGGTGTCCCAGACGGCTCGGGATTCCAGGCGAGCCTGGGGTGAAAAGACTTCCGGTGCCCGGCGGGTAATCAGCAGCCCCGCGCTGACGACGGCCAGAATGCCTGAGGTGTGTGCGTGTTCGGCGGCTAAGTAGGCTACGTAGGGGGCCAGTAAGATTAGACCCGTTTGCGTGGTGGAGCTATCAATTCGATGGAGCACCGTCGCCACCAGCCAGCCCAGCACACCGCCGATCAACAGGCCGCCCCCGGCGACCAGTAAAAATTGCAGACTCGCTTCCCACAACACAAAATGGCCCGTCATTACGGCGGCCACGGCGTAGCGGTAGGCGATCAGAGCAGAGGCATCGTTGAGCAAGCTTTCGCCCTCCAGAATGGCAATGACACGTTTGTTGAGGCCCAGGCCTTTGATGATGCTGTTAGCCGCTACCGCATCCGGTGGCGAAACGATGGCGCCCAGCACGAAGGCCATCGGCCAGCTGAAGTGGGGAATAACGTAGTGAGCAGCCACAGCCACGGTACTGGCGGTAAAAAATACGAGTGTAACGGCTAAGGTGGTAATGGGTCGAATGGAGCGGGTAAACTCCTGCCAGGCTGTCTTGGAGGCAGCTTCATAGAGCAGTGGGGGCAGAAAAATGACTAAGGCTACGTTGGGGTCTAAGGCCAGATTGGGCAGAAACGGCATGAAACCAATCAGTACACCCGTGGCCACCAGCAAAACCGGATACGGCAGGATGATTTTATGGGCGATGGCCGACAGGCCAATTAAAATCGCCAGTATAAAGATAACCGTCTCAAAGTGGGCCATACATTGCCGGTTTATTTGATGAAAACAGACGTCCCGCTCGCTGCATTAAAATTGATAAACGACGGCGTTACTATTCATGCCCGCTCCCACCGAGGCTAACACCACGGTATCACCGGCTTCGATCCGTTGATTAGCGAGCTGGCCCCGTTGAACCAAATCGAGAAGGGTCGGAATAGTAGCCACTGAACTATTACCCAGCCAAGAGATCGTCATGGGCATCAACGCTAAGTCTGGACTTTCCTGACCGTATAGCTTGAAGAGCCGTTCCAGAATAGCAACATTCATTTTGTGATTCGCCTGATGGATCAGAATCTTTTTGACTGCTGAAATGCTTATACCTGCTTTATCCAATGCGGTTTTAATGACGAGTGGAACGTGCAGTAAAGCAAATTCGTAGAGCTTTCGCCCATTCATCTTCATGAACCGATCAGCAGGCTCGCTTTGGTCTGGATCGTAGGCGTTACCCATCTTCAGGAGGTCAGCGTGTTCATAAGCGTGCGTCTGAGTATGGTGGGATAGTATACCCGTTACACCCTTGGGGCTGGCTTCCAGAATAATGGCCCCGCTGCCATCACTAAACAACAACGAATCCCGGTCCGAAGGATCGATCACCCGTGACAACGTTTCGGTACCGATGATGAGGCAGCGCTGGGCGTCTCCCGAGCGAATGTAGTAGTTCGCTTGAATAACTCCTTCCAGCCAGCCTGGACATCCAAAGGCCAGATCATAGGCTACGCAATGAGAGTTTTTTATGGCTAGGCCTGCTTTAATGCGAGAAGCCAGGGAGGGCACCAGATCGACCCGGTTCGTTTGATGCGCGACATCGCCAAAGTTGTGGGCTACGATCAGGTAATCCAGCGTTTCGGGATCAAAACCCGCGCTTGTCAGGGCCTGCCCAGCGGCCAGTAAACCCAGATCGGAGGCTTTCTGATCCGGGCGGGCGTAGCGCCGTTTCTGGATACCGCTAATGGCTTCAAATCGGTCTAGAATCACGGCCTTATCGGTGGTAATGGCTATTCCTGCGGGGGTAAAGAACTGGGTCGCTAAGAAATCCTGATTTCGAACAAGGGTATCCGGAATGCAACTACCCGTTGCCGCAATGACTGAGCGAATCATAGTTTTGAATGCTTAAGCGATGGTGTGTGGTATCGACCGAACGAAGCAGGTGCTCTCAACGCGTACTATGCTTCCTTACATATCTGGCCAATTCGTTCGTTGCCTGAGTGGGTTGGCAAATGACAATTTGAAGCTAGGCACTGGCTTTTCAAAGGACCTTATTCCGTGTTGATGAACTAGATTTGGGTACGCTCCTAAGATTCGCTGATTGGTCGACCTGGGCACAGGAGATACTAATCATTCAAAATGGAATCTAATCCGGCCACCTAACATGAATTGATCGCAAGTGTGATAAGAGTCAGATCAGCATTACTGGTTTTCTTTTAATTAGTAAACGCTTAACACAGTCAGCAACCGCTAATTCGATAGACGGAAGCTAATTTTCACAAAAAACAAACCTATTTGACTACAAGACGCTTTATTCTGGTTATTTTAATGAGGTAACGGCTTCCTTGGTTGGATGCATCACCAATCATAGCGGAGCCCCGACTCGTGCCACTTATTACTTGATGATCGCGTCAACAAGGATCGGGCGTAGCCAAAATGAATGACTGAGCGGTAAACCTTCACTGGATAGTGAATTCCATTTGCGTACACTCAGCAATTCGGTAGGTTGACCATTCTCTCCTAAACCGATAACAGACTTGTACCACTACATCACTTTTGGCCTATTCCGAAAAGCAACAAGCTAATACGCTTTTGTTATGTATGTGTAGAAGCTTACGAAGGCTGCCTGGAGTTATAGGTTTCCTTTTTTCGTTCAACACCAACTTTTAACACAAGTCGATTAACCCAGTCAAACAAGTGCACAAACTCGGTCAGAGCATCTGGCTGGACTTTATCGACCGGCCCCTGATGAACTCCGGCCAACTGCAACGGCTCATCGAGAAGGATGGCATTCGGGGTATCACCTCTAATCCGGCCATCTTTGAGAAAGCGATCAGCAGTAGTCAGGACTATGATGGAGACATCCGAGAACTGACCAAAGAGGGTCTCTCGAACGAAGCAATATTTTACCGGGTTGCCGTAGCCGATATTCAACAAGCCGCTGATCTATTTTGCCCGTCTACGAAGACAAAGTGAGCGGAGCCGACGGCTTCGTCAGCCTGGAAGTTTCCCCCCGCCTTGCCCTGGATACCGACAAGACCCTGGAGCAGGCCCGCGAGCTATGGCAAGCCGTCAACCGGCCCAACGTGATGATTAAGATACCGGGCACTCAGCCTTGTTTACCCGCCATTCGGCAGGCCATTGCCGAAGGCATCAATATTAACGTCACCTTACTATTTAGCCTGGATCGCTACGCAGCTGTGGCCGAGGCTTACATCGCAGGGCTTGAAGACCGCTTAGCCGCTGGTCATCCTATTGATCAATTGGCATCGGTGGCCAGCTTTTTCATCAGTCGCATTGACACCCTCGTCGATCCGGTACTCGCCGAACGGGGTTTGAACGAATTAAAGGGAGAAACAGCCATTGCCCTGGCCAAACAGGCCTATGCCCTCTACGGTCGCCTGTTTGAGAGTGAACGCTTCCGTAAGCTAGCGTCCCTAGGGGCTACACCTCAGCGGTTACTGTGGGCGAGTACGGGGGTGAAAGATCCCGATTTTTCACCCGTCAAATACGTGGAGGCCCTCATCGGCCCTAAAACAGTGAATACCGTGCCGATGGATACGTTGCAGGCCTACCGTGAACAGGGAAAGCCATCTGTTCGTTTATCCAGCCACTATTCAGAAGCCCTTCAAATGCTGGAACAAGTGCAGCGGGCGGGTGTGGATCTGAACACAGTTGCTGAGCAACTGGAAAAGGAAGGGATCGCTAAGTTTAATCAACCGTATGACAAGCTTCTGAAAGCGATCGATACACAAAAGTATGCCTTGACGGACGGCTAAGTATAAATACTGGTGAACTCGCATCAATTGTCCTTCATCAATAATATAGTACGAAAAGCTGATCAGGAGGATGATCTTATAACGGGACACTGGCTATTGTCTATGGATTATTTGCATAAATGCTGACGTAGGAGCTTTAGCTAAAGTATTT
Source organism: Spirosoma liriopis (assembly GCF_023196085.1). Taxonomy (NCBI): domain Bacteria; kingdom Pseudomonadati; phylum Bacteroidota; class Cytophagia; order Cytophagales; family Cytophagaceae; genus Spirosoma; species Spirosoma liriopis. Next base: position 141,003 of record NZ_JALPRF010000009.1, read on the forward strand.
CGGCCAGGGATGCGCAATCTATTACAGCGGCTTATTTATCAACAATAACAAATACATGAAGCGAAATTCTGCCGAGATCATACCCGATAGAAAAACTGGATCGGTTATGCCAAGTGGGGATTGCTATTATATACCTATGGTTTGTTAAGAATACCAGTCGGCACTGCCTGTAAAAAAGCGTTGTATGTTCACCGCCAACTTCTGCGCGGTTAGCGGACGTATATGTATTATCGTTAGAAAATCTATTAGCCGCTTAATTAGAATCAGGTAAAAAAAGCAGGTATTGTCCGGCTTCCAGGTAAGCGCGCATTAAATGCCGGTAGAAATAAATTCTGTCCTGACCGATGAAAAAAGCCCGCTCGTTCGGGTAAGGGCAGATAAAGAACAAACCATTGGCAAAGTGGCCCGAGCCAACTCCGTTGACGCAGTTGAGAAGAGGAGAGATAAACGTTAAGTGCTGCTGGTCGGGAGATAGCGGTTCTACGACGTGGGCAGAATTTCGCATGACATCCAGCAGACTGGTAATGTCTTGGTGTTGATTCGGAGTACCCACCTCATCGGTAAAACAAATGCGCTTACCCCTCAACTCAGCCTGCCGAACCAAATCGCTTACCCCCCGGATCAACTCGATCCAACCGATCTTGCTCTGGTGCGTAAAGGGCACTGAAGGTTGAAACAGCTTGGATTGGAACAATCGAGCCATAACTTCCAGATGAGCGATTAATTGCGGCTCCGTCCACACAGCACTCGGGTACTTGATCATGTGAGAACGACATTTAACTGCCGGTAAGCACGCACGCAGCAAAGCTGTCAGGCGGTGAACAAAGGAATTTTAGAAATGATTACATGGAAAGAAAGTTATCTGCCAGAAGTAACTAGAGTACGTTCTCTATAAGACTAGATGACCCGCTTATAGACTCATCACCCGCCTGAGTTGCCAGCTACTAGCTTCGCGGAGCTATCAAAAATAAATAAAGCGTTTTGGTATCAGATGTGTTTTACTCAAAACCCAATCGCATGGCTCATCAGGAAAAGAAAAACAAAAACGTAAAGAAAGCGGCTACGAAACCCGCTAAGATAGCTGGTCAGGTTGTGTTGCCTAAATACGCTCGCAACGAAACCGTGATAACGGCGCCCACTGTGTCGCCCAAAGCCAAGAAGGGTTAAAATGAGCCAGTTAAGTAGTTGGCCGCTGTCCAAATCGAGATATCGATGACACGGTGTGATGTTGTTTGTACAGGCAGTCTCCTGCTGAAACCCATCGAAAAGCTGTCCCGCCCCAAGATTACTTTACTAAACTGATTTTTTTATGGCTACAAACACGTTGATCGTTGTGACAGTCTACAGTTCGATTTCTCCCAAGCCTTTTCGTAAAGCGTATCTAAACAATAGTGAGGAAATGGCCCGACAGCGCTTCGTTCAGCAGCACCCGGGCGTTCGGGATGTTAGCGTGGCACTTATAGCCTTTGAGGACGAATTAACTATCCGCTCCAATGGCGACGTTGTCGCGTATTGATCATTAAGGTCAGCTCGTTCTTTTTATCCCTGACGAGCTTTAGTGAACTTAATAAGCGAAGGATACGCCTAACGATACCCAGCACTCCATTATGTCAGAGAAATGACGATGCTATACCAGTCTATTTTGGTATAAATAATCCGACAGACTGAGAAATCGGTTGATCTGATTGGGCCACTTCTCAATTATTCGCAAGATCTTATTCCTTATCAGTATGACGATTATCTTCCAGTATCTGTTTACCCAGACCAGTAATGGCTTTGTTTGCCGCGTCCCACTTCGCATTTTAGACGGACCCGTACTGGGTAAAGGAATCGTCCCTACTACGGGTGAAGCCGGAGGTATTAATCTACAGGACTGGATTGGAAGAAATCTGCACGTGACCATAGAGTCGGGTGTCCACACGATTAGGGGTTTGGCAGGCTAGTGCCGCATGGGTTCCCTTAGCCCTACGCATGGAGTCAGAAAACCGGCTCTGTACGTTGGCTTAGGGCTACAAGATGCCCAGTTCAACTCATTTCCCCGATTATACTGTGTATGAAAAAATGGCTCAAGGTTTCACTGTATAGTCTGGGCAGTTTGGTAGGAGTGATTCTGATTGGGCAAATCAACTCTACAGATGATTATATTAAAACGACCCTTCTAGAGAAACAACAAAAAGCAGTCGTATCGAAAAATGCTGAGCCCAACACCCAGCGGGATTTAGTGATCAATACGTTTCGATGGCAGAAAAGCGAACAGGATTCAACCGGCTATCATTGGTTCACGGTTCATAATACCTCAAAGCGGCACAGCTATACAACGATACCCGTCCGATTTAGCTATTATTCAGACGCAGGCGAAGAAGTAGGTTATGTAGATAAAGTAATTGACAAAGCCATAAAAATAGGAGAAACCGTGCAAGTGGATAAAATAGAAACAGCCTTACCCGATCAACATACGGATGGTGCCGACATGGAAATCACGAAGTAAACGCCCCTGAGGATAAGTCACAGACTATTCGTTGTACCGCTTCCTGCAAGATCTAGGCTAAAATGACCCAATTTGCCGTGATACGGCTTTGAATCGCTACCGACTTGGCAAACGGTAAATGTCCTTTAGGAGCTAACAAGTACAGCTCCCCACCACTGAGTAAAGCCAATTGACTCAGCAGTTTAAGCTTGGAGAGCAACTCATCCACAGGACTGGTTTTGAGAATCACTTCAAAGTAAGACTTCTGCTCAAATTGCTTCCCCGTTACATCCGGAATAAACGATAGTCCATCCTGCTGGCGACCGTAGCCACCCGGCGTTGGGTAGCCATCTGCATTAGCCATGATATCAATGAAACCGTGTGCTTTGGCCCAGTTAGCGGCCTGCTGAATATACGTTTGTTTTCTCATGATCCGGATTGATGGGTAAATAAGTGATATACCACAGCCGTCTAAAGCCGTTGCTCGTGAGCGTATTCCACTTCAGAAACGGCCCGTCGAATTTGCCGGTTGAGATAAACCCGCTGGTCATCGATAAAAAAAGCCAGTTCGTTGTTGAATTCAGCCGTAAAAAATGAGCCATTGGCAAAATAGCCCCAGCCCTGATTGGCGTATCGGTTTAAGCGATTGGTGGTAAGCTGACCGGGCTTATCGGTAGCTAACTCGGGTAATCGGTCATACATCCAGGTGATCAGGGAAGTGATGTCCTGTATTTTTCCGGTTACGCCCACGCCTTCCAGAAAATCAACTCGTTTACCCGCCTGGTTAGCTAGCTTCAGTAGGCCATGAACCGACGTGATGAGTTGGATAAATTCTGACTTCCAGGGGGCGTCTTCCAATGCGTTTAAGCGGAAAGCGGGGGAATCCAGGGTGGCGTGTGCCGCTGTTAAGTACTTGTTAAACTCAGTATTAGTAACCTGCATCGTTTTTTGGATTCTAGTATTGGGTCAGACTGGGTCATAGGAAAAAATTTCTCAAATCATCACCGATGAGGTACTGTCTGAGAAGCGAAGCGTCTTTAGCAACCAACGAATTTTCTGGCTGCAATCGGTCAGCATCTGGTCTAAGGTCATGTAAAACTGGCGATAGGTTGGCTCGGTTTCTGGGACCGCATTGATCCGTAAGCTCACCAGATACCTGTCTGTTTTAATGGGA